>NZ_VFEU01000028.1 GCF_007858255.1 Pseudomonas rhodesiae | reverse complement strand
TTGCGGGTTTGCTTGCGCTTGCCAGCGTACTCGGCGTCGGCGAAGGTCATCTGCTTCATCGGGAAACTCGGTGGGTGGGGTCGCGGTATTTTGCCAAATCAGAAAGTCTTTTTCAGAGTTTCCTTAGGGTTCTACGTGCTTCGTTCGGGCTTCAGAAAACCCCGGCAGCGCCGATGCAGCTCAGATCTATTTCCCTAATCGCCATCGGTGAACCATGTTCAACACCCGTTTGAAGCAAGAGCTAGCAGCTCTTCGCGAAGAGTTGTCCAGCTTGAATCAGGTCAAGGAGAGCCTGGAAAGCGAAATGCTGTGTTTGACTCTGGATGCCGAGGGCCGGGTGGAATGGGCCAATAGCAATTTCCTGCAGGAGCTGGTTTACCAGGCGAGCGCGATTCTCGGACGCCCGATTGAAGAGTTGGTACCGGCTCACGTACGTCAGGACTCGTTCCAACTGCGCTTCAAGAATGCGCTGACACGCGGTGAGCATTTCGCCGGCACCGTGCGCCTGATGCGCGGCAATGGCAAGGAAGCGTGGCTGCGCTCGATTGTGCAGCCTGTGCGCGATGCAAGCGGGCGGATCAAGCGCTTTTCGATCTTCTCCAGCGACCTTACCCGCACCATCGAAGCCTCGCGCGAGCATGAAAACCTGATCGGCGCTCTGGTGCGTTCCACGGCCGTGATCGAATTCGATTTGGGCGGGCATGTGCTCACGGCCAATGACCGCTTCCTCAATGGTATGGGTTACACCCTGGCGCAGATCCAGGGCAAGCATCACCGGATGTTTTGCGAGCCACAGGAATACAACAGCGAAGCCTACGCGCAGTTCTGGCAGCGTCTGAACGCCGGTGAGTTCGTCGCGGCGCGCTTCAAGCGAGTGGATAGCCATGGCCGCGCGGTGTGGCTGGAAGCCACCTACAACCCGGTGCTCGACGCTAACGATCGGCTGTACAAAGTGGTTAAGTTCGCCACGGTGATCACCGATCAGGTCACCCGCGAACAGGCGGTATCCGACGCCGCCAATATTGCCTACAGGACCTCCGTGCAAACCGACAACAGCGCACAGCGCGGCACCGCAGTGGTGACTCAGGCGGTGGGCGTGATGCGCGACCTGGCCCAGCATATGCAACAGGCCGGAGAGGGCATCGAGGCGCTGAACGCTCAGTCCCAAGTGATCGGCAGTATCGTCAAGACCATCAGCGGTATCGCCGAGCAGACCAACTTGTTGGCACTCAACGCGGCGATTGAAGCGGCGCGCGCCGGAGAGCAGGGCCGGGGCTTCGCGGTGGTGGCCGATGAGGTGCGCCAGTTAGCTTCACGCACCAGTAAAGCCACCGAGGAAATCGTCGGCGTGGTGCGCCAGAACCAAGACATGGCGCGCGATGCGGTCAGCTTGATGACCGATGGTCGACTGCAAGCCGAGCAAGGCCTGGCCCTGGCGGCGGAGGCGGGCACAGTGATTGTGGAAATCCAGGACGGCGCGCAGAAAGTGGTCAGCGCGGTAGGACAATTCGCCAATCAACTGTCGAGCTGACCCTTGGGGCTTGTGCTTGAGGTATCGTAGGTTTTTTACGCTTAAAGAGCCGACCTGCATGAGCCCTGCACACTGCCGTCCTGTCCCGCTGCCCAAGGCCTACCGCTTGCTCAATCACGGCCCAACCGTGCTGGTGAGCGCCGCCCATGATGGCCAGCGCACCATCATGGCGGCCGCCTGGGCCATGCCGGTGGATTTCGAACCGCCGAAAGTCGCGGTGGTGTTGGACAAAGCCACCTGGACCCGCCAACTGCTGGAAGGCGCCGGCACCTTCGCAGTGCAGGTGCCGTGTGCGGCCCAGGCCGACCTGGTGCAAACCGTCGGCACGACCAGCGGCCGTGACCTCGACAAGTTCGCCGCCTATGACCTGCGCACCTTCACAGGTGAGCACACCGACGCTCCGTTGCTGGAAGGTTGCGTGGCATGGCTGGAGTGCCGCCTGCTTCCCGAGCCGCACAACCAGCAGACCTATGACCTGTTCCTCGGTGAAGTGGTGGCCGCCTATGCCGATGAGCGCGTGTTCAGTGACGGCCACTGGCACTTCGATGGGCATGACGAGCTGCGCACTCTGCACCATGTGGCGGGCGGGCATTTCCTGACCATCGGCCAGCCGATCGATGGGCGCCTGTTGTAAACCTGACCAGCGCGTTCAACGTCCCAGCATCTTTACCCAGCGCGACGGCGGCATGCCGTAGGTGCTGCGAAATTGCCGGGTCATATGGCTCTGGTCGGTGAAGCCGGCGGTCAGCGCAGCGTCCACCAGGGGTTGGCCTTGGGCCAGCAAGCTGCGCACCAAGTCCAACCGGCGCATGGTCAGGTAGCGGTAGGGGCTGGTGCCGAACAGCAGGCGAAAATCCCGCGACAACGCCCAGCGGTCGCGTCCGGCGTGCTCGGCCATTTCATCCAATGTGATGCTGCGTCCCAGGGCGCTGTGGATAAATTCCCGCGCCCGCTCGGCAGCCACGTAGTCGAAGGTTTTGCGGCTGACGATTGCCCCCGCCGCAGCGCTCAGGGCCTGGGCCAGGTCGAACAGTGCGTCCTGTTCCTGCAACGGGTCGACCGGGCATTCCAGGTTTTGCAGCAGCACGTCGCTGGCGCGGAACAGCCGCGGGTCGGTGGACACACCACCAGGCACAAACGGCAATGGCTTGCCGCCGAGAATCTGCTGGATCAGCGCCGGCTCGACATAAATCATGCGGTACTTGAAGCCTTCCTCGCTGCCGGCGCGGCCGTCGTGGACCTCATCGGGATGAATCACCATGGTCGTACCCGGAAGGCCATGGGTCATGCCGCCGCGGTAATGAAAACTCTGCACGCCCAGCAACGTACGCCCGATGGCGTAGGTGTCATGGCGATGCGGGTCGAAGGCGAAGCCGGCGAAGTACGCCTCGATACGGTCCAGGCCGCTGGCGTGCGGCGCACGGTGGAGCCAGTCGAGCGTGGAGGTCGGGTTACCCATGGTGACTTGTCACAAAAAAGAGGTGCAAACACGTTAACCCAGTGTGGGCGTGCTGTCTGCCGGGGTCTTGTACGATTGTGCAGAGAGCGCCTACCGCGCGTTTGGCAATCGCTGAGCGCCCATGGTAAGAAGCCTTACGTTTAACACTGAGGTCGGGTCATGGGTAAGGTGCGGGTAGGTATTATTTTCGGCGGCCGTTCGGCTGAGCATGAAGTGTCGTTGCAATCGGCCCGCAACATCGTGGATGCCCTCGACCGTACGCGCTTCGAACCGATCCTGATCGGCATCGACAAGGCCGGTCACTGGCACCTCAACGACACCTCGAACTTCCTGCTCAATCAGGAAAACCCGGCCTTGATCGCCCTCAACCAATCCAATCGCGAACTGGCAGTGGTGCCCGGTAAAGCCAATCGCCAAGTGGTGGAAACCTCCGGCCAGGGCGTGCTGGAACATATTGACGTGATCTTCCCCATCGTCCACGGCACCCTGGGTGAGGATGGTTGCCTGCAAGGTTTGCTGCGTATGGCCGATCTGCCGTTTGTCGGCTCGGATGTGCTGGGTTCGGCGATCTGCATGGACAAGGACATCAGCAAGCGTCTGCTGCGTGACGCCGGTATTGCCGTCACACCGTTTATAACGCTCACCCGTGGCAATGCGGCGCGCACCTCGTATGAAACGGCGGTGAAGACACTGGGCTTGCCACTGTTCGTCAAACCGGCCAATCAGGGCTCCTCGGTGGGCGTAAGCAAAGTCAGCAGTGAAGCCGAGTACCGTGCCGCCGTCGAACTGGCGCTGGGTTTCGATGAGAAGGTGTTGGTGGAGTCCGCCGTTCAAGGCCGTGAAATCGAATGCGCGGTATTGGGCAACGACAACCCTATCGCCAGCGGTTGCGGCGAGATCGTGGTGAGCAATGGGTTCTATTCCTACGACAGCAAATACATCGACGACCAGGCCGCTCAGGTGGTGGTGCCGGCCGCGATCAGCCATGACGCCAGCGAACGCATTCGCCACTTGGCAGTGCAGGCGTTTGAAGTGCTGGGCTGCTCGGGGCTGGCGCGGGTCGATGTGTTTCTCACCCACAAGGGCGATGTGGTGATCAACGAAATCAACTCACTGCCCGGCTTCACCCGCATCAGCATGTACCCCAAGTTGTGGCAGGCCGCGGGGATGAGCTACAGCGAGCTGATCACCCGCCTGATCGAACTGGCGATGGAGCGGCATGCGGCGCGCAAGGGGCTAAAGATCAGCCGCTGAGTGAGCCTGTTGCAGTGAGTGGGCTTGCCCCTTCCAGTCAGTCGCCCAGCGCTTGGCCTTCGCGCCGAGGATCGGCGCCGCCGTTCAGCGAGACCTTGCCTTGCGTGTCCCGCATGCGAACGATGGCCTGTACGCCGCTGGTCATCTCGATCTCGCTCAGCGTGTGGCCCTTGTCTTTCAGCGCTTGCTTGAGCGTCGGGCTGAACAGGCCGGCCTCCAGTTCGGTCGCGCTATTGCGACTGCCGAAATTGGGCAGGTTGATTGCGGCCTGAGGATCGAGTTTCCAGTCGAGCATGGCCACCAGCGACTTGCTCACGTATTCGATGATTTGCGAGCCGCCGGGAGAGCCCACGGTGGCCAGCAGCTCCCCGCTCTGGCGGTCGAACACCAAGGTCGGCGCCATGGACGAGCGCGGCCGTTTGCCGGGTTGCACGCGGTTGGCCACAGGCTGGCCATTCTCTTCGGGGATAAATGAGAAGTCAGTCATCTGATTGTTGAGCAAAAAGCCCTGGACCATCAGGTGGGAGCCGAACGCGGCTTCCACGGTGGTGGTCATCGACACCGCACCACCCAGGTCATCCACGGCCACCACTTGCGAGGTGGAGATGCGCAGGGGCGAACGATCCGGCGCATACGCCACCTTCAGGCCGGCCGGTTGACCGGGCTTGGCTACACCCATGCTGCGCTCGCCGATCAACGTGGCGCGCTGGGCCAGGTAGTCCGGGGCGATCAGGCCGGCGACAGGAACCGGTGTGAAGTCGGTATCGGCCACATACAGGGCGCGATCGGCAAACGCCAGGCGCCCGGCTTCGGCGAGCAGATGCACGGCCTCGGGCGTCGGTTCCAGCCCGGCGGGCGACGGGCTCTTGAGCGGCGTCATCGATGCGATGGCCCAGCGTGGGTCACGGGCTTCCAATGCCTGCAAGGTACCCAGGATCTGCGCCACGGCAATCCCGCCGGAGGACGGCGGCGGCATGCCGCACACCCGCCATTGTTTGTAATCGCTGCACAGCGGTGCGCGTTCTTTGGCGACGTAGCGTTGCAGGTCGGCCTGAGACAGGCTGCCTGCGTTGCGATGGCCCTGGACCTTGCGCACGATTTCATCGGCGATCGGGCCGGTGTAGAGCGCGTCCGGCCCTTCCTTGGCGATGCGCTTTAACACCTGGGCCAGCGCCGGGTTTTGCAGCAGGGTACCGGTGGCTTTGGGGCTGCCGTCGGCGTTCAGAAAGTACGCCGCCATGTCCGGCGATTGGGCGATATACGGGTCGGCGGCAATCAGGCTGTGCAAGCGGGGTGAGATCGCGAAGCCTTGTTCCGCCAGACGGATCGCCGGCTCGAACAGTTTGGCCCACTGCAAGTGGCCGGTCTTTTTGTGCGCCATTTCCAGTGCGCGTAAAACCCCCGGCGTACCGACCGAGCGTCCGCCGATCTGCGCTTCGGGAAACGCCATCGGTTTGCCGTCGGCGTTGAGGAACAGTTGACCCGTCGCCCCGGCCGGTGCGGTCTCGCGGCCGTCGTACGCGTGCACCGTTTCGCCATCCCACAGCATGATGAATGCGCCGCCACCGATGCCCGAGGACTGCGGCTCCACCAAGGTCAACACCGCCTGCATCGCAATCGCGGCGTCAATCGCCGAGCCGCCTTGGCGCAACATCTCGCGTCCGGCTTGCGCGGCCAGCGGGTTGGCGGCGGCAGCCATATGGCGTTCAGCGTAACGGGTAGTCAGGTCGGTGCGATAACCCGAGCCCAGCTCCGGCGCCGGTGGTTGTTCGTTGACCGAGGTATGGCAGGCCGTCAGGGCCAGGGTTGCGGCGATGACCGTCAGTTGACGGCGAGAAATCCAAAACACGCGCTGAACTCCGTTCATGGTGAGCAAGATCCGTTGTCCTTTAGGTACGGCTTTTTTACAGGTAAATCGTGCCTTGCATGTACAGCGCGGCCTTGCCGGAGATAATCACGCGGTCGTCTTTGCACTGGCAGTGCAACTGGCCTTTGCGCAGGCCGCCTTGCTCGGCCGTCAGGTGGGATTTGCCCAAGCGCTCGGCCCAGAACGGGGCCAGCGAAGTGTGTGCCGAACCGGTGACCGGATCTTCGTTGACCCCCACATTCGGCCCGAACCAGCGGGAGATGAAGTCAAACCGCGTGCTGCGCGCGGTCACGGCGATCCCGCGTTTGGGCAGGCCCTTGAGGCGTGCAAAGTCCGGAGTCAGCGCGGCCACTTGAGCCTCATCCTGCACCAGCACAATGAAGTCATCGGTGCTGAATACGTCGGCATGCTCAATGCCCAGCGCGGCCAGCATACCGGCGGGTGGCTCGCACGGGTGCGGCACTTTGGCCGGGAAATCCATCGCCAGTTCGTCACCGTTGCGTGTCACCCGAAGCTCGCCGCTGCGGGTGGCAAAACGCAGCACGTCAGAGGTGTCCGCCAGTCGATGAATCAACACCCAAGCCGCGGCGAGCGTGGCGTGACCACACAGGTCCACTTCGACTTCGGGGGTAAACCAGCGCAACTCATAGCCATCGCCACGGCGCACGAAGTAGGCGGTTTCCGAGAGATTGTTCTCGGCGGCGATCGCTTGCAACTGCTCATCAGGCAACCACTCGGTGAGCGGGCAGACTGCGGCCGGGTTGCCGCCGAAGGGCTGTTCGCTGAAGGCGTCGACTTGATAAATGTCCAGTTTCACCGCAGGGCACTCCGTGTGGGGGGAGGCTGGACACTAACAGTGGGTCAAGGGAGCGTCAAAATACAGTTGGGGAGTTTTTTTGTGCGCATGCAGACCGTGTTGCTTATCGTCATCTGCGGCACGGAGCGGGCCAGCGGCCGGCGGGGCTTTTCGGCAGGCATAAAAAAACGGCCTACCTTTCGGTAAGCCGTTTTTAGTACTTGGTGGCTACACAGGGACTTGAACCCCGGACCCCAGCATTATGAATGCTATGCTCTAACCAACTGAGCTATGTAGCCAAGTGGCGCGCATTATTCGCGCAGAACGACAATGCGTCAAGCGTTTATTTTGAATTTTTATCTACGCTTTCAACTGTTTAACCGAAACAGGGCTAAACGGCGACGAGCGGTGAGGTGGAAAGCGGCATCGGTTGCCCGGCAAGCGTTTCCACCGGGCACTGTGAGGTAGGTTTCTGAAGCGGATATTCGGTTGGGCGATATCCCTGCCGCCCAACGATGGCTCCGGTTACGGCTGACGCGGGCTGTGGGTGACGCGCTTGAGTTGTTCGCGAGCCCGAGACAGGCGGGAGCGGACGGTGCCGATAGGTATGTCCAATACGTCGGCGGTGTCTTGGTAGCTACCGTCGGTTTCCAGTGAGGCGTAGAGCGTTTTACGCATTTCCGTCGGCAGATGGTCGATGGCATTCAAGGTTTTTTCCAACCGGCGGTTGACCTCGAATTCCCAGTCCAGGTTGTTGTTTTCATCCTGGCCGTGCCACAGCGATTCGTCGAATTCACAGTGGACCGGCTTGGCATACATTCGCCTGAAGTGATTGCGAATCAGGTTCTGGGCGATGCCGCACATCCAGGTGCTGAGTGTTGCGATGCCGCTGTAGCGTTCACGGTTACGCCAGGCTTCCAAGTAGGTCAATTGCAGAAGATCGTCCGCATCCTCCGGGTTGAGCACCCGCTTGTGGATAAAGCGTCGGAGTTTTTTTTGCTCGTCGTCTGTCAGGTGATGCATGAATTGAGGCGAGCTGCCAACGAGGTGAGCTAAAGCTTCAATAGGGATATTCATGTTTTTTTCCTTTGGGTAGACGCAGTCGAAACATGTCGACAGGACCCCTTTAGCACTGCCTGTGCCAAACGGAAAAAACGCGTAACACCATGATTTATATAATTAAATATCTTGAAAGGTTTGAGATTTGTGCAACCTGCCGCACGGCGGTCTACAGGCTTGTGCAAGTCCTTTCAAATTTGTCCTGAGCTCGTTTTTGATGGAACCGTTCAGGCAGGTCTTGCCACACAGGGAAACACTCTTCCTGTGCTGGTCAGTCCATGAAAGTCGAATCCAAAAATGATGTGCAAGCGCCCCAACGCTTGGATCAACCGGTTCTAAGTCCCGCTACTGTGGCGACGCCCGAGAAGGCGGTCGACGATCTTTCGTTCTTGTTCAGTCAGGAAGTGGACGCCAATTTCCGACCGTTGGCCGAGCGCAAGTTGGGGCTTCGCATCCCTCCCCTCGAACATATGGTGCAACTGTACGATCAGTTGGGTCATCCGGCCCAGGCGACCATGGCATCGATCGCGCGCCGAATCAGGATGCAATTGCTGAAGAAGGCCACTGTTGCACAGTTGCTGGAGCTGACGGGGCGAGACCCGGCCCGGGCTTTTGTGGTGCTCAAGTATGTGGCGGCCCATGCGGACAGCGAGGCGCGTCCGGTCGAGGCTGACTTGGCGCGCGATGCGATTGCGAGGCTGGAAATCCGTTTCAAGGGGGAGATCCAGGCCGGGCTGAACATCGCCTCGGCGCTGCAGGAGGCGGGTATCGATCCGCAGGAGCGCCAGGCCCTGCGTACGCTCTACTACGCCAGCGTAGTAGCGCGGCAATCGCTGGCGACAATGATGCAGGCCTTGCTGGGCGTTTATGGTGGCGAGCGGTTTCACGACGGGCTCAAGATCATGCGTAAAGCCTTGGCGGACGATATTGCCGCGCTGGTGTCGTCAAGCCCCACGACCGTATTGCGCACCTTACTGTTGGGCCTGCAAAGCTGCGGACAGTTGAGCGGTGTATTGGCTGGCTGCCGTGCATTGATTGAGCGCCTGGGTATCGCGCATGACGCCGTGGAATTACTGCAGCGCCTATTGGGTTACGCCGGCAGCGGCATCGGGACCAGTGAGTTCTTGCGCTTGGGCAATGATCTGGGCGGTGGGCCGACCCTTGAGCAACTGGTCGCCCTCAACGCGCTTTATCCACTATTGCAGCAGATGCCCCTGGCATTGTGGCCGGACAATCAGACCCGCCATGAGACCCTGCATGCCCTCATGTTAGTGATCGATGAGTTGGACCGCGGTGTACGTGGGCCCACACGCTTCGCTGGCGAGCCGAGGGCCGCGACGTGACCGCATTGTCGGCCATCAACCGTGTTTTGCTTAAAGTGGCCCAACGCGCCGAAGTTCTCGGCGCGGTGGTGGTCATGGCCATCGTATTCATTTTTATCGTGCCGTTGCCCACCTGGCTGGTGGATATCCTGATTGCGCTGAACATCTGTATCTCGTGCCTGTTGATTGTCCTGGCGTTGTACTTGCCGGGGCCGCTGGCGTTTTCCTCGTTCCCGTCAATTCTGTTGCTGACCACCATGTTCCGACTCGCGCTGTCGATCGCGACCACGCGTCTGATCCTGCTGGAGCAGGATGCGGGCGACATTGTCGAGGCCTTCGGCAACTTCGTGGTGGGAGGCAACCTGGCGGTGGGCATGGTGATCTTTCTGATCCTTACGCTGGTCAACTTCCTGGTGATTACCAAGGGCTCGGAACGGGTGGCCGAGGTTGCGGCGCGCTTTAGTCTGGATGCGATGCCAGGCAAACAGATGTCCATCGATAGTGACTTGCGTGCCGGCCTGATCGACGGTGCGCAGGCTCGCGACAAGCGTGAGCAGTTGTCCCGTGAGAGCCAGTTGTTCGGCGCCATGGACGGGGCAATGAAGTTCGTCAAGGGCGACGCTATCGCAGGCTTGATCATTGTGGTGGTCAACCTGTTGGGCGGTTTCTCCACGGGCATGTTCCAGCATGGGTTGAGTGCATCGGACTCGATGGCGTTGTACTCGGTGCTGACCATCGGCGACGGGTTGATCGCGCAGATTCCTGCGCTATTGATCTCCCTGACGGCCGGCATGATCATCACCCGCGTGGCGCCGGAGGGGCGCAGAGGCATCAGTAATATGGGGGCCGAAATCGCCCGCCAAATGACCAGCGAGCCCAAAAGCTGGGTGATTGCATCGGTGGGGATGCTGGCGTTCGCCGTAGTGCCTGGGATGCCGACAGGGGTGTTTATCCTGATCTCGCTGATCACGGGAACCTTGGGCTATTACCTGATGCGCCAGCGTCAGAAACAGGCAGAACCTGCCGCTGAAACCACCGAAGTCGTGCGTCCTGAAGAGAACGGCCGAGAGGACTTGCGCGGCTTCGATCCATCGCGACCGTACCTGTTGCAGTTCCCCCCGTCCCTGCGCGGAACGCCGGAAGTGACCGATCTTATTCACGGGATCCGACAGTCGCGAAATGCACTGGTGGCCAATATCGGCCTGACGCTGCCGCCCTTCGAAGTCGAGCTGGATGATTCATTGCCCGACGATGAAATGCGTTTCTGTGTGCATGAAGTGCCGATGGTCAAAGCGTCGCTCGTCAGCCTTCTGGCGGTCGATCGCAAAGCGCTGACGGTGGAGCCTGAGCATGGCATACCCGGGTCGGTTGAGCGTGACGAGCAGAACTGGATCTGGCTGCCACCGAATGACCCGCTGCTCGACGACCCGCAATTGGAGCGTTTCACCGCGACGGCCTTGATCATCGAGCGCATGAAGCAAGCCATGATGCTCAGTGGGCCGCAGTTCCTTGGGATCCAGGAGAGCAAATCAATCCTCAGTTGGCTGGAGCACAACCAGCCGGAATTGGTGCAGGAACTGCAACGCATCATGCCGCTGTCGCGCTTTTCGGCGGTGCTGCAGCGCCTGGCCAGTGAGGGAGTGCCGTTGCGGGCGGTGCGGCTGATCGTCGAGTCGCTGATCGAATACGGTCAGCATGAGCGAGAGCCGGAAGCCCTGGCCGACTACGCGCGTATTGCCCTCAAGGCGCAGATCTTCCACCAGTACAGCGAAGCCGATGGGCTGCATGCCTGGCTGCTCTCGCCCCAGAGCGAAAACATTTTGCGTGAAGCCCTGCGCCAGACCCAGACCGGTGTGTTCTTCGCGCTGGACGACGAACACAGCGCGGCATTGATCAACCTGCTCAATCAGGCCTTTACCGTGAGACCCAAAAGCAAAAGCGTGCTGCTGGTAGCGCAAGACCTGCGCAGCCCGCTGCGTACCCTGCTGGTGGAGGAGTTCAACCACGTTGCCGTGTTGTCGTTTGCCGAGTTGGCGAGTACCTCCAAGGTCAAGGTACTGGGACGCATCGATCTGGGCCAGGACGAGCTGATGCGTGGTGCGGTGGCATGAGGATCTCGCCATGGCCTGTGTGGAGGGCTCTATGATGTTTGAGCTGCGGGTACTTGATGGCCTGAGTCAGGGCGCTGCGTTGCCATTGTTTGGTGAGCAGTGGAGCATCGGCGCTCATGCGGATGCTGACCTGGTGCTTAACGGTCCGGGGATCGAAGAGCAGCATGCGCGTCTTCGTTTTACTGACGCTAATTGGTCGGTGCAGGCAGAGGCGGGGCTGCTGCGAGACGCCGAAGGGCGCATGCTGGCGCAGATCGCGAACCTGGAGCTGAACGTACCGTTTTGGGTGGGCAAGGTGCAGTTGTGTGTCACCTTGGCCGATCAGCCCTGGCCCCGGCCTAGCGCGCCGGCATCGGTGTCGCCGCCCCCGGCCCCTGAACCGGCACGGGGGTTCACGCTGTCGTCCATCCCGCAAGCACAGCAAAAGCGCCTGATCAGCGTGGTGTTGGTGGTCACGGCCATCATTGTAGTGATGGGCATGATTTCAACCGGGGAGCCCGAGGCTCAGGCTTCCTTGATGCCGCCGGTAGTCCAAAAGCACGAATTGGCCACGCCGTTTGAAGTGCGCCAGCAACTGTTGAAGATGCTCGGCGAGCGTGAGTTGAACCAGCGCGTCAGTCTGCAAGTGATCAATGGTCAGGTTGCCCTCAGCGGTGATGTTTCCCAGGAAGAGGTGGAACTGGTGGCGCGCATGCTTGCCCGTTTTGGCGAGCAGTTCGACAGTGCCGTGCCGGTGATCAGCCGTGTGCGCGCGCGCGATGGGGCACTGCCTTTCAAGATTGTGCAAATCGTCGGCGGGCCCAATGGCCATGTGGTCCTGGAAGAGGGCGGCCGACTGTTTGTCGGAGACGAAGTGGAAGGGCTGCGGCTGGTGCTGATCGACAACAGCAAGGTGGTCTTCGATGGCGCCCAGCGTTATGAGGTGCGTTGGTGAGTTTGGATGTGCAAGCGCGGCTTGAGGTTTGGCAACAGCGTCAGGCCCAGTCACTGGCCAGCTTTGCGCCGGTGACGATGCGCGGTCGCATCCAGCGCGTTAACGGCATGCTGCTGCAGTGCCGCTTGCCGCAGGCGCGTATCGGCGATTTGTGCCAGGTGGAAAAATGCCCCGGCGACTACATGCTCGCCGAGATCATCGGCTTCGATCAGCAGGACGCGGTACTCAGTGCCCTGGGTAATCTCGAAGGCGTGCGGGTGGGGGCCGGCGTGGAGCGCCTGGGTGTCTCCCATCGGGTGCAGGTCAGCGAAGCGCTGCTGGGCCAGGTGTTGGATGGCTTTGGGCGGCCGATCACGGGGGAGGGCCCCAGCGCCTTTGTCGAGGCTGACTTGCCGGACACCAGCGCGGTGTTATGTGAGGCGCCGTTGCCTACCGAGCGACCCAGGATCAACCGGGCGCTGGCCACCGGCGTGCGTTCGATCGATGGCCTGATGACGTTGGGCGAGGGGCAGCGCGTAGGCCTGTTCGCTGGGGCCGGTTGCGGCAAGACCACCTTGCTGGCCGAGATCGCGCGTAACGTCGAATGCGATGTCATCGTGTTCGGCCTGATCGGCGAACGGGGTCGGGAATTGCGTGAGTTTCTCGATCATGAACTGGACGAACAACTGCGCGCCAAAGCGGTACTGGTGTGCGCCACCTCCGACCGTTCCAGCATGGAGCGCGCCCGCGCCGCGTTTACCGCCACGGCGTTGGCGGAAAGTTTTCGTCGCAAAGGGCAGCGGGTATTGCTGCTGATTGACTCCTTGACTCGATTCGCCAGAGCCCAGCGCGAAATCGGCCTGGCTGCCGGCGAACCCTTGGGACGCGGAGGCTTGCCACCGTCGGTTTATAGCCTGCTGCCTCGCCTGGTGGAACGTGCCGGGCTGACCCGCGACGGCGTGATCACGGCGATCTATACGGTACTGATCGAGCAGGATTCCATGAACGATCCGGTGGCCGATGAAGTTCGCTCGCTGCTCGACGGCCACATCGTGCTGTCACGCAAATTGGCCGAGCGCGGGCACTACCCGGCGGTGGATGTGCTGGCGAGCCTTTCACGGATTTTGAGCAACGTCGCGGCCCCTGAAGATATCCAGGCCGGCACCGGGTTGAGACGATTGCTGTCGGCCTACCAACAGATCGAGCTGATGCTCAAGTTGGGGGAGTACCAACCCGGCAGCGACCCGCTCACTGACCTCGCGGTGGACAGCCGTCAGGCGGTCGATGGTTTCCTGCGCCAGGATCTGCGCGAGCCTACGCCGATGGCGCACACGCTGGAGCGACTCAAGGAGCTCACCGCCCATGTCCCATTCTGATGTATTGCAGGGTGAGGTGGAGACGCTGCGACGTCTGCGCCGGCATCGAGCCGACCGTGCCGAGCGCGCGCTACGCGAGGCCAAGCGCGCCCAGCAGGCGCTGCTCGCCCATATCCAACGGGCCAAGGACGCCCTTGAACAGACTCGACAGGAAGAGGCGCGCAAAAGTGCTGAATTGCTCAGTCAGCATCAGGGGCAGGTGCTGAGCCTGAAGGAGTTGAAAGCCTGGGGCGCGCGGGAACGCTCGTTATCTGCCAGTACCCGGCGCGAACAAGGCCAGTTGGTGCAACTACAAGATCAGCAAGGCGAAAAGGAACGCCGCGTTGGAAGCGCTCAGAAGCACGTCACCGAGTGTCTGCGGCAAGTGGAAAAACTTCAGGAGTTATCGCTCCTTCTGGCTCAGGAGCCGACATGACCCAGGTTTCAAATAAACCCACCGAGCGGCCGCGTCCAAGTGAGGCGCGTGAGGAGCGCGAGCACGGATCTACCGGCGAAGTGGTCTGGGAGCCGGGGCGATTGTTCGCTCAGCTGTTTGCCGATAACGATGAAGGCTTTGGGTCAGGAGCGTCCTTATCAGGCGTCAAGACATCCACCGATGCCGTCATGATGCAGGCCCTCGCCGAACAGTTGGCCCCTCGTATACAGGCCGGCTCCCACTGGCCGCTGCAGGCGGTGTTGTATTTACCCCGGCTGGGGCGGATCAACGCCAGCGTGCGCCGTGAGCAGAACGCCTGGACCATCGAACTGGAAGCGGAACATGACGCCACGGCGCGCTGGCTCAGCGGCGTGCGACAACAGTGTGAAGAGCGGTTTTCGGGAGAGCTGGGGCGGCCGGTCAATCTGCTTCTGTCGGCTGTCGGGTACGCATGATAGTGCCGACCTTAACTTTACCTTCGATCAGGGCCACCACGGTTGCCGCGCGCCGTCGCCTGGGGCGCGGCCTGCGTCTGGCCTTTCAGGTTGCCGGCCAGAACGGTGAGTTGCGACTGGAGCCTGGGCGAGCGCCCACACGGCCCGAGGTCTTTTGCTTCGAGACCGCGTGTGGCGTGCTGGCGTTCGCGCAAGCAGGGCCGGTGCTCAGCCTGCTGGGCGAGTGCCCGGTGACACTGGCCCCTTCCGGCAACGATCCGGATTCTTGGTTTTGGGCTGTGTTCCAACACCACCTTAGCCCGCAGGTGAGTGCGCTGTTGGGGCATGTGCGCTTGCTGGAAACCGACCGTCCCAAGGGGTTTGGTTGCCGACTCTGCATCACCCTGGGGGCCTCTCGGGTGGACAGCTTTGTGTGGCTGACGCCTAACAGCTTCCTGGAGTTGTGCGAGGCCGGGCCCTGGCGCGACACCGCCGAGCCGATGCCGGCGCGATTCCAGCTGGCAATTGCCGTGACCCTTGGGCGCTTGCAGTTACCGATTGCACAGGTGCGCGGCCTGCGCACAGGCGATGTGCTGATGCTTGAACAGCCGTTTTTTCAAGCCCAGGGCAACGGGTATCTACAGGTCGGCAAACAGCGACTGCATGGCTGTATTGACGATGCCAGCGGGGCTTTGTGCCTGACCCTTACTTCTATCGAGGACACGTCTGTGGACGAAGAATTTTCAGCCCCTCATTACTCGGGATATGAGGAAGATGAGCCCGTGGTGGATGTGTTTGGCCACGAACCGTTCGATGAATTGAGCATGGCGTTGAACGTGCGCTGCGGCACGTTGAACCTTACGTTGGGTGAGCTGCGTAATCTTGCGCCAGGCTCGGTGCTAGGTATTGCCGGTTACGCGCCGGGAATGGCGGGCCTCTATTACGGCGACCGCCCCATCGGTCAGGGGCAGTTGGTGGAGGTTGACGGACGCCTGGGGTTGCAGCTGTCCCGCGTGATGTTCGGCCGATGATACTTCAGGGGCTAGACCCCCTCGTTCTCGCGCTTTTTCTTGGGGCGCTGTCGCTGCTGCCCCTATTGTTGGTCATCTGCACATCGTTTTTGAAAATCGTGATTGTGCTGATGATTACCCGAAATGCCATCGGCGTGCAGCAGGTGCCGCCCAGCATGGCAATCAATGGCATCGCGTTGGCCGCGACGTTATTTATCATGGCGCCGGTGGGGTACGAGATCGCTGAGAGCGTCAAGGCATCGCCTTTGGACATGAGCAACGTGCAAACGGTACTGCAGACGGGTGGAGAAGCCATCAAGCCGTTGCGTGCCTTCATGCTGCGTAACGTGGACCCGGATGTGCTGACCCATCTGCTGGAAAATACGGCGCGGCTGTGGCCTGCGCAGATGGCGCAAGAGGTGCAGCGCGAGGACCTGATCCTGTTGATCCCAGCCTTTGTGCTGTCGCAGTTGCAGGCCGGTTTCGAGATCGGCTTCCTGATCTACATTCCCTTTATCGTGATCGACCTGATTGTCTCCAACCTGCTGCTGGCGCTGGGTATGCAGATGGTCTCACCCATGACCATTTCCCTGCCGCTCAAACTGCTGTTGTTCGTGCTGGTGTCCGGCTGGTCGCGGCTGCTCGACAGCCTGTTCCTCTCCTACCTCTGAGTGGCTTATGGACCCGATCGTGCTGTTCAAGCAAGGCATGTTGCTGGTGGTGGTGTTGTCGGCGCCGCCGTTGATTGTGGCGGTGGTGGTCGGTGTGCTGACGTCTCTGGTGCAAGCATTGATGCAGGTCCAGGGCCAGACGTTGCCCTTTGGCATCAAGCTGGTGGCGGTGGGTATCACACTGATCATGACCGGACGCTGGATTGGTGTGGAGTTGATCCAACTGATCAACCTGACCTTCGACATGATCGGCCGCTCGGCCCTGAACTGAGGCCCCGCCTGTGCTGCTCTACCTTGAATTCCTGCCCAGCCTGCTGATCGGCATGGCGCGTATTTACCCCTGTGCCATCCTGGTGGCGGCGTTTTGTTTCCAGCACATACGCGGGATGCCTCGGCACACCATTGTGATGGTCATGGCATTGATGCCTGCGCCGGGTATTCACGCGGCGCTGCAGGGGCAGGATTACTCGGCGCTTATGCTCGGCGGGCTGGTGCTCAAGGAGGTGGCGCTCGGGCTGTTGCTGGGCGTGTTGCTGGCGATGCCGTTCTGGATGTTCGAAGCCGTGGGGGCGTTACTGGACAACCAGCGCGGTGCGTTGGCCGGTGGCCAGCTCAACCCTTCATTGGGGCCGGATGCCACTCCGATCGGGCATCTATTCAAGCAGCTGGCGATTTTTCTGCTGATGGTCAGCCTGGGCTTGGGCGCGTTGACCCAGGTGATCTGGGACAGCTACTTGATCTGGCCACCGACCGTTTGGTTTCCGCTGCCCGCACCGAATGGCATGAGTGTATTCGTCGGCTTGCTGGGCGATACCTTCACGCACATGATGTTGTACGCCGCGCCCTTTATAGCGGTGCTGTTGTTGCTGGAGTTCGGCATCGCATTACTGGGGGTTTACAGCCAGCAGCTGCAGGTGAGTACGCTGGCGCCGCCGGTCAAGTGTCTGGCAGGTATTGGTATTGTGCTGTTGTACTTTGCATTGCTGCAGGACCTGATCGTGGGGCGCATGCTCCAGCTCGGCGAGCTTAAACACTCGCTGGGGCTGATGTTCAAGGCTACGGGCTCATGAGTGACTCGGGGGAAAAAAAGCACCCGGCGTCCGCCAAGAAACTGCGCGACCAACGTAAGAAGGGCCAGGTCGCCCAGAGTCAGGACGTCCCTAAGTTACTGGTACTCACGGCCATCAGTGAGATCGCCTTGTTGACCGCCGAAACCAGCCTTCAGCGCTTCCAGCAATTGATGGCGTTGCCGATGTCGCGCTTCAACGAGCCGTTTGTACGGGCGTTGGAAGAAGTGATGGTTGAAGGGCTGGTGATGTTTGTCTCGTTTGCCCTACTGATGGTCGGGGTAGCGGTTATGACGAAGCTGATCAGCAGTTGGATGCAATTCGGGTTGTTGTTCGCCCCGGAGGCCCTGAAGCTCGATTTCAATCGCGTCAATCCGGTCAGCCAGCTCAAACAAATGTTCTCTGCCCAGTCGGTGATGAATCTGTTGATGAGCATCGCCAAGGCATTCCTGATTGGCCTGGTGGTGTACGTGGTGGTCTGGCCTTCGCTGGGTGCTCTGATCAACCTGGCAACCAGCGATTTGCCCAGTTACGTCTTGGGGCTGATCGCCCTGTTTCGTCACTTGCTGCATGCCTGTCTCGGGTTGTTATTGGTGCTGGCCCTGATCGACCTGGCTTTACAGAAGCATTTCTTCGCCAAGCGTATGCGCATGACCCAGGTCGAGGTCGTCAAAGAGTACAAGGACATGGAGGGCGACCCTCATGTGAAGGGCCAGCGTCGTGCGTTGGCGCAGCAACTGGCTCAGGAGGAACCCAAGGTCAAGCTGCCCAAGCTGGAGGAGGCCGATATGCTGGTGGTCAACCCGACGCACTTTGCGGTGGCCCTGTATTACCGCCCAGGTAAGACGCCGCTGCCGCTGCTGATCAGCAAAGGTACGGACGCCGACGCCCGTCGACTGATCGTTCGGGCGAAGGCTGCCGAGGTGCCGGTGATCCAGTGCGTTTGGTTGGCCCGTACGCTCTACGAGAAAAAACTGGGTGCCAGCATTCCCCGCGAAACCTTGCAGGCCGTGGCGTTGATCTACCGGACCTTGCGTGAGCTGGATGACGAAGCCAAACGCGAAACCCTGGAGTTGCCGGAGCTTGAGCGGCGCTGATCAGCGGCTGGAGGTCGTGTCCAGGGCGCTGAGGTTAGTCAGCGATAACATCCGGCTGAGGATCTTGTCCAGCGCGTTACGCGCCGTAGGCAGCGCGTGCCAAATCACCAAAGCGTTTTGGGCGTCGAGGTAGGCAAAGCAGCCATCGTACAGAGATGCATGCTCAAAGCGTCGCTCCAGAACCCGTTGCAGTTGCCCGGATTGCAGCGCTTCACGCGCGATGAGCAAAGCCATCCCTGGCTGCTTGCCGGCTTGCAGCGCGCATACTTTGATTCCGGGAGCGAGTTGCAGGTGAGCAGCAGCGCCGCTCACCAGATTGTCCAGAAACACCTGGCGTTGTGCGTCGGGCATTTCTTTTGCGCTCATCGTTCCAGGGAGACCGTTTGATAGTCTTTTCGCTCCCCGGCGGGGCCAGGCTCGACACGCATCTGCGGTGGCCACCAGATCACCATTTTGTCCTTGGTCGATTGCGGGCGAGAGCACGAGTCGCCCTTGCAGGTGGGGGTGCAGCCGGCAACGAGCAACGCGGTGGCGATCAGGGTGACGCAGAGTAGGCGGTGTTTCATGGCATAGCCTTTTGAGCTGGAGTGATCAAAGAAGGGCGCGGCACGCTACGGTGTTCATCCTTCACCACAGGGCGCATGGCGATAAAGACCTCGGCTTCTTCACCCGGCTTGAGCCAGGCACGCGGCCACACGCTGACGGCCAAGGTCTGGGCGTTGCTGCATTCCTTTTCGTCGATACGCACATTGCGATTGAACTGGTTGCGCAGCACGACGACTGCCACGTTGTACTCGGGGCCGGCATACCATTGGCTACGCTCGGTGTTCAGAGCCAGCAAGTCGCGGGTGCTGCACAGCGTATTCAAGCCCAGCGGCATCGGTGCGGCCTTGAAGGGCTTAGGCACTTCACCGCTGACCAAATGCGCCAGGGTACTGATGATATCGCTGCGCTTGATCACCGGCGGGTGAGGGGCATTGCGACGGGCCAATGGCGCAAGGGCCTTCTGCAATTCAACCTGGTCGGCCTGGGGCAAGTAGCGTGACGGGTCGGACTGATCGCCGATGACCCGTGGTGTCAGGATGAACAAGCGCTCTCGCCGGTTGTTCTGCCGTTCGGTCGAGGAGAACAGCGCCTTGCCCAACAGCGGAATATCACCCAGCAGCGGCACCTTGTTGTGTTTGTCGGTGTTTTCAGTGACATGGAAGCCACCGACCACCAGCGAACGTTTCTCCGCCATCACCGCCTGGGTACTAACCTTGCCGCGGCGCACATCAAGGTTGCCTGGGATGGGGTTGGACTCGTCGAAGTTGCCGTCTTCGATATCCACCGCCAGATGGATCTGATGGCCGCCACGGCTGGTGATCACACGAGGCACCACCTGGAAACTGGTTCCCACAGTGACGGGCAAGATGGTTGCATTCTCTCTACCGGGCGTCAGGTACTGCGTGCGGTTGAAGTCGATCACCGCAGGTTGGTTTTCCAGCGTGAGCACCGAGGGATTGGAGACCATGGTCGCCAGGCCCTTGGCCTCCAGGGCGCGAATGTCCGCATAGAAGCGATCGCGGTGTTCGATCGACAACTGTGACGACGTGCCCGGTGCCAGATTGGCCCCGCCGCGGAACCGGCTGTTCTGGAACCCCCAGTTGACCCCGAACTCCCGCAATTGCGTGCGCTCGATATCGAGGATGATCGCGTCGATTTCCACCAGCTTGCGCGCCACATCGAGTTGGGTGATCAGCTCGCGGTACATGGCCTGGCGTTCCGGCAAGTCGTAAATCAGCACCGCGTTATTGCGCAAATCGGCTTCAACCCTGATCCGACTGTTGGAAACCGGGGCGCGCGGGGTGAGCGCGGGGCCGGTGTCCAGTGATGTCGGGTTGGCGTTAGCACCGAGCATCTGGCCCAGCAACGGGTTGCCTAACCGGGGAATGTTGGGTGTGAGCGGCGCGGGGGGGGAGGCTGGGCGCTGGCTCAGACTCGAGAGCCCCGAAAGCTTCGAAGTGGAGCGTGGTTCCAGCAGCCCGCGTAAAATGCTGGCGACACCGGGAATGTTGAGTTTTTCTCCGCGGTAATCCACCTGGCGGTCCGTTGCATTGGCAAACTTCAACGGGTAACTCAACACGCTCTGTTTTTCATCCGGTGAGCGGCGCTGGCTGCTGAACTGCTTGATCTGTTCGATATAGCGCTTGGGGCCGGAGACGAGTACGACCCCGTCTTCGGGCAACTCTCCCCAACCGAAACGGCTATCGAGCAGTCCGATATCGGTCAACGCCTGCTTGAGGTCGGAAATCGTCTCTGATGAGACCTCCAGGCGTGCTGACTCCTGCTGATCCAGCGTGCTGATGTAAAGCGTGTTGTTGTAGAGGTACCACTGGAAACGGTGTTCGACACCTAGTCTGTCCAGTAGTGACTGTGGGGTGTTCGCGCGGATCTTGCCGTTGACGTCCCCCTCCAGCAGGCCCTCGATGTGCAATTGCGTGCCAAAGGTCTGGGCGAAGTCTTCGAGGACTTCCCGTAGTGGTTTGTGTTCGGCCTCATAGGCGTAGGCGGTGTTTTTCCATTCCGGGGGAATGGCGGCCAGGACGCTTTGAGCAGGTATCAGCAACCAGGGGAGTGTGAGCAGGCAACGCCAGGTGGCAAGCCTTGACGATGTTCTGGGCAAGGCAATAGGCATGCGGTTATAGCTCTGGGTCTTGTTGTACATAGAGTTCTCTGGTTAATACGACAGCGAACGTAACGAAGTAGGTTTGGATTGATGAGCCGGCAGGGCAAGGCGCGCGACCGTCGAGCGCCACGTGTCGCGTTGGTTGAGCAGGGCTTCGAGGCTGTTGAGCAACGATGTCTCGTGCGGGTCGGTGCGCAGGCATTGGACCAACCAGAGCGCGCCACTGTCAGGCGCTTGGGCAAGCGAGCCTTGAAAGTGATTCAGGCTGACCGCACCCAGTCGCAGCCAACAGTGCAACGGTGCGTGATCCGGCCGACGTGACGTCAGTTGAACGCAGATCAACACGGCGTCGCCGTGACGTTTCAGGATGATTTCATCGTTGTTCTCGAGGACGAGCATCTGTTCTGAGTCGCCGCCCAACCAGTCAATAAGTTGATCTTCCAACTTATGGCACACCGTCCAGTGCGGTTTTGAACAGCATGTAGTTGACCCGGCTGTGCTCGTTGAACGCCCAATCGGAGTGATGCCTTTTAAACATGCTCTCGTAAAACATCAGCATGTCCTCTGAGGTCTCCGCAGGGGACTGCTCGATGGTTTTATAACGCAGGGTGTCAGTCTTAACTTGGCCCAGAAGCTCACGTTTGAAGCCGTTATAGAAGTCCATAATTCTCTCCTGATAGACCTCACCTCTGTGGTCAGTGCTGGCTATTCAGTTCCAAGTTGATTGCGCCAGGCCAGCCAGTGGAGCCCGATCACCTTCTTTGGAAAACGGGGCAAGCATGGAGGCCCAATTGATGTGAAAGTCGCCTTCGTCGGTTTTCAGAACGAGGGTTTGAGTGCTGATGGTGTCGTCTGGCTGAACTCTCCAACGCGCGGCGTTATGGCGGCTGAGGCAATGTTTGAGTGCCTCGATTTCCCGTGGATGACACAACAGGAGCGCATTCACCTCCGGTACCTGGCTTGCCAGCAATTGCTTGAGCAGCGCTGCCAGGCGTTGTGGCTGCGGCGTCTCGTCAAGCAGGTGTCTGATCGCCTGGTTGACGACCCCTGTGATGTACCGCTCCAGGTTGTCGCACAATGCTTTTTGCTCGTTTTCCCATCGATGCAGCTGTGCGTTGGCGCGTTGCCAGAACGCCTGGCCCGCCTGCTCCAAAAGCGCCTCGCGGCTGAGTTGTGCGCGGTTGAGCAACGCGTCAGCCTGAGCCTTGGCGCGGGTTAACAGGTGTTCGGCTTGGGTGCAGTCAGCGAGCACCTCTCTGGGAATCAGCCCGTGCGACAGGCTATTGGCGTCGGGCGGCAGCGTGATTTTGCGTCGGCAGAGCATCGTCAGTCGTCCATTGCGTGGGGCGCAGGCACCACGCGAGTGCTGGTGGGTGTTGTCATGCGCCACACCACGGCTTGCCACAGGGTATCCAGGCGACTCGCATCGCCGACGTATGGGCGGTGGCTTCTTTCCAGTTCGAGCACACGCGCAAAGCAAAAGCGCAATCGGAGGCGTTGCCAGACGGGAGGCTCAACCCATGCACGCAGCAGTTGCAAAGGATCGTCTGCAGGTAACAGTGTTTGCGGGGGCAAGGCCTTGGCAATTCGCTTGCACCATAGGTGATGATCCTCCTGCAAGGCGGTGGTGGTTTGCGGCCTACAAATGCTGTCAATCAGGTCGAGCACGAAATCGAGTTCCGAGACCGACGCCAAGGCCAGCTTGAGCAGCGTGGGGTGAGGAGCAGGGGGCAGGCCTGCGGTAATACCTTCGACGGTACAGTTCACTGGGGCGTCGATAAGGCGCAGCGCGTTGATTACTGGGTCGCCGAGGGTATGCCAGTCATCGTGCGCCGACCTCCAAGGACGCGCCCACCATTGCGCCCAGCTCAGGTGTTCACTCACGGGTGGGTCGCTTGCGAATTATCGGAGTAGCCGGCCGCAGCTTGGATTGCCCGCTGTCGCCGGTTGCGCAGGAAGAGTAACGCGGCCGTCGTCATCACGATGGCAACCAACGTAAGGGTCATGCTGGCGCGCCAAAAACCGAGGTCATCTGCGGGTATCAAGAACGGTCCGAAATACGTCAGCTGCCGTTGCTCTTGATAGACGATTGAAGGCACGAAGACCACCGTGAGCTTTTGCGGGTTATCCACCGCCGTGGACATTCCCGGGATGCTGCTGGCAACCATTCGGCGAACCCGAGAACGGATATTATCGGGGTCTAGCCGCGGATCATGCTTGATGAAAACCGAAGCAGAGGCCGGTTGCACCGGTTCTCCCGGCGCGATGCGCTCTGGAAGCACCACATGCACCCGGGCGATGATGACACCGTCAATGTTCGACAAGGTCGCCTCAAGTTCCTGGGACAGGGCATAGATGTACCGAGCCCGCTCCTCCAGTGGTGTTGAAATGACGCCGTCCTTGCGAAACGTATCGCCCAATGTGGTACGTGCGACCTTGGGCAATCCGACCGCCTCCAACGTACGCACGGCACGACCGATGTCGATGGCATTGACGACCACGACAACACCGTCTTTAGCAGGCACTTTTTGTGCGCGGATATGTTTGTCAGCCAATTCGGCAATGACCTCGTTGGCTTCCTGTTCGGATAATTGGCGGTGGAGTTCGACGCGCTCACTGCAACCGTTCAGCATGAAGGCGAGCCATAAAAGCAGCAGAGCGGGGAGGAGGGACTTCATGCCCATCTACTGCAAATTGCTGATTTTATCGAGGCCTTGGGCGGTTTTCCCGACACTCTTGACCAGGATGTGAGTCAGCAGCAAGGTGTTGGAAAGGTGGCTAGGGTAGTCCCGCATTGCACGCTCGTTATTTTTTTTACTGAGGGCGCGCAAACTTTTGCCCATGCGTTCTGTTGAGTGGGCGAGCGCGTCTGACGCGTCTGCCAGCAGGCTGCTCCGTTCAGCCCGATGCGTGGTGGCAGCCAGGGGGGTTGGCTGTGCCAGGGCTGAGGTGAAGAGATGGATATCGGCAGGCGGTGCGGGTGAATATTCAACTGATCTGTGTGCGCTGCCAGTGTCGTCATGCTCTGCGGAAAAAACGGTTTTGATTTGCATGCCAGACCTTTTGCATCAAGGGCTCAGGAGGGCGACGCTGGGTCAGCGTCGCCGGTGTAGAAAACTTCCCCGACTGATTGCCTCGGGGAAGCTGGCCATTCTTAACGGTAGGTATCAGCAACACTCTTCAAGCCGGTTTGCCACCTAGCTTCTCGAGCCAACTCTGCGATCTTTTTGTTGTCTTCTTTAGACCCTTCGGTGGTTTGTTCCAAACTCGGTGCGCCTGAGTCATAACTATTGCCAACCGAATAAGGGTTATAGCCAGTGTTGGAGGGTATCGTCATTGGGTGTTCTCCAGAGATGCCTGCAATAAAGATAGTGGGTTTACCAGTTTGATTCATAATATTTGAATCGCTGCTGGCACTAACTATGTGGCCGTTGATGTGGATGGCGTTCCTGAAGTTTTTCGTGCAAATGTTTCGAATTATTAGTTGATTGCCTGGGGGTTAATTCAACAAAATATGAAGTTGTTTCATTCGGTAGTAAAGCGTGCGTTTGGCCACGCCTAACTCGACTGCCACACGGTCCACATTGTGTTCGTTCCGCTGCAGAGACTCTTCAATCAGCGTCTTTTCAATCTGTTGAAGGCGGCCCTTGAGGCCTATCTCGACCCCGTCATCCGGCATGGCCGGCCCACACAGCGGTGGCAGTCCCAGTACGCAGCGCTTGGCGGCCGAGCGCAATTCACGCACGTTACCCAGCCAGGAATAGCCAAGCAGTTGCAGCAGCAGCGTGCAGGGTGGTGAAGGTGGTGGGCGTTTGAATCGCTCGGCCTCCTGCCTGAGCATGCTCAAGAATAAAGGGATAATGCGTTCACGGCGCTCACGCAGTGGCGCGAGCTGGATGGTGACCACATTCAGGCGGAAATAAAGATCGCGCCTGAACGCTCCTCGCTCGACCATTTTATGCAGCAGCTGCTGGGCAGACGCTATAACGCGCATATCCACCGGAATGAAGCGGGTTGAACCCAAGCGCTCAACGCCACGAGCCTCCAGTACTCGCAGCAGCTTGGCCTGGAGCGAGAGCGGCAAGCTGTCGATTTCATCCAGGTACAAGGTGCCCAGGTGCGCGGCTTCGATGAAGCCTGCCCGTGATTGCACGGCGCCGGTGTACGCGCCGCTGTTGACTCCAAACAGTTGACTCTCCGCCAGGGTCTCCGGAATGGCTGCGCAATTGACCGCGACCAGGTTGCCCCGTCGCCCTGATAGCCGATGAATGCGTTGTGCCAAGGTATCTTTGCCGGTGCCGGTTTCTCCCAGCAACAGGATGTCAACGTTGAGGGGGGCAGTGCTGCTCAAGACATGTTCAATGTCAGCGTCTTCAATGAGTGAAGTGCTTGTTTCGTTTTCCATGTGGTCAAGCGCCGACATCGGATTATTACTCCATACTCGCTCTTGCTTCACTGTCGAAAAGACAACGTGCAGGCTCTGCACAATACAGCGAATTTTATAACAGTTATCACCGGTCCTTAGGGTGATTAGTTGCCGAAGTCATGTGGGATAAGTTTGATAGTTTTCGGGCGCTGAACGTATTAAGTAGAGCGGTGCAGGGGAGAGTAGGCAGAGTCTGAAAACTGTTGGTATTTAGACTGATCTGTTGTGTCAGAGTATTCGTAAAGTCGTCGCCCACAAAAAAGCCGATGCAGTGCATCGGCTTTTTATATTCGGCGTAAACCGCGAGTAGCGATTATACGTTGAAACGGAAGTGCATCACATCGCCATCTTTAACGATGTATTCCTTACCTTCCAAACGCCACTTACCTGCTTCCTTGGCACCGGCCTCACCCTTGTACTGGATGAAGTCGTTGTAAGCGATCACCTCAGCACGGATAAAGCCTTTTTCGAAGTCGGTGTGAATCACGCCGGCGGCCTGTGGCGCGGTGGCACCGACCTTGACGGTCCAGGCGCGGACTTCTTCGACACCGGCGGTGAAGTAGGTTTGCAGGTTGAGCATTTCATAGCCGGCTCGGATCACGCGGTTCAGGCCAGGCTCTTCCAGGCCCAGGGCCTCGAGGAACATGTCTTTTTCTTCGCCGTCTTCAAGTTCGGCGATTTCCGCTTCGATCTTGTTGCACACCGGAACAACCATGGCGCCTTCTTCGTCGGCAATGGCCTTGACCACGTCGAGCAGCGGGTTGTTTTCGAAGCCGTCTTCAGCCACGTTGGCGATGTACATCACAGGCTTGGTGGTCAGCAGGTGGAAGCCTTTGATCACAGCTTTCTCGTCGGCACCCATGTTCTTCATCAGGCTGCGCGCAGGTTTGCCTTCGGTGAAGTGGGCGATCAACTGCTCAAGCAGCCCTTTCTGGACCACGGCATCCTTGTCGCCGCCCTTGGCGTTACGCGCAACTTTCTGCAGTTGTTTTTCGCAGCTGTCGAGGTCGGCAAAGATCAGTTCCAGGTCGATGATCTCGATGTCGCGTTTCGGGTCGACGCTGTTGGAGACGTGAATCACGTTCTCGTCTTCAAAGCAGCGGACCACGTGGGCGATGGCGTCGGTCTCACGGATGTTGGCCAGGAACTTGTTACCCAGGCCCTCGCCTTTCGACGCGCCGGCCACCAGGCCCGCGATATCGACGAATTCCATGGTGGTCGGCAGGATGCGCTTGGGATTGACGATGGCCGCCAATGCGTCCAGGCGCGGATCGGGCATAGGCACGATGCCACTGTTGGGTTCGATGGTGCAGAAGGGGAAGTTCTCCGCCGCAATACCGGACTTGGTCAGGGCGTTGAACAGGGTGGATTTGCCGACGTTGGGCAGGCCGACGATGCCGCAATTGAATCCCATGGTGTTTCCCCTCGGTAAGAGTCAGGCCTTCTGGCTGTGCAGGTTTTTCATCGCACGGTTCCATTCACCGGCGAGGATATCCGGCAGCACGCCGAGGGCAAAATCGATGCTGGCATCGAGTTTTTCCTGTTCGGCGCGTGGCGCACGACCCAGGACGAAATTTGAAACCATACTGGCAACGCCCGGATGGCCGATGCCGAGCCGCAGGCGGTAAAAGGTATTCTGATTGCCCAACTGCGCGATGATGTCGCGCAGGCCATTGTGACCACCATGCCCGCCGCCCTGTTTGAGCTTGGCGACGCCGGGTGGCAGGTCCAGCTCGTCATGGGCCACCAGGATTTCTTCGGGTTTGATCCGGAAGAAGCCCGCAAGCGCCGCGACAGCCTGGCCGCTGCGGTTCATGTAAGTGGTGGGAATCAGCAGACGAACATCCTGACCTTGATGCGAGAAGCGTCCGGTCAGGCCAAAATACTTGCGATCGGCCACCAGGTTGACACCTTGGGCGTGGGCGATGCGCTCAACAAAAAGGGCCCCCGCGTTATGCCGGGTCTGTTCGTATTCGGCGCCTGGATTTCCCAGGCCAACGATCAGTTTAATGGCAGTCACGACAGGGGCCCTTCCTTTGAAGTTGTGGATAACATCGCCGCGACCTGCATGCGGCGAAAGTGGACGACAAAGATCATTTACTCAAGAGTAAACGCCGCGTTATCGCCCGCTTTCTCGCTACGTTTCGGTCCGCGATGTTTCCTCAAGCTCCGGCAAGACAGAGTGAATTACTCTGCAGCGCCTTCTTCAGCTTCTGGAGCAACGCGTGGAGCGTGTACGTTGGCAACTGCTTTGTCATCACCGTGAGCCAGTGCAACGAACTCAACGCCTTTTGGCGCCTTGATGTCGGACAGGTGAACGATGGCGCCGACTTCCAGAGCCGACAGGTCGACTTCGATGAACTCAGGCAGGTCTTTCGGCAGGCAGGTCACTTCGATTTCGTTCAGGACGTGAGAGATCTCGCCGCCTTTCTTGACCGGAGCTTCTTCACCAACAAAGTGCACAGGCACGATAGCGGTCAGTTTCTGGCCAGCTACAACGCGAACGAAGTCGGCGTGCATGATGAACTGCTTGGAAGGATGACGCTGCATTGCTTTAACGATGACGTTCTGCTTGGTGCCGTCGACGTTCAGCTCGATAACGTGGCTGTAGGCAGCTTCGTTTTCGAACAGCTTGGCGATTTCTTTGGCCAGAATGGTCACGGATTCAGCAGGCTTGCTACCGCCGTATACAACAGCAGGAATGTTAGCGGCGTGACGCAGGCGGCGGCTCGCACCTTTCCCCAGGTCAGTACGCGCTTGGGCGTTCAGAGTAAATTCAGTCATTTTGTATCTCCAAAATAGCCATCATCGAGTGGCGTTTGCGACCAGCGCCAAACTCGATATGGGCAAAAAAGCCCCGCCCCAACACAATGCTGGGGCGGGGCGCTTTTCGTCAGTGCTTTATTACGAAGGGGTAACCCTTAACGGAACATCGCGCTGATCGATTCTTCGTTGCTGATGCGGCGAACCGCCTCAGCAACGACCGGTGCGATATCCAATTGACGGATACGCGCACAGGCTTGAGCGGCGGCGGACAACGGGATGGTGTTGGTCACCACCAGTTCGTCCAGCACGGAATTTTCGATGTTCTCGATCGCTCGGCCCGACAGCACAGGGTGTGTGCAGTAGGCGAAGACTTTAGCCGCACCGTGCTCTTTCAAGGCTTTCGCCGCGTGGCACAGGGTGCCGGCGGTGTCGACCATGTCATCAACCAGAATACAGGTACGCCCTTCGACATCACCGATGATATGCATCACTTCAGAGTGATTGGCTTTTTCACGGCGTTTGTCGATGATCCCGAGGTCCACGCCCAGGGATTTGGCAACAGCCCGTGCACGCACGACGCCACCAATGTCCGGGGACACAATCATCAGGTTTTCAAAGCGCTGGTCTTCGATGTCATCCACCAGAACGGGGGAACCGTAGATGTTATCTACCGGAATATCGAAGAACCCCTGGATTTGGTCAGCGTGCAGGTCAACCGTGAGAACACGGTCGATGCCTACCACGGTTAGCATGTCAGCCACGACTTTCGCGCTGATAGCCACACGCGCGGAACGCGGACGGCGATCCTGACGGGCATAACCAAAGTAAGGGATTACAGCTGTGATTCGAGTCGCTGAGGAGCGGCGGAAGGCATCAGCCATCACGACGAGTTCCATCAGGTTATCGTTGGTCGGAGCGCAGGTCGGCTGAATAATGAAGACATCTTTACCGCGGACGTTTTCATTGATCTCGGCTGTAATTTCGCCGTCGGAGAATTTACCGACAGAGATGTCACCGAGAGGGATATGCAGCTGACGTACGACACGTCGAGCCAGATCGGGGTTAGCGTTCCCCGTAAAGACCATCATCTTGGACACGCGCAGTACCTAGAGGCTGAGGGTAACCTGGATGAGTATAGGAAAATGGCAGGGGCGGCTGGATTCGAACCAACGCATGGCAGGATCAAAACCTGCTGCCTTACCGCTTGGCGACGCCCCTGTATCTGTTGCAACGAGTACCCAGTACTCGATTCCTTTTAGAGCAGACTTTGCAGCTTGCGATGCAACATCGAAACGTTGCTTCCCTTTGCTACAAACCCTGTAAGGGTCTCTGTAAGAAGGGCCGAGACTTTATCAGCTTCAGCTTTGCTTGGGAAGCCCCCAAACACACAACTTCCAGTTCCGGTTAATTTTGCTTCGGTAAATTTACCTAGCAAATTCAAAGCGTTACGTACCTCTGGATAACGCCTTGCTACAACCGGTAAGCAGTCATTTCGACTGTTTCCCTTGGGAACGGGGCGCACTTTAATGGGAGGAGAGTTACGTGTCAACAGCGGATCTGAAAAAATTTCTGCTGTACTTACAGAGACTTGCGGGACAAGGACCACATACCAAGGCTCTTCGGGCTCTACAGGGGTCAGTTTTTCCCCTACGCCTTCGGCAAAAGCCGCGTGCCCGCGAACGAAAACCGGGACGTCGGCCCCCAGCGTCAGCCCCAGCGCAGCCAGGCGATCAGGGTCCCAGCCGAGCTGCCACAAGTGGTTCAGGCCCAGCAGCGTAGTCGCGGCATTCGAGCTGCCACCGCCGATCCCACCGCCCATGGGCAAAATTTTATCGATCCAGATGTCGATGCCCAGTGAGCTGCCGGATTGCTCTTGGAGTTTTTTCGCGGCCCGCACAATCAGATTGTTGTCGTGGGGCACGCCTTCGAATTCGGTATGCAACTGGATCACGCCGTCGTCGCGTACGGCGAAGGTCAGTTCGTCGCCGTAATCGAGAAATTGAAACAGCGTCTGCAGCTCGTGGTAGCCGTCTTCACGGCGTCCGAGAATATGCAGCATCAAATTGAGTTTGGCCGGAGAGGGCAGGGTCAGTTTTTCTGCGGTCACGTTATTGCCCCAATTTGCGCGGTTGCCAGTCCTTGATCACCAACGTGACGTCCAGGTCCGTGCCGTGCAATTTGATGCGTTCGGGCAGCCAATAGCCGTTCTGTTGTACGTAACTGAGGTACTCAACTTGCCAGCCATCCTGTTCAAGGGTGGCCAGACGACTGTCGCCGTTAAGGCTCAGGCGGCTCTTGCTGTCCGGTGCGGGCAAACCGCGCACCCACCAGACCAGATGAGACACCGGCAGTTTCCAGCCAATCTGTTCTTCCAGCAGAGCTTCCGGGGAGGTCGCTTCGTAGCGCCCCTGATTGGCCACTTCGAGGCTCACCTGGCCCGGACGCCCGGTCAGCCGCGCCGCACCTCGGCCCAGTGGGCCCGAGAGGCGAATATCGTAGTAGTCCTGGCGTTGCAGCCAGAACAGCGTACCGCTGCCGGAATCTTTCGGCGCGCGTACGCCAACCTTGCCTTCGATCTGCCAGCCATCGATGCTGGCCAGTTGGCTCTTGTGCTGCTTCCATTGCGCCGGGTTGCCCTGGCCTTCAACGGATTCACGGGCGCCAAAGCCAGCGCAACCGGCGAGCAAGGCGATAAGACTGAACACTACAACGTGGCGCAAAAACATAAGTTTAAAGGGTCTCGGATCCGGTCAGGCGCTTGATGGTGCTGCGCAGGATGGGGCTTTCGGGTTGTTCCTTGAGGAACTTTTCCCAGATTTGACGGGCTTCGCGCTGCTTGCCATTGGCCCACAACACTTCGCCCAAGTGGGCCGCGACTTCCTGATCGGGAAAGCGCTCCAACGCCTGGCGCAGCAGGCGTTCGGCTTCATCCAGATTACCCAGGCGGTAATTCACCCAACCGAGGCTGTCGAGGACGGCCGGGTCTTCCGGATTGAGTTTGTGCGCTTGTTCGATCAGCGCCTTGGCCTCGTCGTAGCGCGTGGTGCGATCGGACAAGGTGTAACCCAGGGCGTTGAGGGCCATGGCGTTGTCCGGGTCGCGCTTGATGATCAGGCGAAGGTCTTTTTCCATCTGCGCCAAGTCATTGCGTTTTTCCGCCTGCATGGCGCGGGTGTACAGCAGGTTCAAATCGTCGGGGAATTGCAACAGGGCTTGTTGCAGCACTTTCCAGGCGCGATCACCCTGACTATTGGCCGATAAGGTCTCAGCCTGAATCAGGTACAACTGGATGGCATAGTCCGGCTCGGCATCCCGCGCGGCGGCCAGGCGTTTTTCCGCCTCATCGGTGCGGCCGTTGCTCATCAGGATATCGGCCTGGCGCAGTTGGGCCGGCAGGTAATCGTTACCGGAGCCGACCTGAGCGTATTCGAGCAGGGCTGCCTGTGGGTCGTTGCGCTCTTCGGCAATGCGGCCCAGGTTCAGGTGCGCGGAATCCACATGGCTTTCCCGGGCGATCAGCTCTTCCAGGTACCCTTTGGCCTCGTCCCAGGCTTTGGCTTCAAGGCATACCAGGGCCAGGGAATAGCGCAGTTCATCGTCGTCCGGATATTGCTGGACCAGATTGGCGAACTGCACTTTGGCGTCCTCCATGCGGTCCTGCTCCACCAGCATACGTGCGTAAGTCAGGCGCAGGCGCTTGTCTTCCGGGTACTTCTTGATGCTTTTTTCCAGCAACGGAATCGCTTCCTTGCCGCGATTGAGATTCTGCAGCAAGCGTGCGCGCAGCAGAATAGGGGCGATTTCCCCCTCATCCGGCGGGTTTTGTTCCAGCAGCTTCAGCGCTGCTTCGGCTTCGTCATCCTGTTGCAGCAGCAAGGCCTTGCCGAAAATCAACTGGCTGTTTTTCGGGTGCTTCTGTAGCAGTCGATCGAAACTGTTCATCAGGCCATTGCGGGTGTCCTGGTCGGTGTCGGCGGCCGACAGCGCCAGGAAGTCGAAATGGGTGTCGCCCTTGCCCTGCAGGACTTTCTCCATATACACCATGGAGTCGTCATAGCGCCCGGCCCGCGCCAACTGAATGGCCGCCGCCCGTTGTGCTTCCAAGTCGTCCGGGGCGTTTTTCGCCCAGATCAGCGACGTGTCCAGCGCCGCCTGATCGGCCCCCAGGTACTCGGCGATGCGAAACGCGCGCTCGGAGATCCCCGGGTCCTGCGTATTGATGGCCTGGGTCACGTAGTTATCCAGCGCAATATCGAAGCGATTGCGCTGGCCGGCCAGCTCCGCGGTCAGCAGGCTGTACACCGTTTCTTCGCTGAACGATGAGTAAACCTTGGGCTTTTCAGGGGCGGGGGTGCTGTCTTCTGTCGGCGGCGTACCGTCCGGCTGCACGGGGGCCATGGCCTGGCAGCCGCTGAGGAAGACAAAAGCAAGGAGCAACGCGGAAGATCTATTCATATAGGAAGAGGACGACTAACCTGCGGTCGGATCATCATGACACAAGCCTTCGGCCAAACATAACCGAGTCTCAGTGCGTGTCTTTTATAGGCACAAGGTATAGGGACAATAGACGACGGTGGTTGTTCTGAATCTTTCGAAGTAGGACAATCGCCGGCTTCCCGACATCATCAGCGATATTGAATGGCCTTCCTCGCACTCGGTATTAACCACAAGACTGCCTCTGTAGACGTGCGCGAGCGCGTGGCGTTTACGCCTGAGCAGTTGGTTGAGGCCTTGCAGCAGCTCTGCCGGCTCACCGACAGTCGCGAAGCTGCGATCCTTTCGACCTGCAATCGCAGTGAGCTTTATATAGAACAGGAACATCTCTCTGCGGATGTCATCCTGCGCTGGCTGGCCGATTATCACCATTTGAGCCTCGACGAGCTGCGCGCCAGCGCTTATGTGCATGAAGAGGATGCGGCAGTTCGTCACATGATGCGTGTGGCGGCCGGTCTCGATTCGCTGGTGTTGGGCGAGCCGCAGATCCTGGGTCAGATGAAATCCGCCTACGCCGTGGCGCGCGAAGCCGGCACCGTCGGTCCGTTGCTGGGTCGGCTGTTTCAGGCCACGTTCAACTCCGCCAAGCAGGTGCGCACCGATACGGCGATCGGCGAAAACCCGGTGTCCGTGGCGTTCGCGGCCGTCAGCCTGGCCAAGCAGATTTTCAGTGATCTGCAGCGCAGCCAGGCGCTGCTGATCGGCGCCGGGGAAACCATTACTCTGGTCGCGCGCCACCTGCACGACCTTGGGGTCAAGCGTATCGTGGTGGCCAACCGTACCCTGGAGCGCGCCAGTATCCTGGCCGAACAGTTCGGCGCCCATGCGGTGCTGCTGGCGGATATTCCAGCCGAACTGGTGCGCAGCGATATCGTTATCAGCTCCACCGCCAGTCAGTTGCCGATCCTGGGCAAAGGCGCGGTTGAAAGCGCGCTGAAGCTGCGCAAGCACAAGCCGATTTTCATGGTGGATATCGCCGTTCCTCGGGATATCGAGCCCGAAGTCGGCGAGTTGGACGATGTTTATCTGTACAGCGTCGACGATCTGCACGAAGTGGTTGCCGAAAACCTCAAGACTCGTCAGGGCGCAGCCCAGGCCGCCGAGGAAATGGTCAGCACCGGCGCCGAAGATTTCATGGTGCGCTTGCGTGAACTGGCGGCGGTGGACGTGCTCAAGGCGTATCGTCAGCAAGGTGAACGCCTGCGCGACGAAGAATTGCTCAAGGCCCAGCGCTCGCTGGCCAACGGCGGCAGTGCCGAAGAGGTATTGATGCAGTTGGCGCGTGGCCTGACCAACAAATTGCTGCATGCGCCCAGTGTGCAACTTAAAAAATTGACCGCCGAAGGCCGCCTCGATGCGCTGGCCATGGCCCAGGAACTTTTTGCCCTCGGAGAGGGCGCGTCAGACAGCTCTTCGGATAAAAAACTGCAATGAAAGCGTCACTGCTCAATAAACTGGACGTGCTCCAGGACCGTTTCGAAGAACTGACCGCCTTGCTCGGCGATGGCGAGGTCATCGCCGATCAGGCCAAATTCCGTGCCTATTCCAAGGAATACGCCGAAGTTGAGCCCGTGGTCGCCACCTATAAGAATTTGCTGAAAGTACAGGCCGACCTTGAAGGCGCCCAGGCACTGCTCAAGGACAGCGACCCGGACATGCGTGAAATGGCCGTGGAAGAAGTCCGCGAGGCCAAGGAAAAACTCGCCGAGCTGGAAGGCGACCTGCAACGCATGCTGCTGCCCAAGGACCCCAACGACGGACGCAACGTGTTCCTCGAAATCCGCGCCGGCACCGGTGGCGACGAGGCGGCGATCTTCTCCGGCGACCTGTTCCGTATGTACTCGCGCTACGCTGAGCGTCGCGGCTGGCGTGTGGAGATTCTGTCCGAGAACGAAGGCGAACACGGTGGCTATAAAGAAGTCATCGCCCGTGTCGAAGGTGACAATGTCTACGGCAAGCTGAAGTTCGAGTCCGGCGCGCACCGTGTGCAACGGGTGCCGGCCACCGAGTCTCAGGGCCGCATCCACACCTCGGCCTGCACCGTCGCGGTGCTGCCCGAGCCGGATGAACAGGAAGCCATCGAGATCAACCCGGCCGACTTGCGCATCGATACCTATCGTTCGTCCGGTGCCGGCGGCCAGCACGTCAACAAGACCGACTCGGCCATCCGTATCACCCACTTGCCGTCGGGTATCGTGGTGGAGTGCCAGGAAGAGCGCTCCCAGCACAAGAACCGGGCGCGTGCCATGTCCTGGCTGTCGGCCAAGCTCAACGACCAGCAGACCAGCGCCGCCGCCAATGCGATCGCCACTGAGCGCAAGCTGCTGGTGGGCTCGGGCGACCGCTCCGAGCGCATTCGCACGTACAACTTCGCCCAGGGCCGAGTGACCGATCACCGGATCAACCTCACCCTGTATTCCCTGGACGAAATCCTCGCCGGCGGCGTTGAAGCGGTGATCGAGCCGTTGCTCGCCGAATACCAGGCCGATCAATTGGCGGCCATAGGTGAATAAATGACCATCATCGCCAGCCTGTTGCGCGCCGCCGACCTGCCGGATTCGCCCACCGCGCGCCTGGACGCCGAATTGTTACTGGCTGCGGCCCTGGGCAAATCGCGCAGCTATCTGCACACCTGGCCGGAAAAAATCGTCAGCAGCGAAGACGCGCTGACGTTTGCTGGCTACCTGCAACGCCGCCGCGCGGGCGAGCCGGTGGCCTATATTCTCGGCCAGCAGGGTTTCTGGAAACTCGACCTTGAAGTGGCGCCGCACACGCTGATCCCGCGTCCCGAGACCGAAATGCTGGTGGAAGCGGCGCTGGAATTATTGCCGGCCACGCCTGCCCGCGTGCTTGACCTGGGCACTGGCAGCGGCGCGATTGCCCTGGCCTTGGCCAGCGAGCGCCCGGCCTGGCAAGTGACTGCGGTCGACCGTGTGCTGGAAGCGGTGGCCCTGGCCGAGCGCAATCGCCAGCGTCTGCACTTGAATAACGCCACGGTACTCAACAGCCATTGGTTCAGCGCCCTGCACGGGCACTCCTACGATCTGATCATTAGCAACCCGCCGTATATCGCCGACAACGATCCGCATCTGGTGGCCGGCGACGTGCGTTTCGAGCCCGCCAGCGCCCTGGTGGCGGGCCATGATGGTTTGGATGACCTGCGGCTGATCATCCAGGACGCGCCCGCCCACCTGAATGCGGGTGGCTGGTTGCTGTTGGAGCACGGTTACGATCAAGCCCCTGCGGTACGCGACCTTTTGCAGAGCCAAGGTTTTGAGCAAGTGCACAGCCGCGTCGACCTTGGCGGGCACGAACGTATCACCTTAGGGCGCCGGCCGTGCTGACCGATCAGGAGCTGTTGCGCTATAGCCGACAGATTCTGTTGCAGCATGTCGACATTGACGGGCAATTGCGCCTCAAAAACGGCCGTGCCCTGATTGTCGGCCTTGGCGGTCTGGGCGCGCCGGTAGCGCTGTACCTGGCCGCTGCGGGCGTTGGCCAGTTGCATTTGGCGGATTTCGACACGGTCGACCTGACCAACCTGCAACGCCAGATCATCCATGACACTGACAGTGTCGGGCAGACCAAAGTCGACTCGGCCATGCGTCGCTTGCGCGCGATCAACCCCGACATCCAACTGGTGCCCCATCGCACCGCGCTGGATGCCGATTCGCTGGCCGCTGCCGTGGCTCAAGTGGATGTGGTGCTCGATTGCAGTGACAACTTCTCTACCCGCGAGGCGGTCAATGCCGCCTGTGTCGGCGCCGCGAAGCCGTTGATCAGCGGCGCGGCGATTCGCCTGGAAGGGCAACTGTCGGTGTTTGACCCCCGTCGCGCCGACAGCCCGTGCTACCACTGTTTATATGGGCACGGCAGCGACGCCGAATTGAGCTGCAGCGAAGCCGGTGTCGTCGGGCCGCTGGTGGGCTTGGTCGGCAGCCTTCAAGCCTTGGAGGCCCTGAAGGTGTTGGCCGGTTTTGGCGAGCCGTTGGTCGGGCGTTTATTGCTGATCGATGCCTTGACCACGCGTTTCCGCGAGCTGCGGGTCAAGCGCGACCCTGGCTGCAGTGTCTGCGGGACTCGCCATGGGTAAGGATGCGCCGATCGGTGTGTTCGATTCCGGTGTCGGTGGCCTGTCGGTGCTGGAGGAAATCCAGCAACTGCTGCCCCACGAGTCGCTACTCTACGTTGCCGATTGCGGGCATATCCCTTATGGCGAGAAAACTCCGGCCTTTATTCGCGAGCGTTCGCGGCGGGTGGCGGCGTTTTTCCACGGGCAGGGCGCCAAGGCGTTTGTAATTGCCTGCAACACGGCGACGGTGGCCGCCGTCGCCGACCTGCGTCTGGACTACCCCGATTGGCCGCTGGTGGGCATGGAGCCCGCCGTCAAACCCGCTGCCGCCGCGACCCGCAGTGGTGTGGTCGGCGTGCTCGCCACCACCGGCACCCTGCAAAGTGCCAAGTTCGCGGCGCTGCTCGACCGTTTTGCCACTGACGTGCGCGTAGTTACCCAGCCATGCCCAGGCCTGGTTGAGCTGATTGAAACCGGCGATCTGAGCAGCCCGGCCCTGCGCCAGTTGTTACAGGGCTACGTCGACCCCCTGCTCAGTGCCGGTTGCGACACCATCATCCTCGGTTGCACCCACTACCCCTTCCTTAAACCGATGCTGGCGCAAATGCTGCCGCCGAGCGTCATCCTCATCGATACTGGCGCCGCAGTGGCACGGCAGCTCAAGCGCTTATTGGGCGAGCGCGACCTGTTGGCCGACGGCAAACCTGCTCCCGCGCAGTTCTGGACCAGCGGCGATCTGTCTCACCTAGGAAATATCCTACCGACACTATGGAAACATCCCGGAATTGTGCGAAGCTTCGGCTCGTGAAAATTTCGTGAAATTTCGTGATTAGAAGCTGAACTTCTGGCTCTGCGCAGGCTTCTATAGCGAGATTGCTTGTACAAAACACCATACAAACTTGTTCGGAAGGAACGTTTAATGAAGCGCTTGTTCTGTTTGGCTGCGATTGCGGCCGCCGTTGTAGGACACTCGTTTTCGGCGCAGGCCGCCGGCCTCGAATTCGGTCTGGGGTCCACCAGCGATTCGACGTTGACTTACCGCCTGGGGCTGACTTCGGATTGGGATAAGAGTTGGATGCAAAGCGATGTAGGTCGCCTGACCGGTTACTGGAGCGGTGCTTACACGTACTGGGAAGGTGATGACCGCGCAGGCGCCAGCAGTCTGTCGTTCTCACCGGTGTTTGTGTACGAATTTGCCGGGCAATCGGTCAAACCGTACATCGAGGCCGGCATCGGCGTTGCGGTGTTCTCCCGTACCAAGCTGGAAGACAACAACATCGGCCAGGCTTTTCAGTTCGAAGACCGTTTGGGTTTCGGCCTGCGCTTTACCGGTGGGCATGAAGTGGGCATCCGCGCCACCCATTATTCCAACGCCGGTATCAGCAGTAACAACGATGGGGTAGAGAGTTACTCGCTGCACTACACCATGCCGTTGTAATCACCCGCATCGCAAAACGCTGCGGGGGCGGCTTGTGCCCTCCCGCATTGCGATCAGATATACGCCGTCGCAATCCCTTGGCGTTCTTCCAGGCACTCCGGTGCGCCCATCTCGAATTCCCGACAAATCAGCGGGCGCCGCTCGTAAATCGTACACATCATCGTGTCCCGATCCAGCGCCGCACACCAGCCGTCGTCCAGGCGCAGCATCACTTCACCGCCCCAATCGTCTGTGTCGATATAGCGCTCAGGTACGCCCGTGTCGGTAATCAGCATGACTTCCAGCTGGCAGCAGCACGCCGCACACGTAGAGCAGGTGACGGCGGGGTCAGCGATTTGGATGTGGGGGATGTTGGTCATAGGCGCGCAGTGTAAGGCATGGGCGAGTCTCGGGTGTGAAAGGTCTGACAGACGTCAGCGTGCCAATCGATGCAGCCCGACAAAAACCACGGCCCACAGCAGCGCCAGCCCGATCAGCGTGGGCGCCACGTCAAAGCCGAATTCCACGCCTGCCAACTGGCTGCCGGCGTAATACGACAGCGGCCCGCCGACTGCGCCTAATACGGCGGCTCGCCACCAGGGCCGTGCGCTCCATGCCAGGCAATGACGCAACGTGGTGGCCAGCAGCGCCCACAGCAGCATCAGCCAAAACGGGATCAAGGGCCCTGGTTCGCTGAACTGAAACACACCCAGCGCTCGCAGTAATGTGTCCAGCAGCGTACCCGCCACGGTCACGCCAATGATCAGCGCGCCATCCTTGGCCCAAGAACTTATCCACAGCAGATGAACGGCCAGCACCGCCACGCCAATCAGCAACCAGGGGCCGTCGCCGCCCAGCACGCAGGCAAACCAGCCGCACTGGAACAGCGCGGCGTTGGCCAGGTTTTTAAGCATTGAAACGGCCGAGCAGCGGAGGGTTGATCGCCGCCGGTTTGGCCAGCAGCAACTGAGCGGTGCCGATGGTGCGCTCCATAAAGCCACCTTCGCAGTAGCACAGGTAGAACTCCCACAGCCGCAGGAAGTACTCGTCGTAGCCCAGTTCTGTCAGGCGGCCATGGGCGCGGCGAAAATTCTCGTGCCACAGGCGCAGGGTTTTTGCGTAGTGCAGACCGAAGTCTTCCATGTGCAGCAAGTTCATATCGGTGTCGCGGCTGACGATCTGCAGCATGTTCTGCACCGAGGGCAGGGCGCCGCCGGGGAAGATGTAGCGCTGGATAAAATCCACGCTGCGTTTGGCTTGCTCGAAACGCTGTTCGCGGATGGTGATGGCTTGCAGCAACATCAGACCGTCGCGCTTGAGCAACTGTGCACATTGCTTGAAGTAGGTGGGCAGAAAGCGATGACCCACAGCCTCGATCATCTCGATGGACACCAGTTTGTCGTACTCGCCCGTGAGATCGCGATAATCCCTTAGCAGCAGGGTGACCTGATCTTGCAGGCCCAACGCCTGGATGCGTTGTTCGGTGTACGCGAATTGTTCCTTGGACAGGGTCGTGGTGGTGACCTTGCAGCCATAGTGCTGCGCGGCATACAGCGCCATGCTGCCCCAGCCGGTGCCGATCTCCAGCAAATGGTCGCTGGGTTTGAGGGCAAGCTTCTGGCAGATACGCTCCAGTTTGTTCAGTTGCGCCTGTTCCAGGGTGTCGTCGGCCGTCAGAAATTGCGCCGCCGAGTACATCATGGTCGGGTCGAGGAATTGTTCGAACAGCTCATTGCCCAGGTCGTAGTGGGCAGCGATGTTTTTTTGCGAGCCCTCGCGCGTGTTGCGATTGAGCCAATGCAGGCTCTGAGTCAGCGGGCGGGCGAGGCGGGCCAGGCCACCTTCCAGCGCGTCGAGTACGTCCAGGTTGCTGACCATCACCCGCACCACGGCGGTCAGGTCCGGGCTGGTCCAGTAGCCATGGATAAACGCTTCGCCGGCGCCGATCGAACCGTTGGCCGCCACCAGGCCCCACACGGCCGGATCGACGATCTGGATTTCCCCCAACAGGTGCGCTTCCCGTGCGCCGAACACTTGGCGTTCACCGTCCTCAATCACCACCAACTGGCCATGGCGCAATTGGCTGAGTTGACGCAGCACACCCTTGCGCAGCAGCGCGGTGGTCATGCCGTTGACGTTCAGGCGGCTGGCCTTGACCGATAAGCTAGGGGATTTCATGGCGATGTTCCTTGGTATACCCGACGGCGGTGCGAGAGGCGCCATCGGCGGCCCGGTGGGAGAAAATCGGTGTGCGTTTGAGCAACAGGCGCAGGGCCTGCCAGTAAATGGCCAGGCAGGTCTTGGCGGTCATCCACGGAAAACGTCCCAGGTAGCGGTGCAGACTGGCGCGGGTCAGCGCCTCTTTGTGCAGGCTCAGGGTGGCGTCGAAGACTTTCAGCTCGCCCTGCCAGTCGGCCATATGTACGCCGAGCCGCTCGGCGGGCGGGCTGAAGCTCATGCGGTATTCCAGGTCTCGCGGCAGGAACGGCGACACATGGAACGCCTTGGCCACGGCGAAATGCTGGTGCTCGTCCGCGCCCAGGGCCTGGGCCGGCAGCACGTAGTGGTAGCGTTCGCGCCAAGGGGTGTTGGTCACTTCACACAGGATCGCGGCCAGTTGCCCATCGGCCTCGAAACAGTAGAAGAAACTCACCGGATTAAAAGCCAGGCCCCAACTGCGGGCCTGGGTCAGTAGGCAGATAACGCCCTGGGGTGTGCGCCCCAGCGCCTTGCCGACTTCCTGGCGCACGGCATCGCTCAGGCTCATGCCGTGGCCGGTCAACTCACGCAGGTAGTCCTGCTGGCGAAAACCGAAGGGCGCCAGGCGGCTACGCCCGGCCAGGGGCGAGAGCCCGAGCACTTGGTCTTCTTCGCTCAAATCCAGGTACAGCAGGCCGATGCGGTAGCGAAAGGCATGAGCCTTGGGCGCAAACCGGCGGTGGGCAATCCAGCCGCTGTACAGGGCGCTGTTCACAGGGTCTCTCCGAAGGTTTGCGCCACGCGCAGGGCGCTGACCACGCCGTCTTCGTGGAACCCGTTGGCCCAATAGGCACCGCAATAATGGGTATGTCGGGCGCCGTTCAATTCTTCCCAGCGCTGCTGGGCGGCGACGGCGGCCAGGCTGTATTGCGGGTGGGCGTAGGTAAAGCGCGCGAGGATCTTCAGCGGGTTGATCACCGCCGTCTGGTTGAGGCTCACGCAAAAGGTCGTGGCACTGTCGATGCCTTGCAGGATGTTCATGTCATAGGTCACGGCGGCCTGGGCCTGACTGTCGCCGGTCAGCCGGTAGTTCCAACTGGCCCAGGCCAGCCTGCGGTCGGGCAGCAGGCGTGTGTCGGTGTGCAGCACTACGTCGTTGTCGGCGTAGGGCAGGGCGCCGAGGATTTCCTGCTCGGCCTGGCTCGGGTCGCCGAGTAACGCCAGGGCTTGATCGCTATGGCAGGCGAACACCACTCGGTCGAACGTCTCGCTACCGGACGCGCTGTGGATAACCACACCGTCCTCGTTGCGTTCGACTTTATGCACAGGGCAGCTCAGGCGGATCCGCTCACGAAAACCGCGCGTCAGCGGTTCGATATAAGCACTGGAGCCGCCTTCGATCACGCACCATTGCGGGCGATTGTTCACCGACAACAAGCCGTGGTTCTTGAAGAACCGTACAAAGAACTGCAACGGAAACCCCAACATGTCCGCCAGTGACATCGACCAGATCGCTGCCCCCATCGGCACGATGTAGTGACGCACGAAGCGCTCACCGTAACCGCCGGCAGTGAGGTAGTCGCCCAGGGTCATATCGGCGCTGATCCGTTGTTCTTGCAGATCCAGCGGAGCCTGGCGGTTGAAGCGCAGGATGTCGCGCAACATGCCCCAGAAGCCTGGCGAAAGGATATTGCGGCGCTGGGCGAACAGGCTGTTGAGGTTGTTGCCGTTGTACTCGAACCGGGTGCGCTCGTCGCACACCGAAAAACTCATCTCGGTGGGTTTGAACGCCACGCCGATCTGCCCCAGTAACCGAATGAAGTTGGGGTAGGTCCAGTCGTTGAACACGATAAAACCGGTGTCCACCGCGTAGGGTTGGCCCTCCACCGTCACGTTGACCGTATGGGTATGCCCGCCGATGCGGTCGCCCGCTTCGAACAGGGTGATGTCGTGGCGGCGGCTGAGCAGATAGGCGCTGGTCAGCCCAGCGATACCGCTGCCGATAATGGCGATCTTCACAGGTCGTCCTTTTTCGGCGGTGGGCTGCGCAACATGCGTTTGCCGATGATCAATTGCGCGCGGTTGGGCAGTTTCGACAAGGGCCACAAGGTGGCGATAAACAGCGCGGGGAAGGCGATCTCCAACGGACGCTTGCTCAGCTTGGCGAAGATATGCCGCGCGGCTTTGTCGGCGGGCCAGCTCAGGGGCATCGGGAAGTCGTTGCGTTCGGTCAGGGGCGTGTCGACAAAGCCTGGGCTGATCACGGTAACGTCGATGTTCTCCGGCGACAGGCTGATGCGCAGCGATTCGAACAAGTAGCGCAGGCCGGCCTTGGACGCACCGTACGCCTCGGCACGTGGCATTGGCAGGTAAGTCACGGCGCTGGCGACGCCCACCAGGTGCGGCGTGAGCCCGGCGCGCAGCAACGGCAGGGCGGCTTCGATGCAATAACTGCTGGCCAGCAGGTTGGTGCGCACGACGTGCTCGATGATCGATGAGTCGAACTGGCGGGCGTCCACGTATTCGCACGTGCCGGCGTTGAGGATCACTGTGTCCAGCGCACCCCACACCTGAGCGATGTGCTCGCCGATTTCGCGCACAGTCTGGCTGTTGGTCAGGTCGCCGGCCACCACCAGCACTTGGCCAGGGTAACGCTGCGCCAACGCCTCCAGCGGCTCTTTGGTGCGCGAGCTCAAGGCCACCTGGGCGCCGCTGTTGAGCAGCTCCACGGCCAGCGCGGCGCCGATGCCACTGCTGGCGCCAGTCAGCCAATAACGACGGGGCGTCACTGCGTTCATCCCACTCTCCTTTTCAGCCAACTGATCACTTTGCCCAACACGGGCAGGTGTTCGTACAGCAGCGCGCCGGCATCGAAATAATCCCGATGGCGGTACACCGTTTCACGCCACATCAGGTGTGAGCAGCCTTCCACGCGGATGACCTTGCCATTGGCCAGGCGCGGGTGGCAGAAGCTCATTTTCCAGCGCAGGTAGCCTTCGCCCTCGGCGACCTGATCGAAACCGTGGAAATCGAAGCGTAACTGGCTGACGTTGCCGTACAGCGACTCGAAATAGCGGTGCAGCGCGGTCAAGCCGTGCACTTCGTGCAGCGGATCGGTGAAGGCGATGTCCTTGCTGTACAGACTGTCGAGCAAGTGCAGGTTGTGCTTGTCCAGGGTGGCGAAGGTCTGGGCGAAACGGCGCAGGAAATCACTCATGGGCACCTCCTACCGCTTCGCGCGACGGCAGACTGCGAAACGCCGCCAGGGCGCGCTCGCGGGATTTTTTCAAATCGACAATGGCGCGCGGGTAATCCGCCACGCCAAACAATCCGCCAACGGCGTCGGGGTTGTGGACTTCCTTTTTATTCAGCCCGGCCAGTTCCGGCAGCCAGTGCTTGATGAACACGCCTTCGCTGTCGAATTTTTCCGATTGGCTCAGCGGGCTGAAAATCCGGAAGTACGGCGCCGAGTCGGTGCCGGTGGAAGAACTCCACTGCCAGCCGCCATTATTGGCGGCCAGGTCGCCGTCGATCAGATGGCGCATGAAGAACCGTTCGCCTTCGCGCCAATCGATCAACAGGTTCTTGGTCAGGAACATCGCCACCACCATGCGCAGGCGGTTGTGCATCCAGCCGGTTTCAAGCAACTGGCGCATCGCCGCGTCGATGATCGGCAGACCTGTGCGCGCCTCTTGCCAGGCCGCCAGGTCCTTGGGCGCATCGCGCCAGGCCACGGCTTCGGTTTCGGGGCGGAAGGCGCGGTGACGGGACACCCGGGGGTAGCCCACCAGAATGTGTTTGTAGAACTCACGCCACAGCAGTTCGTTGATCCAGGTGATCGCGCCGATATCGCCGCTTTCGAATTCGCCCTGATTGGTTTGCAGCGCCGCGTGCAAGCATTGGCGCGGCGAGACCACGCCGGCGGCCAGGTAGGCGGACAACTGGCTGGTGCCGGGTTTGGCCGGGAAATCGCGCTCGTCCTTGTAATAGCTGATCTGCGCATCGGCGAAGGTTTCCAGGCGGCGTCGGGCTTCGTCTTCACCGGCAGGCCAGAGGGCGCGTAGGCGTTCGCTCGGCGGTTCGAAGCCGTCCACGGTGGCTGGCACGGCGTCGCTTTTGATAGCCAGTTTTGCCTGTGCCTTGGGCGTGCTCACCAGGCTCGGCAGGGCGCTGTGCAGACGGGTGTAGCAGACTTTGCGGAACTGACTGAACACCTGGAAATACGTGCCACTTTTGGTCAGCACACTGCCGGGTTGAAAAAACAATTGATCCAGGTAGCTGTGGAAGGTCACCCCATCGGCTTCCAGCGCCGTGGCCACCGCCGCATCTCGGCGGCTTTCATGAATGCCGTATTCCTCGTTGACGTGCACCGACGCCACGCCCAACTCGCCGCACAATTGGCGGAGCACGGCGGGTGCCTGGTCCCAGGTGGCGGCGGTGCGGATCAGCAACGGGATGTTGAGTTCGCCCAGGGACCGGCTCAAGTGCCGCAGGTTACGCAGCCAGAAATCCACTTTGCACGGCGCGTCATCGTGGGCCAGCCATTGTTCGGGCGTGATCAGGTACACCGCTGCCAGCGGGCCGCGCTGGCTCGCAGCGGCCAGGGCGGTATTGTCGTGAAGGCGCAAGTCGGTGCGCAGCCAGATCAGGTGCATTTAGACGAGTCCACGCTGGAGCATAAGCTGGTGGGCCGACAACGGGTCTTCGGCGAGGGACAGATCCGCAAGGTCATGGCTCAATAACGCCAGCTCGGCCTGATGAATGCTCACCGTGGGGCCGACCAGCAGTGTCGGGCAATCAACACCGCCCAATAGTTTGGCGAAGGCCGGCAGTTGCAAGGCTTTGCTCGAATACAGCAGCACGGCGCGCGGTTTGAGGTGCTCCACCGCCAGGGCCAATTCGCCGGCCGGCAGCGGCCAGTCGAACACTTCCACCGGGCAATCGGCGCTGCTGGCCAGCCAGGCGCTGAGCCACAGATGCGGCTCCAGCGGCAAGTCGGACTGGTTGATCAGCAGCAGCGGCGCACCGTGCAATTGCCGATTGTTGTGGTAAATGCGCGCGCCAAACTTGCTGCGCAGCCACGACAGGAAAAACACCCGCTCCATCTGCGCGCCGAACTGGCCCTGCCAGCGTTGCTCCAGTTCCTGGATCAGCGGTAGCAGCAGTTGCTCGCACAAGGTGCGCGGCGGGTATAGCGCCATGGCCTGGTTAAAGGCATCGTCGACCCGGCGCTCGGCCAAGTCGCTGATGGCCTGCACCAATGTCTGGCGCAGACTCTGCCATTCGTTGGCAACGCTGTCGGGGGTGATCTGGGCGGAGTCGATCAGGTTTTTCACCTGGCTGACGGGCACGCCGCGGTTAAGCCAGGTCAGGATGGTGTGGATACGTTGCACATGCTCGGCACTGAAGAGCCGATGCCCCTTGGGGGTGCGCTGCGGCACGATCAAACCGTAACGGCGTTCCCAGGCGCGCAGGGTCACGGCGTTGACGCCGGTCTGGCGCGCCACTTCACGGATCGGCAGCCAGCCGTCTTCAAGGGCTTGGGCGATGTCTTCGCCGGGTTCGTCTTGGAGGACGGCGTTCATGACGCTTTTCATGGGTTAGATCGCATTTCGCAGGCTGAGATTTTCCGGGTGCGGCTGCAAGTACGCCTGCTGCGCAATGTAGCGGTCCGGGTGTTGACGAAAGTGGTGCTTGAGCAACGTCAGCGGCACCACCAGCGGCACGATGCCGTGGCGGTATTGGCCGATGACGGTCTGCATTTCCTGTTTGTCGTCGGCGCTGATCACCTGTTTCAGGTAGCCGCTGATGTGCTGCAGCACATTGCTGTGGGTGCCGCGGGTGGCGCATTTTTTCAGGCCGGTCATCAACTCAGTGAAGTAAACGCTGGCCAGCTCATCCAGCTCGGTACTTTTATCCATCGTGCCCAACAGGTGACCGAGGCTTTTGTAGTGCTGCGGGCTGTGAGCCATCAGCAAGTACTTGTACCGAGAATGAAAGGCCAGCAAGCGATGACGGCTCAAACCTTCGGCCAGCAGTGCTTGCCAGCTGGCATAGACGAATACGCGGGTGAGGAAGTTTTCCCGCAGGACCGGGTCATTCAAGCGACCGTCTTCTTCCACCGGCAAGTTGGGGTGGCGCGCGCAAAATGCCTGGGCATAGATGCCGCGACCGCCGCCATCCACCGGTGTGCCGTTCTCGCGATACACCTTGACCCGCTCCAGGCCACAGGACGGGGACTTCTGCATAAAGATGTAACCGCACAGGTCGGTATGCTCGCGCGCCATCTGCCGGCCGTAATCGTCCAGCGGCTGGGTCACGTTGAGGGCACGGTTCACCGTGCCGACGGCTTGCGGCTGGGCAGGGTCGCCCACCAGACGGATCGGTTCACGGGGGATGCCCAGGCCGATGGCGACTTCCGGGCACAGCGGCACAAAGTCGAAATAGTCGGCCAGGGTCTGGCAACAGAGCAGGGATTGTTTATGTCCGCCATTGAAGCGCACGTTCTCGCCCAGCAGGCAGGCGCTGATGGCGATCTTCGGTTTGGTGATGCTGGACATGAGCAAACCTCTGCAAAATTCCTATACAAACAAGAGTGCCTGTACAACTAAATCTCATCATAGGTTTGATGCTGTACAAGTCAAATCATTTGTATAAGTTTTTGCGCTGAGATTATTGCCAGCCGATTTTCCACGCCTCGGCGTCTTGCAGGGTTTGCCACGGCAGGCGTTCACCCCGGCGCGTCATGACCGCTTGCAGCTCGATTTCCAACACGGTGCCTTCTTCGTCACGAAACAGTTCGGTGACCAGAAAATGCTTTTCCTTGTTTTGGGGGTGTGCTGCTGTCCACTTCGACAGCAGCAATTTGGCCGGGTTGATGCGGTTCATTGCAGATGCTCGATCAGCCGTCGCGCTGCTTCTTGCCCGCTGAGCCAGGCGCCTTCCACACGGCCGGACAAGCACCAGTCACCGCATACGTACAAGCCTAGGTCGGCATCGGCGAGCACGCCGAATTCATGGGCGCTGGACGGTCGCGCGTACAGCCAGCGATGCGCCAGGCTGAACGACGGCGCGGGCATGGCGCTGTGCAGCAGTTCGGCGAACGCGCCGTGCAGGTATTCGGTGACTGCTTCTTTGGACAGGTCCAGATGAGCCTTGCTCCACGCGCTGGTGGCGTGCAGCACCCAGGTGTCGAGGGTGGTGTCGCGCCCGGGCTTGCTGCGGTTGCGCGCCAGCCAATCGAGGGGGCTGTCCTGTACGAAGCAGCCCTCCATTGGGGTGTCCAGCGGGGTGTCGAAGGCCAGGGCCACGGCCCAGGTAGGGTCCATTTTCACACCGGCGGCGACGCCCGCCAGTTTGGGCGCGGCTGCCAGCAGGGCAGTGGCCTGGGGTGCGGGCGTGGCGATGATGACATGGCTGAACGGCCCGTGATTGCCGCCGTCGGCGTCCTGCAGGTTCCAGTGATGTTTGCCTTGGAACACCTCGGTGATGCGGCAGCCGAATTGCACCGGCAAATCATCCAGCAATGCGCGGGTGATCGCACTCATACGCGGTGTACCGACCCAGCGCACCTGCTCATCGGGCGAGGGCGTGAGCTGGCCGGACTTGAATTGATAAAGCTGTGGTTGCCACTGATCGACGACGCCCTGCGTCTGCCAGCGTTGCACCTCGGTGGCGAAGCGCCGGTCGCGGGCGGTGAAGTACTGGGCGCCCATGTCGAGCGCACCGGCATCGCTGCGTTTGCTGGACATGCGTCCGCCGCTGCCGCGGCTTTTATCGAAGAGTTGTACAAGGTGCCCGGCCTCTTTTAACGCTCGGGCGGCGGAAAGTCCGGCGATGCCGGTACCGATAATCGCGATGGGTAGAGTCATGGTGGGCCTCATTTACCGTTGGGTACAGGCTACGCCGAGACCAATAGCTGTACAATATTGTTTTTTGGTATAAGTTTTGGCGTACCTGAACCGTTGACGTGGCCTATGGTTAACCCTACGCCACGCCCGACTTCGAATTGATCCCTGCTTATAAAATAGACCAGTGATCGGCGGCGAACGTTACATGAGGAGCGTCCCATGCATATTTTGCTGACCGGCGGTACCGGCTTGATCGGTCGCCAACTCTGCCAACACTGGCTGGCCCAAGGTCATCGTCTGACCGTGTGGAGCCGTCATCCTGAGGAAGTGGCGTCGCTGTGCGGCGCGCAAGTACTGGGCGTTGCGCGCCTGGAAGAGGTGATCGGCGCGGTGGACGCGGTGGTCAACCTGGCCGGCGCGCCCATCGCCGACCGCCCCTGGACTCACAAGCGCAAGGCGCTGTTGTGGAGCAGCCGCATCAGTCTTAGCGAAACCTTGCTGGCCTGGCTCGAAGGCCTTGAGCAGAAACCGGCAGTGCTGGTGTCCGGTTCGGCGGTGGGTTGGTACGGCGACGGCGGCGAGCGCGAATTGACCGAAGCCAGTGGCCCGGTGCAGGACGACTTCCCCAGCCAGCTGTGCATCGCCTGGGAAGAAACCGCCCAGCGCGCCGAAGCCCTGGGCATCCGCGTGGTACTGGTGCGCACTGGCCTGGTACTGGCTGCCGAGGGCGGCTTTTTGTCGCGGTTGCTGCTGCCGTTCAAACTGGGGCTGGGCGGGCCTATCGGCAATGGCCGCCAGTGGATGCCGTGGGTGCATATCCAGGATCAAATTGCCCTGATTGATTTTCTTCTGCACAAGCAAGACGCCAACGGTCCTTATAATGCGTGCGCGCCGCACCCGGTGCGTAACCGCGAGTTCGCCAAGACCCTGGGCCAAGTGTTGCATCGCCCGGCATTTATGCCCATGCCGGCCTTCGCGTTGAAGGTGGGGCTGGGCGAGTTGTCGGGGTTGTTGTTGGGCGGCCAAAAGGCCGTACCGGAACGTTTGCTGGCGGCCGGTTTCACTTTCCAGTTCACTGAGTTGCGTGCGGCTCTGGACGACTTGTCCACCCGCCTCTAGAGATAGGATGTTGCATGACGGATCACGCGTTGTTACTGGTCAACCTGGGTTCACCGGCGTCCACTTCGGTGGCCGATGTGCGCAGCTACCTCAATCAGTTTTTGATGGACCCTTATGTGATCGACTTGCCATGGCCGGTGCGACGCCTGCTGGTGTCGCTGATCCTGATCAAGCGCCCAGAGCAGTCGGCCCATGCCTATGCATCGATCTGGTGGGACGAGGGCTCGCCGTTGGTGGTGCTCAGCCGTCGCCTGCAAGCGCAAATGACCGCGCAGTGGACCCAAGGCCCGGTGGAGTTGGCGATGCGTTACGGCGAGCCCTCCCTGGAAACCACCCTGACGCGCCTGGCCGCCCAGGGCATCCGCAAAGTCACGCTGGCGCCGTTGTACCCGCAGTTTGCCGACAGCACCGTGACCACGGTGATCGAAGAGGCGCAGCGCGTGGTGCGTGATAAGAAACTGGATGTGCAGTTTTCGATCCTGCAGCCGTTCTACGATCAGCCGGAGTACATCGACGCATTGGCGGCGAGCGCGCGCCGCTATGTGGAACAGGATTACGATCACCTGCTGCTGAGTTTCCACGGCTTGCCCGAGCGGCACCTGACCAAGCTCGACCCCACCGGCCAGCATTGCTTCAATGATGCCGACTGCTGCAAGAATGCCTCGCCTGAGGTGCTCGCCACCTGCTATCGCGCACAGTGCTTCAGTGTCGCCCGTGATTTCGCGGCGCGGCTGGGCTTGCCCGAGAGCAAGTGGTCGGTGGCGTTCCAGTCGCGGCTGGGTCGCGCGAAATGGATCGAACCCTACACCGAGGCCCGCCTTGAGGCGCTGGCCCAGCAAGGTGTGAAAAAGCTGCTGGTAATGTGCCCGGCGTTCGTTGCCGATTGCATCGAGACCTTGGAAGAGATCGGCGACCGCGGCCGCGAGCAATTCCGCGAGGCCGGGGGCGAGGACCTGATATTGGTGCCGTGCCTGAACGATGACCCGCAGTGGGCGGCGGCGCTCAATACCCTGTGCGAGCGCGCGCCGCAGCAACTGTAGGCGCGTTACAGATTGAGGGTCAGGCTGACCGTGAGGTTGCGCGGTTCGCCGGGGTTGACCCAGTAATTGCTGTAGGAGCGCTCGTAGTACTTTTCATCGAACAGGTTGTTGAGGTTCAGGCCCACCGTCACGTTTTGCGTGGCCTTGTAATGGGCCAGCAAATCGACGGTGTGGTAGGCGGGCAGTTCAAAGCTACCGCCGGCCTCACCCGAGCGATCTCCCACATAAGTGAACGCTGCGCCCACATCCGAGCCGCGCAAGGCGCCATCCTGGAATTCATACACCCCCAATAGACTGCCGCTGCGCTTGGCCACGCCGAGAATGCGGCTGCCCGTGGGAATGGTTTTGTCACCCTTGGTCACTTCGGCGTCGATATAGGCCAAGGCGCCGATCACGCGCACCGCGTCGGTCACTTGCCCGCTCAGCTGCAGGTCGAAACCCTGGCTGCGAGCCTTGCCCATGGCGCGGTTGGTGTTGGTGGCCGGGTCCAGGGCCAGCACGTTTTCCTTTTCGATATGGAACGCGGCCAGGGTGGCGCTGAGGCGGTCGTCGAACAGTTCGGTCTTGATCCCCACTTCATAACCTACGCCTTCTTCAGGCTTGAAGGTTTTGCCCGTGGCGTCCAGGCCGCTATTGGGCTTGAACGAGGTTGAAGCGTTGGCGAACACGCCGAATTCGGGCGTGAGCTGGTAAAGCAGCCCGGCGCGCTGGGTGAGGGCGTCGTGGGTTTGGCGGCTGGTTGGGGCGTTACGAGTGAAGTCGTCGAGGGTTTGTTCGAAGTGCTCGAAGCGCGCGCCAATCATGCCGCGCAGGCGCTCGGTGAAGATGATCTGGTCCTGCAGGTTCAACGCGTGGCTTTTAGTCTGCTCGAAGAAGTCAGTGCCGGAGCGAGCGCCATTGGGTTTGGGTTGGCCGTAGACCGGGTTGTAGAGGTCGATGGGGTAGCTGCCAGCGATCGCAGTCACGCGTTCGTTCTTGCGGTAGTCCTCGTATTCGGTGCCCACCAGCAATTCGTGCTGCCAACTGCCGATGTCGAACAGGCCACGCAGTTCCAGCTGGGTGATGCTGTCATGCCAGCCCATGGAGCGTTCGCGGTAACGGCGATTGAGGGTATGACCGTCGGCATTCAGCGCCCGGTTTTCCGAAGCATCGCCCCATAGGCTGCCTTGTTTGTAGTGGCTGGCCAGGCGCAGTTTCCAGGCGTCGTTCAGGTGATGTTCGAGGGTCGCTTGCAGGCGGTTGTTGTGGTTGTCGATATCGCCGTCGTTGGGTTCGCCGAGGAACGTGCGGCGCGATACGCCGGGAGCGTCGACGATGCCGCGGTCGAAGGTAGAGCTGTGGCGCACGAATTCACTTTCCACCAGCAGCGTGGTATCCGGGTCCAATTGCCAGCTGAACGACGGCGCGACAAACACCCGCTTGCTGCCGACGTGATCGCGGAAACTGTGGTTGTCTTCCACCGCCAGGTTGACCCTCGACAGCACGCTGCCTTCGCTGTCCAGTGGGGTGTTGACGTCCAGTGCGGTGCGATAACGATCCCAACTGCCTGCGCTGGCTTGCAGGGTGGTGAAGGCCTCGGGTTGAGGTTTTTTGGTGACGATATTCACCGTGCCGCCGGGATCGCCGCGCCCGTAGAGGCTGGCGGCAGGGCCCTTGAGCACCTCAATGCGTTCGATATTGGCGGTGTCCGGCGTGCTCGGGTAGCCACGGTTGGCGCTGAAGCCATCCTGGTAGAACTCCGAAGTGGTGAAACCGCGCACGCTGTATTCGTACAGGGTCAGGCCGCCGAAGTTGTTTTGCTTGGACACCCCGCCGGCGAATTCCAGCGCGCGTTCCACGTTGGTACTGCCCAGGTCTTTGAGCACCGTGGCGGGAATCACGCTGATGGACTGTGGGATGTCACGCAGAGCCGTGTCGGTTTTGGTCGCGCTGGCGGATCGGGTGGCGCGGTAGCCCGTGACCGGGCCGGTGGCGGATTCATAAGCGTCGGTCGTGACGCTGATAGCTTCCAGTTCCAGGCGGTTGTCTTCGGCGAAGGCAGGGTCCAGCAGCAGTCCCAGGGCCAGACCGGCCATGGGAGCGATTTTTCGAGACGGCATGAGAGAGCGTTCCAATGATTTAATTGAAACAATATAACATGACCAATGAGAATGAATCGCTATGAGAAGTCAGCTGGCTGGTGCCCGCGAACGGGCACTTGGGTGCGGCCGGTTATTCCTCTTCTTTTACCGGGGCTGGCGGTGGGCGCAGGCCGATCTCGGCTGACAACTTGATCTCTTTGCCATTGCGCATGACCTGAATTGCGACTTTATCCGTCGGTTTGATTCGCGCCACTTGGTTCATCGACTTGCGTCCGTCGCCGGCCGGTTCGCCGTTGATGCTCAGAATCACGTCACCCAATTGCAGGCCGGCCTTCTGCGCCGGGCCATCGCGGAAAATCCCCGCCACCACGATGCCTGGGCGCCCAGTCAGGCCGAACGATTCGGCCAGCTCTTTGGTCAACGGCTGCACTTCGATGCCCAGCCAGCCGCGAATTACTTGGCCGTGCTCGATGATCGACTTCATCACTTCCATCGCCAGTTTCACCGGGATCGCAAATCCGATGCCTTGCGAACCGCCGGACTTGGAGAAAATCGCCGTGTTGATGCCGGTCAGGTTGCCATTGGCATCCACCAGGGCGCCGCCTGAGTTGCCCGGGTTGATCGCGGCATCGGTCTGGATAAAGTCTTCGTAGCTGTTAAGACCTAACTGGTTACGCCCGGTGGCACTGATGATGCCCATGGTCACCGTCTGGCCAACCCCGAACGGGTTGCCGATGGCCAGTGCGACATCACCCACGCGCAAGCCATCGGAACGACCGAGGGTGATCGACGGCAGGTTCTTCAAGTCGATCTTCAGCACCGCCAGGTCCGTTTCCGGGTCACTGCCCACCACTCGGGCCAGGGTTTCGCGGCCGTCACGCAGGGCCACCACAATCTGATCGGCGCCACTGGTCACATGGTTGTTGGTGAGGATGTAGCCCTCAGGGCTCATGATCACCCCGGAACCCAGGCTGGACTCCATGCGCCGCTGCTTGGGCCCGTTGTCACCGAAATAGCGGCGGAATTGCGGGTCTTCAAACAGCGGATGCGCCGGTTTGTTGATGACTTTGGTGGTGTACAGGTTGACCACCGCCGGGGCGGCGATCACCACTGCGTCGGCGTAGGTTACCGGGCCTTGCACCACCGTGGTGGTCTGGGGGGCCTGTTGCAGGTTCACATCAAGGCTGGGTAAGCCCACCCACTGGGGGAAACGCTGAATGATCAGCATCGCGATCAGCACGCCGGCCAGCAATGGCCATCCAAAAAAACGCAGCGCCTTGAGCATCAAGTAAGTCCTGACAGGTTGCAGGGGGCGGGGGAGCGCCCATAATGTCGCGCATTATACGAGGCTGAGCGCGCCTCTGAACGGGATATTTAGGAGACTTTCATGGCCGTCCCTCTTACCACCCTCGTCGAGGAAGCGGACCGCTACCTCGGCAGTGCAAAAATTGCCGATTACTGCCCCAATGGCCTACAGGTCGAGGGTCGTCCGCAGGTGATGCGCATCGTCAGCGGCGTGACCGCCAGCCAGGCGCTGCTGGACGCCGCCGTCGAAGCCCAGGCCGACCTGGTACTGGTGCACCACGGTTATTTCTGGAAAGGCGAAAACCCGTGCATCACCGGCATGAAGCAGCGTCGCCTGAAAACCCTGCTCAAGCACGACATCAGCCTGCTGGCCTACCACCTGCCGCTGGACCTGCACCCCGACGTCGGCAATAACGTGCAGCTGGCGCGCCAGTTGGATATCACCGTCGAAGGCCCGCTGGACCCGGACAACCTCAAGGTCGTCGGCCTGGTGGGCTCCCTCGCCGAGCCGCTATCCCCCCGCGATTTCGCTCGCCGCGTGCAGGACGTCATGGGCCGCGAGCCTTTGCTGATCGAAGGCAGCGAGATGATCCGGCGCGTCGGCTGGTGCACTGGTGGCGGCCAGGGCTATATCGACCAGGCGATTGCCGCCGGTGTCGACCTGTTTCTCAGTGGCGAAGCCTCCGAGCAGACCTTCCACAGCGCCCGCGAAAACGACATCAGTTTCATCGCCGCCGGCCATCACGCCACCGAGCGCTACGGTGTGCAGGCGCTGGGCGATTACCTGGCGCGGCGCTTTGCCCTGGAACATCTATTCATCGATTGCCCCAACCCGATCTGAACCACAACGCTGACCCGGATGGGGGAGGGGATGCCTGCTTTCACACAAACCTGACGGCATATTCATATATCGTTTCGGTCTAGCTGGCGCCCTAAATAGAAGAAGTTGCTGTGCTAGCATGCCTCGCTCGAACACGGCCCGCTGGCCGTCCATAAGATCGTTTTTCCGTGAGTAACCATGGTCGACAAACTGACGCATCTGAAACAGCTGGAGGCGGAAAGCATCCACATCATCCGCGAGGTCGCCGCCGAGTTCGACAACCCGGTGATGCTCTACTCGATCGGTAAAGACTCTGCCGTGATGCTGCACCTGGCACGCAAGGCGTTTTTTCCGGGCAAGCTGCCCTTCCCGGTGATGCACGTCGACACCCGCTGGAAATTCCAGGAGATGTACAAGTTCCGCGACAAGATGGTCGAAGAACTGGGCCTGGACCTGATCACCCACGTCAACCCGGACGGTGTGGCGCAGGGCATCAACCCATTCACCCACGGCAGCGCCAAGCACACCGACATCATGAAGACCGAGGGCCTCAAGCAGGCTCTGGACAAGCATGGTTTCGACGCAGCATTCGGCGGCGCCCGTCGCGATGAAGAGAAATCCCGCGCCAAAGAGCGTGTGTACTCGTTCCGCGACAGCAAACACCGCTGGGACCCGAAGAACCAGCGTCCGGAGCTGTGGAACGTCTACAACGGCAACGTCAACAAGGGCGAGTCGATCCGCGTGTTCCCGCTGTCCAACTGGACCGAGCTGGACATCTGGCAGTACATCTACCTGGAAGGTATCCCGATCGTGCCGCTGTACTTCGCTGCTGAACGTGAAGTGATCGAGAAGAACGGCACGTTGATCATGATTGACGACGACCGCATCCTCGAACATTTGTCCGACGAAGACAAAGCCCGCATCGTCAAAAAGAAAGTACGTTTCCGTACCCTTGGCTGCTACCCGTTGACGGGCGCGGTGGAGTCTGAAGCCGAGACGCTGACGGACATCATTCAGGAAATGCTCCTGACGCGAACTTCCGAGCGCCAGGGCCGGGTCATCGACCATGATGGCGCCGGCTCTATGGAAGATAAAAAACGTCAGGGTTATTTCTAAGGGGTTGTCATGTCGCACGCATCTGATTTGATCAGCGAGGACATCCTCGCCTACCTGGGCCAGCACGAGCGCAAGGAAATGTTGCGCTTCCTGACCTGTGGCAACGTCGACGACGGCAAGAGCACCCTGATCGGGCGCCTGCTGCACGACTCCAAGATGATCTACGAAGATCACCTGGAAGCTATTACCCGCGATTCGAAGAAGTCCGGCACCACCGGTGACGACATCGACCTGGCCTTGCTGGTCGACGGCTTGCAGGCCGAGCGTGAGCAGGGCATCACCATTGATGTGGCCTATCGCTACTTCTCCACCGCCAAGCGCAAATTCATCATCGCCGACACACCCGGCCATGAGCAGTACACCCGCAACATGGCCACAGGTGCGTCCACCTGTGACCTGGCGATCATCCTGATCGACGCACGCTACGGTGTGCAGACCCAGACCCGTCGCCACAGCTATATCGCCTCGTTGCTGGGCATCAAGCACATCGTGATTGCCGTCAACAAGATGGACATCAACGGCTTCGACCAAAGCGTGTTCGAGGCGATCAAGGCCGATTACCTGAAGTTCGCCGAAGGCATCGCGTTCAAGCCGAGCACCATGGCGTTCGTGCCGATGTCGGCGCTCAAGGGCGACAACGTGGTCAACAAGAGCGAGCGTTCGCCTTGGTACACCGGCCAGTCGTTGATGGAGATCCTCGAAACCGTCGAGATCGCCAACGACCGCAACTACACCGATCTGCGTTTCCCGGTGCAGTACGTCAACCGTCCGAACCTGAACTTCCGTGGGTTTGCCGGCACCCTGGCCAGCGGCATCGTGCACAAGGGCGACGAAGTCGTGGTGCTGCCGTCGGGCAAGAGCAGTCGCGTCAAATCCATCGTCACCTTCGAGGGTGAGCTGGAACACGCCGGCCCAGGCCAGGCTGTGACCCTGACCATGGAAGACGAAATCGATATCTCCCGTGGCGACCTGCTGGTGCATGCCGATAACGTGCCGCAAGTGGCCGACGCGTTCGACGCCATGCTGGTGTGGATGGCCGAAGAGCCGATGCTGCCGGGTAAGAAATACGACATCAAGCGCGCCACCAGCTATGTGCCCGGTTCCATTACCAGCATCGTGCACCGCGTGGACGTGAACACCCTGGCCGAAGGCCCGGCGAGTTCGTTGCAGTTGAATGAGATCGGCCGGGTCAAGGTGAGCCTCGACGCCGCCATCGCGCTGGACGGTTACGACAGCAACCGCACCACTGGCGCCTTTATCGTCATCGATCGCCTGACCAATGGCACCGTGGCGGCCGGCATGATCATCGCGCCGCCGGTCAGCCATGGCAGTGCGTCGCACCACGGCAAGTTGGCCCATGTGGCCACCGAAGAGCGCGCCATACGCTTCGGCCAGCAACCGGCTACCGTGTTGTTCAGCGGTTTGTCGGGCGCCGGTAAGAGCACCCTGGCCTATGCGGTCGAGCGCAAGCTGTTCGATATGGGCCGCGCGGTATTCGTGCTGGATGGCCAAAACCTGCGTCACGACCTCAACAAAGGGCTACCGCAGGATCGCGCCGGGCGTACTGAAAACTGGCGGCGCGCGGCTCACGTTGCGCGTCAGTTCAACGAAGCCGGGCTGTTGACCCTGGCCGCGTTCGTCGCACCGGATGCCGAAGGTCGCGAGCAGGCCAAGGCGCTGATTGGCAGCGATCGCCTGTTGACGGTCTACGTGCAAGCATCGCCGCTGGTGTGCGCCGAGCGTGACCCGCAAGGTCTGTACGCCGCCGGTGGGGATAACATCCCGGGCGAATCCTTCCCGTACGACGTGCCGTTGAACGCCGATCTGGTAATCGACACCCAGGCCCTATCGCTGGAAGAGAGCGTCAAGCAAGTGCTGGAGCTGTTGCGCCAGCGCGGCGCGATCTAAGCTTCGCGCGATCAAATGTGGGAGGGGGCTTGCCCCCGATAGCGATGTAACAGTGACAGATGTACTGACTGACACACTGCTATCGAGGGCAAGCCCTCTCCCACCTTTTGATTATCGTTTGTCTGGGAAGTCTTTATGTAGCTTGTCCAGTAACCCATCCTTCTCTTCCCACAGCTGATTGATCCACCCCTGGAACGCCAGCCGATACTCTCCATCCTGCTCATAATTCCTGCCGATAAACTCGACAGGGATCTGCACCTCGTCAAACTGCACCACCACGTCCTTCACCTTCCCGCATAGCAAGTCCCAGTACCCAGGGCGCCCGGCGGGGTAGTGGATGGTCACGTTCACCAGTGACTTCAATTGCTCGCCCATGGCATCCAGTACAAACGCGATACCGCCGGCCTTGGGTTTGAGCAGGTAGCGAAACGGCGAGTTCTGCTGTGCGTGTTTGGCCGGCGTAAACCGCGTGCCTTCGGCGAAGTTGAAGATGCCCACCGGGTTGTCGCGAAATTTCGCACAGGTCTTGCGAGTGGTTTCCAGATCCTTGCCTTTCTTCTCCGGGTGTTTTTCCAGGTAGGCCTTGGTGTAACGCTTCATGAATGGAAAGCCCAGGGCCCACCACGCCAGTCCAATCACCGGCACCCAAATCAGTTCCTGTTTGAGGAAGAACTTCAGTGGGCGAATCCGACGATTGAGCACGTATTGCAGCACCATGATGTCGACCCAGCTCTGGTGGTTGCTGGTCACCAGATAGGAATGCTGATAATCCAGGCCTTCAAGGCCCTTCACATGCCAGCGCGTGCGCTGAACCAGGTTCATCCAACCCTTGTTGTTGGTCACCCAGGCCTCATGGGTGTGGTTCATCAGCCATTCGCTGAACCCCTTGGCGAAGGGCAGGGCCTTGAACAGCGCCACGACAAACAGGAACGAACACAACAGGATGGTGTTCAGCGCCAGCAACAGCGAGGCGATCACCCCGCGTACGGCGGCAGGTAGAAAATCCAGCATTTAGATATCCATAGGTCGATTGGCGGCTTGGATCGCGGTCAGCGCGATGGTGTACACGATGTCGTCGACCTGGGCGCCGCGCGGCAGGTCGTTGACCGGTTTGCGCAGGCCCTGAAGCATCGGCCCCAGGCTTACGCAGTCGGCGCTGCGCTGCACCGCTTTGTGGGTGGTGTTGCCGGTGTTCAGGTCCGGGAATACAAACACCGTAGCCTTGCCAGCGACCGGGCTGTTAGGTGCCAGTTGGCGGGCCACGGTTTCATTGGCGGCGGCGTCGTATTGCAGCGGGCCGTCGATCAGCAGTGAACTCTGTTGCTCGTGGGCGAGCAGCGTGGCTTCGCGGACTTTCTCGACTTCTTCGCCGCTGGCCGAATCGCCGCTGGAGTAACTGATCATCGCCACCCGTGGCGTGATGCCGAACGCCTGCGCCGAGTCGGCGCTCTGCAGGGCGATTTCCGCCAGTTCGGCGGCGCTCGGGTGCGGGTTCATCACACAGTCGCCGTACACCAACACCTGCTCGGGAAACAGCATGAAGAACACCGACGACACCAGCGTGCAACCTGGTGCGGTTTTAATCAGTTGCAAGGCCGGGCGGATGGTATTGGCGGTGGAGTGGATGACGCCGGACACCAGCCCGTCGACTTCATCCAGGGCCAGCATCATGGTGGCGATCACCACGGTGTCTTCCAATTGCTGCTCGGCCATCGGCGCATTGAGACTCTTGCTCTTGCGCAGCGCCACCATGGGTTCGACGTAACGCTCGCGGATCAGGTCCGGGTCGAGAATCTCCAGCCCTTCGGGCAGCTCGATGCCTTGGGCGCGGGCCACGGCTTCCACATCCGCCGGTTTGGCCAACAGCACGCAGCGCGCAATGCCTCGGGCCTGGCAGATAGCGGCGGCCTGTACGGTCAGCGGTTCGCTGCCTTCGGGCAAAACGATGCGCTTGTTGGCGGCCTGGGCGCGCTGGATCAATTGGTAGCGGAACACCGCCGGCGACAGGCGCATCTCCCGCGGCGTGCCGCAGCGTTGGTGCAGCCAACGCGCATCGAGATGGCTGGCGACGAAATCGGTAATGATCTCGGCGCGCTCGCGGTCATCGATGGGGATTTCCTTGTTCAGGTTGTTGAGCAGGTTGGCGGTTTCGTATGAGCCGGTACTCACCGACAGCACCGGCAGCCCGGCCTGGAAGGCGCCGCGGCACAGGTCCATGATGCGCGGGTCGGGCAGGGTGTCGCTGGTCAGCAGCAACCCGGCCAGGGGTACGCCATTGATGGCGGCCAGGCTGACGGCCAGGATAATGTCGTCGCGGTCGCCGGGGGTCACCACCAACACGCCGGGCTTGAGCAGTTCCACGGTGTTACGCATGGTGCGGGCGCAGATGATGATGCGAGTCATGCGCCGGGTTTCGTAATCGCCGGCGTTGAGGATCTGCGCACCCATCAGGTCGGCGACGTCGCGGGTGCGTGGCGCGTTAAGTTCTGGCTGATAGGGAATGCAGCCCAGCAGACGGAAATCACCGCTGCGCAACAACGGCGAATGCTCCTTCAGGCGTGCCGAGAAGGCCTCCATGCTTTCATCGGTGCGTACTTTGTTGAGGATCACCCCCAGCACTTTCGGGTCTTTCGGCCCGCCGAACAGTTGCGCCTGCAACTCCACGCGGCCGGACAGCTCGGTGAGCACTTCGTTTTCCGGGGCGGACACCAGGATCACTTCCGCATCGAGGCTCTTGGCCAGGTGCAGGTTGACCCGTGCGGCATAGCTGGCGCTACGGGTCGGCACCATGCCCTCGACGATGAGCACATCCTTGCCCACGGCGGCCTGCTGATACAGCGTGATGATTTCTTCCAGCAGCTCATCGAGCTGGCCGTCGCCGAGCATCCGCTCTACGTGGGCCAGGCCCAACGGCTGTGGCGGCTTGAGGCCGTGGGTGCGCGCCACCAGTTCGGTGGAGCGTTCGGGGCCGGTGTCGCCGGGGTGGGGCTGGGCAATTGGCTTGAAGAAGCCGACTTTCAGCCCGGCTCGTTCGAGGGTGCGCACCAGCCCGAGGCTGATGGAGGTCAGACCCACACCAAAATCGGTGGGCGCGATAAAAAAAGTCTGCATGCGAATTCTCTGGAGGTGCATGGCTTCGGTGGCGCTCTATGACTGAGGGCCTGCCGGGAATCAGGTGCCAAGGTTATCGCTATTCGTGGGCTTGCGCACACCAGCCGCAGGCAAAGCGCTGGCCTATTTTTTCACTGCGTTGCTGCGGGTCCAGCACCCAGGCGCGGGATTGCCACGGCGGCTGGTGGCGCAGGTGCTGGGTGTGGCCGCAGGACAGCTCGGCCACCCAGTGCGCGCTGTCGTCTTGATGGAACGCGACGATGTAGGATGCCGTTGATCGGCCCCGTCCGTCCGGGTTCTGTTCGCTTTCGGGCAAATCCTTGTTTAGACTTGTCCGTTCTTCATTCTTATGCAAAAGGTCTCGCCCCATGACGATCGCCGCTAACAAGGCTGTCTCCATCGACTATACCCTCACCAACGACGCTGGTGAGGTCATCGACAGCTCAGCCGGCGGCGCGCCGCTGGTCTACCTGCATGGCGCAGGCAACATCATTCCTGGCCTGGAAAAGGCCCTGGAAGGCAAAGTAGTTGGTGATGAGCTGACCGTTGCCGTGGAACCTGAAGATGCCTACGGCGAATATTCCGCCGAACTGGTCAGCACCCTGAACCGCAGCATGTTCGAAGGTGTTGATGAGTTGGAAGTGGGCATGCAGTTCCACGCTTCGGCGCCGGACGGCCAAATGCAGATCGTCACTATCCGTGACCTGGACGGCGACGACGTTACCGTCGACGGCAACCATCCCCTGGCTGGCCAGCGCCTGAACTTCCAAGTGAAGATCGTTGACATCCGCGACGCTTCCCAGGAAGAAGTGGCCCACGGCCACGTCCACGGTGAAGGCGGTCATCACCATTGATCGTGGTTTGATCAATAGGTAGCAAAACGCCCCGACTGGTTCGGGGCGTTTTTTTGCCTGCATTTTTTGGTTGACCGGTTTCCAGTGGTTAGCGGGCTTTTTGTGGTAATGGAATGGACGCCCCCTTCCTAACGGCATCTATGTGCCAAAGTTAAAGTGTTACCCACACTTAGCGGAAGGGAGCGTCCTCATGCAGCTTACGACTGTTTCGGTTGACTTGGCAAA
>NZ_VFEU01000027.1 GCF_007858255.1 Pseudomonas rhodesiae | reverse complement strand
TATTAACCAAGCTGCAACGGTCAACGCAGAACTGGAAAGCCACGCAACGTGGTGACCAGGTTCTGAAGCGAGGGCCAACGTCGCCTTCTTCCAGCCTGAAATTCCGACTTTTTCAACAGAATCGGCCAAAAGCTGCCATTTGAAATGACGAGCCATTACCTAAGTTAGGCGCTCAAATCAATCTACTAAACTTGGCGCGATTCACTCAGTTGAGCTCACCTGAGAATCTGTGGCCTACTGCCTGCAGTTAGTCCACAGGACGCGGATAGCTATGATTCCCGATGCATTCACTCATGATGAACAGCCGGTCTACGCAGGCGACTACACGCCCCAGGAATGGGACAGACTGAAGGCCCAGAGCCTGGAAAACCCATTTGCATTCAAAATGGGCTGCTGCTCTTCCCGTGCAGTTCTCAAGACCAGCATCAACGGCCTGCAGTTCTTCGCTCACTACTCAGACGAATGCGCTTCTGCACCTGAGACCAAATGGCACATCGCCGGTAAAGACATGATTGTCGGCGCGCTCAACCTCTACGGCGTCAATCCACGTGTGGAAGTATCAGGTGGTACAGGAAAGGATCGCTGGAAGGCTGACGTGTATTTCGAGGTCGGTGACCGCAAGATTGCCATCGAGCTCCAACGTTCGTATCAGCACCTTCGGGATTTCGTTCGTCGTCAGGAGCGGTATGAACGTTATGGCGTCGAGTGTTACTGGCTGGTCAGGGATGAGGTGGCCAAGCCTTTGGGCAAGTCGATTCTCCGCAAGCGATGGATCGAGGAATTCAACCGCACCATGCCTCCTGACAGCTTTTTTGTGAACCTTCCTACGTTCTTCTTCGGCATTCTAAATCCCGAGGCAGATGTTCATGTGAATGTTCATTCCCCTCGGTTGTCGACAAGTCACTTCGAACTACTGGCCGCTATCTTCAATAACAATCTCCGCTGGAACGGTAAGCACTGGTCTATCACGCCGGATGCAGCTGTGTAACCTGTGTTCCCCAGGCATTTTCCCTATACTCGCAACACTAGATATCTGAGGTGTTACATGTCCCGTCTTGCTGAATTCCGTCAACTCGAAAAACACCTGGCAGAGCAACTGGCTGCCCTGGAAGCAATGAAAGGCGATGAGGGCCTGAAAAAGGAGGTCGAGTTCGAGACCAAGCTTCGTGAGTTGCTCGCTCAGTACGGCTACGGCTTGCGCAACGTCATTGCTATCCTTGACCCTCAGGCCTCGACTCGTCGTGCTCCGGCCGCTGCAGGATCCAAGGCCGGCACTCGCAAGCCACGTCAGGTCAAAATCTATAAAAACCCACATTCTGGCGAAGTCGTTGAGACCAAGGGCGGAAACCACAAGATTTTGAAGGACTGGAAAGCTGAATACGGCTCAGACACCGTTGAATCCTGGGTGTCTGATCGGGGGTGAGTCTTGGTGATCCAGGAGGTGACAGCAGGATTGACATAGCGATTATGGATTGAATATTGTTTATCTGCGCCTAGGCGTGAACCACAGGGTGGTTACAGGGATCTTCGGATCGTACCCCTCTTCTGATGAAAGTCAGATGGCCCAGTGCCAGGTAACAGCGTCCTGCCCCGTCGAACGCATGCAATCGACGGCTGAGAATCCCGCCTAGAGCTGGATTCGTCGTTTCTGGCCCTTCAACTACCTGAAAGTCAATATCGAAACTTCTGGCATGTAAATGTCCAAAACCGTGTAACCCCTTCCGGTTTTGGATATTTACTTCCAAAATGTCGCTGTGTGAAATCTGCGTAAGCGTCCGGCAGACACACCGTCCCTTACCGTGTCTTCTGTTTCCCGCTTTAGTGCCGCTTTCTACGGGAAAGAAAGCCGGCAGGTTGCAGGTGATTGATCCCGGTAGGTGAGTAGCTACTTGCGGATAACGTTGGCGTTGATACCTCATGCAGCGGTACTACTGGAAAAGGCCACAACAGCAGAACGGTCTCGTGCCGCCGGCGGTTGAGAAGGAAAAGCTCAATTCTGTTTCCGGGAATTGCTGGCCACTACACAACACAAAAGCCGCCGAATGTTCAGCAATTAATTCTGACTCAAAATCGCCCCCTAACGGCTGTGCACGATTATCACGCTAGCTGCGACGGTATTAGCGCTCAACTGACAACTGAAACCTCTGCAAAATGCAGATCTCGTCCGTCCGTCTGGTGGTGGAAGCGTCCGCAGGCCATAAGTTATCCACAACTATCCCTGTCGATTTTCAGGCGTCAAAAATTATCCACAGCGACGTTCTTAAAAAATTCCGGATCCAAAATTTTTTTCTTGAACGCCCCAACCCATATAGCCTGCGGCGTATAGACTGTATCCATATACATACTAACAAGTTATCCACAGGCTTGAGCCTTGCAAGTGCCCAAAAACCACACTATGTTGTGTTTGAATGGGTGGATAAGCCCATATCTTGGGTTTTTTGCGGGCTTGAGCATGACAGATCAAAACGATGCTTCTTGCCCACTATCCACTAGCGAGGAGAAGTACTGTGGTTGAATCGAAGCAAGAGCGCTTTCAGATTCTAGCGCTATCGGGTGGTGGTTTTAGGGGGCTGTACACAGCCAAGATTCTCGCGGATTTAGAGGAGGAGATTGGGGCGCCCATAGCTACCCGATTTGACTTGATAGCAGGCACCTCTATCGGAGGAATTCTTGCCTTGGCAATCGCTTCCCGTATTCCTGCGAAGACTATGGTTGATCTGTTTGTTGAGCATGGGGAAGAAATCTTCAAACGGCGATTCTCTCTGATGGGTATGCTGAGAGCACCGTACTCTGCAAAACCTTTGCAGAGCCTGCTCAGTGCTCCGTCGCTCTTCGGTCAACGCACGCTGGGCGACTGCAAACACCCAGTGCTCATCCCGGCAATCAACTACTCGAGCGGACAGCCTCAAGTTTTCAAGACCTCACACCATCCTAGCTTCAAACGCGACCATCAATTTCGGCTAGTAGACATCGCCTTAGCCACGAGCGCCGCTCCTGCTTATTTCCCTCGGCACACGTTCAATAACAACCAGTACGTCGATGGAGGATTGTATGCCAATGCTCCAGGCCTGTTAGCCGACCACGAAGCGCAGACTTTCTTTCGTCAACCTTCCGAGACCGTGCATCTGCTATCCATCGGTACCATGTCTTCGAAGTTCACCGCCAACCCCGGCCGCAATCGTGATGGGGGAACCTATGACTGGGGAGGCATCAACCCCACAAATACGCCCAAGCGTCTCTTTGGACTATCCATATCAGTTCTTGAGTCGCTGAGCGACTTTATGCTTCGTCACCGTCTTCCTGGCCGCTACATCCATATCGACGAAACCTTAACTGACGAGCGCGCTAGCGCAGTTGCGCTCGATAAAGCAGACCGCCCCGCAAAAGAGGCCCTGCTGGGCGCCGCCTCTGAGCAATCTAAGTTCTGGCTGGGGAAGGATGAGTTTCAACCTTTCCTTGCTCACCGGTCATCACCGCCGCAATTCTTCTATGGCCCTAACGCTACCCAAGGGAGTCGTGAAAATGCTGAAACTGAATAAGCTCTTCCATAAGGGTGGCGCGGACGCCAATGTGTTTGAGGATCGAATTGCACCTACGCGAGAGCAGCGCAAGTTCTTGATGGAATGCAAAAACAAGGTTCGTGAACATTTGAAGCCACGCATTCGTGCAGCTACAAAAACTATTTTAGGCATGGAGCATGTGGTGGAACCACGATTCAGAACTCAAGGGTCCTGGTCCTATAACACGTGCGTCGTGCCTGCCAAGTCCCCAGCTCAAGAAATGGACTGGGATTATGGTGTTTACCTCCCTGTCACTGTATGGGAGGAAAATGGCCCGCCCCACCAAATGGCCAAAGCATACTTTTCTCTGGTCGAAGAGCTGCTGAAAGACCTGTGCAAGGCAGAGAAATGGGACCTGATCACTGGCAAAAAAACCTGCATACGCATTCAAATTGCCGACTGGGCCCATATCGACCTTCCCCTGTACGCTGCACCGGAAGAAGAGTTCCAGACCATTACCGAGCGGGTCTCGCTTGAAAAAGCGATGTTGGATGGCATGGAGCAGCTCGCAACAGCCCGCGCCATGGATGAAAGCTACGAGCTGCAGCAGTGGAAGGATTTGGACCATATTGCAATGGCCACTCGAAGTGGTGAATGGCGTGAGTCTGATCCTGAAGCAGTAGCGAACTGGTTTCGAGATCGCATCGAAGAGCATGGCGAACAACTACGGCGAGTATCTCGCTACCTCAAGGCTTGGCGGGACGTGCATTGGGATAGCGGGGGTCCAACATCCGTCTCGATTATGATCGCGGTTGCCCAGAACTTCGTTGCCCAACCCGGTCGCGACGACCTGGTAACTGAAGCAGCAGCAAAACATTTAGGTGTTGTCTTCCGTGGCGAAATACGGGAACCCGGGATTGATGACGAGAAAGAGGATTTCAACCGCCTGGAAGGTTCTGATCGTGCAATTGCTGCGCGTCGTTTTGCCGAACTGGGAAGCGCAATCTACGAAAGCCGGATGATGCGAGAGCATCAAAAAGGTGAAGCGGTGATTCAAATGAGAGCCCAGTTCGGCAGTCGAATGCCTTGGGACACTACACTGATTGAGGTGGGCGGTGAAGCGGATGCGATCCGCAACACCGCTCCAGAAAAAGTAGCCCCACCCGTCGTTCTGTCCAGTAGTGCAGGCTGAGGAACCCTATGAGCGCTTTAGGCGAAACCTTACGGGCGCTCAGAGCGCGTGGCTTTACACCGGTAGCTGCCAAGCTACCGGTGCGTGTCTTTAAAGGGGGGCTGGCGTGTAAAAAAGGCGACGTGTCAGTCAAGCTCACAATCAAAGATTGGGATTTCCTGAGCTATCCGGCGATCTGCATATTGGATCGTCCTGATTTCCTCCCTGAACTGATGCCGCACATTGATGTGCTGGGTAATCTCTGCTACTTCGCACCCGGCTCCGTAACGCTTGATCGATACGATCCCGCGACCGCTGTGTTGCAGTGCCTCAACCAAGCGACTGCGATACTCGATCGAATCGCTACGGAACCCCAGTACCGAGACAGTGACATTCAAGATGAATTTACCGCTCATTGGGAATATGGCCAGACGAGTGCCCCATGGGACGTCCTCATGGGATACACGAACGAAAAAGACCTATACGCGCACTATTTCATCATCGAAAAATCCGGCAAGAAGCGCGTGTTCATTTCAAGCGACCGTGAAGAAGCAGAAACGTTAGCCTCGTCGTTGGGTGGGACGCTAAAGCCTTCAAGTTTTCGTTGCTGGCTGTTGAAAACCCATATCTCCCCGGCAGTACCAAAGGCCATGCCAGGGACTGTTAAGGAATTGTTTTCTTGGTTACGCACGTGGGATAAGACTCTTTCAGCCGGTGTCCAGAAAATCCTGTCTGAGCCTGACTACCTGAAATTCAAGTATGTTTCTTTTGCCATCGACACACCTGTCGGCCGGATCGGTTTTGGGTTCAACCTGGACCATTTAAAAAGAAAAGGCTACAGCCGAAGCCCCAATCGTTACAGGCAATGGCTTCACAATAAAGGAGGAGAAACAACTCTCATCCGGCTATCCATCGAGCAAGTCAGTAGTCAGTTTGTTCACAGCAGAAACCTTCACTTCCCAGATCTTTATAATAAAAGGGTAACCGTGGTGGGCTGCGGAGCCATCGGCTCATTTGTCGCTCATGCAATGCTGCGCCTAGGTGCAGGCACAGGGAAACTTGGCGGCTTGAAACTGATTGATCCAGACCGGATAGGGCCAGAAAATTTAGGCCGCCACATACTTGGCTACCCGTCACTTTTCGAATTCAAAGCCACTGCACTTGCAGCAGATTTGAATCGTCAGTTTCCCCACAGCAAGATTGAGGCGATCACAGGCAGCGTTTTTGCTCATCAGGGGTTATGGGGATCGGAGTTGATAATCGATGCGACCGGTGAGGAAGCTGTCAGCGAACTCCTTAACGGCCTGCGATTACAGCGAAAAAGCCACATACCTATTTTACACGTGTGGATCCGTGGTAACGGGGAGGCAGTGCAAGCGCTTTGGACTGACGACAAAGGCGGCGGGTGCTATCGCTGCCTTCTCGTTCCCAGTGCCAATGCTCATCGGCAAGAACGCTATCGGGTACTCAAAAAACCGTCTGTTCGCAGAACGGATGGCTGCCGCGCGTACACACCTTACGCCGTCTCCGCACCTCTACATGCTGCGGCACTGGCCACAGAGATGGTGTGTGACTGGTTACAGGGATCGCCTACTCCATGCTTCAGAACGCGCGCCACAGCAAACGCCGACGTGTTCAGCTTGAAAAATAAAAACCTCTCGAAGATTAAGGGCTGTCCTGCATGCGAACCGCAATAGTATGGGAAGCCTCGCCACATCATCACAAAATTCTTGTAGAAGGCGCGCCTCTACAGACCATGGATAGGTACCGCCAAGACCGAAGCGAAAAAACCGAAGCGGGGGGGATTTTACTGGGATATCGGAAAGGTCCACACCTTCATATAGTCCAAGTTACAGTTCCGCAGTTGACCGATCGTTGCCGCCGCTTCCGATTTGACAGGTCCGCTCATCATCATCAGCAAATCGCCCTAGAGCAATGGCATGTTAGTGAAAAGACTATGGACTATCTGGGCGAATGGCACACACATCCAGAAATCAATCCATCTCCTTCAGGCGTGGATATCAATGAGTGGGTCAAGATCACAAATCGACAAACCAAGCCTATGGTGTTCATGATTTTAGGTCTGACAGGAACTATATGGCTGGGGCTCTCGGTTCATCACGCGCTGATCAAATGCAGCACAACAGCCACCGAGGGTACTTAGGAAACCCGAGGCGACTTGTGATTAGGTTTCGTAGCCCAGTGCATTGTGTTGCCACCGGCAGCTATTGGCCCAGAGTGTGTAAAAACGCTTCGCCAAAATTGAAGTGTGCACGTCTACGTTAAATCTGAAATTTATCAGCACGTCTGCAGGCGTGAATTTCGCATAGAAACGCGATTTCCAGTCTGGTTTGGAGTACCTGGCACGCTCAAAAACGATTTTTTACACAGCCTCGGCCGATTGCTGCCTGTCGTGGTCGGCTGAAAACGACAAACAAGTGAAATGCAGGAGCTCTCTTGGAGGTTTTGTCGCTAGGTTTGCAGCTTGATTGTGAATTAGACCGGCCGGTATCTCGATCTCGGTTTGACGTAAATTTCAGATATTTACTTATTTCCAAAACCTCACTGGATGATTACAGCGTGACAGTTTTTGTCCGCATTAGTGATCGCGAGGTTTAAAGTATCTCGAGCGGGCTCAGCCGTCTGCTTCGAATGGCGCTGACATACGCTGCGTTTATCATGTTCAAAACCAAATGCTGCTGTACTGGACATCGAGGGCGTCCGGGCGGAAGGGCTCTCAACACTGGCACCTGGAGATTCTGGATCAGATGCCATTCCTGCACGCCGAAATGCTAATATCGTGACCATTTAAGGTTGCTAGAGCACCACAAGGAGGAAGGCATGTCATGGATAATTAAACTGGAGGGAGCACCGGATGGTTTTGATAAGCATATCAATATATCGTCTTCGAAACATGGCTGGAACGATTTCGGGTATAACTATCATGCGTCAATTTATTTTACCTATAAAAGTAAACAGATCTTTCTCAGTGGTTATGTAATCCCCCTAGATTTAAAAGATCAAAAACCTTTTGCCTTTCTTTCCAGCGCGCCCAATGGCGAGATGTCATATTTTATAAGTTTATTGGCTAGCCCCAATGATTATAAACGACTAGCCGATCAGCTGTCCGTTGATGCTGTGGCCTTCCTGCTGAAAGCTCTACACGAAGTCTCTTATGATCGCTGCGTGGGTGCTAATAATTATGAACATATTATACAGACAGAACCATTCAGGCTCGGCGTTCTCCGTTATCAGGATGCTTATTTGGCATTGATCAACGGTGCTGCTGGTGCATATATACAAGCGCCGATGGGTGACGCCAAGGTGCCATTTAAATTCACCACTATGCTTCCGGGCACAGAAAACTTTGTGGCTCTTGATGTCGCTTTCCGTGATCACAAGTTCTTTGATGATAGAATTCATTGTCTAATAGGTGTGAATGGCACAGGTAAAACAAACCTGCTAGCCCGCCTTGCTATTGAGGCTGCTTCAGTTTCAAATAATGCGCAAGATGGACCGCCTACGATTTTACTGTCGGGTCAAGGAGTGGTCGAGAGGTTTGAAGACTCCACACTGAGTACTCCCGAAGGTTTTAGATTCAATCGGGTGGTATCCTACTACTCAGATCCTTCCTCCTCCTTGCCTCGATTCAGCAAGCTTGGGTGTTTTGAATATCATGCATTTAATACCACCGCTAAGAAAGAAAGCAGCGAGTTTCATCAGAATCTTTCCTATTTATTAGTAACCTTGTTGAGGTTAACGGATGATGCTTTTGCTCGGGAGAAGAGCAAAATATTCAACGATGTACTCTCTGGCTTCATGCCAATGCATTTGCTTGCCATACCGGTTACAGCGGACTGCCCTAGTGGCTCCTGCGTGAAAGATAAAGCTGGCAATAACTGGAGCTTTGTTAATCAGATGATGGGGGAGCAGCGCTCTTTGGATATTTTAGGAACTATCGATACCACACGAGAGCCCAGCTTTTTAACTACTGATTTAAGTCGAGTTATTGACATGAGCAGTGGTCAGCGCAGCATGTTTCACTTTGCCTTGCATTTTCTCAATTTGGCAGGGGATGGTACATTGCTGATCATTGATGAACCCGAAACTTACCTGCATCCTAATCTGGTAAGTGATTATATGATGCTCCTCTATAATATCTTGGAGCGTACATCGTCAATAGCCATAATCGCCACGCATTCTGCATACGTGGTGCGCGAAGTCCCAACCCATTGTGTGCACATTTTGGAACGGAAGGGGAAAAAAGCGTCCATAAGCAGGCCGTATCTTCAGACGTTGGGCGCAAACGTAGCGGAGATTTCGTTAGCAGTTTTTGGTGATAGTACTGTGGATGCTTATCATAGAAAGGTTAGTGAATCTATTGCTAAGGCGAATATACCTTTTGAGCAAATTGTTGAAGTTTATCGAGATATTTTCAATATCGACATGCTCATGGAAATCAAGGATCGTATATCTAATCCGGGGGAGTATGATTAAAAATGCGACCTTTTGATCATGTCCATGGTATTGATGATCTTAAAAGCTTGAGTGCCTTAACCACGGGCTACAGCTTTTTACATGGAACCTATAATGCAATAGAAAAGGCTTACGACGGCTATCTCAAAAAATTTGGGACTCCTCAGTTGGTAGCTGTTGGTCTAACTGGTGACCAACGTAACTGTATGCATAAGGCGTATGAGGGTGGCGCTAAAAAGTATGGCCTAAACTGGATACCGAAACTTAGAGAGTTAATGTTGGGGTCGTGCCCTATGTGCGGTAATTCAGCCATAGGAACGGTCGAGCACTATCTTCCCAAAACGTACTTTCCAGAATTTACGGTATTTAGTTGGAATCTGGTTCCCTCTTGTAATACCTGTAACCAGAAGCGGGGAAGTAAACACGTCAACGGAGTTGCGCACCATCTTCTGCACCCTATATTTGATAAGTCGATACTGGGGAGGTTAAAGCTAGTAACTCGTTTTAAAAGTTCGAGTACGGTTACGCAGTACGAGCTTGGTTTTAATGATGTTGCTTTCAGTGCTGATGACCGGGGGCGTATCATGGCGCACATAGAGATGTGCGTTGACCGACGTGCATTCAACCTGAGTACGAATGTTCAAATTAGCAAAATCACAGCCCGTCTTGCCAAGAAAGATATTTCCCTATGGAAGTCAGTCATTCAAGATGAGTTAATTATTATGGATGATGCTAATGTGGGCTATGGCTGGGAGGCTTCATGTCTCCGAGGGCTTCTCGATGTCGATGTAATGCAGCTACGTTGTATCTTAGTATCCAAATTGTTGCAGTGATTTAACTTGGTTGATAGATATTAAATACAAGAGTTGTACCGCAGCTGGCCTAGGCAGATCCGCCCCGCAGCATTTTACGGTCAGTTGCGTTTTGTAGATGACAGTCCTTACACACGGCTTGTAGCGTCGCGCTTTGATGTGCCTGTAGCGTGTAGGCGAGAGCGGAGTTGTCTAAAGGTAATGTGAAAGGTTGGTCGCTCCACCAATCGAAACCACGAAATGCGTTGCGAAACTCAGAAGTCGTCATAAGCTGCGTCGCCTGACGGGCTATCGATTGGAATTCGGGGCTCACGTGATCCACTTCGGTAGAAGGAAGAACTCCACAACGCTCACAGATCGGAAATGCAAGCCTTCGAGCGGATAAAAAGGGCGCTGATGCCAGGCGCAGTGCAGATTGAATCCAGTCGTTTTGATCCCTTGGATCTAAGCACTGAGACCAAGACACCTTATGCCATCTACTTGCATTGAACAGGCCATAAAAATCATAGCCGCCACCAGGTCGATACACCATGCGGAATTGACTCGGCCGCAGATCGTGGACGGAGCAGTAGTAGTGTTTTTCGGCGATAAGGTCTGAGATCAAGTCGTCTTGAAAGACCTCGTCAAACTCCCGTTCTTTCAGTCGCAACCGGATACAGGCTCGCAACTGAGCCTTGTTCATCCCTGCAAAAAAAGCTGCGCCTCGCGGCATGCTCTAGTCTCCCTAAATGGCCTACTGTAGCCGTCAAGCCACTCTGACGTACTTGTGCCAGCTTAGTAAAGACTGTTTCCGATTACGATCTCGATATGTCGGGCGGTAAGCGTGCGGTCAGCAATGTGTCGAAGTGATCGGGGTAGTTACGCAGTTAGTCGCGGAGGTATACATTCCTAGCTGGTGAACTTGTCACATTTGTTTCGGTTCGCCAAGTCGGCGGGTACTTCGCTCCCGCCCCCAATCCCAACCCATTGCGGCAGGTCAACATGGACGATCATTTTACCTTCGCTCGATTTTGGCGCTGTGCTTTGCAAGTCAACCCCTTCAGTTACCAAGGCGCCTTCCGTGGCTCTGATCACGGCTTTGACGAGGCGCAATACAACGAGGCTTTGCTTGAAAAGTGCTTGGCACATGACGTTAAGGTGGTCGGGATCGCTGACCATGGCAGTGTCGCCAGTGTGGATAGCTTGAGAAAGGTGCTTGAGCCAAAAGGGATCGTTGTGTTTCCGGGGTTCGAGATTGCTGCAAATGACAAAACCCACTACGTATGCCTGTTCTCTGAAGATACGGGTACACAACAGCTCGAACGTTACCTCGGCAATCTCGACCTCCTGGATCCTGCGAATGGTGTTCGACCGTCTCGCTTAAGCTCGGAACATTTGATCGACAAGGTAGATCAGCTCGGGGGCTTTATTTACGCGGCGCATTGCACTCAGGACAGCGGTTTGCTGAAAAACCGTCTCAACCACGTGTGGACGCTCCCAAAGCTGCGGGCGGCACAGATACCGGGGGCTTTGGAGGATCTTGCAGGGATCGAAAGCGATTTCTACCGTCGAGTACTTAAAAATAACGATAATGCCTACAAGCGCGAACGGCAGGTCGCCTTGATCAATGCCAAGGACGTCGCCAAGCCAGCAGATCTGGAACAGTCAGGGGCGACATGCCTGATTAAGATGACGCGTCCCACCTTCGCCGCCTTCAAAGTGGCCTTTCTCGACCCCGCCTCCAGGATTCGGCTGAATTCTAAAGTTGCTAAGAATCCAATCGGCAGGGTCCTTAGTATGGCGGTCACAGGTGGCTATCTGGACGGCTTAAAGGTGAATTTTTCCGACCATCTAAACACTGTTATTGGTGGAAGGGGCACCGGGAAATCCACCCTCTTGGAATGCCTTCGCTTCGCTTTTAACCTACCGCCGAAAGGCAAGCAGGCTCAAAAACTGCATCAAGAAATCATCAAAGAGAATATAGGGCGGGCGGCAGGCAGAGTGGAGTTGGTTGTGGTGTCATCGGCCCAGAATGGCAAGCAATATACCGTGTCTCGCCGGCACGGAGAGCTGCCAGTGGTTCGTGACGTTAACGGTGACGTATCGACTATGATGCCCCGAGAGCTTTTGCCTGGCTTAGATATATATGGGCAAAATGAAATCTATGAACTGGCCCAGGATGAAGCTAGTCGATTGCAATTGCTAGACCGATTTCTTCCCCAAGACCGCAATTATGAGCAAAACAGACTCGACGCGCAGAAACGCTTGAAGGAGAACCAGCTGAAGTTTGTGGAATCCCTGTCTGAACTGGACGACGTCTCGTCCGAACTCAACCGGCTCCCGAATCTAGAGGAGCAGTTACACGATTATGAGACATTGGGCGTTGCTGAAAAGTTGGCCACAACGTCTTTGCTTGCCAGGGAGCGAGTGCTGGTCGGTACTGCAAAGGATAGTTTGCAAAGCTTCGAAAACGCGCTTGCTGACCTTCGACGAGCTATTCCGGATCTCTGCTTTATAAATGATGAGGCGATTGAGGGCGTTCCCGATCGGGATGCGCTGGTCGCAATGCGAGGAGTTTTGGAGTCCCTCAAGGTGGATTTCGAAACCAATGTAACCGAAATGGAAGTGTTTATTGCTGGCAGCCAAGCGCAGTTTACGATTGAACACGATGCTTGGCTGCTCGCGGTACAGGAACATGATAGGGACCTGGAGAAAGAGCTTCGTAAGCTCCCAGACACGGCGGGTAAGTCGGGGCAGGAAATTGGTGCCGCGTATCAAATACTGCAGGGGGATATCGAGCGCATAAGGCCACTAGGGGCAAAGCTTCCTGGGCATCAAAAACAACGCGAGAGACTGGAACAGGAACGACGGAACATCCTGGCGGAGCTTTCAGATCTGAGAAGTCTCCGGGTTGATGCTTTACAAAAGGCAGCCAAGAGACTGACGCGAAAGCTTGATGGGAAGCTGAGAATTGAGGTTGTGCCTGAAGCTGACCGTTCACCGCTGGTGGCATACCTGTTGGGTTGCAAGTTGGAAGGGATTGCTGAAAAGCGATTGGCGTGGATCGAAGAGCAAGAGACGATCAGTCCATCCTTGCTGGTTGCATCGATCCGGGAAGGTAGCGTGATGCTGCAATTGGAATGGGGTTTGACGCCTTTGGTCGCTGATGCATTGGCCAAGCTCCAGCCGTCTCAAATAATGGAGCTTGAGGCGTTGGAGTTGGAGCATCGCGTGGACATCTCGCTAAACGTAGCCCATGGAAATGCGGAGCCATTGTTCCGTCCTTTGAATAAACTTTCGACTGGTCAACAGTGCACGGCTATCCTGCACATGCTGCTTCTGGACAACATCGATCCGCTATTTATGGATCAGCCGGAAGACAACCTTGATAACGCGTTCATTGCCGAAAGAATTGTGACTGAGTTAAGGGACGCCAAAACTAACCGGCAATTTCTCTTTGCGACGCACAACGCGAACATCCCGGTGTTCGGCGACGCAGAGTGGATCGGAGTGTTCAGCACAGAGGAGAACCGTGGGTGTCTTGAGTTTGAGGCACAGGGCTCCATCGACGTAGCCCTGATTCGAGACCAGGTGGCGAGGATCTTGGAAGGAGGCCGGGAAGCCTTCATCCAGCGCATGGAGAAATATGAGTTTTGAATGCTCGCTTACAGCAGGGCACCAAGAAGTTCTCCGAATACCGTGTGCATGGAGATTCGGCTGGTCGCTAAACAACTGCCGTGAAGGGCCGCTTCTGGCTGGGTTCGGCCTGGCACAAAGTGGCGGCTTTGGGCATCCTAGAGCCGTTTACTTTTCGGCATTTTGTTAAAATTTGAGTGCCCTGAATGGCAAAAAATTTACGTAATTTATTACATTATTTGACTGGTGGGTGGAGCGTGCATGTAACCCAATGAAAGCAATTCATTTTTTTGGCTTTTTCTTTTGGGATCCAAGATCAAGGTGTTTGGAACCGTTCTAATGGAGAATCCGCCCGTAAGGGCGGATTTGCGATGGTATGAGTCAACTGCCTCGTCCTGAAAATCGGGGCTTGTGAAAACAAGCTAGGTTGACCAGGGATAGCCGTAACCAACCGGCTACGTTTGCACCAGGTCGAACCGACCCACCCCGGAATGCTTCCTCAGTTCCGGGCACTGGAAGGTCGGGACCATGCTGGCGAAAGGTAAAGCGCCGAAGGTTCCGACCGCCGCGACAGCGGGAGCCGGGTGCAGACATTCCCGAGGGGAGCGAGCCGCAAGGCTCCGTCACCAGGCCCGTAAGGGCACAGTTCAAAGGAGGATCGCCGTGGCGGTCTATGTGTTGGATAAGACAGGCACGCCGTTGATGCCATGCAGCGAGAAGCGAGCGCGATTGTTGCTGGAGCGCGGTCGCGCCCGCATACACCGGCAGGTGCCGTTCGTGATCCGTCTGGTGGATCGGCGGCAGGCCGATAGCGCGCTGCAATCGCTGACGCTCAAGTTCGATCCGGGCAGCAAATTCACTGGCATTGCCTTGGTACGCCAGAAGGGCCAGCGGGTGTCTGTTCTCTCACTGATGGAATTGGCCCATCGGGGCGCAGCGATTCGCCAGGCCATGCAGCAGCGGGCGGCGTTTCGCCGTCGCCGCCGTGGTCAGAACCTGCGCCACCGCGCCCCGCGCTTCGACAACCGCACCCGGCCGGAAGGCTGGCTGCCGCCAAGCTTGCGCCACCGGTTGGACACCACGCTGGGCTGGGTCGGGAGGATGCGTAACTGGGCTCCGATCAGCGATCTGGCAGTCGAGCGGGTCAAGTTCGACATGCAGGCCATACAGAACCCGGAGATCAGCGGCGTCCAATACCAGCAGGGCGAGTTGGCCGGCTACGAGGTGCGTGAATACCTGCTGGAGAAGTGGGGCCGCTGCTGCGCCTACTGCGACGCTGAAAATACGCCGCTGGAGATCGAGCACATCGTTCCGCGCAGTGCCGGCGGCAGCGACCGGGTGCCCAACCTGACCCTGGCCTGCCGGCCCTGTAATCAGCGCAAGGGCAACCAGCCAGTCGAGGTGTTCCTGAAGGCCAGGCCAGAGCTGCTGGCCCGAATCAAGGCGAAAGCCAAAGCTCCACTTCGGGATGCCGCCGCCGTCAACGCCACCCGCAATGCCCTGTTCCGTGGCCTGCTGGATACCGGCCTGTCGGTCACCACGGGCACCGGGGCGCAAACCAAGTACAACCGCCGACGCCTTGATCTTCCGAAAACACATGCCCTTGATGCCGCCTGTGTCGGCGAGATCAGGGCCATCGAGCACTGGCACCGCCCCACGCTGGCGATTAAGGCCACCGGGCGGGGCGACTACCAGCGCACTCGGCTGACCACACATGGCTTTCCGAGGGGTTACCTGACTCGGCAGAAACGCCACTTCGGCTTCCAGACCGGCGATCAGGTGCGCGCCGAGGTGCCGACCGGCAAAAAGGCCGGCACTCACCTGGGGCGAGTCGCCGTGCGCAAGACCGGCAGCTTCAACATCCAGACGTCTGATGGCGTGGTTCAGGGCGTCCACCATCGCCATTTCACCCTGATTCAGCGGGCCGATGGCTACGCCTATTCCCACATCCAAACCGATAGCCCTCAATCCCAAAAGGAGGCAGCGAGAGCAGAGGTACGCTGAGCGTGCCGCGCTATCCCTTGGTCTGAGGGCCGGGATATCTCGTGCAAAATTGATGAATGACTTTCTAATGCTGTACCTGCCCCCGGTTTTGATTCTGGGGGTTCTCGCGGGCATCGCCCACGTTCGTCTACTTGAATTCCCTGCCTACCGAGGGTGGTGGGGGGAGTACAAGGTGAACTTCATGCTCCGCCTATGCCTCAGTGGCGAATACAAGGTGTTCGCCAACGCGATCTATCGTGGCAAGACAAGGGGAGAGTCAACACAGGTTGACCACATCATCGTGTCGCGCTACGGGATCTTTGTCCTGGAAACGAAGTGTTTCAAGGGGAAGATCATTACCTACCCAGAAGCCCCCGAGAGCTGGTTGCAGATCGTCGGCCGAAGGAAATATCGCGTGCAAAACCCGCTGATGCAGAACTACGCGCACGTGAAGGCAGTTCAGAAGGTCACCGGAGTCCACTCTCAGAAAATCCACAGCTACGCAGTGATGGCAGGGCAGGCCAGTTTCACCTATGGAATGCCTGAGCGGGTCTACAGCATTTGGGGCGCGATTCGTAAAATCCAGTCCTACAAAGCCCCGGTTTTTACTCGGGGCCATGTGGTGTCAATTTGTCGGGCGCTGAGCGAGCGCAGAATCAAGGGGGGGTATTGGGCTGCAAGGCGGCATGTCGAAAAGCTGAAGCGCCGAGGCGATGATGGATCTACAACGTGCCATGAAGATAGACCCCGAGAGGAACACCTATCGCCACCCCAACAAGAACAGCAGCAGTGACAGAGATGATCGCGACCGTATCCCAAAATACTGCCTCTGGCGGCGCTTCAAGTGACTCGTCGGTGGCCAGCTCTTCTGTCCACAGTGGGGTGGCTTCGCGTGGAGGAGGCTGATCCGTCGCTTGTCTGCGTCTTCTACTGGTTCTTGCCGGTGTTGACGTAAGATCATCAAGCATAATGACTCTCCTAAGCAAAACGCCCCGCAATGCGGGGCGTTTTCATTACTGGCGCTATCAAGCAACCGCTTCTTCGGGAAGCGAATCGAGAGGGTCTGCATTGCCCTCAGGCTCAATGTGACCCGCAGCCTCGCGCTCCTCCTTCTCGGCGCTCACTTTGGCTTCTGCCTTTTCGATATCTTCTTGGAGCTCTGCAACTTTGCTGGCGTATGCCTTTGCTCGCGCGCTCTGACCGAGGCCAACGAGTGAGCGGATCAGCCGGGCCATTTGGTTGCTCTTGTTTGCACGAAATTCCTCAGCTTCCGAGCTATCGATTTTCTCATGCAGCCAGGCGGTATCGACCTGGATAATCAGGTGGTCAAATGCCTGAAGCAGGCTGCTCATCCGCTTGATTTCTGGGCTGGTGATTTCGAATTCGCGAGTCAGTGGTGAGCTGTACCCTGCAAGCTCTTTGATTCCCAGACTCTTCAAAAGCGTGTCCATCCGCTCAGACTCGTCACGCACGGCTACTTCCATGCGCTCGATTTTCTTCGAGACCGCATCAACCACCGCTTTGTGATCAAAGGTCTTGAGGTTTTTGGCCAGCTTGCGGGACGTAACGTCGATGATAAAAAGAGCCGTCATGAGGCTATCGAAACGGTTGCCGGCGAAGAACTTCGCCTGCTCAGTGTTCAGTACCATCTTTCCTTTGAGGGATGGCTTGGAGTATTGGTATTTCGTCGGTTGTGGTTGAGTGGTCGCCATTAGCGGTTTCTCCGGATGTTGGTGGCCGGACTATTGCACCAGCTTGCGGAGCCTCTGGATTTCGATTTCACGCACGAATAGCGTCGGAATTTGAGGTGCGTTTTTCTGGTTGACGACAGAGTGAAATGGCGGCGAGAATTGCGGCACTCATCGGCCAAGGTCGATTAAGAATTTGCCTCCTGGAGGCCATTGACCCTAAGTGACAGCATGCTGCTGCCACTGGTACCCAAGACGTGTATGCGTCTGGGAGCAAGCCAAGCTGAGCTTATCAGCTTAAAAACCAAGCCTACGTTCGCGTAGCGCCGATCAAAAAAGGAAGCCATTTGGCTTCCTTTTTTTGTGTCAAAAAAACCCTGACGGGGAACTCCCGTTAGGGCGTTCTCCGTTCTAAAAAAATGGAGAACTGAAAATGGCATCTACAACCCTCAAAGTTAAAGTGCTGACCGCGTTTGGCTTCCTCGTTGCTATGTTGGGAGCTGTATACGCACCGCAGTTTGCAAAGCATGTTTTGCCTTTGACACTCTGCGTGTTCCTCGCTGTGGTGATCCTGAATGCTGAGCAGATCCTGCGTGGTGTTCTGAGCTACCTACGCGGTTGTCTGAAGGCTTCGGCTCCTCAAGCAACCAAGACCTTACCCAACGCCCGTTGGTGTAGCAGCGTCGATTATGACAACTACTACATTCCCTCCTACCTGCGTCGCCAGGGAGAAGAGAAATGATCCGTGTTGACTTCGATGTTCCAAGCTATCTCCGACTGCCACAAGGGCTATGCATTGTTTCAGAGCGCCTGGCCCATAAGCTTCCCGAGCCAGAAACCAATGAAACGATGCACCAGGCGCTTGAACCGGTGGTGATCAACAAACTGTACCGGCCGGAAGGCCGCAACCAGGTTGCATCGATCGAGAACCAAGAGCAGGGCGAGATCAAAGGGGAGTTCATCCCTCGCGAATCCCAGCCCGCGCATCAAGAAACAGCTCAAGAGATCCAAGTCGCCCAAAGCGATGAAGATCAAGATGAGCGCGCACCTGAACTCAATTTCCAAGGCGTTGCTGGCAGGTCTGTTACCGGCGAATACCGCGGTTCAGGTTTCGCCCACTATCGGTTTCTCAAGAAGAACGGAAAGTCGTTCTTCTTGCGTATCGGTGAACACCTGGTTTGGGGAATCGAGCTCAACGCTCAGCTACGCAAATCTGGAGCGCAACAAGGTGACAATATCTCGCTGACATTCCTTGGCAAAACCGCCGTGAGTGTGCTCAAAGAGGTCGTTGTCGACGGTAAGAAAGAACAGGAGTGGGTTGATACCTACCGCAACTCCTGGGAAATCAAGATCGTGAAATAGCCAGCAATGCGCCCTTCGGGGCGCATCTCAACCAAACGGAGGTACCCATGTCCAAAGACTCAGAAGGCAATTACGCCCCAGAGAAACAAGATGTGCTGGTAGCCGCTGATGGCCGCTGGCATGACATTTACGCAAGCCTCGCATCTTCATTGGTGCCGGCACACAAAAAAGCAGGACGTGGGGTTCCATGTCCGGTGCATGGTGGGGAAGACGGGTTTAAGATTTTCCGCAAGACGGCTGGATCGTCGAGCGGTGGTATCTGCCGTACCTGCGGAGTCAAGGCTGATGGCATAGCCTTGCTGATGTGGGTCAACCGCTGGAGCTTTCACCATGCTTTACAGGAGGTTGGAGCATTGCTCCGGGTCAAAGACCCGTATGGACGCACCGCTGATGGATTTATCCCAAGCGTTGTAATCCGAAAGGAGCGAGCCCCAGCAAAACCAGAGGCTTCAGACGATTGGCTGCGTGAAGCTATGCGCAACCTGTGGAAGGGAACCGTTCCTCTCACAGACCCATCAGCGGAACCAGCAAGGCTCTATCTTCGCTCCCGAGGCATTCTTGCTTGGGATCGACCAGAGCTGAGCCGCTACGTTCGCTTTCACCCGGAATTGACCTACAAGGACAAAGCCGGCAAGCGTTCTAAGCATCCAGGGATAGTGTGTACGCTCATCGATCCTGAAGGCCAGGCTGTGACCATCAACCGTCACTACCTGACGATGAAGGGTGAGAAAGCCGATCTCGCGGAGCCGAAAAAAATGTTTCCAATTCCCAGCAACCGCAAGCTTCCCGGTTGTGCGGTGCCAACATCGCATCCAGGAGAAGTCTTGGATGTATCCGAAGGATTGGAAACAGCTCTGTCGGTAGAAACAGCCATGGGTATACCAGTATGGCCCTTGGTGAATTCCTACTTGTTGGAGAACTTCGTACCACCAGCCTGCACCAAAGCAGTCCGAATCTGGGCTGACAAGGACCGCAAGGAGGGTGGCCAGAAAGCGGCATTGACCTTGAAAAAACGTCTGTGGGAAATGGGGATCAAGGCACAGATAATGTTGCCCGACATGCCCATCCCTGACGGCTCCAAAGGTGTCGACTGGAATGACGTTCTTCGTGAACGTGGTTCCCTCGGCTTCCTAGGCCACGAGGTCTATCGCGCACAGCGATAGGCCTCTGGCCTTCTCAACTTCCCCCTCTTTTTCCGACCGTAAAAGCGCCTGAAAACGCGCCCCCTCCTGTTGGCCAACGCTCACAATTCGAGCATCCCCATCTTGGCCAGACGGACTCATGACGCCCCTAAAATTTCCCATCTTGTTGCTTGCTGCCGCTATAAGCAGCACTTCCCTTGCGGGAGAGACCAAGCCCGCCGAGTCAAAAACGCCCCAGGTTGCTGGTTCTTCGTTCTACCAGGACAAAGAGCGCGGCTGGTTCTGGTACGAAGATCCGCCTCCTGAACAGGAACCCGAAAAACTCGAGCCCGCGCCGGTTCCAGCGGCCCCACCTCAAGCCGAAAGGGAAGCCTCCGAACCAGCCGCGCCCGAGCTGCCCCCGACCGGCAGCGTGGCGTGGATTCGGGAGATGCTTCCGAAACTGCGTGACGCAGCAATGGATAACCCTACCAAAGAGAACGTGAGTGCATATTTTTGGGCCAACCGAATCATGATGGACAAGGCCGAGCGATTCTCACGCCGCTCAGCTGACGTAATCCGAAATGATCCACTGCTCGATGAGGACATGCGTTATCCGGCTTCCAACGCCGCCTCAGATGCTTTGGCAACTGCGGCCGGCAAGCAGAAAGAAACCCTGTTGAAGCTCATCGCTGGTAGCTCTGCGCTGATGTTCTTCTACAACGGTAACGACTGCATTCTGTGCGAACAGGCCCAGGCAGCGGTCTCTGCTCTCGAGTTCAGGTACGGGTTTACTGTCATGCCCGTCTCGATGGATGGGGCCCCCCTTCCTGGCGGCAAATACCCAAACACACAGTACGACACTGGGCTCGCAGAGCAGCTGGGCATCATCACCTCGCCTGCGCTGGCCCTAGTCATCCCTCCGAATGACGTGAAGATCGTCAGCTTCAGCACCGTCTCAATGGAGACGGCAACCACTCGGATTTTAATGGCAGCGAATGAAGCAGGGCTGATTTCCGATCAGGAATACAACGCTACATCCCGCCTTAACACCATGGGTTTGATCGACGCCACGAAACTGGCTGACGCACCGCCCGACGCAACAAAAAACCCTAACGAATTCGTGAATCGGATGCGCGATGAAGCTCGTCGCGCCTTTCAAAAAGACAACGGAGGTGCCCAGTGAAAATCAAACCGATCGCCCTTGCTGTAGCGCTGATGGTGCCCTTCGGGGCTCACGCGAACATTCAACAGCAGGTCAATGAAATGTTCAGCGGCATGATCAACGTCACCAGTCCAGGGGCATATAAAACAGCCACACGCGGCGTTATTACCGGCGGGTCCGTTGTCCTTCGGAATCGGATATCCACCGCCAACCTCATCAGCATTACCCCGCCAAGCGCAAAGGGTGGATGCGGGGGGATCAACCTTTACAGCGGCTCGTTCTCCTTTATCAACGGCGAAGAGTTTGTAGCGCTCATGAGGAATGTGGCGTCGAACGCGGCTGGCATTGTTTCGGGCTTTGCCTTTGAGTTGGCCCTCGATGCGATGGACGCTCAGACAGGTGGTGTGATCCGCAACCTGGCCAACAAGATCCAGGCGCTCAATCAAATGTTTTCCAACAGCTGCCAGCTGGCGAGTGGGTTGGTTACGAATGCCAAAAAGGCATACGAAGAAAGCACCGACTTCAAATCCGCGATGACGGCCTTCGGGTCGAACGTCTCATCTGACTTCTTTACCGCGAAATCCACCAAAGAAGACTCACCAGCCAACCGGATTGCTGCCTCTGGTAAGGCCGTTCAATGTGAGAACACAGGGAATGTTCTGTGGTGCGCCATGATGAAGTCTGGCCTCCAGTCGCAGATCCTATTCGGCAGCGACGAAAACGCGGAATTCATCATGTCGATGGTCGGCAGCTACAACGTGTCGCTCACCAACGACGCCAGCGGGGGGAAAAACTTCGCTGCGCATCCCATGCCGAAGCTGATCACCGGCGAAGGTCTGAAGATTCTTGTTGAGGGCTCGGCCAACCTTGATGTCAAGGTCTACCAGTGCGACCAGGATGACCCGGACTGCTCAGACCCGAACATCCGAACTCTCACCAGCTTCAAGGGCCTCGAGACTCGAATCCTAGAGGATCTTCAAAACAACGGAATCCTTGAGCGTTTTGCGAACGGCACTGCAACCGCTGCTGACGGAAACCGGATTGCATACCTCGCATCAAGCCGAGTAGGGGTGAATTTGATGAAGATCACCCAGAAGGCAGGGGCTCAATCCGGTTATGACTATCTGAACCAGTTCGCCAAGAAAATTGCTGCTGATGCTTCGATGAGCCTGATTTATCAGCTGCTTGGGCATACAGAGAAAGGCCTGACCAGCCTGAATATGGCGGATGCAGGGAAGGTGATTGAGGACCTGCGGGCTACCAAGGGTGAGCTCATGGATGAATACCGCTCGTACATCGAGGAAGCAATGCAAGGCAAAGATGCCGATGGCCAAGCCGAGAAAATGCTCCAGATGGCCCCTGTGTTTGATAATGGAACCCTGCCACAGGGAACCATCAACGATAACGCAGGCGCGTAACGGAGATATCCATGGACTTCACTATCTACACGACAGGCAGCGCCGAGTTCCTTGAGATCATGCTCAATGCCTGCGCAATGATCACAGGCAGCGGTGACGCAGAAGACCTTGCCCGTATTGGCGCGCTGATAGGCTTATTTCTGTTGGCGTTCCAAGCTGTTTTCAATAACCAGGCCATTACCTTCGGAAAGGCGGGCCTTGTGCTCGTCCTTTACATGATGTTCTACGGCCCTACAGCCACCACTGTTATCGAGGATACGGTGTCGTCGCAGGTGCGGGTGGTGGACAACGTGCCTCTTGGCCCTGCCTTTGTCGGCTCAGTCATCTCAACGGTGGCCTACGGCATTACAAAAACCGCGGAGCAGGCATTTTCTACTCCAAGCATGACCGACTACGGGCTGTTCTCGAGTCTGAGCACATTGTCGAAAGTGCGCGACGCTCTTCGGAACCCGATGGCACTGGACGGCTTCCAAAACTACCGAAAAGCGGACGGGTGGGATCTGCCCCGATCGGTGAACGAGTACATGACATTCTGTTCACTGAACCCCGTGGCGCTGAGAACGGATAAGACCTTGACCGACCTGTACCGATCGCCTGGCTGGGCGGAGGTGCTGTCAAACCAGAACTCATCGATGTTCATCTACGTCTATGACGGTACCGCCGGCACCATGAAAAGCTGTGCAGAGGCGCGGTCGTTTCTCAACGCCCATTTGCAGAACGTCTATACAGACGTGCTAGAGGACATTCTCCAGAAAGGGTTCAGCGAAGAGGCCAAGACCAACCGCATGACCAGCGGTATCCAGGTTCAAGCCGCTACTGACCAAGCTATTCAGAGCCTCGCACTGAGTAGCAAGTCGGCTCAGGACTACGTTTTGACTTCGCTAATTGCGCCGATTTTCAACGATTCCCGTGTCGATGCCATGAACCATTGGCAAGAGCAAAGAGCCGCAATGGCTCTTCGCGAATCGCTCAACCAGCAAGAAATTCAATGGGCGGGGAAGGGCGACAGCTTCAAACACTACATGAGACCGATGATCGCCTTCTTCGAGGGCATGCTCTATGCGATGACGCCGTTCATGGCCTTTGCTTTGCTCCTGGGTGGGCCTGGCCTTTCTATCCTCGGCAAGTATCTCGTGTTGCCGCTGGCGGTGGGTTTGTGGATGCCGCTGTTGAGTATCGTGAATGCTTTTACCCTCTGGTATGCAGGCTCCCAGATGGAAGCCGTATTCAACGGCTACGACCCCACAGGTTCTGGTTTCGCAATGCTCCAACTCATGGACATAGACAAAGCCATCGGCAAGGCACTGGGTATTGGCGGTCTGCTTGCGGCGTCCGTGCCTCCATTGGCACTGTTCATCGTTTCCGGCTCTGCCATGGTTGCCAACAGCGTCATGAGCCAAATGACGGCAGGCGACAAATTCAAGTCCGAAGACGTGAATCCTCGGGCCCAGGATAGCGCACCTGTTCTCAGTCAAAATGCCTCGTTTACTTCCGACCAGGTAAGCTCCGGGGTGAGCAGAACGGGATCGCCGCAGCTTGCTGAGACGATAACCGGCGACCAAGCTGCGAGTGCAGTCCTTCAGAGCGCCCAAACCGCCTCGCAAACGGCCACGAGCCAGTACCAGAGCAACCTCTCAGCGGCAGGCCAGCAACTAGCCTCGACGAGTACGGGGCGCGAAGCGATGACGCAAATGGGCGAAAGCATCAAAGCTAGCGATGCTCTCAAGCAAAGCTCTTCCTATAACCAGGCAGTTGAGAATCTTCGAAGCAGTGGTTTCTCTGAGTCGTCGATAAACATGGCAACCGCAGCCTCAGCGCTTGGTGGGCAAGCCGGCCTGAAAGGCATCATGGCCAACCTCAAAACCAGTGATGGCAAGTCGCTTTCCGAAATGAGCGGCACAGAGCGTCGAACTGCCGAAAAATCTCTCTCGCAGTTAAGTTCTTCCGTGGAGAGCGCTAACACCCGTGACCTGACATTTGCCACCGGTGATGCCTTCCGTGACTCGTCGATGGCCCAAAGTAGTGTTAGCAACACTGATCAGATAAATCAAAGCCGCACTGAAGCTCTACAGGCACAGAATACGTACAGCCAAGCGGCTTCTCAGCAAGACACCATCAGGGCAAGTCAAGGCCTCAATCTTCGCGATGCAGCGATCAAGTCGCTATCGAGAGGCGGGGTATCTCGAGCAGAGTCTGGCTTAGAACTTCAGCGCATGGCTGGTGCAACTGATGAAGGGAAAAAGCTCTTCGCTGAAGCATTTAATAGCCAAAGCATCAAAGATATGTCGTCGAATACGGACGAGCAGAGGGCGATGGCGGCAATCCGGGCGATTAACCAGCAAGGCAGGCTCGGCGAATTGGTCATGAGCCAATTCAATCCATTCGACTTCAACGTAGCTCAGGGTAATGCGGGAGAGTTTGCAAACATAGCAGACAAAGCCGGCGCAGCAACGGCCGGGAACTCAGGTTTGCAAGGCGAGTTCAATTCAAGATGGCAGGGTAACAGTGACGCATATGCAGGTGCTCAGGACATGAACATTTCTGCTAAGGAAGCGGCTGAAGACCAAGGTGCTGAGCTTGTCGGAAACCGTCATGCGGAGAACAGCCTAGCCCCACAACTCGCGCATGCTCGCAACAGTGAGGATGTTAGAGGGGCGGCAGATTCAGAGGCCGCGCAGCAACTATCGACCTTCGGTAAGAACTACGATGATAAGGGCTTGATGATCAAGGCCGCATCGGCGGTTCAGAGCATCCAGTCGGGCGGCAAAACGCTTACGAACTTCCTGGCTGGCAACGAGAACACACAATTCAGCAATGACGTTTCTGAAGGGCAGCAACTGGGGCTGACAGATAGCCAAGCCGCACTTCGAGCAGCTAGCCGGGCAGGCATGCCAACGGACTCTGATATTTATCAGTGGTCCTCCTACCACACCTACTCGGAAGCCATGATCGCGTCTGGCGGGGATGAAGACTATGCGAAGGGCGTCCATGCTTCATTGACGTACCAGGCAGCAGGAAGTGATGGAACATCTGCTGACCGGCCGGTTGTGGAAACTGTCGCTGCGGGCAATCGTCACAATCCCCTGCCCAAAAACTTTAGACCTGCGGCAATTGAAAATGCTGAACAACCCAAACAGGCCAGCGGACCGAGGAGACCGTCAATCGAATGAGTAAAAAAGGGGCTTTATAGCCCCTTTTTAGTTGAAGCCGACAAAGACAAATCGGTAGATCGCCATGACAGCGAAAAAGAGGGCGATTCCACCAATGATAGTCAGCTCCAAAGAAATCGCTCGAAGCCCAAGAATGGCATCACGACGCAAGCGAGCAAGCCCGCTTTTCCGAGGCATCCCATTCCACTCCTCGCTCAAACAGAAGGGGCAGATGCTTTTGAGAGGCTTCTCACCCCCGACCTGCACACCATCGACATAAATCGATCGCTCCATAACCACACGTGGAACCATCATTTTCTTGCAGCATTGGCACTCAGCCTTGTCGTTTCGCATCTCGTTCACCCCTCGAAAGTTCTTACCCTAAGAATCTCACAGCGCGCTGTAAACCCAAGCGAATCTACGTAATGGCAGGAACTGGCTAGGGCAGGCCTCTCCCTGGATGGGTAGACACCTCACCTTCGCGACTGCGGGCGAGCCTGGCGCACAACGAAACCTTTCTCTCTATCGACTGCCCAATTCATCCCTTGAAGAGTTCGGCCAGCCAACCCTTCACCGCGATGGCAATTCGCTCCCGCAACAGGAACATCAAAACAGATAGGCCAAGGCTCACGCCCAACGCCTCGGCACCCAAGCGGGCGAACACGACGATGTTGATCAGAAGCAACACCATGATGCCAAAAAACTCAGCATTCGCTTTTGCTCCAGTGAGAACCTGCTGCTCAGTCAGCATCCACTTGGGCGACAGGCAAAACGGACAAACCGAAGACTCCGGGTCCCGGCCACCAACGGGGACGCCGCTGATGTAGAAGGGGGCGCTAGTGACCACCTTCGGGACCATCATTTTCTTGCAGCACTGGCACTCAACTTTGTCGTTTCGCATCTCGTTCACCAATGAACTCTTCCGCCACTAAACCGCATGTGCGGTTGTCGTCGGAATTTCGCGGGTCGTTGACTTGGGCTTGACCGCTTGCGCGGACAGCGGCTTGAGTCTCGCCGTCACGCCCGTCCCAGGCGTGTCTTGCAGTATCCAGGCGTCGAGCAGTACGACCCTGGCGCTGTTCTGATCCCTCGGCAGCACGCAGCCACAGGCACAGCGGTGCATGCGCTCACTGAGCAGTTTGGGCACGATGGCCCAGCAGGCTGAACAGCGCTGCGAGGGTTTTAATCGGCGCGTATCGGACAGATGCAAAACGGAACCAGCTTCGTGCGCTTTGTAGGTGAGCATCTGATGCGCCATGCTGAAGCCGGCCGAGAGAATTTCCCGGTTCAGTCCAGCCTTTTGCCGCACGCGACGGCCCGGTTTCTCAACCGTGCCCTTAGCGCTGCGGCTCATGTTCTGGGGTTGCAGTTCTTCCGTGGCGATCAGGGCGCAGCGCTGCACCAGGGAAGTCGTTTGTTTATGCAGGAAGTCGCGCCGTCCATCTGCAATGCGCTGGTGCAGACGGATGATTTCCTGGCTTAGCAGCCGATAGCGGTGCGAACCCCGCTTCCTTCTGGCGCGTTGTCGTTGCAGGTTGGCCAACTGGGGCAGCGCCTCGCGCAGCCAGCGGGGGTTTTCGATCTGGCTGCCATCATCAAAGTTGGCCCAGTGACTGACGCCCAGGTCGATACCAATTGCATCGTCGCCTGTTCGCTCACGCCGACAGGCGGACTCGGGCACCCGTAGGGTGATCGAGGCATACCACTGATCTTGGCCGGTGGCGTGATTGCGGCGGCGGCTGAGGGTCAGGTCATTCGGCGTGAAATCGGCGAAACGGTGGCGGCCCCGCAGACGAATCATCATCGCGCCCTTGCCGCTGCCCAGCCGCAACGTGCCGCCGCGCTGGCCGAGCTGCTGGAGCTTCCAGCCGGCTGGATCGGGGTAGGAGAAGCCCGAGTAGCGGGCGCTGGATTTGAAGCGGGGAAATCCCGGTGACTGGCCAGCTTTGACCCGGCGAAAGAACGCCTGAAAGGCTCGATCCAGTCGGCGCAGGGTCTCTTGCAGGGCATGACTACCCAGCTCGACCAGCTCCGGCCGAAACTGTTTTATGACGGGTAACGTGTTCTGTTGGTCGTAGTAGCTGATACTGATACCAGCTTTGCGGTACGCCTCGATGCGCTCCTGAAGCGCAGCGTTGTACAGTTCGGCGTGCAGGCGCACCCAGCCGTCCAGCCGTTCTTGCTGGCTGACATTGGGGTAAAGCCTAAAGGTCACTTTTCGCCTTTGCATGCTTCCGACCCTACAGCATCTCACCCATAACCCAAGTCGTCCGCTTGGCATGCCGCCTGGCTACGGGCCTGGCAGAGGATGTTCAGTGGTTGCACCAGATGCATCGGCCGGGCTTGAGCGCGTAACGAGCATTGATCTCCTTGCACTTGCTGCATGGGGTGAGAGTGATGTCTCCGGTCTTCATTGCGTTGCTGAGCTGGTAGCCATTGGAAGGGGAGATCATATCGCTGGCCTCGACGCCAACCGCTTTACACAGCTCCACATACTCACGATGAGCCGCAACCACCGCGCGAGCATTCGTCCGCCGAAGAGGATTGTCGGCGAGCAGCCTGTACACAGTGAGGTAGAGCAGGCTGTGAAGAGGGCTTTCAGCCAGTGTCTTATTCGGTGCCTGTATGCGCCCGCTTTGGGACTGGACAAGGGGGGTATCCCGTAGCAAGGAGCGCTTCATCCGAACTACCTCGTCTGCATTCAATCCTGTCCATTGCGCGACCAGCTTCGGCTGTAGCTTCTGCTGAAGCAACTCGGTCGCAACCACATCGAGGGGCATCGTAGACGGATAGTCTTTAACCCGGCCTATGCCACTTACGCCAGGCTTCAGGAAGTACCGAAGGTCGCCAAGCAATACGGTGGTCACGTCTCTCAGTTGATCATCTGGCGATGATAAGTTCATCCTCAGCTTCCTGAGGTTGCACCTGGTGCCAATCGAGAACCCGCCGCGGCTCACCAGCATCATGCGAGAGTCGAAAGATCCTGCCTCGAACACCCGATACCCAACATCGTCGAGGCCTACAGCCAGAATAGGGCTTGTTTCGTTGACGCGGGAGAAATGACAAAACTCCATGAACATGACCATCTTGTTGCCAATCTCCCTGAACTCCTCATCGTCCAGGTAGCCCCTGCCGACTTTCAGGGTGTTGTAGTGAACACGGTAGAGAGAAACGGGAAGGGCATCTACAGCGTTCAACTGACGCTGGTTCGCGCTCAAAGACGAAAGCCAAACCATATCGCTTTGAGTCAAGCGCTGCTCGGCGAGAATGACATTGAAATCCCGCAAGCCAGATGTCAGCCAGCGCAGGCCCATTTGTATCATCGATGCGTTGATCTTAACTCGCATGTCCCTGCCCTTACTTTAAACGCTGTAGTGAACGCCAAATGCTGAGCACATTACTCGCATACTCGCGTGCGTCAAGTTCACGCTTTGGGTTTCGTGTATGGTACCCACCAATAGCAAGTTGCATATCGACAGGATATTGAGCAATCGACTCGCAAAGTATCTGAGCACCAACGCGGATGTTCACCTCGGGGTCAAGAAGAAACTCCGGGCGCGCTACTCTATTGCCGTTCCAACGATAGTTTATTTGCATAATCCCTATGTCGGTGAGGATGTCTTCGGCAATATATTTGCCGAGTACAGCCTTGGCATCCATGTAGGTATTAGGGTACAGAGCGCCACTAGGTTCATTGCGAAGCGCAAACGGGTGTGGTGCAATCATCCCTTTTCCGGCAGATGTTTTAGATTCCTTTAGAGCTAGTGAATATAGAAGCAGAGGGTCCGGCTTGCATGCGGAGGCCATTGACGCTCGCTCCCACATCGTTCCTTTTAATGAAAAGCCATTAGCTTTAGCGCTCACTGAAGTACCTATGGCAATGCATGCAGATACTGCAATAAAAGAACTGATACGGATATTAAACATTTGCCCCCCTTATCCAGCTGGCAACTGGACGAGAGGCTGGCTCATTACTGACCTGTTCCTTTTTGTCATCAGCAACAATATTATCTTGCTGAGTATCTGCTTGCTTGCTTTTAGCATCTTCGGTCGCACTAATCATGCTTAGATATAGCGCTGCCATTGCAACAAGTCTTTTACCCCGATAATCGGGGTCAATAGTTTCAAGATGCGCGTGCAATTCTTGTGTCGCTGGCGTGACTCGACATTGTAGTCTCATCGTTTTATCCACATTCCCTCCTTAGCGCGTCCTTGCGCACCCGTTAAATTAAGAGCGTGCGATATGCCAGAAACCTTCGGCATTGCTTTTTACGCTGTTCACGGGCTTGACTACCAATGCATCGGGAAATTCTTTTCTGGCAAATGGCTCATACAATGAGGCTCCCCCGCCGCCGAGGATCACACAGTCGATAGCACGGCCCTTCAGGAATCGAAGTCCTTGCTTAATCTCAGTGAAAACGGATGGGATAACACGTTCGGCAGCACGCTCTAGATATTCTGCAAGTTCAACCTTGCGGCCATAAATCAGGATGTATGACTTACCCGACTGGAGCGCATGTTCAATCTTTTCTACGCCAGGAATACCGCCATGATCCTTCGCAATCTCTTCATTGCACGCTTCAAGTACAACAGACATAGCCTTGAGGCTGCTGCTGCTGGAGTTGACTACCAGCTCGCGATGGTCAAATACGACCCAATCAACACTGAAAAATCCCGGATCGATAATGATCGAAACTGACTCCTCAATAACTTCCGATGCATCTGAGTTGCAGTAGATCTCTGTCAGAGTCCCGATCGGCTGAGCAACAACCTCTACTCGCTTAACGGTAACCTCTCGCTTTGGCGTAATGCGATGCGTCCCAGTCATACGCTTTACTAGGGCTTCCACATAGGCCTTATCGCGAGCCTGCGAGACAGGAAGGCCAGTTACTAAGCAGTCAATCACGTCTTTATCACCCGCAGCATGCAGCAGAGCTCCCTTAAACAGGGCCTCATAGGCGTGCGAAGACGTGTAATCCTCGTGCAGTTCTCGTCCATCCTGAACACGGCCGGGCGCGGCAAATGCCACCCAGGGCGCTCCATCAACCTCCACGATTACTTCACCAGCGCGTAACCCAGAATCCCCAGGCAGAACGCTCAAGGGAGCGGCCTGCGAGGGGCGAATAATCGACTCCGGATGCCCATCCCCACTGCCAAAAACGCCAATCACGTTGCTGTAACCAATATCCAGACCTAAGGCGTTACCCATTCGAATGCCGCTCCCAGCAAAAAATGACAAAAGAAGTGCGTCAGATGACGACGCGAATGACCCCGCAGCACATGAAACCCCACATCCAAAGAATCCCAAGCGCTATATCTGCATCACCCGGTCACCAGATGACGACGCACCGTAATAATCAGCCTTCCTGAAAGCTTTGGGCTTCGTTTTCAGGACGTTTTAGCGTCTGAAAACGATCCACGCCTTCTCTGTCGACCCGCAAAATGCTCCCATCCACAAAGGAGCAACATATGAACTCACCCTCTGAAGCCCCCAAGCACCCAGCAGTAGCGGAGCTTGATCGCGTCTATTCCAGCCTTGTCGGCCGAGCGGAGGAGCTGCGCGACTCTTTCTTCCAGACAGCCCTTTCACTGCACGCAGGTAAGCCAGGGCACATACCGATCGTGATCCGTATCCGGCAATCCAGCCCGAATGCCGTCACCATCGAATGGGCGAAAGTCATTTTGCCGAGGCTCAAGGAAGGCGAAGCCAAGAAACCGCGGGTCATCCGGACAATCAATAAGGGTCAGGGAAGCAAGTACCCGGTCTCGTCGTTCTCATTCGTCAAGGAGCCCTTGAAGAACATCGTTCGGGCCTACGAAATCCAGCTCGCCGAGATCCGGGAAACGTGCTCGGTCATTCAGCGAGTCCGCCGTCAGCTTGTCCCTGCGGTGAAGAAAGCTGGCGTGGTTGACGGCTCGATTTCTGCGTTCATCACTCATGATTACCCCGCAACGTCCGACTAAGCGAGTCGCCTGGGAACTGTGCCGAAAAATGGTGGAGCCCAACAAAATCAAGGGCTCCGACCTACAACACCTCTTCACGACACCCCTTCACGACACCCTTCGACGATGACGACACCTCTTCACGGTACCGTTTGCTGCAAACTGACCCGGCTGAATAGCCGCGACGCCTTAGCGGGCGGGCGTTTCAGTCCAGCAACACCCCTTCACAACACCCCTTCACGACACCCCTTTGGCGATGACGACACCCCTTCACGGCAACCATCTGACGTGGATATCGCTACACGCCCCGTTGCGCGGGCCTTTCAGAGCGGCGCGCATGAAACTAGCCCCAATGCGATTTTCTCTCTATGTGAGGTGAACCGTCAGACTCCCATAAGCAAGCGAGGTGGTGTGAGGGTGGTTTTCCTGAACCTGTGTCGCGAAGCGGGTGAAGGGGGTGTAACGGAAGTGAGCAAGCACCTGCGGGCAGGTAGAGGGCGGGCAGCGGATTCGGAGCGCACTAAATCCTTGGGATTGATTGCGATGGTGGGAGCATTGGCACAGCGCAAATTTGCGGGCTGGAGTAAGCAGCCAGGATTGAGAGGGAGTAAATCTCATGCTCGGGAGCGAACAACTGGAACTACTGCTTGGATCAATCGGCGCGTTGAGTGCCGGGTTAGCAACCGCCTGGCTGACCTACTACGGATCGAGGTATGTACTCAGCGATGCGAAAACCGACTGCGCGAAACTGCGGGCGGCGATGAAAGCCTTGGCTGGCAAATCTGCGAGCGTAAGGGGAGGGCCTAGCGAATGATCTTCGCGAACCTGCCATACCTCGGAGCATGGACATCAGCAATCCACGGGATGGTTTTCACTGGCATGTGCATTACCGGCATCGCTTGCTGCGTAAGCTTGTCGATCAAGTCAGCATTGGTTGTCACCAGCGTGATATCGAACATAAAGAGCCGGCGAAACACGGCAATGAACAGGCGGTGACATTTGGAGTTTAGAAAAAGAGATGACGGCAGGTTATTCCCGCCGGTGCTACCAAACGGCGATTTCATAGGCGTTGCCCATGGGAGCCAACTCCGGCAGGTTCTTTTTTCAGTGCGGGATGACGGCCTGTACGGGGAGGGTGTATTTCTCCTATGGCACGAAATATCCGGCGTATCCATCACTGACGCCAAAGGATTCCAGATTCGGAGCGGAAAATATGCCAGCGGCGGAATTGGATTTTACGCAGGGGCATCTGCTCTGCTCGATTTGACTGGGGAAATCGTTACCCGGATAGATGGATACACTGTCGACTACTGCCTGATGAACCGAATCAGTTACGAATCAAACAGGAAGATCTAGTTCGATGCTGCGTTCGTGCGCTTTTAAACGTGTCGCGAAGCGGATGGATGCATGTTGTTAAGGTGAACCACAAATTTAGGGACAAGGGGATTTTATGTACGGCGTTAATGAGTTGATCGGGGCCAGCGGTAGTTTTTCTCTTGAAGGATACAACCTCCCTGCGGATAAGGAGTGGTCTGAGGAAATATTGGAGGTGCTGCATGCAGACATTCCGGGCAGTCATGATCTCCTAATTGCAATCGTACTCACTCAGGAGTGCGCAGGGTTGCGTGAGCGTAGTTCTATGGCGATGGCGGTAGTGCTTAGTGAATACGAGTCAACGCTCGGGCAAGCGGATGCGTTGCGAGCAAGAACGTTTTTTGCCGCCGCTATCACAGAGCTGAAGATGGTTCTCGATGAACTTAAAGACCAGCCGCAAGCAGAACAGGAAAAAGTGTTGTCGCGTTTGGGGGAGTATTTCGGGGCTGGCGTCCAAAAGTTGGACACCTCCTTTGAGGGGATGGAGCAAGTATACTTGCTGAGCAACCCCAATACGGGGAGATATTGGTTGTCGCTGAAGCGTCATGCTTAATAACGTGTCGCGAAGCGGAGGATTGAGCGGTGAGTGAGTGCGCGACTGGAGACAAGAATAAGCGCGCTCGCGCACTGGACAGAATCAAGAAATGTTTTGCGCTCGCCAAATCCAGCAACCCGCATGAGGCCGAAGCAGCAATGCGGCAAGCCCGCAAACTTATGGATAAGTTCAAGCTGGAGATAGGCGATGTGCATGCCACCCAGACGGAAGAATTTTCCCTGCGGATCGGTAAAGCCAAAAGCGTTCCGCCACAATGGATTCGCATGTTGTCGATGACGGTTTCTAAAGCGTTTGGCTGTGTGAGTTTCTACAGCTATGGCCCTGACGGGCAATCGCTGATTTTTATTGGAGAAATCGGTAGCGCTGAAATGTCGGCCTATGCGTATGAGGTGCTTATCCGGCAACTGAAAGACTCCAAGAGAAAATACCTCTCAGGAGTCAGTATTCAGGGCACAGTTCAAAGGCGCAAAGCGGGGGTGCTGTATGCGGAAGCATGGATCATCGGCGTACACAAACGAGTAGAGGAATTTTCCGGCGTTACGGAAGAAGTGGAAAGGGCAATCCACGCTTATACGCAGAGAAATTATCCAGGTGTTCCGGTCACAAAGATGAAACGCCGAAAACTGGATATGGATGCGTACCGAGCCTACATTCAGGGCAAAAGGGACGGTGAAAGCGTTTCTCTGCACAAACCCATGGGGCGTGACGAGCACAGGCAGTTGGAGTTGGAATGACGCAGGGCCCAGGAATAAGTCCCGCTCGAGCGGGATTTTTTTCGCCCGAGGTTTGTCCCCTGAAAGTGGGGGTAAGCCTGTGGATAAAGTCCTGGCGTGGCGGTCTGGGAACGCTCCCCCGGCGATGCTCAAATTTCAACCAGCCGGGCGAAATTCGACATTACACTTGACGTTCGCAATCGAGACAGAGATATTCCTCTCGGCACACGGGTAGGTGCCTGCCGTCCACATTGGCAAAGCGAAAGCACTACCGACAAACCAACGGAACCCTTATGGGTGCTCCGAAGTGGACACAGAGCATCAGCCTTTGGAGGCTGCCGTATGCAAAACCCAATCACACTCCGCGATATCGAAAACCTCAAAAAGCTCGCCAAACAGGCAAAGGCCCTTCACCCAGGACTGAGCCATGCGCAGCGCCTCAACCTGATGGCGCAGCATCATCTTCAAGCACGCAGCTATCACGAAGTTCGTAAGTGGGTCGCTCGCTCGTTAGAGCAGCACTACGAGCGGAAGGACGGTGGCGTGGTCTACTGCAAGCTCTGCCGCTTTTCGTTCGTCCCCGATGTAGCCGAGGACTCGACTACTCACGAGAAGCGTCACCTCAATTTTGAGGACGCTCTTTTCTCCCTTGGAGCGTTACCAGCTGCACATGCCACCCGAGAGCAAAGGAAACGCGAGGCGCATAACCTGATCCATTCCGCACCGTCCGCCGGCGAGGAACTGGCTGGAGTCGAGCAGCTGGTCAACGCCTGGTATGACCGTTCGCTGGAATCCGCGATCGGCAATGGAGACTGGAAGAAACACCCGAGCCTTGCCGAGTATGCCGCGATGATCGTTCCAACCGTTGAGGCCTGGTTGCGGCAGAGCAGGGTGTTGTACCTGTCCAAATACGGCTGCAATCGAGGCGTGATCCCAGAGGGTCAGACAACGTGGGTTCAGCCTGAAGGCTGATAGGGTTGGGTCTTTTGGGGAAGCTGCGACAATCGGCACGTTGATTGATCCCATCTTCCCCAGGACTTCCCACATGAGCCGAGATACCTACGAAGCCAACATCGCCTTCATCGACCAGACGGTAAAGCGCCTGGAGCGCAATGAAGTGAGCATCGACGAGTTGGAGACCCTTGCTCGCGAATTTGCGGATGCCCGTAAGTTCTGCGCCGACCGGCTTACCCGCATCGAGGGCGTTGTTCAAGCAACCTTGGGCGCTGAAGAGGGACAGGCCGGTGAGCGCACCTGATCCGATTGAGCAGCACCTCACTCTCAGCGCATACCTTACCCAGATCCAGAAGGCCATCCGTGCTGCGGTGCCAGACAGCTGCTGGGTTGTTGCAGAACTCAGTGACTTCAAGCGCCGCCCGAACGGCCACTGCTACATGGACATCTTGGAGTCGCGTGAGGGAGCCGAGGTCGCGAAGGCACGGTGCACCATGTTTGCGAACGTCGCCGGCAAGGTACTTGGTGAGTGGCAGCAGGCAACCGGAGGCCTGCCCCAAGCAGGAATGAACGTCCTGCTGAAAGTGAGGGCGGATTTTTCCCCTCAGTTTGGCTTCTCCCTGATGGTCACCGGCATCGACCCGAGCTACACGCTGGGTGACATGCAGGCCAAGATGCAGAAGATCATTGCCTCCCTGAAGGAGCGGCAGTGGTTCGACCTACAGCGGGGACTTCCCTCTCCAGGGGGGTTCTGGCGCGTTGCGGTTGTGGCTCCGCACGAGGCTGCTGGGCTGGCCGATTTTCGGCGTGATGCAGAGCAGTTGGCTGCGGCCGAGGTGTGCGGCTTCGAGTATTTCTCAGCGACGTTCCAGGGGCGTGATGCATCAGACAGCATCCGCTCTGCGTTGCGGACGGTTCATGAGCAACATCAACAGCAGCCATTCGACGCCGTATGCATCATCCGCGGGGGTGGGGCGAAAAGCGATCTGGCCTGGCTCAACGACGCGAACCTTGCGGCTTGGGTGTGCCGGTTGCCTGTTCCGGTATTCACCGGCATTGGGCACGAGATCGACGAATGCGTGCTTGACCTCGTGGCACACCGCCGGTTCGACACACCATCGAAGGTCATCGGGTTCATCAAAACAGCGCTCATGTCTGAGGCCTCAACTGCTCGGGCTCAGGTCGAGCGGGCCAACGGCATGATCTTGCGCCTGGTGTCTGGGCAAGCCCCGCATCTGGATCGCGCTTGGAGCACCTTCAGCCGGCGGGTGACGGAAACGCTCCATGGGGAGCATCGGCAACTGTTGCAACAGCAAAGCAGCCTCGACAAAGGCCGGGACCGCCTCCTCAGCCAACAGCGCATGGCCCTCCAGCTCGCGCAGGATCGATTTTCAAGGCTCGGGGCTGGTCTGTGTGTAGCTGAGCGCCAAAGGGGGCTGTTTGCCGCCTCGAGGGTGGCCTCTCTGAGTAGGGCGCTGATCGCCAAGGAAATTTCGCGCCTGGAGCTTGCATGCACGGTCTACGACAAGACAAATCCGCTTGCACTGCTCGGGAGAGGCTTTGCCTTAGTCCGTGGCCCTGGTGGGGAGATAATCAGCAGTGCCCAGCAGGCTCGCGATGCAGGCAAGCTGGATCTGGCCTTCGCCGATGGCCATGTCATCGCCGCAGTTGAGGATCGCTGAATATGGCTAGTCGCGGCCAACCTTACACCCCATGCAAGCTGTACATCGATGGCGCTGGCGACCTGAGCGCTGGCGACTACATCCTCACTTCCGGTGGCTCGGCCTACCTGGTGCAGGCTACTCGGCCCAGCCCAAGCAAACCTGAGCGCCTGTATCTGGATTGCCTGCGCTGGCCACCCGATCAGATTCCCGAGGACGCCAGGTGCTACCAGCTCAACTGGTACCGGCGTTGAGAAAGTGTGACCTTCGGCTGGCCTGGCATACACTGGATAGCTGGGCCCGCCGCCGGCGATAGTGCTGGTGGCGGTCGACGATGTTCATTTCACCGAGATAAAAGTGTGAGCGACCCGGTTCTTTACATCCCACTGCTGGCTTCACAGGCCGACATCTTGGTTGATCCGAGTAGTTCTGCTCGTGTCCTACTGGGGCAGTGGGACGTGCCCCAAGTGGCTTCGGTGGCTGTCATCCAGAATTTACCGGCCCTGGACGGAAAGCCGAAAAGCGAAATGCTCGTTGAGAAGGCCCTGGCCGAGTTGATCTCAGTTGGAACGGAACTGAGCCAAACGCATCCACCTGGTACGTTTTCTAGCCTGATTGCCGGCCGATTTAAGCGAGAGTTGTTTGAGCGAGGGCTGGCGCTTATGCCTCGGCTGCGGCTGCGCTTCCTGGATGAGGAGACGCTGGACGCGACGCAATTCCTGAATGGTGGCCACTGGGACTTCAACTTCTGTGCAGCGCACACCCAAAAGCTCAACCCGCTCAAGCATTCGTTCGAGACCCCATCGGGGAAAACAATTTCTCTGTCGAATCAGCAGAGCCGGACGTTTCGCGTTATTCACGCCGAACCCGATGAGAGCATCCATATCCAGGGCCTGGCTGGTACCGGCAAGACCCACATGATCGAACGCTTGGTGGACTCGCTTTCATCATGTCGACCACTCGTGCTGGCGTTCACCGCGGTGCAGCTCCAGGCCTTGATGCAGCGAATCGGAGCCGCGAACGTGAGAGGAATGACGTTCGGAGATCTCGCCAACTACGTGCTTGAACGAAGTGTCGGTTATTACAGGCCGGGCAAGCGGGCATCCGCTCGGCACCAGGTTACCCCGGAAGACATCGCTTCCCGGTTAGGCTTCGGGTCGATAAGTAGGCTCAGTCCAGCCCAAGTAGCCACGGCCTGCGCGAGGATGGTTGCCTCCTTTTGCAACAGCACTGACCTTGCCTTATCAGAGCAGCACATCCCCAAAGGGCTTACCCTCGATGCCGTAGATCGCTTGGTACTGGTAGGGTATGCGCAAAGGCTGTGGGACCAGACCATAGAACCAACCGATCAGCGCCTTCAGCTCCCGCTTCGCGGCTATCACCGAATCAAGCACATGACCCTTCTTCATGAGGCGGTCATAGGTCTGGAGTTCACCCACATCATTGTCGATGAAGCTCACGACCTGAGCTGGCCACTCTCGGTATTTCTCGACCGCTGTACCCAGCCCGTGATTACCCTGGGTGACGCATGCCAGCGCCTGGATGGGAGCTACTACCAACGGGCTAGCACACTCCGCAAGCACGAGATCACCCACTCCATTCGCGCCGGCCGGCAGATCGAGGGAGTCATAAACCCCCTCATCGACAAACACCCGATACTGAAATTGGCTTCGCTCGAGGGCAACAACGGCATCGAGACAAAGGTTGTCTACTACGACAAGCCAGAGGTTCCCACCGGGGCCGTGACGATACTGGTTGATTCCGAGTGGGGATTATTCGAGTGGTTTCAGCGCCTGGGGAGCGCTGGCGCGACCTTCAGCTTGCTACCTGGAGCAATCAACACTTTCCGCCGGTTCATTCTCGATTGCATTGGCCTGTTCCATGATCAGGTACGGCCAACCCACAGCGCGCTCTTCAGGTACACCAACTGGGATGATCTCCGGGCGGACATGGGCAGCAAAAATAGTAGCTTTCAGCGCATCGACCGGATGCTCAGTAAGGGCTATAGCTCATCAGAGTTCGAGGCATCGTTACTCAACCTCGATGCGTCAGGGACAGCCCCGCTACAGCTCGGCCGGGTCATGGACGCACGCAATTCAGAGATCGACGCTGTGATGCTCGCGCCAGACTTGCTCAGTCAAGTAGGGCCTGGTGACCGCATTGCGGCGAGCAGGGCTTTTGCAGCCCTTTACACGGGTGGATCGAGAGCTCGTCACAAGCTCATCGTTCCTGGTTATCTCCGGGACTGGGCGTCTGATATGTCCACGGCAGCGAAAGCTCAGATAACCCCATCTTCATGATGGTGGGCTCCATGAAAACAGTGCTGTCTCGAAGGCAGCGGCCAACAGCAATTGAATGGCGTGGCTGCAACGTCCTCCTTCGCTAGAGAGAAAAGATCACCCTGGTCATCGGCATAGCACAGCGCGGCATGGAGCGCAGGCAGCGTGTCGGCGAAGCGTGTCACGCTGGTACCGTCGAAGGAATTAGCACTGGCGGCAGCGCACATTCCGATCCGTCGAGCGCTGTTGACCCGGCCAACGTGGTAGTAGCAGTTGCGGCGACGAGAAAGGACACCCCAGGCAGCCATGGTTTGCAGCTTCCAAGGGGTGCTCCCTCCGAGAAATATCCCTACGGATGGGCTCAAGAACTCACGCACATCGTCTGGTTCCATTCCATCCTGCACAGCAATGAGCAACCTTTGAGGGAATCCCTTTAGCCGATCCAGCCAGCGCAGGCTGAAATCCAGCGACTCCATTCCACCTGCCACGATGTCAGGTAGGACAACCCAGTCAGCGTCTTCGCCAAGAAGATCCACGGCACGGCCGAAAGCACGCTCATCGAACGGCGTGCCCTGCTGGAAAGCGCTCCACGCTCCGTTGTCCAAGGCGTAATGCTCGAACCCCTCAGTGCGCAGAACCCCGGCCGCAGAAACGAGTAAACGCCAACCCGCCCCGCGCATTGCTGCGAGGTTGCGGCGTGTGCCCGTTCGGCTTGCATACGAGACCATCGGCGGAGGGATGTAGCCAAGCCGCTCCTCAATATCCAGCTCCATGTCGGCTGACCCGTCCATGCAGTAGTAATCGGCATAGGCTGCTAGCGCTTGGGCATTGCCTTGACGATGGCCATCGCGGTAAGCCTGAAGCCAAGCGGGGAGGCGGTTGATTTCCATGCTGGTGGTTCCTGGTAGGAGGTGGCCACCGTCTCATTTCCTACCGAAATCCCAACGGCCGCTGGCGCAATGCCTGATAGGGCCAGATACAAGCACTCCAGATAGAAATTATCCCCCTGAGTAGGGAGAACGTTTTCTGACCGCTTTACGACCTGATTACGGCCTTGCTGGCGCTGACGGCGTGGAATAATCGGCCGACATCAGCGATCCAACGGTTTCCCTTATGAAAGATATTGACCTGATCAAACTACTGCCGGAACTCCAACCAGCGGTACTGCACCTCGACGACCATCCTGGTGGGGAGCCTATGAGCAGAGCAGTGATGGTTACTTACCGCCTCTCAACACCACCGCAAAGGGCGCGGATTTTCGACGAATCAGATCGCCCACAAGGTGATCTTCTATCGCCTACAAATTTCCCGGCCGAAGGGTGCCACGAGATCTGGGTTGGCAACAATTTGGCTGGGCTGTGTTCCCTTGAGTTGACAGCACTCCAGAGCAAAGGCGAGACCAGCTTTCATCTGATGCTCAAGGCCATTTATCTTGCGCCGGTTCACCGTAAGACTGGTCTGTGTCGCCGACTCTGTGAGGTGGCGTTTGAGCATGTCATGCAGCAGGTACTGCTGCTGATCATGACAACGCCGGATCGTACGACACGCCTGTTCGAGCTAGAAGCAGACGCACACCTGTACAGCTTGGGAGGTCAGGCAGCGATCAAGATCATCGCCGAGTTATTGGAAAGTAAGGTGCAACTGATTACTGCAAGCCGCGGTTATGCAGTTGAAGCGCACACGACGACGTGCAATTTTTAGCGAGGACGCATAATGAATGATCTGTCGAAAGCCCTACTGGGGATGGCGATACTGCCCCTCCCGTTACTGGGCTCGCTTGCTGCGTTACCTGACGTAGAAGCACCCAGCCAAGGAACCTGGGTAGTAGCCGGCATCGTCGCTGCTGCTGGCGCTCTCGGGGCTTGGTTTCTTGAGTGGACGGAGCGGAAAGTGGTGGCGAATCGCGTCGTCATCGACCTGAAGCCGAATCAAGTGATCGTCGACGGAGTGCCGATCGACTGCCCGTTTTCCTCCATGACTCATTTCTTCAGGAGCCGCGATGCGCTTGTCGAGGCTGTTGGTATCGCCGTCAACGAGGCCATGCTCAAACAGGAGAAATTCCTTGTCGCACGAAAATCGGCACTCATCAGGATCTGGCCAGGGAGCTTTCAGGTGACCGACTTCGAGCTGGAGGCGCTTTCCGAGGCCATGACAGCCGAGTTCATTTCGCCGGCGTTTGAGCTGATGGGGCAACCGATGGCTCCGCAGGAAAACCGCAACCTCCCCAGTGCTCCGGCAGTGAATCGCTGAGCACACAACGCCTTCCGGACAGAGGAATCGAACAGTGGCCATCAACGAAGAAATTCAAGCGGTACTCAGCAACCCTGAAACCAGCTACTGGCTGAAGAGCAGTTTGGAGAATGCGCTCCACCGCGATTGTGTGGATGCGGCCAATGATGCCGATCTGCTGCACGACCTGCTGACTCGGCGGTGCGATGAAGCTTTGAATGCAGATCCAGCGTTGCCCCAACTGGAACAGACCATGATTCAGTCAGCCACTAACCGCTTTGAGGCAGTGATGTCCTACTTTGAAAAGATCAAGGACGGAACTGCTGATCAAGATGACGGGGAGCAGTTCAACAGTGATTACGCGGCCCTGAGCGCGGTTCTCGAGCTTGGCAGCCTCCGTGACGGCGGAATGAGTCTGGCCGGGCGCGCCATCCTAAGGAAGCTGGAGGAAGATTCCAGCGCTGCGTATCGCGCATGTGTTAGCGCTGTCCAAATAACTTTCGAGCGTATTCAATCCTGATGGCGCACTGCTGGCGCTGTAGAACGAAGCAGCCAGCCATTAGGGCAAGCGCATCCGTTCGTGATACATGACCTGTTTCAAGAGGTGCAGGGCCACCAGATCACCGCCCACCTGGTCGCGCCAAGACTGGTGGACGGTCTTATAGAGCTTGTCGACCTCTGCCAGCACACGCCGATATCGAGCTACTTCGAGCGCCAGGCGGCGTATGTCAGGATCGTCATGTGCTGACCAAATGCGACGCAACTCGTCGAGCGTCACCGGCTCAAATGGCGGCAGTTCCGAAGATGGCATAGCACGCCTCACTGTATGTAAAAACAGTATAGTCGCACAGGATTATGGTCGTTGCTTACACGGCCCGAATCAGAACAGATCGATCTGACCCAGTGAGCTACCACCCAGGCGGGCAATCAGCGCAGCGCGGTCATGCAGGATGGGCTGAAGATCGCTTCTGAAAATCTGGTTGGACATCCGCATCATCCGATCCCAGTCGCCATGGTCGCCCTTGTAGATCGCGATGGTTCCCAACCCCATCAGGTAATGCAGCCCCGCAGTCGGAGACTGGTCGAAGGTCACGCGGGACAGGGCGTTATCCAGCTCGAAGTTCACGAACAGCTCTGCACCTTCGCGATCGATCTCGAATCCGCTGCTGGTCACCACGTCCATGACCACCATGCCACTGCGTGTTGTGGTCAGGAACTCAGCATCGGCAGCAGCATGGGAAATACTGCGCAGGCCGTTGAACATTCCCTGGTACTGATCATCACAGAACGGCACCTCGACCTCGGGGTAGCGCAGGTCTGCCTCGGTGTACTTTGGCAGCGCCGCGATGTCTGGGATCTCATAGCGAACACCTTGCTCGTAGACCTCCAGGAACACCCTCATTGCGGTAAACGGCTTCTGGTATCCATACCGGCCCCAAAGCGCCTCGACCGCCAGCAGTTGCTGGATATCCAGGAGCGTGAAGCGCGGTTTGATACCGGCTTGCTGGGCGGCGTCAAACTCGTCGAGCTGGATCGTGAGCATGATTCCCAACAGCTCTTTGGTGAATGCCGGCGAGTAGGAATTCGGAGCGATTTTTATCGTCCCCGTTTCCTTATCAATCGTGCGCGCCAGCCAGCATCGAGCGCTCGGATCGAAGTGGCGGGCCTTGATGTAGTTCCGCAAGTCGTTCAGGGGCTTGAGCCAGTCGTACTCGCCGCCTTCCTTGGCAATCATGCTCTCGGCCGACGAGTCTCGAGAGACGCGCGTACATGACCAGCAGCCACTGTCCGATGGCCACACGCGGGGCGTTCGGATTGTTTCCCTGCCAGGTAGACGTTCACCATGCAGTCCCCGCCATTCATGTCGCGGTAGATCTCAACCAGCTGATTAAAGCGGTCGTAGCACTCAATCCGACCGGCTATCACCTGGCCGATGTAGCTGAACACGTCCATGGTGGTCATTTCAGCGATTGGGCTGAGTACCCAGTCGTGCCCGCCAGCGCCGGCGGCGAGGTTCACAGCTTCAAAGGCGCTCTCGCCGCGCTCAGACATTTTCCGCTCGCGCTGCACAGACTCATCGAACCGGGTACCGATCAGCGAAACGATATCGTCATCAGCACACTTGCGGCCGAGGCGAGCCGCGACATCCCTGAGGATTGCCTTCTTCACTCGCTTCAGTGGATCTGCTTTGGTCATTTGCTGGCATTTGGCGTTGGAGCCAACGCTGGCGATGATGCGCCCACCGACCAAGCTAACCAGGTAGTCATTGCTCAGGCCCGGCTTCGCTACCCACACCTTCAACTCGATGCCGGCAGCCTTCGCGTAGGCCTGCATTTGCTGCATCTGGCTCTGGTTGTAGCAGTGGATCACCGATGAGGGTGTCGGAGTGCATGACGTTCAAGGTCGGCACCGCGAAACCTTCGGTGGCCAGCTCGCGAATTGCAGTGAACGCGATGTTCAGCGTAACGCTTGAGTCCTTGCCGCCACTCCACGCCACAACAGGCTGCTTGCCGGCCCGCACGACGCGCTTCACAGCGTCGACCGCCCCGGCAATCTTCTCGGCCAGGGTCTTCTCAGGCCCACGAACAACATTGGCAGGCATCTCCTGGACGCCAGCGGAAGAGAACAGATCGACATCGAACAGCTGCATGACAAGCTCCGTGCTTGAATCCGGCTCCTCACTGGAGCTGATGGATTCAAGGTACGGCAGGCATCGGAAATCCCAAGGAACTGAGGTCGGCTTCGGTTCAGGAGAAATCCGCGGAGGAGTTTTTTAAACCGATCCGCAGCCTTCGGTTACGAATGCTCCAGCTGGCAACTGCCAGGCTTTGCCCTCTGGCGTGAATATCGGCAGTACGTACTCGCGCTGGCGCGCCTGGGCAAGTGCGTCCAGATCGGTGATATCGAACGCTTCCGCTGTGGCCGACAGATCCACCACGTTGATTTTCTGCCGGCTGATAGTGCACCCAAACTCGTCCTCGTAACCGGCTATCGGGGTAACCCGCTCAGGGAAGTATTTTTTGATGGTGGCCCATACCTTCGGGGAGTTGTAGATGCACGTCATGCAGCTGAAGCGACCCCAGCCCAAGCGATAGGGGACAGGTGCCTCCACTCGGTGACGAGAAAGCAGCTCCCACACCTGTTCTTCGCTGTAGTGCAGCACCGGTCGCCAAGCATCTACGTGCCGGCCGAGGCGACCCTTGCGCCGGTCGACGGCGTGAGGTTCCAGCTGATTGTATTTGCTGCGGTTGCTCGACTCAGCACGGCGCTCACCTGTGACGAACAAGGTCTTGGTACCGAGAAAGCGTTCCTGATTGGTGATGGCCCTACGGCCTACATCGATCTTGGCTGCGGAGCTACACCAGCGTGTTGTCAGGCTGGCGCTTTGCTGAGGAAACCGGCGGCGGGTCGCCGGTGATGTCCGACTGGTATCCCGATCCAAGCAGATAATTCCGCCTGGAGTTTCGACCATGTGAGGCTTGGAGTAGGCGTCCATCTTGAGCATTTCGCCCTCGATGCCACCCTGCAACCAGGAGAAATAGAGCGGCAGATTGAATGCAGCTGCGAACTTCTCGATGAAACTGTCATTGAAAGCCCAGTCCATGAGGGTGCTCCCCTCTGCACCATCCACCCGATGGTGCCAGAGCTCAACACGACGCAGATCCACACCCTGTTCGATCAGTGCCAGCAGGCAAGCGATGCTGTCCTTGCCAGACACACAGACTACAACGTGGTCATAGCTGTCCAGATCCACTGTCGGCGCATCGAAATAGGTTCCCTCTGCCAGCACAGCAGGCTCAGGCTCGAACCCAAGCAGGGTGAGCTGCTGGCCCAGTGCCGGGATAACTACCTGGTCGTCGAACTGGTGTGCGCGGGAGATTGACGGGTGCATTGGCTGTCCTCTGAGCACCTACCTGGTGCCTACAGACTCAGCCTACGGCGGCAACGGGAAATCCCAACTGATGGGCGGTGGAGGCGGCTCCTCCCTGCGACAGGAGGAAGCCGAGGAGAAATCATCTACAGGAAACAGAGCACGATCGGCTGCTACTTGGCTGCGCTTCTCCTGGATGGGATGGCTCTTGCGTGGCCGGGCTCACCAATCCGACCGATTCAGACGGTACGTGCCTGGAAGGCAGTTCTCGGCATGGCTCAACTTCGCTTCGGCTTCGGCCTGATCGTCCGCGCGGTCGATGGCGATCCAGTCGCCGTTCAGCTGGCGCTCCTCCACGAACCACACAGGGTCATCTTGTTGCTGCATCAACTCGCTGGGTGCGTTTGCCATCGTGGTCTCCATTCAGTTTTATTCGTCGATCCAGCCCTTCGCTTTCATGCGTTCAGTTTGCCGGTTCAGCCAATCCAACTGGTCGAAATAATCTCGCTCCGAGCCGTCCGGGTACTCTTTCGGGTTGATCGCACGGTGCTCGGCTAGCTCGGCCAAGTGCTTTCGCCCGCGATCACGACGATCCGCCCAGATGGCCGCGCCGACCTCGAGCAAGTGTGGATCATTCTCGCGGTGCTGGTGGTAGTAGGTGGCCATCTCGACAAAAATTGCGAAGTGCTGTTGGTCGAAGTTGGCCAGGGCGTCACCCCGGAACTGCCCTAGCTGGCCGTTGTAGCAGCTCAGGGCAAAATCTTGGAGCGCGCCAGCGGCGCTGTAGGATTGGTGGAGCAAGATCTCTCGGTGCTTCAGAAACGGAGATTCAGTTGCCATGATGTGTCCTTCTTCATTGTGAGGCCCGAAAGTGGCCCTCTCCTATGACCCCAGCCCCGCTAAGCGGGGCGTGGGCATTAACGGGGTTCGCCCTGCAAAACTCCACTGAAGAATGGGAGTTAGCAATAGGGCTTCTGACCACGAGCGACACGCTCTTTGACAGATTCAGTGGCGGTACGGGTTACTTTTCGACATTGGTACCAGCTATACAGCCAACGTGCCGCAGTCAAAACCACAACTAAGCCACCGAGAGCTATTACCAGTTTTAGGATGCCCAGGAACGGTTCCATCGGTTCGCCTTGACCTGCCGCCTTGACAGAAAATGACACTGCCAGAATTAACAACCCCATAGGTACGTTCATCATTTTTGTTCCCTCTCCGTTGCCCTAGGCGGACTCCCACTCGATCACGTCCCAGTCATAACTCACTTCGCAAAGGTCGCCGGCAGTTCGCCAGGTACAATCGTCCTCGACCACGCGGACTAGGCGATGCTGCTGGACAGTCCCACTGCTGCAATGCCTGAGTTTGCACTGCACGGGCACCCCTGGAGCAGGCATGAGGTCTTTTGTCTTGATCCAGACCAATGTTTTCGCCTCCGCTTTTCGTCAAACAGATCAGTCGTCAGCCTGGCTGCCGGCAATGATCGCGTTCAGAACGGTTTCGTCATCGTCAAACCAGCCGTCTTCAGCCAGGCCCAAGTTCCCGTCGAGAATGACGCAGACCGCCAGAGCGGCTTCCGCAGGATCTGCACCGTATTCACGAATCACGCCCTCGATCTGTTTGCGCAGCAGGTGTGCAGGCTCGACTTGGCCTACGCCATGCTCAGCAGCAGGATCTGCAAGCTCCAGGGGTGTCGGCCCCTCAGCCATAGGATCGGCGGTGACGATGGCACCGGACTGGGTGCGAAATTTCATTTCCATGGATGGGTTCCTAGAAATTGATGCTTGTGGGCGCATAGCAGTCGTCACACAGAAACAGCCGCTCGGCATGGCTGCGTGGGTCGTTCTTGTGAGGGCCGCAATTCATGTTGCAGACCTTCGACGCCGGGTCGAACTTGGCCAGCTCGGCCGGGTCGGCGCGCGGCCACTCAATAGGCATTACATCCGGTGGTTGAGCTGGCTGTGGCTTGCGGGCTTTCGTACTCATAGCGGGGCGGGCTCCTCTGAAAAGTCATCCGCCACTTTCGCTTCGCTTTTGATTTTCAGGATGACATCTGCGAGCTGCTGGCTTGAGCCGTTATCGTTGTGTGGCCATGGGCCGAAAGGCTGCGATGAAAGCCGGTTGAAAACGATCAAACCAGGGCAGCGGTATTCAAATGGGCCAGTGGATTGGAACCGGACAAAGGCAACCGGGCTGGTGCATCCCGGCATATCGGTTATTTCTCCGATTTCCTTCATGAGAGCAACATCTGCCCAGCCAGCTTGATCGTTGTTGAAGAACGTCAGGTGGTCATATGCGGACTTACCACCTACGAAGCATGCCAAAGCAACGAGTGTCAGCTGGCCCATCGGCCAAAAGCCTTTGGAGTCAGCAGCTCTTTTCCACAGCGAGGGGATGTAGAGGAGTAGGGCCACTGAGGCAGCCAAAAGCAGATAGACGGTTAGCCGCGCAGTATCGACGCCAAGAGTTTCCCCCGGAGCGCCATCTGGGCCAAAGAAGAGGTAAAGCAGTGGTGCGCAGTAGGCCATGCCTACAGCATAGGAAGCCAGCACGAGAACCATTTGACGTAGCCGCTGCCCAGGGCCGGGGGAAACCAAGGCCAACGTAGCGCGAGCGACGGTACCAATGACCACGATCAGCAGAACAACGGAGCATAGGAGGATGTAGAGCATTATGATTGACGCCTTTAGCGCTTTTCGGTGGATTTACCGCCGAGTTGGTAGAGATCGAGATTTATGCGAGGGGTGCGTACTCGGTTATCAACTGCCTTCCTTCTTGCTGCCGTTACCCGAGAAAAGCAGCACGAATGGGGTTACAAGTAGCCCGACCCCCATGAAGAACATGAAGAAGATGCCCAGGCCATCGCCCGGCTGTAGCCCGGTTCCAGCAGCGGTCGCCATCGCCCGATAGTGGTCGGCCTGTGCCCCAACGACACGCACAAGAACTATCGTCACGGCGCACACCACCAGAGCTTGCCAACCCTTGCGGATGTCCAGGTGATCGACGAACGTCCACAACCAAGTGAGGGCTGCGCCAATTGCCAGTAGGATCAACAGCCAGTAGAAGAGACCAGCTATATCGGCGATAAATGCAGCTCCCAACATGTTCAGCACTCCTTCAGCGCGTCATACCTTTGATGACCAAGACATCGTTGCGTAACCGAAAATTGGCACCATCTCACGGACTTAGCCCCAATTAAGGGGCTGTGGTCTGCTGCGGGATTTTCTTGTATCAGCTGTACAGCGCGTCGTTATACGGCACAACCTCGTCAATGGCATCCCAAGCGTCCGAACAGCAACTTTTTCCTCGAATGTGCTGGAGAACATCTACAAGCTCGGATTCGCGTGCTTCTGCGTTGGCTTTTGTTGCAGCCAACTCATCAAGCAGATCGTTCACACCTGAACCGCCAAACGGCCCAAGCACACTGGTAGCATCGCACCAGGTATCAGGCTCATGGCCAACGCCTTCGCTCAGGTACTGCCAGCCTTCCTCTGTCTTGCGCAGCTCCAGGGGGCCGAACTGCATCGTTACTTGCTCGCTCATGGGCACTTTCCTACTTCACTTCTTCGTAATGCCACTGGACAAGCTCAAACGCCGCCTGTTTTGCCTCGGCTTCGATCTGTTCAGCAGTAGCGTTGTCATCGACCTCGAATTCAAATTCCACCTCAGATCCTTGTACATCAGTCTTAATTGTGCCGGTGAAAGTGCGCATCGCGGTCTCCTCTATTTGCCTGCGACTAGGATAAAGGCCGGCGCAGATATCCCAAGTCGGGGCAGGCATCTTCCCACACCGATTGAAGAGGAATTTATCTGGGCAAGAGGTACAGGGCGGGCGGAAGCTTTGGAGTGGCCTGCGCCAAGCCCCGAGGTGCATCAGTGGCTGGCGCGGTATTCGTGCGGGGTTTTAGGGGAGCGAGCGTCGGTGCAGGGCCAGCAATTGAGCCAGAACCCACTGCCAGTATCCAAACTGGGTCTGGTTGTTGCGCACTGCTTGAAGCCACTGGTAATTGGTCAAGAAAGGGTGATCGTTGCCACGCTGTGCATATTTCCCCTCCAGTTGCGCCGGGGTGAGATCGAGATCGGGAAAGTATGCTTCCGGTAGGTGATTGGGCACCAAAGCGAAGTCTGTGATGGCTCTTCCAATCGAGATGGATATTTCCTGGCCGGTTTCGTCACACCGGAGCGTCCTGATCTCGCCCTCACGGCCAGTCACTCGCCACGCATACCCGGTCGGGGTAGCAGACGCCGGATCATCCAAGGGCACCGTCTCTTCTTCGCTGTAAACAACGAACTCCAGTGGGAAAAATATCTCCGCAATCATGCGATCAAGCTGATCCAGTGTCCGCCGATGGATGCCGGAACCCTCGGCCTCAATCAATGCCAGCAGGGTCGCTCTCGATGCGTTTAGCTCCTGGTAAAGCTCTGCCAAGTGCTGAGGTACGGAGGGGTCAACGTGAGTCATGTTTGCTAGTCCTAACCAGGGGAGTGTGCACATAAAACCGCTCCGCTGGCCCTCTGGGCATAGCGTAAATAGCGAAACGGGTATTCTTAAACGTGGTTTTAATTGTTCCTGCCGATAACGCTTCTGTCTATGGAGAAGCGACCACCTACACGCGGGCGACCGGCAGGAACATCAAGCTTTGACCCTCAGGTGGCAGGAGCTTTTGGCAATGTCGTACGCGAAGAACGCCTAAAATCGGGCCTAGCTCAAGAGAAACTTGCTCTCCTGGCTGGGGTTGAGCGGGCGCACCTGGGGAAAATCGAGCGGGGCGAGAGTCTGCCCACACTTCCCTTGATTATGAGATTGTCCAAAGCCCTCGAAGTTAAAGCCGCTGACCTGATATCGCAGATGGAGCAGCGGCTGGATCAATGCGAAGACGGAAGCGGTTGAGTTAGGCGGATTGCGGAACAGCAGGGAACGGAAAAGCGTTTTGAGAGCCGGACGCCAGATCCACTGTGATCCAGTGCTTATCGGTTTCCCCCGTCCGCAGCAACTCCCACACAATGCTCATTCCGGCAGTTGTAACTGCCCGGTTGACCAAGCAGTCCTGCGAACGAATGGCTTCCGCAACCGAGCAGGATTTTTTGGTGTCATCTTCGAGCGTTTCGATTTCAGGGTAAGCGTCCATCACGTTGGGGTAGATGCCCCTCTTGTCTACATGCGCAGCGCCGAACACAACCTGTCCATGGCGGGCCTCGTTGCCGAGGTCAAGCCACATGCAGTGTCGGGATAGCAGCGCGCTGCTGGCGATTGCGCGGCGGGCCGAAGAAAGGTCAACAGCGGAAATGATCAAGTCGGCGGCGCGCATCGCCTCTATGGTCTCTTGGCTTGGGAATCGGAAGGGCAGGGCCTCCCAGGACGTACCCAGCATGAGATTGTAACGATTCACCAAACTGATTGCTTTGAATTGGCCCAAGTCACACGGCCAGAAACGCTGACGTACAAGGTTCGGCTCGCGCACAATGGCATCGTCAATGACCGTGACCTCCAGCCCCTCTGGATGGCCGAGGGAGCGAAGCGCATGGTGGAAGCTGGCCAGCGCATCAACCACCTCACTGCCATTGCCACCGGCCCCGACAACCACAATGCGTGGTGCGCGTTCAACCCACGAGGCTGGCGTCTTGTAGATCGGCGATTGGTGAGCTGTGATCGGATGAACGCTCATCGCGCACCCCCTTTGATAGCTTGCGCTAGCGTTAGCGGGCCACTGTATGACCCTGCTGAAACCAGTTTCGAGGCTGGGAACCGCTTCGATCCTTTCTCGCTCAGTGCTCGATAGAACTCCTTCAAGGCCTCAAACGAGCGGCAACCCGCCACCGGCTCAACCGTACCGCTGTGGGTGTTGTCGCTCTCCAGCACGAAGCTCTCCCAGGCCGGGATGTTCTCACGTCGAACATCGCGGGGAACATTGCCGCTGCCAGTACAGAAGGTTCCGCCTTGGTACACGTTCCCCAACGGGGCATAGAAGAGTTCTGTCTCCGGCGTCGGGCGCTGATTGCCCTTGAATGCAAAGCAACGGAAGGATTGGTTGGCCGCAGCGATGAAGATCAAGCCTGGCAGCGGGGCGCGTATGCGCTCGCCAAGGATCGGAATATCGTGCACACCAGGGCGGCGGTACCACGCCAAGACGGTGCGTGAGCTGAACAGATAACTCTCAGGGAGAAATTCTGCTCCGGCATCCTCATTCAACAGCAGAGCAGCCAGTTCGGATTTGTCGTAGGGACTGAATGCCCTCCCAGCGCCCAGCGTGAAGCCGGCCTTACCATCTTCCAGCGCGATGACGCTGTGACTGGTGACGGTGACCACGCCGGTCTGGCTGTGGTGATGTATCAGCATGGCCTTGCTCGAAACTTTTTCACTCAGCATTACCGCATTCCTCTAAAGCGTCGGCGATTCGCTGCAACAGACCTAGCGTCAGCGATAGCGCATCTAGAACTGGCAGGGTGACGGTGCGCAGTTGATCAGGACTCAGCGGTAACCCAATTGCAGGGAAGCCAGAGCCGCTGACAATGCCGTCAAAACCGTCATAGCTACTCTGCTCTAGATTTGGAAAATCCCTAGTCAGGCACACCAGAATGCTCTCGAAAAGAGAAACCCCATCACCGGCTGTGCCTGGGAAATCATGGGGGTTGAACTCTTTGAGCGATCCACTGGCCTCATGCTCCAGGCAGTGCTGCAAGGCTTCCGCCAGCACTTGAACCAACGGGGCGTGTGCATCATCACGCTCACAGATTTGCCGCGCCTGATCGGACAGCTCCTCGATCTCGCACCGATCTCCCTGGCCAAGGGTGGCTCCAGCTATCTGTTTCAGTTCATCCATCTCATAGATGGCGTCAAGCAAGCTGTTTACAGAATCCTCGTCTTGGCCGTGGCAGTAGAGATATTCGGCGATGTAATCATCATGCTCGACCGAATCGTCCAGCAGGAAGGCGCACAGTTCCTCTCTAGAGTGTGTTGCCAAGCGCGGAGACAGCTCCTCGAAAGCCTCCGAAAGCCCGTGATTCAAGTAGCTGTACGGCCCCAGGAACGTCATTGGCGTATGAAACGGCAGCAGATGGCGTGTCATCGCGTCGAGTGTCTTGAAAAGAAGCACTCGCAGTTCCAGGCTCGCTGGCGCTTGAACTGTGAAAGTAGCGAAGCAGCTCGACTCCAGAATGAAATGACCGTCCTGGATTCCGAAGGAGTAGGCGTCCTCAACGGATTTTGGCAGCTTGACCCGGCCAATCAACGAGCGCTCCAGCTCCGCCATTATCCGGCCTGCCCCATCAGGGCCTGCCTCGATGTGGGGGGCGAGCGCATCAAGTCCGACCAGCCCAGCCTCTACAGCGGCTATTGCATAGGATGCCGTCTCAACTGGATCGACGTATGGGGTATTCAGCCGATTCAGCAGGCTGGTGCGCTGTGGAAAAAGGCCTTCATCGCTGATGGCAAAGGACGCACCAAGGCGCTGTACTACCTCGCCCGTAAGGCGATGCAGCCCGTAGCTATTTGGGTACTGCCGAAGCCATTCGATGGCGCTATCGGCAACCAGACCAGCTTGCAGCGCCTCCCGGCACAGCATGCTATGAGCTTGGTGGTCGACCACCCCTGCATAGTCCCGGCTGAACAGTTGGGCCTGTGCTTCACGCATCACAGACCCAACATTCGGCAAGCTAAGAGGTGTCAGCGCGGCAGTTGGAAGTCGATAGTGCCGGGATTGGCGGGGGAGGAGAGCAACTTCCATAGCCTTTGTCTCTGCTGGTGGTCTAAACAATCAGGTTCGGTACCGGACGGGAGGTGGCGATCCAGTTCGCCACGTTCCCACGCTTTCAGGACTTCAAGCGGATCAACCTTTTGCGCCGAATCCGCCGTCTCGGAACTCGTAGACATAGCTGTCATTCTCCACAATGGGGTCGATAATTTTCGCTCCGTTGAGCTTTGGGAACTGACGGGCATAGTGTTTCAGCACGTCAGTCACGGACATTTCGGGCTGCGGGTCGGGGAGATCACGACCGGCGTAACGAAAAACGCGGGCAAGAGAGATTTCAACGAGTGCCATGAGTGCAATTCCTAGAAAGAGGCCGCGAGGTTCAGATTGGGTTCGCCTGAGCCGCTGTCCACGCCCGAGCCGCCACCTACCTGCGCAGCGTCGCCATCCTCGGCATCTGCATCGAGGTCGGGCGTATCAGGCGGCTCGGTAGGTGCCGTGGCGGCTTTCGCCTGCACAGTCGCTCCAATCGAGCGGATTTCATCCAGCAGGCTCACCCCCTCATTCAGCGCCTGGACGTGCTGTGTCAGGCGCTTCATCAGCGCCTCCTCGATCTCAACAGCACTCCCTACCAGGATCAGCGGACGACACATGGCGGCGCGAAGCTGCACTTCGTGCTCGGATGCCTTCTCAGGTGTAGGGCCGAGGTCAGCGGTAATCATCACTTTCAGCGCGTCGGCGGAGGCGGTTTCGATTGCCACATTGACGCGGTGTTGAGTGCCAGCAAGTGCAGTGGCCATTACGGAAAAAAACGTGGATTGCATGATGATGTTCCCTGTCAGGCTTGGGTCGATTCGGATTGCTGGGGAGCGGGGTTCTTCCCGCCCTGTGCCGATAGTTGTAACGCAGGCGGCAAATAACCCAACCAGCTGAACTCTTTGAAAGCCAAGATGGCGTCGATAAGAGCGCTTGCCTTGCCGGTGGTCAGCCCTTCAAAAGCCTTTTCGCCCTTCGCCTCGTTGTAGGCGGCGGCAAAGCCTGAACGCTTGCAATCTTCGATGATGCCCGCCTTAACCTGGGCCTTGAGGTAGCCGTCGTTCATCACGAATCCTTTGGCCGGATCGACGTTCGCGTACTCCATGAACTTGAGCGACTGAGCACCCGACACGGATTTCTCGAATGCGTCAGCGCTATCCGTGCGGAATAGCGAGGCAGCAGCCATGCTGCCCATGAACGTGAGGAGCTTTTCCTCCCCGAGTTGCGCAAGCCGAATCTCGGCATCGGCGCGAGCCGTGGTCATCAGGGCGCTTGTGACACCCATTGCCTTTTCCATCTGTGCCCGCAGCTCGCTCTTGAGGTCGCTGCGCATCTCGAAATACATGCTGACGATGGCCACAGCCAGCGCTAGCGAGCGGTCATTGAGCACGACTTGCTTGCTCATGCGGGCGTAAAGGTCGAAGGCTTCACGGCGTAGCGACTTCTTCACCTGGGTGGGCTTTGCGCTTGCGGCCTTCGGCTTGGCCGGGGCTGCTCCAACAGCGCCCCCGGCAACGGTGGCTGGTGCTGTGTTCGTTACGGTGGCCAGGGCTGTTTTGTAGGCGGCGGTTTTCTCCTTGTGGCAAGGCTTGTTGAAGCACATACCGCCGATCACGTCGCCTTCGCGCCCCCTCGACACCATGACCACTGCGCCGAAGCTTGCACAGGTAGCGCACGCCGCTGCCTGTTGCTCTCCCACACCATCCTCGCCCCGTGCGACGAGCTTCACGTATGAGTCCTTCGCGAGATTCAGCTCGCTATGAACCACCGCGTGCTCCTCCTGCGCCTCGATCAACCGAACAGAAATTAGCTGCTCGGTTTTCCGGTTCCAGCAGACAGAGTTCTGGCAGCGAGACGCCCCAAGGCTTGCCTCGAACAAATCGGCATTCGCGCCCGAGTTGTGGATGCAGCTCCGGCATTCGGTGGTGTCAAAGCGTGCAGTCGAAACGTCCCGAGTCAACTCCAGCAGGCGCGCCCTGGTCTGCTCGACGGAATAATTCTTCTCGATGATCTTCGACAGAATGCCCGCCTGATCGGGGGCAGGGAGACGACACAGCAATTCAGCGTGGCCAATCTTGATTTGCTCCTCCAGCAGGGCATCGGCCACCGCATCACAGGCATGGGCGAGCAGCAGGCGGCTGTCGAGCTTGGTTCTAGACCAATCCAAGGCCTTCATCACCGCCAAGTGGTCGTTGGCCATGTCCTCCAGCAAAATTACGGCATGCTGGGCTTCTTCGATTGGCGTCAGGTCAGCCCGCACCTGGTTCTCCAGCGCAGCAATCAACCGCGCTTCCTGATCGCTCATAGCGCGGATCAGGGCGGGAACCTCGATCAAGCCCGCATCGTGGGCCGCAGTCCAGCGCCGGTTGCCAGCGACCACCTCATGGTCGTAGTTCGGGTCATCGCTTACAGGCCTGACCAGAATCGGCTGGATGATGCCTTTAGCGCTGATCGAACGTACCAGTTGCTCATAAGCGGACTTCTTCCGGCCTTTACGCGGGTCGATTTGCGGGTTGCGGCGGATACGGCCGAGGGGGAGGACTTGGGCTACTTGCTGATTCACTTGGCTAAACTCCGTGTTTGCTATGAGTTCAGCTTCCCCCACTTTCTGGAAAACCCAAGTAGTAGCGGCCCATTAAATCCGACGAAAACGTTGCGTGAAAACAGCAAAATGAGCGCACGCTCCGAGCGAAAATTGGCCCCACATTCAGAGACAGGTGGACGCTCAAGCCAATGAAATTTTTCTCTGCCGTTTTGCTGATACTGGCTGCACCGGCGTCAGCGCTGGCTCAATCTTCGCTCCCACCCTATGTGGCCGCAGCAATAGCCGAATTCCACGCGAAAATCTTCATGTTCGTTGGGTGCTCGCTCGCTGGCGCATTGTTCGGAGCATTGCTGGCGCGAAGGATCGACAAGAAACGCAGGGCAATGCGGGATTTGACCTTTTCTGTATCGACGTTGGCTGGCTCCGTGGTTGGGTTGCTTTCGTTTCTCGGAAAACTGTAGGAGACGTATGTGGGACTGGACGATAGGGAGTACATGCAGGAGCGAGCGAGGCAACGCGCCCGCGAAGGGAATCAGACAGACCGCTCAGAGAACGATCCGGTAAAGGATGCCTACTACAACCCAAAAGATTTCCGTCGCGAGCGGCTTCGCATCAAAGTTCCGAACTGGGGAGGGGAAAGAGAGGGGGGCGAATCCAGTAGCCCAGGAGTTGGAACTTTGTACTCGGTCTTCCTGGTAGGGATCGTGGTGGGATTCTTTATCACCTGCCTGCTGGGCTTGCTTCGATTCGAGCTTTTCGCCTGGGGACTTCAGATGATGCAGCCGCTTGCGATGCTGTTCTTGGAAATCTAGCCAATCGCTCAACTAGAAGCCGCCTGTTCGGCGGCAATAGGTGCATCTAACTGACCTCTCTATCAACCGCCTACACGGCGGCACACAGCAACAGATCGGTTGGGTGGCTCAGCACCCTGCAAGCCGCCTATGCGGCGGCAAAGACATCAACGGACGCGGTTATACCATGACAGCACTTCATATTCTCCTGAGCGTGGTTTTAGCGGGAGTCGGCACAGCGCCAGCAAAGCATCTTTGAGCGCTGGCGCTTTGGCGAAAGCCTTTTGCAGTGTCTTGTTATCCGACTCGACCTTGGCGGCGTTACCCGCAACGTTGGCCTGCTGGCGCGACTGAAAGGTATGCAGCGCTGGCGCTACGTCTTTCTTCCAGTCCAAATCGCCCATGATCGTCACGGCCTGCCGCACAATGCTCAGGTCAAACTCAAACGTCGCACCGGCTGCGCAAAATCGGCAGAGCGCCGGGGGCTGAGAGCGTTTCATGCTGGCGTTCGGGTTTGCGTTGCCGATGACCCCGATCATCCACGCCGCATCCAGCGGCGCATCATTGACCAGCCATTGCGCAATGTACTTCTCGCCGCTGCCGTCTTCGCTCGGCACGAAAGACAGGCCGGGCATATTCGGCATTTCGACCTTGCCGATGAGAACGCTCTTGTCCGGGCTGGCGATATAGAACGCATCAATACCTGCGCCGAGCGTGTTGCTCGCAATGCCCTTTTTCATGCGGGTCTGGACGCCGATCTTGGTGGACGCCGCAGGCTCAACATCGGGTGCCAGGTAGCGGCCAATGCAGTTGTACCAGAAATCTAATTCTTGCATTTAACTTACCTCGGGTTTAATTTCTCGCCGAGATTACTTCCAGCCATCCGCGCTGTCTACTTGGAGACGATTCAATGGCAACTCACTATGTACTCGAAGGCGAAATCAAAGCAGAGCAGCCGCTGGCTACGTGCAGCGCGGCGCTGAAAGAAGCGGAAGGCGGCAAGGGTAAGCCAATCCCAGTGCCCCACATGCAGACCCCGGAAGGCAACCGTCTGTATTTCCCGGCTACCGGGATTCGCGGCAAGCTGCGCCGCGCTTTGCGTGATGTGCTGCGTGAGAACGAAATCAAACGCACTGGCAACGACAAGCCGCTGTCGCTCGACCAGCACTATCTGCTCACCCTCGGCGGCATCAAGGGTTCCGAGGAAACCGACAAGGCATCGGTGGATCAAGAATCGCAGTGGCGTGAGCGCAACGTCCTGCTGAGTCTGTTTGGTGCTGGCGATGCAGGCTACATGGGCATGGTTCATGGCCGGCTGGCCGTTGGCAACGCGATCTGTGAATCGGTCAGCGTGCCGCATGTGTTCAGCGGCGTGCGCAGTGACGACCTGTACCGCGACCGCAGCCAAATTGAGTTCTTGTCGCAGGCAGATATTAGCGCCCTGGTAGCACAGTCGCAGGGCAACCGCGATGCCTCGGGCATCAAGAAGGAAATAGCCGTACTCGACAAAGCCCGCAAAGCTGCACGCGCCGCGAAAGAGGGTGATCGTGTCGATGAACTGAGTGCCAAAATCGAACAGCTCGAAACTGACATGAAGAACGTCAAGGCTGAAACCGGGGCGAAAATGTCTATCGGTATGCCGCTCGACGGCTGGCAAGCCATTCCGGCTGGTGCGGTGATGCGCCATCGTTTCATGCTGAACAACGCCAAACCGACCGAGCTGGGTGCACTGCTTGCGGCGCTGGATCATTTCAGCGCACTGCCTACCCTCGGCGCTCACCTCGCCGCAGGATGCGGCCTCGTATCTGCCCGCTGGGAGCTGTTTAAAGTCGTTCCGGGCGAAGGCAAGACCTCGTTGGGCGTACTGGTTCTTGAGCCGTTCGCTGGCGCTGTGACCATCGAAGCGCCAGCCGACAGCGAAGTATTCGCCGCCCGCAAAGCGTTCCAAGACTACTTGGCTGGGGATCAATTCAACTTGTCGATTCCGAGTGCTGCCGCATGCAAAGCCTGACGCACTACATCGACCTCGCGCCCCACAATGGCAACGCATTCTTTGAGCTTCATGGGCGCATTGTGACGGGAGCACACCTGAGCGCCCAAGATGGGAAGCCGGTCGCGATTGATTGGCCGGGCTGGAAAAACGTACCGGGCGGGTTTGGCCCTGTGGTGCGCCTGCTTGGTGAGCCTTCGGCCATCGAACACTGCCTGTCGGTTATTTCGCCGCTGGTTGAGGCTGAGTTGGTAGATGTGTGGGGTGAAGTGAAAACGGTGCCAGATAATGCTGCCTGGTCGCACGGCTATCGCCGTCACCGCAAACCCGACAAGTGCTCACCCACTCACCAGCGCCGGCTGGAGCGTCGTGCGCTGGCGCGGGGTGAAGTGTATGAGCAGCCGGCTTATGGCGAATGGCTGAAAGCCAGTCATCGGCTGCCCATGCAGAGCCGATCCACGGGGCAGCACTTTTACATCTTCATCAAGCGTGTAAGCGCTGCTGATCTGCGTTCGGCGGAGCCCCGCGGCTATGGCTTCGGCGCGGTCGTCCCTCAATTTTAAGCCGGAGTGCTCCATGAGCGATTTAGAAAAAAAGCTGCTCCAAGTCGTGGATAACGTGCTCGGGCCGAACGGCAAAATGGTGCGTGGGAAGTGCGAGCAAGGTAAGCGCACGTTCCGCTACAACAACAAGCAGCACGAATACGCAAAAGCCGTTGCTCGCGGCTTTTGCCGGTATTCACCTGCCGAGCGAGCGGCGGCGGTCAACATGCTGCAAGCCGCCACGGGGACGGGCAAAACACTCGGCTACCTGGTGCCGGCATTCGCTTACTCTGCTATTACGGGTGAGCGTGTGATTGTTTCGACGTACACGAAGGCATTGCAGCAGCAGATTTTGAAAAACGACGCGCCTCGGGCGCAAGCTTGGGTGCAAGATGAACTGGGCGTCAGCGTGAGTTTTGCGCGCCGGGTCGGGCGCGCCAACTACCTTTCCATGCAAGCATGCCAGTATCAGAAAGCGCTTCTTGCCGATGCTGGCGCAGCCGAAGCCGCCGATTTTGTGGCTGGTGTTATCGCGTGGCTGCAAGGTGATGCGCAACAGTTGCCGACGCTCGATGACTACTTGGCCGAACTGGGGGAGGGTGCAAGCCTGCCTGACGGCTTGGATAGCAAGCTGCTGTGCCTGTCGAGTGAATCACCGGAAGTCGAAAACGAGGCTTACACGATCGCGATGCAAGAGACGCATGCCGTCGACGTGGCGATCGTCAACCACGCGCTAGTGATGATGGACGCCATGCTTTGGACTGCACTGCTCAATCCTGGGCGCCAAGCTAGCGTACTGATCTGCGACGAGGCTGACCGCTTGACTGACGCTGCCGAGTCCGTGCTGGGCGCTGACGTGTCCATGCACCAGTTCAGCCGATTGACGCAGGAAGTGGCCGAGGCATTCAGCCTGCCGGGCATCACTGATCATGTCGGCAACCTGTACAGCGCGGTGATGGCTGTCGATCCCGGCCACGCGAAAATGGCGACATTGCCACAAGAGATTGGGCAACGCATCGCTGGCGTTCTGAGCACGCTCAAACCTCATGTCGAGAAATTCTCCACGATCCTCACCTCGCCGCAAAGCGAGCTGGGTGATTCTGCGCACAAGAAGGCACTGATCGCCAACTTCTGCGACAGCTACAACAGCCTGGATGCCGTTCTGAAGGCTTCACGCTCACAAGGCAACACGAGCATCATCAGTTGGTCTCCCGTGCGCCACTACCCATCGTTGCGCGTGGGACAGCCTGAACCTGCTCGCATCTTGACCCGCTTGCTTGCAAAGGCTGACTGGTGGGATGAAGACGATGGCCGCGTACTGCCTGAACGCAGCTACCTGAAAGCAGCTCTTTTTACGTCTGCAACCTTGGCTACACCGGGGCGCACATTGCCGGCAGCTTTCGATGCCTTCGCCAACACTGTAGGTGTCATCCGCCACTGCAAAGCAGGCATGAACACGCCGATTCACAACGTCACCGCTGATCTGTATCGCGTATTCGATGCGCCAGCCGACTTCGGTGAAATGTTCTTTGTCTTGCCTGCGCCAGATGCGCCGTTACCGACCGGCGAAGTCAGCGAAGATCAGGATTATGTTTCCGCCTCCAACCCCGAATGGCTGGCGTACACCGGGGCAATGATTCGTGAGGCAGCTAGCGCGGGCGGCAAAACGCTGGTGCTGACGCTCAGTCATGCGGATACGAAAAGCCTGGGCCTGATTCTCGCCGACGTGCCGGGCCTGATCGTCGCCAAGCAGGGCGACTCTATGAGCACGCTGAAACAGCGTTATGTCGAAACCGAAAACGCCGTGATGATATCGCCGGGCGCTTGGGAAGGGCTTGACCTGCCGGGTGACGTGCAGAACCTCGTTATCACGCGCCTGCCCTTCGGCTCCCTTAATGGCTTCCGCCTGAGCCTGAAAGAAGCGGTGCTGCGTCACCGTGGCTACAGCGAAGACAAGATCACCGCCATCAAGTTTGCCGACCTCGGTGCCGAGGCGCGCCGCCGCCTCGTACAGGGCTTGGGCCGTGGGATTCGTCAGCGCGATGACCGCGTAGAGGTCTGGATTGCTGACTCGCGCTTTCCGTACCCAGAGTCTTTTTCTTCGTCACTTGACGATGCTTTGATGGTTCGGCGGCAGCGGGTGCTGGCCACGTTTGCCGGCTGCATCCCGCAACGCTTTGAAGACAGCTTCAACGCGGCTCGCTTGTTCTTGACCAGCGGCAAAGTCCACACACCGGAGCTTGTCTGATGGCAATTGATTTCAAGCTAGTAATCAAGCTCGCAACGCCATTCGTGATGAGCCGACCGCGCACCACGCTCGACGGACTGCTGTCGGCTGCCGTGTTTCGTGAAACGGGGCTCATGGGGGGCGACACAATACCCCACATCCCGCTTGAGCGTGAGGACGGCATCTTTAAAGGGAGTTGCGCGTTTGTGTCGGGTGGGTACACCCACGCCACGGTACAGCGCATTATGAACCTGCGCGGCCTTGCAGATATGACCGATGAGCACTTTGCGCCTAACTCCAAGGGCAAGGTTAAACGTTACCTTGGCGTGGACATTAAGCGCGGCCCGTACAAAGCCAACATGAGCAGTTACGCCGGCATTGACGCCAAGACCGTGATTTTCTTTGGAAAAGGTGATCCTGATCGCGTGGTTGAGCTGATCAAGAACAATATTCCTGGCCTCGGTCGCCGGGCCAATGCTGGCGCTGGCGAAATCATCGACGTGAGCTGGGTGAAGGTATCGGCTGACCGTGATTGCTCCTGGATCATGCCCAGCGGCTCGCCGGCCAGGCCGTTACCGCTCGACGTGTGGAACCGCATTAGCGGCCACCGCAAAATGCCGGTCGCTGATCTGACTGTGCGGGTGCCGTATTGGTCGGGTGAGGCTGTCCAGGCGGTCTACCCGATGGACACGGCGGCGTAACGCGGTGCTGGCGAGTCACAAAGAGGGAATCGTCTACTTGGAGCATTGCCGCATCCAGGTGGACGATGAAAGGCTCTGCTTGGTGCGCTCGAAAGACGCACTGGAGAAGTTCTGGAGCATTCCGCACGCGGCGACTCTTTCCATCTTGCTCGGCCCTGGTACTTCGTTAACTCAGGCAGCGGCGAAGTTTCTGGGGAGCGAGGGTGTACTTGTCGCATTTGTAGGTGGCGAGGGGACGCCGATCTATTACGCATCCCAAAACGAATACAGGCCAACCGAGTACCTGCAAGCATGGGTTCGGAGTTGGAGTGAGCCAAATACTCGCTTGGCGATGGCGAAAGTTTTCCAGTCAGCGAGAGTCAAAATGCTCAGGAAAACAGCCAGCGTTTTTGCCGAACTGAACCCGTGCGAACAGGCGATATTCAGGTTTGAGCAAGAGACAAGGGCGGCTACGTCAGAAGCTCAGATACTGGCAGAAGAAGGCGTGTTATCGAAGGTGCTTTATCGCGCATGTGCTGGCGCAGCGGCCATGGATGGTTTTACCCGAGATCATCAAGGCGATGATTCGGCGAACAAGCTGCTATGGAAACTCTGAAAAAGACTTTCTGATTTGGCAAAATACCGCGACCCCACCCACCGAGTTTCCCGATGAAGCAGATGACCTTCGCCGACGCCGAGTACGCTGGCAAGCGCAAGCAAACCCGCAAGGAG
>NZ_VFEU01000026.1 GCF_007858255.1 Pseudomonas rhodesiae | reverse complement strand
GTTTAAGCTGCTTCCTTAGCGCTGTTTTTCCTTGTTGATCGATCGCGTGAAGTTGAAACACGGTTTTTGCCAAGTCAACCGAAACAGTCGTAAGCTGCATGAGGACGCTCCCTTCCGCTAAGTGTGGATAACACTTTAACTTTGGCACATAGATGCCGTTAGGAAGGGGGCGTCCATTCCATTACCACAACGGTCTCGCGTTGTCTTCAGATCCCCGCCAACGCCAAATCCATCGCAAAGTACGTGAAGATCAAATCCGCCCCCGCACGCTTGATTGACCCCAGCGTCTCGCGCACTACTCTATCCTCATCAATCGCCCCCGCCTGAGCCCCAAACTTGATCATCGCGTATTCACCGCTCACCTGATACGCCGCCACTGGCAGGCGCGAGGCTTCGCGGATGTCGCGGATGATGTCGAGGTAGGCGCCGGCCGGTTTGACCATCAGCGCGTCGGCGCCTTCCTGTTCGTCGAGCAGGGATTCGCGCACGGCTTCGCGGCGGTTCATGGGGTTCATTTGGTAGCTTTTGCGGTCGCCCTTGAGCGCGCTGCCGCCGGCTTCGCGGAATGGGCCGTAGAGGGCCGAGGCGAATTTGGTCGAGTACGCCATGATCGGGATATGGGTGAAGCCGGCGTCGTCGAGGGCGCGGCGGATGGCCTGGACCTGGCCGTCCATGGCCGCCGACGGTGCAATCACATCAGCACCGGCGCGGGCGGCGGCCACGGCTTGTTTGCCGAGGTTGACCAGAGTCGCGTCGTTGTCGACGTGGGCGCCGTGCATCACGCCGCAGTGGCCGTGGTCGGTGTATTCGCAGAAGCAGGTGTCGGACATCACCACCATCTCCGGCACGGCGTCCTTGATAATCGAGGACATGCGCGAGACCAGGCCGCGTTCTTTCCAGGTGTCGCTGCCATTGGCGTCCAGGTGGTGGGACACACCGAAGGTCATCACCGACTTGATGCCGGCACGGGCTAACCGCTCGATCTCGCCGGCCAGTTTTTTCTCAGGGATGCGTCGCACGCCCGGCATGCTGGTAATCGGCACGAAGTCGTCGATTTCTTCCTCGACGAAAATCGGCAGCACCAGGTCGTTGAGGGTGAATTCGGTTTCCTGGAACAGACCACGCAGCTCCGGGGAGCGGCGCAGGCGGCGTGGACGGGCTTGGGGGAACTGGCTGGTCATGGCTTTCCTGAAAAAATGGCAGAAATCTTTGGGGCGAAAGCTTATGCCCCTTGGCCCCGGCAGCACAAACGCCGAGGGGCCAACAGTGTATTGCCAGGGGCGCAATAATGTATTGATCTAGAGCTGTAGACGCCCTTCGATGCACACGGTGACAGCGCCACCGACCCAGATTTCATCGCCTTGACGTTCAACGCGAATACGCCCCGCACGCCCTATGGCCGTGCCCTGACTGACCACGTAGCACGGCGGCGCAAGCCCTTCGCTGAGCAGCCATTGCGCGACGCCGGCATTCAGGCTGCCGGTGGCCGGGTCTTCCTGGGCGCCATCGCCTGCGACAAAAGCACGCACCTCAAACTGCGCGTCCACGTCGTCGCGTACCGGGTTGCACGGGGCGATCACGCCGACGGCTAACCCCAATAGCTGTGAATAGTCCGGCTGCAACGCCAGGAGCTGGTCACGATCAGCCAACATGAGCGCAAGCCACCCTGCGCCATTGTCGACCCACTGGCTGCGCACGATGCTGTCCGGTGGCAGCCCCAACCCCAGGCGTACACGCTCAAGCAGAGGCGCGTCGACGGCACCGGAACGTAGCAACGGCGGCGCAATAAACGCCAACTCGGCGCCTTGGCGACGGATACGCACCAGGCCGATTTCGCACTCCTGGATAATCTCCTCGCCTTTGGGCACGCCGCCAGCCTGGAGCCACGCGTAGCACGTGCCTAGCGTCGGGTGGCCGGCGAACGGCAACTCCTGCAACGTGGTAAAGATCCTTACTCGGTAGTCGGCACGAGGGTCCCGCGGCGTCAGCAAAAACGTGGTTTCACTGAGGTTCGTCCACTTGGCAAAGTCGGCCATCTGTTGGTCGCTGAGGCTGTCGGCACCGAGGACGACGGCCAGCGGGTTGCCCTTGAGCGATACGCTGCTGAATACATCCAGTTGTTTGAAATCGAAAGTCGGCATGGATCAACTCGGAATATTCAGGCCACGGATCACGGCCGGGCGGGCGACAAAACCGTCGAGCGCGCGCAGGACGTTAGGAAAATCGGCAATGCCTACCAGATCGCCGGACTCATAAAAGCCGATCAAGTTACGGATCCAAGGGAAGGTGGCGATGTCGGCGATGCTGTAGTCATCGCCCATAAGCCAGGTGCGGCCCAGCAGGCGTTTTTCCAGCACCTGCAGCAACCGCCGCGACTCGGCGGCATAGCGATCGCGGGGACGTTTGTCTTCGTAGTCCTTGCCGGCAAATTTGTTGAAGAACCCCAGCTGGCCGAACATCGGGCCGATGCCGCCCATCTGGAACATCAGCCATTGGATCGTTTCGTAACGGGTGGCCGGGTCTTCGGAGAGCAACTGGCTGGTTTTCTCCGCCAGGTAAATCAGGATCGCCCCCGACTCGAACAACGCCAGCGGCTGACCGCCCGGGCCGTTGGGATCGATGATCGCGGGGATCTTGTTGTTGGGGTTCAGGGACAGGAACTCGGGGGACAATTGGTCCTGGGTCTCGAAATTGACCTTATGCGCCTCATACGGCAGGCCCAACTCTTCGAGCATGATCGAGACTTTGACGCCGTTGGGCGTAGGCAGCGAATACAGTTGCAAGCGTTGGGGGTGCTGTGCGGGCCATTTGCTGTTGATCGGGAATGCGGCAAGTGCGTTCATCGGGACAGTCCCTGAGGCAGAAAGCCCTCATGATAGTCATCCCCGCGCTGTCGTGCATGGGTCATCAATGCGCAACATCGCCTGGCTATTATCCCGTCCGGGCGAACCAATACGCCCCGCCGCACTCTTAAAAGCGCTGATAGGGTGAAGGGAGGCACCTGGCTAGATCGACAAGGAACACCTCGGGACGCACGTGCGTCACTGGGGCCAGGCTTGTCCGCCTTAACGCGACGCATGAAGACTCGAACCTAAAATGACGATCAAGCCTCTGCGCCTTGTGCAACGACTCAAACGCTATTCCTACATCACGTTACCGCTGCTGCTGGTCGGCGGTGCCACAGCGGCCCTCCTCGACGCGCCGGAAAGCCGCGCTCAGCCGGTGGACGGCGTGCAGACCCTGGTATTCCTGCGCCACGGCGAAAAACCCGCCGGCGGCCTGGGCCAACTCAATTGCCAGGGCCTGAACCGCGCGATGAACCTGGCCACGGTGTTGCCGGAAAAATTCGGCCCGGCGGATTTTGTGTTCGCCGCCAACCCGACGCGCAATGTCGAGGAAGGCGAGCTGGATAATTCCTACAGCTACATTCGCCCACTGATGACCATCAGCCCCAGCGCCATCAAGCTGGGCCTGCCGGTCAACATCAACTTCTCGGCCAATGACACCAGCGACCTGGCCGATGAGTTGGTCGAAGACAAATACCACAACGCCACCATCTACACCGCCTGGTCCCATGGCTATCTGCAGGAGTTGATCAACAAGGTGGCGAGTGAGGCGTCGGGCGAGAAGCACACCATCACCGACGACTGGTCCGGCAGCGACTACGACACCCTCTACGTATTGACGCTGACCTGGCACAACGGCAAGGCCTCGTTGCTGAGCCGCAACTACAAACAGGGCCTGAACGACGGCGAACAGAACTGCCCAGAGCCGACACAGGTGAGCGCCGACAGCTGACAGCGTATGATGCGCGGCTATCGACTCATCTGCGGATCATCCCCATGTCCAACCTTCTCTCCACCCAGCCCGTCCGGGGCTGGTCGTTCTGGTGGAAACCGGCGCTGTTCCTGCTGGTGGCCTGTGTCGGCCTCTACTACGTCAAGTGGTCGCCCTACTACTTCAAGGCGTTTGTGGCCGCCGACAACCACAGCATCGGCGCCTCGATTCTCAATGATCAGCAAAGCTCGCCCCTGGCGGCGGCGTTGGCCTATGCCCAGGTGTATTTCCTGGCGATCTGGAAAGCCGCAGTCCTGGCGGTAATCCTCGGTTCGCTGCTGCAAGTGCTGATCCCGCGCGACTGGCTGCTGCGCCTGTTCGGCCGGGCCGGGCTGGGCTCGACCGTACGCGGCGGGCTGTTTGCCTTGCCGGGGATGATGTGCAGCTGCTGCGCGGCGCCGGTGGCGGCGAGCATGCGTCGGCAACAGGTGTCGGTGGGCGCGGCGCTGGCGTTTTGGATCGCCAACCCGGTACTGAACCCGGCGACGCTGGTGTTCATGGGCTTTGTGCTGGGCTGGGGGTTTACCGCGCTGCGTCTGGTGGCGGGCATTGTGCTGGTGGTGGGGGTGTCGTTGGTGGCGCAGCGCATCGCACGCCCCGATCAGGTGCCGGAAGCCGCGCTGGAAGCGGTGGCCGATGTGAGCCAGGTCGAAGCCCAACCCTTTTTCAGCCGCTGGATGCGGACGTTATGGCAGCTGTTCTGGAGCACCATTCCGGTGTACATCCTGGCCGTGCTGATCCTCGGTGCCGCGCGGGTGTGGCTGTTCCCTCACGTAGACGGAGCCATGGCCAACAGCCTGGTGTGGCTCGTGCCGCTGGCGATCGTCGGCACATTGTTCGTAATTCCTACGGCGGCCGAGATCCCTATCGTACAAACCATGATGACCCTGGGCATGGGCACCGGCCCGGCCGTGGCCTTGCTGATGACATTGCCGAGCGTGAGCCTGCCGTCCCTGCTGATGCTACGCAAGGATTTCGACGCGCGGGTGCTGGTAACGGTGGCCGGGCTGACCATGCTGATGGGCGTGGTGTGCGGGTTGATTGCGGTGGTGGTGCTTTAAACACGCGGTGGGGGGGCTGAGGGCGCTATCGGGGGCAAGCCCCCTCCCACCTTTGATAGCTATCGCCTGGGCTGGGTCAACTGAGCCTTAACAGACTGGCATTAGGGCAAGCCCCCTGCCACAGGCAACGCGGCGCGATAGGCCCCGGTATCACCCTCACTCGCGCCGCGTACTGCGCTCGCGCAAATATTCCACCACTGCCCCCTGCTCGCCCGCGAATTCGATGCGGGCGCCTTTGCTTTCGCGCTGGAAGGCGTACATCGGGTCGTAGTATTCACGCAGCAGGCCTTCGATCCAGCCACGGTGCAGGTCCACGGCGCCGCTGCGCGCCTGTTCGGCCAGGGCGTCCTGCAGAATCGCCTGCAAGCGCTGGAACCGTTCGCCCCCCAGGCGTTTATGAATATTGTCCAGGCTCTGGGTCAGCCGCTCGCCGAACAGCGTCTGGCCCTGTTCGCCAAACGTGGCAATGAACTCGGCACACAGGTCAACCACGTAGTCGCGCAGGATACGTTCGACGCGCCCTTGCAGGCTGTCTTCCAGCCACACCATCGGATACGTTTGCATGCCTTTGTGCAACGGCAACGGCAGCGCGCAACTGCCGATCATGCGGCTTTCGTCCTCCACCACGAACTGCTCGATGCCGGCCGCGCGTTTTTTCAGCAGGTCCACGGCCAGGCGATTCTCGAAGTCGATGTTGGACGGTTGCGCCGTGGCGCGCTTGCCGAAGCTGGAACCGCGGTGATTGGCGTGGCCTTCCAGGTCCAGGGCGTTGCGCAAGCGGCCGAGGACTTCGGTCTTGCCGGTGCCGGTCATGCCGCCGAGCAACACAAAATCACACTGCTGGGTGGCTTGCTCCATGGTTTCGAGCAAAAACGTACGCATGGCCTTGTAACCCCCGCCGACGCGCGGGTAGTCGATACCGGCCTCTGTCTTGAGCCACTGCTGCACAATCTGCGAGCGCAGCCCGCCACGAAAGCAGTACAGATAGCCATCAGGATGAGCCTGAGCGAACCGCGCCCAGCGTTCGATGCGCTCGGCCTTGATCGCGCCGGATACCAGTTCATGCCCCAGGACAATGGCGGCTTGCTGGCCCTGCTGCTTGTAGCAGGTGCCGACGCGCTGGCGTTCGTCATCGCTCATCAGCGGCAGGTTGACCACGCCCGGAAAGGCGCCTTTGACGAACTCGACCGGCGCGCGGGTATCCATCATCGGCCGGTCGTTAAGGAAAATGCTGCGATAGTCGGTGATGTCAGTTGCCATCAAACCACCTCTACCGCGTGGGTCTGTCGCTCGACCAGTTCACCGATAGGCGCCAGGCTCAGGCCCAGTTCGGCGGCCACGGCGTGGAAATCGGCGTCGCCTTCGGGGGTGACCGCGATCAGCAGGCCGCCGCTGGTCTGCGGGTCGCACAGCACGCGCTTGTGCAGTTCCTGCAAACGCCCGAGCTTGTTGGCGTAGCTGTCGAAGTTGCGCAAGGTGCCGCCGGGCATACAGCCCTGATCCAGATAGTCCTCGATCCCCGGCAGGCGTGGGACATTGGCGTACTCGATGCGGGCGGTCAGGCCGCTGCCATCCGCCATTTCCACCAGATGCCCCAGCAGGCCGAAACCGGTGACATCGGTCATGGCGGTGACGCCGGCCAGTTTACCGAAGCGGCTACCGGGCTTGTTGAGGGTGCACATCCAGTCGCGAGCCAGGCCGATATCGGCCTCGCGCAACTTGCCCTTTTTCTCGGCCGTGGTGAGGATGCCGATGCCCAGGGGCTTGGTCAGGTAGAGCTTGCAGCCGGCGGTGGCGGTGTCGTTGCGTTTCATATGGCGCTTTTGCACGATGCCGGTGACCGCCAGGCCGAAAATCGGCTCCGGCGCGTCGATGGAGTGCCCGCCCGCCAGGGGGATACCGGCCGCATCGCAGACCGAGCGACCACCACGGATGACCTCGCGGGCCACTTCCGGGGCCAGCACATTCACCGGCCAGCCCAGGATCGCAATGGCCATCAATGGATCGCCACCCATGGCGTAGATATCACTGATGGCGTTTGTGGCGGCAATTCGACCGAAATCGAAGGGATCGTCGACGATCGGCATGAAAAAGTCGGTGGTGGAGACCACACCGCGCTCGTCGTCGATGGCGTACACCGCCGCGTCGTCCCGCGAAGCATTGCCCACCCACAGGTTGGGGTCGAGGTTCTGCGCACCGCTGCCGGCGAGGATCACTTCCAGGACCTGGGGTGAAATCTTGCAGCCACAACCCGCGCCGTGGCTGTATTGGGTAAGGCGAATCGGCTCGTTCATGCTGGACCTCAAACTATCAAGTGCGCGGATTCTACCAGACAGCAAAAGGCCGGCTGGGCTCTTATGAGCACAGCCGGCCTGTTTGTTTCAGGGTTTACTGACGCGCAGCGAGCAAACGCTTATGGCGGTTGCGCCGGGCGATATTCAGGCACTCAATGGCCGCCGAGAACGCCATGGCTGCGTAGACATAGCCTTTAGGCACATGGGCGCCAAAGCCTTCGGCGATCAGGGTCATGCCGATCATGATCAGGAAGCCCAGGGCCAGCATCACCACCGTCGGGTTGTCGTTGATGAACTTGGCCAGCGGTTCGGCCGCGACCAGCATCACGATCACCGAGGTCACCACGGCAATGATCATGATCGGCAAGTGTTCGGTCATGCCCACCGCCGTGATGATGCTGTCGATGGAAAACACCAGGTCCAGCAACAGGATCTGCCCGATGGCCGCCGCAAAACCGATGGTCACGGCATTGCTGGTGCTTTCTTTCTCTTCGGGCTCCGGGTCCATGCTGTGATGGATCTCGGTGGTGGCCTTCCACACCAGGAACAGGCCACCGGCGATCAGGATCATGTCCTTCCACGAAAACGCCTGGCCGAACACCTCGAACACCGGCGCAGTGAGCTGCACGATAAAGGCGATGGTGCTCAACAAGCCCAGGCGCAGGACCAGGGCCATGCTGATACCGATGCGCCGCGCCTTGGCCCGGTGCTTCTGCGGCAATTTGTTGGTGAGGATCGAGATAAAGATCAGGTTATCGATGCCCAGCACGATTTCCATCACGATCAAGGTCGCCAGGGCGATCCACGCGGTGGGGCTGGCGGCCAGTTGTACAAGGTAATCCATAGGTCAGTCCTGGTGGTGTGCTGGAAAATTAGGTTTCTTGGCTATTCGATTCGTCGGTTTTATCCGCCTGATCGTCTTTCTTCTGCGGGTTGATCAGGCCTTGGGTGGCTTCACTCAGGGCTTGCTCGGCGGCTTTCTGGGTATCGTCGATTGCCTGCTTGGCCGATTCCGAGGCCTTGCCGATCACCTGCTGCGCACTTTTTTCGACCTGATCGCAACCGCTGATCATCACCAATGAAAGCGCAAGCAACGAGGCCGCGCCGAAAGAATTGAGTTTCATGCTGTATCCCTCGTTAGAACACTTGGGTCCCAATAGTGGCCCCGCGATAGCGACGCATTCTATGCAGAGCAACACTTCAGTAAAATTCGTATTTTTCCCGCGTATACTTCGATTTTTACGAAGTGATTAGCCTCATGCTCAATTATCGACAACTGCATTACTTCTGGGTCGTGGCCAAAACCGGCAGCATCGTGCGTGCGTGCGAGCAATTGAACCTCACGCCCCAGACCATCAGCGGGCAGCTCAGCCTGCTTGAACAGACGTTCGGCATCGCGTTGTTTCAGCGGGTCGGGCGCCAACTGGAGCTGACCGAAGCCGGGCGGCAAGCGCTGCCCTACGCCGAACAGATGTTCCAGACCGGCAATGAGTTGGAAGCCATGCTGCGCGCGCAGCCCAAGGAGCAGCAGATTGTGTTTCGGGTCGGGGTGGCGGATGTGGTGCCCAAATCCATCGTTTATCGGCTGATCGCACCGACCATGGAATTGAGCGAGCCGCTGCGTATTACCTGCCGCGAGGACAAACTCGAGCGCCTGCTGGCGGATCTGGCGATCCAGCGCTTGGACCTGGTGATTTCCGACAGCCCCATGCCCACGCACCTGGATATCAAAGGCTACAGCCAGAAACTGGGAGAGTGCGGCATCAGTTTTTTCGCCACCCAAGCATTGGCCGACCGCCATACCGGCCCATTCCCACAGTGCCTGCACGGCGCGCCGCTGCTGATTCCCGGCGCGGAAACCGTGGTGCGTAGCCGCTTGCAGCGCTGGTTCGCCGAGCAGCAGATCCAGCCGAAGATCATCGGCGAGTTCGACGACAGCGCCTTGATGCAGGCGTTTGGCCAATCCGGCAGCGGGATTTTCATCGCCCCCAGCGTGATTGCCGACGAGGTGGTGCGCCAATACGGTGTGGCGCTGATCGGCCAGACCGACGCGGTCACCGAGTCGTTCTATGCGATCTCGGTGGAGCGCAAGGTCAAGCACCCGGGCATCGTGGCGATTACCGAAGGCGCGCGGCGCGAATTGTTCACTGCCCTGCCCTGACCGCTCAGGCGTTGGACGCCACCGGCTGCCTGGCGGTCATCAGCCACAGCGCCAGCAGGATCGACACCAGGATAAACCCGGACGCCGCGAACCCGAGGCTGCCGAGGCCGAAGGTATCGATCACATGACCACCGACCATCGCCCCCAAGCCGATGCCCAGGTTGGCCCCGGCAATGTTCAGCGACGCGGCGAACGCCGGCGCATGGGGCGCAGCCTTCATCAGCCGCACATGGCTGACCAGAAACAGCGCCGCCTGGGTCACACCCCACACCGCCATCGCCGCCGCCAGGCCGATGGAGGAGTGAATGGCCGGCACCAGCGCGACCATGCCCGCGATCATAAACCCGCAGAACACCATGGATGCGATCAACGGATGGCGATCCACCGCACGGCCGCCCAAGGCATTGCCAAGCAAGCCCACCGCGCCAAAGCCCATCAGACACCAGCCCACCAACGTGCCATCGAAGCCGGCCAGGCGTTCAAGGATGTCCGCCAGGTAGGTATAGGCAGTGAACATACCGCTGAATACCAGGATCGACAGCAGGATATGGCCCTGCATCAAGGGGTTGCGCAGGATCTTGAACTGCGAGCGCAGACTCACTTGATCATTCTTCGGCCGGGTTACCGGCAGGTAGATGAACAACAGCAAGGCCTTGGCCAGGGCCACCACCGCCAGAATGGCGAACGCCGTGCGCCAGCCGAACGCATCGGAAATCAACGTGCCCACTGGGATGCCAAACACCGTGGCGCAGACGATGCCGAAACCGATCTTCTCAATGGCGCGCCCGGCGTAGTCCGGGCCGACGATGTCCACCGCCGTCTCGCTTGCCAAGGCCCAGAACACCGGCAAGCCCAGGGCCGGGATCAGTCGTGCCAATGCCATCACCCAGATATTCGGCGCCAGCGCGGCCACGGCGTTGGCCGCGCCGAACAGAATCAGAATGCTGATAAACAGACGCTTGCGTGGGAAACGCGCGCAATAGGCAGTCAGAAACGGCCCGAACGCCGCCACGGTAAACGCAAACAAGGTCACCAACAGCCCGGCTTGGGACACGCTGACATTCAGGTCGCGGGCAATCGATGGCAGCAGCCCGACTATGATGAATTCCGTGGTCAGCACGGTAAAACCGGCGGCCGACAGCAGCAGGATGGGAAACAGCATGAAAACTCCAGAAACAACGACATCAACGACAGCCCGAAGGGCCCGCTGACGGATAGGAAAGGTGAGAGGCCAGAAGCTTAACAGAGTATGTCCGGCTTTGGCCAAAGCGGGTGACGCGATGCCGCAGCCGCCAGAGCACGCACCACAGCATGCTAGACTTCGCGCCCTGCTTCCTACAGCCCCTTCTGCTCATGGGGCTGCGCACATTAAAAAAACTAGAGACAACCTCTTTATGACTGCTGCCCCTTCGCTCCTTAAACGCCTGACCCGCGTCAGCCTGGTCACGCAAATCGTCATCGGTTTGATCGCCGGGATTCTCCTGGCATTGCTACTGCCCGAAGCAGCCAAAGCCACCGGATTTATCGGCAAGGTGTTCGTCACCGCGCTCAAGGCCGTGGCGCCGATTCTGGTGTTTGTGCTGGTAATGGCGTCGATCGCCAACCATAAGCACGGCCAGGAAACCCATATTCGCCCAATCCTGTTCCTGTATCTGCTCGGCACGTTCGCCGCCGCCGTGGTCGCGGTGGTCGCCAGCATGTGGTTCCCGTCAACACTGGTGTTGGCCACCCATGACGCCACAGTGAGCGCGCCCGGCGGTATCGGCGAAGTTTTGCAAAGCCTGTTGCTGAGCGTGGTGGACAATCCGGTAAGCGCGCTGATGAATGCCAATTTCATCGGCATCCTGGCCTGGGCCATTGGCATGGGCATCGCCATCCGGCATGCCGGCGAAACTACCCGCACTGTGCTCGATGACCTGTCCAACGGCGTGACCTTGATTGTGCGCGTGGTGATTCGCTTTGCGCCGCTGGGCATTTTCGGCCTGGTGGCCTCCACCTTGGCCACCTCCGGGTTCGGCGCCCTGCTCGGCTACGCCCACCTGCTGGCAGTGCTGATCGGCTGCATGCTGTTCGTCGCGCTGGTGATCAACCCGGCCATTGTGTTCTGGAAACTGCGCCGCAACCCGTACCCGCTGGTACTGCTGTGCCTGCGCGAAAGCGGCATCACGGCGTTCTTCACCCGCAGCTCGGCGGCGAACATTCCAGTCAACCTTGCATTGAGCGAGCGCCTCGGCCTGCATGAGGACACCTATTCGGTGTCGATCCCGCTGGGCGCCACCATCAACATGGCCGGCGCCGCGATCACCATCACCGTGCTGAGCCTGGCCGCCGTGCACACACTGGGCATCAATATCGACCTGCCGACCGCCGTGTTACTCAGCGTGGTCGCGGCCATTTGTGCTTGCGGTGCCTCGGGCGTGGCCGGCGGTTCGTTGTTGCTGATTCCCCTGGCGTGCAGCCTGTTCGGCATCCCGAGTGAGATCGCCATGCAGGTGGTCGCCGTAGGTTTCATCATCGGTGTACTGCAGGATTCGGCGGAGACCGCGCTCAATTCGTCCACTGATGTGCTGTTCACTGCGGCGGCGTGCCTGGGCAAACAAAAATAACCGATCCCCCGGGACGGCCTGTTCAAGGTCTGTCCCGGGGAGAAAGGATCACGCACTGGTGCTATCAGGACTGAAGCCTTCGAGCGGTATGCCAAACCGCGAACGGGTTGTCCGATCATAGCCGTACCATTTCCCGGTTATTTCATCCAACTGAGCCGTGATACGTATCGAATCACCGCCGGTATTTGTATAAGTGCCGACGGTGACGCCGTCTTTTTTATCCTGATGAGCCCGGTCCACACCGCGATTAGCCGCAATGATCCGCCAGGTGGAGGTCCCTTTGCCCCATGCCGACTGCCACCAAGGCAGGCCTCTGGAGACGATGGCTTTTCCTCCGGCAAACGGGTTGGCCGCGCTGATCGCGCCCCGTGTCAGGATGCCGCCAGCCCGGCCTGAGAGCCCGGGGCCCAGCCTCGCGATTTTAGCCCCTGCGAAGATGCCTCCCACCGCAAACCCAAACAGGTCAAATGCCAGAAAACCAAGCCCCTCGCCTACCTTTCCCTTTTGAAACCTGTCGATAGCGGACGCAAAAGGCACCAAGGTCCGGGTCGCCGCCTGTATCTCTTCAAACACCGTCACTTCGGTATCGAATGTGGTGATGCCCCTGGCTTTCTGGGCTAGCACTTCTCGCTCTCCGGGTTTGAAGATATTGCTCAGCACGGTATCGGTGATGTACTGAGTCCGGTCAGACGTGAAGGTTTGCACAGGCCCCGGGGCCTTTTCCCGCGCACGTCGTTTCTGCTGTGCCTCTTCTCCATCTGCCACCACTTCGCGAATCGACGGGCGGCTGTAGATTCGCCTGACGCCAGGATTGGCTTGCTCAGTCAAGGGACCGGACCATTCACCCTTCAGACCCGGTTTCAGGTCGCCCGTCAAATCAGTGCGCTTGCGGATATAACCCTGCTGGGGGTTGACCTCATAGACCGTTTTGGTTGCCCCATACTTGGTGACGAACAATAACGAACGGCTATCAGCGGGCTGCTCACTCACCCTTTTTTCAGGCCCCAGATACTTTCCCCAACTCTCACGACTAGAGATGGTTTTTTCTTCGGCATAAACGCTCAGCTCGCCATACTCCAGGGCTTCTCTGTCCTGCGCAGGCAGTTGGGACATCAAGTGTTTGACCGTGACACCCATGGCCCCCTGAAGCGCGTCGTAGTAGTCGGAGACTTCCTTTTCATAGTTGTCGATGGGCGGAATGCGCCGGAACGTTTCGAACATGTCCGCAAAGGGCACCGCCGGGTCAGTGGAGTACCAGCGGGTATGCAATTGCGGTTCGAGAAAAATATCCAGAATCGAATAAGGCCCGCGCAAATACTGATGAGCCTCGGTGGGCATCAGCACCTTGGCTTCAAAATCGACATTGGGAAATGTCGCAGAGAAATGCTCCTTGAGGATCTGCAGCGCTTTTTCCTTACGGGGCACTAATGGCTCACGTTGCGCGTCGGAGGCTTTTTTCAGGGTCTCCAAGCGTTCGCTGGAGAGGGTGCGCGCCCTCTCAATTTCGTCGTCCGTGTAATTGTTGTCATCGCGCTTTGCAATTGCACCGTCCGCCACGGCCCAGTGGATCAACGCCTCCCGCCCCGCCAACGCTTCAACGTCTCTTTCGGCGCTGGTAACGGGCTCAAGGTCGTTCTTGACCAACGCCTCATAGGTCTGCCCTGCTGCCGAGCCAGGCGTGTGGAAGTTGGCCTTGGCGACGATGGCTTTGAGGCCAACCCATCCCGGCGAACCATAGGTGATAGAAGCTGGAACGTCTTTGACCAGCAGCTCTGGCGCGTGGTGTGACAGCAACAAATACGCTACGACTGGCGCGTTTCGACCATAGGTCTGCGCCAGATGGTCAGTCAGCCCTTTCACCACCGACGACAGGGGTTTACCCCAATTATCGCGCTGGGACAGATCATAGCCGGCCAACTTGTTTTTTTCGTTTGGATGCATCACCGAATGGCCATTGGCCCCCACCTGAAGCATTGAAAGCAGCCAATCCTGAGGAGTGCCGGCCCCGTTGAACCGCGCCCGCAGCTGCTCACCTACCGTTCGTGCGGCCGGTGCATTGATCATGTTCAGCAGGGCGGTGCGCGGATCCTTCAGCTCGGCATCTGACCATTGATGGCGTTGGAGCATCAGCACCGCTCCGTTATTCGTCGCCGGCAGGTCACCGTGCTGGAGCGAACGATACACGTCGGAGCTGGAAGCCTCGTGAATCGCTTTTTGGGTGGATTGATCAAGGGGAATCGGCCAGGACAACCCACCGCCCAGATCGCCGGATGGCAACGGCGAGGACCGATAAAGGCGGAACACGGCCCCGCTCATATTCCGCACCTCGGCCATCGTGGTCGGTCGCTCCCAGCCAAGGCCATCAATGAAATCTAAAAGATTCACGCGCTGCCCGGCCTTTGACTCGTTATTGAGTTGAAAGCCGGAATCAGGGTCGAGTTGGATCCATTGACTGCGCAAATAATTGGTGAACCCTTGGGCGCGGTCATAAGGCCGGCCCCCCGGGTATCGATAAGCATGCAAAGCCGCCTGTTCATCCAGATAGTTGTCGCCCTTTACGTACACGTTCAGCAACGCATGCACGAACTTCTCAAGGTCGCGTCGATTGCCCGCATCGCGTTTATCGGCGCTCTGCGCCTGTTCAGTGCTTCCTTCATTTGCTTCCGAGGGCCGGGTTTGGCCCACCGCCGTTGCCTCGCCCGACGCCTCTCGCCGGACTCGGGTGTTCGGGCCGGGCAAAACCGAAGAGGCGCCCTGACTATCCAGCACTGGCGAGGACATGTCCGACGAAGAAAAACGCGATACAGCAGCTGACAGGTGGGGCGTCGTGATCATCTAAAGCCTCTCATACACTCACGGGGATTGGGTGGAGGCACATGCCTCATCGCCTGGTGAGTGCCGCAGCAGAAAGACTTGGTTCACCGCCCTTCTGTAACCTTTTCCGACAAGGTCAGGGAATTCATAACCGCCACCCATAAAAAAACCCGGTGCCGTTCAACCTGGAACGACGCCGGGCTTTTTTGACGCTTGAGCTTAGAAAGCGCCCATGTAGTCGCGCTTGCCCACTTCCACACCGTTGTGACGCAGCAGCGCGTACGCGGTGGTGACGTGGAAGAAGAACTGCGGCAGGCCGTAAGTCAGCAGGTAGGTTTGGCCGCTGAAGCGCTTTTCTTTCGGGGTGCCTGGACGGGTGACGATCTCGATGCCTTCCTTGCCGTCGATTTGCTCGGGCTTGAGGCTGTCGATAAAGGCCAGCACCTTGGCGATCAGGGCTTGCAGGTCGGCAAAGGTCACTTCGTTGTCGTCATATTTAGGCACTTCGATCTCGGCCAGGCGCGCAGAAACGCCCTTGGCGAAGTCGACGGCGATCTGCACCTGGCGCACCAGCGGGAACATGTCAGGAAACAGACGCGCTTGCAGCAAGGCATTGGGCTCGATGTTCTTGGCCGTAGCGTGGGCTTCGGCCTTGTTCAGCACATCGCTCAGGGCGTTGAGCATTTGTTTGAACACAGGAACGGAGGCGGCGTACAGGGAAATAGTCATGGCACTCTCATCGGTAATGGCGGGGTTGCAACCAGCGGCGATTATAGCCATGCCCGCTGCTTGTCTTTTATTTTTTCAGGGATAGGCTAAGGACCTTCACTGCATAGGGAACGCGCGATGACCGCCGAGCACGACACCGATACCCCTGAGCCGCGCCTGAACAGCACGGAAATCCGCCTGCTGGGCTGCCTGATCGAAAAACAGGCGACCAACCCGGAAACCTACCCCCTGACCCTCAACGCTCTGGTACTGGCCTGCAACCAGAAAACCAGCCGCGAGCCGGTGATGAACCTCAGCCAGGGCCAGGTGGGCCAGAGCTTGCGTGCGCTGGAAGGCCAAGGCTTCACTCGCCTGGTGATGGGCAGCCGTGCCGACCGCTGGGAACATCGGGTGGACAAGGCGCTGGAACTGGTGCCGGCCCAGGTGATCCTGATCGGGCTGTTGTTCCTGCGCGGCCCGCAGACGGTCAACGAACTGCTCACTCGCAGCGCTCGCATGCATGATTTCGAGGACACCGAACAGGTCGTGCACCAGCTCGAACGCCTGATCGCCCGCGGGCTGGCGGTGCTAGTGCCGCGTCAGGCTGGGCAGCGGGAAGACCGTTACACCCATGCGCTGGGCGATCCGGCGGATATCGAGGCGATTATCGCGGCGCGGGCAAGCCCGGTGGAGCGTGGCGCCAGCGGGGTGTCCGCCGAACGTATCGAAGAGCTAGAAGCGCGAATCGCCGCGCTGGAGGAACGCTTGGCACAGTTGGAACAGGCCTGACACGGTAATAGGCGGGGCCGGGGGCCCGATGGCAGTGAGCCAGCCAACACCCTCATCGCCTGATAGACCTATATCGGGGGCAAGCCCCCTCCCACCTTGGATCTGCCCTTGCCTTGAGCTTGGCGCACCGACCGTTGGGCCACCGAGCTCGAGTGAACGCGGTCAAACCTGTGGAAGGGGGCTTGCCCCCGATGGTGGTGAGACGATCAATACCTTGATTGCCTGATAGACCTATATCGGGGGCAAGCCCCCTCCCACCTTGGATCTGCACTTGCCTTGAGCTTGGCGCGCCGAACGTTGGGCCACCGAGCTCGAGTGAACGCGGTCAAACCTGTGGGAGGGGGCTTGCCCCCGAGGGCGGTGAGACGATCAATACCTTCATTGCCTGATAGATCTATATCGGGGGCAAGCCCCCTCCCACCTTGGATCTGCCCTTGCCTTGAGCTTGGCGCACCGACCGTTGGGCCACGAGCTAGAGTGAACGCGGTCAAACCTGTGGGAAGGGGCTTGCCCCCGAGGGCGGTGAGACGATCAATACCTTCATCGCCTGATAGACCTATATCGGGGGCAAGCCCCCTCCCACCTTGGATCTGCGCTTGCCTTGAGCTTGGCGCACCGACCGTTGGGCCACGAGCTAGAGTGAACGCGGTCAAACCTGTGGGAGGGGGCTTGCCCCCGATGGCAGTGAGCCGATCAATACCTTCATGTCTGATCGACCTATATCCAACTTGCCGGTGCTTTTTTAGAGACGGGCGAAGGCCACGGCTTTTTCGAATTGTTCCTGGGTCGGCCGCACACCGGTATAGAGCACGAACTGTTCCAACGCCTGGATGGCGATCACTTCCAACCCGGTAATCACCTGTTTGCCGTTGGCTCGGGCATGCACAATCAACGGTGTTTCGGCGGGAATCGCCACCACATCGAAGACAGTCCGCGCAGTCTCGATGATGTCTGCGTCAAACGCCAATGCCTCCGCCTCCGCGCCGCCGGTCATGCCGATGGGCGTGACGTTTATCAGCATTTGCGGACGCAGGCCGGTCATATCCCCCTGCCAGGCGTACCCCAGGTGCTGGGCCAGCGCCCGCCCCGCTCTCTCGTTACGCGCCACGATCACACCGTTGGCGTAGCCACCGTCGCGCAGGGCACTGGCCACGGCCTTGGCCATGCCGCCACTGCCACGCAGGGCGAAGGTGGAATCCTGGGGGACCGCATGCTTTTTCAGCAGTTGCTCGACGGCGATGTAGTCTGTGTTATAGGCCTTGAGATGGCCGTGGGTGTTGACGATGGTGTTCAACGAATCGATGGCTTGAACCGAATCGTCGAGTTCGTCCACCAAGGCAATGGCCGCCTCCTTGAATGGCATGGACACCCCGCAACCCCGGATCCCCAAGGCCCGGATACCGCCGATCGCGCCGGGCAAATCCTGGCTGCTGAAGGCCTTATAGTAAAAATTCAGACCCAACTGCTCGTACAGATGGTTATGAAACCGCAAGCCGAAATTACCGGGGCGCGCCGACAGTGACATGCACAGCTGGGTGTCCTTGTTGGGGTGCATCTGCATGGAAAACTCCTGTGAGTAAGCAAATCGGTACAGACCTTACACAACCTTTACCTAGCGGCCGTGCTGTTTTTCAGAAATACGTTGTCTTAAAAGTATCCCCGCGACATGACTTGAGTCCATTGATGGCAGGACACGAGCGCAGGGGCTAACCGAGGAATGACCATGATTCGTACAATCCCCAAGATCGCCTTGCTGGTAGGTGCACTCGCTATGGCTGGCCAAGCCTCCGCCCACGGTGGTGGATGGGCGGGGCCGGCTGCCTTGGGTGCGTTGGTCGGCGCCGCCGTGGTGGGCTCGGTGGTGGCCAGCCAACCCCGCGAAGTCTACGTGCAGCAACCGGTGTATGTGCAGCCGCAGCCTGTCTACGCCGCTCCGCCGCCGGTCTACTACGCGCCACCGCCGCCTGTGTATGTGCAACAGCAAGTGTATTACCGCCCGGCGCCGGTCTATTACGGCCCACCGCGCGGTTACTATGGCCCGCCCCATGGTTACTACCGTCGTGGCTGGTAACTGTTCGATCTGAAACTGGCCTCGCAATCGTGCGAGGCCTTTTTTTTTGCGCCGAGTCCGGTTTTATCGCGTCAAGGTCGCAATGGAGACATTGTCTGGTGCGCAATCGCACATGATAGACACCAATGTCTACTTGCTCGAACAGGGCTCGCGCTGTCATGTTTGCGTCACATAACCCTTTCACTATCGAGCCTGTCCACCCAATAACAATTAAGGACGATTAACCATGCCCACACAAAACCCACACCGTACCGCCGGCCTTTGCACCTCCAGCAAGGTGTACAGTGCCCTGACCGAACTCAAGCACCTGGAAGGTCACCGCAGCGCGAAGTTCCTCGCCTTGCTCGCGGAGAACCTGGTGCGCAAGGGGCTGCTCAGTGAGCAGGAAGTGGTGAGCATGCTGGATCAAGTGGTGGACTGACGCGTGGCATCAATGTCGACTATCGAGACAGTTGATTTTTCCTCAGCCGCCATGGCCCGTAAGGTGACCCCTACCACGATTGGAGGTCCTTATGCCCACTGTTCATATCATGTCCGTCATCGGCAGTGCCGTCCCCGCCGCTCTGCGCGCCTCGGGGGTGTTGGCTTGCTGGTACTTGGTACGCGAAGGCGAGCCGATCACCGGCCCGCTGACATCGCTCAAAGCCGCCGAACACCAATTGAAAGCCACCACCTACCAGTTGGAAGCCTGATGCTACCGGTTCACGGCAATGGCAACTTGACCCGCGGCTTGCTCTCGACAAACAGCGCCCAACTGGACATGAACAGCGCCGCCACCAGCGGGCCGATCACAAACCCGTTAAGGCCAAACACTGACAAGCCGCCCAGGGTCGAGATCAGGATCAAGTAATCCGGCATCTTGGTGTCCTTGCCCACCAGGATCGGGCGCAGCACGTTGTCCACCAGGCCGATCACAAACACGCCGAACAACGCCAGCACCACGCCCTGCCAGATCGCCCCGCTCATCAGGAAATATGCCGCCACCGGCCCCCATACAATGCCCGCGCCCACCGCCGGCAGCAGTGAAAGAAATGCCATCAGCACCGCCCATAGCAGCGCGCTGGGAATGTCCAGGAACCAGAAAATCAACCCGCCTAACGCGCCCTGAGTCACGGCCACCAGCACATTGCCCTTGACCGTGGCCCGCACCACGCGGTTGAACTTGAGCTGCAGGCGACGCTTTTGCGGTTCAGCCAACGGCACTGCGGTGCGCACCTTGCGTACCAGCTCCGGGCCGTCGCGCAGAAAGAAAAACAGCAGATACAGCATGATGAAAAAACTCACCAGAAAATCGAACGTGCCTTGGCCAAAGCTGAACGCCTGGGTGGCAAAGAATTGGCTGCCCTGCATCGCACTCTTGACGATCTTCTCGCGCAGCCCTTCCAGGTTGCCCATGCCGAAGCGATCCAGCAGATGCTGGAAATACGGCGGCAGGAAATTCTTGAACTGCTCGATATAGCCCGCCACATCCAACTTGCCGCTTTCGATGTTCTTGTACAGCGTGGCCCCCTCTTGTACCAACAAGGCACTGGTGATGATCACCGGCAAAATCGCGACGACCAGACACGCAGTCAGGGTGGTCAGGGAGGTAAGGTTACGGTTCCAGCCGAACTTGAGCTGCAGGCGGCGCTGCATGGGCGCAAAGATAATGCCGAGGATCACCGCCCAGAACACCGCGCCGTAGAACGGCAGCAATATCCAGATAAAGGCAACGGTCACCAGGACCAGCAGTAACAACAGGGTTTTGAATTGCAGGGTGGTTTGGTTCATGTCCGGTCCATGTCAGAAAAGCAATGGGCCTGTGTAGGCCCTGATGCTTAGTCCGCGACGAAACCTGGGAGTGCCCTTATTTATCGCACCCCCGCAAACCGCCCTCTTCATGGGGGCGAAACGCCTGCCTTGGCCTCGTCCAACAATTCCCGAATCATCCGTTCCTGAGCTTCGTAGCGTCCTTCGCCGAAGTGGCTGTAGCGTATGCGGCCCTTGGCATCGATCAGGTAATGGGCGGGCCAGTACTGATTGTCGAAGTTGCGCCAGATCGCGTAGTTATTGTCGATGGCCACCGGGTAGGCGATTCCCAGTTTGCGCACTTGGGCCTTCACGTTGTCGATGATGCGCTCGTACCCGTATTCCGGTGTATGGACACCGATCACCACCAAGCCGTCCTTGGCGTATTTCTCAGCCCACGCTTTGACATACGGCAGGGCGTGCTGGCAGTTGATGCAGTCATAGGTCCAGAAATCCACCAGCACCACTTTGCCTTTGAGCGCCTGCGCGGTCAGTTCCGGCGAGTTGAGCCATTCAACGGCGCCGGACAACGACGGCATCGCACCTTGATCGCTATCGGCCAGCGGCGCGGCCTTGACCTTGCTTACCAGGTAATCGACCACCTTGGGCACGTTTTCCAGCACGCCGCTCTCCAGGCGACTGACGCCCTCGGAAGACGTGCGGGCCAGCAGGGTTCGGTCGGCCCCGGTAGTTATCAGCACCGCAGCCGCCAATACCGCCACCCCAGCGCACCGCCGCAGCCAACCGGTAAGCGGAATCGATGCTTTGAGCCGGTTTACCAGGCTACGTCCGGCGAAGATCAGTGTGCCCAGGGACAGCGCGCTGCCCAAGCCATAAGCCAGCAGCAACAAACTGGTCTGCGCATTGGCGCCCTGCAGCATTGCACCGGTCAGGATCACCCCAAGGATCGGCCCGGCGCACGGCGCCCACAACAAGCCCGTGGCGACCCCGATCAGCAGCGACTTGAGCGGTCCCGACAGCGCCCGACTGTCGGGATCAATGCGATTGCCCAGCAGTACGAAGGGGCGCGCCAACCAGCCACCGATCCGCGCGGAGATCAACGACAGCGCAAACAGCACCATCACGATCAACGCCACATGCCGGCCGGTGGCGTTGGTGCGCACCACCCATTCGCTGCTGACCACCGCCAGGCTGGCGATCAGCGCGAAGGTCAGTGCCATGCCGCCGAGGGTCAGCAGGATTGAGCGACGCGTGCGGTCGACACCGGCGAACAAAAACGGTACCACCGGCAGGATACAAGGACTGAGGACGGTCAGAATGCCGCCCAGGAATGCGATCAATAGCATGATGTTCACCTTGGGTCGCGCATGGCGGACTCAGTTGTCGCCGATGCAGGCGTCGGACACTTTCTGGTAGTTCAGGACCTGTGTGATGCCGTTGGAATCGAGGTAGGTCATCCGCGCACCCACCACGCCGCATGTCGGCCCGGCGTCTTCAGTGATCGACAGTACTTTGCGGATATCCAAGTGCGTGCCGTAGGTGTAGGTCTGCTGATTGGCACTGGCTTCAGCGCGCGCTGACAAGGTGCAGATATTGAGCGCGGCGAACAGGCAGCCGGCATAGAGGGCTTTGGTGTTCATGGCGATAGGCTCCCGGTTGAGGCGAGGCGGTGTGCCTCGTTGGAACCGATTAGAAAGGCCGCAGGTATCGCGCCTGTGTCGCAAATCGCTGCGTATCAATCGGGGTGTATCCACAGCAACTGGGGATACACAGCGATACAAAAATGACCTGGATCAATAACCCCGCGCCCGCCCTGCACTACCCTCGCGCCTTTTTGCGACCCTACGCCATGCCCACTGTTATCGCCCCCGAACTGCTCGCTCCCGCCGGCACCCTGAAAAACATGCGCTACGCCTTCGCCTACGGCGCCGATGCGGTGTACGCCGGCCAACCGCGTTACAGCCTGCGGGTGCGCAATAACGAGTTCGATCACGCCAACCTGGCCCTCGGTATCCAGGAAGCGCATGCCCAGGGCAAGCGCTTCTATGTGGTGGTGAACATCGCGCCGCACAACGCCAAGCTCAAGACCTTCCTCAAGGACCTGGCACCGGTGATCGCCATGGGTCCGGATGCGCTGATCATGTCCGATCCAGGGCTGATCATGCTGGTGCGCCGACACTTCCCGCAGATGCCGATTCACTTGTCGGTGCAGGCCAATACGGTGAACTGGGCGAGCGTGGAGTTCTGGCAGCAGCAAGGGATCTGCCGGGTGATTCTGTCGCGGGAATTGTCGCTGGAGGAGATCGGCGAAATCCGTGAGCAGGTGCCGGCCATGGAGCTGGAAGTGTTTGTACACGGCGCCCTGTGCATGGCGTATTCCGGGCGCTGCCTGCTCTCGGGCTATATGAATAAGCGCGACGCCAACCAGGGCACCTGCACCAATGCCTGCCGCTGGAAGTACCAGGCCACTCCGGCGGTGGAAAACGCCACCGGCGAGATCGTGCAGCAATACGCGCCGGAACCGACCCTGGGTATCGGTGCGCCCACCGATCAGGTGTTTCTGTTACAGGAAGCCAACCGCCCCAACGAGCAGATGCCTGCGTTCGAGGACGAGCACGGCACCTACATCATGAACGCCAAGGACCTACGCGCCGTACAGCATGTGGAGCGCCTGACCCATATGGGCGTGCACTCGCTGAAGATCGAAGGCCGCACCAAGTCGCACTTCTATTGCGCGCGCACCACCCAGGTGTATCGCCGCGCCATCGACGATGCGGTGGCCGGTCGCGCGTTCGACCGCAACCTGATGACCGACCTCGACTCTTTGGCCCAGCGCGGCTACACCGAAGGTTTCCTGCGCCGGCACGTCCACGATGAGTACCAGAACTACCAGAACGGCAGCTCCGTCTCCGAGCGCCAGCAGTTTGTCGGCGAACTGACCGGCGAACGCCGGGGCGAGCTGGCCGAGGTCAAGGTCAAGAACCGCTTCGCCGTGGGCAATCACCTGGAATTGATGACGCCCACCGGCAATTTTCACTTCGACTTGGCCAGCCTGCGCAACGCCAAGGACGAAGCCATCGACGTAGCGCCGGGGGACGGGCACACGGTGTATATCCCGCTGCCCGTTGAGATGGATTTGCGCTTTGGCTTGTTGATGCGCGACGTTTGATCAGATCCTGAACTGACCGACCAGTTGCCCCAGGCGCTGGCCCAGGTCCGCCAGGCTGCGCGACGTCTGGGCCCCCAGTTGGGTTTCATCGGCCACGCTGTCCACCGCCGAGGCAATCTGATGCACGCTGCGGTTGATCTCTTCGGCCACGGCGGTTTGTTCTTCGGCGGCGCTGGCGATCTGGGCGTTCATTGAATTGATGGTGGCAATCAGCTGGGCCATGGTGTCCAGCGACGCTCCGGCCTGGTTGGCCTGGGCCGAGGTGCCATCGCCGGCCTCGCTGGAACGGCGCATGGCTTCCACGGCGGCTTCGGTGCCGGTTTGCAGGCGGTCGATCATGCCCTGGATTTCTTGGGTGCTGGTCTGGGTGCGGCTGGCCAGGGCGCGCACTTCGTCGGCCACCACCGCAAAGCCACGACCGGCCTCCCCGGCCCGCGCGGCCTCGATGGCGGCGTTAAGGGCCAACAGGTTGGTCTGCTCGGCAATCGAGCGGATCACACTCAACACGCTGACAATCGACGTCACATCCTGTTGCAGGCTGTCGAGGGACACGCCGCTGCTGCGGATGTCGTTCACCAACGCGTGGATCTGCGCGATGCTGCCGTCCACCACGCGCTTGGCGGCCTGGCCTTCGGCGTCGGTCTGCTGCGCGGCCACCGAGGCGCCCTGGGCACTGCGCGCCACTTCCTGGGCGGCGGACGACATTTGATTGATGGCGGTGGCGACCTGGTCCGTCTCGTGGCGCTGCCGTTCCATGGCCTGTTCCGAGCGGTGGGCCTGGTCGGACACCTGGCCCACCAGGCCGGTGAGCTGTGCGGTCATTTCGGTGATCTGGCGCACCAGGCCGTGGATCTTGTCGACAAACCGGTTGAACGCGCCGGCCAGCTCGCCCAACTCGTCCTGGCTGGTGATGGCCAGGCGCCGAGTCAGGTCACCCTCGCCGGCGGCAATATCGTCGAGGTTGGCTTTCATCAAATGCAACGGACGCAAAATGGTATTGGCCAGCACCATGCCCGCAGCGGCGATCACCAGCAACACCACCACGGCCACGCCGAGGATACTCAGCAACACACCTTCCATGCGCGCTTTGACCTTGGCCTCGACCACCGCCACCTGGGCTTCGATGCCGTCGAGGTTGACCGAGGTACCGATGACCATATCCCACTTGGGCAGGTAATCGGTGTAGCCAAGCTTGGGCACCAGTTCGGTCTGCCCCGGCTGGGTCGAGCTGTATTGCAGGTAATGGCTACCGTCCTTGCCGACCTTGACCAGGTCGCGGTTGACGTAGACGCCATTGGGGTCGCGGTTGTCTTTGAAACTCTTGCCCACGCCGTCGGGGCTATTGCCCTTGAACAGGCGGATGGTCTCGGAGTCGTAGCCGAAGAAGTAACCGTCCTTGCCGTAGCTGATGTTGGACAGCAGCTTGACCACCTCGGCACGCGCCGCCGTATCGCCGGGCGCGGCGGCGTCGTAGAGCGGCTTAATGGTGCTCATGGCCACTTCCACATAACCTTGCAGCGTGGCCTTGGCGTTATTGAGCAGGCGCTGGCGGGTTTCATCCACCTCGCTGCGCGCCTGGCCCTGAAGAATCCACACCGTGGTGAGGCTGATGACCAGCGCGAACAGCAACACCGGCACGACGGCGAGGGACAGGACTTTGGCCTTCAGACTCAGACGCATGGCTTTTCTCTCTTATTAAGCGACTTGAGAGGGTATCGGCCGATGGTAGGTGTTCTGTAGGAGCGAACCCAATCTTTCCTACAGAAACAGGGGTCAAAGGGTCATGGCCGCCAACCAGCCAAAGGCCAGCAACGGCAGGTTGTAATGCAAGAATGTCGGCACCACGGTGTCCCAGATGTGGTGGTGCTGACCGTCGATATTCAGGCCGGAAGTCGGACCGAGGGTGGAGTCCGACGCAGGCGAGCCAGCATCGCCCAGGGCCCCCGCCGTGCCAACGATGCACACAATGGCCAGCGGACTGAAGCCCAACTGCACGCACAACGGCACGAAGATCGCGGCCAGGATCGGCACCGTGGAAAACGACGAACCAATGCCCATGGTCACCAGTAGGCCCACCAGCAACATCAGCAGCGCGCCGACCCCACGGCTATGGCCGATGAACGCAGCCGAAGTTTCCACCAGCGAACGCACGTCCCCAGTGGCCTTGAGCACTTCGGCGAACCCCGAGGCGGCGATCATGATGAAGCCGATCATCGCCATCATCTTCATGCCTTCGGTGAACAGGTCGTCGGTCTCGCGCCAGCGCACGATGCCCGAGGCCGAGAAGATCAGGAACCCGGCCAGCGCACCGATGATCATCGAATCCAGCCACAGCTGAATGATGAACGCCGAGGCAATCGCCACGCCGGCCACCAGCAGGGTCAGCGGGTTGTACTGCACCGCCACCTGCTCGACCCGCTCGATTTTCGCCAGGTCGTACACGCGCTTTTTGCGGTAGCTGATAAACACCGCCACCAGCAGGCCAACCACCATGCCCAGCGCCGGCAGGCCCATGGCGTGAGTCACGTTGACCTGGCTGACGTCCACGCCGCTCTTGGCCACGTTGGCCAACAGGATCTGGTTGAGGAAGATATTGCCGAAGCCCACCGGCAGGAACATGTACGGCGTGATCAGGCCGAAGGTCATCACACAGGCGATCAAGCGCCGATCCAATTGCAGCTTGGTCAGCACATACAGCAGCGGCGGCACCAGCAGCGGGATAAACGCAATGTGAATCGGCAGGATGTTTTGCGATGCAATCGCCACTACCCACAACAGACCGATCAGCAGCCATTTGACATGACTGCCGCCAGTGGCGTCCTGACGGTCCACTAACAGCAGGGCCTTGTCGGCCAGGGCATGGGCCAGGCCGGACTTGGCGATGGCCACCGCGAATGCACCGAGCAAGGCGTAGGACAACGCCACCGTCGCGCCCCCACCGAGGCCGCCGTTGAAGGCGCTGAGGGTGGCTTCGATCCCCAGGCCGCCGGTGAGACCGCCCACCAGGGCGCCGACAATGATGGCGATGACCACATGCACGCGGGACAGGCTAAGCACCAGCATGGTGCCGACCGCGGCGATGACTGCGTTAATCATGGTTACCTCAAGCAGAAACAGAAAAACAGGCATGCCCGCGCCCCAGCGGCCCATCGGAGGGCGGCCAGTGTGCAGGCTTCAAGGAGGTCTTATTAGAGGGCGGGCACTTTGCAGCAGGCGCGGCCCTATGTCAAAAGCCGCTGCCGAGGGACGCGCCGCTCCGGCAGGTTTAAATTGATCGTTTGAATAAAGAAAATCTTTCTGCGGCCGATAAACGGGCTCTTTGTGTTTTCAGGTAAGGATGTCCGATGTCGCTCAGACAACTCTCCATTCAATGGAAAATCACCCTGCTCGCCGGCCTCTGCCTGCTGGGAATCGTGAGCCTGCTGGTGGGTTTGTCGCTGTACCGCATGGCGCAGAGTTCCGAGCAGGTCAAAGCCTCCAGCATGCAGATGCTCAATGAAGCCGCCCAGGCACGTATCGAGGCCCAGGGCGAGGTGCAGGCGCTGGGTATCCGTCGGCAATTCATGGACGCTTATCAATATGGCCATGGCTTTGCCCGCCAGGTGCTGTTCTTGCGCGAGCAGGCGGAGAAGCGCTTTCTGGACGCCTTCGACACCCGCGAAGACCTGACCCGCCAGGTCAGAGCCGCGTTGCAGGCCAACCCGGACCTGTTGGGCCTGTCCCTGGTGTTCGAAGCCAATGCGCTGGACGGCAAGGATGAGTTGTTCGCCGGCCAAACCGAGCTGGGCAGCAACGACAAGGGCCGCTTCGCCCTGTATTGGTCGCAGCCGACACCCGGCCAGTTGACCTCCATGGCATTGCCGGAAAGCGACATGACCGACACCACCGTCGGCCCCAGTGGCGAAAAGGCCAACGCCTGGTTCACCTGCCCGCGCAGCACCCTCAAGCCTTGCGTGATCGAACCCTACTTTTATGTGATCAACGGCCAGAACGTGCTGATGACCAGCATCGTGTTTCCGTTGATGGCCAACGGCAAAGTCATCGCGTCGCTGTCGGTGGACATCAACCTCAACAGTTTGCAGGCCGTGAGCCAACAGGCCAGCGCCAAGCTGTACGACGGCCAGACACAGGTCAGCATCCTCAGCCCCACCGGCCTGCTCGCCGGCTACAGCGCGGACGCCAGCAAACTCAGCCAGCGTTTGGACCAGGTCGACCGCCGCAGCGGCGCTCAACTGATCGGCGCCCTGGCCGGCAGCACCGGCATCAGCAGCCTGCGCACCGAGCATCAACTCAAAGTGCTGGCGCCGTTCGCACCGATTCCCGACGGCAAGCCCTGGGGCGTATTGCTGGACGTGCCGGAAAAAGTCCTGGTAGGTCCCGCCGAGGCCCTCAAGGCGCAAATGGATGCGGACAACACGCGCGGCACCCTGCTCGAACTGAGCCTGGGCCTGCTGGCAGCGGTGATCGGCCTGATTCTGGTATGGCTGATGGCGCGCAGCGTGACCCGGCCGATCCTGGGGGTGGCGCACATGCTCGAAGACATCGCCAGCGGCGAAGGCGACCTGACGCGGCGCCTGGCCTATGACAAACGCGATGAACTGGGGCAACTGGCCGGCTGGTTCAACCGTTTCCTCGACAAACTGCAGCCGATCATTGCCGAGGTCAAACGCTCGGTACAAGACGCCCGTGGCACCGCCGACCAGTCGGCCGCGATCGCCACCCAGACCAGCGCCGGCATGGAGCAGCAGTACCGCCAGGTCGACCAGGTGGCCACTGCTTCCCATGAAATGAGCGCCACCGCCCAGGACGTGGCCCGCAGCGCGGCACAGGCGGCCCAGGCAGCGCGCGAGGCCGACCAGGCGACGCGCGATGGCCTCAACGTGATTGACCGCACCACCGCCAATATTGGTCAACTGGCGGCGGACATGAGCACCGCCATGACCCAGGTCGAAGGCCTTTCGGCCAACAGCGAGAAGATCGGTTCGGTGCTGGAAGTGATCCGGGGCATCGCCGAGCAGACCAATCTGCTGGCGCTCAATGCCGCGATTGAAGCCGCCCGTGCCGGTGAGGCCGGACGTGGCTTCGCAGTAGTGGCCGACGAAGTGCGCAACCTGGCGCAACGCACCCAGGCATCGGTGGAGGAAACGCGCCTGGTGATCGAGCACTTGCAGAGCGGCACCACCGACGTGGTTGGTGCCATGGGCAGCAGTTATCGCCAGGCTCAGGGCAGCGTCGAACAGGTCGGCCAGGCCGTCACCGCACTGCGCCAGATCGGCGACGCGGTCACCGTGATCAGCGATATGAACCTGCAAATCGCCAGTGCCGCGGAGGAGCAAAGCGCCGTCGCCGAAGAGATCAACCACAACGTGGCGACCATCCGCGATGTGACCGAATCGCTGTCGGAACAGGCCAATGAATCGGCGCGGGTGAGCCAGGCGCTGAACAGCCTGGCCAATCAACAACAGGGGTTGATGGATCAGTTCCGGGTCTGACGCTTGAAGGCCACCCACGGTGGGCGGGAGCTTGCTCCCGTTTGCCGCGTGTCAGGCATGGCGCTTGGGTAATTCGACCAGCACTTTTAAACCGCCCAAGGGGCTATCCTGCAACCGCAACACCCCGCCCCACACCTCGGCGATATCGCGCACGATCCCCAGGCCCAAGCCGTGACCGTCGATCTGCTCATCCAGGCGCGCGCCACGGCTGAGCACCTGGTCACGCTGGGCTTCGGGGATGCCGGGGCCGTCGTCTTCCACCGCAAGCCAATAGCTGTGGGGGGTTTCATCAATGCTCAGGCGCACCTCGGCATCCGCCCATTTGCAGGCGTTGTCCAGCAGATTGCCCAGCAACTCCAGCAGGTCTTCGCGATCCCAAGGCAAGTGCAGGCCGGGGGCGGCATGGTAGCTGAGGTCCAGGTGTTCGCCATGGATCATGTTCAAGGTGGCGAGCAGGCCAGGCAGTTCCTGTTCACAGTCGAACAAGGCGCCGGGCAGGGTTTCGCCGGCCAGACGGGCGCGGTTCAGTTCACGATTGAGGCGTTGCTGCACTTGCTCCAATTGCTCGCGCAACAAGGCGCTCAGCTTGGGATGGTCTTTGAGCGCCTCGCTGGATGCCGCGCTCAGCAATACCGCCAATGGGGTTTTCAGCGCATGGCCAAGGTTGCCCAGGGCATTGCGGGAACGCTTGAGGCTGTCTTCGGTGTGGGCCAGCAGGTGGTTGATCTGCGCCACCAGCGGTTCCAGCTCCAACGGCACCTGAGTGTCGAGCTGCGAGCGTTGGCCTTGCTGCAATTGGGCGATCTGGTTGCGCGCGGTTTCCAGCGGGCGCAAGGCGCGGCGCACAGTCACCCGTTGTAGCACCAGCACCAGCAGCAACGCCGCCAAGCCCAGCACCAGACCGATCTGACGCATCAGGCGAAAGCTTTCGCGCACTGGCGTGTAATCCTGGGCCACGCTGATGGAAATCGACTGACCAAAGCGCTTGTAGTCCGAACGTAGCACCAACAGTTGCTGGCCTTCAGGCCCCAGCTGCAGGTTACCCTTCAGACCGGCCTCGGGCAGGCGCGGCAGTTCCTGATCCCATAGCGAGCGAGAGCGCCAGTGGGTGTCGGCAAAATCGATACGAAAGTAATGTCCCGAAAACGGCCGCTGGTAAGCCGGTGACAGACGATGCTCGTCCAGCTGTACGCCGTTGGGCCCGCGCACCAGTGCCACCAGCAGGTTTTCCGTGTCGTTGCGCAGCCCTGCCTCCAGATATCGCTGCAGACCGGCTTCGAACAACCACAGACTGGTCTGCGCCAGCACCACGCCGACGATCACCATCACGCTGATCAGCCCCAGGCTCAGGCGCCGTTGAATCGACCTCATGCGGGGTTGGCGCCAAACCGGTAACCCTGGCCGCGCCGGGTTTCGATCACGCTGCGGCCCAATTTGCGGCGCAGGTGGTTGACGTGCACTTCCAGCACATTGGAATCGCGCTCGGTTTCGCCGTCATACAGATGCTCGGCCAGATGGCTTTTGGACAGGATTTGCTCAGGGTGCAGCATGAAATAGCGCAGCAGACGAAACTCGGCGGCGGTCAGTTGGACCTCTTCGCCATCGCGCAGCACGCACTGGCGCCCCTCGTCGAGGTGCAGGCCGGCGGCTTGCAGGGTGGGTTGGTTAGCCTGGCCGTGGGAACGACGCAGCAACGCCTGGATGCGCAGGTGCAGTTCTTCGGGATGAAAGGGTTTACTCAGGTAGTCATCGGCACCGGCCTTGAGCCCTTCGATACGCTCGGCCCAGGAATCGCGGGCAGTAAGGACCAGCACCGGGGTGGCCAGCGCCGCCGCGCGCCATTGCGCCAGCACCTCAAGCCCCGGCAGACCGGGCAGGCCGAGGTCGAGGATGATCAGGTCGTAGGGTTCGGTGCGGCCCTGGTATGCGGCGTCGCGCCCATCGGCCAGCCAGTCGACGGCATAGCCTTGGCGCTGCAGGCCGGCCAGCAGTTCATCGGCCAGGGGTACGTTGTCTTCCACCAGAAGCAGGCGCATCAGTCTTCCTCGTCTTTGATCAGCACGCCGCTGGTGGCGTCCAGCTTGATTTCGCGCACCACGCCGTCGGTGGTCACCAGTTCCACTTCATAGGCATATTGCCCGTGTTTTTTTTCAAGCTCGGCTTCCAGCAGGCGCGAGCCGGGATGGCGCGCCATGGCCTGTTGCAACAGCTGTTCCAGCGGCAGGATCACGCCCTGCTGCCGCAGCGCCAGGGCTTCATCTTGATTGAGGTCGCGCGCCGCCAGGCTGGAGCAGAACACCATGAGCACCAGCGGCCATCGGCTGCTGGCGCGTAAATTTACCTTCATTACGTATCCTGATGATTCTTGAGAACCTGCCCGGTGAGCGCGTCCAATTCAACATCCCATTCAATGCCGTCGAGGTCTCGCAGTTCGACTTCATAGATGTACTTGCCATAGGCCTCGTCCAGGTCGGTGTCGAGTAAGGTCGAACCGGGGTGCAGGGCCAGGGCGGTGGCTTCCAATTGATCGAAGGCGACAATTGTAACAGTGGCAGGCACGGTCAGTGGTTTGTCGGGGTCCACGGCTCCGGCCTGGGTCGCCGTGGAAGCGATGATACCGGCGGCGACCAGAGCTGTGAGGCGCTTCATGATAAGTCTCCGTTACACAATGTTTTCCTACGCCGGACACGGTAACGACTGCAACTTAACTGAAACTGAATTGCCACCATGGCAATTCCAAGCCGACGCGACAAACGACGGTGTTTATTCCGGATTCACGCGGTATGGTTAACGTTTTTCGCGAGCATGTGTGCTCCTACACCCCGCTTCAACAGAGATCGGTATGACAGCCATCCACATCAAATTCCCCGCGCTGACCCTCAAGGCCGGCACGCGCGCGTTGGCACGTATTCGTGAGCAGGGCCTAAAGCCGGCGGATGTCGGCATCCTTCCCGGCGCGGCCGGTGGGCCTAAGGCCCTGGGCATCCAGGGCCTGGACCTGGCGCTGTTCGGCGACTGGCTGCCGCGTGCGCCACGGCAGCGCGCGCTGATCGGCGCGTCCATCGGCTCCTGGCGCTTTGCCAGCGCGTGCCTGCCCGACCCGGTGCAGGGCCTGCTGGACCTCGGTCGCCTGTACAACGCGCAACGTTTCGCCAAAGGCGTGACCATGGCCCAAGTCAGCCAAAGCTGCGTGCGCATGCTCGACGACCTGCTGGCCGGCCGCGATGCGCGGGTGCTGGACAACCCCGACTATCGACTCAACATCATGGTGGTCAAAAGCCACGGCCTGCTCGCCGATGACCATCGCGGACGCCTGGGCCTGGGCCTGTCGTCGGTGATTGCCGACAACCTGCGCGGTCGCGCACGTCTGTCGCGGCACTTCGAACGCCTGATCGTCCACGACCCGCGCCAGCCGCCGCCGGTGCATCCGCTCAAGGACTTCCCATCGCGCTTCCTCGAACTGGAAGTGGGCAACCTGCGCCAGGCGCTGCTGGCGTCGGGCTCGATCCCCATGGTGATGCAAGGCGTACGCGACCTGCCCGGCGCGGGCCAAGGCACCTACCGCGACGGCGGCCTGCTGGACTACCACCTCGACCTGCCCTACCACGGCGACGACATCGTGCTGTACCCGCACTTCACCGACCGGGTCATCCCCGGCTGGTTCGACAAGGGCCTGCCGTGGCGGCGCAGCAACCCTCAGGGCTTACAGGATGTGTTACTGCTCGCGCCCTCAAGGGACTACCTGGCGCGCCTGCCCCACGGCAAACTGCCGGACCGCAGCGACTTCAAACGCTTTATGGGCGACGACCCGAGCCGCCATAAGTACTGGCAAACTGCGATGAGCGAGAGCCGGCGGCTGGGGGATGAGTTTCTGCAACTGGCCGACAACGCCGGCCTGGGCGAACGCTTGCAGGCGCTGTGACCCAGCGGTATGCGCGGCGAGGGAGCAAGCTGTTAAACTCGCCGCCTGCCAGATACTGACCGAGCTTAAAACACTGTGGAAATCTTCAAAGAATTTACCTTCGAGTCCGCCCACCGCCTGCCGCATGTGCCGGACGGCCATAAATGCGGGCGCCTGCATGGGCATTCGTTCAAGGTGGCGATCCACCTGAGTGGCGACCTGGATCCCCATACAGGTTGGATTCGCGACTTTTCGGAGATCAAGGCGATTTTCAAGCCGCTCTACGAACGTCTGGACCACAACTACCTCAACGACATTCCCGGCCTGGAAAACCCCACCAGCGAAGTGCTGGCCAAGTGGATCTGGAATGAACTCAAACCGTTGCTGCCTGAGCTGAGCGCGATTCGTATCCACGAAACCTGCACCAGCGGCTGCATCTATCGCGGCGAATAAACCGGCGCGGTAAAAAAACCACCCTTGCGGTGGTTTTTTTGTGCCTGGCGTTGCACCCTTTCAGCCAGCCCTTTTGCCTGCAATCAAGGAGAATGCAATGGAGAACACGTGGCTTGCCCAGGCCAAGCGCCTGCAAGCGTTGGCGTCCACGGGGCTGCATTTTTGCACCGATGATTTCGAGCGCGAACGCCTGGAGGAAATCGCCCGGATCGCCCACAGCATGCTTGCGCAGCTGGGCGATGTGCCCTTGGAGCGCATCACCGGGCTGGTGCCGGATTTCGCCCAGCGCTATTCGACACCGATGATTGATGTGCGCGGCGCCGTCATCGAGGTGGATCGGATTTTACTGGTGCGCGAAGCCACCGACGGTTGCTGGGCGCTACCGGGGGGTTATGCCGATATTGGCCTGTCGGCGTCGGAAAACATCATCAAGGAGATTTATGAAGAGGCCGGGCTGACGGTAACGGCGCGGGCGCTGTACAGCGTGACGCACAAAGCCAAAGGCTTGTATCGGCCGGATGTGCGGGACTTCTACAAATTGTATTTCCTGTGTGAGCCCATCGATCAGTCAGCGCCAGTGGCCGGTGTCGAAACCACTGAGGTGGGCTTTTTCAGCCTGGACGACCTGCCGCCGTTGTCCCGTGGGCGCACCATCGAAAGCGATCTGCAGGCGGCGTTTGCGTTTCATCGCGGCGAGACCACACAGACCTTGTTCGACTGATCCATTTTGTATCACCCCTGCACCGCTTTCGTGCCCTACTGGGCATTGCGAACAGTGCTTTGAGCGTAGCCCTCCTGTTTGGCGCGCAAAATTGTGCACGCTGCACAACCGGCGCCGTGCGTCCACCACTGCTGTCGGTTTGGCACGCGTGGTGCAATGGGCCTGCGTCACTCATTCAGGGAGCAAGGCACATGACGCAGCAAGAATCCGGCAATGACTACCCCTTGAGCGAAGTCCCGATGCATGCACGTAAAGGCCTGGCGTCCACCGCCATGGTGCTGCTGGGCTTCACTTTTTTTACCGCGACCATGTTTGCCGGCGGCAAATTGGGGGTGGCGTTCAGTTTCACCGAGATGCTCGGTGTCGTGGCCCTCGGTAACCTGCTATTGGGTATTTACGCCGCAGGCCTGGGCTATATCGCCTTCAAGAGCGGTTTGAACTCGGTGTTGATGGGGCGTTTCTGCTTTGGCGAGGTGGGTAGCAAGCTCAGCGACCTGATCCTCGGTTTTACCCAGATCGGCTGGTACGCCTGGGGCACCGCCACCGCCGCCGTGGTGCTCGGCAAGTATTTCGAACTGAGCCAGGGCAGCGTGCTGGTGATGATGGTGCTGTTCGGCCTGGTGTTCTGCGCCACCGCCTACGTGGGCTATCGCGGGCTGGAGATTCTGTCGTACATCGCGGTGCCGGCCATGGGCATCCTGCTGGTGTTGTCGATGTGGGTGGCTACGGTGAAAGTCGGCGGACTGCAAGGGTTGCTGGCGGTGGTGCCAACCGGTCAACTGGACCTGTCCACGGCCATTACTCTGGTGTTCGGCACCTTTGTCAGCGGCGCGACCCAGGCTACCAATTGGACGCGGTTTTCCCGCTCGGCCAAGGTGGCGGTGCTGGCCAGCCTGATTGGTTTCTTTGTCGGCAATGGGCTGATGGTGCTGATCGGGGCTTATGGCGCCATCGTCTATCAGCAGCCGGATGTGGTGGAAGTGTTGCTGTTGCAAGGTTTTGCCATGGCCGCGATGGCGATGCTGCTGCTCAATATCTGGAGCACCCAGGACAACACCATCTATAACTTCGCGGTGGCCGGCTGCAATTTGCTGCGCACCAAACGCCGCAAGACCGTGACCCTCGCCGGCGCGGTGATCGGCACGTTGCTGGCGCTGCTGGGCATGTACGACATGCTGGTGCCGTACCTGATCCTGCTAGGCACGGTGATCCCGCCGATCGGAGGGGTGATCATGGCGGACTTCTTCTACCGCTACCGTGGTCAATACCCACGCCTGGCGCAAACACGCTTGCCCGCGTTCAACTGGCCGGGGCTCCTGGCCTACGCGGTGGGCACTGTGCTGGCCTTCAACTCGCCGTGGGTAGCGCCGCTGGTAGGGATTGTCGCGGCGTCGCTGACCTACATCATATTGAGCGCCCTCCTGCGGGTACGTGCGCCATTGGCTGACGTCCAGGCATGAGCCTGACCGTCGCCGATGTGCTGGCACTGCCGGGCTTGGAATCCCTGACCCTGCGTGCCGGCCAGACGGGCCTGGATAACCCCGTGCGCTGGCCCTATGTGGCGGAAAACAGCGGGATCGCCGAATGGGTGCTGGGCGGTGAGCTGGTGTTTGTCACTGGTATCAACCATCCCCGCGATGAGGCCAACCTGCTGCAACTGCTGGAGGAGGCCTGTCAACGCCAGGTCGCCGGGCTGGTGGTGCTCACCGGGCCGACGTATATCCAGGCCATCCCCCCGCGCGTGCTGGAAGCCGCCGCGGCTGCCGGTATGCCGCTGATCGAGCAGCCCTATTCGCTGAAGATGGTGCTGGTGACCCAAGCCATTGGCTCGGCGCTGATCCAGTCCGAGCAATTGGGACGCTCGCGGCACGATGTGCTGGAGCGCTTGCTGGCCGGTGATTATCAGTCCCTGGACATCTTGCTGCACCGCGCCGCGCAATTGGGCATGCCGCTGACGGGGCACTGGCAGGTCGTGCAGTTGCAGTTGGAGGGCAGTGAAGCGCTGTTTGCCCAGGGTGATGCAGCGCAGGTGGAGGCGCACCTAACGGGGCGACACGACGCGATCGGTCGGCGTTTGCGCCAGTGGTCGCCGACCGTACCGATCCTGGGCCGCGCCGGGCAATGGACCCTGCTGCTGCCGGCGCCGGACGCTGTGGCCGCCTTGGCCAACCGCAATCAACTGGCGCAGTGGTTGAGCCCATTGAACCTGCGCCTGGCCCCGCTCAAATTGTTTATCGGCCTGAGCGCCGCCGCGCACCCGGCGGCCCGCCTGGCCCAGGCCCAGGATGAAGCGCGTCAGGCCCTGGCCGCCGCGCGACGCTTCCGGGAGCGCGCCGGGCTGTGCGTGTACGACGAACTGGGAGTGCTCAAGTTGCTCAGCGGGGTGCGTGATCGCGCGCTGCTCGACCAATTTCTCAAGGAGCGCCTGGGCCCTTTGCTGCGTCACGACTTGCAGCACGGCCCCAGCTTGATGCCGACCTTGGAAGCTTGGTTTCACGAGAATGGTAATCTGATGGCCGCCGCCCAGCGCCTGGCCGTACATCGCAACACCCTGACACACCGAATCCAGCGCATCGAAGCCCTGTGCGGGTTGACGCTGGACAACGCCTATGACCGCCTGGACATCGGTATCGCCCTGATGATCTGGCGGCTGTCTGCCTGATTGTTTTTAGCCAAGAGGAACTTGCCCATGCACATCATCAACGCCCGCCTGCGCCACCGTGAAGGCCTGCATGATCTGCACCTGGAAAACGGCCGGATCGCCAGCATCACCGCACAAACCAACGTGCCATCCCTGGGGGCCGATGATCTGGACGCTGCCGGCAACCTGGTGATCCCGCCCTTTGTCGAGCCGCACATCCACCTCGATGCCACCCTCACCGCCGGCGAGCCACGCTGGAACATGAGCGGCACCCTGTTCGAAGGCATCGAATGCTGGGGCGAACGCAAAGCCACGATCACCCAGGAAGACACCCGCACCCGCGCCAACCAAACCATCCAAGCCCTGGCCGCCCACGGCATCCAGCATGTACGCACCCACGTTGATGTCACCGACCCGCAGCTCACGGCGCTCAAGGCCATGTTGCAGGTGCGCGAGGAAAGCGCACACCTGATCGATCTGCAGATCGTTGCGTTTCCCCAGGAGGGCATCGAGTCCTACGCCAACGGCCGCGAATTGATGGAGGAAGCCATCCGTCTGGGTGCCGATGTGGTCGGCGGCATTCCGCACTTTGAATACACCCGCGACCAGGGCGTGAGTTCGGTGAAGTTCCTGATGGATCTGGCCGAACGCACCGGCTGCCTGGTGGACGTGCACTGCGACGAAACCGATGACCCGCACTCACGTTTTCTCGAAGTGCTTGCCGAAGAAGCCCGCAGCCGCGACATGGGCGCCCGCGTCACCGCCAGCCACACCACCGCCATGGGCTCCTACGACAATGCCTACTGCGCCAAACTCTTTCGCCTGCTGGGGCATTCGGGCATCAGCTTCGTTTCCTGCCCCACCGAGAGCATCCATCTACAAGGGCGCTTCGATAGCTTTCCGAAACGCCGGGGAGTGACCCGAGTGAACGAGTTACTGGAGGCCGGCATGAACGTGTGCTTTGGCCAGGACTCCATCGTCGACCCCTGGTACCCCCTGGGCAACGGCAACATCCTGCGCGTGCTGGAAGCCGGTCTGCATATCTGCCACATGCTCGGCTACCGCAACCTGCAAAGTGCTCTGGACCTGGTCACTGACAACAGCGCCAAAGCGATGGCCCTGGGCGAGCGCTACGGCTTGGAACCCGGGCGCCCCGCCAACTTGTTGATCCTTTCGGCAGACAGCGACTACGAGGTAATCCGCAGCCAGGGCCTGCCGCTCTACTCGATCCGCAACGGCAAGGTATTGATGAAGCGCCAGCCGGCCCAGGTCGCGTTCATGTAAGCCGGCGCTTCAGACAATCGAGTCGATATCCAGTGGCTGTGCCCTGCCCCGCTCGCTGGGCGCCGCCGCAGGGATGCTGGCCACTGGCGGCGACTCGCGGTTTTCACGATGGCTGAACCAACGGTTTAGGCAGCCTTGCAGGTGCACGGACTGCGCATGGCTGCCGTACACATCGCGTGCCTCCAGGCGACGCCAGCGCAGGCTCTCCAGGCGTCGACGGCTAGTATGCAAGCGGTCGATCTCGGCGTTGAGGGCCTGATGATAGTGCTCGGGGACATGGCTGCGCCCATTCGGCACAGGCCTGCGGTCCAGCTCACGCCGCTTGTCGCGCAATTGCTGACGCATGGTTTCCAGCGCCCGATCCACCAGCTCGTACTCGCGCTGTGTCACCAGCGAACCCTGAATGTCCAAGGCCTGTTGCCAACGCCGTAATGTGGCCCAGGCGGCCGGGATATAGCTGGCGGTCATGAAGTGCTGACTCGCTTGGAACAGTTGCCTCAAGAAATTCTCACGCAGGGGCGTGTCGCCATGCAGTTTCAATGCACGGTTGACCCCGGCCTCCTGAATGGACTCACAACCGGGCTTCCACAGCACCGAGGACGGGGTGCCGTCGGGCAGTGTGATCGGCATGAAATGCTGTTGTTCGCCATGGTGCTGGTAAGGATTGCCACCGAAGCGTACCAGACCGGCCGCGAACAACAGCCCGCCCGGCGTGGGCGCGCTGAACAAGGTGACCGCACCGGGAACCCACAGTTTGGCGGTAGTGTTCATCCACGGCGCCGGAACGCTGGGGACCGGATCGTTATGGTTGACGATACGGTGATGGACCAGAGCGGATGCACCGGCGACGAATTCGGAATCGGCGGCGCGGGGAGCGCCGTAGGTGTAGAGGAGGATGTTGTAGTCGCGATCAGGAATACGGCGTAAACCCTCTGCCAACAGCAATGCAATAGCACCGCCCAGGCTGTGGCCGCAAATGACCACTCGCTGCCCTATATGAAACTGACTGAGATAGCTCAGCACAAAATCGCGCATCGCACGGTAAGCCTGATAAAAACCTTCATGTGCCTTGCCGATACCATCCGCGAAAGGCACTTGGTGGGCGTTTGCGTCCCTCACTGCATCGGCGCTGCTGAACGTCCCTCGCACGGAAATCAAGATCACCTCGTCGTGATGAGTAATGAACGCTTGAGTATCGGTACCGAATTTTTCGTCATCAAAAAAGTGCAAACTCGCGGGGTGCTCCTGTTCTTTACCGAGTTCGGGACGATTTTGTGGATACAACTGCGGATCGAAAGGAAGGATTTCAAACCGTCGCGAATAAGGCACCTCTTCATAAAGCGGGTAAAAACGCTGTACCTGTTCTGGATCAATTTTCCAGGCTTCCACGCAGCAGGAAAGCTGTTCGGCAAATAGATTGCCGACACTTGGACTCAGTGGAAAATGGACTTGATCCGTGGGTTTTACAGGAGGTTCCTGACCAAAATCGCAATAACTCAAAGCCGCGATCAACGACAGCTGATACAGATTCAATGCACTAAAGCTGTCTTCACTTGAGAGAGCTGGGCGTAAAGCGCGCAGCGGTCGCACTTCCAGCACCGTGTGATTGTTGGGAAACAGCACGACTCCCGCCAATGTCGGCTCAGGTGCGCCGAATCCCAGCTCAGCCAGCATTTTCAGAGCATGGCGTTGCGGTTGATGAGTACGAGGGGCTATCGGGGGTAAATGAGCAACGTGGCGGACTAAATCGCGTACCTCAACTTGATAAAACTTAGTCGCCAGCTGTCGAGCAGGGTTATTTTCAGTACAGCTGCCATCAGGCGTGGCGAATCGAGTATGTTCCGCCCGAAACTGAAGTTCGGTAATAGGCAACGGATAACTGCTTCGCGCTGTTAACCGCCGATACAGCTGATCAACGCCGGTATAGAGAGTGTCGAAAAGAAGTACCACGGGGCCGCAATACATATCTTCCAGTTTGGCGAATCCGTCGACATCGAGTCTGCCTTCGTATCTTTGCCCTGCGCTGTCGTGCAATGTGTAGGGCAATCCGCCATAGCCGCGTCCTACTCCGAGCTCATCGACCAAACGAAAGCTCACCCAGTCACCTCGCAACGGGCAGGCAGGTCTGCTGTTATTAAAAAATGGTTGCTTCCGTGCATCCAGACTCATGACCAGCTCCTTGGTTAATTGCAAGATGGATACACATCACACGTGCGGCCATCCGGCATCTTGATAGGTTTGAAGTGAGTGGAATCACCATTGCAGAAAGCATAACGATCTTCGAAGTTAACCCCTCTGCACCGCTTCCAACCGCCAGGTACAGCGACCCAGTTGTCGCCAATCGCTGGCAGCTCCTTATCAGTAAGCGTCATTCCCAGCCTCAGTGTTCTTCCCGCTAAATGATCTCGTTGAACCATGCCTCCAGGTCGCGTCTGCAGCAGTTGATGATTCGCATCCAACTCGTTGCATTTAAGAATTTTTATAATTGCGTGCTGTGAACCTGCCGTCCGAAATAACCAGTGACATTCCCCTCGCAGTTCCTGAATACCCGAGCCAGGCATACCCGGGACGTTTCCCTCCAACCAATCTCGTACACCAATGACGCCACTGTCCATTCCGATATCCGTACTCCTCGTTCCCCACTTTGCGGTAAAACCCAACTCCACACTACGCAACACCAACGGACACCCTTCCACCTTTTCACCCAACGGCAGCTCATAGCTCACCCGGCTGGCCACCGGCTTGTAGTCGGTAAAAAAAACCTTCCGCTCGGGCCGTTTACCTCGACGCCTGGGTAGAGTGCAGGTTTCGCCCGTCGCGGGTCCGTAGTTGGCGGCGGTTTTAAGTTCAAAGTCCGCCGGCAAATCCACTTCCAGCGTGAAGCTGTTCAGCGGTTTCATCGTGCAGCCCACGAGCCCGCTCATACTCAGCGCCAACAGTGCGCACCATCTTCGTTTACTCATCGGCTTTCCCCACTGAACGCCATTGCTTCACCACCCGTTGAAAGTGGTCTTCAGGTAATTCTCCGGTCATGGGCGGCCAGTGCACCTTGCTGGCGCGAGTGGCTTCTTCCAAGCGCCGTACCACCAGGAACTCCAGCTGTTGCGGCCGGTTCCATTGCCAAGCGCGCGCTTGTTCCAGCACCTGTGAAAGCCAGACTCGCGGGTCTTGGAATTGGAACAGTGCCGCCAGGTCCTCGCTGTGTTCGGCGAGCAGGTAACGCAGGATATTGGCGTGCAGGATGGCGTCGGCTTGCGGGTTGGGCGTGCTCAGCCACGGCGCAGGATCGGGTACTGGGTACTCGCCGGGCGCTGGGTTGTCAGCGCTATGCCAGCGCTGCTCATGCCAATAGCACACGCTGATCAGTGGACCGAGGTATGGCGGCCACTGCTCCGGCGCCAAATGGTCGAGGGCCCGTGCAAGGGTGCGGTTGTCATAAAAGCGGTACAGCGCCTGATCCCCCTGCGGCCCGATGAGCAACCGATCGCGCCAGTGCTGTGTCAGGTCAGTCAGGTCCGCGCTTGCCATACTGCCGAGCCAGCCCCAGTTCATCTGTGGCGTTTGCAGAAGGCTGAGCAGCGCGGGCTCGCCGACGCGATCCAGCAGCAGGACCACAGGCCCTGTCGCGGCCAATTCCGCCAGGGAGGTCTGGGCGTAGAGGCTGCGGTACTGCGACACGCTGCGCACCGCCAACAGCGACTGGCACGCTTGGCTTGCACCCTCCAGCATCAGGCACAATCGCCGCCCTGCCTGCTGTTGGCGAGCCATCCAATGGTGAGCCAGGTTATCCATCACGCCGCCCTCCCGTTGAGACCGCACACACCTTCGCCACAGCCTGTGCACACCGGGCAAAAGTCCGCGCCCAACTGTTTGGCCAGGCTCATGATCATGCCCTGAATGGGGGACATCTTCGCACCGTCAACCTGGGCGGGCGCTGCTGCAATATCCTCGCCCGGTGCCAATGGCGCGGCCGATCGCGTGATAGCAGGGCTGCCGCCCAGCACAATGGGACGACTGCTGAAAATGCCGCCGGCCTGGATCACCAAGTGTTCCCCTCCAGCCTTGAGACTCAACTGAGCCCCCGCATCGATGACCAGGCTGGCCCCCGCCTTGAGATGGAGTTCTTGCCCCGCTTCAATGACCAGGTTTCGGCCAACGTGGACGTGGCGGCTGCCGTGCACACGCAGGTGGTCATTGGCCTGCAACACAACCTTACGGTCGCCGGCGATGTGCTGGTGCGCTTCATGTTCCAGGCGAGTCGAACTCAAGCCGCGAATGGTTTCATGCCGCTCGCCCGCCACCTCCAGGCGGCTGTCATGGCCGACCCGTTGCTCAAGATCCCGCTGGGCCCGCAGGTAAATGAGTTCATCGCCGCGCCGATCCTCCACGAACACTTCATTGAAGCCGCCGCCGCCCGGGGAACTGCGGCTGCGCAGGACGCTGCGGGTCTTGTGCTGCGGCAAGGGGTAGGTCGGCATGTGCAGCGCATTGGGCACACAGCCGGTGATCAATGGCTGGTCCGGGTCGCCCTCCAGAAAGGTCACCACCACCTCCATGCCCACCCGTGGGACCATCGTGGCGCCGAACCCATCGCCCGCCCAACCCGATGCCACCCGCACCCAACCGCTGCTTTTATCATCGCTCTTATCCAGACGGTCCCAGTGAAAGCGCACTTTGATCCGGCCATAGGCGTCGCAATGCACGTCCTCCCCCGCCGGCCCGGTCACGGTAGCGGTCTGGCTGCCGTTGATGGTGGGTTTGGGATGCTTGAGCGGAGGTCGATACGTCGAACGCCAGGGGATCGCGGTGAAACGATTGCGGTAACCCTGAAACCGCTCGGCATCAACGCCGGCTTCTTCCAGCACCTGGGGTTGATAGCCTTCATGACGGACCGAGGTGATCAGCCACAGATCGTTGCAGGACGGGTCCGGATGATCCTGCAACTCTAGAAAGTGCCCACTGCGCAGGACCGGCTGATCACTCCTGCCCAAGACACGATGCCGGTCGCTGCGATGGCGCTCCAGGCCGCGACGGGCCAGTTGTGCGCCGCGAACATGGCCGGTAAATCCTGCCGGATAACGGTAGTCCTCAAGCCGGTGCGCGGGCTCGATACTTGCGCTGTCCTGCAGGCGCAGAGAAGGATGTTCAAAGTCGTAGTCGCGCCGCACTGTTTGCCGACTGCGGGTGGACAGGCGCACATCGAACCGCTGGATAACCCGCGTCGGCGCCTCGGGCCCGCCGCTGGCCGAATAATGTTGCGTGGGCAGACGTCGAAACACCGTCTGGTCATCACCGAATACCAGCACATGGGCATGCTCGCTGTGGCGGAAGTGGTAATGAATCCCCTCCTCCTCGCACAGCCGCTGGATGAAATGCAGGTCGGTCTCCGCGTACTGCACACAGAACGTACGCGGCGGATAGATCACCGGGCCCAATTCGAACCGGTAGGCATCGGCCAGGATGCCGTGATGCTCAAGCACCGCGGCGATGATCTGGGGCACGCTGCGTTGCTGGAAAATCCGTTGATCGCAGCGATGGGCCAGACAGGCCAGACGCGGCGCCAAGGTGAGGTGATAGCGGGTCAATCGGCGGCCAGGGTCATCGCGACCGACGGCGTATACCTGACCGTGCAGGCCTTGATCAGCGTCGCCGAAATCCAGGTAGGCGGGCTGGTGCAGCAATGCCTCAAGCTCCAGCGACGGGTTTTCGCTGGTCACTTGCACTTGAATGAAAAACGGTTGATCCAGTACCTCCTGACCGTTGAACGCCAGCACCTGAAAGTCGGTATTTACGCCTGGGAGAATCAATTTAAAACTTGAAGAAACAAACGCGTTAACCATCCGTTGTTACCCGCTTTGGTTATGACCCAACTGAATTTATCAGTGGACTGAAACCCCGCCACTGAACGTCGAGAACCTGGCGAAAGAGTTTGAGCCAGAGCCCTGAAGCTTAGCGATTTCAGGCAAAAATCGACTGTTGGAAAATAAAAAAGAAGTTTCGTACGGAGGTAATGGAAGTGTCTTTTACAAAATAATAAATCGCGACAAAGTACTACTTCCGAAGTGCACGAAAGGGCCTACACCAACTTGCGAAAACAAGTTAATTAATTAAGAAGAAACTGACGTCCACTTATAGACGTCAGCTCAATGAAACCCTCAGACCTGGCGCCGTGCAGCCCCGAACAGACTGACGCTCAGCAGCCGATGGTCGTGGGTTTGCAAGCGTACTGGCGCAGTACCACCCGGCATGACCACTGCGACGTCGCCGGCCTCTACCCAGCCCGCTCGCCATGCCGCACAGGCCACCGCACTGGCGCTGGTTCCAGAGGACGCCGTGGGGCCTTCACCACGTTCAAACACTCGCGCCGCCATACGATTGCCGGGGAGCCTGGCGGCCCACTGCAAGTTAACTCCAGCCATGCACGGCTGACCGCCGCCCATCGGCGGGGCGAAGGCAATGGCCTGTAGGGGAGCGAACAAGGAAGGTTGCTGCATTGGCCCGTTGTCCGGCAGGTCGGCAACGCGATCGACCAAGGTCACGCAATGGGGGTTGCCCACGCGCACGAACTGACTGTGGGTCCAATTCGGATTGATGGCCGCGAGCGCGTCCACCTGGCTCAGTTCAGCGTCACCGAGCAGCACCGGTTCTACCCCTTGCGCGCCAACCGCCGATGGCCCGAACTCGGGTACACCCAGGGTCAGCCAGAACCCTGCAGTGTGGTCATGCACGGCGGGGGCGATGTGCGTGGCCACAGGCGAGTGCCCGTCGGGCTGGTCATGGTGCACGCGCAACTCACATGTGTCGGTCATCAAGCCCTGATCCGTGAGTGCCTGGGCAAAAATCGTCAACCCATTGCCGCTTCGCTCAGCCAGGGAACCGTCGGTGTTAACGATCAACAGGTCAAATGGCGGCTCGTTCTGAAACGGGCCGACCAGCAAGCCATCGCATCGATGGGCCTTGGCATTCGCTGGACGCGGCAGCGAGCCCCAACCGCATTCGGACGCGATGGCCAAAGCGACCCAGGTTTTGCGCGTGCGCGCGGCCTGGACGGGGTCGTCGGGTAGCTGAACGCCCTGACGCCGGAGCGCTGCCGGGCTGACCACGCCATACACATTGCCTCGGGCATCGTAGAACTGAGTCATGCTGTCGCCCGTCTGCGCATTGTCATCGGTTAGTCCATCCGGTTTCCTACATAGGGAGCAGCAGCGTATTACAGAACGACGCATTTGTGCGAAGCGGCCTGGAAGGTGGTAATCCACCACACAAAGCCCGGGGATCATCACTTAGTGCGGGGATTACACACCTTCCAGAACGCCTCCTACGGAAGCGATAACACCTATGTGGCGTTCATCGCCAATTGCGTTCCAGGTTTGTAAAAAGAAAATTCACGCTCAATGCTGCTTGGGGAACCCAGCTCGCTCGCGAGGGCCTGATATGCAAGGATGTCGCGCCGGACATCGTTCGTTGAACGCAAAAACAAGGACTTTTCATGACAGCCATCCCCACCTCAGCGCCCGTGGTTCCCGGGCGACTGGAGCAAATGTCGACCCGCATCGCCTTTTTTATCGCCGGTTTCGGCATTGCCGCCTGGGCACCGCTGGTGCCATACGCCAAGGCTCGCGCGGGACTGAGTGAGGGCACCCTGGGTCTGCTGCTGTTGTGCCTGGGGGTGGGTTCGATCATCGCGATGCCGGCGGCGGGTGCGCTGGCGTCGCGGTTTGGCTGTCGACGTGTACTCACCGCCGGCACAATCATGATCTGCCTGGCCTTGCCGCTGCTGGCCACGGTCAGCTCGATCCCGTTATTGATCGTCGGGTTGTTTTTGTTTGGCGCCGGGCTTGGCACCGTGGATTCCACGGTGAACCTGCAGGCGGTGATCGTCGAACGGGCCAGCGGCAAAACCATGATGTCGGGGTTTCACGGTTTGTTCAGCCTGGGCGGGATTGTCGGCGCGGCAGGCGTTGCCGGTTTGCTGGGGATGGGGCTGACACCGCTGCAGGCGACGCTGGTGGTGATCGTGATCACGCTCGCGGCGCTGCTCAAGGCTGGGCCGCATTTATTGCCTTATGGCAGCGAAAGTTCAGGACCGGCGTTTGCGGTGCCCCATGGTGTAGTGCTGTTTATCGGCTGTCTGTGCTTTATCGTGTTTTTGGCCGAAGGTGCGGTGTTGGACTGGAGCGCGGTGTTCCTGAGCGCCGAACGTGGCCTGGACGAGGCCTACGCCGGCCTGGGCTACGCAGCCTTCGCCCTGACCATGACGGCCGGGCGCCTGACCGGCGACGCCATCGTGCGGCGCTTGGGCGCGAAGAAGGTGATTATTGTGGGTGGCGTGCTGGCCGCCAGCGGTATCTTCCTGGCCACGTTGTCGTCTGCCTGGGAGGTCGCATTGCTCGGCTACGCATTGGTGGGGGCGGGATGCTCGAATATTGTGCCAGTGCTCTACACCGCCGTTGGGCAACAGAAGGTCATGCCCGAACACATTGCCGTGCCGGCCATTACCACGTTGGGGTATGCCGGCATTCTGACCGGGCCTGCTGCAATCGGCTTCATCGCCCATGGCAGCAGCCTGGCCACGGCCTTTCTGGTGATAGGAATATTGCTGGTGGCAGTGGCAGTCAGCGGAAAAATACTGCGGGTGTGAACGACATGAGCTTCCGCATTGGACCGAGAAGCTCATAGGTCGCAAGGAAGCCTTATCGTCCCTTTTCTTCCTTGTCGTTTTCCAACCAACGGTCAATGCTGTAGTTCTTCAACCAGCCATCGTCGTTGTGGCTACCGAAGATGTTGGTGCCATTGGCCTTGGGGCCGTCCAGCGATGCCAGAAGCCCTGGCCGCTCCACCAGGTTCTTGGCCATGTAGACCTGCAGCTCGCTGTATTTCTTCTTGGGAAAACCGGTAGCCGAGTCGCGCACTACCTGGCCCTGTTTGTCTGTTTCGTCGGGGTCCTTGCTCATCTCGATAAGCGTTTCTTTCTTGACGTAGCGGTGTTTTTCAAAAAAGAAACTGTAGTCTTCCGACTGATCCCGCAAGTCATCAAACATCCCCCTAAACGCCTGGACGACCTGTGCGTCGGTCTTCGAATGGAATGGGTCGGCACTCTGAGTATTGGGATTGGTATTGCCAATGGAATGACTGGCGACCTCTTCAAGACTGGCCGAGGTTATCTCGCCACCCTTGGCAACAATCGCGTCGGCCAGCCGCGGACGGTTTAGTATCTCCCGCGCCAGCATGATCGTGCGCTCAAGCACCTTGCTTTCCTTCGGATCCTCTTTCGCAATTGCCTCCAAGGAGCCCAGGGTCAGGCGACCATCCTTCTTGAAATCACCGAGCATTGGAAAAACGTTATTCAGTTGGGTTGCCAGCAGATGGTCGTCCGAGCTGGTATATGGGTTGCCTACCTGCGAACCGCCTGAATAGAAGCCTTGGGCGTCAAAATGCACCTGTCCATTGTTCGGGAATCGCGTATCGAAAAGCTGATTCCCTTGAGGGGGGAGTGACTTGCCCGTCGCTCGCTCAGCGATTCCGAAACGTGCGTGACCATTGCCTGTGTTCAGGTTCAGATGGGGCGATACCTGCCTCAAATTATTCAGCCAATCAGCCATTTTTTATCTCCAGCATAATTAGATTCCGTGGACCGAGACTTATTGGGTCGATCGCTACGCACCTGACTCAACAGGCGAAGAGTGAGTGGTACTCGGAAACTCCTGGTTCCAGCGAGGCAGACCAGTCGAATGCAGTAAAATTTGAGTGTTTGTAACCGCCGAACCAGAAGAATATCGCCATCCTGTTAGCTCAGCCGAGCCTGCGGCGCCACCAAGCGGCCAGGCCCTCGAACAGCCCCGGGAGTTTGATTGACTTGGTGCCATCATTCGAAGCCTGCCCGGCCGCGAGCATGCCGCGGGAGAAATCATCGGCAACCGGCGCCTGAAACTTTCGCTGGCCGGCGAAGGCTTTCATGCGTCGTGCTTCGGCGGCATACAGGGCCGGTGACATCTGCAAGTCCGGCGAAGCCAAGGCGCCTGCTGACCGAGCAGGATCGCCATCGTGGAGGCTGCGAAACGGTTCGTGACAACCGTGATGAGGTGATTGAAACGAGGACGAGGTCGAAGTCATTGTGTTTGCCCTGGCTCGGAGCCCGAAAAGCAGCCGGTTTGATCAACGCCGGCAGGTACTTCCTGTGTGGCATATCAACGTAATCAGTTCCTTACAAAACGGTGGCGGGCACCGCAACCGGGTTGCGGTGCCGCTCAGTCAGGAGCGCAGCAGGAAAAGCGCAAACAGGTGGATTCGCTCGTCAGACTCTCGGCTGGCCAGGTCATCCAGCCTTGTGACCAGATCGTTACGCCTGAGCAGTTCCTGCGCCAACTGCACCAGATAGTCTCTAGGAGAATCGCCGGTCAAAGGCTCTCGCGCCAGGTTTCTCAAATCCTGGATATCGATGTCCCAAGACGACGGCCCGTCTTTCAATTCGTCGAAGTGCTTGAGAAGCTCGCCGACCAACTCTTTGTCGGACTTATATTTGAAGTAATTTTTGCCGCCGACGACCAGGTCCACGTTTTGCCGATCGATTAGACCGTCCAGTGCGCCGGTGGAGCTGTGCCGGTCGAGGGCGCTCAGCAGTTCCGGACGGCGCAGCATTTCCTTGGCCAGGCGAATGTTATCGTTGACGCGGGGAAGCAGGGACCAACCTTTTTTGGCCATCGCCTGAATGCTGTCGATGCTGACATAGCCGGGATTTTTAGGGTCCATGAAAGCTTCGAAGTTACGGCGCAGCTGCGTTGCCAATTGTTCATTGCTCCTGAGCGAGTACTCCGGATCAGGCCGGCCCGGCCACGTGGGGTAGGGTTTACCGATGGTGGGGTCTGGGCGTGGCGGCGGGTTACCGCAACCAGGCTGCGGCCGTGGCGGAGGATTGCCCCAGCACGGACGGTGTGGCGGCCGAGGCCAACCGAAGCAAGTGTGCATCCAGTGTCGGAACGGGTCCATGAAGCCTGGACGCATGGCCGTCATGCTGTGGTGCATACCGGGAGACGCAGGATAATGGCGCTCCGTCGGCGGCTGCGGGTCGCCGAAAACGGGACCGGCCTTGTTTTCCCGCGAAGAGAAACTGACGTTGGCCATGTTGCGGTCCGAAAAGGACAGGGCCTCAGGCGCCGGGCGACGGGCCTTGACGTCGGTTTTGGGACTGCCCTGTAAACGGTCATGGGAAGGCGAAGCAGACAAGGATTTATCAAGTGTCGATACCGACATATTGTTCTCCAACACAAGGGGGCGTGATATTCAGCCTGCCAGTGCGACGGCGCGTCGAAGCGCGGCAGCTAGCCCATCTGTGGCGGGGATGTCGGAATCGGTTCCTGATCGGACAATCAGATGCACGCAGCACCTGTAGGAAACGGGCAAAAAAAATCGCAGCCCCGTGCAGAGCTGCGATATTCCCCAAGCGTTCGAGGGTCAGAACCCGACGCTGGCCTGTACAAAGAACGTACGCGGTTCACCCAGGTACAGTCCCGCGTTGTTGTCGCTGGAGCGCGTGTAGTGCTGCTGGTCAAACACGTTTTTCACCCCCGCGCCCAACTTCAGGTTCGACAAGGATGGGCCGAAGTCATAGCCGCTGCGCAGGTTGACCGAAACGTAGCCCGGAATATCGCCGAACTGGCCATCGGCCGTGCCTTGAGTCACGTAAGTGCTGGTGGTGCCGGGGGCACGTTGGCCAGACTGGGCATAGACGTCCAGGTTATGGGTCCAGCGATTGATGTCGTAACGCAGCCCCAGGGTCGCCACTTCGCGGGAGTACAACGGCAGATCGCGCCCCTTGAAGGGCACATCGCCCTCGGAGGTGGCCTTGGTGTAGGTGAACCCGGCATTGGCGGTCAGGCCTTCCAGGCGCGGGTCCAGATTGGCCAGGTCGTAATGCGCCGACGCTTCGACACCGGTGTGCTTGGTGGCGCCGAGATTGGTCCAGCCCACATCGTTGCTGACGTATTGCAGCTCATCGGCGAAGTCGATGTAGAACAGCGTCACTTCGCCACCCCACACGCTGTCGTTGTAGCGCGTGCCGATTTCGTAGGTCTTGGCTTTTTCCGGGTTCAGGCCGTTGGCCGTCTGGTTGCCGGTGCCACCCTGCCCCAGTTGGAAGTACTGCAGGCTGCCGAACGACGTTTCGTAGTTGGCGAACAGTTTCCAGGCATCAGAGACGTGGTACATCACGCTCAGGGCCGGTAGGGGTTCGTTGTTATGCACTTCGCGACGCTTCTCCGGAGTGCGCGTTCCGTTCAGGGCGATCACCGGGCGGTCATGCCATTCGGTGCGAATATTTTCGAAGCGAATGCCCGGGGTAATCGTCCACTTGCCGATATCGACTTTGTTATCGATATAGAACGCATTGGCCTCGGTGCCACCGGTGCGGTCCTGGTACACATGACCGTCGCTCTGCCCGCCAGGTGTCGGCACGTTGTTGACCAGGTTGAGGCTGGTGGCTTGCTCGTGCATGCCTTCTTTGAGGTAGCGATAACCCACGCTGACTTCCTGGGTGCTGGGCCCTAGGTCGAAAACATGGGACACACGCGGCTCGATACCGAAGGTGTAGTAGGTACGCGGGTAGGAACTGATGGTTTTCAGGTCGCGGTTGGCGATGTTGCTGCCTCGGAAACTGTCGGCGTAATAGGTCAGCACTTCGGCCTGAGTGCGGTCGTCGATCTGACGGATGTACTTGAAGGACACATCCTTGCGGCGGCCACTGAAGTTGTCCCAATCGCGCACCGACTGGTACGGGTTGGCGTCGAACTGCTGTTGGGTCAGGCCGCCGGGCATGTCGGCGCTGGCATCGTAATAATGGAAGTTCAACGAGAAGTCGTCTTGATCGGTCGGCGCCCAATGGGTTTTGAGGATCACGTCATCGATATCATTGCCATTGTTGCTGTTGCGATAACCGTTGCCGTTGACCCCGGAATACAACAGGGCCGCGCCGATACCGTTGTCGGCCGTGCCGCCGATAAAGGCGTTCTCGATATGCTTCCAGCCGCCATGGGCGGAGGTGTGCAGGGTGGTGCCGACTTCGCCGGAGAACGTCTCGGGGATCGCCCGGGTTACGAAGTTGATCACGCCACCGACGTTCTGCGGACCGTAGCGCACGGAACCGGCGCCACGCACCACGTCGATGCTGTCCAGGTTGCCGGCGGAAATCGGCGCCATCGACAACTGCGGCTGGCCATAAGGCGCGAACGCGGCTGGAACACCGTCGATCAGAACGGTGGAGCGTGGTGACAAACGGGACGTCAGCCCACGCACGCCGACGTTGAGGGAAATATCGCTGCCACCGGTGCCGTTGGCCTCCTGCACCTGCACGCCGGGCACGCGTCGCAGCACATCGCCGACATTCATCGCGCCCTGCTCCACCATGGCTTCGCGGCGGACCACCGTACGCGCGCCAGGATGGTTCTGCACCACTTCGGCATTGGCGTCGCCGAGCCAGTCGCCGACGACCCGGATATCGGTGGCGCCCAACTCGATCGGTGAGCCGGCTTCACCGCTGCCGCTGGTTTGCGGGCGCAGGGTCACCGAACCGGCGTCGATCTGGTAGTCCAGACCGCTGCCTTGCAGCAACTGGCGCAGGGCTTGCTCGGCACTGAGGTTGCCGTCCACCGCAGGCGCGCGTTTACCGGCAACCAGCTCGGGGCTGAAGAATACTTGCAGGGACGTCTGCTGGCCGAGTTGGCTCAGGGCCGCGCCCAAGGGTTGGGCCTGGATGTGAATTGCGTCGTCGGCATTGGCCGAGGCGCTGACAGCGAGCGCCAGGGCCAAGGGCACCCAGCGGCGGATTTTATTGTTGTGGAGGGCGATTTTTTTCACGTCGAACCTTGTCCTGTGATCGCAAAAGTATGCGGCCGTTAATGCAAACCAGTTGCAGTTGCAGGAGAAGACGATGAACGGGAAAAAAACCTGAATGTCAGCGCGAAATAATTTCCTGGCTACCGTCCGGCAACGTACGCAGGGCCACCGGCAGGATGCGCGGCAAGGCCTTGAGCAAAGCGTCGGTGTCGTTGGCCTTGAATACGCTGGTCAGGCGCAGGTTGGCCACGGCGGGCGCGCTGACCCGCAACGGTTGCTCGCGGTAGCGCGACACTTCCCGGGCCACGTCGCTCAGTGTGGCGTTGTTGAACACCAATTTGCCGGTACGCCAGGCCGTCAGTTCCTCGGCGTTTACCGCGTAGGCCGTCGCCACCTCGCCCTGACGGTCCACATGGGTGCCACGGCCGGCGGTCAGGGTGACCCGCTGCTCCGCCAGACGCCCCTGGACCTGCACCGTACCCGCCTCGACCGCAACGCGAGTCTGGTCGTCATCGCGGCGCACATCGAAGCGGGTGCCGGTGACCGTGACCTGCCCCGCCCCGGCGGCCACCACAAAGGGGCGGCTGCTGTCGTGTTCGACGCTGAACATCGCCTCGCCCTGTTTGAGTTCAATGCCGCGCCGGGCGTTTTCGTATGTCACCGCAACCACGCTGCGGCTGTTGAGGTCGATCAGCGAACCGTCCGGCAAGGCCACTTGGCGATGCTCCCCAAGACGCGTGCTGAATTCGGCGCGGTAGACCTTGGAATGATCGAGCCCACTGAACAAGCCCAGGCCCACGGCGACCGCGACGACACTGGCCGCCACCGCATAACGCCACGGCGCAGGCTTGCGAGGCCGTTCGGCCGGCGCTTCGCACAACGCCTGCCAGCGCGCCTCGGGCAGCAGGTCGGCGGCCCGCCACAGGCCTTGCAGCACGTCGAATTCGTATTGATGGGTTGGATGTTCTGCGCACCACGCCTCGAACCGCCGGGCTTGCTCGGGGCTCAGTTCGCCGTCCTGCAGGCGCGCGAACCACTGCGCGGCCTCTTCACGGGCACGGTTGTCCATCGCGGAAGATCCTGTTTCGATACGAGTCATGGTGTCGGCGCGTCCAGGCGGTCGCGCAGATGCCGCAGCGTGCGGATCATATACTTTTCCACCATGTTTTTAGACAACCCCAGGCGTTCGGCGATTTCCTGCTGGGTGAGCCCCTCGATTTTCTGCCAAATGAAGATCCGCCGACAGTTGAGCGGCAATTCGGCCAGTGCCCGCTCTATGGAGTCCGCCAACTGGATCGCGTGCATGACATGCTCCGGATCGCCGGCGTGGGGTGAGCATTGAACGAAGGCATCGACTGATGCGGCGTCGCGGCGGTCGTCGCGACGATAAGCGTCCACCGCAATGTTGCGCGCAGTTTGATGCAGATAAGCGCGCGGTTGCTGCACATCGGCGGACCTGGACTCCAGCACCCGTACGAAGGTGTCGTGGGCCAGATCTTCGGCTTGCTGACGGTTTCTCAAGCGACGCGTCCAGGTTCCGATCAACTCTTCATAGTGCTCGAAAAAGCCTGTTCTGCGGGGCGGCTGAGGGATCATCGCAAAGGCACTGGGTAGGCGGGGCGTGAATAGTAATGCTTCCTATTAAGTGGAGCAATTGCTACCCGTCGTGATTGACCGCGCGACGACTAAGGCGGCCTGCCGTGCTTGAGTCGACTGGATTTTTCCCGGCTGCCGCACACGCTCATCTGGCACCATCTGCGCTGCTTGTTCTTGGAAATATCCAGAAATATCCAATCGCAGTCATGGGCGCCGCAGCACTTCAAACCCTGCAGCGCACCGGGTACCAACCATTGCGTGGCGTCGATCGCCAGGCGCCCGAGCAGCATCGTGGTCAGTTCCTGGGCCGACGTACAGGGCTTCCAGAGCCAGGCAGGTTGACCGTCGACCGCCCGAAGCTCGCGCCAGGCCACACCTTGCTGGAAGGTCTGATTGATCTGCGCCAACGCCTCATCGGGGATGGGCTGATGCAGCGCCAGCGGGTAAAACACCGCGTATAGGCATTCTCTGAAGGCAATCACTGCCTCCAGGTTCGGCTGATAGGCAATAGGCCACTCAAACACCATGGGTTTGTAATGTTCAAACTCATGGGGCGAGACCAGCGACGCATGCAGCGCCCATTCAAAGAAGAATGGAAAGCTGGTGAGCCGTTCCTCCATCACCTTGAGCGTCGTGCCAGGGCGTCGTCCGTTGGTGGTATTGATAAAGTCCAATACCAGGGCGCCACCAATCAGGCGGATCGAGTTCGCAGAGCCAGTAAAATGCGACATGCCTGCTCCTGGGAAAATACGGCCTCGCTGCAAGCACGCAGAGTACCGCGTTTTTCCAGGTCGCAGGCACCGCTACTCCCGCTTACCCAAGAGCAACACCATTGCGCATTGCCCGAACAGCAGCAGCGCCACCACCCAGTAGACGTGGGAAAACGAGCCGCTGAGGTCCCTCGACCAGCCCCCCAGGAAATTGCCGCACACCCCACCCAAGCCGATCAGCACATTGGCGATGCCGAACGCCTGGGTCAGCCGGCTGACCGGCACGATTTGCCCGATGTAACTGGGCACCAGCCCGAAGATCGGATAAAACGCCAGCGCAAATAAAAACGCTGCCAGGTAAAACGACGGCAGGTTGTTGAACGTAAATACCAGCGTTGCAGCCACCCCGGCGCTAAGGAAACACAGAGCCAGGGAGGTGCGCACGCCCGCTTTGTCGGCCAGCCACCCCAGCAGAAAGCCCGAAGCCATGCCCACGGCGCCGAGGGTGGTCCAGATAAAACCGGTGTCTTGCACCGACACGCCCAACTCGTCGCGCAGGTAGGGCGCCAGGTAGGTCTGGAACGGCAGCAACGCCATGCCATTGAGAAAGGCGATGCCCCACGTCAGGTACAAAGAACGGCTCAGCCAGGGCGCGTGGCGGTCAGACGTCTGCCCGGGCTCCCCGGCTGCGTCGCCCTCCTCGCTCGTCGCCAGGTTGCGCAACAGGTACCAGGCCACCACGCAAAGCGTCAGCGAGATCAGCCCGGCAGTCAGCCAAATCCCGCGCCAGCCGCCGTGCATCGTCAGAAACGACACCAATAACCCGTTGATAAATACGCCGTAGCTGGTGCCGCTGGAAATCAAGCCCATGACCCGTGAGCGCAGGCCGGCGCTGAAGCCTTTGGTGACGATCTCCGCCAGCGGGATGTACACCGACGCCGAACAGCCGCCGAGCAGAATCAATAGCGCGCCGGAGAGCCAGATCGTGTTGCTGATACTCAGCCCCACCAGCGCCAAGGACGTCATCACGGTGGACGCCAGGCTGATCTTCCAGCCTGCGACATAGCGGCTGATTACGCTGGTGACCGATGAAAACAGCAGAAAGCCGATCTGCGCGCCACCGGTGATCAAGCCCACCGTGGTGTAGTCGAAGCCGAGGTCGCGACGCATGTCCACCACCAGGTTGGCGAACAGATAAACGCCGAACCCATAAGTGCTGGCCACGAACCCCGTGAGCACCACCGCCAGCACCCCGCTATCGAGGGCCCGGGCGTTGCCTTGCACAAGCGTATTCATAGCGCCCCTCGCGCGGCGAGCGCGGTGTGGATGACAAAGTCACACTGCATCATGTCGTAATCGGCCAGGAAATCGCCGTAGCTGGCATGCTCCGAAAACCCGCAGGCCAGCACCTCCTGGGTCAACTCGCCGGGCAGCAACGGGTAGACCTGCAGCCGGTATTGCTCGGCGTTGTCAAAGCGGTAGATGAACTCGCACAGGTGCGCGTTGACCTCGCCCAGGCTCACTGACACGTGGGTGCCGCAGTAATAGTAGTGGCCGCTGGATTTGAAATGGCCGGCGCGAATGGCGAAGAAATTGCGTTGATCCACCACCAGCAGGCCGCCCGGCTTGAGCAACGCCCGGAAGGTTTGCAGGACGTCCAGGCGTTCGCTGGCTTCGAACACATGGCACAACGAACTGCCCAAGCACACCACGGCGTCGAACTGCCCCAGTTCCTGCGGGTCGAGGGCACGCCAGTCGCGATGATGGGAGGGGATCGCCAAGCCATATCGGCGGAAGTTCGCGCGCGCCTTGGTCAGCATGGTGGGGCTGCCATCGGTGGCGACCACGTCGAACCCGGCCTGCTTAAGCTGTACCGCGTGGAAGCCGCTGCCGGTCGAGACGTCGATAACCGTCTGCACGCCGTGGTTGCGCAACAGGTTTTCAAAGAACCCGCTCTCCCCCGCCTTGCGTTTTTCCCAATCGACCAACTCGTCCCAGCGCTCGACAAAATCCGCCGAGTACTGCGTGGAATAACGGGCGATGGGGCCATTCGGCTGCTTGGGCATCTGGTTCATCACGCACCTGCCAGGTTGAGTGCTTTGAACGCCGCGTACTTGCTCGCCAACTCGCGGGCGAACTCGGCGGATTGTTCGATGGACATGTTTTTCTTCGAGTAGCCCAGCATCGCCTGCATCACGGCCATGCACTGCGGGTTGAAGGTGACCGAACCGTCGCAATGGATCTCGTCGATGCCGTCCTGGCTCTGACAGATCGTGTTGATGCGCACCGCGTCGTCCTGGGGGCAGGCGTTGGAGAACTGCACCTCGATGCGCCCCTCGTGCAACCACACCGGGTAACCGCCCGGCAACCCCAGCGGGCCAGGGGCATGCACCAGCACCGGCGTACTGGAAAACAGCCCCTCGATTACCGTGACCGCTGAACACGCGGTGAGGAACTGCCCGTCCACGCCACCCCGACGCCGGAACTCGGAGCGGACCGCCGAGAAAATCGCTTCGGCAGGCAACCGCGCCACATTCGGCTGGTCGCGGACCTCATACAACAGACGGTAATTAGCCCGTGGCGGCAACCCTGCGCGCGGGACGTAATGGCTGAAATAGTGCTGGGCATACAAGCGAACCTGCACATCGGCGGGGCAACACTCCAGCAACCGCGCGATGGAAAAACGCACCGCCGGAATCAGGTTGGCCACGTTGCCCACGCCGATATCCGGCGCCAGGCCGACCCTGGCCAGAATCGGGTTGACCGCATCGGGAAAAGCCGCATTTACGGTGCGAGTGACGATGCCTGAGGCTTTTACCGCACGCATCAGGTTGTGCATTAGCGTCAGGTGCATGGGCAACCAGGGACCGAACTGCGCCTGGTCGAGTTGTTCGAACGAGCGCTTGGGCAACGCCGTGATGACGCGCCACGACTGCAGCGACGCGCAGTTGACGAGTATGTCCGGTGCCTCGTCCCGCAGCACCTGGGCGACGCGGTCGATGTCGGTCAAATCCGCGACCACCGGCCTGATCGCGACGAACTGCTCCAACTGCGCACACGACAGCGCCACCAGGTTGCACAGACGCACGGTGGCGTCCTCATTGCGCCCCAGCACCACAAATTCGAAGGCATTCTTCGGCGCGAGCAGTTTGAGGATCTGCAGGCAGAGGTTGCCGGCGCCTACCAGCAACAGCTTTTTTTTGCGCGTGGATGGGCTCACCGTGGGTAGGCTCCATTGTCGACGGGGATGACCCGGCCGGTGATATGCCGCATGGCATCGCTGATCACCAACAGAATGATGTCCGCTACGCCGCCGGGCAGGATGGGTTGCTTGAGAATCTCCTGACGCGCGTATTCGTCGCGCCGGTAGGTCGGAATCCGGTCGTAGATAGCAGTGTCGTGGATCAGAGCCGGCGACACGGCGTTCACCCGCACAAAGGGTGCAAAATTCCAAGCGTTAGCCTTGGTAAGGCCGATCACTGCCGCTTTGGTGGCGCCATACAGCGCATCGCAACTGCCCACCTCGCCGGCCACCGAAGCGATATTGACGATGCAGCGCGAGGCTTCATGGCGCATTTCCCGCTCGGCGAAGTCCTTGGACAGATAGACCAAGGCTTTGAGGTTGACGTTGAGGATGTCGTCCACTTCGTCGTCGGAATAGGCGTAGATGCTTTTGCCGTGATAGATCCCCGCATTGTTGATCAAGGCGTAAATAGACTGATGGCGTGCATATATCTCGGGAATAAAGCGCTTGATCACAGCGTCGTCGGTGAAATCCGCGACCTGGGTGTCCAGTACATCGTCGCCATAGCGATGGGTCAGTGCCTTCAAGCCTGCGGCATCCTTGTCGGTGCCGATCACGAAGTAGCCGGCTTCAATGGCTTTCTCCACCGTCGCTCGACCAATCCCATTGGCGGCGCCGGTCACTATTAACTTTTGCATGTCAGGCTCCTTATTGACAAAACGCGTTCATATGCTCGTAAAACGGCCGGTGATAGTCATATAAGTTTTTTAATTTTGCGCACTGTTCGAATAGCGTTATATCCATACCTTGTTTATCAGGTGCGATAATCCGCTCACTGTTTTCGGCGGCCACATGCCAACTTCTCCACGTCTTCCATTGGGGCGGGCACTCGCGCTTCCAGGACAAAGCGCGAGGCAGAAACTCAATATTCAAATAATCACAAAGTTTACGTATAACGCGTTGCGGATCGGCGGCCAGATCATCGGCATTAATCACATACGGTACTTTACCGGTGAGTTTTTTCAGCACACAAAAGATCTCGTACTGCGCTTTATACCCAATCGCCTGTAAAGGCATATCCGGGTATATACGGTGATGGGAAACAATACTGCTGACCGGCTCACGAATAATAAATACATTGTCTTGGCAGGCGAGAAAGTCGACGTCGACCTTCAACTCCTCCAGGCAGTGGTAACACATATCTTTATGAAACACCGGGGAACGGCTTGCCGCTTCGATCAGCCGTTGCTTGATCGCCGTATAAGTCGTGGGAAAAGCATGATCCCAGTCGTCCGAAGGAATGCTGGAATCGGCGGAAAATACCCCATGAGCAAAAGGCTCATGGAAGACTTCGAAGTCCCCGCGCTCGATAAATACGCGTTCCAGCACCGTGGAACGCGAGCGCGGGTGTGCCCATAAGGCAACCATTTGGTTCATGCCACGCTCCCATATTCGGTCGCCAGAATTTCGTTGATCGAGCGTCTGGAGGGCTGGGCCGCGGCGCACAGGCGAACACAGTGATCGGTCAGACGCCGGTGCGCGGCGTTGGCTTCGTTGCAGGCGGTGACAAAGGCTGCATGGAGGGCGAAGTCCTGCGGCGCGATGCTGTCGAGCAAATAGGCTTGGTAGAAGTACGGAATCCGCATCAACTTGGCGAACGTCGCAGGCGGTACCTGCAGCGGCGCGTGGGCGGGCAGCACGGGTTGGCCACGGCTTTCGCGCTCCACCAGAAACGCCACCATCTCCGGCGTGAGTGTGTAGTAGGTGGCGCTCAGGCCGGTGCGTTCCAGGTGCCAGCAATGCTGGTTGCCACGCGCATCGACGTCGATTTTGAGGCTCGACAGCAAGGTGTGGACCGGCACGCGCGACGCGGCCACCAGGGCCTGGATCTGCTCGTAAATCAGCAGTTCGGCCCAGCGCAATTCCTGCGGTGCCAGCGCCATACTGCGGGCGGCGGCTTGCTGGGCGAACTCGGGCTGACAGCCAAAGCGCCCGATCATGTAGGTAATCACGTATTTGCAATGGCGCGTATCGATGCCATGGCTGCGCGCACTGAGTCGGCCACGCTCAATGGCCTGCAAACCCGCCTGGAACTGCGAGACCGTAAAACAAAAGGTGATGTTGATCGACACCCCTCGCGCCACCAGGTGCTCGACGCTCGCCAAACCTTCCTGGCTGCCCGGCACCTTGACCATCACGTTCGGTGCCAGATGATGCAGCTCCATGCCACGGGCGGTCATGCGCTGGGCGCAGCGCACGTCGCTCGGCTCCACCTGAGCGCACATCCAGCCCTCAGCGTGTAACGATTGCTCCCACAGGGTTTTGAGCGCCGACGCACCGTCGATAATTACTTCGTCGTACAACTTTTTGTGCAACGCCTCAGGCGACAGATTGCTCTGATCAACGCGTGAAGCCTCGTATTCCCGTCTGTCCAGAATCACCGCAGTCACCAGACGCGGGTTAGTGGTCACGCTGCTGAAACTTCGCGACTGGCACCAATCATCCGGCATCAACCGCTCGATATATGCAGCTACCGTTGGGTACTTATCCAGCAAGCGGTGTTTATGGGGGGCATACAACACGGGGGATGAATCCCACCACAATTCTGAACGAGGGTCATGACTTATTAATTGTTCTAAGTAACCCGGAGTGCCCACGACACATCCTCCTCGGATAAGGGTTATTTAATGACAGGGACGACAGCGGGTACTTATCAACAGCGATGAACTAAGCATGCCCCCACGTATAACCGTTGGGTGTTCAAGGCTGCAAAACAAGCAAACAACTTACGCGTGAGTACGTAACTAATAATCAGGGAGCGTACTGCAGACAGGGTGACAACTCCAATGTGCACGACGACGTCATTGCCATTGAAGATCACTGACATAGGCAAGCCAATACGGACAGGCGCCGGCCCCTGATCTGGTAGTTCCCCTATAACGGCCAATGGAAACATGGGCATCTCTTATAGGTGACTCCGCGATGACTTCTGAACTACCAGCGGAGCGGATTGAGGTGTCCCTATAAAACACGGGGCGCAAAATCCTGTCAAACGCTTTTAGCCGGCTTGCTAATACCATCTAGTTATTTATATTTTAATTTTTATATCAGATAATTTTTAACCCGTAGGCAGCGGTTTTCAGGCATCTGAACTTCCCTTGTGTGCCATCAGTCAGCTAACTGAACTCACGAATCAAAGGCTGGGTGTGCATGCATATCTCGTTGGAGCAACAAGTAGCGCTGGTAACCGGCGCCAGTTCCGGAATCGGCGCCGGTGCGGCCAAAGCCCTGGCGCAAGCCGGCGCCGCGGTGGTGCTCAATTACAACGCCCAGGCCGCCCCCGCCGAAGCATTGGCGGCGCAGATCAATGCCGAAGGTGGCCGGGCGATTGCCATCGGCGCGGATGTCTCCAAGGAAGACGATGTGGAACGGCTGTTCGCCCAGACCCTCGACGCCTTCGGGCACCTGGACATCCTGGTGGCCAACTCCGGCATGCAGAAGGACGCCGCCTTCGTCGACATGAGCCTCGACGACTGGAACGCGGTCATCGGCGTGAACCTGACCGGGCAATTCCTCTGCGCCCGTGCGGCGGTGCGCATCTTCAAGCGCCAAGGCGTACGCGAAGGCGTGTCGCGAGCGGCGGGCAAAATTATCCATATGAGCTCGGTGCACCAAGTGATCCCCTGGGCCGGGCATGCGAACTACGCGGCATCCAAAGGCGGCGTGGAGATGCTGATGCGCACCCTCGCCCAGGAAGTCAGCGAGCAGCGCATTCGTATCAACGGCATCGCGCCGGGGGCGATTCGCACCGCCATCAACCGCGCCGCCACCGAAGGTGCGGCGCAAAAAGAGTTGCTCAAACTGATTCCCTATGGTCGCGTGGGTGACGTGGAGGACGTGGCCAACGCCGTGGTGTGGCTGGCCAGCGACGCCTCCGACTATGTGGTCGGCAGCACCCTGTTTATCGATGGCGGCATGAGCCTGTATCCGGAGTTTCGCGACAATGGTTGATCTTAAAAACGAACCCCAAAGCGCCATCGATGCCCATGGCATCATCGGCGATATGCGCAGCGCCGCCCTGGTCAACGACAAAGGCAGCATCGACTTTTTCTGCTGGCCGGAATTCGACAGCCCGTCGATCTTTTGCGCACTGCTGGACTCGCCCGAGGCCGGCACCTTCCAACTCACCCCAGACCTGCCCAACGCGCGCCGCGAGCAGATCTACCTGCCCGACACCAACGTTCTGCAAACCCGCTGGCTCAGCGACACTGCCGTGGTGGAAATCACCGACCTGCTGACTATCAGCGAAGAGATCGACGACCTGCCGCTGCTGATCCGCCGCGTGCGAGTGGTCAGCGGCAGTGCCACTCTGCACCTGCGTTGCGCGGTGCGTCACGACTATGGGCGAACGCCGACCCACGCCGGCCTCGACAACGGCACCGTGTGCTTCACCGCCCAGGGCCAACCCGGCCTGCGGTTGTCCGGCAGCCAGACGTTGCAGCTCGACGACAACGCAGCCGTGGCCACCTTCACCCTGAATCAGGAAGAAACGGCCGAATTCGTATTCGGTGGCCAGGACGACCCACGGGTAGACGGTGGCTGCACCGACCTGGCCCTGGCCCACACCCTCAAGTTCTGGCGCGGCTGGATCGCCCAATCCACCTACCGCGGGCGCTGGCGCGAGATGGTCAACCGCTCGGCCCTGGCGCTCAAACTGCTGACCTCGCGCCGGCACGGCGCGATCATCGCCGCCGCCACTTTCGGCCTGCCGGAAACCCCGGGCGGCGAGCGCAACTGGGACTATCGCTACACCTGGATCCGCGACGCCTCGTTCACCGTCTACGCCTTTATGCGCCTGGGCTTTGTCGAGGAAGCCAACGCTTACATGCGCTGGCTCAGGGGGCGGGTCAGCGATTGCTGCGGCCAGCCGACCAAAATCAACATCCTCTATGGCATCGACGGTCGCCAGAAACTGCCGGAGACCGAGCTGGACCACCTCGGCGGCCACGGCGGCGCCACGCCGGTGCGCATCGGCAACGAAGCGTTCGATCAGATTCAGTTGGATATCTACGGCGAACTGATGGACGCGGTTTACCTGGTCAACAAGTACGGCGAAGCCATCTCCCACGAAGGTTGGAAACATACCGTGGAGGTTGCCGATCAGGTCTGCGAAATCTGGAACCACAAGGATGTCGGCATCTGGGAAATGCGCGGTGAGCAACACCATTTTCTGCACTCGCGACTGATGTGCTGGGTGGCGTTGGATCGTGCGATCCGTCTGGCCTCCAAGCGCTCGCTGCCGGCGCCGTTCGCGCGCTGGGACCAGACTCGCCAGGCGATCTACGCCGATATCTGGAGCAACTTCTGGAGCGAAGAACGCGGGCATTTTGTGCAGTACATCGGCAGCACCGCGCTGGACGGTTCGATGCTGTTGATGCCGCTGGTGCGCTTCGTCGCGGCCACGGACCCGCGCTGGCTGAGCACCCTGGAGGCGATCCAGAAAAGCCTGGTGCGCGACGGCATGGTCTACCGCTATCGCAACGACGACAGCCAGATCGACGGCCTGCAAGGCACCGAAGGTGCGTTCGCCGCGTGCTCGTTCTGGTACGTCGAATGCCTGGCCCGCGCCGGCCAGGTGGAAAAAGCCCACCTGGAGTTCGAGCAACTGTTGCGCTACGCCAACCCACTAGGCCTGTACGCCGAAGAGTTCGACAACCAGGCGCGTCACCTGGGCAACACACCCCAAGCGTTGAGCCACTTGGCCTTGATCAGCGCGGCCACGTTTCTGGACCGTAAGCTCAGTGGCGCCAAGACTGTGTGGCAACCGTAGAACCCGATCCACCCATAGGAACCTTCCCATGGCCCTCCTCGCTCCACTGCTGTACGTGCGCACGTCCATGCTCGACATCGCCTATGAAACTCATGGCCCCCTGGACGGCGAGCCGGTGATTCTGCTGCATGGCTTTCCCTACGACCCGCGCGCCTATGACGCTATCGCGCCGCCGCTGGCCGAGCGTGGCTACCGTGTGCTGGTCCCGTACCTGCGCGGTTACGGCCCGACGCGGTTTATCCACGATCAGGTGCTGCGCTCCGGGCAACAGGCAGCGCTGGCCAAGGACTTGCTGGATTTCATGGATGCGCTGGCGATCCCCCGCGCCACCCTGGCAGGCTACGACTGGGGTGGGCGCGCCGCGTGCATCGTCGCCGCACTGTGGCCGCAACGGGTGCGCGCGCTGGTCAGCGGGGATGGCTACAACATTCAGGACATTGCCCAGTCCACCGCGCCACGCCAGCCCGAAACCGAGCATCGCTTGTGGTACCAGTACTACTTCCACACACAGCGCGGCGTCGACGGCTTGACCGCCAACCGCCGTGAATTGTGTGAACTGTTGTGGTCACTGTGGTCGCCGACCTGGTCCGCAGGCCCGAGCCTGTACGAGCAGACGGCGCCTTCGTTCGATAACCCGGATTTTGTCGAGGTGGTGATTCACTCGTATCGCCACCGTTTCATGTATGCGCCCGGCGATCCCGCACTGGAATCGATCGAACAGGCCCTCGCGCAACAACCGGCGATCACGGTGCCCAGCATTTCCCTATGCGGCGCCGACGACGGCGTGGGGCCGCCCTCTGAGGAAGATGAAGACGCGGTGCACTTCAGCGGCGTTTATCAGCGCCGCGTGCTGCCCGGCGTGGGCCATAACATCCCTCAGGAGGCACCGCAGGCGACCCTGGATGCGCTGCTGGAGTTGCTCGCCTAGGCCGGCGCGCTGAAGCGTTCGCGATAGGCCTGGGGCGTCACGTCGAGGGCGCGCAGGAAGCTGCGGCGCAGGGTTTCCTCGCTGCCAAAACCGCACTGCACGGCGATACGCTTGATCGAGGCACTGCTGTCGGCCAATTGCCGGCGCGCGGTTTCGACACGGATCAGCTCCACGGCGCGTGCAGGAGTCTGGCCGGTTTCGGCGCGGTAGTGGCGCACAAAGCTGCGCTCGCTCATGCCAGCCTGGCTGGCCAGAGTGGCGATGTTCAAATCGAGGGTGAGGTGTTCTGCGATCCACGCATGCAGTTCGGCGAAACGGCTGCCGCCCTCTTGCAGGGCCAGGGTCGCGCTGAATTGCGATTGCCCACCCGGGCGCTTGAGAAATACCACCAGATGGCGCGCGACTTCCAACGCCACGGCGCGCCCCAGGTCCTCCTCCACCAAGGCCAGGCACAAGTCGATGCCAGCGGTGACGCCGGCGGAAGTCCACACCGAACCCTGCTGGATGAAAATCGGATTGGCCTCCACCGTCAGCGACGGGAAGCGCTTGGCCAGCTCCTCGCAACGCGTCCAGTGGGTCGCCACGCGGCAACCGTCGAGCAGACCGCTGGCAGCCAGCAGGAACGCGCCGGTGCACACCGAGGTCATGCGCCGGGTATGCCGGGCCTTATCGCGCACCCACGCCACCAGCGACGGGTCATCGGCGGCGTTGTACACCCCCCAGCCGCCGGCGATCACCAAGGTGTCGCACGGCGCATCGACGGCGGGCAGCGGCTCGGCCACCAGCGCCAGGCCGGCAGAGGTCATCACCGGTTCCGTCTGGGCGGCAATCACTGACACGGCATAAGGCAGCGGCAGACCGCGCTGGCGCGCCAGGTCATTGCTGGAGGCGAACACTTGCAACGGCCCGGTGACGTCGAGCACTTGGGCATTGGGGAACGCGAGGACGTGGACGGTTCGGGTCATGATTGGCGTGATTTGTGGGCTCAATGGCGTATTCGCCAAAGCCTAGGCCTCTACAGTGAGGCCGTCCACCCCTATCTCGGAGCGTTCTTGATGACCCTGCATATCGGTTTTGTTTTGTTTCCCGGCATCCAGCAACTGGACCTTACCGGCCCCTATGACGTGCTGGGCTCGCTGCCGGACGTCAAGCTGCACTTGGTGTGGAAGGACCTGGCGCCGGTCACCTCCAGTACCGGCCTGGTGTTCACCCCGACCATGACCTACGCCGATTGCCCCGCCCTGGACGTGATCTGCGTGCCCGGCGGTTCGGGCGTCGGCGCGCTGATGGAAGACCCGGTGACCCTGGACTTCCTCAAGGCCCAGGCCGATACCGCGCGTTACGTGACCTCGGTGTGCACCGGTTCGCTGGTGCTCGGCGCGGCAGGCCTGCTGCGCGGTCGCAAGGCCACCACGCATTGGGCCTACCACGATATGCTCGCCCCGCTCGGCGCCATCCCGGTGCAAGACCGCGTGGTGCGCGACGCTAACCTATTGACCGGTGGGGGCATTACGGCCGGGATCGATTTCGCCCTGACCCTGGCCGCCGAGCTGTACAGCCCGGAGGCCGCGCAATTGGTGCAGTTGCAGCTTGAATACGCGCCGGCCCCGCCCTTCAACGCCGGCCGCCCGGACACCGCTCCGCAGGCGGTGCTGGATGAAGCCAACAAGCGCACCGTCGAATCGCGCAAGACCCGTGGCGAGATCACCGCGCGCGCGGCCGCACGCCTGGGCTAAAGGCGGCATCAAGCGGGCCGGGACATCAGCGCCAGGCGCACTGCCAACGCCGTCAACACAGTGGCCAGCCCCCATCTTTGCAGCATGGCGCTGCCCGGGCGGCCACTGAAACAACGGCGGATGGCGCCGCCGCTGATCCCCAGCACGCCATGAAATATCGCAGCGATCAGCGTCAGAATTCCCCCAAGCAGCGACAGTTGCCCGGCAATCGCCCCCGCCTCGGGTCGTACGAACTGCGGCAGGAACACGACAAAAAACAGCAACGCCTTGGGATTGAGCAGACTGTTGAGCATGGCGTGCAGGAATACACGCTTGAGCGCCACGGGCTCGACGGCAGCGACCGCTTTGCCGGAGCGTTTTTGCACGGTTTTGAACGCCAGCCACAGCAGGTAGCCCACGCCGGCATAGCGAATCAGGTCGAACGACGGCGGCCAACCGGCGACCACTGCGGTGACACCGGTGGCGGTCAGCACCGTCAACACCATGTCGGCCACACCGATCCCCAGGCTCGCGGCCAGGCCACCGCGCCAGCCATGGGAGATGCCATGACTGATTACGAACGCCATGTTCGGCCCCGGTGACAGGAGCAACAACAGCACTGCGCCGGAAAAAACCGCCAAGGTTGCAAAATCGATCATGCCCGAGTCGTCCTGGGTGAAAGCCCGTAGATTAGTCAGCGCGCCCGACCCACACAAAAAATTGATCTGGATACGCTTTGAAAGGCCGGTCGGCGCTAAGAACGTCGATTGCCCATCGCCATGCACAAGGACTAGAATGCGAAACATTATCAATTAAGACATCGACGCCAGGATGCCCATGTCGAGCGATCACCCACTGGACTCTGCAATCATCGGCCAGCTGTACCACGCCCATCACGCCTGGCTGCGCGGCTGGTTGAGCCGGCGCACCGGCTGCCACGAACATGCCGCCGACCTGGCTCAGGAAACCTTCGTCCGCCTGCTTAAGGCGCGCCAGCAAAAGCCCCTGCTGCAGCCACGGGCGTACTTGAGCAGCATCGCGCGCAGCCTGATGATCGACCACTATCGACGCCGTGAACTGGAACGCGCCTACCTCGAAAGCCTCGCGCATTTTCCTCAGTTGGAGGCACCGTCGGAAGAAACCCGGCTGCTGATTCTCGACAGCCTGGAGCGAATCGACCGTCTGCTCGATCAGCTCAAGCCACGCATGCGCGAAGCCTTCCTGTTGGCGCAACTGGACGGTTTGACGTGCGCGCAGATCGCCCTGCGCCTGGACGTGTCCAAAGCCACCGTGGAGCGCGATCTGTCCAAGGCGCTCCACGCCTGCTATCGGTTGCGCTATGCCGAACTGTGACCCACGCCTGGTCGACCAGGCTATCCAGTGGATGATCACCCTGCGCTTCAATGTCGCCGACGATGCCCATACCGCTGCGTTCGAGCGATGGCTGCACACCAGTGCCGAACACCGACAGGTATGGGAGCGGGTGTCGGCCATGAATGACGATTTCAACCAAGTGCCGGCGCAGCTAGGCCGTCATGCACTGAGTGGCGCGCGCCAACGTGTAAGCCGTCGCGAAAGCCTTAAACTGCTGGGGCTGGTTGCTGGCGCGGCGGGGCTGGCATGGCTGGGCCGCGACTATATGCCTTTGCCGGCCCTGGTCGCCGATTACCGCACCGCCACCGGCGAACGCCGCTGGGTGGGCTTGAGCGACGGCAGCCAAGTCCAACTCAACAGCGCCAGCGCGATCGATACTTCGTTCAATTCCCAGCAACGTCAGGTGCAACTGCGCCAAGGTGAAATCCAAGTGACGACGGGCGCCGACAGCAGGCCGTTCTGGGTGATGACGCGCGACGGCTACCTGCGCACCGTCGACAGCCGCTTGCTGGTGCGTGAAGCGCCCCAAGGCACTTGGCTCGCCGTGCAGCGGGGCACAGTGGCCGTATTTGCCGAGCGCGATGCCCCTCGCGCGCGACAGTTGATCAAACCCGGGGAACAAGTGGTGTTCAACCGCCACGGCATTCGCCCTGCGACCCCCAACGGCTTGGACCCTTGGGCCTGGAGCGACGGTGTGATCAGCGCCCGCAACATGCGCCTGGACGACTTCCTCGCCGAGTTGGCCCGTTATAGAAACGGTCTGGTGCGTTGCAGTGAAGCAGTGGCGGACCTGCGTGTATCGGGTACGTATCAGTTGGACGACACCGACCAGGTGCTGAACCTGGTGGCGCAATCGCTCAAGGTCGATGTCACTTACCGCAGTCGGTACTGGGTGACCCTCTCACCCCGGGTTTGAAACTTCAAAAATAAATGAGGTGAATTCGCATTGCCGCTCGACCTGTAAGGAAAGGCCGATCAACAGGCCGTCTCTGTTCACTTCCTTCAGGAGCACTTCGCGGTCATGCAAGCGTCCCCACTTCAACGTTCCCCCCTCAAACTCGCGGTCCAGGCCGCTCTGCTCGGTGTCTGCCTCGGCGGTGCGCTGCCGTCCATCGCACTGGCCGCCCCTGCCGCTGGCGGCACGCAAGCCCGTGAATGGAACATCGCCGCCGGCCCCCTCGACCGCGCGCTGGACCAATTCGCCCGCCAGGCCGGCATCAGCCTGTCGTACGACGCCAACAGCGTGGCTGGCAAATCCAGTCCGGGCCTGAGCGGCAACTTCGACCGTCAGCAAGCGCTCGGCCAGCTACTGCTCGGCCAAGGGTTGCATGCCGAGCCCCAAGGTGACAGCACCTGGTTGCTGTTGCCGCAGGCGGCCGACACCGGCGCGCTAAACCTCGGCGCCACGATGGTCACCGGTCATCGCCTAGGCGCCGCTACCGACGGCACCGGTTCCTACTCCACCGGTGCGGTCACCATCGGCAAAGGGGAACATAGCCTGCGGGAAACACCGCAATCGGTGAGCGTGCTCACGCGCCAGCTGATGGACGACCAGAACCTCACCACCATCGACGATGTGATGGAACGCACACCGGGGATCACCACCTATGAGTCCCCTATGGGCGGCAAGTATTTCTACTCCCGAGGCTTCAAGATGCTCGGCCAATACCAGTACGACGGCGTGCCGCTGGACATGGGCAAGGACTACGTACAAGCCGACAGCTTCAGCGCCAATATGGCGATCTACGATCGGGTCGAAGTGCTCAAGGGCGCCAGCGGAATGCTTAAGGAAACTCTGAAAAAGACTTTCTGATTTGGCAAAATACCGCGACCCCACCCACCGAGTTTCCCGATGAAGCAGATGACCTTCGCCGACGCCGAGTACGCTGGCAAGCGCAAGCAAACCCGCAAG
>NZ_VFEU01000025.1 GCF_007858255.1 Pseudomonas rhodesiae | reverse complement strand
AGTTGGAGCGCGCTGAACTGATGCCTGTGCCAGCGCCATTCGACGGTTACGTCGAGCGGCCTGCGCGGGTCTCCAGCACCTGCCTGGTCAGCGTCGGGCGCAACCGCTACTCGGTGCCGTGTGAGTATGCGGGTAAGTGGGTCAGCAGCCGTTTGTATCCGACGCGAATCGAGGTGGTGGCTGACGACGCGCTGATCGCCAGCCATGTCCGCTTGCTGGATCGCGACCAGGTCAGCTATGACTGGCAGCACTACCTCCCGCTGATCGAACGCAAGCCCGGTGCGCTGCGCAACGGCGCGCCCTTTGCTGATCTGCCGGCGCCGCTGCGTCAGCTTAAGCACGGTCTGGGGCGTCATGCCGGCGGTGACCGGATCATGGCGCAAGTTCTGGCTGCCGTACCGGTCGCCGGGCTCGATGCGGTGCTGGTGGCTGTTGAGCTGGTACTGGAAAGCGGCAGCCTGAGCGCCGAACACATCCTCAATGTCGTGGCGCGCCTGGCCGCGACCGAACCACCACCCAGCGTCGAAACCCACTTGTCGCTCAAGGAAGCCCCCGTCGCTAACACGGCGCGCTACGACCGCCTGCGTGGCCAGACCGAGGAGATCGGTCATGCGTGATTTGATGGCGGAACTCAAGGAGCTGCGCCTGCACGGCATGGCCACGGCCTGGGCGGAGTTGACTGCGCAGGGTGAGTCGAACACAGCCTCGTCCAAGTGGCTGCTCGAACACCTGCTGGAACAAGAGCACACAGATCGCGCCATGCGCTCGGTGAGCCACCAGATGAACATGGCCAAGCTGCCGATGCACCGCGACCTGGCCGGCTTCGACTTCAGCGCCTCCAGCGCAGACGCTCGTTTGATCAGCGAACTGGCCAGTCTGGCCTTTACCGACACCGCGCAGAACGTGGTGCTGATCGGTGGGCCTGGCACCGGTAAAACCCACCTGGCCACTGCGCTGGCCGTGTCCGGCATCACCCGGCACGGCAAGCGCGTGCGCTTCTACTCCACGGTCGATCTGGTCAATCTGCTGGAGCGCGAAAAGCACGACGGCAAAGCCGGGCGGATCGCCCAAGCTCTGCTGCGCATGGATCTGGTCATCCTCGACGAACTGGGTTATCTGCCCTTCAGCCAGGCCGGCGGTGCGTTGCTGTTTCACCTGCTATCCAAGCTGTACGAACACACCAGCGTGGTGATCACCACCAACCTGAGCTTCGCCGAATGGTCGAGCGTGTTCGGCGACGCCAAGATGACCACCGCCCTGCTGGATCGGCTGACCCACCACTGCCACATCGTCGAAACCGGTAACGAGTCCTATCGCCTGCAACACAGTAGCTTGGCGGCCCAGGCCAAGATCAAATCACGGGAGCGAAAGCGTAAGGGCGGCCAGGAACCGGAGGACGATGAGCCGTTCTGATTTCATGGCGACGACGGCCTGCTACATGGCTGCGTGTGGCAGGTCTTAAACAACTGAACTGGGCTAGCGAAGGAGTGGGGGCAACAGCAGCTGCGCTGGTAGACTTATCCACAGTTGCTGGTAACAAAATCAGCAATCCGCCCTGGGTCAAATTTCAATCGGCAGGGTGGGTCAATTTTCCATCAGCGCCAACACTTTGTCTCCCAACGCTTCGGCGATCGCGATCACCATAGCTCCCGCACCGGATGCTGGTTCGTTGACCGTTATAAAGCCTCGCTCATCTAATCGCTTGCGCAGATCTGCACCATCCCCAAAGAGTTGTGAGGCCATGAGCTTGCAGACTGGGTAAGGGGTGAAAAACTGTCCTCTTGAGCTGTTCCCCAGCTCCAATTCGCCGAATACCTGGCCAAGCACATCGTCAGGCCCATATTCCATTGCCATGGTGAGTTCAGCGAGCATCTGGGGAAACCGATGCACCTCGCTCGGCTCATACTTCTTAATGATGCTCATGTAGCGTTTTTCACGCTCATTACGCTGGGCCAGGTCCACGCTGTTGCTCATCGCTAGCGCGCCCATTTCGCAGAAGTCCGCAAACACATCCCACAAGTGATGGCGATGGCTGTTTGCGTTGAGCAGGCGAATGAGGTTTTTGCGGTGTTCTGCTGGGCTCGAGGATTCGGTCTTTGCGTTTGCGTGTCTTGATTTAGCCATGGTGCTCATCAGCTGCTATCGGGAACGTTAGGACGAACCTAACCCGAAGTGATGAGAACCCAAGAAGTCAGTCGATCACGATCTCTCGTACTGAATCCCAGTCGTTGGGGGAAGCATCGCCGGTGGCAAAAGCGAACCGCATACCCACGGTCGGCCTGCCTTTCTTCATGAGATAAGCCGCAGCTCCAGCGCACATCGACTCGTGCCCCGAGGGTTCATAGTTCCCCTCATCGTCCCAGTTGCCACCCCGTTTTGAATGCACGGTCTTGTGGCACTGGAAAGTAGATTGATCATCCTCGATCAGGGTAGAAATAATCCCCTCCAAGCGCCCGCGGCTTAGCGGAATGGCTCCTTCCTTGAGGAAAGGGCAATTCGCACAGGGTTTTTTCAGTCGGAAATGCTGCTTGATCGGATTCACTGAACCGCATCCTTAGCGCGAGACATCAATGGCGAAAACCTCGACTGGATCTGCGCCGAAGTGTGGATGAACGATCGTCGTCAAGCGATAGCCCTTCCAGGGCAACACAAGTCTTCGTGCGTCGTCTCCGCGCTTCGGATAGCCCCGTGTCAGCTCAATCTGGTCGAAGCTCTGTCCATCCAAACGCCGTCGCCAATAGGGCGTGGCAGCCCGGAATTCTTCCGGCTTGATCCCGGCCTTGATTGCGTCGAAATACTCGCCTTTGAGCGGCAGTACCAGAGTACGCATGAATAGGGTTCCTTTTCAGAGCGGTCGAGTGCAATCTAGGCTCCGATTATCCCATTTGCCAGGCACAACCCAAGCGCATAGCAGGTGGGATGGAATGCTGGTGGCTACCTGATAAGCGTAGGATGTGCGGTTGGAGAAAGCCGATGCTGCCTGGTTGGGAAGTGACGCCCAGCGGCAACCTCTGAAGGAAGGGGGTAGGGAAGGGGAGAGGGAATCTCAGAAAGGCAAAAGCCCGGTGATTAACCGGGCTTTGCAGGTCCCTCTAGGGGGATAAAACTCAAGTGCCTCAAGGGCTACGTGGCAAATAATAGGGTCAGCTGACACTTATGTCAACTATTCAGTAAGCATTTGACCTAGGCTATTTCAGCAATCCACCAGCGTTAACGGCCTTAATCACTGCTGTCTGAATCAGGGTAACGACCTCTCGCGATAGCACCTGCTCAAGATGACCACGCATCGCCCTGGGCTTGAATAGGCGCTGTTTGCTGACCTGCTCAACGAGGTCCGCTTTGGCCCACCTGGTCTGTTGCTTGAAGTACGGTAGCTCGTCAATCAGGTCGCTCCCCAGCTCGACGTGTAGCCCGCGGCTGAGTTTGCCCATGTCCTTTGTTGTCGATAGCGGCACGACAATGCAGGCATTTGGGTCGATGCGCGCATTGAGCACAACAACCAAGCGGTTTTTTATCATTTCGGGCTTCAAGCGATAGTCATAGTTCTTGAAAACTATGACGCCGTTTTCATCGTACTGATAATCGCCGTAATTGCATTCCAAGATTTGACCTATCTTGGGTTCAAAATTAATAGCCATCAATCGTCCTTAAATTGGGTCGCCGCTAGCGATGGATCTTGCCACAGATCAGGGGCGAGAGAGCTAAATGTGATAGTCCTCAGAATGCAAGTTCTTGCTGGCGGTCAGCATATCCGCACCAGCGGGCAAAGCAATCCGGGCTACCCACCTCTATCTCGATGTTTCCTGTATAGCCGTGTACTCGCGCGTCACGGATCAGCTCTGCGATTACCTCGGGACTGTCGCCCATCTCGAAGCAGGTATCAAAAGTGCGTTCGCCAAGTCCTTCATACCCCAGATCCCACAAGTGATAGCTGGTGATCTCACGCACGAGGTTGTGGCGATAGGCTAGCTGCACGAAGCGCACACGGGCCTTAAAGCCCGAAGCTGTTGAGAGGCCTACCTTGTTGCGTAGACGAAACAGTTCGTTGATGGTGGCGGCGTTGTGAGACATAAGGCGATCCGAACTTTCCAGGAGATGCCATCAGGCTACGGCATGAGGTGGGAATCCCAACCGGACTCAACGAGCCACGGGAGAGCCGATGCCGAATGGCGGCATGATCAAAATTTCGTAGACAGAAGGGGGCAGGGGATCAATTTGCACTCTGCTGCCGGTGTATTGGGCTGAAAGCCTCCCATCCAGAGGAAAAACGCCGTGGGGAATTTCAGGATCGGTGCCGTGCCACATCCGGGCGCAGTAGTCGATCCGGAAGAGCCCAACCTCAATCCTGTGGTGGGGAGAAACGGCCCGGCCAGCAACGAGCTGGTGGCCAAGCCGCGCTGCCTCGGCCCAACTCGTTTAGGGCTGGGCTTTTTCCTATGCATCCATCTTCGGGGGGGCTGGCTTGATGAAAACCACCACACCCAGCCAATTCATCAGTGCGTGACCTGGTGCTGAGAAGTCGCCACGTGGTAGCAGCCGGAAGCGCTTCGCAGCCCTGATTTCAACCTGTTTCGAACGAACGGTGAAGATCATGAACTTTTCCGTTAGTCGGGTTGATCGGTGACCAGCTCTACGCCGCCATCCCATTCGGCCAGGACTTCGGCACCGCACGCGGAGCAGGCCGTAGTCACCTCGGGCGATGATTCAGGCAGATGCAACTTGCCTGCTTGGCCGCACACGGTGCAGCGATACACGTACAGAACAAGCGGAGCATTGGTGATCGACATGTCATATTTTCCTATATTCCGTCGCTGTCGGCCTTGGTTGAAATGTAGCGGCATTGCTCGGAATAAAGCTCGTTAAATGGCAAAAGACATAGTTGCTGAGTGCCATCCCTAAAAGTTCGAAGCTCGACCCTCTCAGTGCGTCCAGAATCGAACACAAAATCATCGCCTACGACTGAAAACTCGTCCGTGGTCGTTTTGACGAAGTGATTATTTGATATCAGTAACTCCCCGGCCGACCGGTAACTTTTTAACGTTCGACCATGGATCATCTCCTTAACTGCCCAACAGCCCCAAGCTACTAGGGCTGCTAGAGCTATAATCGGAAATTTCTTCACAATTTTTTGCTGGTGATCTTTGAAGTTATTCATGCACGGTATTTTCCTGGTTGCCGTGGGCGCTGTTCGACCGCACTTCAGCTAGCGTCGGCAGACCCATGCGTTTTCCCTCAACCCACCGTGGGTTTGTCGGTGCCCGTTTTCAAAGGCTGGTTGGCCTCCTTGAATTCGTATTGCTTTACAGGTCGCATAGCAGCCATAAAACCATCCATGAAGAGCCAGGCAGAGAATGTGGCCCCGATTAATACCGCTACCCGGCCAACCCAGTCGTTCACTCCGGTTGAAACAACCAGTTGCATCACCATAGCCGCGAACCAAAATGCGATTGCCTTGTTACCTGAAAACATACTGACCGTCCTGTTTGGGGAGTACGCAATGTGGCGTCCTCGTCTACGTCCTCGGCCCAGCTTTTTAGGGCTGGGCTTGGGGTGTACCTGGTCGGCAGATCCGCCGCGTTTTCCTATGCCGCCGCAACGGCGCGGTCTTCGGGGTGAGCCCATTCGCGGACTTGGCCATACAACGCCGGTTCGTCGATATCGACCCACGCCGGGTTCAGTTCAACATCCTGTCGCTCTGCATGCTCCAGCAGCTCAGCGAGCAACTGCGCACGGCGTGCATTGTCTTGCTCCAGGGTGTGAATTTGCATCGACTGGTCTTCAACCTTCGAGGCTTGCTCTGCCAGGGTGCTCACCACTGCTGAGACTTCTGCCAAGTCCTCGCCTGCGCCCATATCGGCCACGTTGCGAACGTTGTTCAACACTTCTGCCGCCAGCTTTACGGCGGCGCGGTAATCCTCGCCCAGCACCGAGCTATCGCCCAGCGCGTGCAGTTTCCAAAGTGCGTTCTGAATGTCCATTTTCGGTTTCCGTGATCAGTTGTTGGGGGTTGATTCCAGAAGCTCGCGGACTTCATCCGCATACGCCCACCAGATGATGTCAGTCCGTTCAACGCTCCAGCCGTCACTACATGCCGTGCTCCAGTTTGGCTCGTCACCCTCATCAATACAGTTGTAGTCAGTGACCTTGAGGACGTGCAGGCCGTAGGTGGCAGTCAAAGCGATGAGTTTCGGTGACTCCCCGTCAATCAAGCGAGGTACATCTGAAGGTGAGTGCCTAATCATCTTGTTTTCCCTCAAGCAGCGGCTTGATCGGCCTGAGCCATGATCGCCTTGGCCGCGTGGTTGATCATGTAGAGCTGAGCATAAAGGCTGTCGCAGGTCTTCGTTATCCGGTGCTCGTACCACTCTTCGCCGAGGCACAGCACTTCGGCATTGTCGCGCATGAACTGGTGCGCCTCTTCGGTGAAACCGATGTTCTCAGCGAGGTCAAAGAGGTCGTCCCAGTGCATCCAGCGATCATCGCCATTCTCCAGATTTCGGCGATTGGCCACGGTAAGAGCGCGGAACTCCCCCCAATGCTCACCCCGAACCAAGTCCGCATCCTGCGCCCAGGCTGGAAGGGCGTCCCAAATTTCCTGGGAGCAGTTGTCGTGCAGTTCACGGCAGATGCTCGACACCAGCACCTGGCGGAACAGGGTTGTGCTGAATACCTGCTTTTTGTGGGACTCGTTGAGCTTGGTGTGCAGGTAGTAGGTGACGTCATCACCCGCAAGGAACGATATGCCATAGCCCAGGCCGACACTGAACGTGAGGTCGCCGATATCGCCGACAACGGCGATTCCGAACCGGGTCATCATGATATCGAAGGCATAGGCGGTGGTGCGCTCAGCCTTGCAACGCCAAACTTCAACATCGGATTGCTTCACCAGGCAAGTGTACTGGTGATCCTTGAGCTTTTCGGCGGCACGGGCCTTGCGCTCGGCCTCTGTCTGCCGGCGTTCTTCGATGTAGGCCGCTCGCGTTGTTTCAACATTCATGATCCGTTCCTTGACTGCATGTGGGTGACAAAAGATTCAGCTATGAGCGTACTGCGGCTAGCCGAAAACCCAATGGCTGGTTGAGCGACAGTGCGTTGCTCAAAGAAAAGCCCGCCGAGGGAAAGCCTGGCGGGCTCCGGTAATAAAACGAGCAGCTTCAGCGACACCACAGACGAGACAGGAGGGGGAGGAGTGCCTTGGGAGCGTAGCTTCTACCATGAAGCTGCCCAGGGCCTAATTTACCATGACTCGCTGCGGTCTTTTGCTCTCTCAGGAGAACAGCGATTTGATCGCCGAAAGAAGGCTTCGCTTTGGCGCTTCTGGTTCCACAGGTGTTCTTGCCGCACGGTAGGCTGCCATCAGGTGAACATCGTTGGCCAACATCCGGTAGACGCACTGGTTTGCGTCTGGGGTCGGCTTATGCAGCTGGTACCCATGATGTTTGCTGATATACAAAGCAACCGCGGCACTCCGGGATCGCCCGGCCTGGCAATTGACGGCGATATTTTCCCCTTGATCTGCAATTTCACGGATGCGCTCCCGCAGCACGTCAGCCTTGCTGCTCAGCAAGTAGTCGACGTAATTCCGCTCAAAATCTGGCCCGTATATCTCGATGACTTCTTCGTCAAAGCCAGCATCAATGAAGTGGTGGTAGCTCACGCTCTTCCACCGTGCTTCGTCGATGCAGGCCTGATCTTCAAGGCCATCAGATATCGATAACAGGTGCCAGTCGGGGCCTGGCGCGTGTGCTTCAGCGTCGCTGCGCGATAAAAAGATGCAGCTGGGTATGGTTCGGTGCATTTGTCTCTCCGTTGCCATCGGCATGACTACTGGATTGATAGATCCCTTTTTCAATGAAAAAGCCCGCGAGCTGGTCAGGGCTGCGGGCTTCTAGTGTGGAAGGATGGATTACTTCTTGGCGTCGATGAACGGCAGGGTTCCGCCTGGAAGTACCGTGGTAGGCAGCACGCCGTTCCAGCGCTCGGCTTTGGTAAGCTCGACCAGGCCGGGGTTGCTGCCCAGGGCGCGGGCGCGGGCGTCGATGGCTTTTGCTTCCGCTTCGCCGCGCAGCTGGATGCTTTCCGCTTCGGCACGTGCGGCGGCCAGTGCCGAATCCGCGGTAGCCTGGGCCTGGGTGACGACAATCCGCGCCTGGATCTGCTCAGTGGCCAGTTGCTGCTCACGAGTCTTCACGGCAACCTCAGCGCGCATGCGTTCTTCGATCGACTTCTCGTAGGCGTCACTGAAGTCGATGTTCTCGACTTGCACACTGTCGATCACCACCGGTCCACTGATTGCGCCCTTGATTGCGGTGGCGATATCGGCAACCAGCTTGCCGCGTTGCTGTACGGCGTTGACGGCGGTGTACTGACCGAAGACGTTTTCTACCTGTGTCGGGACATGGCGGCTGATCGCCCTTGTCAGCAGGCCGTCCAGATCGGCGTAGCTCTTGTAGACATCCGCGACCTCACCTGCCGGCACGTGCCAGCTGACCGAGACCGACAGCGTTGCAGCCTGCTGGTCACGGCTGTACGCCTGCAAGCCGTCCCACTTGGTGGCGTTGTTCTGTATCGAGATCGCTTTGGCGCTGTCGATGAAGGGGATTTTCCAATGCAGGCCTGGATCTGCCACCTCCATAAAGGCACCGTTGCGCAGAACTACTGCGCGCTCTTTCTCGTCGACGGTGTAAAACGAACCCAGCAGCAGACCCACGCCAATAACGGCCGAAACGGCAATCAAGCCGAGAGCCAGGGGAGATTTGGAGGAGGATGAGAAATTGTTGAATTGCATACTGATGATCCTTGGTGGTTGGTCGCCGGATAGTTTGTTAGGTACTGACTGAGGAATGTCCCGATTTCAGGCGGTTTTATCGCCTGAAAGCGGGCTAAGCTGTTTGTGGTTTGCGGTGTTTTTCTCCTCGGTTTCGGCCGCGTTGCATTGGCCACGCTATAGGCATGCCTGAAATACCCAAGTCGCCTCGATACTGCCGGCTACCTGGCTGATTGAGTCACGGGGGCTGACAGCGCGAAAAAAGGCGACACAAATGGTCGCCTGAGTTCTATGGGTCTCCGTTTAGAGGCTCTTCAACACACCCCAGTGAACTGGACGGCGATCCGCCTTTTCCAGTGCCTCCGCTGCTACCGAGGCTTGCTCGTGCGAACTCCACACGCTGTCGGAGCAACGCTCAACTCCGTGCTCCTGGTCTCGGAAAATCAGGTCAAAGGTCGGAGCCTCATACTGGTCAGAGATATCCCGCACCACAAAGCGCTCGTGCTCGAAGTTTTGTGTCACGGCGGATGTGGCGCTCATAGGCATAATCCTGCCTTCAGGGAGGCCTCGGATGCGGGCTTCGGGGGGGCTTCCAGCTGTTCTACCGAATGACCAGGGGGTGGCCCGCTCGATGCCGACCCGTCGCCTTCTGGTTGGGAGGTGGACGTTTCGATGTTCCAGCGACCAATCTCAATTCCAAGCTCATGGCTGGCCTCTTGTGAGAGCCCTTGCAAAGCGTCCTCAACGGCTAATTCGAGCTTGGCTTTCAGCCGAGAAAGCGCTTGCGGTGAGCCGATAACTCCAATGACCAGGTTGAGAGTAAGTCCAGCCCGATTCCGGGCTTGGGGCGTGACGACCTGCATAAATGGTTCTCCGTATAAGTGATCCGCCTCCTTCTCTCACGACCGCCGAGAATCCCAAGTTCCCGTTGCCTGTTCAGGATTGCTTCTCCGCAGTGTTTAATAGCCGTGTATAAATTTTCTGACGGAAATCCCATGGATCAAAGCCTCGAAGTCTTGGAGCGAACGCTGCAAGCAAGCATCAAAGAGCAGCGTGCAGCACGTCGCTGGAAGAATTTTTTCCGTCTCGCGACTCTTGGGATCGTCGTGACTGCTTTTGTGGTCGGCGGAAGGGCAGACCTTGATGGCGTTGGGGCCGATGTGCCGGTAACAGCAAAAATCAAGGTGAGGGGAGTGATTGCGGATGGGGAGGAAGCGAGCGCTGAGAACCTGAAGCGCAGCCTCGGCAAGGCCTTTGAAAATGAGAATACGAAAGCTGTGATTTTGGAAATCAACAGCCCAGGCGGAAGTCCCGTGCAGGCGGGCCATGTTTACGATGAAGTTCGTCGCTTGCGTGCACTGCATCCAGACACGAAGGTTTATGCCGTCATCACAGATCTGGGTGCCTCCGGTGGCTATTACATCGCCAGCGCAGCCGATGAGATATTTGCGGACAAGGCAAGTTTGGTCGGATCGATCGGTGTCACCGCGGCGAGTTTCGGTTACGTTGAGCTCATGCAAAAGCTTGGGGTTGAACGCCGCGCCTATACCTCCGGGGAACACAAGGCTTTCCTGGATCAATTCCAGCCTCAAAATCCTGAGGAGAGGAAGTTCTGGGAAGGGGTTCTCAAAACAACCCACAACCAATTCATTCGCTCGGTAGAGGCTGGTCGGGGAGATCGTCTGAAAGCCAAGGAGAATCCCGACCTGTACTCGGGGCTGATATGGACGGGCGAGCAAGCGGTGGGACTGGGGCTGGTTGATCGCCTTGGTGATTCTGACTACGTGGCTCGTGAAGTCGTAGGTGTGAGCAAGATCGTTGATTTCACCCGCAAACAGAATCCCCTGGATCGCTTTGCCAGCAAGATCGGCGCTTCGGTTGCCGAACACCTCTCATTGCGGCTTGGGTTCGACGGCCTGAGCTTGCGCTAAAGCCCAGCAGGAACCCGGCCAGGCTAAGCAGTATCTGCCCCGTCCAGAGATGGACGGGGCATTTTTTTAGCCGCGCTTGAGTTGATCACGCAACTGAGTGGGTAGATTGCGAATAGTCAGCGTGCCGGCATTCTCGTCGTAGTCGATCTTGGAGCCCAGCAGGTGGGCCTCGAAGCTGATCGACAGACCTTCGGCGCGGCCGGTGAAGCGGCGGAATTGGTTCAGGGTGCGTTTATCCGCTGGGATCTCAGGTGACAGTCCGTAGTCGCGGTTGCGGATGTGATCGTAGAACGCCTTTGGTCGATCTTCATCGATCAGCCCGGACAGCTCCTCCAGCGTCATCGGCTCGCCCAACTTCGCCTGGCTGGTCGCGTAGCCAACCAGAGTATTGGTCTTCTCCCGCGCCTGCTCCTCGGGCAGATCCTCGCTCTCGACGAAATCGCTGAATGCCTTGAGCAAGGTGCGGGTTTCACCGGGGGCGTCTACACCCTCCTGGCAACCGATGAAATCACGGAAGTAGTCGGAGACCTTTCGACCGTTCTTGCCCTTGATGAACGAAATGTACTGTTTGGACTGCTTGTTGTTCTGCCACTCGCTGATGTTGATGCGCGCTGCCAGGTGCAGTTGGCCGAGATCCAGGTGCTTGGCTGGGGTCACGTCCAGGGCGTCGGTCACCGCCACGCCGTCGCTGTGGTGCAGCAGGGCGATGGCCATGTAGTCGGTCATGCCTTGCTGATAGTGGGCGAACAGGACGTGGCCGCCGGTGGAGAGGTTCGATTCTTCCATCAGCTTTTGCAGGTGCTCTACGGCAGCGTGAGTGAAAGATGTGAAGTCCTGGCCGCCCTCGATGTACTCCTTCAGCCATCGGCTGAAGGGATAAGCGCCGGACTCCGCATGGAAGAGCCCCCAGGCCTTGCCCTGCTTTGCGTTGTAGCTCTCGTTTAGATCGGCGAGCATGTTGTCGATGGGTGGCGACACACCCAGCTCGCTGTCGCGGGCGTGCAGGACGGCTGGAGTACCATCAGGTTTTTTGTCGATCTGATGAACGATGATGTGACGGATTGGCATGAGCAAAGTCCCTGTAGTTTGGGGTTAGTAAGGCGTTTCGTGGGGGTGTTTCGACAAATGGGCGGTGAGCACTTGCTTACTGAAGTCGGTCAGGATTTCAGGAGCAAGAACGGAACCGGTGATTGCAGCGGCGGGGCGAAAAATCCTCTTGCCGGAAGCCGTGAGCCAATCGAACACCATGAAGTGTTGGTGCGCTCCAGTTTTGAGAGGCGGCAGCGCCTGCCAGGTCATAGTTGAACTGGCGTATAGCGACAGTGCTGATATGACGGTTTGCGACTCCCCTGCATTGCGGCTCCGCTCGGGCAGAGCGTCATAGGCGCTGAGGGTTGCGCCGAGAACATCAGCGGGCTGAAGTCCGTCAAGATTCTTCAGATCCTCGCCGCTCTGCATTGCTCGATAGCCGTCCAGCGTCAGCTGGCCAACGAGTCGGGGGCCAGCAACCAGGTTGTATGAGTACAGCCAGAATCCAACGGCATTTCGTGCGCCGGCTGCTTCATCATCGATAACCCAGCTTGCATGCCGCAGCGACTCAGCAAACTTGCGAGCGCGCGCCTTTCCTACGTCATCCATCTACGACTCCTATCTCTTGGCCTGCGTCGACGCCTGTGCGAAAGCTCAGGCAATGTCGAACACAGTCGCACGCCGGCCGGAAAACCCAAGTCGAGATGCGAGCATCAGGAAGAGCCTGTATCGGCGCATTGGCAGGAAAAAATATCCGTCTCAATCAGGCTGCGCTCTGTTGCCGTCTCCATTCCACGGATCGAGCACCTGGCTTGGGTTATTTCGAAGCGATGGTTTCCTACCTGTAGTTCTTACAGCGGGAAACCTCGATGCAGCTCCGACCCTACCAACAACAGCAGGATTTTGAACTCCGCAAGGGCATAAGCCTTGGCGCGATCATTCAGATGCTGATGAGTCCTACGGGCTCCGGTAAGACAGAGGTGGCCAAGCACATCATTGCCGGTGCGCAGGCGAAGAACCGGAGGGCCTGGTTCATCGTCGACAGCGTGAAGCTGCTCGATCAGACGCTTGAGCGGTTCCACAAAGATGGTTTGGTCGCCGGTGCAATTCAGTCAGACCATCCCTGCACTGACTACCGAAAGCCCATCCAGGTCGCAACGATCCAGAGCTTGCGTCCGCGACTGGATTACATGCTCAACCACCACAAACCACACCTTGTTCTCATTGACGAGGCGCATGTCATCCACGAAGCCCACATTGAGCTGATCACGTGGTGCCGGCGGAACAAGGTGCCAGTTATTGGGCTCAGTGCTACCCCATGGCGGCGAGGCCTGGGCCGCATCTTTGACAGACTGGTCAACTGCATCTCCCTTTCCGAGCTGACAGACCAAGGTTTCCTTGTCCCTACACAGTGCTACGCGCCCTCCGTGCCTTCGCTGAAGGGGGTGAGCACGAAGCCGAATGGTGACTGGATCGAGGACGAGCTTGCCACGGTCATGGGTGACGCCAAGCTGCTTGGTGACGTGGTAACGCACTGGAAAGAACTGGGTGAAAACCGCAAAACAATGGTTTTCGCCTGCAACGTCCAGCATTCCAAGAAGCTCGCTGCTGAGTTTTTAAAAGCTGGGGTTGCCGCAGCTCATATCGATGGCTATATGCCGCCGCATGAGACCGAGGAGATCTTGCGCCAGTACAAGGCGGGCAAGATAAGGGTCTTGGTCTCAGTGGCTATGCTGATCAAGGGGTTTGATGACCCCTCGACCAGTTGCCTCGTGATAGCGCGGCCTACCAAGTCCCTGATGCTTCACTACCAGATGATTGGCCGCGGGCTGCGACTCTCGCCTGAAACTGGAAAAATCGACTGCATTATCATTGACCACTCCGGGAACCTCTTGCTTAACGGGAAGCCAACGGACGAGGTGCCCGACGCCATGGACAATGGGGAAGGGGAGCGTCTTGACCGCCGCCCGCAGGACAAAGGCGATCAGGAGAAAAAAACCAAGCCATGTCCGAAGTGCAGCTTTGTTTTCAGCGGATTGCTCTGTCCGAAGTGTGGCAACGAAATCGTAATACCGGATGGGGTGGCGGTGGCCACCGGCAAACTGGTGAAGCTAGACGATCGACGCAAAGTGCTCGGGCCGACCAGTAAACAGCACACTTTCTGCGAGCTGCTTGGGTACGCCCGTGAGACCGGCAAGAAAGACGGGTGGGCTCAGTACGCATACCAGGCATACATGAAAGAGCTGCCAGATCGCGCATGGATCGGTACCGTGCAACCCAAACCACCGAGCGAAGACATGAAAAGCTGGGTGAAGGGCTATAACGTCCGTCGCGCCAAAAGCAAACGCCGATTCGGGTGAGCCGGTGGCTTGGGATTATCTAGAGCCATGTTTCACTGCTTTCAGCTGGGACTTAACACCCATGCGATTTTTCAACAACCAAGGATTGACATCCTCCCCCGGCTTAAACGCCGGGGATTCCCTCTCCAGGACGCTCATGCCCGAGCGCGAGAATGTTCCTGGCCGCGTTCACGTCGCGGTCGTGAGTGACACCGCACTCACAGATCCATTCCCTTATTCCAAGCCCTGCGATACCTCTCGGCCTGCTGGCGGGCAATGCACCGCAACAGCTACAGGTTTGGGTGGTGTACGCCTCGTTCACGACCCTGAAGACGATGCCTGCGTGCGCGCATTTGTAGGCCAGCATTGTTTTCAGTTGACCCCAGCCGGCATCGAGCACCGACTTGGCCATCTTGGTTTTGACGAGTTTCTGCGAGCTGACATCGCCCACGATGATCGTGTTGCAGCGCTCGACCAGCGAGCGGCTGAATTTGTGTAAGGCATCCTTGCGCCGGTTGGCTATCTTGGCGTGGATTGCCCGCACCCGAGCTTTCTTGCCAGCACGCTGGGCGCTGGCCAGCTTGGGCTCCAGGTCGCGGTAGAAACGGCCATTCTCCAGCCGCTGCCCGTCGCTACAGGTGGCCACGTCCTTCAGGCCCAGGTCGATGCCTACTACCCCTTGCCCCGTCGATAGCTGGGTCTCCAGCTCGACGACCACATTGAAATACCAGCGGCCTCGGGCGTCTTCGCTGAAGCTGCCGGAGCGGAGGCGGTACTGGCCCAGCCCGTAGCTGTCCCAGACCTTGAAGCATCTGCCATTGTGGAACACCTGGCCGTTCTTCCAGCTCGCTGCGCCGGATTTGAACGGAATCCAGCCGAGCGAGCGGCGAACACCGATCGATTTACGCCAGCTCAGCCGGGCCTTCTTGAACTGCCGGCGGCGCGTGGCGTATTCCCGCGACACTTCCTGCAATGTCTGCGAGTGCAGGCCCAGTTCCTTGCTTGCGCCCTGGGTATAGCGATCTAAGTCGTAGGCCGACAGAAAGACCCCGCGCTCACGGATCGAGCGATGGCTGAGTTCGTTCAGGTAGTTCCAGACGAAATTCACCTGCCGGGCCATCTGGCGCAGCAGCTGAGTGTGTTTGTCTCGAACGCGAACCTGGAGGGTCTTGGTGTGCTTCATGTCGGCAGCGTGCCATAGCTCTGGAATAACCCAAGGTGAGCCATCGCTATTCTCCGGCCGCCCCGATCTAGGGCGGCGTCTGCGTAATTCAGACCAAAAAACCGCCCGAAACCAGACCTTTCCCCGCGACCTGCATGAAACGATCTCCTCACCTAAGGAGACTCACATGCCCAGCGAAAAATATCTTCCGGCGATATGCCGATCACCACTCATTGACTACCTGGCAGGCATCGGCTCGCACGCGGTCATGATTCTGACGTTCAGGCACAGCGGCGAAGAGCTGCGCTCGATGTCCAGTCGTCACGCTGCCGGCTTGATGGCAGTAGCGGTTGGCATGGTCGTCGCCTGTACCCACCTCGCCCCGAGCTCCAGCTCCACGCATAGCTTGGCGCTTTACACACTATTTCCCCTCCTCATAGCAGCAGCAGCCTTACGCACCTTCGGAATGCATGCCGTTGCAGGGTATGCGACGTTCCTGGTGGTGACAGAGCCGGTAGCCCTGGTTGTTCGCCATCTCCCAATGGGCGACCTGATTGATGCCGTGTTTTCGTTCTGGTGCTTAGCAGCGCTGTCTGTCTACGGCGGCAAATGTGCAAAAAACAGAATGGAGTCGCCTCAATGAAGTCGACCGCAGAACAGCTCCCCATCATCGAATACCAAGGTGACCATCTGGTGGTGAAGGCCTATGCCGGGTGCGGCAAGACGACAACGCTTGTTGCCTACGCCAACCATCACAGCCACTTGCGCATGCTCTATCTGGCGTACAACCGCGCTATCCGGGATGAAGGCGCGGAGAAGTTTCCGAAAAACGTAGTGTGCAAGACATCCCACCAGTTGGCCTGGCCGCAGTTTGGCCGACACTATCAGCACAAGCTCGGGAACATCCGTCTGACGGATGCTGCCGGGCTCCTCAAAACACGGAACTGGGGAGATGTTCGAGACGCTATCGCTGTGCTCAATGCCTACCTTTCGAGCGCTGACGAAGAAATCAGTGAGGCGCATTATTTTGCTGCGCTCAGCGAGGAAGAGGCAGCGGAGCACGGAGCCGATCACCTCGACCGGACGATAAATTCTGCCCAGAAACTCTGGGACGAGATGATCGATACCGAGAGCAAATTCCCCTGCCAGCATGACGCATACCTGAAGCTCTTCCAGCTCAGTAATCCCCAGCTGCCGTATGACGTGATCCTTTTCGATGAGGCGCAGGACAGTAACCCCGTAACTGCCTCCCTGGTCGCTGGTCAGAAGGCGAGGAAGATATTTGTCGGCGACAAATGGCAGCAAATCTACCGTTGGCGAGGGGCTGAGAACGCACTTGATACGCAGATTGTGCAGGGCGCGGCGTCGATGTTCTTGACCAACTCGTTCCGGTTCGGGCCGATGATTGCCGGCGTAGCCAATGCGATCCTCAAACAGCAAGGGGAAACACGTCCCCTGGTTGGGTTTGGTGCCCGCGACAAAGTGACGACATCGCTGCCCTCTGGATGTAACCACTACACCGTGCTCAACCGCACGGTGATCGGCGTGATCATGACGGCCATTGATGCTGTATCTGACGGCCAAGTTGTCTACTGGAACGGGGGGATTGAGGCATACCAAATCTCCGACCTCGAGGATGTTTACCATCTGAAGGTCGGCCGCAAGGATGAGATCCGCAACAAGCGCCTTTTCGGGCAGTTCAGCGACTTTGGAGGGTTTGCCGAAGCGGCAGAGGAGTCGAAGGATGCCGAGATGAATCGGATGCTCAGGATACTCAAGGAGCACAACGACATTCCGAAGTTGATCTCGGCGCTACGCCGCAACTCAACGGATGATCCTCTTGATGCAGATGTGATTGTGAGCACCTGCCACCGCTCGAAGGGGCTGGAGTGGGATGTGGTTGTCTTGGAAGAAGATTTCCCAGACATCTTCGACGAAGAGAAGATCACCCCTGATCAGCGGGTTGATGAGTTGAATTTGCTCTATGTCGCAGCCACAAGAGCAAAGAAGGTGTTGGTGATCAACAGCATCACCCAGGTCGTGATCCAAAAAAGTCACGCTGAGGCCAAGCGGGAGATGGAAGCAGCAGCGGGGCAGCGCGCATGATCTACCTCTATCTCGCGCTTTTACTGGTGCCGGCCGGCGCGATTTTTGTCTGGGGTAAGCTGGTGTCACAGTTTTCGGTAAAGACGTGGATCGTCTATCGGAACACTGGAATCATCGGCGGGCCTGTACATGAAATGGCGCACGCGATTGCATGCCTGCTCTTCGGCCTGCGAATCAGGAAGCTTGCTCTATTCGCACCGGATGCAATCACTGGGCAGCTGGGCTACGTCGAGTTTTCCTACAGCCCGTTTTCTCTGCGCAACTCGATTGGTCTCCTTGTTCAGGGCATAGCGCCCTTGTTGGCCGGGGGCGCAATCGCCGTTATCTCCCTTGGCACATCATACGATCAGAGCCTTCCCGACCAGGGATTGGTGCCGTTGGTTGTCTGGATCGGCGCTGTGGCCACCGGTTCTGTTACCGCGATCGTCGACTTGGGTACTGGCTCATTGCAGGGGTTTGCTCTGGCGTTACTCGTCCTGGTTATCTCGATGCACGCCATCCCAAGCACAGCCGATACCGCCCTGGGTCTCAAGGGATTCGCGATCATCGCGGTCGCTTTCGGCGGATTAATTTTCTTGCTCCAGATGATCCCATTCCAAGGAGAAGGCGTAGCAATGGCGTTCATCATCAAGGCAGCGGATCTGGGGACGCGCTATCTCGAGATCGGCATGTGGCATGCACTCAACGGCGCGGTGACGGTGGTGACCCTATCTGTAGTAGCGAGCTTAGTGCTGATCCTGCTCCCAGCGTTTTTCTTCCATCTAAAATCCTTCTGGGATGGAGCCCGTGGCCATGTTTGAGCACTTATGGTGCATGCAATCGCGGGTGCATTAGGCCCGAGCAATTCACGAAGTCAAGGAAATTATATGCCCAAGTTTCTTAACACCAGCGCTACCAATTACTACCTGGAGGAGCTGATCAAGAACGCCAAAGAGCGGCTGATCCTGATCAGCCCGTTCCTCAAAATCAATGATCGCATCCGCGAGCTGCTGGAAGACAAAAACCGCATGAAGATTGACGTGCGGATCGTCTACGGCAAGAGCGAGCTCAACCCTCAGGAAATTAACTGGCTCAAGGCCCTGACCTTCGTTCGCACGAGCTTCTGCAAGAATTTGCATGCCAAGTGCTACCTCAACGAAGAAGTGGCCATCATCACGAGCCTCAACCTCTACGAGTTCAGCCAGGTCAATAACAACGAGATGGGCATCCTGCTGACCCGGGAGGCTGACTCGGAGTGCTACCGCGATGCCTACGACGAGGCTCAGCGTATTGTCCGTGTAAGCGATGAGGTGCGTATTGCAATGGAAATGGTCGTCAAGGTCGAAGGCGGTGGCGCTGCTGCTCAGGCAGCATCGGCATCGACCGATGAGGCTGATGGTGGTTCAGGCGCTATGGCCAAGCTCACCTCTGCAAAGTTGGCTGCAAAAATGGGCATCAAGACGAAAGACCTGATGGATCGGCTTGTTGCGGGGGGATACCTCGAGCTTCGAGATACCATGCATTACCTGACAGACCTTGGTAAATCCGCAGGTGGCGAGTTCCGGAAGGGGCCTGGCGGTTTTTACTTTTTATGGCCGTTTGATTTTGATTTTTGACGCTTGTGTCGAGGCCCGACCGGCACGGAAAGCAAGCCTGAATGCCATGGAATTCCTCACCTGATGTGAGCCGGCCCAGAAGCACGATAAGCGAGCCGCCCAAGGCTGACTAAGGGCGGCTTTTCTTTCTCCTCCGGGCCTGCTTGACCGCAAATTTGCGTGATCCCAGAGGGTTGCAGGCATCCCTGTAAATAGGCATCATGGCCCTACCGAAAGGTGCGTAAGCTGCGCGCTATTGCAGCTCAAGAACCCTCACAGTCCCGATCGGGGCTGTTCAAGTAAGCATAAGTCCGTCTGACCTATGCTACCCCCCAGAATCAACCATCCACGCATGAGCGTAGATGTTTGTCCGTGCCTGGCACGGGTCGTTAGCTGCGACTCTAATCAGCTTAAAAACCTACCCATGCGGGGAAACCCGTATGGGATTTCTCCGCTCTGAAAACTGGAGTTGAGAATATGAGCAATACCAACGAAGTCGTTAATCTGACCAAGTTTAAAACTACCCGTGAACTCGAAGCCTTCGGGGTTCGTAATCTTACGAGTTGGAAGGAATTTCAGGAGATTCGTAATCTCCTTTTCTTCCCGGTGTTGCCGACCAAGGAAAGTGTTGCAAAGCGCGTTGAGCGTCTTGCCGAAATTGCCCTTGCTGAAGCAAAAAAATCTGGCACAACTACCGTTCTGGTCAGTTGCCCGCCATGGATGATGCATTCGCTGTGTGCCGAGCTGGTTTATCACGGGCTCACACCAGTCGTAAGCTTCACCAAAAAAACCAGTGAAGACAGCCTGTCTGTGATTGATCTGGTAGTTGCTGCGTAAACCTGCACAAAATAAACCGCCCACTGGGGGAGTCTTCCCCTATGGGGATTCTCCTTTTCTTGGGCAACTGCTTTCGAGAACGGAGAATATAAAATGCAATTCAATGCAAAAGTTGAGATGAAAGAGTTCGGCTTCAATACCAACGCGCAAGCGCCAGGTTTTGCAGAAGGACACCAGTGGATGCATCACGTCGCGCCGAAGAAGAAGTATTTTTTCCGCGAGATGCTGGTCAAGCCGTTCATGAGTTGGCTCTACGCTCCGTTTGGGGATAGCTGCATGCTCCTCGGCCCAACTGGATCGGGTAAGTCTTCGCTCGTAGAGCAAGTCACTGCCCATCTTAATTGGCCCTGCATCACCGTTTCGGCACATAGTCGGATGGAAATGCCGGAGCTTACTGGTTACAACCTGCCTGTCACTGATCCGGTGAGCGGCGACCTGAACACGAAGTTTGTGGATGGGCCGCTGACCCAAGCAATGCGTAATGGGTTTGTGTTCGTGCTCGATGAGTACGACACGCTTGATCCGGCAGTAACTGTAGGTCTGCACGCTGTCATGGAGGGGAGACCCTTGGTGATTGCGGAAAACAATGGTGAGGTTGTGAAGCCTCATGCCAACTTCCGGTTTGTCGCTTGCGGCAATACGGCGGGACAGGGTGATGCATCGGGAGTACATGCTGGCACCATGCAGCAGAACCTGGCATCGCTGGATCGCTTCCGAGTGTTTGAGGTTCCGTACCTTGAGGCTGATAACGAAGTAGCAACTTTGATATCTGCTTTGCCAATGCTTCCGGAAGAGATGGCGAAAAACATGGTGAAGGTTGCGAACTCCATTCGTAATCAACATCAAGGGTTAGGTGGTAATTACCTAAGCGTCACGATGTCCACTCGGACATTGCTTCGCTGGGGGCGTATCTCTTGTGGATACACTCACCAGGCCGCGGCTAATCCGCTTCAACTTTCGCTGGATGAATCGCTGCTCAATCGCTGCGATTTAGTTCAGAAGACAGCAATTCGTAAGATCGCCCAGAGTGTCTTTGGTGGCGATTGGAAAGTTGCTGTGTAAAAACCCTAAGGGGGAATCTCCCCCACCGGGCGCGATTCCCCCTTTTTCATGCATGTGAGAAAGGAGAATCGTGAAATGTCCATTCAACAGAATGAGATCAAAATCCTAGACCAACTACTGCTGGTCGATCTTTCCGGTATCCATCTGTGGACTGCTCGGAAAAAGCTTAAACCTGAAATGCTGGAGGGGAAGATTCCTCCTGCTATTTTGGCTTCACTCGGCTCGATGCGTGTAATCGACCCGGAGAAGCTGAAACCGTTTGAGAAGATCAAGCGGCAGGCTACAAAGGTGGTGGAAGAGTGTGGTGTGCGGTTCCTCGGTGGCTATGCAGTTTCCCAGGACAAGATCCAGGAGGTTGTTGACCGACTGGAAGCGCTCAAATCGCAATTCTACGACTTGAAAAACAACTTTCTCCCTAACTACGAACGCTGGATCACTGAGTGGATCGACAAGGGCTGGGAGAAGCAAGAATGGCGTGATGCTATCCGCACCTCGGTGACACCGAAGGCGCAGGTAGATGCAGGGATGCATTTTGGGTACGCGGCATGCCGTGTTTCCCCTGATGGCGACAAGCACCTCTCTAACACGCTGGGTACGCAGGTCCGTGGTTTGTCAGATCAGCTGTACGCTGAGACGGCAGATACAGCCGAGCGCTTGCTTGAAACAGGCTTGGCCACTCGTGGCCATGTCACACAAACGACGCTGAACACTGTTCGGAAGATCAACGCCAAGCTTCGCGGCCTGATGTTCCTGTCCAGTGAGGTCAAAGCCCTAACCGAACACATTGAGGAAGTCCTTGCGGCTCTCCCCAAGTCCGGGGTGGTTAATGGCTCTCAGTACAACAGCGTTGTAGCCCTTGTGTCGGCCCTTTCTGATGAGGACTCGATCAAGCGGCTGATCAAAAACCTGAACATTGCCAACGGTCATGAAGATGCATCGATGGCCTTCGTTCCAGCATTGCCTTCAGTTGAAACCGAGGCCCCGGCCGGTGTTGAAACAGAGGCTCCTACAGCAGTTGAGATCGAGGCCCCGGCCGAGACTGTCGCTGTTGTTGCTGTACCTGATGCTGAAGTACCCGCGGATGCCGTAACGATGGTCGAGGAAGAGCTGAGCGCAAGCGTAGCTACTCCGAGTTGTCACGACAGCATCAACGAAGTACCAGCAACACCCGAGGTTGTTGAACCAGCTGAATCCGTTCCAGTGGAGCAGTCTGAAGAACCCCTCGTAATCAATCCGTCCGAACCCGATATGCCCTTCGGCACCTTCTGGTTCTGACATCACAAACAAACCCCGCGTGGGAGTAGCCCTCCTCGCGGGGTTACTCCTTTTCGCGGTGGCGAGAAAGGAGATAAACGATGAGCAATCAATCCCTGGTCGGCACTCTGCCGATCTATGCACAGCACCTTGCCGAGCTAACTGGCGTCAAAGTGCACGTTGAGGGTATCCAGGCTAAGACAGATGGAAAAAACGTATTTGTCCCCTTCACCGAGGACGATCTGCCGCTGTCCTTCGGGTACATCGCACATGAATGCTCCCATGTCCGCAACACAGACATGGGCTGCTTTCGCGACTCATGCCCGACACCCTTCCGCAAGAATCTGCTGAACATTCTTGAGGACATCCGCATTGAACGATTGAGCATGGATCAGTACCCAGGTACTGAGTCGGACATCCGCTACCTGAACCGCAAGGTTCTGCTTGAGCCGTTTCGGCCTGAGCAGGTGGATGACTGCCCGGCGCTCCATGTGATTCACAACGGAATTCTCTACGGCGGTTACTGGCTACTCCAGGAACCGCAGCTTGAGGTTCCAGCAAAAGCCTACCTGGCCCGTATGGAGACCCTTCTTGGGGCTGACCTTACGGATCAGATCCTGACCCTGGTGAAGAACACCCTGACGTGCGAGAGCACAACAGATGTTCTCGCTCTGGTGGACGCGATTATCGACCTGCTGCCTTCGCAAGAGGATGAGCAGGAAGATGAGCAACCGCAGCCCGAGCAAGGCTCGGAGGGTGCTCCTCAGGACTCGCAAGAGTCGGGTGGAGGCGATCAGCAGCAGGAGCAGAAGCAAGACGGTGGTGCGGGTGCAGGTGATGAAGGCAAAGAGGAGGGGCAACCCGAATCCAAGCAGGAAACATCTGATGGAGGCCAGTCCGGCTCCGAGCCGCAAGACCAATCCCAACCAAGTAGCGGCAGCAATGCCGGCGACGATGGCCAAGAAACCTCGCAGTCCAGCAATGGCAGCGGCAAACCTTCCCCAGAAGCCAGCAACCTGCGCGAGCAGGCCAAGGATGCAACCGAAGCCGACCTGAAAGGGTTGATCTCGGAAGTTGGCGACAAGGCGGGTGAGTTGCTAGGCCGTAAGGCAGTGCGCGACGGTAATCCGCTCCGACCATTCTCTCTGGACGGGAGGGGGAGGAACCGATCCGATCAAGCGAGCGTCCGCCGTGTGCAATTGGGCATCGAGCAATCTGCCGGTCTACGACAGTGCCTTAATGGGCTGTTACAGGCGCAGGTTGATTGCCGTGTTCGGCTGAAGCGGCAGGGCAAGAGGATCGACACTGGCCGTATCGCCATGATGAAAGGCGGCGAAACGCGGGTGTTTAGAAGTAAGTCTCGAGCAGAGCGTCAGTCTGCATCAATCCAGATTCTTCTCGACAAGTCGGGGAGTATGAAGTCTGCGATGGATCAGGCCGAAGCCGCAGTCTATGCGGTGCTAAGCGCGCTGGAGGGACTTCCGCTGGTGACAACCGGCGCGATGTCGTTTCCCAACAAGGCAAACGATGGCGTTGAGCGCTGCGCACTGATCAAGAGCCCGAAAGAGCGATTGATCAGGGCGGTAAGCGAAGGTGGCTTTGGTGTGATGTCGGAGGGCGGTACGCCTCTTGCGCAAGCACTGTGGCCGGCTGCTGTTGAAGTTCTTCGTGCGAAGGGCGAGAAGAAGATTCTTTTCGTCATAACGGATGGGGAACCGAACGCAGGTACTACTCATGCAGCGAAAGAGTTTATTCAGCGGTGTGAGGTCAGCGGCATCGAAGTGATTGGACTTGGTTTCGGAAGTGCCAATGAGCACATCCTGAAAGCATTGTTCAGCCAATACCGTGCTGTTGGGGAGGTTGCGAATCTCAAGAACTCGCTCTTTGAGCTTGTTCGCGAAGCATTAGCTGCCTGACAAATAACCATTCAACCCACTAGGGGCTTTCCCTAGTGGGAGGCCTCTGTCGGTTTGAGGAGGTCTGAAATGGAAAATACTGCGACTGCGTTGCCCTTGCTGGATCTGTTTGGGGAACAAGTAATTATTCAGCGCCGCTCGTTTGAGCGGAGACCACGGAGAAAGGCAAGCCATGCGCGAGTCTTTCAACTTGGATTTCTCGACATTCTGGAAATGTCAGACGCTGAGTTGGAAGCCCTGCGGACACGAGACGAAATCACCGATGATTACGTTGAGTGGATGCGGGAATACCTGCTGAAAATCACTCTGAGGCAGATCATTCATCCTCAGCTCAGTGAGCAGAATTGGCGCGAAGCAATGGATTGGGTACTTTCGGACGAAGTTCATCCGTTTAGCTTCCGAGTCTGTTGTGAAGCAATGATGTGCGACTTCGAAGATGTTCGCGCTACCACATTGAAAATCGCAGCCAAAGAACTGGTTAAGTAAATAGAAGCCCGATAGGGGGAAAGCCCCCTACGGGCTTTCTCCCTTTCTGCGTTTCGTAGAAATGGAGAATCAGATGAATGCTTATAAGGATGCCCAGGCCGGCGAAGCCAGGACGTTCGTTACTCGTAACGATCAGGTGGTCAAGCTAGTTGAAAGGCTGCTGAAACGCGCTGCCGGCGTTCTCGTCGAGAAGGTTTGCCGCAAGGCTATGACGGAAGGCGAGCTTCAGGTTGTAAAGCAGGCGGTTGAGCGTGGCGAGCTGTACAAGGTTTTCAGCCTTGTTCGTCCGGCTGCTGACCAAATGCGACGTGTGGACAGCAAGAACATTTACTGGGACTGGATTGATGCCTTCGGGAGCTATTCGGACGCAGTTGGCTCTTGCTGGCCATACATGAGCCAGGAGCGAAGAGCGTACGCTCTGCTGCACGCTGAAGAGCTGGCCAACGCAATCTGCAAATAACCCTACCGGGGAACCCCGGCGGGGTTCTCCATGAAAATGGAGATGAAAATGCACCGGTTTGTTGAAGAAAAGATGGCAAAAGCCGCGCCTGTTCCATGCGACTTCATCCTTGGCGATACCGTGACGGTGACAAATGGATACGGAGTCGAAATCCAGGGAAAGAAAATCCTTGGATTCGTCCGGGAGATCGATCCTGAGTTTCGCCCTGATGCATTCGTTTTTCTGGATTGGGATTGCTACTGGTTCCCGGTTTCGCCAGAAAAATTGAAGCTCGAAAGCAGATATTCAGGACTCTAAAAAACACAACCCAAGGGGGAGAAATCCCCCGCGGGGCTTCTCCCTGCATGGATGTATGGAGAAGTCGATGAACGCGATCCTCGAAGCTGCTCGTTTGCAAGGCCAGGCCTCGATAAGCCGTAAGGCTTGGGTAACCAAAGGGGGCACAAAGGTTCACCTATGGGAGCTGTCATCAGGGGGCGTCATCCTCCTGAAGCACTCGCGGGGAGAAGGTTTTTTCCAGCCGATAAAGCTGGAGGAGCCAATGGAGATGGTTGTTGACCGTTTCCGGAATAAATGCGGCCACAAGGTGTTCTCACCTAATGGGCTATGAGTGTGAAAGGGTGGCCTTCGGGTCACCCTTTTTTTTGGGTGCGCCAGGCATGGCGCGTTGCGCGTCAGCGCAACCCGCTTGGTTGTGGTGACCAGGCGGGTGACTTGGAGGTGGAAGTCCTCTACACACCCGGCAAGGGGAAGTGTTAGCCGGAGGCAAGGGTGTCGCGGGTGACTGCGAATCTGAAGGAAGCCCGAGGCAAAATGCTGGCCTGACGAACAGGAAGCGGATAGAGGCGGCACAGCGGGGTAAGGCGGCCCAAATCGTCGAAGCCCAATACTTGCACGGAACGCTGTGACGTAAATCCGACAGGCATAAGCAGGAAGGTCACGCGAATTACCCTGGGAGATCTGCACACCTGCCTTTGTGCTACCGAGCGTCGAGAGGCGACGGGATGGGCGTGCAGAAGTCAGCCGAGGCCGTAGTAAGTGGCGGTTAACCACGCCACCAAGGGCCGAACAGGTTATGCCGCCAGTAGGTGTCACTGTCTCGTTGGTAGCCGTAATGCAGAAATTTCCCACAGCGGAAACTATCATCCTGAGTCCCGGCCAGAAGCCGAGGATGATGCCTGACAGTGCAAAGGTATCGATGGCGTCAGTGGCGTGGACGAGCGCGGAGTCGGGCACGCTGATGGAGCGGGTGCTTGCACCGGCCAACCTCAGGCGTGCGTATCAACGCGTAGTCAGCAACAAGGGGGCGCCGGGTGCCGATGGCATGACGGTGGCCGACTTGGCGGGCCACGTGAAACAGTATTGGCCAATACTCAAGGCCAGGTTGATGGCCGGTGAATACCATCCTCAAGCAGTGCGAGCGGTTGAAATTCCCAAACCGCAGGGCGGCACACGGCAACTGGGAATCCCCAGCGTCGTAGATCGCCTGATCCAGCAAGCCCTGCAGCAACAGCTTACGCCAATCTTCGATCCACTGTTTTCGGACTACAGCTACGGCTTTCGTCCGGGCAGAAGCGCTCACCAAGCCGTCGGGATGGCCCGCGCTCATGTGGCGTCGGGGTATCGCTGGTGCGTGGAACTCGACCTTGAGAAGTTCTTTGATCGGGTCAACCACGACATCCTGATGGCCTGCATCGAGCGCCGTATTGAAGACAAGGGCGCGCTCAGGCTGATCCGTCGCTACCTCGAAGCCGGTGTCATGTCGGGCGGTATCGTCAGCCAGCGGCAGGAAGGGACGCCGCAAGGCGGCCCGCTCTCGCCGTTGTTGTCGAATATCCTGCTCGACGAACTCGATCGCGAGCTGGAGCGTCGGGGCCATCGCTTCGTGCGCTACGCCGATGATGCGAACATTTATGTCCGCACTCCTCGGTCTGGTGAGCGGGTGCTGGCCAGCGTCGAGCGCTTTCTGTGCCAACGTTTGAAATTGACGGTGAACCGGAAGAAGAGCCAAGTGGCAGAGGCTTGGAAGTGTGACTATTTGGGCTACGGGATGAGCATGCACCAGCAACCAAGGCTGCGCGTGGCAACGATGAGCCTGGGGCGCTTACGCGACCGACTCAGAATATTGCTGCGCAGTGTAAGGGCCCGCAAAGTGGCGACTGTCATCGAGCGAATCAACCCTGTCCTGCGAGGCTGGGCTGGCTATTTCAAGCTCAGCCAGAGCAAACGCCCACTTGAGAAAATGGACGGCTGGGTCAGGCACAAACTTCGCTGCGTCATCTGGCGCCAATGGAAACGGCCCTCAACGAGGGCGCGCAACCTGATGCGCCTGGGCTTGAGCGAGGAACGTGCCTATAAATCGGCCTTCAATGGCCGAGGCCCGTGGTGGAATTCGGGGGCATCTCACGTGAATCAGGCGCTACCGAAGAAACTATGGGATAGACTCGGACTGGTCTCGATACTGGATACAATTAACCGGCTTAGCCGCATAACCTGAACCGCCGTGTACGGAACCGTACGCACGGTGGTGTGAGAGGACGGCGGCTGTGAAGCCGCCTCCTACTCGATTTCGCCATCTTGTTAAAGGGCATCGGTTTGGTATCATCGCAGGCATAGAGCGGGCCTCAGGTCGAGCTCTCAAGAACCCCTCCAGCACAGAGCCCTCTGTGCTTAGAACTTAGCGCCATGCATGAGCATGTCCGCCAAGGCCTGAAACGTGTATGCGTTCAGGCAGTGTTCTCATCATGTATGTGATGAGTCACAAAAAGCAGAGCCACGCTTTCAAACCGGCTTAAAAATAGCACTCAAATTATCGACATCCAGGCAACTGGATATTGGTTTTTCTGCGTGCATAAAAAACCCGCAGCGGGGAGATTACTTCCCGCCAGGGTGGTTCTCCGTCTGCATCTTTTGCTAACGGAGAACACCATGAAAACTCTCATCGTCCTTACCGCTCTTGTTGTTGGTGGCATTCAACTTGGCTTCAAGGCGTTCGATGCAGGCGTTGAAACTGCTCAGCAGTCTCACACCGCAGAAATGATCAAGGCACGTCACGCGCTTTGATTCAATAAGGCTCTTGGCAAAAAGCTTTCGGTTTTACTGGAAGTCTTTGCTTCGTAAGAGGTCGTCCCGATGTTTCATGTAAACGCAATTGACGCTGTTCGCAGCGCATCATCGTTGGCAGAAAAATCGAACTTTGCCTATGCGATTTATTCGCAGGCAAATGGCTTTATTGTTGTTCTTCTAACTCAGCCGAACGGCTCGGAGTTGGAAATAATTAAACCCTGACGGGGAATCCCGTTGGGACTCCTCGTCTTTTTGAGGAGTAAAAAAGATGTACAAGAAAATACTATTCGACTGGATTAAGGCTTCACTTATGGGCGTTGGCTGTAGCTTGTTGGCAGCCGCTTTTGTTTCCATCGTTACACCAGGAACGCATCCGCTTGTCGTATCGTTCTGTCTGGTGCTTGGCGTGGTAATGATGATCGCCGATTTGGTGGTATCCTTGATTACAGCGATGAGCAATCCGAAAGGAGAATGAAATGGACTCGATGCAGATGCTTGTTTACGCAATCGTAGGCGTTGTCGGTGCTTTGGCCCTAACCGGCGTGATCGGTTATGTGGTCGCTGACCGTCTCGACAAGAAGCACGGCACGAACATCAAGGCCCACTGAGCCTTCCCTCAGGGGTTGGCCCAGTGAACGGATTCAAGTCTAGCTTCGGCTAGACCGCTGCGTGGTCACCCTCCGTGGGTGATCCACCAGAGCCCTTCCGTGTGAAGGGCTCTGGGGATCACCCACACCTGGAGAGTTGAACATGACCGCAGCAAACGCACTATTCTGCCAAGAACTCAAAGAACTGATGGTCGAGTCTGGACGGGTGTTCAAAGTCCCCGAGCAGATCGCCAGAACTGTTTCGTCCTCCGATCCGGATACCCGGTTCGTTAAATCATGGGCGGTGATTCATCGCTTGATCCCGAGTGATGGCCAGGTCTTAGTAGTGCCTGAGGCATGATCAAAAACACAGCGAGCCCCGGCCGGTGACCCCACCAGCCGGGGCTTTGCTTTTTCAGGCGATTTTGTTGCCTGAAACCGCGCCATCATTTCTCACCCTTCCCCTAGCATCGAAGCATCCCCATTTTTGGACATGCGATCGATGCGACAACCACTCAAAACAACGCTGAGACGGCTGGTCAACGTGACCGTGATCGGCCTGTATCTCAACAGCATGACCTTCACAGCCTGGGCCGACGCTGTGACAGCAGGATCTGCGGCCGGTCAATCGGTAGGCCAGCAGGCACTTCAGGTATTCGATGGTGGGGACGCCTCCGTCACGCTTCAGGATCTTTTCCCTGAAACTGGAGACACTGCCTCGCTCGAGAACGTCTACGGCGACGATGTGAAGACGATCGATCTCGGGTTGCGAGCAAATACCCGCCTCCAATCGGAATCGTCCTCTGAGGGAGAGGCATACCGAACCCTGATCGACAGCGGCAACCGCATGTCGGTAGATCTCTCCAACGACCCTATGCTCAATCAGGCTGATCAAGTTCGTTCCCCTGACTTCATGGATGGGTTTAAGCAGAACTTCGCGGACTGCACCTCTACCGAAGTTTTTGAGAACGTGACGAAAAACGCCCATGTTGCCAATTACAAAACATGTGAGCGCGTCGTGGATCAAGGCGGAAACGTTGAGTTCCTGCATGACTACAAGGTAGGTGTAATCGAATACGTTTCCGGGCAGCCAAACTTTCAGTCGTGCGGACCAGGTTGCTTGTACATCTGGGTCGGCACGGTAGGGGACAACTACTGGAGCGGGAACTGCAAAATCTATGAGGAGTACACCCGATTCCGCGTGATAGCCAAGGACGCCATTATTTCAGCTACCGTCGACAGAGCTGTTTTCGACGATTATTTCCAAATCCTTTTCAATGACGAAATGCTTTGGACGCACACACCTGGTGTCTTCCCGCCGGAAACAGCTGGAAGCTGCGAACGCGGAACAAGCTGGAACGTAGCTCCGAACAAGGTGATCACTGACAAGTTCGGCAGCGATGATGACGTGATCACGTTCAAAACCCGCACCTCGGTTACCGGTGGTGGTGAGGGTTACGCCCGCATCAAGATCATCTATGACCCGGCAAAGGCGTTTGTCGATAATGGTTGGGGGCCGGAAGAGCGCCTGCCTATGTTCGACATGATCGAGGATGGGTTCTGCACCAACGCTCAGATGTCGTGCACGTCTATGCCGGCGGTGGACGCCAATGGCTGTACGGAAACCAATGGCGTTCGGATCTGCCGCTCTGACATGCCACCATCCCCGCACCCGAGCATCGATCCGCTTTGCAAGAAGGCCCAGGTAAGCGCCGAGTGCTCCTACTACAAGGGGAATATGGATTGCTACACGGACGCCCAGGGTGTGCAGCGGTGCCCCTCAAATGATGGCGGCAACCTGAATACCTGCACCCAGTACGAGCAGAACCCCAGCTGCGGTTTTATCTCTCAAGGTTGTATTGATGGCGCAAAAGGCGAGACAGGCTCTTGCTATGCCTTCGAGGAGGTCTGGGACTGCGGTTATGACACCAGCTACGAAACTATCGTGAACACTGGGGCCCAAATCGAATGCCCTGGTGGGGCGCGCTGCATGGGCAGTGAGTGTTTCGACTCGTCGAACACGAAAAGCGGCGATTTTGCCTATGCGGTGGCCATGCTTCAGGTTGCTCAGTTTGCTGAGCACGACCTGGACTGCGGTGGTGATGGTACCGATATCAACGAGGCCAATGACTGCAAGGTGTTCAAAGGCGAGGCTATGGAGTGCAAGAAGGCGCTCGGGGGCTATGTTGACTGCTGCGAAGCGCCGGAAAGCGTAAGCATCTTCGACTATGTAAACCTGACCATGAACACTCTCAAGATGACCAGCTCACTTGAGGCATTGAGCAGGACAGGAAATCTCTTTGCGCCGGGATACTGGGCCGCGGGCACTGAAGCTGCCATGTCTGTCGGCTCCTCGGTTATCAAGGGCCAGTGGGGCACCATTGTCGATAGCGCCACTGCTGCGTTCAATGAGGGATTCCAAGGTGCAGCGATGGGACAGATTCAGCAATGGCTGATGCAGCAGGCCTATGATGCAATGGTTGAAATGGGGGCCTCTGCTGCTGCAAATGCGGTATTCGCTACAGGTGCAGAAGGCACCGCGACCCAGGGTACTGTTACTGGACTAAGCGCCAACGCTGCGATGGTAGTTAATATCATCGGCTGGGTTTATATGGTCTATGTGATTGTGGATCTGCTGATCAACATTATTTGGGAGTGCGAGCAGAAGGAGTTCGAGCTTGGTGCGAAAAAGGAAACCCGGCAATGCCACTTTGTTGGCAGCTACTGCGCATCCGAAGCACTTGGGTCATGCGTTGAAAAGCGAGAGGCCTATTGCTGCTTTGGCTCGGTTGTAGCGCGCATCATTCAAGAGTCAGCCCGTGAACAACTGGGGTTGGGATGGGGTGACGTAAAGTCGCCTACGTGCGAAGGAATTACGCCAGCTCAGATGGCGCAGATGGATTGGTCGCGTGTGGATCTGTCTGAGTGGATCGGCATGCTGAATCTTGCAGGGCGTCTTCCTACCGCTAATACAGTTTCCCTGGAGGATATTACCGGGAGTGGTAGTAAACTTCAGACAACAGATGGAGAAAAGCGTCTGAACACATTAGATAGAAACCTACAGAGGCTTGAGAATTTCGATGTAGACGCGGTAAAGAGAAAGGCAGAGGAAGGGCTGCGATAAAATAAGCCCCGCGCTGGCGGGGCTTTTTTTATTTATCAGTTGTTTTATTTTCCGATGAAATACATCGATTGACCTTTATTGATAATGCGCGCTGGAACAGAGTTCTTCCGCAGCCTTTCACCTGGGTGGTACATGTAAAACCATTCAGGTAGTTTCTCCGAAACCTCAATCATGGCGTCCAGTGTAGATATATCGTTTTTGTTTCCGTCAATTGTATACTGCCCATGATGAATAAATATCGGCCCGTATGCCTCGGAAGAAGCAATGAAAGTAGGAGGAACTGAAGCTACCCCGTCAAACTGAACCGGGGTCTCTTTCCAAATTGCTACGGGGTCAACATAGGCTTTCCCACTACCAGGCGGATATTTTCCAACTTTAGGCGTGAGTGTTGATCTTTGATTAGGGAAAGCTTTAAGGCGGGCCTCATCAAAAAGTTTTAGTACAAGAGCAGATGCTTCTTCGGGGGACTTAGCAAGTGTGGATGGGACCCACGCGGCTGTTTGATACCCCCGAGCTGGATCGCTCGAACCGCCGAGTAGAAAGAGTCCTACCCCAAGGCCAAGAGCTGCATTGCTGCTGACGCCTGAGGGCGGGGACGCATAACCGCCTGCGGCAATAGCGACATCGCCCACAGACGAACCGCCCGTACCTGAAGTCGCTGTTGTCGGGCCGGATGTAGCCAGCTCGAGAGGAACATCACGCTGGCCAGAAATGTTCATGGCAGTCAGAACGTGCATTGCATCCGACCATTTTTCCTTCGGTACATTCTGCGGATCAGGCAGCTGCACGGTGGCAGTCTTCGGCGTGGAAGAGCACCCGACCAGGAGGGCAATAGTTGCTGCGAGGAGGCCGGTGTAAATCGTTCTACGATGGTTCTGCATGGTGAAACTCCTTGTTTTGATAGGCATAGGTTACCGGCTTCGGCGGGAATCCCAAGCGAAGCGAATGACTGGTGGGCTTTCTACGCATTGGACGGGTAGCGCACGCCTCGCGGCGGCCCTATACTCGACACTGTACAGATAGCCAGCAATCCAATGCTCAGACGCCAAGCCTACAAATTCCGCATCGAACCAACCGGCGAGCAGCAGCGTAAGCTGCGGCAGTTCGCAGGGGCGTGCCGATTCGTTTTCAACAAGGCGCTGGCGGTGCAGCAAGTCAACCGCGAAGAAGGCGGCAAGTACATCGGCTATGTGGCCATGGCCAAATATCTCACCGCCTGGCGCAACGGCGATGAAACGCCTTGGCTGAAGGATGCCCCGGTGCATCCCTTGCAGCATGCGCTCAAAGACCTCGACCGGGCCTATCAGAACTTCTTCGCCCAGCGGGCCGACTTTCCCCGCTTCAAGAAACGCGGTCAGCGCGATAGCTTCCGCTACCCCGATCCCAAACAGATCAAGCTCGACCAGGGAAATTCACGCATCAACCTGCCCAAGCTGGGCTGGCTGCGCTATCGCAACAGCAGGCAGGTGCTCGGCACCCTCAAGAACGTCACGGTCAGCCTGAGCGCCGGCCACTGGTACGTTTCGATCCAGACGGAGCGAGAAGTGGCGGTGCCGCTGCACGCCGCCCCGCTCGCGGTTGGCATCGACCTCGGCGTGGTGCGCTTCGCCACCCTCTGGGATGGGGAGCGGGAAACGGTGCTGGAACCACTCAACACCTTCGCCCGCCACCAGCACCGACTGGCCAAGGCCCAGCGGCAGATGGCCCGCAAGACCAAATTCAGCAGCAACTGGAAAAAGGCCAAGGCTCGGGTTCAGCGCATCCAGCGCCAGATCGCCAATGCCCGAGCCGACTACCTGCACAAAGCGACGACCGCCATCAGCAAAAGCCACGCGCTGGTGATCGTCGAAGACCTCCAGGTAGCCAGCATGACCCGTTCGGCCAGCGGCACCGCCGAGCAACCCGGCAGCCGGGTTCGGCAGAAGGCCGGGCTCAACCGCTCGATCCTGGATCAGGGCTGGGGCGAGTTCCGCCGCCAGTTGGACTACAAGCTGGCCTGGAGAGGCGGATGGCTCGTCGCCGTGCCGCCGCAGAACACGAGCCGCACCTGTCCGTGCTGCGGCCATGTGTCTGCCGACAACCGCCAGACGCAAGCCCGCTTCGAGTGCGTGGGATGCGGTTATGAGAACAACGCCGATGTGGTCGGCGCGATCAACATACTCAGGGCGGGGCACGCCCGGCTCGCGGAGAGCGCAAATGCTGAGTGAGGAACAGCGCCAAGCCAAGAAAGAACGGCAGCGCCGCTACCGGGCAAAGAACCGTGAGCGACTTGCTGAATACTCTCGTGCTTATCGGAAAGACAACGCTGAAGCAATCCGACAACAGGAGAAATCTTCTCCTGCCCGCAAAGCGTCGCAAAATAGGCGTGATGCTGTACGGGAGGCAGCCCCGGAGCGCAGAGAATGGATGCGGCAGTATAAGCGAGCGAACCGCGCAGCCATCGCTAAGCAAGAACGCAAGGCGCTGGAAGCTATGCCACATCGCAAACTGGCAAAGAACCTGCGGATCAGACTGAACAGGGCAATCAAAGGCGGCTGGAAGAGCGGGTCTGCTGTTGAACTACTAGGCTGCTCGGTAGAAAGCGCGATGAAGCACATTGAGTCCCTGTTTGAGCATGGCATGTCTTGGGATAACTGGGGAGAGTGGCATATCGACCACATCAGACCGCTTGCCTCATTCAATCTTGAGAATGCAGAGCAGCTTGCAGACGCCTGCCACTACACCAATCTTCGCCCGCTTTGGAAGGTGGACAACCTTCGCAAAGGGGCAAGAAATACCGTGGGACACACGGAAATTAACGCCTTTGGAGATACGAGTAGCGGCTGCGCGCTCGGCCAAGGAACCCGCCGAAGCGAAGAAGCTGCATTCGCAGCCTAGCGCCGTAGGAATCCCCGGCCTTGCGGCAGCTCTGTGAGCGAAGCGAGAGGCTGGAGAGGATGTCAAACGGTTGTTGAGGTCGTACCCAAGCACAAGAAAAACCCCGCCGTGGCGGGGTTGCAGTCATCGACTCGTAGGTGGTGAATCCGGGAAGTGACCAAGCCGCTCCTCAAATACGAGCCGGCTATGACCACAATCCCAGAGAGAGAACATCAGCCCTGTGCTCATGTCAGCGGCGATAAAATCCTCTCCGTTTGGAATGAGGGTGTATCCGTTGGCTGAGATGAGATCGAAAACCTCATCCCAGCTACTGGCCCTGCGTAGTGCATGGAAAAGGCCCACCCGACCTTCTAGCTGCTGGGTCATGGCGTCACGAGCGCCCCAAAGCGCACGAGTGCCGCCGGCGTCTAGCCGGTCGGCCCATTCATCCAGCCTATTGAGCACCGATCTCATTGGTCGCGCCCTCAGCAGGGGTATCCAGCTTGTCCTGGTTGGGAGCCTCGTCACGCATTTTGACCAGCTGCTGCATGGTTTGGAGTAGCACCTGTGTGCTTTGGGCACCCTTCACCAGCAGTTTGTTGCCTGTCAGGTTGTCGACTACGACCGTTGCTGGCGTGCCGGTGACCCCCATGTTCGTGCCTTTCTTCACCTGGCCTTCGATCAAGGCCCGGTACTTGCCGCTTTCCATGCACTGACGATAGGCATCAAGGGGAGCACCAACCTCCTGCGCAAGACGCTCTACGTCCTCGACACCTTGGCCATTGAGTTGAGTGCGAGCGAACCATTCGCCAGTAAAGGCCCAGAAGGCTTTGTTGCCGGCAACCTCGCCCACGCACTCAGAGGCGTGAGCTGCCACTTCCGCTGCGGGGTTGTGGAAGGCCAGGGGGTAATGCTGCCATTCCCAGTTAATGCGCCCTTCGGACTTGTCAGCCATCTGCTTTGGCGTGTCATGGAAGCGCTTGCAATAAGGGCATTCCAGGTCAACGAACTCGACCAAGGTGAACTGGGCGTCCTTGCTGCCGTAGATGTGCCGACCTTCAATGGTGGTGTCAGCTGCGCCGCTCCACTTCGAGAGGATTTTCGCTTTCGCTGCGTTGATCTTCTCAACTTCACGATCCTTCAGGGTTTTGTCGACCGCGCCTGGCAACTGCTCCACAAGGGCATTTTGTACCGCGATGTCGGTGTAGCTCTGACCCATGTGGACGGAGACACCGATAGCAACGGCAGAGGTCACGATGGAAACGCCAATGGCTGTAGCGAGAGTGGGATTGAATTTAGGCATGACTGATCACTTATAGGAGGGGGAAAAAGACGGTTTCAGGTGAAGAGGGACATCCTTCGGGGTGCCTTCGACGAGAATGACCCACTCCTCGTAGCTCAACCGTTGAGCCCCTTTGCAGAGCTTGTTCCGGACGGCAATGTAGTCATCGACCGAACCGGCCGCGTTGGCCAAGGTGACGATGCGCTCGCTTGCCGCGGGTTGGCCAAGAGCAAAGGCCTGCGCCACATTTGCAGAGTCAGCACAGTTGGCCTGGAACATGGATGAGGGGACTGCAACGCTATCGTTCGTTGTAAGGCGTGCTTGCAGCTCTGGGTGAAGCTTCCCGGCCGGGGTCTCGAGAACATCGAGGCTGCCAAGAACGGGTTGATAGGTGGGTTTTCGCAATGCTGCACCGCCTCGGCCCGTATGCCCCCAACTGGTGTGGTATTCGCGCATGTCGGGCTCGTAGCTTGCTACCTCGAATGGCGTGCCTGAGGCAGGTGGTTCTGGCTTGTTGGCACAACCCGCTGTGAGCGCCAAGCCAATGGCCAGGCCTAGCGGCAGGAGAGATTTAAGGTGGTGCATGGTTGATCCTCTGAGGCTGGTAAGGATCATTTTCCTCTGTACAGAAAAGGAGATGGCCCGTTTTCAGGACGAAAAAGCGACTGAAAAAACGCCGACAAAAAACCCGCTTGCCATTGGATTCTGCTTGTTGCAGACTTCCTATCACGTCGAGTAGCTCGGCGTTATAAATCCGGATTGCATGCCTTGCAGTCCATCTAGCAGGCCCAGCGCCTCATGGTTGAATCTCAACCATCATGAATTCCCAGATTAAGTCAGCCCACATGTGTGGACTGATTTAGTCATGCGCTTCGTCGCATGGTCGGCTTGTTGGCCGTCTCAAAAGTACAACCAAAAACCCATGAAAAACCAAACCCCAACGGGGCTGCTATTGCCCCCGTATTGGGGTAATGCCGCCCCGTAGTTCTATCTAAATGGAGAAATACTATGGCTCGCGGCGTAAATAAAGTGATCTTGGTTGGCACCTGTGGTCAAGATCCAGAAACTCGCTACTTACCGAACGGTAATGCAGTAACCAATCTCAGCCTTGCAACAAGTGAGCAGTGGACTGACAAGCAAACGGGACAGAAAGTCGAAAAGACCGAATGGCACCGTGTTTCTTTGTTTGGGAAAGTCGCTGAAATCGCTGGTGAGTATCTGCGGAAAGGATCGCAGGTATACATCGAAGGTAAGCTTCAAACACGAGAGTGGGAAAAAGACGGTATCAAACGGTACACCACCGAAATTATCGTCGACATGCAGGGCAGAATGCAGCTCCTGGGTGGTAGGCCAGAGCGCGACAACTCTCAAGGGCAACCCCGTGAGCAGCGTCCGCAACAGCAACAACAACGTCCTAGTCAGTCACCACGCGATCCTGCTCCACAGCATGATCCGCATTATGACAGCTTCGACGACGACATCCCTTTTGCCCCAATTAGCCGTTTGCTTCTAAACATCATCTAATCAGGCAGAAGTCAGTCAAGAATTAACGCACCTTCGGGTGCGTTTTCTTTTTAGAAAGGAAAATGAAATGAGCGATAACTTCCAAAACGCAGTTGCAATTATTGCGAAGCAAGAAGAAAAGTTCATCAAGCTAGTGGAGTCGTCGAAGACTGACGTGATGTTCAAAAATGAGCTGCTGTTTGCATCGCAGGCCATGATGAACAACGACTATCTGTGCAAGTGCGCTACGACTAACCCGCTAAGCCTTAGAAATGCCTTTAGCCAGGTTGCGGCTTACGGATTGACTCTTAATCAATCCCGACAGCTCGCGTACTTGGTGCCCCGAGACGGGCAGGTGGTTTTGGACGTGTCCTGGAGGGGCATGGTCAAGGTCGCTGTGAACGACGGTGCGATCCGTGATTGCATCGTTGAATTGGTCTACTCGAAAGACAAATTCGAGTACAGAGGGAAGCGACAAAGCCCGACCCACACGTTCAACCCTTTCGACAAGAAGGCTGATCGTGGGGAGTTTGTAGGTTGCTACGTCGAAGCTCTTCTGCCTGATGGCCGCGTTCACGTTGAGGCGGTTACCGCTGATGAAATCAATGCTGCTCGCGATGCTTCAGAGCTGTGGAAACGCAAGAAGAAAGGCCCTTGGGTCGACTTCGAAGATTCCATGCGCAAGAAGTCGGCCATCAAGATTGCAAGGAAATACTGGCCTCAGACCGGCTCAAAGCTGGACGGAGTGATTCAGTACCTCAATACAGACGCTGGGGAAGGGTTCTCTTCCAACGATGTACCAGTTGAAGTTGTTGAGCGATATATGGGCGCTGCTGATGTGGTGGAAACTGAGCCGTTGCCGACCTCTAACCAGGTTAATCAGCAGCCAGAACCCACCGTAGACCCCGAACAGGCCGCTAAACCAGAGGTTGCAGATCCTGCCCCGGCAGACGATGTGATTGAAGGTGAAGTTGTCCGTGATGGAAGCCAAGTTCCGCCACCTGCTGATTTACCTGCAAAGGTGATCAAGAAGGTTGCGGAAGTTGTTCGGCGTGCTCGTGATGCCAATAGTTGGGAGCCGGCGTTCGAGTACGTTTCGACGTGGCCTGTAGACGCTCGGGATTACGCTGTAACCCAGTTGAAATCTGCGCAGTACGTTGCTCAGTCGCAAGGCGAGTGACGCAAAAAAACGCTTTGGGGGGCCTTGTTGCATAGGGCGCTTCGAACTGACCACAACCCTGCGGGGCTTTCCCGTAAGGGGAGTGCTCCGTCAGTTCAAAAGGAATCAATCAGATGGCTGACTTGATCGTCTTCATCCTGACCCTGCTGCTGCCGTAAGGCATCTGCAAAAAACTCCCTGACGGGGCATATCGCCCCCAGGGGCGCATTGCCCTCGTCGTTTTTTGAGAAAGGAAAACGATATGGCAACTGCACAACCGAAAGTCACCGTACAGCTCATGCATGACACCGACGCAGAAAACCCGCGCAAGTGGGACAACCTTGCAATGATGGTCTGCGCTCATCGCCGCTACATTCTGGGTGATGAGGATGGAGCTACTGAGGCGCTTGACCTGATCTACGAGCACCTGTCCGAAAGGCAGCTCAACGAGATGGGCTTCGACTCAACTCATGTACCTGACATCCAACAAGCTCTCAAAATGACAGGCAAGGCGATCATTCTGCCGCTGTATCTCTACGATCACAGCGGCATCACGATGAGAACCAAGCCGTTCGCCTGCCCCTGGGACAGTGGGCAAGTGGGCTTTATTTTCGTGAGCAAGGCGAAAGTGTGTGCTGAGCAGGGCTGGAAACGGCTGAACAAGTCACGCACCGAAAAAGTAACCGCCATGCTGGTTGGGGAGGTCGAGGTTTATGACCAGTACCTAACCGGCGATGTGTGGGGCTTCAAGGTGATTGAAGACGGCGAGGAGACAGATAGCTGCTGGGGTTTCTATGGCAGCGATCCGCTTTCTAACGGCGTAGTAGAGCATCTTGCAGGCCAAGCAAAGCAGCTGGTTGAAGCTGGGCAATACCAGCGAATCAACTGAGTAATCGCTATCCCTGAGGGGCACCGCCCCTCAGGGAAGGTGCCTCTTTTTCAGGGCTAAAAATCTGAGAAGGAGATACACCATGCGGACTTACATCCTATCGATGACCATCCTGCATACACAGCAGAAGGCTACCTTCCGTTGTGAAGCAACCACCTTCGGCGAAGCGATCGACAAAGCAGAGAAGGCCCATCCGGGTTTTTTTGCCGTTCTGACCCACTCCCTTCCAGGAGAGCAGAACAATGCGACCGTCAACCGTTGAGGGGCTGAAGGACTCCCTTGCTAGCTGGGGGGAGATGAAAGAAGAGGGTGGTGCGTTCGCGGAATACGCTGACGAAATGATCGAGCAATTTCAGGTGAAGCTCATTCTCCTGGAGTACCTGCTTTGTCAGTTCACTATCCACGGACTTGGCTTGACGCTGAAGCATCGGAGCCGGGATGCCTGGGGTGTTCTTATCCCAGACGCATCTCAGCAAGGGCGCTTTCGGTGGCAGGCGTTTCAACGTGATGGCTTCACCGGCCATTGCACGCATGACACGCCGGAGCTGTGCATTGGCGACATGCTTGACGATGGATACGCACTTCTAGATATGGGGGCGCTTGATCGATTGTCGGGTACCGCTGAATGGCAGCGCGGCATGGAGATCGTCGCAGTGATTCAGGCTTGCAATGCAGGTCAGTTGAGCTTCGAGGATGCCATGCGCAAGCGAGAAGAAATCTACTCCCGCTACGCGAAGGTTGCGTAATCGTGAGCATCACTGGAACACCAGAGAAAGAATATCCCCCAGGGGGCGAAAGCCCTCTGGGGTTTCGCCTTTCCGGGGGTGCCACTTGGGTTTTCGAGCCAGGGTGGTGAACTTGAGAAAAGGAGAAATCAATGAAGACCTTTGAGTCATGCTGCAAGGCATTCCATGCCGTAGAAGCCGCAATCGTCGCTCACCGCAATTCGGAGTTAGGAGTCGAGATCCAAGAAAAAACCATGTTGGGGAAACTCAGCATGTTCATGGATCTGGATAACTGGCCTGAGAACCCTGACCTTCAGGGATTGACGGAAGCAGACGAAAAGCAGCTGCGCGAATGGGGTGTTGTTTACAGTAAGCGGCTCCAGGACTTCCATGCGAAGGCCGAAGAGCTGAGAAAGGAGCGGTATAACGCCGTCTGTAGGGCGTTACGGCTGCTCGGAGAAGAAATTGGCTTGCAGTTCAACTTCTTCACATCAGGCCCACTAGATGAGCGCATAGCGAATGTGCTGAGCCATGCTGACTTGCTACGCAAGACGCTGCTTGACGGGCTCGGCTATGTCGATGTGCTTGATCCAGAAACAAACTTTGCGAAGGGCTTCTACAGCACCACAAAGTTGAAGAAAACCGAGCTGTTCCACGACCTGAAGCTCTGTGCTGAGTTCCGTAACAACGGTGTTCTGCATGCGTATGAGGTAATGGCCAGGCTGGGGTTCCATGAGGGTGTCGACAATGAAAATCGTTGACATCGCGCAGCGGACTCCTGATTGGCACGAGTGGCGAAGGGAAGGCATCAGTGCAACCAGTTGCGCTGTCATCATGGGTGAAAACCCTGATAAAACGCCCCTGGAGCTGTGGAAGGAATTGGTTGGAATTGTCGAGCCAGCTGACTTGTCGGTAATCCCGCAGGTTAGGAGGGGAGTCAAATTCGAACCGCTAGCGCTACAAGCCTTTGAGGATAAGTACGGCAAGATGGCTTTGCCGTTCTGTGCAGAGTCGACCGCATACCCTTTTATTCGGGCATCGTTCGATGGGGTTCTGGATGACAAGTCTCCGGTAGAGATCAAGAATCTCTCCGAAACCAACCATCTGGAGGTGCTGCAACTCAGGGAGCATAGCAAGGCATTTAAGCTGTACCGCTGGCAAGTGATGCACCAGATGATCGTCAGTGGAGCACGGCGCGGTTACCTGTGGTTTTGGTCGCCGAAGCATGAACCCTGCTGTTTGATCGTTGACTGGGATGACCTTCTGGTGAGACGAATCATTCAGGCAGAAGAAATCTTCTGGGGGCTGGTGATGCGCGGTGTGCCGCCTGAGGCCGATCCAAAGCGGGACGTTATTCCGCTGGATAGGCTGGACCTGGCTGCATGGCGTCCGCTAGCAAATGCCAGGAGAGCGAAGGAGAGCAAGATTGCTGAGCTGAAGGCCCAGTTGAAAGTGCTCACCAAGGAAGCAAAAGACCTTGAGGCCGAGATCCTGCCGTTGCTGGGGGAGTTCCGCCGGGCCGATGCTCTGGGTGTGAAAGTCACGAGCTACGAAGTGGCTGGCACTGTGGATTGGAAAGGTGTTGCGCACGAGCTGGAGGCGGTTATTCCGCCCGATGTGATCGCGAGACACCAGACCGGTTCGTCAATGGCTACGCGGGTCTCTGTGGATGCCTCCTACGATGAAAGTAAGGCCAAACCTGAGCCGTTGCCCCGCATACGGCAAAAGGTGGACGCAATAAATGAGACGGTCGAAGAGCCGTCACAGTTTTTCGGAACCTTCTGGTTCTAACCCCTCAGCCCGGCACTTGCCGGGCTTTTTTTCGACCATAAAACTGCCTGAAAACGAAACTCAAGGCGGTATCCCTCACGCATCATTCTCAGCACACAACATGGCCGAGAAGCGTATGCCTCCATTTTCATTCCTGAAACGCCTGTGGCCTCGAAGCGAGCGTGCCCTTACGGACAGCTTCGCGCACCCGGCCGAGCAGATGATTACTCCTGAAATCAAGCGGTACCTGGAGAACCATAACTGGCGAAACCTTCGGTACCCACCTTACCAAGAGGGTTATCCAGGGCTGGTTAGCGGGCAGTGGTTCATGCGCAATTATCAGCACGAGCTGTTCGATCGGATTATTCATTCAGTCGGAATGCCTGCCAGTGACCTCAAGCTCTACGTTGAGCCGATCCTGGTGAATTTCGCCGAATTGGCGCACATGCTGCCGGCGTCGGAGAACCACCATCACTCCGGCCCAGGGGGGTTGCTCCGACATAGCCTTGAGGTCGCCTCGCTCACCCTGGATGGGTGCCTTACGACAGCCTTTGATACAAACGAGACCCCGGCACGGCGAAGCATGCGCCTGCGTCGGTGGTACGTCGCGGGCATCGCGTCAGGGCTGCTACACGACGCAGGGAAGCCTCTCACGGATATTCGCGCCACCGATTTTGAAGGCAACAACCAGTGGATCTACGCGCAGGAAACGCTTCATGACTGGTCTGTGCGCAACAAGTTGACCCGCTATTTCCTGCATTGGAATTCCAATAGGCATGGGAATCACGTTCAGGTCTCTGTAGCGCAAGCAACACGGATCATTCCGCCAGCCGTACAGGCGTGGCTGATTGAAGGTGGCCACGACATCTATGAAGCGCTCCTCGATGCAATTTCCGGGAGCGGAAGCTCGCCTCTGACCGAGTTGGTCAAGTGGGCCGACTCTGCATCCACCAAGCGTGACCTCAATCGAGGCTCGAATAATGGCGGGGGCAATGCAACAGGTGTCCCGGTACCGCGGTTGGTGTCGGATGCAATGCTGCGGTTGCTGAGTGACGGAACCTGGAAGATCAACACGCCTGCCGGCCGCGTATGGGTTGCAACTGATGGCGTCTACATCGCTTGGAACCAGGGTGCCGAGGAGATTGTGAGCATGCTGGTCGGTGATGGGGTTGTGGCCATCCCGCGATCACCTGACACGCTAATTGGTACCTTGGTAGAGCACGGGATAGCAGAGAGAGCCCCAAACGGCGACCTGTACTGGCTGGTTACGCCTCACCTTCTGCGCAAGAACGGCAAAGGCCCGGCGCTGCGCTGCATGAAGCTTGTGAATCCGGACATCCTTTTTCCAACCACACCGATTCCGCCGCCAGTTTCCATCAGCCTTGGGAAGGAGGGAAAGCAGAAGGATGTCATTGCTCCTAACGATACGGCTGGCGCAGCAGCGAACGCGCTGAGTGAGCATCAGGAAGACCTGTTTGGGGCTGATCTGACTGGGGACTCGAGCGGGGATACTGACGCTGATTCGGAGCCTACACCTCCAAAAGAATCCGCATCGTCGAAACCAGCAAGAAAGAAAAAAGCGGCTCCAAGGCAAGCAGCTCCGGTACCAACAACCGCCTCTTCAGGGGTTAGCCTCAAACAAGCGCAGAACCCCGCCGAAGACGCCCCTGTGGGTGTGGAGTCAGAGCCGGCAGGTGACGATACGGCTGTAATTGCTTCCTCTCAACCAGAGGAAGCTTTGGATGCTGAGGAGGAAGAAGAAGCACCTCAGGAGCCTCCTGCCAGCCTTGAGGAAATGCTGCTTTTCTTGAGTCCTCACTCGCCGGCGGCTGAGCCCCAGCAAGAAGAACCACTCCCGCCCGCTGAGGCTGAAATTAGCTCCGATCCCTCTGATGCTGATACGCAGGCTGGATCAGGGCAGGGGGCGCAGGAGCTGTTACCTCGTCAGGAAAAGATCTCCCTCAACTCCATCATGGGGCAAGGCAAACGCACGCCTAAAACTACGCCTCCGGTGGAATCGAAGAAGCAGAAAGACGGAGAGGTCGGCCGCGTGGCGGAGGAGGTGCCAGGCGTTTCCAGCATCTTGCCAGCCGGTGTCGTCTCGAAGCTTACAGCGCACGAATGCTACCTGCTGGAACAACAACCTGATCTTGCCCAAAAGCTCATCACCGCTACTCAAGACCCCGAGAACGCGGCATTAGCGAGAAACAAGGTATTCGTTCGACTGGGGAAATCCTCCTTCCTTGCTGAGGACATCCACCCGCTCGTCCATGCGGGCTGGCTGTGGCAGGACATTACCGTCGAGGGGCCAGCCCTGACCCGAACCCTACAGTCCCGTGAAGGCTTCATGCTCACGTCCGACTACAGCGTTATTTACTGCAAGTTAGCGGAGCTGGACTGGGTTATTCCTCACATATCCCGGCTTCGCGAGGCCGACATCCCAAGCCTCGAGCAGGCTGTGAAGTCGCTGATCGAGAAGGCCGTACTTGAGGAAATAGGCGGATCACCTGTGCTCAGCCTCACAACCTACATGCTCACGAATGTCGCTGAGCAGTTCGGCATCACGCCAACATCTCTAGAGAACGCGGTGTTCTGCTTCCGCGATGCCGTCAAGGTCGCCAAGCGCAGAAAAATCTTCGTTCGCCCCCTTTACGAGGAGCTTCCCAAAAAATGAGTGAATGGGACTACACCAGTTACTGGCGGAAAAACTACGAGGCGCGGGAAGCAGTTGCGTGGGGTTCGTCCATGCTCGCCGGCACCGCCGTTCAATTGATGACGGAGATGCCGGTAACCCCATACCTGATAACGCTTGGCGTGCAGGCTGGATTTGCGTTAGCGGCCATACCAAGGGCCCTCCGCGTTCATCGGGCAAAAGCCTGTCTCGTTGGAGCAGATCTCTCCTTCATCACCTTGGAGGAGGTGATGGAGCTGGTGAAGAGACACCCACACGAGTTCTATTTCGGCGAGGCTTTCCCTTGGCGACAGCGGCACGGGCAGTACGCATTCGAGCTCCAGGCGATGGATATTGAGGCCATTATCGGTAAGCGTGGCCGCCGCAACGCTGAGGTTAAGGGTACGAAATGGATACACGGGATCGGCATGGATGAAGAGGAGCCATGTTTCCGGCCAGCAGACCAGCGTTCGATCCACCACCTCGTGCTGGGCACAACAGGGGCCGGTAAGACCCGCTGGTTCGACCTGGCCATATCTCAGTGCATCGCTCGTGGTGAGCCCGTGATCGTAATCGATCCGAAAGGCGATAAAGGCCTAGCCGAAACATGCGAGCGCACATGCAAGGCGATGGGGAAGGCCAGCCTGTTCAAATACTTCCACCCTGCACATCCGGATAAGTCGGTTCGTTTGTCGCTGACAAAGAACTACGGCCGGGCAACGGAAGTTGCATCCCGTGTGGCAGTGTTGATGAAAAGCGAAGCTGGCGATCCATTCCAAGCCTTTGCTCAAATGTCCTTGAATAGCGTGATTCAGGCCATGTTGATCTGCAACATCCTGCCCACGCTTGTTGGTCTCAGGAGAACCCTTGAGGGAGATGTTCCAGGGCTAACCATCAAGGTGGTTATGGCCTTCGGTTCAAAGGTCTTCGGTGAAGATGAATTCGCGAGGATGGCCGAATCAGCAATTCTTTCGGCCAAGGTTCGGAACATCGAAGAGAAGGCGAAGGTATTACGGAAGGTCTATTACAACGATATCGCGAAGGTTGAGGCCAATACCGATCTGGAAGGCCTGCTCACCATGCTCGAGCACGAGCGATCGCACTTCAGCAAGATGATCGCTGGCCTTCTTCCAATCCTGGTGATGCTCACCTCCGGTGAAATGGGGCCGCTGCTTTCCCCGCACATCGACGACGAAGACCCGCGCCGAATCAGTGACCTCAACTCGGTCATCAATGCCGACCAGGTTCTTTACCTGGGCCTCGACTCGCTTGCCGACCCGATGGTGGGCTCAACCATCGGGTCGCTGGCCCTGGCCGATCTAGCGTCGACAGCGGGCGAGATCTACAACCACAGGTTGCCTAAGCCGGTGAACATCTTTGTCGACGAGGCCGCCGAGGTGATCAATGACCAGCTCATCCAGCTGCTGAACAAGGGCCGCGGCGCAGGGATAAACCTCTACATCGCAACCCAGACCATCGCCGACTTCAAGGCCCGCATGGGTGACGAAGCCAAGGCCATGCAGGTTTTGGGGAACGCGAACAACATCATCTGCCTCCGCATCCTTGATACCGATACGCAGGAGTTCGTGGCGAAAAAGATGACGCCAACTCGCTACAAATACGTGATGCGTACTCAGGGCAACTCGGCAGGTGAAGGCGGGGTGGTGCAGGGCGGGAATGTTGGTGAGCGCCTTATGCAAGAGGAGGGTGAGCGCTTCCCAACAGCGCTCCTCGGCGAGCTACCAGACCTCGAATATCTCGCGGTGTTTGCGGGCGGTGATATCCGCAAGGGGCGACTACCCATTCTTACCGGCCCGACTGCCAACTGATTCCGGAGCAAAAAATGACTGTCTCGATTCCACTAGAAATTCAGCGGCTCACTGGCCTGGATGAGGCCTCAACAACTCGGCTGCGCACGTTTGACCTGGAATGGCGTTGTGGCACGCAATTCATCTTCAAGATGCTTGAGGCGGGCCATAAACCCGAGGTAATTGGTGCTGCCCTGATTGATGTGCTGGTGGCTTACCAGCGTATGTGTCGTGAGGGCATCAGCGACTTTATTCGGCTCCGGGTGGTGCTCGGCCACATCCTCCAGATCCTCACGAGCTACGGCAACGCCCCTGCACCGGATGATGTCGTCCTGTGGTGCGAAACAACAAATGTCCCGCAACCTATCCGGGAGTTCCTGATCAATGGCTGAGATGCTTGAAGAGAAGTGGCCAAAGGGCGTTATGGCCTCTATAGCGTTCTTCTTCGTCCTGATCCTGATGCTGGCGACTGTTGCGCCGAACAAGCTTGTGGATACGGTGATGCTGAAAGAGCGGAAATGGGGCATTGAGTTGCTTGGCGATTCGGACATGGAGAAGGTGCTGGAAAAAACCAATCGCTACTACTCGGCACTTGTCATCGACTCCGGGGCAAAAAAGATTGTCTCCGACATGCTGATGCCTCGTGGCGGCACCGTGGATGCCTTCGAAAAAAACGTGGATTGGTGGTTTCGGTATCTTGAGTCCCGAGGTGAGGCCGTCCAGAAAATCATCTACCAGATGGTTTACCGGATCGTTTTAACGCTTTACTGGTTGCCACTGCTGGTCGCGGTTCTGGTGCCGGCTATTTACGCCGGCTGGATGCGCTGGAATGCCAAGCGGCATGGATTCGACTACTCATCACCGTTCTTGAATAACAATGCCGCGATCGTCCTGTCATGGGGCGGAATGCTCATCGTGCTCAGCGTGTTGATGCCTCTACCTTTACCGCCACTCGTTATCTCAACCTTCATCGTCATCATGCTGCCTGTCGTGCTGTCCGTGCTGATCAGTAACCTGCCAAAGCGCATTTGAATTCTGACCATAAAACCGCCTGAAAACGGAACTTTCAGGCGGCGTTTGTCCGCAGAATGCCCCTAACACCACGACAGGCTGACCCTTATGGCAACGAAAACCATCCCCTTTGCTATCACCATCACAGCCCTTGCCACCGCTTTGGTTGTTGGTTCCTATCACTATTTCTCCACCGTGAGCGTGCTGGAAGGCCAGATCAATACTCTCGAAGGTGAGCTGACTATTGCGAGAGCACAAGCAGTCGACCCCGCCTCTATCCAAGAGATCATCGGTAACCTCAAACAGCTTCCAGAAGAAGATATCCCCGCAGCTCCGGACAACTGGATCTATGGCTCTTCATCTGCTCGGTACACGCTCGTCGAGATGACGGATACGGAATGTCCTTACTGCCGCGATCACTTCCCCCTGCTGAAAGCGCTTATCGAGTCGTCAGCGGGGCAAATCAATGCCGCGATTCTCCATGTCCCCGCCCTTGGCGAGGCATCACGCCGGCAAGCCCTGGCGATCGAGTGTGCTGGTGAGCAAGGCGGCTCAGATGCTGCCTGGAAGTACACCCAGACGGTTTTCGATAAAACCGGTGGCAACGGCAAGGGGGTTTCAGAATCACTCGTTTCTCTTGCGACAGAGCTTGGCCTGGATGGGAAGCGTTTTGCAGCCTGCACAGACTCGAAGCAGGCCATCGAGCGAGTTACTGGCGATCTTGATCAAGCCATAAAGCTGGGCATCCAACAGACCCCTTCAACCCTGCTCCTGGACAACCAGACAGGCATGTCGATGGTTCTCCAAGGTGCTAACGCTAGTCATGAAGGCATCCTCAAAGCGATTGCCAGTCTCAGCAAAGCAGGGGGTGCCAAGTGAGCGAGCCAATCAAAATTCCGGCATACATCGACCAGCCGCCACACGTGATGTTTTGGCGTTTGGATGAGGTCATGCCGATAGGGATCGGTTTGGTTGCAGGCGTTCTTCTGGCACAGCTGATTCTTTGCACAGTGGTGGGTCTCCTGCTCGCTCGCTTCTATCGTCGCTTCTGCGACAACCGCCCTGACGGCTATCTGCTTCACGCCATTTACTGGCACTGGGGAGCCATTGGCCGGAAGAGTGTGCGATCCATGCCCAATTCCTACGAGAGAGAGTTCGTCTGATGCTTTTTAAGTCGCTTAGCAATTCGTTCGATGGCATGCGCGGAGAAAATCAGTTTTTGCGCATTGCCGTTGCTGGCCTTGTATTGAGCAATCTGCTGGTGTCTTGCTCTGCTCTCAACAAGGATGAAGTGGTCACCGTGATACCACCTACCCTGACTGAGACCGCCTGGGTCAGTAAAACGCAAAGTTCCGGGGAGTACGCCGACGCATGGGCTCTTTACATCGCGATGATGCTAGGCAACGTCACCCCGCATAATGCCTCTGTCGTAAAAGATGCCCTGGGGCCTATCCTCGATAAGTCGATCTATCAAGATACGATGAAGGTTCTCGATACTCAGATTCATCAGATCCGCCAGGATCGTGTGACCTTAAGCTTCGAGCCGCAGAAAGTGCTCCGCGATAACCTCAACGAGAACAAGTTCTACGTTACCGGCCGCTCCGTGAGCGAAGGGCCGGCGGGCGACAAAAAGCGTAGCAATCGAACCTATGAGTTCGAGCTTATGATCAAAGACTACAAGCCTGTCCTGAGTTGGGTTAGTACGAACTCTGGCGATGCTCGAACCCAGGATGTGGTTGATCGCGAGAACAGCAAGGCGGAGAAACAAGCGGAGCGCGAGAAGAGAAAGAATCAGGAGCGCTAAGCTGCGACGAAAGAAGCCCATGCCAATGTCTTTGGCATGGGCTTTTTCGTTGGTATCGCCAGTCAACGCCTACGCAAAATTCCCCTCCGTTTTCAGACGCAAAAGCTGCTTGAAAACGCGACTCAAGCGTCTGAATGCCCTCCAGAATTGACGACAACTCAGAGCAGAGGTCGTCTCGATGTCACTTCCAGTTTCCCTCCATTTCTTCAAGCCAGCTGCGCTCGTAATGGCTATGGCTGCCGTAATGCCTGCTATTGCCCAGGAGCAGATCCAGATACCGGGTATGAACATGCCAGTTGCTGCCAGTACGCAGCCTCAAGTGGTTGCCAAGCCTGCGCCTTCTCCAGAGAGCGGTCCTGAGCGACAGGAAGAGCCGCAGGGGGAAAAGAAACCACGTCTGGTTGCCATTACTCCGGGCTCTGTTGAAAACCCCAGCGTGCCGGCCAGCGTTGTGAAGAAGCCCACTCCTGTTCAGCCCATCGAGTCTCGCCAGGATGTGGTCGTTGCAAGCGGCACAAACACTCTGATTCCGATCAGCAGAGGCCAAATCAACCGTCTGGTTACGCCGTTCGATAACCCTCATATCCAGACCGTCAGTGAGGCTGACATTTCGACAAGCGGAAACGTCATCTACGTCACGACTCAGGATGAGAAGCCGGTGACCATGTTCGTCACACCTGAGGACGATGAGTCTGTTGCAATATCCCTGACTTTGCTGCCGCAGGGCGTACCTCCCATCCAGGCGAACCTGATCCTGGCGAAAAACGTACAAGGGCTGGCGAGCGGCATGCCCGTAACCTCGTCGACGAACTACAGCGGCCAGGCGCGGAAGTGGGAACGCTCTCAGCCGTATATGGACACTCTTCGCTCCCTCATGCGCGAAATGGCGCTAGGCAAGTTGCCGCGTGGATACAGCTTCGGTGCGCTTACCAGCGGCAACAAGATCCCCGCCTGTGCGCAGCCAAGCCTCAGCTTCGATTTCAGCAAGTCGCAGTTGATCGAGGGCCATGACTTCAGAGTCTTCGTGGCCACCGCCGAAAACGTGTCGGCCAGAACCGTTGAGTTCGATCACGGCTCGTGCACGCACCCTCACCGAGCAGCTGTAAGCGCATGGCCAGATGAGGTGCTTGAACCTGGCCAGAAAACAGAAGTGTTTGTCGTCACTCGGGTTCCGACCGAAGTACCGCAAAGCTCCACTCGTCCAAGCCTGTTGCAGTAAGGGGAACCATCAGTGAAAGCGATTCAGCAATTCCTCGAAAAACTCACGCCCAGAGGCAAGCTGATGCTTGCCATCGGTGGGACGGTTCTGGTCGTGGGTACTATCGTTGGCGTCGCCATGAACGCGGCGAGCCCCGAGCGCAAGGCACGCGCAGCGGCAAAGCCTCAGGTAGAGGCCATCCTCACCGATGAAGACCCCCGCGCGTTGGGCTTGGACTCGATCGCCAGCCAACTGCGACAGCTCCAGGCGCAGCAAAACCGCCTTGAGCGCGTGATGGGGCAGAAAGAAAAGGACGTTCAGCTCAAAAATACGCAAGAAAAAGTAAGCGGCCTGGAGCAAGAACTCCAGTTGCTTCAGCAGGAGCTGGCGCGGGTTGGACGGGAAAAGAAAGGCACTGGTGAGAGCGGTGATAACTCGTCCGACAGCACCACCGCCAACCAGGCGCGTTCCCCTATCCCCCCTCGCGAATCGGCATTCATCAACAAAGTAACAAGCTCGCCGGCAGATCTGACTGACGTTTACTCGAACCTGCCACCTGAGCAACCGGAAGACCCTAAGTCGCGATCAAGCGAGAAAAAGGAAACGCCCAAGATCCGGGTGATAAAGGGCAAGGAAGACGAGGGAAAGAGCGACAAGCCTGAGGAGCTATCTGTGACGCTGCCCGCTGGATCGATCCTGTCTGGCGTCTTGGTCACAGGTATGGACGCGCCAACTGGAAAGCAGGCACAACGCGACCCTTTCCCGAGCCTGATCCGCATCAAGAATGAAGCAATCCTTCCTAACCGCTTCAGGGCTGATTTTCGCGAATGCTTCCTGATCGCCGGCGGCTGGGGTGACCTCAGCTCGGAAAGAGCCTATCTGCGAGCGGAGCGCCTGTCGTGCGTACGCAATGATGGTTCGGTGCTGGAGTCCAGCCTGGAGGCATACGCAACGGGCGAGGATGGGAAGGCAGGCATCCGTGGCCGTTTGGTCAGCAAGCAGGGCCAAATCCTTGCAAGAAGCCTTATGGCTGGCTTCATGCAGGGGGTCGCGAGTGCTTTCAACGTTCAAAAGGTACCGACCATCAACGTCACCCGCGCTGGAGATAACGGCGACACCGTTGCTCCTGTTTACGAGCAGGCATTCGATAGCAATGCACTTCAGTCGGCCGGCTTCAGTGGGGCGGGGACGGCTCTTGAGCGAGTCGCCGACTTCTATCTCGAGATGGCTGAAAGCATCTTCCCTGTTATTGAAATCGACGCAATGCGTGATGTTGATTTTATCGTCAATAAAGGCATGACCGTTAAGTTCAATGCAGCAACTCTCAAAGTCAATGACGTAAACAATTAAGGAAATCGTGATGATTAAGAAAATTATCCTTGTAAGCGCAATTGCTGCATTGACTACTGGCTGCACAAATCTTCTCAACGTAGGCTCAAGTGAGTATGCATGTAAAGGTATGCCGAGCGGCGTTACTTGCATGTCCGCAAAAGATGTTTATTCGGCAACTGAGGGTGATGACTACAAAACCCAGCTGAAGCAAGAACAAGAAGGCGTTGAGGCCGGCAGTGATAAATCAACAGGTACCGGCGCAACGCGCGTGCTTATCGCAGAAGGATCGGACAACGCCCCAATGCCGATGAGAGCGAGAAATCCTCTTCCGATCCGCTCGCAGGCTGTAGTCATGCGTATCGCAATTGATCCATGGGAGGACGAGAAAGGCGATCTGTATGTTCCTGGCTTCATTTATACCGAAGTGGAAGCGCGTCGCTGGGAAATTGGAGCTCGCAATCCACAAGCGACACCAACCCTCCGTCCCTTGACGGTAATAAGCACTAGTGAAGCCGACAAGAAAAAGTGAGTTTCTTTGCTAATAACACCTTGCCTCGGCAAGGTGTTTTGGTTTGTGCCAATAGATTAGTAAATGGTTAAAGTCAACTGATTCAAATTCATAGGTATCAGTATGAATCATAGAAAATTTAGTAGCAGCATGAGGTTGATACGCTCATTGGGCATGATGTTCATAACTTTCATGCTCGCCAGCATAGCGAAGGCGGAATTGGTACAGGTGGAATACCTATCATCCAACGGCCAACGAACAGTATCTGCATCGAAAGAGATATTCATCAACCCTAAAGGTGACTTAAGCGTCTATTTAAGCGCAGGTGTAGACCGAACCCTGAAAGCCCGGCTACTGACCTCAAGTGGCTCTGTAGTTGCAGAAACTAAGAGTGGTTTGTTGGGTGCAAATGACAAAATTATTGTTAATAACGTTTCATACTACGGTGCCGTTTTAAAACTGCCCGCTCCCAAGTCTGGAAATTATACTCTTATAGCTGAGATTTTGAATTCTGACGGCAGTGCCGTCCTGCAAAGCGACAGCTACAATCTCCAGGTCGACGTAACCTCCCCAGTTATCGGAGGGGAAATAGTACGTACTAATGGTGGCTACAACTATCCCATTAGCGTGTTAGCACCGCTAGCGTGGGGTGAAGACGCCGGCGGCACAGTTACAGTTTCAGGGCTAGCTGATCAAAGTCCGGGGATAGATAAAGTTGAGTTCTTCGCAATAGACTCAGGCGGGGTACGAAGAACGTTTCAGAGCCTTGTTAATATCGAAGCAGCCAGTGCAACTGCAAAGATTACTGAAATCACAAACGGTAGCTTAACGCCTTACGATAGACAAATTTATACCATGGGCTTTCGCGTATTCGATAAAGCAGGTAACTACACCGACAAAAGTTTGCCCATAGCTATAGACCGAAAGGTTCCTGAATATTTGCGTATAGAGGTATTTGACTTAAAGACAAATAGCTGGATTGCATATACGCCAAAGATGACGGTCTATTCAAATCCGGTAAAGATTAGATATGTCCGCAAGAAGCTTGATCATACTAGTTTCAATGGCACACTGTTTGGGTGGGGGGACAGTATCTACAATAGTCAGGACGCTGAATTTTTATATTTCACTACCGATTTGGAGTATCCAAAAAATTCTACAAACTATTTTGTACTTCAGAACAAAGCAGGGCTGGCAACCGTTCAGTACTATTCCAATTTCATCTTTACGTTAGCCCCTGGGGTTGAAGGCGGTCCTGTACCAACCGGAATTACGTATCAAATCCAAGGGAGAGAGTGGACGAAAAGCGACACAATACGAGAGTCGAAGCCATTTACAGTCTCGCTTGTAAAGATTTCAACTGAACCTAGAGGGTATAATCAAATAGCTGGCGTCAATGGTGTGACATGTGCTATTCCTGCTGGGCAAACTGAATGCACAATGAATCCTAATATTAACATCTCCACTGGTCGTGGATATGTTCCTTATCCATATTTCGTATCTAAGGATGACCGCACCTTTGCAAACTATGGCGGGTATTTATATACGTATTGGGATTTCAATTCGCCAAAGGTGTCGGGTATTGTTGTTGATTTTTCTAAGCGTGAAGTTGTAGCGACTGTAGTCGATGACGATCGCATGCTCAATTGGCAGCATTATATGTGGGATACACAAGAGTTTAGAATGACTCTTGAGGCTGGCGGGAAAAAGACAATTGTACCTCCTTTTTCTATTATTGACCTTGACTATAAAACAAAACAGGTTCGGTTTAAGCTTGGAAAAATTCAAAATGGCTATTACCGAGTAGGTGTCGAGGCGCAGGATACATACGGCAATATCGGCAGCGCATTCATTAGTGATAATACGTTCATAGATAGTAATGCACCTACCATTAACATTGCATCCAAGCCCGTTATTGCAAGTCTTGATGAGATACTAATCACCATTACAGATGATGTGGACCCGGCACCAGCTATACAGAGGATAGCTCTCAAGGGTGGGCCAACCTCAACTTCAATAGACTTGGCCTGGCGTGCTGTCTCGTCTGGCAAGTATCTTCTGGAGTATCCGATTATTTTTCCTTCGGAGAGTGAGGCTGAGACATACTCCCTAGAAGTCATCGCTTCAGACAAATATGGTAATGTCGCAAACCAGAGTAAGAGTTTTTCTTATAAACCACGAACTGTCGGTATTATTAAACATCCGGATGGTGTGGTCCGTATCCCAGCCGTGAATCATGTGTTCAATCGAAATGACGGTACTGATGTTATCGATAGTGCTCCCCTTACTCTAAATGATGGCTCGGTTGTTGCCGGAACTTATGACTTGATAGCCTCGTTGCGAGGAGATTCCGTAGGTAGTTTGTTGGTGTCCGGTGTACTTATTGAGCCAGGGGCAACTGTCGTTGTTGGTAAGATAAACTTTTCCAACACTCAGGGTAGAATTAGTATCCCTGTTAAATCAGGTTCGGAGGGTGCATCTGGAGCTAACAATCTAATTCTATCTACTTCGGCCCCGAATGCTCCAATTATTTCAGCCAATATTCAAACCTGGATGCCCTCTCCAATTGTTTCACTAACAGCTGGACCAATTGTGCAGTCGATGACTGATGTCCTTGTAAAAATTGAAGTCCCTTCTTCTTCTATTTGTAAAATTACATCTTCTGAGGTTTATGCAAGAGCATCAGATGCATTGCTTAGTCCCGCGTGTTTCTTGGAGTGGTTAGAAGTTCCGAGTGGACTTAAAGTTGTCTTGGATGAAAAAAATGGACGTTCTACATCTGTTTTACAGGGCCGTACTTTGGAACCTGGTGTGAACAGAGTCAAATACTCGATTTCAATATTTAATCAAGGAAAAGAGAAGGTACTCCTTCACCAAGAGGAAAAAGAATTTGTAGTCCAACCAGCAACTGGCTCATCATCGTTCCAACAGTCCTTGAGTGAACGGTCGGTTACACGAGCTCTTGAAAACGTTTCCTTGACGATGGCGCAGCGCTCTGGCCCGGCGTGTTTGATCACTGGTGATGAGGCAGCGGCAAAGAGTGCAGGTATGAGCGGCGGTGCATTGAGGTGCTTGATTGAGTTCTCTGTGAGCCCGAAAGACCTCAGCATTAAAGCTCTTGATCCTCTTGAATTGACCGGTGTTTTCACCCGTTCCGGGCAGCATCCGATCCGCTGGACGGCTAGCGTCTACGACACCACCGGGAAAAAGATCACCCTCGAAGAGGGGCAATCGGTCATTCAGGTAATAGAGCCGCCTGTAACAACGAAACTGACGGTCAGCGTCAACGAAAGCTCATCGGTGGACGCAACTCCCATAGAGGACTTCCCGGCAGCGTGGGAGAAGAAAACCTATTCAGTTCTGTCGAGCCCGTCCCAGGGCTCTGTAGTAGCGACCCCTACCGGGTTCACCTACACCCCGAACACTGGATACGTTGGCCCCGATGAGTTCAGGTACCGCGTGCAGGACGTGTCTGGGATGAAGGCTGAAGCCACCGCGGTTGTGAATGTCGCGAAGTTCAATTACGCCCCTACCTGGACGGGAGTAATCATTCAGGCCCGTGAAGGGCAAGTTAGTGACCAAGTTGATCCTGAGGTGCATGACATCAATCTCTGGGACAGCCATACGTTCAAGATCCTCACGAACCCGACGCACGGGACTGTCCGTGTGTTCTATGGCCGTATGGAGTACACCCCTAATCCGGGTTTCTATGGGGAAGATTCGTTCACTTTCAGCGCCACGGATCAGGAAGGGCTCAGTGTTGAAGGAGAGGGGAAGGTCACTGTTGCTCAGTTTAATTTTGCACCAACGGGTATCACCCCTTCGACAGTGAAGATGTATGCAGGAATCGGTGGAACGGCCGATCTGAAAGTGATCGATCCGAACAACTGGGGCTCGCACACCTTGCAAGTCGTCAAACAGCCAGCACATGGCCACGTGACGGTGGAGGGAATGAGCATCACCTATAAGACCGATGGCCAGGCTGAAACCTCAGTACAGATTCGTGCCATTGACCAGGATGGCCTCTATGTCGATCAAGATGTTGTCCTGAAGCTTTTGCCGGCCTGGGATATGTTCAAAGACCGCGAAGTTCAGCCTACCTCGGTGGCCCCGAGCATCCCGGCCGTGAAGCACCAAATGACGACCCGTTTGGGTGCCTATGCGCTCCGAATTCCCGACCAGGAAGTGATTCAGGCTCTCGGCGGCGAGATCATCGCCATCGTCACGCCTGACTCGAAAGTTGGGGTGACACTGGAGCATCGTGAGCTTTCTCAAGGCACTGGTATGCGTCTGGTACCTACTAAAATGACTGCCGATCTGCTGGAGGCCCGTTTAGGTGGCCTGGATGTTGGGGTCGATGGCCAGGCGCTGGTCTATCTCAGTCGCGCCGATATGACCGGCCCTGTCTATTCCGTGCCGGTAACCGTATGGGCTCCGGAGGGCGTACTGACGGCTGATGCATGGGAGATTCTGCAAGCGTCCGGCCGTGCTCAAATCAGCTTCAGCCCGAGCAATGGGGCATGCAGCATCTTGACCAGCGAAGCTGTCGCGAAGCCGAAAAATGCACTTCAGGATCGTGCTTGCTACGTCACTTGGACGAAAACCCCCGATGAATGGCGCAACGCTAGTACCTTGGCCAACCTGATGATGGATGCCGGCGGGAGTTCTTTGGGAAACCAGACTATCGAGGCTACCGCCTATGTGTTTGACCCTAGCGGCGTGAAGCACAAGGTTGCGAGCTTCACTCGTGACCTGAAGATCCTTCCGGTTGCAGATCAGATCCGCTTTGGCCTGAAGCCAGCACCGGCAGAGGCCTATCAGAAGGTGCAGCAACTTTCCTTGTTGCTCCGTCACACGGATGGCCCTGTGTGTGATGCAACGGCGAACGAAGGCGTTGCGAAAAAGACGGCTCAGCAATGGTCGAGCCGCCCATCGTGCCTTATCCGTTGGATGCAGATGCCAGAAGGCATGGCCCAGCAACGCAACACAGTTACGCCACTCGCGGAAGGAACAATGACCCTGCTTGGAGCGAACAACATCTCCTGGAAGGCATCCATGTTTACGCCGAGTGGTCAGGAAATCGATATTGGCTACGGAGAGCACACCGTAAACGTGATCGAGCCGCCGGCAATCGAAATCGATATGCCGGCAAGCAACCTGGTGAAAGAAGGGCTGTATTCGGTCTCACAACTCGGCGGCTATGTTGGTAGCGCATCAGTGACTGCAATCGCAGCTTCCTTGGACGTGGCGATCAATCGGGCGGATGCAGTGATCGAACGGTCTACGATTCCGAGTTACGGTCGTGCCCAGCGGTTTACGCGCTACATCGAGGGGGCCGAGGCTCCCCTGTGGAGCGTAACGCCATACTCTGTTGACGTTGGATACACCGCGTTGCCAGAGATGAGGTCGACCAAAACCGCGTCACTCCTGGCGGTCCCTCACGACAAAATTCTCCCTGTCATTCTCAACGACGAGAGAACTGTCCTGGATACGGTCAGCCTTCCAATCCGCGTGGCCATCAAGGACACCCGCTACATGGAGGACGCATATCGGCTGAGCAGCATGGGCGACTGGGATATTCGCCTGCTTTCGACAACTGCCGGAGTGAATTATGAGCCGATGACGAACTGGGAGCCCATCGACGAGAACGGGGAGGTTGAGTTTGAGATCGATCTACAATCGCTGACGAACAAAGCGGTTCGCATCATTGCAGAAGCGCGTGTTCGCTCCCCTGTGCCGGAATACGAGCTGATTCGGGAGTCGGGCTCGCCAATGGTGCTCTCCGTTCTCAACGGCGAATCTCTCGATGGTTCAATCCAGGCATTGCGGGTTATCGGCCCAGCTCCTCTTCGCAGCAGCTTCTACGCCGTCACCAACGATCGCTACCAGTCAGGAGACCTTGGTGACGTGCGCTGGGAAATGAGCAAGGACGGCGGCGTGACGTGGGAGGACGTTGAGGCCAATGCGAAGCTGCCGCAACGGCTCAGCATGGTCTTTCAGCGGGGTACATATCTGCTGAGGGCAGAGTTGACGAACCGTCATAGCGGCGCGAAATCCATGACCCCTACCGTTGAAGTTATTGCCTATGTCGTGCCCGTTGCCCGCCTTAAAGGCCCAGCAAACGTGTTTATTGGTGATAGCGGTACGTTCACGCTCACTGACCTCAAAGGTAATGCGCTCGATACGACCGGAATGGTTGTGGAATGGTCGGAGGATCGCGGTAAAACCTGGGCCGCTGGGGAGGGCTCCTACCGGCTGAGCCGCAACTCTGCTGATCGTGTGTACCTCACGGCCAGGCTGAAATACTCAGACTCACCAGAGGATAAGCGCGTCTACAAAACCCTCCGCGCAGGCGTTGCGTTTAGACCTGTCCGGCCGCCTCGTGTCCAGATCATCGGGCCGCGCCGTCCTGAGGTAGGAAAGGAAGCTACCTGGGTCGCCAACTTGATGATGCCGTACCCGAAAATGGATATGACAATGGATGGTGAGTTCATCCTGCCTGACGGCACAGTCGTCGACTCCACTGAGGTGAAGTACACCCCAACTCGGGAGGACATGGAGAAAGAAGAGAGCTACATCAGCGTCCGATCTTGGATCAATGGGTATGAGGATCGAGGCGGTTTGGGCCTAACTCAGCACCGTCTTATTTTCTGGTCGTACGACTGGCCTGAGTGGAAGATCAACACCAAATACTCAGCCAAGTATGCGCCGGCAGACTTGACCATGACGGCTCGCTCTCTTGGCTTGTTCCGAGAGTTCGAGGGCTTGACCATCGAGTGGGATATCCCACCCTACGCCGGCCTAGAAATGATCAAGGACTCCAGCCAGACCAGTCGCATCGTTCGACTGACTGAGCCGGGGATCTACACATTCGGTGCTCATATCACCGACTCGCGGGGCAACTACAGCTATGCCGAAACAGAGATGGAGTTTTTGGAGCCTATTCCGTGGGATGTGAAATTGTCCTGGAGTGGGGATAACGACGCGAATCGTGCCCCGCTGGGCGTTCTGATCCGACCATCAATCACCGGCGGGCATCCCAAGGATCAGATACTCAGCAAAACGTTCAGTCTCAACGGGGAGACGCTATCAAGCTCAGGGGATTATGGGCGAGCGACCCTTGAAGAGGAGGGCGTGTATACGGTGAAACTGGATGTCGCCAGCGCAATGGGGCACACAGCAACAGGCCAGGTTGACATCTCGGTGGCAAGGAACAAGCCCCCGGTCTGCAAGCTGGAGCTTGTGGTCGGTCGAACCTCCTGGCTGGTAAAAGCCGTTTGTACTGATGAAGATGGCCGCATGGCCAAAAACCTTTGGTTCATCAATGGTGAGCAGCAGGCTCTCAGCTCAAACAGCATCTCTGTGCCAATGTGGCGTTATCCAGATGGCGAGCCGGTAATTACGCTTGTAGGTATCGATAACTCCGGCGCGGAATCGCCTCCAGTCTCCAACAAGTAAAGAGAAGGGCCGCTTGACATCCTCCCCGGCCTAAGCGCCGGGGATTCCCTCTCCAGGACGCTCATGCCCGAGCGCGAGAATGTTCCTGGCCGCGTTCACGTCGCGGTCGTGAGTGACACCGCACTCACAGATCCATTCTCTTATTCCAAGCCCTGCGATACCTCTCGGCCTGCTGTCGGGCAATGCACCGCAACAGCTACAGGTTTGGGTGGTGTACGCCTCGTTCACTACCCTGAAGACGATGCCTGCGTGCGCGCATTTGTAGGCCAGCATCGTTTTCAGTTGACCCCAGCCGGCATCGAGCACCGACTTGGCCATGGTGGTTCTGACGAGTTTCTGCGGGCTGACATCGCCCACGATGATCATGTTGCAGCGCTCGACCAGCGAGCGGCTGAATTTGTGCAAGGCATCCTTGCGCCGATTGGCGATCTTCGCGTGGATGGCCCGCACACGAGCCTTCTTGCCGGCACGCTGGGCTTTCGCCAGCCTGGGCTCCAGGTCGCGGTAGAAACGGCCGTTCTCCAGTCGCTGCCCGTCGCTACAGGTGGCCACGTCCTTCAGGCCCAGGTCGATGCCAACTGCCCCTTGCCCCGCTGATAGCTGGGTATCCAGCTCGACGACGACATTGAAATACCAGCGGCCTCGAGCGTCTTCGCTGAAGCTGCCGGAACGGAAGCGGTACTGGCCCAGCCCGTAGCTGTCCCAGACCTTGAAATAGTACCCGTTGTGGTAGATCTGGCCATTCTTCCAACTGGCAGCCGCGGTGTTGAACGGCACCCACCCGAGCGACCGCCGTGCACCACCAGACTTGCGCCAGTTCAGCCTCGCCTTGCGATACTGCTTGCGCCGGGTGACGTATTCAGCCGCGACACATTGCAGCGTTTGGCTATGCAGGCCAAGTTCCTTACCTGCTCCCTTGCTGTACGGATGCAGATCAAAGGCAGACAGAAACACCCCACGCTCACGGATTGAGCGATGGCTGAGTTCATTCAGGTAGTTCCAGACGAAATTCACGCTGCGCGCCATCTGCCGCAGCAGCGGCGCATGCTTGTCTCGAACGCGAACTTGGAGGGTCTTGGTGTGCTTCATGGCAATAACGTGCCACAAAATCGGAATAACCCAAGGGCCGCTGCGCGATGGGTCTTATATCCCCGCCAAGAATGACGGGTTTTTACGGCCCGACTGATAAAGCGGCCCTTTTTAATTTCCGTCGACAAATGCGCCTGAAAGCGAAACACAGGCTTACGGAAAGCACGAAAAATGTCTCCTGAGCGCAGCCCCTGCGCATGTCAACCTCTAGGAGCAAGACCAATGCACGTCAACAAAGCAACCCTCCAAACGATGGCCATCGCAGCGGCAATGGTGGTCGCCGGTACCGCGCTCGCGGGTACCGGCGGCGATACGTTCGATAGCGTGTGGATTACCTTGACTGAGTGGATGCAAGGTACCCTCGGCCGCATTCTGATCGGTCTGATGATCCTCACCGGCATCGGCGCGGGCGTTCTTCGCCAATCGCTTATGCCGTTCGTTACTGGCGTTGGCGGCGGTGTTGGTCTCTATGCTGCGCCGGATGTTATCGAGTCGGTAATGTCGGCAACTATCCCAGCAGCAGCTGTAGTCACCAACGCTCTCCAAGCCCTGCCTGTAGGCTTCTGATCTCAGTCAGAACGCCTCTCTGAAAGGCCTCTTTTTCCGACGCTAAAACGTCCTGAAAAAGAGGCCTTTTCTTTTCCGGGCCAAATACTCTGGGTGAATCGACTCAGGAGGTAAGCCCATGTTCAAACCAACCCGAACCATTCTTGCTATGACGCTGCTTGCATTGGCTGGCACCGCAGTAGCAGCGAGCCCTGCGGACAAGAACGCAGACAAGGTAGTGATGCTTCCTGCGTCTGCAATGCTGGCGATCGAGAAGAACGGCAAATTCGCCATCATCAGCGATACCGGCCGATTCATCATCCAGGGAACGGTTTATGACGTGTGGGCGAAGAAGGAGTTGAAAACCATCGAGGATGCTCGGATCGCCGCCCACTACATCCCAGTGGATAAGACCAACCTCGGTTTCAAGGATCTCGCCCCTCTCACAGTCGGCAACGGTGAGAAAGCAATCACCATGTTCTCCGACCCTGCTTGTGGGTTCTGCAAAGAGATCATTCAACAAGCCCGCTCATCCCTTCCCGAGGGGTATCGACTCGACGTGCTGATGTTGCCGCTGCTCAGCCAAGAGAGCGCGGTGCGCACCAAAGAACTCCTCTGCGCGAAAGACAAGGTTGCTGCGTGGAAAGCCGGCGCTTCCGGCGACATGAAAACTCCTCTCGAACAGCTCCCAACCGCGCAGTGTGATCTGGATGTGATCTCGAAGCGCCGGATGACAGCTCAGTTTCTTGGTGCTCGAAATGTCCCTTTCCTCATTCGTGATGACGGTTTGACCCGAGAAGGCAAGCCTGAAGAAGGCCTGCGCGCCTGGATTGAATCGAATCGCACCCTCTAAGGAATTCAGAAATGCTCAAAGCGCTTATCCGCTCAACACCGCGGCTCTCGAAGCTGATCAACGGCCTCGCCTACGAGCCGAATCTTTACCTGTTCCAGCTGGAAGGGAACCGCCTAGGATTCGCATTCCTGTGTTCCCCGCTCTCAGGCTCAAACGGGGATGAAGGCGACCGCCTGAAGGCTGGTTTGACGGTCGACTGGCCTGAGAAGACAACAATCCAGTTCAGCCTGATTTGCACTGAAAATATCAATGAGATGAAGACGGGATTCCTTCGCCTGCGTCGGGCCTTCCGTGAATCTGGCCGCACTGACCTTCCCGTGGAAACCCAAGCCTTGCTGGAGAAAGTGACGAACGCGCGGGCCGAGTATTTCAGTGACCGAACCATGCGCCCCGTTGATTCAATCTCAGGTGTACGCATTCGTGAACAGAGCCTGGTCGTATCCGTAACAATTCCGATCGCCAATGCGTTGCCTACCCAGACAGAAGCGAACGCGGCGAAGGAGCTTTTCGACGGACTGCGAACCTCGCTGGACAGCTGCAACCTGGCAGCCGTGCCGCTCACCAACGATTCCTACCGTGAAATTTTCTCCTCCATCCTGAACCAAGGGCCATCGGCGTCGTGGCGCGAAGATCCGGACATGAAGGCGGACACAGACAAGCCCCTGAATGAGCAGATCCTCGACTACAACCGCAGCCTCGACGTGAAGAAAGACCACCTTCAGATCGGAGATGACTGCTTTGTAAAAACGCTGTCGGCCAAGCGCTTCCCTGAAGTCATGTGGCAGGGCGATGCCTCTCAGTACCTCGCTGACATTCTGTCCCAGCGCGGCGGAATCCGGGGTAACTGCATCATCAACATGACCCTGTATTTCCCTCCCCAGCTGGAAACAAAGGACAAGCTGTCGAAGCGCCGCCAATGGGCCATCAACCAGAGCTTCGGCCCGATGGTGCATTTCGTACCCGTTCTACGGAAGACGAAGGAAGCCTATGACACGCTGTTTGAAGATCTCGACAAAGGGCTTCCCAACGTACAGGCGACAATGACCCTCGTGGTATTCGGCCGGAACCGGGAAGACCTCATTCAGGCAGCGTCGAATGCGAAGAGCCATTTTGCCACGCAGGGCTTCAGCCTCATGGAGGACAAGTTTTGTGTGCTGCCCGTGTTCGTGAACTCCCTACCTATGTGTGCCGACCCGGATGCGATGAGGGAGCTGTTCCGGTTCAAGACATTGAGCCTCACCCAGGCATTACCTTTGCTGCCGATCTATGGCGATTGGAAGGGCACTGGAACCCAGGTGGCCCCGTTCATTTCCCGAAACGGTCAGCCGGTTAGCTTCAACCTCTTTGACTCCGACACCAATTACAACGCGATGATCGCGGCCCAGTCGGGCTCCGGTAAGTCGTTTGCGACCAACTATCTCATCACGTCGTATCTGAGCATTGGAGCGAAGGTGTGGGTCATCGACGTGGGCCTGTCCTACCTAAAGCTGTCTGAGGCGTACAAGGGCGACTTTGCACGCTTTGACCAAGAGTCGAATCTCTGTCTCAACCCCTTCGAGCTGATTGAAGACTACAGCGAGGAAGAGGATGTCCTGGTTGGGCTGCTCTCTGCTATGGCTGCCCCAACCGTGCCCCTGATCGACTTCCAAACCGCCGGGCTAAAAAGGCACCTCACGCAATGCTGGGAAGAGTTGGGCAAGACGATGATCGTCGACAACATCGCTGATTCTCTGCTTGGCGACCCAGACCCGCGTATTCAAGACATTGGCCATCAGCTCTTCGCATTCACCTCGAAGGGGCAGTACGGCCGTTTCTTCAACGGTAAGAACAATCTCAACTTCAAGAATCCCTTCACCGTACTCGAGCTTGAGGAGCTGAAGGGTCGCCAACACCTTCAGCAAGTTGTGCTCCTTCAGCTGATCTACCAAATCCAGCAGGACATGTACCTTGGTGAGCGTGACCGCCCGAAAATTGTGATCATTGATGAAGCCTGGTCGCTGCTCTCCCAGGGCAACGTTGGTGAATTCATTGAGCACGGTTACCGGCGATTCCGGAAATATGGCGGTAGCGCCATTGTCATTACCCAGGGGGTCAACGACCTCTATCAGAACAAAGTCGGACAGGCCATTGCTGAAAACTCCGCGTTCACCCTCCTACTCGGTCAAAAGGCCGAAGCTATTGATGCTATCCAGGAAAACAAGCGTCTGCCGCTGGGAGAGGGTGGCTATCGAATCCTGAAGACTGTTAAGTCGTACAAGGGGCATTACTCCGAGATCTTCATGCTCACCCCCCGCGGGGCCGGTATCGTGCGCCTCACGGTGGACCCATATTCGATCCTCCTCTACTCGACCGCACCTGAAGATGTGCAGGCGATCCGAAACTACACGCTCACCGGCGTTCCGCAGGATGAGGCAATTCTGCGCGTGCTCCGTGACCGAGGTGTCGAGTACAGCTCTAATCCGGCGGAAGTCGCGTAATGGCGTTGTCGAACCCCTTCAGCATTGAGGCCAAGGTGCGAAGGGCAATGGCGAAGGTTGAGCGAGATCGAGCTCCAAAGCGACTCTCGGCAGCCTTTCTCGGCAAAGGCCTACTCTTTTCCGCAGTGGTTGCCGGCAGCGTTGTGCTGCTGGCATCCCGTTATTCGATCGCTATCGCTAGCCAGGACTCCCTATGCCTGCCCCCTTACAGGCTATGGATCATCGATAAAAAGCAGGATGACCTGGTGCGAGGGGAAATCTATGCCTTTCACTCCAAAGGTCTGAGTCCGATCTTTGCTGACGGCACGATCATCGTGAAGGTGCTTGAGGGAATGCCTGGCGATCGCGCCAAGGTCACGCTTGATGAAACAACCATCAATGGCGTGTCCGTAGGCAAAGGGCTTCAGGTAGCCAGCCAGCACGGGATTGATCCCCAGAAATACGTTCGGGAAGGGGAAATAGGCGCGGGCCGTTACTGGTTCTTCGGCCGCACGCCAGACTCTTTCGACTCCCGCTACTGGGGCTCAGCGTCGACAGACCAAATCATCGGGAAGGCGTATCCAATATGGTGAAAAAGCAACTAGCCATGTGCATTGGGCTGGCCTTCAGCTGCACGATGGCCATCGCCGGCGATGACCTTGGCATTCGCAAGTACGACATCAATGAATTCGATCCTGCGCTCCTCGATCAGGTCAGGGAAATCAGCCGAAATGCGAAAGCCGCGCGCGAAGAAATAAGCGGCCGAGATGACATGAGCTGGGTAAGTGAGATGGCCGAAAAGGCCATCGTTCAAGGCAGTGATGAAGAAGCCCAGCAGAACGATTCAGGGCTCGCTAGCGCAGATGGCTCAGATCGCGAGAAAAAACATCCCCTGGGCGATGGAAACCGCACTCTAATTTTCGTGTCGTGGTCGATGGGGGCTACTGCCCTCAAAGACATACTGCTGTCCTTTGACGGACTGCCTGGTGTTGGCATCGTTTTTCGAGGCATTCCTGATGGTATGTCGATGGGCGATGCTGTGACCAAAATGCACCTCCTCACGCAAGAGACGCAAAGCACTGTGAGTGTTCTGCTCGATCCTCTCGCATTCCAGCGTCATAGCGTTTCAGCCGTCCCCACCGTCGCTCTCGAAGCACCGAATGATGCTTTGATCGCTAAAGCTGCTGGGTCGTCCTCCGTTAGCTATATCGAGGGGGCGGTTAAGGATGGTAAGCGTGGGGATCTAGGCACTATTGGCTCTACACAGGAAATCATCGAGCCAGACCTCATGGAGGTTGCGAAACAGCGCATCGCAGAGCTGGACACCGACGCCATGAAGAAGCGAGCAATCGCTCGGTTTTGGGATAACCACAAAGGGCACCCATTGCCTCCGGTAACGGAGAGTGCGACACGCCTCGTCGACGCATCTGTCATCGTTCCCAATGACATTCTCGATAGCCAAGGAAGGGTTGTTCAGAAGGCGGGGAGGATCAATCCACTCGACATGATGCCTTTTGACCAGAAACTGGTCGTGATTGATCCGACGCAACCTTGGCAGGTTGCCCTGGCGAAGCGTGAATATGCAGACCATGGGGCAAATCTGACCGTCACTGTGATGGCGACTCAGATTCCCACTGCCTCTGGTTGGGATCTGTTCAACAGCGTTCAGGACAGCCTGGATGCGCCCTTGTACCTGCTGCCGCCTGACATGGCGGAGCGCTTCCAAATCTTTCGAGCCCCATCTGTCGTAACAGCCGACACCAAAAACTTTATCGTCCGCGAGGTTGCTCAAACAGCCTTCGAGGAGGCCAATCATGAGCATCAATAAGGTAATAACCGCCGCAATTCTGGTGATTGCAGGCATGTTTTCCCTGCCAGGGATAGCGGCTGAGGCGTCCTCTTCCGGAGAGGTGATGTGTGAGGACTCTGGCCTTTTTGGTCCGAAGTTGTTCACCGACATCTGCTGGGCGTGCCTCTTCCCAATTCGTGTTTCTGGTGTGCAAATAACCCCCGGCACAGCCCCCGCGAAGGCTACAAAAATGGTCTTCTGCATCTGCCAGGAAGGCTCATCCTCGATCTACAAGCCCGGAATCATCACTGCAATGTGGGAGCCGGCACGGATGGTTGAAACTGTCCGTAAGCCAGGCTGCTCGCCAACCCTAGGTGGTGTAACGCTGCCGCTTGGCAACAAGCGCAGCTATGGCCGACTTCGGCAGGACAACAGCACCCAGACAGGTCAGGCTGCCGGGTCGTTCTACCACGCGCATCTGTATGCATTCCCGCTACTTCAGATCCTCGATCTCTATACGCCTACCAAATGCAACCCGGACGGTTATCTCGACCTCGATATCATCTCTTTCACTGAGATCGACCCGACCTGGAACAACGGTACGTTGGCTTTCTTCCAGCACCCCGAGTCCGCGGCCGTGGCAAACCCAATCGCTATTGCGGCCTGTGCTGCCGAATCCGCGCTGGTTACCGCTCGAAAGGAACCTCTTGAGTCGCTTTGGTGGTGTACCGGTACATGGGGGAGCATCTACCCATTTGCCGGCGTAACCGTGGCGCAAGATGCAAACCGGACGACAGCATTGCTGGCTGCGCGAGTGATCGCTCAGCAACACCGCAGGGGCCTCGCTCGACGCACTATGGGTGATGAAAACGTGTGCAAGGCGGGTATCTACCCGACGATTCCGAAAAGCCAGTACAAAGTGACCCAGTTCTGGCCAAAGTCGCAGAACAGCAGAGCAATGTGGCTCGGAGAACCGCCGCAGACTTGGGAGGGTGGGCCTAGTCGGCATGTTCCAGGTACTGGGAACGATGCCATGTACATGTTCTGGCGATGGACAGATTGCTGCTCGAAGCTCTAGCGAACACCTGAGACGATAATGTAAGGTTTTTGCCTGAAAGCCCCTATTTAGGGGCTTTTTCGATAATTTACGCTGTAAAGTTTTACGTCGAGATTTGCCGGTTTTCAGGATTGTGTACTACCTTGAAAAATGTAAAGTTTTCATGGGTGGTAATCCCGATGACCTTATTGGCGATAAAACACATCCAATTCCGCCATGGCGAGCGGCATAAGTTGTTGGTCAGTGCCCAGACGGGCATACCTCTGTATTACCCCTCACTCTTTATCACGACCCATGTCCGTGCTGGCGGTTTCTCCGTTTCTACAGTGCAGGGGGCGCTTGCGGCAATCAAAGTGCTGTATGCCTGGCAAGCAAGCCAAGGCATTAATCTCGAAGCGTTGTTTTCGACAGGGCGACTGCTCCAGCGCGAGGAAATTACTTCGTTGGTCGCGTTTAGTGCGCGGCTGTTAAGGGAAGAGCGCCGACAACGAACCACGAAGGTGCACACCCTGAAGCTTAACGCCGGCAGAACCGTCGCTCGTAATACGTGTAACGTCGGTGCGCAGACGCAATTCACACGGATCAGCACAATTTCAAAATACCTTGGCTTTTTGGCTGAAACATTACGTGATGGGCGTGTTAGTAGTGCGTCGGAGAGACAGGTGAGTGCAATGGTTGAGCGTCTCAACGCATGCCGGCCAAAAGTAAGTAACATCTCAGCAGTCGACCGGGATGAGAGGGGCTTGGACCTCGATGTGGTGGATCAGGTGCTAGAGTATCTTTGGCCAGACCACCCGCAGAACCCTTTTTCTAGCAAGGGTGTTCAGCAACGCAATTATTTAATTATAACGCTGCTTCGCTATCTGGGTATTAGGCGGGGCGAACTACTTAATTTGCGGGTAGAGGACGTAGATTTCAGTAAGGGTGTGATCAAGATCGTTAGGCGTGCGGACAGCCCGCTGGACAGTCGCCGACATCAACCGTTGGTTAAGACCGCGCAGAGAAATATTCCAATCAATGACATACTACAAAAAAAGCTTAGTGACTACATTCTCCATTGTAGGGCCAGCTTTCGTCAGGCTAAAAAGCACCCCTATTTGTTTGTTGCGCACAAGGCGGGTCCGACTCAGGGCAATCCGTTATCGAATAGCAGTTTTGGCAAGTTCATGGCTACCATCCAAGGGATCGCCAACGGTTTCGAAATCATTCATGCACATGCATTTAGGCACACTTGGAACTATGCGTTTTCGAAAATAGTTGATGAGGCGGGAGCCATGACGCCTGAACAGGAGCAGAAAGTTCGTGCCTATTTAATGGGGTGGTCAGAGACCTCCCATACGGTCAATACGTACAATAAGCGTCATATCAAAGAAAAGGCTGCCAAGGCGTTATTGGAGTATCAAAGGGCGCTTAAAAATAAAAAGGATTAGTCCGGTGATCAAGAGTCATTCAGGAGTAGATACTCAGCAAGTATTCCGGTCTCGCGATGGGTGGGAGTTTAATAAAAATGACCTTGCTTGGCGGCTCAATAAAAATACCACCGTTTACTTGGGGTGGGTAGACGATTTAACGGTAGATATTAAAAGTTCATTTTTAACTACATTGCAATTTTACTCTGTACATAGTTCGGCCGCACATGCTCGAAATATTTCTGAGCGGGCAAAGTATTTTTTTAAGTTTACTGGGGGTGAACTTAACACTATTTCTTTGCTTGCTTATAGGGCAAACTTGGATGATTCGAAGCAGCATTATTTGGGTGGGCTCAAAGGGTTTTTTGTTACATGGTATGAGCAAGGTCACCCAGGAATAAGTGAAGAGTTTTTTAAGACATTAAAGGCGTGGGTTTTAAAAGGTAATGAGGTGGGGCGCGCGGTGTTACAGATGGATAGCCTGAAGGGGCCATTGACTGACATCGAAATGCAAGGTGTACTTGATGGCGTGATTGCCTGTTATTCGAAAAGTCGGCTATTACTAGAGCAGTTTTCATTAATTCTGACATTGGTACACACGGGTAGACGGTCGGTACAAATAGTCGCTCTAAAAATTAAGGATCTACTGTTAACCGAAAAAAATGGTATATCTGCCTACTCGATCAATTTTCCACGGGCAAAGCAGCGGCATGCGCTGTGGCGTTCGACATTTAACACATGTGCAATCGATGAAGATTTGTGGCTGATTCTGCAATTGCAGGCTGTAGACACAGTAAAAAGGCTGCAGGGCCTTGTTAACTTTTCTCTTTCAAACTCCTTAATCAAAGAAGTTCCGCTATTTGCCGATTTTGTCAACCTCTCACATGGGATAAGTGAGAAAAACCTGCTGGAACTCTTGCAGTTTGACTACCTCCATGCCCCTGTCAAAATCTGTAACACCGCATTAACCAGATTTTCGGAAATCCATTGCGTATTTTCGGAAAGAACAGGTGCGCCATTAAGCCTATCTCCGCGGCGCTTTAGATCCACGCTGGGGACCAATGTAGCCCGCCAAGGTTACGGTGTTTCAATTGTTGCGGAAGTACTGGATCACTCTAATGTTCGCAGTGCCGGCTATTATATAAAGAGCCTGTCGGATATTGTGGCGCGAATTGATAAAGCGGTTGCGCAACAATTGGCGCCGTTGGCTCAAGCCTTTCAAGGGGTTCTGGTGGCTTCGGAAAAGGAGGCTGTTCGAGGGGGCGACTCCAGCAGCCGTGTTTCGAACGGGCGCGTGAATGTTGGTACATGCGGGAACTATGGCTTTTGTGGGGCTCTAGCCCCGATTGCCTGTTACACCTGCACACACTTCCAACCCTGGGTAGATGGGCCTCATGAAGAAGTCCTGAATGAGCTCCTCGCCGGCAGTGACCGCGTATGGGGGGTAACAAAGGACGTCAAAACTGCCTTGGCCAATGATCGACTGATCCTCGCGGTTACGGAAGTGGTTCAGCGATGCGCGCAGGCGAAGAGGGCAACCTGTGATGGCTAAGATATTCAAGTTCATGCCAAACGAAAGTGTTGGGGCCAAAGCGAATGTCCAAGCGTTTATTGCTCGGTGCCGTAAAGATTTAGACGTATTGGCGCCTGAGATTGAGTGGGACAGTAATTTCTGGAGGGGGGAGGTGGGCTTCACAAAAGCCGGCGTTAATGCACGTAAGGTTGAGGCTGAAAGCCTACTGGATCAGGATATTATTTCTTTTGCTAAGGCTTATGTAACTTACCAGAAGGCACATAATCCATGTGTGCGTGCCACTGCCCGAAGGATTATGGCCATTCGCTGTATCGAGCCGGCGTTGTTGAAGGTTAAGAATGTCGCTGATATTTCTCTGGTGGACCCTGTCGTCTTGGATCAAGCCGCCGCAGTGGCGCGTGAGTGTTACCCGGCTACCGCGTATCAGGCGAGTTCGGAACTGAACCGGCTCGTAGGGTTTTTGCTTGAGCATAAGCTGGTGGAGAGAGGGTTTTATTGGCGGTGTGCCATACCGGTGTCCAGCAAAATTGGAAGATTGGATCGGGCGGGGAAAAAAGCAAGTCAAGACAAGCTGCCACCTGAGCATGTGCTGCACTACATGGCAGAAATGTTTTCAAACAATCCGCAGAGTTCCGCAGATAAATACGTAGTGTCGCTTTTCGCGCTGTTAATGTGCGCGCCCTCACGGATTTCGGAAGTTCACGATCTGCCGTCGGATTGCTTACATTACGAAAAAGATCAAAGTGGATCAGAAAAATTGGGGCTGCGCTTTTATTCGGCGAAGGGCTTTGGTCCCACTATAAAGTGGGTGTCCACGGCGTTCAAAGATGTTGCGGTAACAGCGGTTGAGCGCATCAAAGAGTTGACGGATGAGGGCCGGCGCGCGGCCAAGTGGTATGAAGAACACATGGACAAGTTCTATCGGCATGCGGCTTGTCCATTGGTGCATGAAGATGCTCTGCTGACCCCAGTGCAGATCTGTGATGCACTAGGGATTGAATATGCTGGATTTGCCGGTCAAGCCCGGAAGGTTCTTAAAAATTCAAGCAGCCCCATCAGAGCATTTCTTGAGGGGAATAGTATAAGTCTGGATGAAGTTACGCTGGCGGTGCTCAATAAATATGCTCACTCGCGATTACCTAAGGGTTTCCCATGGAAGAATGAAAAAAAGCAGTTGAAGTGGTCTGACAGTCTTTTCTGTATGAGGGTCAATGAGCTGCATCATCAACGCGGTGTGTCTCCGATCATTGTCTGGGGACCGGGCAGCAGCAGTATTAGCAGTGCGCTGTCCATTACCAGCGGCGTTCGAGAGATGCAGACAGTGTGGGATCGGAGTGGGTATAAAAACCCGGATGGTAGCCGAGTGAGTTTGACGACCCATCAAGTGCGCCATTTTCTGAATACCACGGCACAGCGCGGCGACCTGGGACAGTTTGATATCGCTCGCTGGTCAGGGCGCGCCAATGTGTCTCAGAACAACACCTACAACCATATGTCCGACGATGAGTATCAAGAGAAAATTGGCAGCTTTCAGGCACTCAAGGCATTGGCTGGTCCGTTAGAGAAAATCACCGCCAATTCGCCGGTAACTTTGGCCGACTTAGGCGCCATTGGCGATGTCATGGCGCATGTCACCGAGTTCGGCTTCTGTGTACATGATTACTCGATGCTGCCGTGTCAGAAGCACAGAGACTGTTTAAACTGTACCGAGCAGGTGTGTGTTAAAGGCGATGAGGCAAAGGTTGCGCGGCTTAAGCTTCAGCGAGAGGCTATTTTCTTACAGCTTGCCCAAGCGGAACATGCTCTGGCGGAAGGCTACTATGGCGCTGACCGGTGGACAGTTCACCAGAAACAGACTTTGGATCGAGCGGACCAACTAATCGCGCTGCTGCAGTCTGATGACATCGCGCCGGGAGCCATTGTTAGGTTGAGGTGTGATCAGGAGTTTAGCCCGCTGAAGCGAGAATTAGCGGCAAAGAGTTCGCAATCCAAGCTTTCGGAAAGCGTGGGGGGCGAGACGCATTACTCGTTAGGGGAGAGCCATGGCAAAACACCTGACTGAGACAGATATTGAAAAGATCCTTCATACGCTGGATGGCTGGCAGGGACGGCTTACGTGGGAAGCCTTGTGTGACTCATTGCTTCCGCTGATTGGCACGCGTCCAACGCGTCAAACCCTGAGTGCCTATGTGCAAATTCAAGAGGCGTTCCAGCATAAGAAAGGCAGAAGCAACGTCATGAATGACAAAGCCAAGGTGCCACCTTCGCTAACAGTGGCGGCGCAGCGCATAAAGCGTCTGGGGGAGGAAAACGCGAGGCTTAGACATGAAAATGAAGGCCTGCTGGAGCAGTTCGTCATCTGGCAATACAACGCATACTGCCACGGCCTTACGAAGCTGCAATTGGCCGCACCACTTCCGAAGGCCAGGAGGGGTTCCTCAAAGGGCTAGTGAAGGGGCGCTAGCCCTTGACGATGGTCGGTTTGTGCCGGTGACCACCGGCAGCTATGGGTTTGAACAATCCAGCTACTGCCGTTATAAAGCCCCGACCCGGAGAAGCAGTTCACTGAGTGCTCTCCCTGGATGAGAATAGCTGACCCCCTAAGCGTATTCAGCTCAAAAAAGGGTCGAAAATCAGTACCTATCCTGGCTCGGGCCGTTTGGGTTACTATTTATCCTGTAGCCCTTGAGGCATTTGCAAATCCCGGTCTTTGATCGGGATTTTGCCTTTGCGTAACTGCATGGACTTGACCAGGACTTATGATCTCCATGACTGGCTAGACTCGACTCAAAGCAAACGACGACAAGCAAAAATCGGGCAATAGCGGTCATTAAGTGTTTACAGGCCCAGTGGTGATCCAGGTAGGCTCCGCGTTGCACGCCCTACAAAAATCGCCAAGGCCTTTCTCCTTTGCAGCGCCGGTTCTACGCAAGCAACCTCATAGACGGCAGTAGCAAATAACAAAATTTGCCCACTATTTGTGGGGAAAGTTCATATCAGGTTGCTGGCGCCTCTGAGATAACGGAACAGACAGGGGTTTGACTATGTATAGCGACAGTCGAAATTAGGCGGTCGCTAAAAGACCCCAAGCTGCCCACCACAGAGCGCAGGAATCGGCCAGAAGTGGTCCCTCTCGCCCCGCCGAAAGCATTTAGTCATTGCCATTGCCGTTAATCTCGCAAGGGTCACGGCGCAGCGTTCGCGTTTTACGGCAGCGTACCGCGCAGCGTGCTTCAAATTATTCGCTGCGCCACCCGCATTAAAACCTATGCGTCCTCGTAAACGGTTATACGCGAATTCTGCGCGCAGTGCGGTTCTACCTTGTCCTGGTCACGATCAAAAGGTGAGTTATCCGACTGGGTTTCATTGGCGCTCGGTGCGCTGGATATACCCTTCCTGCTTCAACAGCAAAAGCAAGTTCGTGTTGAATCGGCAGCCTCTTGGTACACGCCATATACCCCGTGCCCTAAGGTCGACTCAGCGCTACGGGTCGATTTTTACCTATCGTCACTGGCATCACATTCGACTCTCAGTCCCATAGCAATGAAAGGAAGGCCAATCCTGGTTCATTGGGGAGCGGCAAGTGCATCAGCGGGCAGATGGCTATTTCTTAGACTATAAATAGAGATGTCCAACATAGGAATTCTACGATGAGCAAACCCCAAGATCGCACTATTTCCCAACGTCCAGATGGAAAGTGGGAAAACAAACGCAATGATTCCGACCGGGCCTCAAGCTTGCATGATACTCAGGCTGAGGCGCAGCAAGCCGCTCGGGAAATGCTGCTAAATCAAGGTGGCGGTGAAATGACTACAAAGGGACGCGACGGCCAGTTTCGAGCCAAAGACACCATTAAGCCCGGCAACGATCCCCGGAATGTAAAAGGTTGACGTAGTCGTACTCTCTAGAAGGGCTGCAATCGGCCGATTCTGTTGAAAAAGTAGCTCTCCTGTTTGGCCTGGGGCAAAATCACTCCATCGGCCAGCGGGAGAATACGCAGCATGATGGGACAGTTATCGAGTGGGCAGGAGCGGCTGTTTTACTCGTT
>NZ_VFEU01000024.1 GCF_007858255.1 Pseudomonas rhodesiae | reverse complement strand
CTCCTTGCGGGTTTGCTTGCGCTTGCCAGCGTACTCGGCGTCGGCGAAGGTCATCTGCTTCATCGGGAAACTCGGTGGGTGGGGTCGCGGTATTTTGCCAAATCAGAAAGTCTTTTTCAGAGTTTCCTTAGTAGTAATTGAGCTAAAAGCGCCTAGTAGCGAGAACGCATCTTTAATCGGCGCTTTTAATCAGCTACAAACATATAAATTGCAAATCTCGGCGCTATTTCGTACAAATGCATTTCTCGTGACCTCGGACGGACTTTCGGCTCGAATTGGATCGCTTTCCGCCGATCTAGAACGATTTATGCCATGGCGCACTGTTGACGGCCAGGAAATTGCGCCTCTAGGAACTCCGGAACTGACAACCTTAATTGGCGGCGTTCTCGATCAATCGCGGCTACTTGAGTTGCTACGGAACTTCACAGTTTTCGGTAAAACCAGCGGAGGCTTGAATAAGATAGTCGCTGGTTATCATCAGTTCCACGCGGTGAAGAAGGCTGTCGCTTCCACGCTCCGAGCGAGCTCAACCAGTAAGGTTGCCCCGTCATCAACCTATGATTTGACCAACGTCGCCAACCAAGCGTCGGGGAATCATAAGGCTGGAGTGATTTGGCACACTCAGGGTTCAGGGAAGAGCCTGCTCATGGCTTTTTACGCAGGCGTTTTAGTAGTAGAGCCACGAATGGCCAATCCTACTCTAATAGTACTCACAGATCGCAATGACTTAGACGATCAGCTTTTTGCTACGTTCGCGATGTGTGAAGATTTAATCCGACAGACTCCTGTACAGGCCGAGAGCCGAAAACATCTCCGCACACTACTGAGCAGGGCCTCTGGGGGAGTTATTTTTACTACCTTGCAGAAATTTTCCCCTCCTGCGACAGAGACTGATTACTCACCACTTACAAATCGCTCAAATATAGTTGTCATTGCTGACGAGGCACATCGTAGTCAGTATGGTTTCAAAGCAAAGTTCGCAAGCAAAACTGGTGATATAGCCTACGGATTTGCCAAACACCTACGAGACGCTGTACCCAATGCATCTTTCATTGGTTTCACGGGCACGCCAATCGAAGCTACCGACGTTAACACACCAGCAGTCTTTGGTGACTATATCGACATCTACGATATTAGTCGTGCGGTAGAGGACGGTGCAACTGTACCAATCTACTATGAGTCAAGGCTGGCCCGTATCGAACTAGATGAAAATGAAACGCCACATATTGATGCGGAAATAGAGGCGCTTCTAGAAGATGAAGATGAGTCCGACGCAGAGCGTACTAAACAGAAGTGGAGCACCGTAGAGGCCCTTGTAGGCAGCGAAAAGAGGCTGACTTTAGTGGCCACCGATTTAGTACATCACTTTGAAGATCGCATTGCGGCACTTGATGGTAAAGCGATAATTGTATGCATGAGCAGAAAAATCTGCATCGATCTCTACGACTCAATCGTAAAGCTGCGCCCAAGTTGGCACAGTACAGATGATAATGCTGGCACAATCAAAATCGTCATGACGGGCAATGCCTCCGATCCCGCTGAATGGCAACAACACATTGGTAATAATGCTCGTAGAGACTTACTTGCTAAACGTGCGCGCGATGCAAATAACTCACTCAACCTTGTGATCGTATGCGACATGTGGCTAACCGGATTTGATTCCCCAAGTATGCATACTATGTATATTGATAAGCCCATGCGTGGCCACGGCTTGATGCAGGCAGTCGCTCGCGTTAACCGCGTGTACCGAGATAAGCCGGGGGGGCTTATCGTAGACTACATTGGTATCGCACAGAATCTAAAGTCCGCGCTAGCGCAGTATTCGAAACCCGATCAAGACAAGACGGGAATAAACGAAGCCGAAGCTATAGCCGTGATGCAGGAAAAATACGAAGTCGTAAGGGATATGTTCCATGGATTTGATTACCGCACAGTTTTGGACGGCTCGCCCAGTGAGCGCCTAAAAATGATGGCGGGGGCCATCGAGTGGATTCTTAACAAACAGCAGCAATGGGCCTCTGTGGAAAAGACACATGAAGCCAAAAGAAAGGCACAGCGACGCTTTGCAGATAGTGTTCTTGCGCTTTCTAAATCATTTGCCTTGGCAGCCAGTTCGGATGAAGCAAGGGTTATCCGGGAAGAGGTGGGGTTTTTCCAGGCAATTCGTATTGCATTGGTGAAGACTGCTTCTGGCACCGGCGTGCTAAAGCAGGATCGAGAGTTAGCTATCCAGCAGATTGTTAGCCGCTCAGTGGTTTCTACTGAGATAGTCGATATTTTGGCTGCCGCAGGCTTACAGACTCCGGATATATCCATTCTCTCGGACGAATTTCTTGCAGAAATTCAACAAATGGACAAGAAAAACTTGGGATTGGAGGCCCTTCGTAAGTTGCTTAACGATAGTATTCGTTCCCGAACTCGGACAAACGTAGTAGAGACGCGTGCCTTCAGTGAAAGATTAGAGGATGCTATATCACGTTATCACGCGAACGCCATTACCACCGCTGAAGTTCTTCAGCAATTAATAAACCTTGCACGAGATATCCGCGCCGCACGAAGCAGGGGCGAAGAACAGGGATTGTCCGATGAGGAAATTGCTTTTTACGATGCTCTGGCCGAAAACGAATCAGCGTTGCAGGTAATGGGAGATGAAAAGCTGCGTTTGATTGCTTATGAATTATTGGTCAGCCTACGTGAAAATGTTTCCGTAGACTGGGCACATCGTGAGTCAGCTAGAGCTAGGCTTCGTGTGCTAGTAAAGCGCATCCTTCGTAAATACGGCTACCCCCCAGATTTGCAGGATGTTGCAGTGCAGACGGTGTTGCAACAAGCAGAAGCACTATCATCCACATGGAGCCATAACTAAGTCAGAGGCCATTAATAAATGGTCTCTGGATGACTAAGATACTACGCGGTAGGGACCACAATCACCTACCGCCCCGTACAATCTCTACGTCAGTCGCCACCTCATGTGGTGCCTGTCTAAGGCCAAGTCGTCTCGACAGCTACTCAAATGATCAGAGGCATGCGAACAAGGCTAGTACTTTGCTGAATCGCGCCTGGCTTTGTAGAGGTCGTGGAGGGCCTTAAATGGGCAAGCTGCTCGTCTACCCCGTGCAATTCCGCATGGTATTCCAATCGGTATTCCAATTAAAATCGAATCTTCAAATAGATCATATAAATCAATAGTTTACTAAATCAATTCAACTTACCCCGGCCATCTAAAGACGTCCATGGACGTCTTTTTTTGTTGCCTGAAACCCAGCAAAATCAATAACTTCAGGGCAATTGGCTTCCGTAGAGGCCGTTTGAGCTCCAGGCGTTTTGGTATCCCAAGCTTTGGGGATACCAAAACGATGTCAGAGGTGGCCCGCATGCCCACCAATGCTCCCCACCACTCCCTTCTGCCAAACCAAGGCAACGAAGACAGCAAAAAACGACTTCATCCTCACTGACGATGACTAGCCTTGGCGTAGGATCAAGACCCGTAAAGCCGCACTCAACGCGACTTCATCATTCTAAAAAGCTCCCCGTCTCCACCCTCAAACTTACCAATCACATTTATTCTCATCACGAACTTAATAAGCTAGCCACCTAACTAATTTAAAACAATCGTCTGAACTCAACCCCATCTGACAACACCTCTCTTTAACCAACCACACCGCCCTGTTTTTTATTTCACAGGTATTTCACATATCCTTACTTATGCTAATGTCATTACGACATCATCGCTATCAAACCCGGATCGGGAGTGTGTATGACAGGTCTTCTGGCTTCCGTTAACAGCCGTACGCAACTGGTCGGGCAAAACCGTCTGGAATTGCTTTTATTCCGGTTCAACGACCATCAGTTGTACGGCATCAATGTGTTCAAAGTGCGCGAGGTTATTCGCTGCCCTAAGTTGTCTGTACTACCAAAGTCTAATAACAACATTTGTGGCGTGGCAAACATCAGAGGCTCTTCCATCCCCGTTCTAGACCTTGCGATGGCCACTGGGCTGCCGGGTATTACCGATAAGGAGAGCGCTTTTATCATACTTACGGAGTACAACAATCGCGTTCAGGGTTTTCTGGTTTATGCGGTTGAGCACATTGTTAATTTGAATTGGGAGGATATCCATCCTCCGCCCAAGGGCAGTGGCGATAACAATTATCTGACCGCTGTGACCCGCGCGGATGATCGGTTGGTAGAGATCATCGATGTGGAAAAGGTGCTGACAGAAATTTCTCCTACGTCGGAGGAGATTTCCAACGGTGTGGTGGATCACCAGGTGACTCAGTGGGCACGGCATCTGCGTGTGCTCACGGTCGATGACTCAATGGTCGCCCGCAAGCAGGTCACGCGTTGCCTGGAAACCATCGGGGTGGAGGTGGTTGCGCTGAACGATGGGCGTCAGGCCCTGGATTATCTTCGCGCCATGCTCGATGAAGGGCGCGATCCGCAGGAAGAGTTTTTGATGATGATCTCGGACATAGAGATGCCCGAGATGGATGGCTACACCCTGACCGCTGAAGTACGCAGCGATCCGCGCCTGGCGAAGTTGCATATTGTGTTGCACACCTCGCTGTCGGGCGGGTTTAACCAGGCCATGGTCAAGAAAGTCGGGGCCGATGACTTCCTGGCGAAGTTCCGCCCGGATGACTTGGCCGGTCGGGTCGTCACTCGCATCAAGGCGGCCAACGCCAACTGATCCATTCAACCACCACACCATTCACGCCAGGGAGGCTGAGCGGCAATACATAAAAAGAAGAAACAGTAGAGGCCATATCATGACCAAGTGTAATGAGCTCTATCATCAGGTCCCAGTCGGCGAAGCAAGGCCTTTCTGGAAGGGCACGCTGGATACCTGCATATCGGGCTGCGCGCCCACGTCGCCCAATTCCGCATGCGACCCCGGCACCACAGCCACGACCATCTCCCCCACCTCAATGAAAGACGAGCTGATCGCCGCCCAGGCGGTGTGCACCCGAGCCAAAGCGGCCGTCATCGAAATGTTCAGCCATGCGCGCATGGGCCGTGCGCTGGAGCTTGAGTCCATCACCTCGCTGGTGGATGACATTTCCAGCTCGATCGCCCGCCACCCAGACGCCTTTATCAGCCTGGCACGCCTTAAAAGCATCGACGATTACACCTATATGCACTCGGTGGCGGTGTGCGCGCTGATGATTGCGCTGGGCACTCAACTGAAATTGCCGCCCGCGCTCATTCGTCGTGCAGGGCTGGCCGGGCTGCTGCACGACATCGGCAAGATGGTTATTCCAAACGCCATTCTTAATAAACCCGGGCGGTTGAGCAGCGATGAATTGCAAGTGGTCCGCCGCCATCCCCTGGAAGGCGAAAAAACCCTGCAGGGCACCGCCCAGGTGTGCGAGCTGGTGGTGGACGTATGCCTGCATCACCACGAGAGAGTCGACGGTACTGGCTATCCTCACGGGCTGGCGGGTGAGCAAATCAGTGTTTTTTCACGCATGGCCGCAGTGTGCGACGTCTATGACGCGGTGACTTCCGACCGCTCCTACAACCAGGGCTGGGACCCCGCCGTGGCCATTCAGCAGATGTCTACGTGGCAGGGGCATTTTGACGATGAAGTATTTCGGGCCTTCCTAAAAGCGGTCGGCATTTACCCCGTGGGCTCTATCGTTCAAATGAAAAGTGGCACCATCGGCGTGGTCATTGAACAACATACTTATTCGCTGTTGACGCCCAAGGTAAAGTTATTCTTCTTACCGGTACTTAATATTTATATCACCCCGAAAGTTATCGATTTGAGTGACCCCGCTCAAACCGATCGCATTATCGCGCGGGTGCCGCCGCAACGTTATGGCTTTAAAAATACCGAACACTTGTGGCTCGACGATAACGAGCCCAACTGATTAGCGCTTGCTGTCATGCAGTATTGACCGATGAAACGATAAGCATCGGCGCTACTGCCTAAGCAGCCCATAGTTAAGCCTTAAGTCTTGTGTGCACAAAGACATTGGAATGCCAGTATCCGGTGATATTGGCAACTATCAGCGCAGGCAGGAAACATCATGAAATTCAACTCATTGCAGACTCGAATTTGCTTTACCGCAGGACTCTGCTTATTCATCTCTTGCGCCAGCCTGGTTTTATATGGGCTGTATTCTTCAAATGCGAATCAAACTTACGTGGGCCGTGAAGTTTCAACGCTGATTGAAAATGCGACCATCCGCGAAGTGCAGAACCTTGCCGAATCGCGCGCAAATGCCATCCAAGCCAAATTGCAGAACGCCCTGGACTCAGCTCGCACAATGGCCAACACCATGAGCGCCAGTAAAAGTGCGCAGAGCCCGCTCGCTCTGGGCCGGGAGCAAATCAACACAATGTTGCTCAGCGTGCTCAAGGACAACCCGGATTTCAACGGCACCTACTCGTGCTGGGAGCCGGATGCCCTGGACGGTCAGGATCAAGCCTCTCGTAACAATGAAGGCGGTAATAACCCGCTGACGGGCCGTTTTACGCCATATTGGACCCGCAGTTCGGACGGCCATATTGCCGTGCAACCGCTGGTGGAATACGACTCCGACGCGCGTCACCCCAACGGTGTCCTTAAAGGCGGCTGGTACTCCGGCCCCCGCGATACCCAGAAAGAGAGCGTGTTGGACCCGATCCCCTACGTGGTCCAAGGCAAAAACGTGTGGCTGACGACGCTCTCGGTACCCATCACCGCCAATGGCAAGTTCTACGGGGTGGTCGGTGCTGACTTCGATATTTCGTTTATCCAGAAACTCAGTGAGCAAATGTCCGCCGACCTGTATGACGGCAAAGGTTCGGTAACGATCCTGAGCCATCAAGGCTTGGTGGTGGCCAACAGTAAACGCCCCGAACTGATCGGCCAGCCATTGAAGGCATTGCTACCCAACACCTGGGAAAAGGTCTTGGCCAACGTGCAGAAGGGCCAGGGTGACAGTCGGATGAATCAGGACGCCGAGGAGATCGAGGTACAAATGCCGATCACCCTGGGCCGCACCGGCAAACCCTGGGCGATCTTGATCCATTTGCCCAAGGCCGTGGTGATGAGCCAGGCGATTGCGCTGGAGCAGGAGCTGAAGTCCCGCGGGCTGAGCAGCAGCATCTGGCAGGTGGGCGTCGGGCTCAGTATTTCTGTGCTGGCCTTGATGGTGTTGTGGTTTGCCACCGCGAAAATCGTCGGTCCGATCCGTGAGGCCGCGGCCCTGGCCGCGACCATCAGTCTTGGGGATTTTTCCCAGCGTCTGGTTCAGAAATCCGAAGATGAAGTCGGGCAGTTGTCTTTTGCCCTGAACGAAATGTCGGACAGCCTGCAACGTCAGGTAAAAGTCGCCGAACGCATCTCCGAAGGCGACCTGGACCTTGAGGTTCGCCTGTCGTCCCCCAACGACACCCTGGGCAAGGCGTTGGAGAAAATGGTCGGCAACTTGAACAACCTGATCTCCCAGGTTCAGGTCAGCGCCACCGAGATCACCGGCAGTTCGGGCCAGGTCACAGAGTTGAGTCAGTCGTTGTCCGAGGGGGCGGCCAACTCCGCGTCGTCCATTACCGAGATCAGTGCGGTCATGACGCAAATGGCCGCGCAAACCACCGACAACGCGGCCAACGCTAAGAAGGCCGATGAGCAGTCACAGGCATCACGCGCGGACGCGGGGGAAAGTGACCAGCTGATGAGCGAGCTGATCGCCGCCATGGCCGAGATCGACAACTCGGGCAAAGACATCACGGCCATCATCACCACCATCGACAATATTGCTGCCCAGACCAACCTGCTGGCCTTGAACGCCGCCATTGAAGCGGCGCGTGCCGGCGAACTGGGCCGTGGTTTTGCCGTGGTGGCCGACGAAGTGCGCAGCCTCGCCGCACGCAGTGCCGAAGCCGCCCAGCAAACCGCGGCGCTGATCGCCGACTCGTCGACCAAGACCCAGCGCGGCATGGTCATCGCCGGACGCACCGCCGATTCGCTGCGCAATATCGTTAATGGCACCACGGCGGTTTCGAGCTTGGTGTCCCTGATCTACCAGGCTTCGAGCGAACAAGCCTCCGGGTTGCAGCAAGCCAGTATCGGCTTGGAGCAGATCGATGAAGTGACTCAGCAAAATCAGCACAACTCCCAGCAATGCGCGGTGGCGGCCAAGAACTTGTCGGAACGGGCTAACGCCATGCAGCAAGGGCTGAGCCGTTTCAAGGTCAAAACCAGCTAGCGCGGCGGCCCGGCCGGGGGCGGTCAACCGCTGCCCTCGGCCCCCTTCATCAACCGCAGGTTCATTCACGAAATGTTAAGAATCGCCTCCCTATACTGACCGACTGCGAGCCGCTCCCCCGAGCGGCCCCCTGCCCCGGTATCCACACCCCATGACGCGCCCCGCCTCTCTGCTGCTCCTGCTTGCTGGCCTGTTGTTTTTCTTTGCTTTGGGTAACCACGAACTGCAAGGCTCCACCGAAGCCCGCGTCGCCGGGATCGCCATGGCGATGCACCTGGACAACGACTGGGTGGTGCCGCAATTGTTTCGCGAGCCGTTCCTGGAAAAACCACCCCTGAGCCTGTGGCTGGACGCCGGCGCGATTCGCGTGTTCGGCGGCACCACCTGGGCGGTGCGCCTGGCGTCGGCCTTTGCTGGGTTGTTCAGCGTGATGCTGCTGTACGGGATGCTGCGCAAGTTCGGACGCCCGCAAACCCTGGCGTTCAGCGCGGCGTTGATCCTGGCGACCATGGCCAGTTACTGGAGCAATGTGCGGGGTGTCGGCGAAGATGCGTTGCTCAGCCTGGGCGTGACCACCGCCCTGCTGGCGTTCTACCAGGCGGTGCGGCCGGATCGTCAAGGTTCGGCAACCGGCGCCTGGGCGTTGTTTACCGCCGGGATGGTGATCGCCACGTTGAGCAAAGGCGTGCTAGGCCTGGCGATGCCTGGCGTGGTGATCTTTGTGTACTTGGCCAGCACCAGCCTGATGGACAAACGCCTGCGCCTCGGGGACTGGCTCAAGCCGGCGGCATTTACCCTGTTGGCTCTGATTCCTCTACTGATCTGGCTGATGTTCCTGTTCCAGCGCGGCGGCCTGCAGGCCGTGGGCGAAGTGCTGTGGACCAATAGCGTCGGACGCTTCAGCGGCGAATTCGTTGAGGCCGGGCATTACGAGCCGTTCTATTACTACCTGCTGAAACTTCCGCAAGCGTTCTTACCGTGGAACATCCTCGTGTACCTGGGGCTGTGGCATTTCCGCAAAAGCCTGGTACGTAATCGTTACCGGTTATTTTTCAGCGTTTGGCTGGTGGCGCAGTTCACGTTGCTGACGTTGGCCTCAAGCAAGCGCACGGTATACCTGATGGCCCTGACACCCGCCGCCGCTGTGCTGGCCGCCGAGTATGGGCGGGTCATCTTGGAGTGGCTGAAGGCGCATAAGCCGTCACTCTACAAGTACCACAGACATCTGGTCGGCGGCGTGTTCACGCTAGCGGTGGCGTGTTACCTGACGGCCGCGTTCTGGTTTGCGCCCAAAGCCGATGTGCGTCAGTCGTTCGTGCCGGTGATCCGCCAGGTTCAGGCATTGCAAGCCGAAGGCAAGGAAGTGGTGTTGTTTCAACCCAACGAACGTATCGCCGGGGCCAGCGTGTTTTATTTGCAGAGCTACTTGAAGATCCTGCAGACAGACGCGCAACTGCACAGTTACCTCGCCGCCAGGCCCGGCAACGTTGCGTTGCTGGACCGTACCGACGGCCTGAGCACGCAGGTCAAGGTGATCAAGGAAATGGCGATCAATCGCCAGCCCTACTACTTCGTCGAGCAGTAGGGCCGGCGCGGCAGGTTAGTGTTTGGTGAGTTTGTCCAGGTAACCCATGGCGAATGCCGAGACCACGAAGGTCATGTGGATGATCACGTACCACATCAGGTGCTGAGGATCGACGTTCTTGGCGTCCATAAAGATGCGCAGCAAGTGGATGGAGGAAATCGCCACGATGGAGGCGGCCACTTTCATCTTCAGCGACGAAGAGTCCATGGTGCCCAGCCAGTTGAGCTTTTCCTTGTTGTCGTCGATATCCAACTGCGAGACGAAGTTCTCGTAGCCGGAAATCATCACCATCACCAACAGGCCGCCGACCAGGGCCATGTCGATCAACGACAACAGCAGCAGGATTACTTCGGCTTCCAACATGGTGAAGATGTTGGGAATGACGTGAATGATTTCCTGGAAGAATTTCAACGCCAGGATCAGCAAGCCCAGGGACAGCCCCAGGTAGATCGGCGCCAGCAACCAGCGCGAGGCGTACATCGCATTTTCGATAAAGCGTTCCATTGGATCTCACACAGCGTGGTTAGAAATGGCGGCGAGTATACCAGCCGCCATCAACGCGCTGTAACCGCGTGAAAACTGACCTGGGCGGCTTCTGTAAGAGAATTTTTCTGCTAGTGTCGAGCCCATCAACTCGGCTCGAAGATGTCGGACAGGAAGAAAATCAGATGATGGATGTGCGATCCCCTTTGGCCGGTTTCGGCCTGTGCGCAGCATTGCTGCTGGCGGGCGGCTGCTCCCCTAGCGATGAAAAGAAACAGGCCACCCTCGAAGAGAAAACCGCGCAATTCGAACAATCCTTGGACAGCATCCAAGACCCCAAGCTGCGCGACGCCATCGCCGACCTCGGCGGCTCGCTGCTGTTGCTGGAGCGGGCGCAACTCAAGCTCGCCAACAAGCCCATCGAGCCCGAGTACGGTGAAGACTCCTTGGCCCTGCTCAAGCACTACCCCACGCCCCAGGCGTTGGTGGACACCTACATCAATGGCCTGTTCGTGCTGCGTAAAACCTCCCACTCCGATTACCTGACCGATCTGCAGCCGGTCTTCCCGTTCAATTTCAACCTGCCCGACCAATTCCCGTTTCCCCACAGCCTGGAATGGCAGTCGGTCACCCTGAGCAACCACAAAGTCATTCCGTTTCAGCCGGAATGGTCGGAAACCGATCCGGGCATCCAACTGAGCCCCAGCAGCTCCAACCTGACCAACCCCGATGATCTGACGGTGACCTACCCGTTCATCGACGGCATCGAGACCGAAAACAAAAGCCAGCCGCAACCGGTGAGCCTCAAGGGCACGGTGGAAGTGATCGCGCCGGGCAATGTGCTGACGTTCGACTTGTCGACCAAGGACGTAGGCCACCCGCGCACTGAAGGTGCGATCAGCGTCAATCTGCTGCGTCTGGAGAAGAACTACGCCGAAATCGAACTGACCAACAGTCAGCCCCTGGCGCCCCAAGTCGGCGATGAATCCCCCAACCCGCTGCTGGTACAGGCGCGCAACAGCACCGGGCAATTCCTTACCCGTTCGGGGTCCATCAATGAAAGCGCGGCTCAGGTGGCGTTCTACCAGAAACAATTGGCCGAGATGCAGAAGCAGAAAGTCTGGTCCGACGCCTTGGAAAAACAGCTCAGCGATGAGCAAAAAGCCTTCGAACACCAGCAGAACACCCATTACGCCAAGGTGTACTTCAATGGGCTGATCGACACCCTGCAAGTCAACGTGCTGGATTTTTCCAAGGCCACGGTGACCCGCAAGGACCTCGACCTGCCGGTGCTTCGCTTCGACAAAAACAGCCTGGAAAAAACCGTGCAAGCCTTGCCCATGCCGGTCACCGTGTATGACGACGGCGCCGCCGATTGGCTCAAGGACGCCACACTGACCGAAGACCAGCTGAAAAACAGCGTCACCATCAGCCAGTCCGTCGAAGACGCCAGCGCCGCGACTATCGTGTTCGACCACCCCTTCACGTTCAATGACGATCTGGTGGGCGCAGAGCGCAATAGCACTGAGTCGCCGGTGACCTTTTTTACTGCCGATGAAAAAGGCGAGCGCGGCGAACCGATTGAATTGCCCACCGAGGCTTTTGAGCTGAACCCGGCACGCGGCACTCTCACCTACGACCTCACGCTGTTTCCGGAAAACCCGGCCTATGTAGTGGGCTCGATCCCTTTGTTCCTGGCGACCATCGAGAAAAACCAAATCGACGTGGGCACGTTGCCCAAGGGCCTGTCGCTCAAGGACAACGCGCTGGTTGTCGACCAGAAAGCCTTCCCCTCCGACAGCTGGCGTTTCTATGCCAAGGACGCCAGCGGCCACTACCTCAAGGAAATCCTCGCCGTCAGCCATCGCGCTGCGGAATACGGCACGGCGTTATTCGACGTGCATTACTTCTACGGCCAGCCGAGCGCGCTGGAAAGCTACCAGCGTACCGAGCTGAATACCGTGCAATACGGCTTTGAGGTCAAACTGGACAAGCCCGAGGGCAAATAAGCGGACTACAGAGCGAGCTGCTCGTGGCTGCGGTTGAGCAGTCGAAGATGGGCCTGCAAGTGCAGGCACCAGATCGGCGGGTCCTCGGCCATTTCGTAGCCCTGCCGAGTCAGGTTTTCGACGATCGACTCCAGCAGATGGGCTGCCTCGAAGGGGCCGCGAAACGGGCCCTGGGACTTCACCGCGGACGGCTGCTCGCCGGTCATCCCGGCGGCAAACAGCACCGTCCACAGCCCGTTATCCCCAGCGAGAGGGCGAATGGCGCATTCGATACGGGTAGCCAGCCCGAAGTACTGGCGGGTAAGACAGAGGTTGCGCGACATGGCGGCGACCCTCGGTAGTTCGGTGTTCAGCCCCTGCGCGTGGGCGAGGCTGTTGCTGTCCAGCGACTCCTGTGGATATCCCTAATCCTCAGGATAGAAGAAAAACACGACAAACCAAGGCCGTAGAGACCAACGGTGTAGGCCCCTGTAGACACCAGTCAAATTATTGTCATTTCTGCCAACCTTGCGGCGAGCGAACTGGCGCCGCGCGAGACAAGCTCGCTCACCACAGGGATCGGGGCACAGGCTTGGATTTCCAGTGCCATTTCGTTGAGAGAAGCGGCAGTCAACTCAGGTTCTGTGGCAACACACCAACCCCTATGGTGGGCGGGCTTGCCCCGCGCGAGGCCAGCTCGCTCACCACAGGGATCGGGGCAGAGGCTTGGATTTCCAGCGCCATTTCGCTTGAGAGAAGCGGCAATCAACTCACGTTCTGTGGCAACACACCAACCCATGTGGTGAGCGGGCTTGCCCCGCGCGAGGCCAGTTCGCTCACCATAGGGATCAGGGCAGAGGCTTGGATTTCCAGCGCCATTTCATTTGCGAGAAGCGGCAGTCAACTCAGGTTCCGTGGCAACACACCAACCCATGTGGTGAGCGGGCTTGCCCCGCGCGAGGCCAGCTCGCTCACCACAGGGATAGGGGCAGAGGCTTGGATTTCCAGCGCCATTTCGTTTGCGAGAAGCGGCAGACAACTCAGGTTCCGTGGCAACACACCAACCCATGTGGTGAGCGGGCTTGCCCCGCGCGAGACAAGCTCGCTCACCACAAGGATCGGGGTAGAGGCTTGGGTTTTCAGCGCCATTTCGTTTGCGAGAAACGGCAGACAACTCAGGTTTAGTGGCAACACATCAACCCATGTGGTGAGCGGGCTTGCCCCGCGCGAGGCCAGCTCGCTCACCACAGGGATAGGGGCAGAGGCTTGGATTTCCAGCGCCATTTCGTTTGAAAGAAGCGGCAATCAACTCACGTTCTGTGGCAACACACCAACCCATGTGGTGAGCGGGCTTGCCCCGCGCGAGGCCGGCTCGCTAACCACACAAATCGGTGCATTCAGTGACATCGGCTGTTATGAAGCGGGTTTGGCCTCGGCCAGCGCCTGTTGCGCCAGTTCCTTCTCCGCTTCTTTGAGGTCGTCTTCACTGATCATTTCTGCAATCGCGCGCAAGCGCTCGACCACCCGGGCGTTGACGGTACCCTCCGGGAATTGCCCCTCGGCATCCGGCTCACCGGCATCCTCGCCCACCAGCAGGCTCAAGGCTTCATCGGCCTGGCGTACCGCGTAGATGTGGAACTGCCCAGCCCGCACGGCCTGCAACACCTTTTCATCGAGCATCAGTGTGGCGACGTTGGCCTGGGGAATGATCGCCCCCTGCTCACCGGTCAGCCCACGGGCTTCGCAGAGACGGAAGAAACCTTCGATCTTCTCGTTAACCCCACCCACCGCCTGCACTTCACCAAACTGGTTGATGGAGCCGGTGATGGCAAAGCACTGCTTGAGCGGGGTTTTCGACAGCGCCGAGATCAACGTGCACGCTTCGCCGAGGGACGCACTGTCACCGTCCACGTAGCCGTAGGACTGTTCCAAAGCGATGCTGGCCGAAATCGCCAGCGGGAATTCCTGGGCATAGCGGCTGCCCAGGTAACCGGTGAGGATCATCACGCCCTTGGAGTGGATCGGCTGGCCGAGGTTGACCTCACGCTCGATGTCGACAATCCCGCTGCCGCCGGGGTACACCGTGGCAGAAATCCGCGCCGGCACGCCGAATGCCGAGTCGCCCACTTCCAGCACCGTCAGGCCGTTGCACTTGCCGACCGCCGCACCGGCGGTGTCGATCAGGATCACCCCGGCGAGCATATCGTCGAGAATCCGCGCCGACACCCGCCCGGTGCGCGTGGCCTTAGCCTTGAGTGCGCGTTCGATATGGCCGGCGTCGGTCATCTCGTCGCCCGCCAGGTGACGAATGAAATCCGCCTCGCTGACCAATTGGAACAGATCGCCAATACGCGCCGACAAACGCCCCTGATGCTCCGCCAGCCGCGCGCTGTAAGTGGCCAGGCGCGCCACGGCGTCGGATGTCAGCGGCGCCATGCCTTCTTCCGAGGTGCGGGTTTTGAGCAACTGCGCGAACTGCTCCAGGCTTTCGTCGACCATCGGGATGTCTTCGTCGAAGTCCACCAGTACCCGGAACATTTCCTGGAAGTCCGGATCGGCGTCCTGCAACGCGTAGTACAACTGACGCGAACCGATAATGATGACTTTGACCTGCAGCGGGATCATCTGCGGGTTGAGGGTTACCGTGGCCAGACGCCCCAATTCGCCCAGCGGCGACTCCATTTTCAGCTTGCGCGACTGCAGGGACCGCTTGAGGGCGTCCCACACGAACGGCTCGCTGAGCATTTTTTCCGCTTCAAGGATCAGAAACCCGCCATTGGCGCGGTGCAACGCGCCCGCGCGCAGTTGGCGATAGGTGGTGTAGAGCGCGCCCTGATCGGTGCTGTATTCGATACGCCCGAACAGGTTGTCGTAGGTCGGGTGCGGCTCGAACACCACCGGTGCGCCGCCGTTGACCGGATGGCCCACCACCAGGCTCGGGCAGTATTGCTCTTCCAGCAGCTTGCGCGCCTGGGCGTCGGTCTTGGCATCATCCACCAATTGCTCGACCACGGTCTTGAGCAGGTACACCTGCATGGCTTGCAGGTAACCGCAGACGGCCGCGTTTTCCGCGTACTTTTCCGACAGCGGCGCCAGCAATGGCTGAAGGGCCAGGGTGATGGTTTCTTCGTTGAACTGGCGCAGTTGGTTATTCGACTCGCGTTTCCACTGCGGCAGACTGGCCAGCTCCTCGTTGAGGCGTTCTTCCAGCTCGGAAATATCGGTGTGAAAGCGCTCGCGGTCGGCTTCCGGCAACTGCGAGAACTCGGCCTCGTCCAGGGCCTTGCCGTCGAGCATCGGCGTGAACGCGATATTGGAGCTGTCGCGGTACAGCGCCACGTCTTTTTCCAGGGCCAGGCGCTCGATCACGTCCAGCGCTTTGTCGTAACGCTGGTTGAAGGCGCGGTCGATAGCGCTCTTGCGCTGCTGGTAGGTAGGGTGTTCGAACACGGCCGGGAACGTGGCCACCAGGTTGTCGATCAGCGCGTTGATATCGGTAATGAACGCTGCGCCTCCCCCGGCGGGCAACTCAAGGGCGCGCGGCTCGCGAGGTTCATCGAAGTTATTGACGTAAACCCAGTCCGACGGGGTTTGCAGGCGCTTGCCTTCGGCCTTCAGGTAGCGTTTGACGAACGAAAAGCGACCGGTGCCCGGCTCGCCCATGACAAAAACGTTGTAACCGGGGCGTGGCATGGCCACACCGAACTGCAAGGCTTCAACCGCGCGTTCCTGGCCAAGCACACCGCGAAAGGGCTCCAAATCATTGGTGGTCGAGAAGCTGAACTGTTCAGCAGAGAAAGGGCGAGTCAGCGCATCGGGCGCTAGACGCAGGCTGGCAGCAACAGGATCAGGCATCGGGCTTCCTTACATCAGGCGGGGCAGATAGCGGCATTCTGGCTCCCCCTTGCGCGCTCTGGCAAGGCGGGTCTCTGGGAAAGCATAGACGCGGGAGGCGGCCGGCAAATATTTCATCAAATCGCCATCGGTTTTATAAAAACCCACGGAACCCTTCGAACGTGCCTAAACTCCAAACTGCGCGGGTTGGACTAATAACCGATCCCTAGGGCGCTATGAAGTGCCTGAACCCTTGTCCATTGGTTTGCACACAAAGAGAACAAAGCTATGAAACGGATCCTTCTCGGTACTCTCTTCACCGTCGTCTCCCTCAATGCAATGGCAGAAGCACCAGGTGGCCCGAACTGCGGTTGGGGCAACATGTTGTTCGAAGGCCAGCGCGGCACTCCAGCTCACTTCCTGGCTTCCACCACTAACGTCACCTCGGGTAACGCCACCTTCGGCATGACCTCGGGCACCAATGGTTGCAGCACCAACAGCGCGCTGACCTACGGCGGCAAGTCTTGGATTGCCATGAATGGCATGATGAACGAGCTGTCCGAAGACATGGCCAAGGGTAATGGCGAAGCACTGACCACCTACGCCGTGGTACTGGGTGTTGCACCCGAAGATCGCGAGCACTTCGCTGCCGTGACTCACGAGCACTTCCAGCAAATCTTCAGCAAAGCTGACGTGACCGCTGACGACGTGCACAACAACACCCTCGCTGTACTGAAAAGCGATGCCCGTCTGGCGAAATACGCGACCCAGGCTTAAGCTCGACCGGCCCGCGCCTCTCCAGGCGCGGGTTTTATTTTTGGGCCCGCCTCCCCTTTGGGTCTTTCTATTTCCGACTTAAGTTGCCTCTATGCTCAAACGAATTGCCTGCCTGGCACTCTTCGCCTGCGCCCCGCTGTATGCGGCCCCGCACCTTGATGATCAACGTTTGCAGCAATTGGCCAACGATCCGTTCTGGCTTTCCCTGGGCCATTACGAAGCCGGCAAGCTCAAAGGCTGGCGCAGTTATGTCAGCGACAAGAAATTCTTCCTGGCGGCCGATGGTGCTCACCATCCGGACGCGGAACTCAAGGCCACCGTCGACGCACTCTATGCGCCCGCCAGCCTGGGTGAAAAACACGCCCAATGCGTCTACCCCGCACGTACCCGCTGGCTCAAGGATCAGTTGCACCTGACCGACCTGCCCGCCGTGGACTGCGCCGAATTCAAGCAATGGTTCAAGGACGTCGCCCCCCACAGTGCGGTGATGATCTTCCCGGCGGCCTACCTCAACAGTCCGTCGTCGATGTTCGGCCACACCTTGTTGCGTATCGACCAGGCCGACGTGCAAAGCAACAACACCGCACTGCTCAGCTACGCGATCAACTTCGGCGCGTATATCGAAGGCTCGGACAACAGCATTCTCTACGCCTGGAAGGGCCTGATGGGCGGCTACCCCGGCCTGTTCGCGCTGGTGCCCTACCAGGAAAAACTCTCCGAGTACCGTAGCCTGGAGAACCGCGACCTGTGGGAATACCGCCTCAACCTCACCCAGGTCGAGACCGAGCGCATGGTCGAGCATGTGTGGGAACTCAAGCAGATCCAGTTCGATTACTTTTTCTTCGACGAAAACTGCTCTTATCGCCTGTTGGAACTGCTGCAAGTCGCCCGCCCAGGCCTGCGTTTGACCGAGCAATTCCCGCTGACCGCCATCCCCACCGATACAGTCAAAGCCGTGAAAGAGGCGGGTCTTGTAGAGAAAATCGACTATCGCCCGTCCCGCGAGCGCGAATTGCTTGAACGCGCCAAACCCTTGGATGGCGACGAGCAGCAATGGGTGCTCAAGATCAGCGACGACCAGAAGCAATTGCAGGAACCGGCCTTCAAGGCCCTGCCCCGCGAGCGTCAGGCCCTGATTATCGACGCGGCTTATCGCCTGGGCCGCTACCGCGCCAATGGCCTGGAACGCGACACCGCCCGCTCCCAACGCAGCTTCGAGCTGCTGCGCGCGATCAACCAGAACCCTGCGCCCGACCTCAAGATCCAGCCGCCCGGCCTGCCGGAAGACGGCCATGAATCCCGCACCTGGCAAGCCGGTATCGGCACCCGTGGCGACAAGGCTTTCGGCGAATACGGCCTGCGCATGGCTTACCATGACCTCAACGACAACGCTGAAGGCTTCCCCCTCGGCGCGCAGATCGAAATCCTGCAAATGAAACTGCGCCAGTACGAAGGCAACCACTGGCAGTTGCAACAACTGGACCTGGCCACCATCCGCTCCCTGACCCCGCGCAACGCGTTATTGCAGCCCTGGTCCTGGCAAGTCACCGGTGGCCTGGAACGCGTACCGGGCAAACACGACGACGAAACCCTGGTCGCCCATGTCAACGGCGGCGCCGGCAGCACCTGGCAACTGCGCGACGACATGCTCGGCTTCGCCCTCGGCACCGTGCGTGTGGAGCACAACAACGACTTCAACGAAGCCATCTCCCCGGCCGCTGGCTTCAACACCGGCGTACTGTGGAAAAACCCGTTGGGCAACCTGAGCCTGGAAGCCAAGGGTGACTTCTTCACCAATGGCGAAGTGCGGCGCAGCCTCAGCCTCAACCAACAGTGGGAACTGTCCCGCAACCTGGGCCTGCGCCTGAGCGCCCAGCGCGAATACAGCCATCTATCCTCGCCGGTCAATGAAGTGATGCTTGAAGTAAAGTGGTATCACTACTGACCAACGCCTGGCGAAAATCAAAAATGCGGGAGGGGGCAAGCCCCCTCCCCCATTTGTTAGCATTGCCCGCACCATCAGGAGTTCACTCGACATGGCCGTTACCTGCACCACCCTTGAAGAAGTTCGAAACAACATCGACCGCCTCGACCAACAAATCGTCACTCTTCTGGCCGAACGCGGCCGCTACGTCTCCCAGGCCGCCCACTTCAAAAAAGATGCCGATGGCGTCAAGGCCCCGCAGCGGGTCGAACAAGTGATCGCCAAAGTGCGCAATCTGGCACAGGTGGCGGGCGCCAATCCGCAAGTCACCGAACAGGTTTATCGCGCGATGATTGCGGCGTTTATCCAGCAGGAATTGGCTGAGCATGCGGCGCTGACCACGCAGCAGGCGACCTAACCCCTAAAGCGGGCTGAGCAAAGATTTGTCCTCTACCTTTAAGGCCAACACATTTCTCACACCCCCTTCACATCCGTCCGACGAATCCCCTTCTAGACTTTCCCTATCAGCCGTAAAACGGCCAGGGAGTACGCCATGTGGCGGTATGCGGTCATGTTGTGGGCGGTAATGGGGTTGGCGGGTTGCCAGACGACCCATCAGGAATTGTTGGCCAAGGGTTATCCACCGGCCTTCGCCGATGGCTTTGACGATGGCTGCAGCAGCGGTCGCCAGGCGGCTGGGGTGATCAGTGGGGAGTTTCGCAAGAATGTGCCGCGCTATCTGCAAGAGCGGGAGTACGCCGAGGGCTGGGAGGACGGTTTTCGCCAGTGCAAGGCAATGCGGGAGAACGAAGAACTGCGCGATTACAAAGAGCGCCATTGGGATGAGCGCGAGCGCGAGTGGCAGCAGGAGAAGGATCGCGATGCGGCACGGGCCTATCGCTCGCAATAGGTCGCTTTCAGACATCCATCGAAACTAAAGCACAGCGAACATGGCCCAAGCTCCATAGAGGGAGATCATCATGAGCCGTGCTTTTGTAAACGAAGACAACGCCGCCGCCCAGGCCGATCAGCCGGTGGAGCGTCAAGTCAGTGAGCAACCCAACCGCCTGACCGCGCAAGGTCTGGCGCAGTTGCACGCCAAAGTCGCGCAGTTGCAGCAGGAACATGGCGCCGAATCCGCCAAGGGCGAGCACGCCGACAAACAGCGCCAAGCCGACCTTGAGCGGGATTTGCGCTATTTCAACCAGCGGGTGCAAAGCGCCCAGGTGGTGGCGCCTGCCACGTCCACCGATCAGGTGCAGATCGGTAGCTGGGTCACCTTCGCCAACGAGCAGGATGAGCAGCAACGCATCCAATTGGTGGGTGAAGACCAGGCCGACGCCAGTGCAGGGTTGATCAACTGGGGCTCGCCCCTTGGCCGCGCGTTGCTCGGTGCGCGGGTCGGTGACGAGGTGCTCTGGAAGCGCCCCGTCGGCGATCAGTTGATCGAAGTGCTGCGCATCGACGCCGGGGCTTAGACGATGCCTTGGGCCAGCATTGCGTCGGCCACTTTGACGAAACCGGCGATATTCGCGCCTTTGACGTAGTTAACCCGGCCGTTTTCTTCGCCGTAGTGCACGCAGGCATGGTGGATCGACTGCATGATGGCGTGCAGCTTGCTGTCCACTTCCCCGGCGGTCCACAGCAAGCGCATGGCGTTCTGCGACATCTCCAGGCCGCTCACCGCCACGCCACCGGCGTTGGATGCCTTGCCCGGTGCGAACAGAATGCCTGCCTCGATAAAGATATCCACAGCCTCCAGCGTGGTCGGCATGTTGGCGCCTTCGGCCACGCAGAAACAGCCGTTACGCAGCAAGGTGCGGGCGGCGTCGGCGTCCAGTTCGTTCTGGGTCGCACAGGGCAAAGCGATGTCACAGGCTAGCGCCCACGGCGTTTGGCCTTTGCGGAACTCCAGGCCAAAGCGCTCGGCCAGTTCGCTGATACGGCCGCGCTGTACGTTTTTCAGTTCCAGCAGCGCCGACCATTGTTCCTCGGTCAAACCGCTTTCGGCGTACAGGGTGCCTTCGGAGTCGGACAGGGAAATCACCTTGCCGCCCAAGTCCATGACCTTGCGCGCCGCGTATTGCGCCACGTTGCCGGAACCGGATACCGCGACACGCTTGCCCTCCACGCGCTGGCCGTCGCGCTTGAGCATTTCTTCGGCAAAGTACACACAGCCAAAACCGGTGGCTTCGGGACGGATCAGGCTACCGCCGTAGGTCATGCCCTTGCCGGTCAGCACCGAGGTGAATTGGTTGCTCAGGCGCTTGTATTGACCAAACAGGAAGCCGATCTCCCGGGCACCCACGCCGATATCACCGGCCGGCACATCGACGTCCGCACCGATATGCCGATACAGCTCGCTCATAAACGCCTGGCAGAAACGCATTACCTCGGCGTCGCTCTTGCCCTTGGGATCGAAGTCCGCCCCCCCTTTGCCGCCGCCCATGGGCAACGAGGTCAGGGAATTCTTGAAGGTCTGCTCGAAGGCGAGAAACTTCAAAACCCCCAGGTTCACCGACGGGTGGAAACGCAGCCCGCCCTTGTACGGGCCAATGGCGCTGTTCATCTGAATGCGGAACCCGCGATTGACCTGGACCTTGCCGTGATCATCCACCCACGACACCCGGAACGTAATCGCACGCTCGGGCTCGCACATCCGCTCCAGAATGCCCGAAGTCAGATAGTGCGGATTGACTTCGAGAAACGGCCACAGGCTGCGCAAGACTTCTTCTACGGCCTGGTGAAATTCCGGCTGATCAGGGTCACGTTTCTTTAGGCGAGCGAGGAAGGATTCGACGGATTCGATCATGAAAAGTCTCGGCAAATTGATTGTTTTTAAATGAGATTGGGCCGGACTTTAACAATTCATGTCGCACCGCGACAGGGCAAAATGTCGCTTTTGTGAATTTAAATGGTGCATTGGATGTAAATAAACCCGGAAAACGGGAGTTTTCTGCACTTTAAAGGGGTTGCCAGGCTAGGGTGTGCACCGTCGAGGGAATGGCTATCGAGGGCAAGCCCCCTCCCACATTTGATCGGTGTGGGTCAGGGGAATGTGCAAAAAAAACGGTGCCCGAAGGCACCGTTTTTTTAACCGGCCCGGGATCAGGCCAGTTTTTTGTGACGTACACGGTGCGGCTGGGCAGCGGCATCGCCCAGGCGCTTCTTGCGATCGGCTTCGTACTCCGTGTAGTTGCCTTCGAAGAACACCGCTTGGGAGTCATCTTCGTACGCCAGGATGTGGGTCGCGACGCGGTCAAGGAACCACCGATCGTGAGAGATCACAATGGCGGCGCCTGGGAAGTCCAGCAGGGCTTCTTCCAGGGAACGCAGGGTTTCGACGTCGAGGTCGTTGGACGGTTCGTCGAGCAGCAGGACGTTGCCGCCCTCTTTCAGGGTCAGGGCCAGGTGCAAGCGGCCGCGCTCACCACCGGACAGGTCCTTGACGAACTTCTGCTGGTCGCCGCCCTTGAAGTTGAAACGGCCGACGTAGGTGCGCGACGGGATTTCATAGTTGCCGATGCGGATCTGGTCGGAACCGTCGGAAATCTGCTGGAACACGGTCTTGCTGCCGTCCAGGTCGTCACGGCTCTGGTCGACACAGGCCAGCTGCACGGTTTCGCCGATTTCGATGCTGCCCGAATCCGGGGTTTCCTTGCCCATCAGCATGCGGAACAGTGTGGATTTACCCGCACCGTTACCGCCGATAACGCCGACGATTGCGCCTTTTGGCATGGAGAACGACAGGTTGTCGATCAGCACGCGGTCGCCATAGCCTTTAGTGACGTTCTTGAATTCGATGACCTTGTCACCCAGGCGCGGGCCGGCCGGGATGTAGATCTCATTGGTTTCGCTGCGCTTCTGGAATTCCTGCGACTGCATCTCTTCAAAGCGTTGCAGACGCGCCTTGGATTTGGACTGGCGGGCCTTGGCGCCTTTGCGCACCCATTCCAGTTCTTCCTTCATGGCCTTTTCGTGAGCCGATTGCTGCTTGGATTCGGCGGCCAGACGCTCGGACTTGGCTTCCAGCCAACCGGAGTAGTTGCCCTCGTAAGGGATGCCGGCGCCACGGTCGAGTTCGAGGATCCAACCCGCTACGTTGTCCAGGAAGTACCGGTCGTGCGTAATCGCAACCACGGTGCCCGGGAAATCGTGGAGGAAATGCTCCAACCAGGCGACGGAATCGGCGTCCAAGTGGTTGGTCGGTTCGTCGAGCAGCAGCATGTCGGGGGCCGACAGCAGCAGACGGCACAAGGCCACGCGACGCTTTTCACCACCGGACAGGTGTTCGACCTTGGCATCCCACGCCGGCAAGCGCAGCGCGTCGGCGGCGACTTCCAGCTGGCGCTCCAGGTTGTGACCGTCGCCGGCCTGCAGGATGGCTTCGAGCTTGGCCTGTTCGGCGGCCAGTTTGTCGAAGTCGGCGTCCGGCTCGGCATAGGCGGCATAGACTTCATCCAGGCGCGCCTGGGCGTCCTTGATCACGCTGACGGCCTCTTCGACCACTTCACGCACGGTCTTGGCCGGGTCCAGCTGCGGCTCCTGCGGCAGATAGCCGATGTTCAGTTCCGGCATCGGGCGTGCTTCGCCTTCGAACTCGGTGTCGACGCCGGCCATGATTTTCAACAGGGTGGATTTACCCGAGCCGTTGAGGCCGAGCACGCCGATCTTGGCGCCGGGGAAGAAGGACAACGAAATGTTTTTCAGGATTTCCCGCTTCGGTGGGACAACCTTGCCCAGCCGATGCATGGTGAAGACGTATTGAGCCATGGTGAACCTAGCGTCAGTGACTGATGAATTGAGCGGGCGAAGCCCGTGCCAGGCCATGCGCCGCGCGGGCCTTTGACTATCATCAATGCCAGCGAGCGGAAAAAGCCTGAATATCTGGGGCTGGAACGCCCCGCGTAACCGGCAAAGCTACCTGAATGCGCTTGGTCAGTCCAGCCAGGCGGGACTGGCACTTTGCCACAACACAAGGCATGCTAGCCGCCCTTCGGGCGTCCGGCTTATAGTGCACGTCGCGCGCCAGTCCAGCCAAACCGCAGGATTACAGCTTGTCCAAAGTCACGCCGCCAACTCCTTTGCGCGCCGCTCATTTAGCGCCGGGAGCGCCCCTGCACGGTCCTCTCAAAGGCGCACTGGCGACGCTCGTCCTGCTGCTGCTCGCTTTATTGTTCTGGCAACTGCTGGATCAACTGCAGCAGAACCAGAAAAACCAGCAGCAATACACCATCGACTACAGCGCCGACCTGGCCGAACAGATCAGCCTGAACATGGCCCTGAGCGCCAAGATCGCCCTGAACCTGCTGCCGATGGTTGAAGCGCCCCGCGACAGCGAACAGCAACAGGCATTGATGCTGACCTTGCAACGCTCCTTGCCGGAATTGCGCAGCGTGGCCCTGCTCGCCCCCAGCGGCGCGATGATCAGCGACAGCGCGCCCGATAGCCAGGATGCCGCCTGGCTCGAAGAACTGGTACAGCGCAGCCACGGCCAGGCCTATTACCTGAGCAACAACGACGAAGGGTCCCTTATCTATCTGCTGCTGCACCAGCCGAGCGGTGGTTCCAGGGTGTACTGGGCGTTGCGCCTGGCGCCGGAGTATCTGACCAACCTCACCCGCCAGGACAGCCCGGGCCAGCGCCCGGCGTGGGTCATCGAGAATCGTCTCAACCAACGCATTATCAGTCGCGACAGCGGCATGCCGGCAAAATGGGCCAGCGTCCTGACCCCGGACGAATTGAATAAAAGTGTGCTGGTCACCCCTCTGAGCAAAAGCGACTGGCAACTGCGCGGTCTGTTCGATCGCAGCGCCGTGCTCGAAGAACTGTTGCCGGCGTTTATCGGCAAATGCCTGCTGGGCCTGGCGTTCTCGCTGGTCCCGGTGATCGTCCTGTTGAACATGCGTCGCCGTCAGCGCCAGGTGCATGAGGGCCGCCGCCGTTACCAGGACATTTTCGAAGGCACCGGTGTGGCCTTGTGCGTGCTGGATCTGTCGGGCCTCAACACGTTCTTTGAGCGCGCGCACCTGCGCAGCCGCGAGCAATTGAACGCCTGGCGGCATGCCAACCCGGACGACTACCGCCAACTGCTCAATGAGCTGCGCATCACCGAAGTCAACCAGGTCGCGGTGCGTCTGCTGAACGTGGGCTCGTGCGAGGATGCCTGGGAGCGTTTGATCAGCGATTGCCCGAACAACGTCACCTCCATCGGTTATCAGATCCTCGAAGCGGTCCTGACCCAACAGGACCAGTTAGAGCTGGAAATCCACCTCAGCGATGTGGCCGGCAACGATCAATACCTGTGGCTGGTGATGCGCTTGCCGGAGCAACAGGACGACTTCAAGGCGGTGATCCTCAGTATCAGCGATATCACCAGTCGCAAGCTGATTGAACTGTCCCTGGTGGAGCGCGAAAGTTTCTGGTCGGACGTGGTCCGCACAGTGCCGGACCACCTGTATGTACAGGACGTGATCAGCCAGCGCATGATTTTCAGCAACCATCACCTGGGCCACACCCTCGGCTATAACCGCGGCGAACTGCAGCAAATGGGTGAGTACTTCTGGGAAATCCTGCTGCACCCCGAAGACGCCGAGCATTATCACGACTTGCGCCAGCAGCAACGCCAGACCGGTTATGCCACCCAACTGCACTGCCAACTGCGCTTTCGCCATCGCAACAACCAGTGGCGACGTTTCGATATCCGTGAACAGGCCCTGGCCCGGGACAAAACCTCTCAAGTCACCCGCATCATCGGCGTGGCCAAAGACATTACCGACCAGATCGAAGCCAGCGAATCCCTGCGCGACAGCGAGCAGCGCTACCGCATGTTGGCCGAGAGCATCAGCGACGTGATCTGCTCCACCGACAGCAATTTGGCCCTCAATTACATCAGCCCCTCGGTCAACGCCGTGTTGGGCTATGACGTGGACTGGGTGTTCAAGAACGGCTGGCAATCGATCATCGCCAACCCGCAGCAACTGGCCGGCATTTACAGCCTGGTGGAACAGGTCAGCCGCGCCCTGGGCGACCAGGAGGCCCTGAGCAAGCTGCGCGATCAGGTGCAGACCCAACTGTTTCTGTTCGACTGCCTGCGCGCCGACGGTCGCAAAGTGCCGATCGAACTGCGGGTGGTGCTGGTGTGGGACGAGCACGGCACGTTCGAGGGCATCCTCGGCGTCGGTCGGGACATCAGCCAGCAACGCCGCGCGGAAAAAGACCTGCGCATGGCGGCCACGGTATTCGAGCACTCCACGTCGGCGATCCTGATCACCGACCCGGCGGGTTATATCGTGCAGGCCAACGAAGCGTTCAGCCGGGTCAGCGGTTATGAAGTGGCGGATGTGCTCGACCAGTTACCCAACATGCTCACCGTCGACGAGCAGCAGGAAGCCCACCTGCGCTATGTGCTCAAGCAATTGCATCAGCACAGCACCTGGGAGGGCGAAGTGTGGCTCAAGCGCCGCAATGGCGAGCATTACCCGGCCTGGGTGGGTATCACCGCCGTGTTCGACGATGAAGGCGATTTAGCCAGCTACGTGTGTTTTTTCAGCGATATCAGCGAGCGCAAGGCCAGCGAGCAGCGCATCCACCGCCTGGCCTATTACGACGCCCTGACCCACCTGCCCAACCGCACATTGTTCCAGGACCGCCTGCACACCGCGTTGCAGTCGGCCGAACGGCAGAAGTCGTGGGTGGTGCTGATGTTCCTTGACCTGGACCGTTTCAAACCGATCAACGACTCCCTGGGCCATGCCGCCGGCGACCGCATGCTCAAGGAAATGGCCACGCGTCTGCTAGGTTGCGTGGCCGAAGACGACACCGTGGCGCGCATGGGCGGCGACGAGTTCACCCTGTTGCTGCAACCGCGGGTCAACCGTGAAATGGCGCTCAACCGCGCCATTCATGTGGCCGAGCAAATCCTGGCGAGCCTGGTGAGGCCGTTCGTGCTGGAGGGCCGCGAGTTCTTTGTGACCGCCAGTATCGGTATCGCCTTGAGCCCGCAGGATGGCAACGAGCTGAGCCAGCTCATGAAAAACGCCGACACCGCGATGTACCACGCTAAGGAGCGCGGCAAGAACAACTTCCAGTTCTACCAGGCCGACATGAACGCCAGCGCCCTGGAGCGTCTGGAACTGGAAAGCGACCTGCGCCACGCCCTCGACCAGAACGAATTCGTGCTCTATTACCAGCCGCAATTCAGCGGCGACGGCAAACGCCTGACCGGCGCCGAGGCGCTGCTACGCTGGCGCCATCCGCGTCGCGGGCTGGTGCCGCCGGGGGACTTTATCCCCGTGCTGGAGGAGTTGGGCCTGGTGGTGGACGTGGGCGACTGGGTGATCGCCGAGGCATGTCGCCAGCTCAAGACCTGGCACCAGAACAAAGTCCGCGTGCCGAAAGTCTCGGTGAATATCTCCGCGCGGCAATTTTCCGATGGCCAACTGGGCACGCGCATCGCCACTATTCTGAAGGACACTGGCCTGCCGCCGGCATGCCTGGAGCTTGAGCTGACGGAAAGTATCCTGATGCGCGAAGTCAACGAAGCCATGCACATCCTCGACAGCCTGAAAAACCTGGGCCTGAGCATTGCGGTGGACGACTTCGGCACCGGTTACTCATCGCTCAACTACCTCAAGCAGTTCCCCATCGATGTCCTGAAGATCGACCGCACCTTCGTCGACGGCCTGCCGTCCGGCGAGCAGGATGCCCAGATCGCCCGCGCCATTATCGCCATGGCTCACAGCCTGAACCTGGCAGTGATCGCCGAGGGCGTGGAAACCCATGAGCAATTGGACTTCCTGCGCGAGCATGGTTGCGACGAGGTACAGGGCTACCTGTTCGGGCGGCCAATGCCGGCGCATCGGTTCGAAGCGCAGTTCAGCAATGATGCGCTGTTCATGTTCGATTGAAGGGTGTGGCGCGGCCACTGGCCTCATCGGGGGCAAGCCCCCTCCCACCTTCGACTTGTGAATACATTCAAATGTGGGAGGGGGCTTGCCCCCGATGAGGCCGGTAGAGCCACCCCCCATCCCGAAGTGAATCCCGCTTGTCCGCGACATGACGTCCTTTCATATGCCATCTAAAACCCATTGGGTTAGAATGCCCTCCTTTTCTGCCCCCGATCCTTGAGGACCGCCATGTTCAGCCGTGATTTGACTATTGCCAAGTTCGACGCCGATCTCTTCGCCGCCATGGAGCAAGAAGCCGTGCGCCAGGAAGAGCACATTGAGCTGATCGCTTCGGAAAACTACACCAGCCCCGCGGTCATGGAGGCTCAAGGTTCGGTTCTGACCAACAAGTACGCCGAAGGCTACCCAGGCAAGCGCTACTACGGTGGTTGCGAGTACGTCGACGTGGTTGAGCAACTGGCCATCGACCGCGCCAAGGAGCTGTTCGGCGCCGATTACGCCAACGTCCAGCCACATGCCGGCTCCCAAGCCAACAGCGCCGTGTACCTGGCCCTGCTGCAAGGCGGCGACACCATCCTGGGCATGAGCCTGGCCCACGGCGGTCACCTGACCCACGGCGCCAGCGTGTCCTCCTCCGGCAAGCTGTACAACGCCGTTCAATACGGTATCGATGCCAATGGCCTGATCGACTACGACGAAGTCGAGCGCCTGGCAGTCGAGCACAAGCCAAAAATGATCGTGGCCGGTTTCTCTGCCTACTCGCAGATCCTGGATTTCCCACGCTTCCGCGCCATCGCCGACAAAGTGGGCGCGTACCTGTTCGTGGACATGGCCCACGTGGCCGGGCTGGTCGCCGCTGGCGTCTACCCGAACCCGGTGCCTTACGCTGACGTGGTCACCACCACCACCCACAAGACCCTGCGCGGTCCGCGTGGTGGCCTGATCCTGGCGCGCGCCAATGCCGAGATCGAGAAAAAGCTGAACTCCGCCGTGTTCCCAGGCGCCCAGGGTGGCCCGCTGGAGCATGTCATCGCCGCTAAAGCGATCTGCTTCAAGGAAGCACTGCAGCCTGAGTTCAAGACCTACCAGCAACAAGTGGTGAAGAACGCCAAGGCCATGGCCGGCGTGTTCATCGAGCGCGGCTTCGACGTGGTCTCCGGCGGTACTGAGAACCACCTGTTCCTGCTGTCGCTGATCAAGCAGGACATCTCCGGTAAAGATGCCGACGCTGCCCTGGGCAAAGCCTTCATCACCGTGAACAAAAACTCGGTACCGAACGACCCACGTTCGCCGTTCGTCACTTCCGGCCTGCGCTTCGGCACCCCGGCGGTGACCACTCGTGGCTTCAAGGAAGCCGAGTGCAAGGAACTGGCCGGCTGGATCTGCGACATCCTGGCTGACCTGAACAACGAAGCCGTGATCGACGCAGTTCGCGAGAAGGTCAAGGCGATCTGCAAGAAGCTGCCGGTATACGGCGCTTGATCGCAGTAGCTTGAACAAGAAGCCCGGCTCTTGAGCCGGGCTTCTTTATGCCTGCTCTGCAACTTGAAATGAGATCAACTGTGGGAGGGGCAAGCCCCCTCCCACATTGTTTTCAGGGTTGGTAGACCTTGGCAAAGCCTTCGCGGATTTTGTCTTCCGGCAACTCGTCGGCAATAAACACAATTACACTTTCCCGCGCCTCACCCTCGGCCCACTCGGTGTCCCAGTCGAAGCCGTAGAGTTTCAGCACGCCCTGAAACACCATGCGCCGATCTTCCCCAGCAATGTTCAGCACGCCTTTGTAGCGCAGCAATTGTTTGCCGTGGTCTTCCAGCAGTTCGTTCATAAACTCACTGAGGCGGTCGATATCCAGCGGCTGGTCGGTGCGCAGCACCAGGCTGGAGATACGGTCCACGGAAGGCGCGGCACTTACCGGGCGCAGGCTCATGCCGGCGTTGAGATTGAAACCGCGTACATCGAGCAATTCGCCCAGATCGATCTGCCCATGGTCAACCACACGAATCGGCGCGCGACGGTTGATGCGGGTCAGGCGTTCGCTGAGGGCGTCGAATGTGGCATCGTCCACCAAATCACGCTTGCTCACCAGCAGGCGGTCGGCAAAGCCAATCTGCGCCTGGGCGATGGTCTGGGTCAGGTGGTGTTCGGCGTGGGCTGCGTCCACCAGAGTGATGATGCCGTCGAGGATGTAGCGCTCGCGCAATTCCTCGTCGATGAAAAAAGTCTGGGCCACGGGAGCGGGGTCGGCCAAGCCAGTGCATTCGATCACCAGGCGGTCGAAGGCGATTTCGCCACTGTCCAGGCGTTCAAGCAGCAGGTACAGGGCTTTGGTCAGGTCCGTGTGGATGGTGCAGCACACGCAGCCGTTGGACAGCGTCATGACTTGCACCGGCTCCTCACCCAACAGCTGGGTGTCGATACCGGCGTCACTGAATTCGTTTTCGATCACGGCGATTTTCAGGCCGTGTTCGGCTTTGAGCAGGTGGCGCAGCAAGGTGGTTTTACCGGCGCCAAGGAAGCCGCTGAGAACAGTAACGGGAATGGGAGAGGACACGACAATTCTCCTTATAGCTGAAGAAACACAAAACAAATGTGGGAGGGGGCTTGCCCCCGATAGCGGCGTGTCAGTGGCAGATAAGTGCCTGACACACTGCTGTCGGGGGCAAGCCCCCTCCCACAAGGATCACTGTCAGCGCGGATTACCCGGTCAACAGCACTTGGGCCCACCCTTGCCACCGTAACGGGCTTCCTGGCGTTCGCGGAAGAACGCCTTGTAGTCCATCACCGGTTTGTCTGGGTGTTTGGTTTGCATATGCTCGACGTAGGTGTCGTAGTCGGGCATGCCGACCATCAGGCGTGCGGCCTGACCGAGGTATTTACCCAGGCGACTGATGTCATTGAACATGGTTGCAATCCTCGATCATGCGTCCGGTATGGCCTGGAACGGGGCTTCTTTATCCGTGCGTTCTTTGTTGCCCCAGGCGGCGACGCCGACCTTGAGCGCATAGAACAGGATGCTGAACACCACGAACAGAAACAGCGCCGTCAGCGTCGCGTTGGTGTAGGCATTCCAGATCACATGCTGCATCTGGTCGATGCTCTTGGCCGGCGCGAGGATCTGGCCACCGGCCAGGGCATCGCTGTACTTCTTGGCCAGGGACAGGAAGCCGATTGCCGGGTTGGCGTCGAACAGCTTGATGAAGCCTGCGGTGGTGGTGCAGATCAGCAGCCAGACCGCCGGCAGCATGGTCACCCAGATGTAGCGCTGGCGTTTCATTTTGATCAGCACCACGGTGGCCAACATCAGCGCGATACCCGCCAGCATCTGGTTGGAGATACCGAACAGCGGCCACAAGGTATTGATGCCGCCCAGTGGGTCGATCACCCCTTGGTACAGCAGGTAACCCCACATCGCTACGCAACCGGCGGTCGCGACCAGGTTGGCAGTCCACGACTCGGTACGCTTGAGCGCCGGCACGAACGAACCCAGCAGATCCTGCAGCATGAAGCGACCGGCACGAGTACCGGCGTCGACAGCGGTGAGGATGAACAAGGCTTCGAACAGAATCGCAAAGTGGTACCAGAACGCCATGGTGTTTTCACCCGGCAGCACACTGTGCAGGATCTGCGCGATCCCCACCGCCAGGGTCGGCGCACCGCCGGCACGGGCCAGGATGGTGGTTTCGCCGATGTCATGGGCCACCGCTTGCAGCGCTTCCGGGGTGATAGCAAAACCCCAACTGCTGACGGTCTGCGCCACGGCCATCACATCCCCGCCAACTACGGCGGCTGGGCTGTTCATGGCGAAGTACACACCCGGCTCGATCACCGAGGCCGCCACCATCGCCATAATGGCCACGAACGACTCCATCAACATGCCGCCGTAACCGATGTAGCGGGCGTTGGTTTCGTTATCCAGCAGCTTGGGCGTGGTGCCCGAAGAGATCAGCGCGTGGAAACCCGAGACGGCACCGCAAGCGATGGTGATGAACAGGAACGGGAACAGCCCGCCTTTCCACACCGGGCCGGTGCCATCGATAAACTGGGTCAGCGCCGGCATTTTCAGCTCGGGCATGGTGACCAGGATGCCGATTGCCAGGGCAATGATGGTGCCGATCTTGAGGAAGGTGGACAGGTAGTCCCGTGGGGCCAGGATCAGCCACACCGGCAGCACCGCCGCTACGAAGCCGTAGCCGATCAGCATCCAGGTGATCTGCACGCCGGTAAAGCTGAACGCCTTGGCCCACACCGGATCGGCGGCAATCTGCCCGCCCAGCCAGATCGAACCGAGCAGCAACAGCACGCCGATGATGGAGATTTCACCGATACGGCCTGGGCGGATGTAGCGCATGTAGATGCCCATGAACATCGCGATCGGGATGGTCGCCATCACGGTGAAGATGCCCCATGGGCTCTCGGCCAGAGCTTTGACCACGATCAGGGCCAGCACCGCGAGGATGATGATCATGATCAGGAAGCAGCCAAACAGCGCGATGGTCCCCGGAATGCGCCCCATCTCTTCGCGCACCATGTCCCCCAGGGAACGGCCATTGCGACGGGTGGACAGGAACAGCACCATAAAGTCCTGCACCGCACCGGCCAGCACCACACCGGCGATCAGCCACAGCGTGCCGGGCAGGTAACCCATTTGCGCTGCCAGTACCGGGCCGACCAGCGGGCCTGCACCGGCAATAGCCGCAAAGTGGTGACCGAACAGGATGTGTTTGTTGGTCGGCACATAGTCCAGACCGTCGTTATTGAGCACTGCGGGGGTGGCCCGCCGTGGGTCGAGCTGCATCACATTGTTAGCGATGAACAGGCTGTAGTAACGGTAAGCAACCAGGTAAATGGCCACTGCGGCCACCACAATCCACAAGGCGTTGATCGCCTCGCCGCGGCGCAAGGCCACTACGCCCAGGGCGCACGCTCCTACGATTGCCAGCACCAGCCAGGGTAAGTGGCGTAGCAGGCTATTATTATTTTTCATTTTTATATTCCAGCCAGGGTGGACAGAAAGGACAACCACCCGGAGTTTAGCGCTGTTGGCCTCAAAGGCCACCCCCCTCCGTTGGTCTAGAGCCTTGCAACGCTGAAAAAAGCAGAAAAAACCGCCCAATGATGGCGCAGGGCTACACTCCATCCATCTCCAGAGGGTTTCACCATGACCGATCACCCGTCCGACCGCCGCTGTTTCCGCCGCATCGCCCTGGATGCGAAAACTGAACTTCGACAAAACGGCGAGGAATGGCCGGTAAAGTTAGTGGATTTGTCGCTAAAGGGCCTGGCGGTCAAACGGCCAGAGTCTTGGAAGGGCAATAAAGCCCTGCCGTTCGACGTCGATATCCGTCTGGACCCGAAGGCGCATATCAAAATGCAGGTCAAGCTGACCCACGACGATCACGGCCAACTGGGCTTTGTGTGCAGGGAAATCGACCTGGATTCGATCAGCCACTTGCGGCGGCTGATCGAGTTGAACCTCGGCGATCAAGCGGAACTTGAGCGAGAGTTGGGCGCGTTATTGGAGGTATAGGCTCAGGGAAACGCTTCGCGGCTGGGAAACTCGTCCTCCATGTCCCAGTAGCCCTTTTTCTGACTCGACGCGACTTGCCATTGCCCGTCGACATAGCGATACGTCTGGTAGCGCGTGGTGAAATCGTCCTCACCGTCGCCGTCCATAAAAGACGATACCTGCAACAGTTCATCCGGCCCGCCATTGGCCGGCGTCGCCACCTGCCAGTCAGCCTTTCCCGTGTGCGCCAGGGTCAGCGGTTGGGACTTGCCGTCCGCGCCAGTGAAGCTCAGCGGTGTAAGTTGCTGTTTGGCCGGTAGCAGCATCTGGGTGGCTGGGCCGCTGTACGTGCCCATCGGCGCAGTCATGTCGATGCTCAAAAAATACACAGGTTCGGGCAACCCCTTGAGCGGGGCCTCGCTGACCTCGGCCAGTGGGTAGCCGAGGTCCTGTTGCGCGATCACCTGATCGGCAGCCGACACCAGGCGCACTTGAGCCTCAAGCAACGGGTTGTCGACCAGATCGCCGGGCTCGTCGAACGAGTCCTCATCCAGCCCGCTGCCCCAGCTATCCTTGTGCATCTGCGCGCTGATGCGCTGGTCTTCCAGGATCTGCAACTGGCTGCCCTGTTCGGTTGCCAGGGTTTGCGCCAGGCGATAGCCCGCCGGCAGCGCCGCCGCCCAAGTCATGGCGGAGGCGGCGGTCAGGGTGACAAATAGGGCGGCAATGCCCCAGTGCTTGGATCGTTGCATAGCGGCCCGTCCTGATTTATTCGAAAAGTGCATCCAGCGCCTGCTCCAGTCGCGTCACCGCAATGATCTGCAACCCCGCCGGCGCTTCCTTCGGCGCGTTGCCCTTGGGCACGATCGCGCGCTTGAAGCCGTGCTTGGCGGCTTCCTTGAGACGTTCCTGACCGCTCGGCACCGGGCGCACTTCGCCGGACAGGCCGACCTCACCGAATACCAACAGGTCGTGGGGCAATGGCCGATTGCGCAGGCTGGACATCACCGCCGCCATCAATGCCAGGTCCGACGCGGTTTCCAGCACCTTGACCCCGCCGACCACGTTAAGGAACACGTCTTGATCGTGGGTCGGAATGCCGCCATGGCGGTGCAGCACCGCGAGCAGCATCGCCAGACGGTTCTGATCCAAGCCAAGGGTGACGCGGCGCGGGTTGGCCAAATGGCTGTCATCCACCAGCGCCTGCACTTCCACCAACATTGGCCGGGTGCCTTCCCACGTCGCCATTACCACGCTGCCGGGGACTTCTTCTTGAGCGCGAGTCAGGAAAATCGCCGAAGGGTTGGAGACTTCTTTCAACCCGCGGTCGGTCATGGCGAATACGCCCAGCTCGTTGACCGCGCCGAAGCGGTTTTTCACTGCCCGCAACAAGCGCAGACGGCCGTCGGACTCGCCCTCGAAATACAAAACCGTGTCGACCATATGCTCCAGCACCCGAGGCCCGGCCAAGGCGCCTTCTTTGGTCACATGGCCGACCAGGAAAATCGCCGTGCCGCTCTGCTTGGCATAACGCACCAGCAGCGCCGCGCTCTCACGCACCTGGGACACGCCGCCCGGTGCCGATTGCAATTGCTCGGTGAAAATCGTCTGGATCGAGTCGATCACCATGACTTTCGGCTTTTCGATCCGCGCCGTGGCGATGATGCTTTCGATGCAGGTCTCGGTCATCACCCGCAACTGATCCTGGGGCAGGCCTAAACGGCGGGCGCGCATGGCCACTTGTTGCTGGGATTCTTCACCGGTGACGTACAGCGCCGGCATGCGACTGGCAATGCTGCACAAGGTCTGCAACAGGATGGTCGACTTGCCGATGCCTGGGTCGCCGCCGATCAGCACCACTGAGCCATCCACCAGGCCGCCGCCCAGCACCCGGTCAAGTTCGCCGGAGGCCGTGGAAAAACGTGGGATTTCTTCGACGCTGACTTCAGCCAGGGTTTTGATCTGCGCTTGTTGCCCGGTCCAGCCGGCGCGACCGGTAGGCGCCGCCGCCCCGCCGCTCTCGATCATGGTTTCCGTCAGGGTGTTCCACGCCCCGCATTCGCCGCACTGGCCGGCCCACTTGGGAAAGGTCGCGCCGCACTCCGTGCAGCCGTACATGCGCTTGGCCTTTGCCATTCGAGAACCTCCAACCGAAAAACCGCGATGATAGCTCAGCGCGACGCCGGGGTCCGGATTTCACCACTGGCCAATCGCGAGGCGCTATTGCCCACCGGGTCTTCGGCGTTAAGGTCGGCGCCCTTGGCCTTCAGTTCTTCCAGCAGTTCGACGCGCTTGAACAGCCCGGCGTACATGGCGGCGGTCTGCCCGGCGCCGTTGCGCTGGTCGGGGTTGCAGTCGGTGGCCAGCAAGCGCTGGGCGATTTTAAGCTCACCCTTGAAGATTGCGCCCATCAGGGCGGTATTGCCGCGTTTGTCCTGCACACAGGCATCGGCACCGGCGGCGAGCAAACGATCCACGAACGGAGCCTGGCCGTGGTAGGCGGCCAGGATCAGGGCAGTGTAGCCCTTGTCGTCCTGGATATTGAGGCTGTAGCCGGACTCTATGAAGGTATTGAGCATGTCGAGATCGCCACGACGGGCGGCGTCGAAGTAATAGTCCTGCAACTGCGCTTTGAGCGCGGCGGGATCGGGGGATTCAGCCCGGGCGGTGAACGCCAGCAGGGCGATCAGCAAACCAATAGTTACACGCATGGGGTTTCTCCTGCCAGGGATCGGCGCCGTTGGCCGGCGCCGATCGGAACCAACGGATCAGTCGGTCAGCTTGTCGGCCAGCGCCTTCACGCGGGCCAGGTCACCCTTGGCGACCTTGGCCACACCAGTGCCGTATTCCGGGTCAGCCTTGTAAAGGAAGGACAGGATGATGTGCTTGCTCACGTCGTCCGTTGTAGCCAGGGAACCACCGAAGTTTTCGATCAGGTTCTGACGCTCTTTCTGACTGTACGAACGGTACAGATCACCGGCCTGCTTGAAGTTCTGCTCACGCTGGATCTTCGCCTGCTGGGTGCTGCCAGTCAGCGGCAACTGGCTGTAGCGCGCGGCTTGGGGCTCTTCCCGCGGCTCCAGGCGGCTTGGCTGATAGTTCACGCCGCTGCTGGTTTTACCGCTGTTCATCGCGCCATCTTGGTTGCCGTTGTTGACGGTCACGCGTGGGGCGTTGATCGGCAGTTGCAGGGTATTGGCGCCCAGGCGGTACATCTGGGTATCGGCGTAGGAGAACACTCGGCCTTGCAGCAGGCGGTCTTCAGACGGCTCGATGCCCGGCACCAGATTGGCCGGTGCCATGGCGACTTGTTCGGTCTCCTGGAATACATTGGCCGGATTGCGGTTCAGTACCATCTGCCCCACTTTGCGCTCGGGCACATTCGGCCAGATCTTAGTAGCGTCCAGTGGATCGAAGTCGAACTTGGCCAAGTCTTCCGGTTTGAGCACCTGCACATACAAGTCCCACTTAGGGAAGTCGCCCTTGTTGATATGGGTGACCAAGTCGTTAGTCATGTGGCTGTAATCACGCCCTTGCACATCGACCACTTGTTTCGGATCCAAGTTCTTGATGCCTTGCAGGCTCTTCCAATGGAACTTGACGTAGTGCACTTCCCCTTTGGCGTTAATCAACTTGTAGGCATGTACGCCATTACCGTCCATCTCCCGGTAACTGGCAGGCGTGCCGTAGTCCGAGTACAACTCGGTGAGGGTGCGGGTTGCTTCGGGAACATGGGAGAAGAAGTCGAAACGGCGGGAGTCGTCGTCCAGGTTAGTGCGCGGGTCGGGTTTGAATGCGTGCACCATATCCGGGAACTTGATGGCGTCGCGGATAAAGAACGTTGGGAAGTTATTCCCGACCAGGTCCCAGTTGCCGTCGGCCGTGTAGAACTTGGTGGCGAAGCCGCGCGGGTCACGCAGGGTTTCTGGGGAATGGTTGCCATGCACCACGGCGGAGAAGCGCACGAACACCGGGGTGGTTTCGCCGGGAGCAAATACTTTGGCCTTGGTCAGGTCGCTGAGGCCATCGGTGACGGTGAAGGTCCCGTGGGCACCGGTGCCGCGCGCGTGCACCACGCGCTCGGGGATGCGTTCGCGGTCGAAGCGTTGCAGTTTCTGAATCAATTGCACGTCTTGTAACAGCACCGGGCCGGTGGCGCCGGCGGTCTGGGAGTTCTGGTTGTCGCCGACGGCGGCACCGTTGTCACGCGTGAGGGTGGCGGCGTGTACAGACAGGGAAAGCAGGCTGGCGGTGGCCAGGATCAACGCGTGTCGCGTCAAAGCCGGGCCGCGGCTGAGTGAGTTGTTCATCAAGGTTTCCTCTGGTTTTTTTGATGCACATTCAGTTGTGCTTGCCAGAGGCTAGTGACCCAAGAGTCAGAAGATAAATAGAAAAGCCGTAACAGCCCGATTAATAAAATAATGTGGTAAGCCACTGAAATGCCGGGTATTTCGCGCGCGATTGATGGCACTTTGCAAACTATTTGCGTTTTAATGTGTCGATAAAAACCAACAGTGTTAAGAGTTGTTTCGCGCAAGCCCGCAACGACTGACTTACACTGAGCCCCACCCTTCTCATCTGTAACAAGGAATAACCTATGGGCGTGATCAGTGAGTTCAAGGCCTTCGCGGTCAAAGGTAATGTGGTCGACATGGCCGTCGGTATCATCATCGGCGCCGCCTTCGGCAAAATTGTTTCCTCGTTTGTAGGCGACGTGGTGATGCCCCCTCTCGGTCTGTTGATCGGCGGGGTGGACTTCGGTGATCTGGCGATCACCCTCAAGGCAGCCCAAGGCGATGCACCGGCCGTGGTGCTGGCCTACGGCAAGTTCATCCAGAGCGTGGTCGACTTCCTGATCGTAGCGTTTGCGATCTTTATGGGCGTGAAGGTGATCAATCGTCTCAAGCGCGAAGAGGCCAAGGCGCCGACCCTGCCGCCGACGCCGACCAAGGAAGAAGTGTTGCTGGGCGAGATCCGCGATCTGCTCAAGGCACAGCACGACAAACCGCTTTAAACCGCAGCAGTTTGGAAAAAGGCGCCTCCAGCAGGCGCCTTTTGTTTACCAGTAGTTTTCCACCGCCACCTGGCCAGGGCGCCGCGATAGCGACAGATTCATGTCGCGTTTTTTCAGCAACTGACGGGTGTCATCGACCATTTGCGGGTTACCGCAAATCAACACGCGCGAGTGTTCGGGGCTCAACTCTACGCCGGCCGCGCGCTCCAGCTCGCCGTTTTCGATCAGCGTGGTGATACGCCCATTCAGCGCGCCAGGGTGCTGCTCGCGGGTGACGATGGGCAAGTAGGTAAGTTTATGCGCGTACTCGGCCAGGTACTCGCGCTCGCCTAGCTCCTTAATCAACGCCTGATAGGCCAGTTCCTTGGCTTCGCGGGCGCTGTACACCAGGATGATGCGCTCGAATTTCTCCCAGGCTTCGAAGTCCTGCAGGATCGACAGAAACGGCGCCACCCCGGTGCCCGTGCCCAGCAGCCATAGGTCACGGCCATCGACGAAGCGGTTCAACGTCAAGTAACCCGTGGCCTGGCGCTCCACCATCAACGTATCGCCGACACGCAGGCGGCTCAGTTCACTGGTGAACTCCCCGCCGGGGACGACAATCGAGAAAAAATCCAAATATTCATCGAAGGGCGCCGACACCACCGAATACGCACGCCAGACCGTGCTGCCATCGGCTTTGGTGACGCCCAGGCGCACAAACTGGCCGGCGGTAAAACGAAAGCCGGGGTCACGGGTGGTACGTAGGGTGAACAGGCTGGGGGTCAGCGATTGCACATCGAGCAAGGTCTGACAGGTGTATTTTTCAGCACTGGCCGTCATGGGGAACTCCGTTCTGCAGAAGGCGCTAGTGTCCCTCAAAGCGGCGCCGGCTAACACCGATGATTGATATCTCCCGACTCAATGTGCGATCGAGTAACGATCTAACGCTGTAAAAGACCACTAACTATTTAAGGTTATTTGCGCCACAAGCCTGCATCAACACGCACTAACTATTTAGCTATTAACCCACTCCCAAACTAAAACCATTCCCTATCATCCAACCAAAAGATATCAATTTGATATTACGAGCAACCCCCTTAAATCCGATGGGGAGTCCTTAAGCAAGGCAAAATTAATTACACAGAATTCCGAATCTTGTATAAGTCCAACCCCTTAAATAGCTACCTAACATACTGATTTTTTCACACAACTAAGTAGCCCGTGTCCTACACTCTTTTCCGTGCAGCGTTGGGATTCAGGACGTACCCAAGTCACACATACATCCATGGAGAGTTATCGATGGTCAACTGGCGCAATACACAGCTCCCCAAACTGGAAGAAGAGAACGAGATCACCAGCGTATTCGAAATGGTTATCAATGAAACATATTCACTCGGCTTCCAATTCTGCTCTTTCAAGATGAGTGCACAAAGTCAAACCAATCAAGCTATCGCCTTTGAGAAAAACAACTATCCAAACGAATGGAACGCGCTATACCGGGAAGCGCATTTCTCCGACACCGATCCTGTCATGTCTCACTGTCAACGCTCTGTCCTGCCCTTTGTCTGGAAAGAAACCGCGTTTCACAGCGCGCCTCACTTGTGGGAACTGGCTACCTCCTATGGCGTTCATCTGGGCTGGACTCAACCACTGCATGGGCCTCAGGGCGTCTTCAGCATGCTGACTTTAAGTCGTGGCAGAGGTGAGATCACACCGGAGGAGCTGTATGAAAAAGCCGGCAATGCGCTCTGGCTGTGTCATGCAATGCATACCGTGGTGGCGCATAAGTACGCCGATGGGCCAGCCGCGAAGCCCTGCAACAAGCTGACGCCCCGCGAGATCGAAGTATTACGTTGGTCTGCACTGGGCAAGACCGCCGCGGAGATTGCGCAGATCCTGTGTTTGTCCGAACGCACAGTCGGCTTTCACAATTGCAGCTCGATGCGAAAACTGGGGGTCAACAATAAAATCGCGGCCGTGATGGTGGCCGCAAAGGCTGGGTTTCTTTAAACATCGCATGTAATCCGCATGAAAAAACCGTAACATTTACGACCAGTTCCGGGTGATGACGCGGCGCGCGCCGTCGTGTCGCCGTTCACCCCAATGGTTCGATTACCCAGAGTTTTCTCCCCCCATGCCCCTGCTCGACAGCCCCTTCGCTCAGCTCGATCTGATCCGCCAACCCGAGCAGCACAACGACCCGCTGCAAGCCTTCGACGCCGCCGACGAATACCTGCTCAACCACTTGGCCGCCCAGCAGCCGCGCGTCGACACCCGCGTGTTGGTGCTCAATGACAGCTTTGGCGCTTTGGCGGCCAGTCTGCAAGGCCAGGTGCAGGTGATTTCCAGCGGCGACTCGTTTCTGGCGGCCCAGGGCCTGGAAAAAAACCTGGTGCGCAACGCCAAGGCGTTCGATGCAGTGCCGTTCATTCCCGCCAGCGAAACCCCCACCGGGCCGTTCGACCGCGTGCTGATCCGCGTGCCGAAAACCCTGGCGCTGCTCGAAGAACAGTTGATCCGCCTGCAAGGTCAACTGGCCCCGGGCGCCGAAGTGATCGCCGGGGCGATGGTCAAACACCTGCCGCGCGCGGCCGGTGACCTGCTGGAGCGTTACATCGGGCCGATGCACGCCTCACTGGCGGTGAAGAAAGCTCGCCTGTTGATCGCCACCGTTGCCGAGCGCCCCGCCGCCGTCTCGCCCTACCCGACCCGCTACCGCCTGGATACACCCGCCATCGAGCTGCTGAACCACGCCAATGTGTTCTGCCGTGAAGGCCTGGACATCGGCACCCGCGCCTTCCTGCCGCACTTGCCCACCGGCCTGGGTAACGCCCGCGTTGCCGACCTCGGCTGCGGCAACGGCGTATTGGCGATTGCCAGCGCACTGCACAACCCCGACGCCCACTACACCCTGGTGGACGAGTCCTACATGGCCGTGCAATCGGCCCGTGAAAACTGGCAGGCCGCGCTGGGTGAACGTGACGTGAGCGTGCGCGCCGCAGATGGCCTGGCCGGCCAAGAGCCGCAGTCCCTGGACGTGGTGCTGTGCAATCCGCCGTTCCACCAGCAGCAGGTGGTGGGCGACTTCCTCGCCTGGCGCATGTTCCAGCAGGCCCGCGAGGCCTTGGTGGTGGGCGGTGCGCTGTATATCGTCGGCAACCGTCACTTGGGTTATCACAGCAAACTGGCGCGGTTGTTCCGCGGCGTCGAGCAAGTGGCAGCCACGCCCAAGTTCGTGATTCTCAAAGCGCGCAAATAAAAAAAGACCCCGCCCCTACAAGATGTAGGAGCAGGGTCAAAAAACCGTGCCGCAAGGCAACGGGATGGGATGTCAGTGAGTGGTCAGGCCGGCAGCATTCATAAACATGCGCATCAGGCTGGCGACAACAAACAGCACCAGCACACTGCCGGTCCAGATCATTGCTAACCACCCCAGGCGCCGCCACAGCGGCTGCTTTTCAGCCTGTTCGATCTCGTGCAACGAAGGTTTGCCGGACATGTCACGCCCCTCCTAGTGATAACCGTCTTCGTGGGTGACCTTGCCGCGGAACACGTAGTAGCTCCAGAAGGTGTAACCCAGGATGAACGGGATGATGAACAAGGTGCCCACCAGCATGAAGCCTTGGCTCTGCGGCGGCGCGGCGGCGTCCCAGATCGATACGGACGGCGGCACGATGTTCGGCCACAGGCTGATCCCCAAGCCGCTATAGCCGAGGAAAATCAGCACCAACGTCAGCAGGAACGGCGTGTAGTGCGCATTGCGAGCCACCGCGCGGATCAGCCCGTACATGGTCACCAGCACCAGCAGCGGCACCGGCAGGAACCAGAACAGATTTGGCAGGGTGAACCAGCGCGAGGCGATTTCCGGGTGCGATAGCGGGGTCCACAGGCTGACGATGCCGATCACTGCCAGCACCACGAACGCCAGCGGCCGCGCCAGGTTGTGCATCTGTTCCTGCAACTTGCCTTCGGTCTTCATGATCAGCCAGGTGCAGCCGAGCAACGCATAGGCGACGATCAGCGCCACGCCGCAGAACACGGTGAACGGCGTGAGCCAGTCCAGCGAACCGCCGGCGAACTGGCGATTGACCACCGGAATGCCGTCGATAAATGCCCCCAGCGCCACGCCCTGGAAGAACGTCGCCGCCAGCGAACCGCCGATAAAGGCCTTGTCCCACAGGTGGCGCTTGGCGTCTTTTGCCTTGAAGCGGAACTCAAAGGCCACGCCACGGAAGATCAGCCCCACCAGCATCAGGATCAGCGGCAGGTACAGCGCCGACAGCACCACCGAATACGCCAGCGGAAACGCGCCGAACAACGCCGCGCCGCCCAGCACCAGCCAAGTTTCGTTGCCGTCCCAGACCGGCGCGACGGTGTTCATCATCACGTCGCGGTCGACCTTGCCGGGAATAAACGGAAAGAGGATGCCGATACCCAGGTCGAAGCCGTCCATCACCACGTACATCATGATGCCGAAGATGATGATCACGGCCCAGATCAGCGGAAGATCAATACCCATCTCAATTCCCCTTATGCTGGATGTGGTCGTGGTGGTCGTCGGTGCCATCGTCGGCCGCCGACAACGGACGCGCCGGTGTGCGTTTCTGGCCGGGGCCGCCGTGGGTCGGTTCGGTACCTTCGTGGGTCACGGGGCCTTTGCGCACCAGGCGCATCATGTAGCCCAGGCCCGCACCGAACAGCGCGAAGTACACCACCACGAACAACACCAGGGTGATGGTCATCTGCGCCAGGCTATGCCCAGACGACGCATCCGCCGTGCGCATCAGCCCGTAGACCACCCACGGCTGACGCCCGATTTCGGTGGTGAACCAGCCGGCGAGGATCGCGATCAACCCCGAGGGGCCCATCCACAGCGCCAGATACAGGAACGGTCTGGAGGTGTACATCTTGTCGCCCCGGCGCAGCCACAGGCTGAACAGACCGGTAAAAATCATCAGGAAACCCAGCCCGACCATGACTCGGAACGACCAGAACACAATGGTCGAATTCGGCCGGTCTTCAGGCGGGAACTCCTTGAGCGCCGGCACCTGTTTATCCAGGGAGTGAGTCAGGATCAGGCTGCCCAGGTATGGAATCTCTACGGCGTACTTGGTTTTTTCCGCCTGCATATCGGGCCAGCCGAACAGGATCAGCGGCGTAGGCTCTTTGCCTTTGTTTTCCCAGTGGCCTTCGATCGCGGCGATTTTCGCCGGCTGGTGCTCCAGAGTATTGAGACCATGGAAGTCACCGATCACCGCCTGGACAGGCGCCACGATCAATGCCATCCACATGGCCATGGAGAGCATTTTGCGGATCGCCGGGTTGTCCTTGCCGCGCAGCAAGTGCCAGGCCGCCGAGGAGCCGACGAAGAACGCCGTCGCCACGAAGGCCGCCGTGGCCATGTGCATCAGGCGATACGGGAACGATGGGTTGAAAATTACCGCCAGCCAGTCGGTGGGAATCACACGGCCGTCGATGATTTCAAAGCCCTGGGGCGTCTGCATCCAGCTGTTGGAAGCCAGGATCCAGAACGTGGAGATCAGCGTACCCACCGCCACCATGACCGTGGAGAAGAAGTGCAGCTTGCGCCCCACCTTGTTCCAGCCGAACAGCATCACGCCGAGGAAACCGGCTTCCAGGAAGAAGGCCGTAAGCACTTCGTACGTCAGCAGCGGCCCGGTAACGGCGCCGGCGAAGTCCGAAAAGCGGCTCCAGTTGGTGCCGAATTGGTAAGCCATAACCAAGCCCGAGACCACCCCCATGCCGAAGTTGACGGCAAAGATCTTCGACCAGAAATGGTAGAGGTCACGGTAGGTGTCGTTATGGGTCTTGAGCCACAACCCTTCCAGCACTGCAAGGTAACTGGCCAGGCCGATGGTGATCGCCGGGAACAGGATGTGGAATGAGATGGTGAACGCGAACTGAATTCGGGCGAGATCTAGCGCCTCCAAACCGAACATAAGTCTTCCTCTGTCAGGTAATACCGGCTGCTGGCGGGAGCCTGCACCCACTGCCCCCACGGATATGGAGTGTGGCGAATTTCAATTCGTTTCTTTTTTTAACCAACCACGTAGGGAGTCTGGCCTTGCGGCCCGCCAGAGCAAATCCTGAAAGAAATTTGATCTGGATCAATTACAGCTCAAAGAGTAGTCCCATTTTCTGCGTCCAGTTGTGTGGTCGATTGACGCGTGACAGGCTGCCTCACCCCGGTTCTCGCAACTATTTGTTACAGCTTGATGCTAATCTCGCGGTTCCCCCCGGCCTTGATCTGAATGCCCGATGCCTACTGAACCCGCGTTGCTGTTGCGTCACCACCGCCCTTTTATCGCGTTCTGGCTGGCGCGGATCTTTACCGCCAGCGGCTTCCAGATGCTCACCGTGGCCATCGGCTGGAACCTCTATCAACTGACCGGCAACGTGCTGGACCTGGGCTTGGTCGGCTTGGTGGAGTTCGTGCCGCGCGTGCTGTTTATGCTGCACACCGGCCATGTGGCCGACCGCTATGAGCGACGTAAAGTCGCGGCCATCTGCCAGACCGTGCAGGCGCTGATTGCGCTGTCCCTGGCCATTGGTGGCCTGACCGGCACCGTGACCCGCGAGATGATCTTTATCCTCGCCTTCCTGCTCGGTGCCGCGCGCTCCTTTGAATTGCCCACCACACAAGCGCTGCTGCCGAGCATCGTGCCCAGCACGCTGTTCCCGCGCGCCGTGGCGTCGTCGCAGTCGGCTCAGCAACTGGCCACCATCGTCGCCCCGGCGCTGGGCGGTCTGCTCTATGCGTTTGGCAGCGTGTGGGTGTATGGCCCCACCGTGGTGCTGTACCTGATCGCCTGCACGCTGACCCTCAACCTGCCCGCCCGCCAGACGCCGCTGAACAAAGGCAAGGCCACTCTGGATTCACTGCTGGCCGGCATCCGCTTTATCCGCAGCCGCCCGGACATCCTCGGCGCCATCTCCCTGGACCTGTTTGCCGTGCTGCTGGGCGGCGCCACCGCGTTGCTGCCGGTGTTCGCCAAAGACATCCTGCTGACCGGCGCCTGGGGCCTGGGCCTGTTGCGCTCGGCGCCGGCGGTGGGGGCATTGCTGATGTCGTTGTGGCTGGCGCGTTTCTCGGTGGACCGTCACGTCGGCCGCGTGATGTTCACCGCCGTCGGCGTATTCGGCGTGGCCACCATCGCTTTCGGCCTCTCGACGTCATTCTGGTTTTCCCTGGCGGTGCTGGTGGTGCTGGGCGCGGCGGACATGATCAGCATGGTGATCCGCGCCTCGTTCGTGCAGTTGGAGACGCCGGACGAAATGCGCGGGCGCGTCAGTGCCGTCAACGGCCTGTTTATCGGCGCATCGAATCAGCTGGGCGAATTCGAATCCGGCATCACCGCCCACTGGTTCGGCACCGTGCCCGCCGTGGTCATGGGCGGGATCGGCACCCTGGTGGTGACCGGAGTGTGGATCAAACTGTTCCCCACCCTGGCCAAGCGCGATCGCATGCATGTGCCAGAACCGGTTTCCCCGCCCACCGCCTAACCTTTATGGCAACAAGGTCAATGTGGGAGAGGGCTTGCCCTCGATAGCGGTGTAACTGTCGAGGCATCTATTGACTGAAACACCGCCATCGGGGGCAAGCCTCCTCCCACACCGGTCTCACAGCCAACGCATAGCCACTATGGCAATAAGCTCAATGTGGGAGAGGGCTTGCCCTCGATGGCGATGTAACAGTCGAAGCACAAATTGACTGAAACACTGCTATCGGGGGCAAGCCCCCTCCCACACCGGCCTCACAGCCACCACATAGCCACTATGGCAATAAGCTCAATGTGGGAGAGGGCTTGCCCTCGATAGCGGTGTAACAGTCGAAGCATAAATTGACTGAAACACTGCTACCGGGGGCAAGCCTCCTCCCACACCGGTCTCACAGCCACCACATAGCCACTATGGCAATAAGCTCAATGTGGGAGAGGGCTTGCCCTCGATGGCGATGTAACAGTCGAAGCACAAACTGACTGAAACACTGCTATCGGGGGCAAGCCCCTCCCACACCGGTCTCACGCCCACCGCATAACCACTATGGCAATAAGGTCAATGTGGGAGAGGGCTTGCTCTCGATGGCGGTGCAACAGTCCAGGCATCTATTGACTGAAACACTGCTATCGGGGGCAAGCCCCTCCCACACCGGTCTCACACCCAACGCATAGCCACTATGGCAATAAGGTCAATGTGGGAGAGGGCTGGCCCTCGATGGCGGTGTAACTGTCGAGGCATCTATTGACTGAAACACTGCTATCGGGGGCAAGCCTCCTGCCACACCGGTCTCACAGCCATCGCATAGCCACTATGACAATAAGCTCAATGTGGGAGAGGGCTGGCCCTCGATGGCGGTGTAACTGTCGAGGCATCTATTGACTGAAACACTGCTATCGGGGGCAAGCCTCCTGCCACACCGGTCTCACAGCCATCGCATAGCCACTATGACAATAAGCTCAATGTGGGAGAGGGCTGGCCCTCGATGGCGGTGTAACTGTCGAGGCATCTATTGACTGAAACACTGCTATCGGGGGCAAGCCTCCTGCCACACCGGTCTCACAGCCATCGCATAGCCACTATGACAATAAGCTCAATGTGGGAGAGGGCTTGCCCTCGATGGCGGTGTAACAGTCGAAGCATAAATTGACTGAAACACTGCTACCGGGGGCAAGCCTCCTCCCACACCGGTCTCACAGCCACCACATAACCACTATGGCAATAAGGTCAATGTGGGAGAGGGCTTGCTCTCGATGGCGGTGCAACAGTCCAGGCATCTATTGACTGAAACACTGCTATCGGGGGCAAGCCCCTCCCACACCGGTCTCACACCCAACGCATAGCCACTATGGCAATAAGCTCAATGTGGGAGAGGGCTGGCCCCCGATGGCGGTGTAACAGTCGAAGCATAAATTGACTGAAACACTGCTACCGGGGGCAAGCCTCCTCCCACACCGGTCTCACAGCCACCACATAGCCACTATGGCAATAAGCTCAATGTGGGAGAGGGCTTGCCCTCGATAGCGGTGTAACTGTCGAGGCATCTATTGACTGAAACACTGCTACCGGGGGCAAGCCCCCTCCCACACCGGCCTCACAGCCATCGCATAGCCACTATGGCAACAAGCTCAATGTGGGAGAGGGCTTGCCCTCGATGGCGATGTAACAGTCGAAGCACAAATTGACTGAAACACTGCTACCGGGGGCAAGCCCCCTCCCACACCGGCCTCACAGCCATCGCATAGCCACTATGGCAATAAGGTCAATGTGGGAGAGGGCTTGCCCTCGATGGCGGTGCAACAGTCCAGGCATCTATTGACTGAAACACTGCTATCGGGGGCAAGCCCCCTCCCACACCGGCCTCACGCCCACCGCATAACCACTATGGCAATAAGCTCAATGTGGGAGAGGGCTTGCCCTCGATGGCGGTGCAACAGTCCAGGCATCTATTGACTGAAACACTGCTATCGGGAGCAAGCCCCCTCCCACACCGGTCTCACGCCCACCGCATAACCACTATGGCAATAAGCTCAATGTGGGAGAGGGCTTGCCCTCGATGGCGGTGCAACAGTCCAGGCATCTATTGACTGAAACACTGCTACCGGGGGCAAGCCCCCTCCCACACCGGTCTCACGCCCACCGCATAACCACTATGGCAATAAGGTCAATGTGGGAGAGGGCTTGCTCTCGATGGCGGTGCAGCAGTCGAGGCATAAATTGACTGAAACACTGCTATCGGGGGCAACCCTCCTCCCACATTTCAAAGCACCTTATCCAGGGTGATCGGGAAGTCCCGCACTCGCTTGCCGGTGGCGTGGTACACCGCATTGGCCACTGCCGCCGCGACGCCGACGATGCCGATTTCCCCGACGCCTTTGGACCCCAGCGCATTGACGATCTCGTCGTGTTCTTCGACGAATACCACGTCAATGTCGCCGATATCCGCATTCACCGGGATGTGGTATTCGGCCAGGCTGTGGTTCATGTAGCGGCCCAGTTGATGGTCGATCTGGGTCTCTTCGTGCAGGGCCATGCCGATGCCCCACACCACGCCGCCGAGGATCTGGCTGCGGGCCATCTTCGGGTTGACCACGCGCCCGGCCGCAATTGCGCTGACCACGCGGCTGACCTTGATAGTGCCGAGGTCTTCATCCACGCGCACTTCGACGAATACCGCCGAATGGGTGGCGGTGGCATAGCCTTCACGTTTTTTGTCCGGCTCGCTGTCGACCTGCACCTCCAGGGCGTCCTCACCGCTGTCCTTGACCAGCTGCGCCAACGACACACTCACGTCACGCGCGTGCAGTTGCCCATCCTCAAAGCGCACCGTCTCAGCGTCCTTGAACACCGGATAGGTCTGCCGCGCCACGCTCAACAGTTTGGCGGCCAAGGCTTCGCAGGCTTGTTGCACAGCGGTGCCCACCGAGGAAACAGTGAACGAACCGCCCTGCAACGGCGCGGTGGGCAGCGACGAGTCGCCGAGCACGAAACGCACGTCGTCCACGGCTACACCGCTGGCCTGGGCGGCGATCTGGGTCATCACCGTGTAGGTGCCGGTGCCGATATCGGTGGTGGCGCTGCTCACCACGAGCTTGCCCTCGGCATCGATTCGCGCCTTGGCGCTGGCCTTCATTTGCATGGCCTCCCACACCCCGCCGGCCATGCCCCAGCCCACCAATTGGCGGCCGTCGCGCATGCTGCGCGGTTCCGGGTTGCGCTGGCTCCAGCCGAAGCGCTCGGCGCCTTCGGTGTAACACTCGCGCAGGGCTTTGCTCGACCAGGGTTTGTCTTCGTTCTGGTTGCGCTCGGCGTAGTTGATCAGGCGCAGTTGCACCGGGTCGATGGCCAGGGCGCAGGCCAGTTCGTCCATGGCGCATTCCAGGCCGATCACCCCGAGGGCGGCGCCGGGCGCGCGCATGTCCAACGGCGTGAACACATCCAGCGGCACCAACTTATAGGTCAACTGCACGTTGTCGCAGTGATAGAGCATGCCGCTCCACTCCACCACGTGTTCACTGAAGTCCTCGAAACGCGAGGTCTGGCCAATCGCCGTGTGCCCCAACGCCAGCAGGCGGCCGTTGGTGGCGGCGCCCATTTGCAAGCGCTGCAGGGTGCGTGGGCGGTAGCCGAAGGTGAACATCTGTTGACGGGTCAGGGTCACGCGAACCGATCGTTTGAGCGCCAGCGACGCCATCACCGCCAGGGGTAATTGGTACTGCGGGCGCAGGCCGGAACCAAAAGCGCCGCCGACAAACGCGGCGAACACCCGCACCTGGCTTTTATCCAGGCCGAACACTTTCTGCACATAGGCCTGGCAGTTCTGCGGCCCCTGGGTTTTGTCATGGATATGCAGGGTGCCGTCCGCCTGGTACAGCACGGTGCTGGCGTGGGGTTCCATGGGGTTGTGATGTTCGATGGGGGTGCTGTAGTGCACATCCAGGCTGACGGCGGCAGCGGTCCACTCGGCCTGGAAATTCCCGCGCGGCGCGGGCGGTGTCTGTGGCGAGGGATGGGCCTCGGCCTGCTGGGCGACGAGGTCGGTCTCGAATTCATCGCGCTCGTACTCGATGCGCACCAGGGAACCGGCATGTCGCGCCAGCTCCAGGTTGTCGGCAATCACCAAGGCCAGGGGCTGGCCGCTGTACAGCACGCGGTCGTTGTACAGCGGGCGAAACGGCGAACCATCGGCGGCATCGGCATCGGCGAACGCGTCGTCATAGCTGGCCAGCCGCGGCCGGTTGCTGTGATCGAGCACCATGACCACACCCGGCAGCGCCAGGGCCCTGGACGCATCGATACGAACCACGCGGCCCTTGGCGATAGTGCTGGACACCACGCTGCCATGCAGCAGGTCGTGTTCGGGGAACTCGCCGGCATAGCGCGCCTGGCCGGTGACTTTAAGCAGACCGTCGACACGGTCCAGAGGTTTTCCGACGGCACTCATGGGCGTTCTCCTGCAACAGCGGCATCGCTCAGGGCGCGGATAATTGCGCGCCGTGCCAGCTTGACCTTGAAAGCGTTGTGTTCCAGCGGCTCGGCGTCCTGCAACATCGCATCGGCGGCGAGGCTGAAGGTTTCGCGGCTGACAGCCTGCCCGATCAATCCCGCCTCCACCGCGCGGTCGCGCCAGGGTTTATGGGCCACGCCGCCCAGGGCTAGGCGCGCGTCGACGATCACATCGCCGTCCAACTCCAGAGCGGCAGCCACCGACACCAACGCGAAGGCGTAGGACGCCCGGTCACGGATCTTCAGATAATGGCTGTGCCGCGCCAGGTGGTCGGCAGGCAATTCAATGGCAGTGATCAGTTCATCGTCGGCCAGTTGGTTGTCACGTTGCGGCGCATCGCCGGGCAAACGGTGGAAGTCGGCGAACTCGATGACCCGCGCACCGCTGCGCCCTTGCACATGCACCCGCGCCTCCAGCGCCGCCAGGGCCACGCACATGTCGGACGGATGAGTCGCCACGCACTGCGCGCTGGCGCCGAGGATCGCATGGATGCGATTCAACCCGGTGCGCGCCGGGCAACCACTGCCGGGTTCGCGTTTATTGCAAGGCACGCTGGCGTCGTAGAAGTAATAGCAACGGGTGCGCTGCAACAGGTTGCCGCCGGTGCTGGCCATATTGCGCAGTTGCGGCGAGGCACCGGCGAGGATGGCCTGGGACAGCAACGGATAACGCTGTTCGATCAAGGGGTGCCAGGCCAGATCAGCGTTGCTGACCAGCGCGCCAATGCGCACGCCACCCTCGGCGGTGAGCTCGACGCCATGCAGCGGCAGGCCGGTGATGTCGATCAGGTGCTTGGGGCGGCTGATGTTTTCTTTCATCAGGTCCAGCAGGTTGGTACCGCCGGCAATAAAACGCGACGCGGCACTGCTCAAGTGCACGGCCTCGTGCACGTCGGAGGGTTTGCTGTACTGGAACGGGTTCATTGCTCGCCTCCCGCCGGGCGGCAGGCCGGCAGGGCCTCTTCAATCGCATCGCGAATATTGCTGTAGGCGCCGCAGCGGCACAGGTTACCGCTCATCAGTTCCTGGATTTGCGCGCTGTCGTGGGCACGGCCTTCGTTGGCCAGGCCGACGGCGGAGCAGATCTGGCCAGGGGTGCAATAACCGCACTGGAACGCATCGTGCTTGATGAAGGCTTGTTGCATGGGGTGTAACTGGTCGCCGCTGGCCAGCCCTTCGACGGTGGTCAACTCGGCACCGTCGCACATCACCGCCAGGGTCAGGCACGCGTTCACGCGCTTGCCGTCGCGCAATACGGTGCAGGCACCGCATTGGCCGTGGTCGCAGCCTTTCTTGCTGCCGACCAGATCCAGTTGTTCGCGCAGCAGGTCCAGCAGCGTGGTCCAGGGCAACACGTCCAGTTGGCGGGCCTGCCCATTGAGGGTCAGGCGTATCGAGTGGCGGGCAAACGGCTGGGCCGCCGCGCCTTGGGGGGTTGGGCTCATAAACACCTCACGGGTTGGTCTGCATCCGCGGCGTTCAGGAAAATCGCCGTCTCAGGGGTACGACTTCCCGGGGTTTTGAGCGTTCAAGATGATTGATCAGCGGATATTGAGCTGGGTCTTCAAGGTGTTTCGCGGGGGGTTGATCGAGGAATTGCTGTATTCGAACCAGCCTGGGGCCTGCACATCCATTTCGAATACATAGATGTAGCCCATCAGTGTCCCCGCGCCGTTGCACGCCTGGCTGATGCTGCCAACCTGGCACACCGGGGTGCGCTGGCCGTTCAGTACGGCGCCATTGAACAGGCCCACCGGGTTGTTGCCCAGCCCCACTTCCATCACCGACACCTGGGTGGGCCCACGGTGCGTGCACATCTGCGTCGAGGTGATGCGTTCGGGAATGCTTTCCTTGCAGCGCGCCGACTCGACCTGAAACACGCGCACCTCGCTCAAGGCCGGTGCAGTCGCGCCCCACACCGGTGCCGCGCCGAGCCACAGGCTGATAGCGGTGATCGGAGCTAGACTCCACGCGTTGGCTTTTTTCATGCTGTCGATGACCGTGAATTGAACGTCGGCGCAGTATGCCTCAAGCCCATGCGCCACACAGCCTCGGCTGCTGGTATGATGCGCCGCTTTTTCCGATCCTCTCTGAAACCACAGGCGCTTGGCGCAGTTTGTGCTTTGACTTAGAGGTCAACAAATCACGACGCAAAATAGCGTCACAGGGAGCCGGCATGCTGGAAAAGCTGTTTCAACTCAAAGCACACAACACCAACGTGCGCACCGAGATTCTCGCGGGCATCACGACATTCCTGGCCATGGCCTACATCCTGTTCGTGAACCCGAGCATCCTCGGCGAAACCGGCATGGACAAAGGCGCGGTGTTCGTCGCGACCTGCCTGGCGGCCGCCATCGGTTCGACCGTGATGGGCCTGATCGCCAACTACCCGATCGCGCTGGCACCAGGCATGGGCCTCAATGCCTTCTTTACCTACACCGTGGTCCTGCACATGGGCCATACCTGGCAAGTGGCGCTGGGGGCGGTGTTCATTTCGGCGGTGCTGTTCTTTCTGCTGTCGATCTTTCGCATCCGTGAGTGGATCATCAACAGCATCCCTTTGCCGTTGCGTTCGGCGATTGCTGCCGGCATCGGCCTGTTCCTGGCGCTGATCGCCCTGCACAACGCCGGTATCGTAGTCAGCAACCCGGCCACCATGGTCGGCCTGGGCGACTTGAAACAACCGGCGCCGATCCTCGCCACCCTGGGCTTTGCGCTGATCGTCGCGCTGGAAGCCCTGGCCGTGCGCGGTGCGGTGCTGATCGGCATCCTGGCGGTGACCATCGTGTCGATTGTGATGGGCTTCACCCCATTCGGCGGCGTGACCTCGATGCCACCGTCCCTGGCCCCAACCTTCCTGCAGTTGGACATCAAGGGCGCGCTGGATATCGGCCTGGTCAGCGTGATCTTCGCCTTCCTGTTCGTCGACCTGTTCGACAACTCCGGCACCCTGATCGGCGTGGCCAAGCGCGCCGGCCTGATGGGCAAGGACGGCCACATGCCAAAAATGGGCCGTGCACTGATCGCCGACAGCACCGCGGCCATGGCCGGTTCGCTGCTGGGCACCTCGACCACCACCAGCTACATCGAATCCGCCGCGGGCGTCAGCGCCGGTGGCCGTACCGGTTTGACTGCCATCGTAGTGGCGATCCTGTTCCTGCTCGCACTGTTCTTCTCGCCGTTGGCCGCCAGCGTTCCGGCTTTCGCCACCGCGCCGGCGCTGCTGTTCGTCGCCGTGCTGATGACCTCCGGCCTGGCTGAAATCGACTGGGACGACATCACTGTGGCAGCGCCGGTGGTGATCACCGCCCTGGCGATGCCCTTTACTTACTCCATCGCCAACGGCATCGCTTTCGGTTTCATCGCCTGGACCGCCATCAAGCTGCTTTCGGGCCGCTACCGTGAGCTGAACCCGGCGCTGGTGATTCTGTCGATTCTGTTCGTGATCAAGCTGGGCTGGTTCAACGCATGACTTTTGACGCCGCACGCTACACCGCTCAACTGCAAGATAAGGTCACGCGCCTGCGTGACCTGCTCGCCCCGTTCGATGCGCCCGAGCCGCAGGTGTTCGACTCGCCGCTGCAGCACTTCCGCTTGCGCGCGGAATTCCGCCTGTGGCGCGAAGGCGGTGAGCGCCACTACGCGATGTTTTCCCAGGACGATAAGCGCACGCCGATCCTGATCGAAGACTTCCCTATCGCCAGCGCTCGCATCAACCAGCTGATGCCCCAACTCAAGGCCGCCTGGCAAGCCAGCGCCGCTCTGAGCCACAAGCTGTTCCAGGTAGAGTTCCTCACCACCCTGGCCGGCGATGCAATGATCACCCTGTGCTATCACCGCCCGCTGGACGAGCACTGGCACGCGGCGGCCAACCAGCTCGCCGCTGACCTGAACGTGAGCATCATCGGCCGCTCCAAGGGCAAACGCGATGTGATCGGCCACGATTACGTGGTGGAGAAACTCGAAGTCGGCGGCCGCACCTTCAGCTATCGCCAACCCGAAGGCGCGTTCACCCAGCCCAACGGCACGGTGAACCAGAAGATGCTCAACTGGGCCTACGAGGCTTTGGGCGATCGCCCGGACGATCTGCTGGAGCTGTATTGCGGCAACGGTAATTTCACCCTGCCCCTGGCCACCCGCGTGCGCAAAGTGCTGGCCACCGAGATCAGCAAGACCTCGGTAAACGCGGCACTGAGCAATCTCGATGAAAACGCGGTGGAGAACGTCACCCTGGTGCGCCTGTCCGCCGAAGAACTCACCGAAGCCCTCAACGAAGTGCGCCCGTTCCGCCGTCTGCACGGTATCGATCTGAAAAGCTACGAGTTCGGCAGCGTGTTTGTGGACCCACCGCGTGCCGGCATGGACCCGGACACCTGCGAGCTCACCCGGCGTTTCGACAACATCCTGTACATCTCCTGCAACCCGGAGACCCTGGCGGCCAACATCGCCCAACTGCATGACACCCACCGCATTACCCGGTGCGCGATGTTTGATCAGTTTCCGTGGACGCACCATATGGAATCGGGTGTGTTGCTGACCCGACGCTAAACGTTCCATTGCTCCATGCGCGGCCGCCCGAGCCATTGGCTAAGCGGCCGCGCAGTGGGTTATACCTGCCCTTCCTTGATTAACGGTTCGATAATCGAACACATGCCGCGCTGGCAATTGACCAAATTAACCATCCGGTACATTTTATCTCCACAACCAACAAGAACTGTGGAGATACCCCTCATGCCGCCCATCGTGCTGGTGCTCAATGGCCCCAATCTCAACCTGCTCGGCACCCGCGAACCCGCCACCTACGGGCATGAAACCCTAGCCGACGTGGCGGCCCTCTGCGGCCGCAGCGCCGAGCAACTGGGGCTGAAAATCGAATTCCGCCAAACCAACCACGAAGGCGAGCTGCTCGACTGGATCCACGGCGCCCGCGCGCGCTGCGCCGGTATCGTGATCAACCCTGCCGCCTGGACCCACACGTCGGTGGCGATCCGCGATGCGTTGGTAGCCAGCGAAGTACCGGTGATCGAAGTGCATTTATCCAATGTGCATACCCGTGAGGCGTTTCGGCATCATTCGTTTGTGTCGCCCATCGCCAAAGCGGTATTGGCCGGTTTTGGCAGCCATGGCTACCACCTGGCCCTGGAACATTTCAGCCATCTGCTCAAAGGACGTGCCTGATGAAACCGCGCATTCTTGCCGGCCTGATTGGCGCCGGCATCCAGGCCTCCCGCACACCCGCTTTGCACGAACAGGAAGGCGACGCCCAGGGCCTACGCTACCTGTACCAATTGATCGACCTTGATCCCTTGGGCCTGGATATCAAGGCCCTGCCCGACCTCCTACGCGCCGCCGAGCTGATGCACTTTACCGGGCTGAACATTACCTACCCGTGCAAGCAGGCGATTCTGCCGCTACTGGATGAATTGTCCGACGAAGCCCGAGGCATCGGCGCGGTGAATACCGTGGTGCTCAAGGACGGCAAACGCATTGGCCACAACACCGATTGCCTGGGGTTTGCCGAAGGTTTCCGGCGCAACCTCAATGACGTGCCGCGCCAGCGTGTGGTGCAGATGGGCGCCGGCGGTGCAGGCGCGGCAGTCGCGCATGCACTGCTGGCTGAAGGGGTGGAGCAGTTGAGTGTTTTCGATGTGGACGCCAGCCGCGCCCGCGACCTTGTGGATAACCTCGCACAGCGTTTCGGCAGCGGCCGCGCTCAAGTCGGCGGCGGCCTGGAGAACGCCATGGCCGAAGCCGATGGCCTGGTCAACACCACGCCGATGGGCATGGCCAAGCTTCCCGGTACACCGGTGCCGGCGGCGCTGTTGCGCGCTCAGCTGTGGGTAGCGGAAATCGTCTACTTCCCGCTGGAAACCCAACTGCTACGGGATGCTCGCGCCCTGGGTTGCCGCACTCTGGACGGCGGCAATATGGCGGTGTTCCAGGCGGTGAAAGCATTTGAATTGTTCAGCGGTAAAGTGGCGGATGCGCAACGCATGCTGACGCACTTCAAAAGCATGAATACCTGACTGACGAAACCAGATCACCATGTGGGAGGGGGCTTACCCCCGATAGCAGTGGTGAAGTCAGCCCAACTGTCACTGACGCATCGCTATCGGGGGCAAGCCCCCTCCCACTTGGTATGCATTCCAACCTGAGGCCTCAGGCTTGCAGGTAGCGCATCACCGAGTCGCAGAGCATCTCGCGGTGGCGCTGTTTAACCGCTTCATCCGACAGTTCGATCTGAAAGATCTCACTGAACGTATGGCGGTTGGACACTCGGTAAAAACTGAATGAGTTGATCAGCAGGTGCACATCCAACGGCTCCAGGCCTTCGCGGAACAGGCCCATTTCGGCGCCGCGGCGCAAGGTGGCGCCCAGGGCTTCGAGGATGTTGCTGTTCATGGCCTTGATCGAGTCCGAACGCTTCACATATTCAGCGTTGTGGATATTTTCGATGCTGACGATGCGCACAAAATCCACGTTCTGATCGTGGTGATCAAAGGTGAATTCCACCAGCCGACGGATCGCTTCACGGGGCTCCAGCGCCGTGAGGTTCATGCGGGTTTCGGTATTGCGGATATCGCCGTAGAGCTTTTCCAGTACCTCGACGTACAGCTGCTCCTTGCTGCCGAAGTAGTAATAGATCATGCGCTTGGAGGTGTGGATGCGTTCGGCGATGGCGTCTACGCGCGCGCCGGCCAAGCCTTGCTGAACAAACTCGACAATGGCTTCTTGCAGTATGTTTTCGCGGGTCTTTTCTGGATTGTTCTTACGACTCTTGCGCGGTGCGTCTGACACTGCGGGGAGTTCGGGACTCGACGTCATGGTGCTCACGGCCATTGTTGTTAGGCAGGCCGCGATTATGGGCCGGGGCGCTCCCCGAAGGAAGCACCCGGCCAGGGTTCACAGCCGCGCCTGGCGCACCGCGCCACTGCGCGACTTGGCCATCGCCGCCAGGCGTACCGCCACGTTGGCCGCGCCGTAACCGGCGTAGCCGTTTTTGCGCTGGATGATCTCGAAGAAAAACCGTCCTTCGAAGGGCTCGGTGTAGACGTGAAACAACTCACCGCCCTGAGCGTCGCGGTCGTACAACACGTTGTAGTACGCCAGCTCGCTGAGGAACTCGTCATCGAAATCAAAGCGCGCCGCCAGGTCGTCGTAATAATTGAGCGGGATATCCAGCAGCGGCACGCCAGCCTCTTTGGCTCTGCGCACCTCGGCGAAAATATCCGCACAGTCGAAGGCAATGTGATGCACCCCCGAGCCCCGATAGCTCGATAGCGCGTAGGAAATCGCGGTATTGCGGTTTTCGGAGATATTCAGCGGCAAGCGAATCGAACTGCAGCGGCTACGCAATGCGCGGCTTTTCACCAGGCCGTAGGGGTCGGGTAGCACCACTTCGTCGTCGGCTTCGAAATCCAGCAGGCTCTTGTAGAACAGCACCCAACTGTCGAGGCTGTCGGCCGGCAGGGCCATGGCCATATGGTCGATGCGCAGCAGGCCGCCGCCGCAAGCCGTGGTCGGTTGCAGGTTGAAGTCGGTGTCGTAGAGCCCGCCTTCGCTGGGGTCCACCAAGTAAATCAGGCTGCCGTCCGGCGCACGCACCGCCGCCAGCTCCAGCTCGTTCGGCCCGACCAGGCCGCGATAAGGCTGGCCTTTATAAGCCACCGCGCGTTCCAGGGCCTTGGCGCTGTCCTTGACCCGCAGCGCCGTGGCGCACAGCGACGGCCCATGGGCTTCGAAAAAATTGTGGGCGAAGGAATACGGCTCGCAATTGAGGATCAGGTTGATATCGCCCTGGCGCAGCAGGCTGACGGCTTTGGAACGATGCTGCCCAGCCTTGACGAAGCCCAGACGCTCCAACCAGTGGGAGAGCTTGGCGCCGAGGCTTTCATCCACGGCAAATTCGAGGAACTCGATGCCGTCGTACTCGCTGGCGGGCGGCGTTTCGAACAGGATATCCAGCGGTGCGGCCGGCTGTTCCTCGGCCAGGCGCTGACGGGTTTTCTCCTCCAGGTACAACAACGAGCGCAGCCCGTCGGCGGCATTGGCGCGGGTCGGCGCGGCACGGAAACCATCGTTGAAGATTTCCAGGGACAGCGGCCCGGTGTACCCACTTTTGATAATCGGCGCCAGAAACCCGGCCAAGTCGAACTCGCCCTGCCCCGGGAAGCAACGGAAATGGCGGCTCCACTCCAGCACATCCATGGCCAGGATCGGCGCATCAGCCATTTGCACGAAGAAGATCTTGTCGCCAGGGATCTGCGCGATGGCGCTCGGATCGCCCTTGAGTGACAACGTGTGGAAACTGTCGAGCAACACGCCCAGGCTCGGATGATCCACCTGACGCACCAGGCTCCATACCTGCTGCCAGGTGTTCACATGCTTGCCCCAGGCCAGGGCTTCATAGCCAATGCGCAAGCCTCGTTTGCCGGCGTGTTCGGCCAGCAGGCTCAAGTCATCCCGCAGAATGGATTCGTCGCCCACGCAGTCGGCCGAGGCATTGCTGCACACCAGCACCAGGTCGGTGCCCAGCTCCTGCATCAGATCGAATTTGCGCTCGGCCCGCTCCAGATTGCGCGCCAGGCGGTCGCGGCGGCAGCCTTCAAAGTCGCGAAACGGCTGGAACAAGGTGATAGCGATGCCCAGGTCGGCGCACATCTGCCGCACTTCCCGCGGGCTGCCGTCGTAATACAACAGGTCATTCTCGAAGATTTCCACCCCATCGAACCCGGCGGCGGCAATGGCTTCGAGCTTTTCCGGCAGGGTGCCGCTCAAGGAAACGGTGGCGATGGAACGTTGCATGGAAAACTCCCGGCAATGGTTGTTTGTGGCAAATTATTCGCCCCCAGCCTAACGGCAGCAATTAAAATGTACGAACCGGTTAGTTTTTCGGGCGATTATCGAACACTATGCCCTTCTGGCGAATTGACGATTTTTTAACCGCTGCGCACCATCGATCAGGCAACAAACGTTCACAAAAGACCCAGATCACACCATAAAAATTTCAAAAAACGGGTACGACCTCATGCCTCTGCAAAACTCCGTCCTGGCCGAGCGCCCAGGCATGCCGCATGCCGGCATCGGCAGCAAGATCCGCGGCGCCCTGGCCGTGGGTAAAACCCGCTGGGGCATGCTGGCCCTGGTGTTCTTCGCCACCACGCTGAACTACATCGACCGCGCCGCCCTGGGCGTGATGCAGCCGATCCTGGCCAAGGAAATGAGCTGGACGGCGATGGACTACGCCAACATCAACTTCTGGTTCCAAGTCGGCTACGCCATCGGGTTTGTGCTGCAGGGTCGCTTGATCGACCGCGTTGGCGTCAAGCGCGTGTTCTTCTTCGCAGTATTGCTGTGGAGCCTGGCCACCGGCGCCCACGGCCTGGCCACCTCCGCCGTAGGCTTTATGGTCTGCCGCTTTATCCTCGGCCTGACCGAAGCCGCCAACTACCCGGCCTGCGTCAAGACCACCCGCCTGTGGTTCCCCGCTGGCGAGCGGGCCGTGGCGACCGGCATCTTCAACGCCGGCACCAACGTCGGCGCGATGATGACGCCGATGTTGCTGCCGCTGATCTTGCACGTATGGGGCTGGCAGGCGGCGTTCCTGTGCATGTCGGCACTGGGCGGCATCTGGCTGGTGTGCTGGGGCCTGAAGTACTACAACCCAGAAGATCATCCAACGGTTAAACAATCCGAATTGGACTACGTGCAACAAGAACCCGAACCGGAACAACCGCGCGTGCCCTTCAGCCGTATCCTGCGCATGCGTGGCACCTGGGCCTTTGCCCTGGCCTATTCGCTGACCGCGCCGGTGTTCTGGTTCTACCTGTACTGGCTGCCACCGTTTTTGAACCAGCAATACAACCTGGGCATCAACGTGACGCAGATGGGCATCCCGCTGATCATCATTTATCTAACCGCTGACTTCGGCAGTGTGGGTGGGGGGATTCTCTCCTCGTTCTTGATCGGCCGGGGGATGAACTCGATCAAGGCACGGTTGCTGTCGATGCTGCTGTTCGCCTGCTGCATCGTCGGCGTGATCATGGCAGCCGGCTCCAGCCAGCTGTGGGTGGCGGTGTTTGCCATCTCCCTGGCCATCGGCGCGCATCAGGCCTGGACCGCGAATATCTGGAGCCTGGTGATGGACTACACGCCCAAGCACATGATGAGCACGGTGTTCGGCTTTGGCGGCATGTGCGCGGCCATCGGCGGCATGTTCATGACCCAGATCGTCGGCCATATCCTGACCGTGACTAACAACAACTACACCGTGTTGTTCACCCTGATCCCGGCGATGTACTTCATCGCGCTGACCTGGATGTACTTCATGGCGCCGCGCAAGATTCCCAAAGTCGACGTTTGACTCACCGCCGCCGCTGCTGCCAGGCAGCGGCCAACCCGCTCATGCAGATCACCCCGATGCCGACCACCGTGGTCATATCGGGGGTATGGGCAAACACCAGCCAGCCCAATAAACCCGCGAAGACGATCTGGCAATAGCCGAACGGCGCCAGTAAGGCCGGCGCCGCAAAGCGGAACGCCTGGGTCAGCATCAAGTGCGCAGTCATGCCACAGGTGCCCAAGGCCAGCATCATCACGCCGTGCCACAGAGTCGGCACCTGCCAGAAGAACGGCACCAGCGCACTCATCACCAAGGTATTGCACAACCCGGCGAAAAAGTTGCTGGTGGTGGGGGTGTCGTATTGGCTGAGGATGCGCGTCAGCAACTGGTAAAAGCAGAAGAACATCGCCGAACACAACGGCAGCAGCACCGCCGGTGTGAACAGTTCGCCACCGGGGTGGATGATCACCAACACGCCGATAAACCCGCAGATCACCGCCAGCCATTGGCCGCGTGTCACATGCTCACCCAGCAGCGGCACCGAGAGCGCCGTCACCAGAATCGGCGCGAGGAAGTTCACCGCAGTGGCTTCGGCCAGCGGGATGTAATGCAGCGCAGTGGTAAAGAACAGGCTGGTACCCAACAGACACAACGCGCGTACCACCTGCATCCCCGGCCGTTTGCTGCGCAGCACGCGCAACCCCGATTGCGGCAGGAAGATCCCGGCCATCAGCACCGTGTGCACCACATAGCGTGCCCACACCACCATCACAATCGGGTAGAACCCGGCGAGGTATTTGGACAGCGCGTCGTGGCTGGAAAACAGAAAGGTCGCCACCACAATCAGCAGGATGCCTTTGAAAGGATGGTTGACGCCGGACAGCGGGGTACTGACAGTCATGGAATTCTCTTGCGTGGCGGGCTTAACGCTGAGCACTGAACGAGGCCGCGCTCAACCCGGTAATCTAGCAGGCGGGCCGCAGCCTGCCCCGAGAGCATAACCAAACACCGGGCGAACAGCGCACTAAATCATGGGAATCGAGTCCAACCCTGCACGTCGCCTTCCCGTTGCACATTTTTTAATCAAGGCTTTGCCGCTATGAAAAAAACTCTCTTTGTTCTCTCCGCCATCGCCTTGCTCGCCGCCTGTAACCAGGAGGCCAAGCAAGCGCCGAAACCCGCGCCCGCGTCGGTGCAAGCGACCCTGGTTCCGCCAACCCCACCAACCGATCAGTGGGTGGGCAAATGGGTCGGCGTCGAAGGCCTGCACCTGACCATCGCCAAGGACGACAACATCGGCCGCGGTCATTACATCCTTACCATGCAATACGGCCTCGACGCCGATGACAGCGGCACCTTCAAGGGTGAAGCGGCCGAAGACGGGATCGCCTTCAACCGTCCGGATGGCCCGCAACTGCTGCGCGCTGGTGATGGCGCGGCGACCGGCCTCAAATGGCTGGCGGACAAGAAAGACTGCCTGGTTGTGGTGACCGGCGAAGGGTATTGCCGCGATTAACGGCCATACTCCTCTCAATATTTTGTAGGACCGTTCATCAAGAGGATTGCCCCATGCTATGGAAAAAAGGCCGACGCAGCGACAACGTGGTGGATGCCCGCAATGACAGTGGCGGTGGCGGCGGGATGCGCTTCGGCGGCGGCAAGGGCCTGAGCCTCACGGCCATTGTGCTGATTGTCGGTATCGGCTGGTTGACCGGCCAGGACCCGATGCAGATCCTCGGCCAATTGACCGGTCAGATGGAGCAGGCGCCGTCGGTCAGCACCCAGACGCGCCAGGCGCCGCCGGCCAACGATGAGCAGGCCGATTTCGTCCGCGCAGTGCTGGGCGACACCGAGGACACCTGGGGCCAGGTGTTCAAGGAGAATGGCAAGACCTACCAGAACCCCAAGCTGATTCTGTTCCGTGGCCGGGTCAATTCCGCCTGCGGTGGCGCCACTTCGGCGAGCGGTCCGTTTTATTGCCCGGCTGACCAGCAGGTGTACCTGGACCTGGACTTCTTCCGAGAAATGTCCCAACGCTTCCAGGCCGCTGGCGACTTCGCTCAGGCTTACGTGATCGCCCATGAAGTCGGGCACCACGTGCAGACCTTGCTCGGCATCTCGGCGAAGATCCAGGCCGCGCGCCAGCAAGGCCTGCAAATGCAGGGCGACGGTGGGCTGTTGGTGCGTCAGGAACTGCAAGCCGACTGCTTTGCCGGCGTGTGGGCCAACCGCGCACAAAAACGTCTGAACTGGCTGGAACCGGGGGACATCGAAGAAGCCCTGAACGCAGCCAACGCCATCGGCGATGACCGTTTGCAGCAGCAAGGCCAGGGTCGTGTGGTGCCGGATTCGTTCACCCATGGCACCTCCGCACAGCGGGTGCGCTGGTTCAAGGCCGGCTTCGCCCAAGGCCAGATCAGCCAGTGCGACACCTTTAACGCCAAGAGCCTGTAAATGCATAAACGCTCGGGATTGCTGCTGAGTATGTGCCTGGCCTGCTCTACCGCCGGGGCCGTCGAGCATGGGGTCAAGGTAGTCAGCCCTGAGCGTTTCCAGCTGGAGGCCGGCGCCTTAAGCCTGGGTGTAAGCCAGGACTGGCGCCAGCCGCTGCCCCATGTCACCCGCGTGCTGATCGTCGTGCACGGTCGCCTGCGCAATGCGCAGACCTACCTGCACAGTGCCGAAGCCGCCGCCGAACAGGCGGGCCAGGCCGATACGACGCTGGTGATCGCCCCGCAGTTTCTCAACGAGGCCGACGCGCAGCGCAATCACTTGGACAACAGGGTGCTGCGCTGGAAAGGCAATGAGTGGATGGCCGGCGAACCGTCCACGGGCGCAGATCGCGTCAGTTCCTACGGCGCGCTGGACCAACTGATCGAGCATCTGGGGGATCGCCGGTTGTTTCCGGCACTCAAGGAAATCGTGGTCGCCGGTCATTCCGGCGGCGGCCAAGTGGTGCAGCGCTTTGCCCTCCTCGGCCATGACCATCCGACCTTGCATCAGGCCGGCATTCGCCTGCGTTATGTGGTGGCCAATCCATCGTCCTACGCCTACTTCAGCCCCCAACGGCCCGTGCCGTTCGACGCGGCGACCTGCCCCGGTTTCGACGACTGGAAATACGGCCTGCAAAAACTGCCGACCTACGCCAACGGCCAAAGCGCCGCGCAACTTGAGCAAACCTATGTGTCACGCACCATCACGTATCTGCTCGGCCAACAAGACACCAACCCCAACCACCCCGCGCTGGACAAAGGCTGCGAGGCCGAGGCCCAGGGCGCCTATCGGCTGATTCGCGGGCACAACTATTTTGACTACCTCAAGCAACGCCATCCGCAGCTGCGCCAAGAACTGGTGGAAGTGCCTGGGGTGGGGCATAACGGCGATGGGATGCTCAGATCGCCCGAAGGCCAGAAAGTATTGTTTCCCAGCTTTAACTGAACAAACCGGCCCAACCTGTGGGAAGTGACTAGCACCCGATAGCCATAGGTACCCACACAACCCTCAAAGGCTGAAATAACTCTGTGGTGAACTCTGCTGTTTGTAGTGAGCTGGGCTTGTTGTGGTGACCTTGGCTTATTGTGGTGACCTTGGCTTGTTGTGGTGACCTTGGCTTGCTGTGGTGACCTTGGCTTGCTGTGGTGACCTTGGCTTGCTGTGGTGACCTTGGCTTGCTGTGGTGACCTTGGCTTGCCCCGCGCTGGGTTGCGAAGCAGCCCCATTCCAGGCGATGTGGTTTCAGCTGACACTCCGAGGTGCCTGAGTTTGGGGCCGCTTCGCAGCCCAGCGCGGGGCAAGCCCGCTCACCACTAGAGCCTCGTCTACTGAGGTGATGGCTCACTGAAGGTGGATAGAGACCCATGCCCCGATAGCGCTGGGTCAATCAGCCCAGCTGTTGCTGACGTACCGTCATCGGGGCAAGTCGAATCGGCACACCGCCCCTCCCACCTTTGATAGTCATTGCCTGGGCTGGATCATCCGGTGCAGTGCCGCGCAGTCTGCGGCATGCCAGTCCGTCAACTCGGGCCACGGGTTCTCCGGCAGGTTTACCAACACGGTCCGCGTTCCCGCCGCACGGCCGCAATCGAGGTCGAAGCGGTAATCCCCAACCATCACCATCTCGTCCGGCGCGACCTGCCATGCCGCTGCCAGCTTCAGCAGGCCCCCCGGTTCCGGTTTGGGCGGTGCGTCTTCGCGGCCCAGAACATCGTCGGCGGCGAAGCAGTCGGCCAGGCCGATGGCCTGCAACGTAACGTGGGCCAGTTCCCGTGCGTTGCGGGTCAGGATGCCCAGGCGATAACCGCGCGCAGCCAACTCGCGCACCAGTTCCACCGCACCGTCCGCTGCCACCGAGCCCAGCGCCAGTTCACGCTCATGCTCCAGTAACCAGGCATGTTTGGTCGCCGCCACCTCGGCGGGCAATGCCGCCAGGTGGGTGAGGATGTCGTCCTCGGGTGGAATCTCCAGGGCTACGCGGATGGCCGCGAAATCATGCACAGCCACCGTGAGGGTGCCGTCCATATCGAAGACCCAGTGCTTAACGTCCGTCAGGCTCATGCCCAATCCTTGCGATGGCGGATCAGCCCTTCCTGGGTCACCGACGCCACCAACTGCCCGGCGCGGTTGAACACGCTGCCACGGGAGAAGCCTCGGGAGTTGCCGGCCCACGGGCTATCCATGGCGTAGAGCAGCCAATCGTCGGCGCGCAGATCGGCGTGGAACCACAGCGCGTGGTCGAGGCTGGCGACCTGCATATCTTTCTGCCACACGGTCTTGCCGTGGGGCAGCAACGATGTGGTCAACAGGCCGAAGTCCGATGCGTAGGCCAGCAGGTATTTATGCAGCGCCGGCGCATCGGCCAGGGCGCCGTCGGCACGAAACCACACGTACTTGACCGGGTCGGACGGCTGCGGGTTGTAGGGATCTTTTTCAGTGACGGGGCGCACTTCGATCGGCTTGGCGCACAGCAGTTTGTCGCGCATGGGCTCGGGGATCAGGTGCGCACGCTGGCGTGTCAGCTCCAGCTCCGATGGCAGGTTTTCCGGGCCCACCACTACGGGCATGGTGCTCTGGTGCTCGAAGCCTGCTTCGTCGTACTGGAACGAGGCGCTGCATGTAAAAATCGGCTGCCCCTTCTGGATTGCCGTGACCCGGCGTGTACTGAAGCTGCCGCCGTCGCGCACGCGGTCCACCGAGTACACCACCGGCAACCCCGCATCGCCGGGGCGCAGGAAGTAACCGTGCAGGGAGTGCACATGCCGCGCTTCTTCGACGGTCTGGCTGGCCGCCGACAGCGACTGGCCGAGCACCTGGCCACCGAACAACTGGCGAAAACCCAGGTCCTGGCTGCGGCCGCGAAAGAGGTTTTCCTCAATCGGCTCCAGAGTCAGCAGGTCCACCAGATCTTCCAATACTTGGCTCATTGAGCAACTCCTAAAAACGATAGGGCATTCCGGGCTGCTTATCCGTGCAGCGTGTCCAACCATTGGGCGCGGGTGATGCGGTACAAAACATGATGACGCAGCGGGTCGTCGGCCGCGACTTTGGGGTGCTCGAAATCGGCTTGCGGATCGTAATGCATACCGATGGCCTGCATGACTTTTTGTGAAGGCAGATTGGCCTCGGTGGTGAAGGCGACGATTTCATCCAACTGCAATCGATCGAAGCCACACCGCAGCGCAGTCCAGGCCGCTTCACTGGCGTAGCCCAAACCCCAGTGCTCGCGCGCCAGACGCCAGCCAATCTCCACCGCCGGGGTGAAGCCGGTTTCAAAGCTGACGTTCTGCAACCCGGTGAGGCCGATAAACTCGCCAGTGTCCTTGCGCTGCAAGGCCCAGAAACCAAAACCATATTCGGCGAAATGCCCACGGATGCGCCCGATCAACGCGGCGCTTTCCAGATGGCTCAGCCGGGCCGGAAAATAGCGCATCACCTGAGGGTCGTCGCACATACTCGCAAACGCCTTGAGGTCTTTGTCGCGCCACTGGCGCAGCACCAGCCGCGCGCTTTCCAATTCCAGTATCGGCTCCATGGGGCCCCCTCCCTTGCCATGTGCGTGAGTGTACAGCGCTGTTAAGATCCGTCGCAGGTTCCCGTCAGAAAATTCCATGCCATTGCCACTGATTTACCACGATGACTACAGCCCCGAGTTCCCGGCAGACCACCGGTTCCCGATGGATAAATTCCGCCTGCTGCGTGACCACCTGGTGGCCAGCGGCCTGACCGAGGACAGCCAACTGCTGCGCCCGTCATTGTGCCCGCCGCAGATTCTGGCCCTGGCCCATGAACCTGGGTATATCGAACGCTACATGAGCGGCGAGTTGTCCCGCGAAGACCAACGGCGCCTCGGCCTGCCCTGGAGCGAAGCCCTGGCCCAGCGCACGGTGCGCGCGGTCGGCGGCTCGATTCTGACCGCCGAAAAAGCCCTGGAACATGGCCTGGCCTGCCACTTGGCGGGCGGCACCCACCATGCCCATTACGATTACCCGGCTGGCTTTTGCATTTTCAATGACCTGGCGGTGATCAGCCGTTACCTGCTGGAAAGCGGCCGGGTCAACCGCGTGCTGATATTCGACTGCGACGTGCACCAGGGCGACGGCACTGCACGCATCCTGCACGACACACCGGAAGCGATCACCGTGTCGCTGCACTGCGAAAAAAACTTCCCGGCACGCAAGGCCCATAGCGACTGGGACATCCCGTTGCCCATGGGCATGGGCGATGCCGACTACCTCAAGGTGGTCGATGACGCCCTCAACTACCTGCTGCCGCTGTATCAGCCCGACCTGGTGCTATACGACGCCGGCGTGGATGTGCATAAGGACGACGCCCTCGGTTACCTCAAGCTGACAGACCTGGGCCTGGCCGACCGTGATGAACGCGTAATGCGTCACTGCCTGGGCCGTGACATCCCGGTGATGGGCGTGATCGGCGGCGGCTACAGCAAAGACCGCGCCGCCCTGGCCCGCCGCCACGGCATCCTGCACCACAGTGCGCAGCGGGTATGGGCGTCATCAGGCTGTCATTGAACCGTGGGCCGTTACCCACAATGCCTGTGGAACGGCCTGTGGATAACTTGAGCGTAAGCGTCTACGAGCCAGTAGCTGTATAGCGTGTAGGAAGCTGTACATTTTTTGATCAGGCAAGGCTGCGCCGCTCGGGTAGAATGCTCGGCTTATTTCCGCGACCGTAGCCTCTGCCCATGTCCGACCTTTCTGCTCATCACGTCACCATTATCGGCGGCGGCCCTGCCGGCTTGATGGCCGCCGAAGTCCTGAGCCTGGCGGGCGTGCGGGTCGATCTGTACGACGGCATGCCATCGGTGGGGCGCAAATTCCTGCTGGCCGGCGTGGGCGGCATGAACATCACCCATTCCGAAGCGTACCCGGCATTTATCGCCCGCTACGCCGAGCGCGCGCCGCAGATGGCGCCGTTACTGCGAGGGTTTGGCGCTGACGACTTGTGCAACTGGATACACGGCCTGGGCATCCAGACGTTTGTCGGTACCTCCGGCCGCGTGTTTCCCACCGACATGAAAGCCGCCCCGCTGCTACGCGCCTGGCTCAAGCGTCTGCGCGAACAAGGCGTGGTTATCCACACCCGGCATCGCTGGACCGGCTGGACTGCCGAGGGTGATTTACTTATCCACAGCCCGGACGGCGATAAAACCCTGCGCAGCGACGCGGTGTTGCTGGCCCTGGGCGGCGGCAGTTGGTCGCGCCTGGGCTCCGACGGCGCATGGCTCAAGCTGCTGGAAGACAAAGGCGTGCCCTATGCTCGCTTGCAACCGAGCAACTGTGGCTTTGAGGTGTCTGCCTGGAGCGAGTTGATGGTCAGCAAATTCGCCGGCGCGCCGTTGAAAAACGTCGCCATCGGCTTGGGGGGGGGCAAACCGCGGCTGGGCGAATGCGTGATCACCGCCACCGGCATCGAAGGCAGCCTGATCTACGCACTGTCGGCGCCGATTCGGGAAGCGATCAACCGCGACCGCGCGGCCACCGTGCATATCGATTTGCTGCCAAGCAAACCGCTGGATAAGGTCCTGGCGGCCCTGGCCAAGCCGCGCGGTTCACGCTCGATAAGCAAGCATTTGCACAGTCAGCTGGGGCTGGATGGCGTGAAAGCCGCGCTGCTGCGCGAGTTGACGCCAGCCGAGCATTTCCAGGATCCCGCGCAATTGGCGGTGGATATCAAGGCGTTGCCGCTGACGCTGGTGAAAACTCGGCCGATGGATGAGGCGATCAGCACAGCCGGCGGCGTGCCGTTCGAAGCACTGGACGAACGCTTGATGCTCAAGCAATTGCCGGGGGTGTTTTGTGCCGGTGAGATGCTGGATTGGGAGGCGCCGACGGGCGGGTATTTGCTGACGGGGTGCTTTGCCAGTGGTCGGGCAGCTGGGCGGGGCGTGCTGGAATGGCTTAATCGTTGAGATGTGTGGTGTGTTTGAAACCACCATCGGGGGCAAGCCCCCTCCCACAGTTTGATTTGTGAATACAGTCAAAATGTGGGAGGGGGCTTGCCCCCGATAAGGCCATCAACCACACCGCAAAGTCACTTCTTCTTACGCGGCCCGGTATTGAACACCGGCACCTTACGCACCGGCTTGATCGAAGGCTCCGACGGTGCGACATCACCACTGTCCACCCACTTGCCCAAATTGCGCTTGCCGCCACCACCGGACGCCTTGGGCTTCTTCGGTTTTTTCGGCTTCTTCACCACCTGACCGCTGGCGTCGGTTTCGGGTACGCGGTGCTCGGGCTCGAACTCCGGCTCGGTTTTGCGCGTGAGGGTCTGACGGGTCAGCATCTCGATAGCCGACAGCATGTTCACTTCATCGGCGCACACCAGGGAAATCGCCTCGCCGGTGTTGCCCGCGCGGCCGGTGCGGCCGATGCGGTGGATGTAGTCCTCGGCCACGATCGGCAAATCGAAGTTGACCACCAGCGGCAGGTCTTCAATGTCCAGGCCACGGGCCGCCACATCGGTGGCCACCAGGATCTGCACATCGCTGGACTTGAAGCGGTCCAGCGCGCGTTGGCGCGTAGCCTGGGGCTTGTCGCCATGGATGCCATCGGCGTTCACGCCCAGGCCCTGCAACTTGTCCACCAGCGCGTCCACGCCGTTGCGGGTCTTGGCGAACACCAGCACCTGCTTCCAGCGGCCTTTGCGCATCAGGTGCACAAACAGCTCCGGCTTGCGCTTCTTGTCCACCGGCACCACCCACTGCTTGACGGTGTTGGCTGCCACGTTGCGCGGGCTGACTTCGATGCTCAGCGGGTCGTTAAGCATTTGCCCGGCCAGCAGACGGATGTCATCGGAGAAGGTCGCCGAGAACAGCAGGGTCTGGCGCTTTTTCGGCAGCATGCGGTAGATGTTCGCCAGTTCTTCGGAGAAGCCCAGGTCGAGCATGCGGTCGGCCTCATCCAGCACCAGGGTTTGCAACTGGTTGAGTTTCAGCGCGTTCTGGCGGAACAGGTCGATCAGGCGGCCCGGTGTGGCGACCAGGATGTCGACGCCCTTGCGCAGCTTCATCATTTGCGGGTTGATGCTCACGCCGCCGTACACCGCGTAGGTAGTCAGCGGCAGGTGTTGCGCATATTCGGCGACGCTGGCGTGAACCTGCTCGGCCAGCTCGCGGGTCGGGCACAGGATCAGCGCGCGCGCCGAGTTGGCGGCGACTTTCGGCCCTTCCATGGTCAGCAATTGCAGCAACGGCACGGCGAAACCAGCGGTCTTGCCGGTGCCGGTCTGGGCGGCGGCCATCAAGTCGCGACCGGCCAGCACCGCCGGAATGGCTTGCGCCTGCACCGGCGTCGGGGTCTGGTAGCCGAGCGTCTCAAGGGCGCGCAGCAAGGGTTCGATCAGGCCAAGGGAGGCGAAAGTCATGTAGTTACCGTAGGAAAAATCAACGCAAGGTCGCAATGCGCGGCAGTTTACCTTATTTCCGGCTTGGGCTTGCGCCACTGGGGCAGGCTGATCAACAGCACCGCGCTGATAATCACCAGCATCGCCAAGGCTTCTTCCAGGCCGATGCTCTCACCGACGAACACAATCCCCAGCAACACCGCCACCGCCGGGTTGACGTAGGCGTAACTGGTCGCCGCCGCCGGGCGTACGTGCTTGAGCAGGTACATGTAGGCGTTGAACGCGATGATCGAGCCGAACACGGTCAGGTAGGCCAGGGCCAGCCAGCCTTCCAGCGGCGGCAGGGCTTGCAGGTGTTCGCCGGACAGCGCACTGCCGAGCAGCAGCGCTACACCGGCCACCAGCATTTCCGCGGCACTGGCCATGGCGCCCTGGGGCAATGGCAACTGCCGGCTCCACACCGAACCGAACGCCCACGAAGCCGCCGCAAACAGCAACAACGCGGCCCCTATCGGACTCGATTGCAGGGTGCTGCCCATGTTGAGCATGGCGATGCCGACGATCCCCAGGATCACCCCGGCCCATTCCAGCCGCGTATTGCGCGCGCCCCAGAAGTACCCGCACAGCAGGGTGAACAGCGGCACCGTCGCCACCGCCAGCGCCGCCACCCCGGACGACACGCCGGTGTGCTCGGCCACGCTGACGCCGCCATTGCCGAAGGTGAGCAGCAAAATGCCGATCATCCCGGCGGCTTTCCATTGCCTCCAAGTCGGCGCCGGCACCCCACGCCATCTGAGGTAGCCATACATCAACGCCCCCGCCGTGCAAAACCGAATCCCCGCTAGCAACAGCGGCGGCCAATATTCGACGCCGATGCGGATCACCAGGTAGGTGGAACCCCAGATCACATATAAGGCAAAGAAGGCAGCGATCAACGGTAAGGGAAAGCGACGTGGGCCAGGCATGGGGCGGCTCTATGACGGAAACGGGAGGCTTATTCTAGAAAGGCAGACGGATAAAAATAAGTTACAAAACCTGTTTAAACGGCCCATACACTTTTCAAAACAGGGTTATGGGGGCTATAAGCTTTGTTTTCGAAAGCAACCGGTGATTGGAGCCTTTCTATGGACAAATACGACCGCATGCTCCTCAACGCCCTGCTTGAAGACGGCCGCGCGTCCTACGCACAACTGGCGCGCATCGTTAACCTCTCCGCCCCGGCCGTGGCCGAACGCGTGGCCAAGCTGGAGGCCAGCGGGGTAATCACCGGCTATCAAGCCAAGGTGGACCTGTCCAAAGTGGGCTTACCGATTCAATGCGTGATTGAACTGCGCCTGACCCACCACGGTAATCAAAAGGTCTACGACGCCCTCGCCGAAATCCCCGAACTAACCGAGTGCCACCGCGTCACCGGCGACCCCTGCGTGATCATGCAGGCGGCGGTGGGGTCGATGCAGGAGCTGGAAAACCTGATCAACCGGATTGCAAAATTTGGGTTCAGCAAGACCTCGATCATCCTATCCAGCGCGATAGAACGGCGAGTGCCGTTGGGGCAGTTGGAGGGCAACGGGAAAACGCTTGGCTGATAGATCGCCATCGGGGGCAAGCCCCCTCCCACAGTTTTGACCGCGTTGACTGCGCCAATCCGAAGGTAAACACAGATCCAATGTGGGAGATCCAATGTGGGAGGGGGCTTGCCCCCGATGGCGTCAGTGGCCGCACTGCAAATTCGAGCGTTCAACGATCAAGTCGACTATCTGCTTGATGGTAGTGATGTGATCCCAATCCTCCTGCGTCGCCTGCAAGTTGAATTGCCACTTGATCTGCATGACAAAGCAGGTCAAATCATCATCAATAATCTTGAAGTCATGGATGAAGTCCGTTTGCTCCGTGACCTGGCTTCGGTCGACAAAGCCGATGATATCGACGAATAGCTGAATTACCTTTTCGCTGATCTCGGTTCTAGTCGGGCTACCTTCCATTTCTGGCCTCATAGGCGCACTTACCAATACTGATTAGATCAAAAATAGCTAACCCCGCAGCTACGAACGGAATGCCCCGTCCAATAATGCCAAAAACCCGGACGGTGCCAAACGTTGCTTTCGCCATCCTGGCCACCGTGGGTTGCCTGATCAATGTACGGGGGAAAAAGCGCATGCCAATAAGACTCGCCAAGTTCGTCGTTTTGCTGGAGCCAACATGAACCCAAGTGCCCACGGCTATTTTGCTTATAGGTATGCCCGCGACACCAGTGAGAACCGTTGCGGCCGTCAAGCCGTAGTGTTGCTGTGTGCATTTCCAGAGTTCGTCAAACGTGGTGCTCGGCACCGAGGAGTCAGCATGAACGGGCTTTAGGAACTGGTAACTGGCGCCATGGGTCCAGCTTGGCGAACCAGGTAAAACCATGACTGCCGGGCAGCTTGTCATCGCGTTTCCCAAATGAAACGCCACGTTTGAAGTTGAGCCGAAATCGATGCCGTTACGCTGGAGTTCAAACTGGCTTCGCATGATTGCTGTGTGAAGATCGCTTTCGTGCATGACGTAGTCCCTGTACGTAAATGACAGCCGAGATCTTAGGTCGCAGCGAAGGGCTATAGACGGGAGAAGGGAGAATCCAGAAACGTCTGACAGCACATCAAGGCTAAGCTTACTGACTATTCAGAAAGCAAATAAACGCCCCCAAAAAGAGCTGTTGTTTCAAAGGCCAGCAAGACTGATCCCTTTCATTTGCGGGACGTTTCCGAGAGAATCCAACCGTCTTGTTTCCGTCGGATCAGGTAGCTAGTCTCGCCCAGTCATCAAGTTCTCGGTGACCGGACGTGCAAGTCCGATGGCAAGCGAGATCACAAATCAACCTACAGCTTTACGCCTAGCCTCAGGCTTTCAATATGCCCGTTATGGCGGCTGTGCGTGGGAGACCTTCGGGTCTGCTGGGTTTACTTCTTGCCCCGGTCTTGCACACCTACGTACAGTTGCCACCCTATTCGCGTGCAAGCGAACGGTGTCGACTTCTTCCAGCAAGGAGTTCAACCATGGTCAAAGTCACGCCCGATCCACCCCACTTCCCCAGCGAAGACGCCCTGCTCCACCGCCGCGCCATCGATTACTACCTCAAAGCCTGCGCCCCGGATGCGCCCACTTTCCCCCTGAACGACAACCTGAGCCTCGAAGACGCCCTCGCCCACGCGGCGGATTTGTTGCACTGCGCGGTGGGCACTGCACATTCGTCGGGGGAAGCGATGGATGTGCAGCAGCGGGCGGTGATGCATTTGGTGGAGATGGCAAAGGGCGTGGTGGATCAAGCCCTGGAGTGTGTGCAGCCTCGATGAACGACACATAACTAGTGTGGGAGGGGGCTTGCCCCCTCCCACATTTCCAGCGGCGTTGTTCTGTCAGAACCCGCGATGTTTCTTCAGGTGCTCATTGATCTTCGCCGCCGGCACTTTCTGCAAGGTGCATAGCAGGTCGTGGGACAGTTCGCGCAAGCCGTGAGTCCCGCGCAACTCCTTGGCCAAATGCGCCGTCAGGTTGGCGGCCATTTCCGCGTCCGCCAATGCCCGGTGAGCCTTGCCGGTGTGAGGCAGTTGAGCGAAAGCATTCAAGGTGCCGAGCTTATGGTTGGGGGCCGAGGGCATCAGGCGACGGGCCAGTAGCAGGGAGCAGGCGAATTTCTGCAGGCGGGTGCGGCGGATCAGGCCCAGTTCGAAGTCCCAGAACTTCTGGTCGAACGCGGCGTTGTGCGCCAGCAGCGGCGTGGTGCCGACGAACTCGTTGACTTCGTTCATCACCCGCTCGGCCGGTGGCGCGCTACGCAACATAGCGTTGCTGATGCCGGTCAGTTGTTCGATAAAGCCCGGCACGCGCACGCCGGCATTCATCAGGCTCTGGTAGCGGTCGACGATCTGCCCACGCTCAAGGATGACCACGGCAATTTCCGTGGCCCGGCATTGGCTGCTCGGGGTGATGCCGGTGGTTTCAAAGTCGATGACCGCTATACGTTCCAAACCTGTTCCTACTCCGTCAAAACAACTATTTGAGCAGCAACGCGCCTTCGATCGGCACGTAGCGGCTGGCGGCGCGTATCAATGAATTGGCCGTGAGCCCCGGTACGCCATAAGCCACGGCTTCAACGCCATGTTTGTGGATGATGCGTTCGAGCAGCATGTCGAAATCGCCGTCGCCGGAGGCCAGCACCACTTCGTCGACGTGGTCGGCGGCGTCCATGATGTCGAGGGTGATGCCCACGTCCCAGTCGCCCTTGGCCGAGCCGTCGCTGCGCTGGATATACGGCTTGAGTTTTACCGTGAACCCCAGGTTGCGCAGGATCTGCTGGAACTGCTGCTGCTTGCTGTCGCCCCGGTCGATGGCATAGGCGTACGCCTCGACGATCTGCCCGCGCGAGCTGATATCAGCCCACAGGGCGGCGTAATTGAAGTGGCAGCCATAAGCCTGGCGCACGGTGTAATAGAGGTTTTGTACATCGGCGAACACTGCAATTTTCTTCACCGCACTTCCCCATGACAGCCATTTGGACCCGGCATACGGGGGTCCGCAAAGGCGCCAGTATGCCAGCCAGCGGGAAGTTTCCGGGAAAAAATCAGACCGGGGCGCTATGCCGCCCCGGTCTGGCTATGTTCAGACGAAGGAATCGTCGTCGCCGAAGGAGGATGAATCGTCGGAATAATCGCTGTCGGCGAAGCTGTCAGCATTGTTGCTGCCCCAACTGTCATCGCCGGCGTATTTCTGGTCATCGTTGCCCCAACCGCCTTGATCGCTGGCCGGCGCCGGTTGTTCGATGATTTCCTCCACCACCTGCGGTTGCGAGTTGTGGTGGAACAGGCTGCTGATGCCCTCGGCCAGTAACACACCACCGGCCACGCCGGCGGCGGTTTTCATGGCGCCGCCAAGGAAGCCGCTGCCCACGGGCGCGGCAGGCGCTTGGGGTGGTTGCTGATAGTTCTGTTGTGGCGCGGGCTGGCTAAAGGAAGGCCGCGCCGGTTCGCGCCAACCGCCGCCCGTGGAGGCCGGAGCGCTCTGGGTCGGTTGTGCGTCGCGGGAGCCGCCGCCAAAGATGCTCGACAGGAACCCGCCACCGCTGGAGGCCGCAGGTTGCGCGGATTTGGCACGCTGCAACTCTTCCTGCAACTGCTGGATCTGCTGCGCCTGTTGCTTGTTCTGCGCGTCGAGGCTCTGGAGTGCGTGTTCCTGCACCAGAATCGACTGGGTCATGTAGTACCCGGCGGCCGGTAGGCGAGTCATGTGCTCCTTGATCCGCGCTTCGGCCTGGGCGTCGCGGGGGGCTGAATCCGTTTCGGCTTGCTGCAACCGTGAAAACAGTCCATCGATCAGGGTTTGCTCTTCGCTGTTCATGGCGACCTCGTTAGATTGCCGGTAGAAATCATGGTCCTGCCAGGGTTAAGGCAGGTGCGTGCTAGTTATGGGGCTGTTACCAATTGTTTCAATGGTCTTTACTCAAGGTTTACGTTTGCGCCCCTGCGATGCTGATCGGTTAAAGTGTCGCCCTTGTTTACAGGCCTGCGATGAACCTGATGAATCCGTTAGACGTACTGCGCGACTCCTTCCGTTTTACCCAGCGCAATCTGGGCGCCATCGTTCAGTTGTGCCTGCCCTTGGTGATTCTTGAAGCGGTGCTGCAACAGGTGCTCGACCATACGCTGGGGGCGGATGCCTTCCCCGGTTACAGCGTGGTGGTGGGGCTGCTGGTGTACCCGTTGTACACCGGCGCCCTGATCCTGTTCCTCGATGCCCGCACCCGTGGCGAGGCGCCGCGTACCCGCGATGTGTGGGCGATGGCGCTGACCCTGTGGCCGCGTTTCGCGCTGCTGACGGCGATGAGTACGCTGCTGATTCTGCTGGGGCTGTCACTGTATTTTCTGCCAGGGCTGTGGCTGATGGTGGTGCTGGCGTTCGCCGAATACCTGTTGGTGCTGCGCGACATGCCGGCACTGGAGGCGATGAAAGAAAGTTTTCGTCTGACGCGCGGCCACTTCTGGCGCATCCTGGTGTGCCTGCTGTGCGTGATGACGCCGCTGTGGCTGCTCAAGGGCGCAAGCGTCGCGGCGTATCCCGAACCCGCGCCATTGCTGGGGGTGTTGATCGACAGCGCCCACAGCTTCCTGCAATTGTTCACCAGTGTGGTGCTGTTCCGTTTATTCATGCTGATCGGTGGCGACGCCGACGCACGGTGATATGCTCCCCGCCATTCCTGACACGCCATAAGCCGAGCCGATGACCCGTTTATTGCGCATCACCTTGCTGGGCCTGTTGTTGATCGCGGGCCTGTTGACCGCGTTGATCTATAGCCTGACCTGGCGCCCCGAGCCCAAGCAGACCCTGCCCGTCAGCTGCGTGGCGCCACGTGCGCCGACCCTGTTGCCCGGGCAGGCGCTCAAAGTGATGACGTGGAACGTGCAATACCTGGCCGGCAAGAACTACGTGTTCTGGTATGACACACCCGACGGCAGCGGCCCGGACGAGCGCCCCACCGTAGAAGACATGGCCGCCAGCCTCGACGAAGTGGCGCGGGTGATCCGCGACGAACAACCCGACATCCTGCTGTTGCAGGAACTCGACGAAAACGCCAAGCCCTCCCATTACCAGGATCAACTCGCGTTGCTGCAAGAACGCTTGGTGGACCTCTACCCGTGCAGCGCCCAGACGTTCGACTGGAAGGCCGATTTCGTGCCCGACCGGCATATCTTCGGCAGCGTCGGCCGCAAGCTCGCCACCCTCAGCCGCTACCAGATCGAACACGCCGAGCGCCTGCAACTGCCGGCGCCCGATGCTGGCTTGATCAGCCGCCAGTTCCAACCCAAGCCGGCTCTGCTGCTGACGTATTTACCCCTAAGCGACGGCGGCCAACTGGCGGTACTGAACACGCGCCTTAGCGCCGACATGCCGGGACGCAGCGTCGCACAGGAACAGGTGCAGGCCACGGTCAAGCTGCTGGATAAATTCGAGGGGCGTGGCACGCCGTGGTTGATCGGCGGCGATTTCAACCTGCTGCCGCTGGGGCAATTCCTGCGCCTGGACGCCAGCAAACGCGGGCAATATTCGCCGGACAGCGAACTGCATCTGCTGTGGGATAAATACCCGATGATCCCCAGCAACAGCCAGTCCAGCGGCATCGACCGCGAGAAGTGGCTGACCTACTTCCCCAACGACCCAAGCATCGATGGCCCGGATCGCACCGTCGATTACCTGTTCTACAGCCCTCGTATCAAGCGGGTGGAGGCCAAGGTGCGGCAGGAGGATACGTTGCGCATTTCCAACCATTTGCCGGTGATTGCCCGCTTCCTGCTGCCCGCCGCGCAATAACTGTGGGAGGGGGCTTGCCCCCTCCTACAGTTGGAGGCTTAGGGTTACGACTTTCGGGGTTTGATCCGCGCGGTCGGCTCGGCTATCAGCGGATCATCCGGCCAGTAATGCGTTGTAGCAGCTTGCAGTTCCTAAGATTGACACCCACATACCGCCCGTAACACTTGATCTTCCGATAATTTCATCGTTCAACGATTGACAGTCAATCTTGCTAACTCGGATTGACAGAAATCAAGGTCGTATAGGACAGGATTGACAGTTATCGGACCTATGATTGACTTTCCGGTGCAGCGAAAAACCGTTAAGTTTGACAAGCACCAGGAGCAATCATGGCGTGAGACCACCTACTTAGGCTTAGCACCTGATGACACCAGCGCACAGACAAAGCTCTCTGTCATGTGCGCAGCCGCGTTAACAAATTTTGGCTTAGCTCTTACCTTCCTCAACTGATGATCTCGACACGTATTTGCACGGCCTTAATCGCACGGATACCTCGCATTGATCCGAAGGCAGCGGCCTAGTCGATCCAACGAGTCGTAACGGTCTCGATTCGTCTCACGGAGCGGTTTCCTTGCGTGCTTGCTTTTCAGCTCTTTCAGCCTTCCGAGCGTCTAGGATTGCTTGCTTTTCAGCTCTTTCGGCTTCTTCGCCTTCTGCGATGATGTTTCTGTACATCTCTGCGCAGGAATTTGGATCAGATCGGCCCTTTTTAACCATTTGCTCGCATAGATCGCGCGCTTCACGGGCAGTGTTCCGGTATTCAGGGATAGTTGATCCGTAAATCAACATGCCAATGAAAAGTGCGACGGGGATTCCAATGACCCAAGGCCATATTGCAGGTTTCCTTGGTTTCGGCACCGAAGCGCCACACTTAGGACAGGCAAAAGCAGTTGTGCTGATTTCGTAATGACACTCTCTGCATCCCACTAAGGATGGTCTGAAGTAGCCATGTATTTCCCCGGCATACCACCTAGCGCAACTTTTAAACTCGCCAAATGATCAAAAAACAATCAATTCGACGAGTATTTCTTACGTTTTCGCCACCCGGACCCCACTC
>NZ_VFEU01000023.1 GCF_007858255.1 Pseudomonas rhodesiae | reverse complement strand
AAAGCGTAAGGGCGGCCAAGAACCGGAGGACGATGAGCCGTTCTGATTTCATGGCGACGACGGCCTGCTACATGGCTGCGTGTGGCAGGTCTTAAACAACTGAACTGGGCTAGCGAAGGAGTGGGGGCAACAGCAGCTGCGCTGGTAGACTTATCCACAGTTGCTGGTAACAAAATCAGCAATCCGCCCTGGGTCAAATTTCAATCGGCAGGGTGGGTCAATTTTCCATCAGCGCCAACATCTTGAGAGCTAAAACAACACCCGCAACCGCGAAATCACGCCAAAGAGCTGATATTAAATCCCTTGTCGCAGTTTGTGTCTTATTAACCTCGTCCTGCAAACCCTTGCGCAGATCCCCTAAGCTTTTGACAGCCTCCTTGCTTTGATCCTGGAGATGAAAGGCGAACGCTTCCTTGGCCCCCGAGAGGCTATTTTTTAAGAGTGGCGTTGAGCCAGAGGGCCACGTCGTCCCACTGTTCCAGTTGATAGCAATGTGGTTGTTGAAAAGTTGGAATTTCGTTTCACACTCCCTAGGGGTGGAGTAGATCCACTGGCAGGTGTCGTGAAGCATCTCAAAATTGATATCAGCCCAGTTAATAGGCTGGTCTATAGCTATGGGGAGTGAGCGCCCGCCTCGAAATATTACATGAGCCTCATCATCTTCCTTGCGAATCTCGGCTGGCAAGCAAAAGGAAAGCTTTTCCACCGCCACGCGTTTCCAGGCTGTAAAAGGTTCGCTTTCAGCAATTGGCTCAGCAGTCAGCAGCCATGGCTCAAGCGACGGGGGGGTAAGGGAGTGGGTAAGATCCCGTACCATTTTCCAAGGTTTTTCAGGATGTAGAGTGGCGGTCGGTAAATTTCTATCTCCACCCATTTCTTTCACTAGGAACTGATGAGTGGAAAATTCAAAGGTTTCACCTGCAACCCACACGCACATTTTTTTCTGTGAGTTCTGTGCTGAAAATTGGTTTGTCCTCAACCAGTTTTCGAAACCTTTTAAAGTTAGGAAATAACACCAGTCATCATCCGTTGGCTTCTCCAAGATGACTGTCAGTCTGTCATTTTCCACATCCTCCAAATCGAAATCTTTGATCTCGATGCTGTCGGAAACTTCTCCAAAAAGCTCCATCTTTCCGATGCCCACAGAACAAACACGCTGGGCAAGATCTTTCAATTCTCGAACAAACCCGGAAGATGTAACGCTTACTTCATCAATTCGAAAAATATGCGTAGTTTCAACCTGCGCAGAACCACCTGACGCCGTAAGTCGCTCAAAGAAGCTGCGAAGTTCCAGCGCTAGCTGTTTCATGATTCACGCAAGCGACTTGTACGAATAGTAATAACAGTTTCATCCTTTCCATTTTCTATAGTTAAGCTTCCCTTTGCCCGCGCAGGCATATTGATGGTTATGCCTTCACTTGTTACGTATTTCTTTGCCTCATTGGTAGGTAGCTCTTCCTCATCATAGGAGAACACCTCACCAGTCAAATTTAGGCTTTCCAATTCTTTGTCAAAGGTCGCTCGGATTTCATCTTGGCCATTGATGCCAAAAAATCTGTGAAGAATTCGTCGACTTCAAAGTCTTTACGCTTTTTCGCAATCTCAACGACTTTCTCAGCGACCTTCGATGTGATAGCAGGCGGCAGATCACCCAGATGTGTCCTTACAGTTTTTTTGATTGCCTTAACCAAATCTACCGTCATTTCCTTTGAGTTCCGGAGGCGCTCTACTCCCAGGAATTCTTTGAAGAAATCACTGATTCCTGAGCGGCTCATTTTATCAATGATCACTACTTCTGAGTCTTTGGAATCCAAATCAATAAGAGCTGATTTCTGCAACGCTTTTGGTGATTCAGTAAAGTTGTTAGTAACTGCCTGAAGTATTGCCTGGGCGCCCTTAGTTTCAAATGTCACGACTTTTTCAGAGTCGTACTTGATTAAGGAATAAAACTTTTTAGCCCCTGTAATTAAACCAATTACAATCAACACGCCTGACTTCATCCGTTTATCACCAAGGCGATGAAATTGCCGCGCCAAGCTCTTGGAGATATCGACAAAATTCGACTCGCCCTTTTCCCAACTATTCAATTTGGCCTTTACTTGAGATATTTCAGCGAAAGAGAATTTATTGCCCTTGAGGGTTTCTTTGATGCGGTCAATGAAGAACGGCTCGAAGGTGCTTAAGGGGGTGTCGTCAAAAAGGATCGGATCATCGGCTCGATGATGCACCACGTGAAAAATGAAATTCTCGATTTTCAGGGCTTCGATTTCTTTATCCGTAAGAGTGGCCAAGTTAAATCCTCATCCTTGCTGGTGGCGACATGACATTAAGCATTGATGTAAGCACCTTTTCAGCGTTATGCCTAGCGTCCCCCGCAGGGCATAGCATACGAATCACTGTATGAATATACACCTACAGAAAGCGGCTGGCTGCCGTTTGGCCCCACCCAGGATCACTTGTCCGATGGAAGGCTCACTGGTAAGCGTGTTTAAGCGTGCATGAACGCTGAGCACTGGGTTACATTTTTCGAGAATCTTTTTATGCTTTTATAGAAAAGCAATAATTGCTTTTATTTTATTGCTATGGGATGCTTCTTAGCATCTGACAGGAGATCCATCCCATGAACGACATTATTTCGCTCATCGAAAACGCAGCAAAGACGAAGAATGACCTGGCGTCCGCATCTATCCGCATGCCCAAGGAGCTCTACTCATTTATCGAAGGTCTGGCTGATCAGCTCGATCTGAGTCGCCAGGAGACAATGCTGAAACTGCTAGAGAAGGGGGTTGAAGCTGCCAAGGCGGCTCTGAAGCTTGATGACAAAGAGCAGGCGGCAGTAGACATCGAGTTACTCGAACCGTCGAGCTTCCACCTTCTGAATACGAACAAGCGTCACTCATTGGAAGACCATGACCGTATGCTGAGCGAGGGTAGCGCAGCAGCTTTTTATGCCCCTTGGAAGTACAACATTGACCGTATAAAGAAAGGTGACGTGGTCTTCTTGTACGAAAATGGCAAGGGGATCGTCGCCTTCGGCCAAGGTACTGGCGAAACTGAAAAACGTGAGCATCACGGCTATCTCGAAGAGTGCCATTTTCAGCGACTGATGGATTTCACCATCTTGGATAAGCCGATTTCGGCTGCGGAGATCAAGAAAGCGGTACAGAAAAATGTCGTCTTCTTGCGCACGATGTCTCCCATGCCCGATGGCCAATTGCTGCTGAATCTGATCCAAAAGCGCTCCGCATGAAGCCTGGTGGGCGTAGTCAAAACAACCATCCCAACAGGGGCTAGGATCGGCTCAGTACGCTGCAGGGGTAGCCAACCGCACAGGCTCAATCTCTCCCTAAGTCCGCTCAGCCCATCTCTGAAGGATGGAATGATAGGAAGTCGTATAAATACAACACTCGGGTTGTATTTATAGAAATATGACACGACAATAAATGAACGCCAGCATTCCCCAGTGTCTACTGACGATTGACAAGATCAAGACCGGACGGACAGTATCCGGACGAACAATTCACGCACCACATAACGGTTCAAGTCCGTGTGGGCCCACCAACTCCAAAGCCGCGCATTGCGCGGCTTTCGCGTTTCTGGCGTTTGATAAATAGCAGCCAATAATCTCAAAAAGCCTGATTCCGCCCACAAAACGTCCATAGCTCACTTGGCAAACAACTGCCCAATATCTTTGAACGCCTTGAATTCCAGTGCATTCCCGCACGGATCAAACAGGAACAACGTCGCCTGCTCCCCTACCTGCCCCCTGAAGCGAATATGCGGTTCCAGCACGAACTTCGTCTGCCTGGCTCGCAGGCGCTCGGCCAGGGCATGCCAGTCTTCCCACCCCAACACCACACCAAAATGCGGCACGGGCACATCGTGGCCGTCGACTGCGTTAGTGTGCGCCGCTTGCTGGGACGCGGTCTGCGGGTGTTCGTGGATCACCAGTTGATGGCCGAAGAAGTTGAAGTCGACCCAGTGTTCGCTGGAACGCCCTTCCTCCAGGCCGAAGACCTCACGGTAGAAGTACCGCGCGGCCGCCAGATCGAATACAGGAATTGCCAGGTGAAAAGGAGCGAGTGCCATCAGGTCAACCCTCTTTTGGATTTTTGAATGCCTGGGAGTTTAGCCTTGCTCCCGCCGATGCAAAGACGATAGTTTTCGCGCCGAGCTCAAATAATTTCGATGATTTAAGGGGCCGAAGCTGCGCGAGTCGCAGCCCTCGTCTCGGTCTCTCGCCATGGCATCTTTGCGGCCACCAGGCTACTTGCTGGCTGGCGCAAGCCTGTAACATGCCCGCCTATCGCCGCCTTCACTGGAGTTCTGCCCTTGTCTGTCCTGGATGAAATCGATCGCCAACTGATCGCCGCGCTGCAGATCAACGCCCGCGAAAGCGTGGCCATGCTGGCCCGCCAACTGGGCATCGCGCGCACCACGGTCACCTCGCGCCTGGCGCGCCTGGAGAAAACCCAAGTGATCACCGGTTATGGCGTGCGCCTGGGCCAGCGCGTGGTGGATGGCGGCCTGCAGGCCTATGTTGGCATCACCGTACAGCCGCGCTCCGGTAAAGAAGTACTGCGCAGGCTCAGCGCCATGGCTCAGGTGCAACAGCTGTGCGCGGTGAGCGGCGAGTTCGATTATGTGGCCTGGTTGCGCACCGATTCGCCGGAACAGTTGGACCAACTGCTGGACCAGATCGGCAGCGTCGACGGTGTGGAGAAAACCACCACGTCGATCATCCTCAGTAACAAATTGGATCGCGGCCAGCCAATTTGACTAATCATCTCGTCATATTGACTAAAATCAATCCAATCCGACGACACATTGCGTCTTATTAACGATCACAACCCTCCCTAAACTGGCTGCCATCTTTTCCTATACTCAGCGGGTCGCGTCCCGCCAAGCCGTCAGTAAGGTCAGCCATGAGCATTCCGTCCAGCACCATCAGCAAGACCAATCGCCACCCCGCAGACGGCAAAAAACCCATCACCATCTTTGGCCCGGACTTTCCGTTTGCGTTCGATGACTGGATCGAACATCCAGCCGGCCTGGGCAGCATTCCCGCCGAACACCATGGCGCCGAAGTGGCGATCGTCGGCGCCGGCATCGCCGGGCTGGTTGCGGCTTACGAGCTGATGAAGCTGGGCCTCAAACCGGTGGTGTATGAAGCCTCGAAAATGGGCGGCCGCTTGCGTTCCCAGGCGTTTGAAGGGGCCGAAGGCATCATTGCCGAACTCGGCGGCATGCGCTTCCCGGTGTCGTCCACCGCTTTCTACCACTATGTAGACAAACTGGGGCTGGACACCAAACCGTTCCCCAACCCACTGACGCCTGCCTCCGGCAGTACCGTGATCGACCTCGAAGGTCAGACCCACTACGCACAAAAATTGTCGGATCTGCCGGCCCTGTTCCAGGAAGTGGCTGACGCCTGGGCCGATGCGCTGGAGGCCGGTTCGCAGTTCGGCGATATCCAGCAGGCCATCCGCGACCGCGACGTACCGCGCCTCAAGGCCCTGTGGAACAAGCTGGTGCCGTTGTGGGACGACCGCACGTTTTATGATTTTGTCGCCACTTCCAAAGCCTTCGCCAAACTGTCGTTTCACCACCGCGAAGTGTTCGGCCAGGTCGGTTTCGGCACCGGCGGCTGGGACTCGGACTTCCCCAACTCGATGTTGGAGATCTTCCGCGTGGTGATGACCAACTGCGACGACCACCAGCACCTGGTGGTCGGCGGCGTGGCCCAAGTGCCCATGGGCATCTGGCGCCATGTGCCGGAACGTTGCGCCCACTGGCCGGCGGGCACCAGCCTCAGCACACTGCACCGTGGCGCGCCACGGGCTGGGGTTAAGCGTATCGCCCACGCCGCCAATGGCCGCTTTGCCGTCACCGACACCTACGGCGACACCCGCGAATACGCTGCCGTGCTGACCACCTGCCAGAGCTGGCTGCTGACTACCCAGATCGAGTGCGATGAAACCCTGTTCTCGCAAAAGATGTGGATGGCCCTGGACCGCACTCGCTACATGCAGTCCTCGAAAACCTTCGTGATGGTCGACCGCCCGTTCTGGAAGGACAAAGATCCGGAAACCGGCCGCGACCTGATGAGCATGACCCTCACCGACCGCCTGACCCGTGGTACTTACCTGTTCGACAATGGCGACGACAAGCCTGGGGTGATCTGCCTGTCCTACTCGTGGATGAGCGATGCGCTGAAGATGCTGCCGCAGCCCATCGATAAACGGGTGAAACTGGCTCTGGACGCGTTGAGCAAGATCTACCCGAAAGTCGACATCAAGGCGCGCATCATCGGCGACCCGATCACCGTGTCCTGGGAGGCCGACCCGCATTTCCTCGGTGCTTTCAAAGGTGCGCTGCCTGGGCACTATCGTTATAACCAGCGCATGTATGCGCACTTTATGCAAAAGGACATGCCTGCCGAACAACGCGGGATCTTCATCGCCGGGGACGACGTGTCTTGGACACCCGCGTGGGTGGAAGGCGCGGTACAAACCTCACTGAATGCCGTATGGGGCATCATGAATCACTTTGGCGGTCGCACTCACCCCGAAAACCCGGGGCCAGGTGATGTGTTCGACGAGATCGGACCAATCGCCCTCGCCGATTAAGGAGCCAGGCCATGCGTGTTGCGATCTACCAATGCCCACCGCTGCCGCTGGATGTGGCCGCGAACCTTAAACGCTTGCACACCGTGGCGCACGAGGCATCCGGCAGCGCCGATGTGCTGGTGCTGCCGGAGATGTTCCTGACCGGCTATAACATCGGGGCCAAAGCCGCCGGGGCGCTGGCCGAAGCGCCGGACGGGGACTCGGCGCAAGCGATTGCCAAGCTGGCGAAAAACGCCGGCCTGGCCATCCTGTATGGCTACCCGGAACGGGCCAATGACGGGCAGATCTACAACGCCGCGCAACTGATCGACGCCAACGGTCAGCGCCTGTGCAATTACCGCAAGACTCATTTGTTCGGCGATCTGGACCACTCGATGTTCAGTGCCGGGAACGATGATTTCCCGGTGGTGGAACTCAACGGCTGGAGGCTCGGGATACTGATCTGTTACGACTTGGAGTTCCCGGAAAACACCCGGCGCCTGGCCCTGGCCGGCGCCGAACTGATTCTGGTGCCCACCGCGAATATGGTGCCGTTCGATTTCGTCGCCGACGTAACCGTGCGGGCGCGGGCTTTCGAGAACCAGTGCTACGTGGCTTACGCCAACTATTGCGGGAACGAAGAGGACATTCACTATTGCGGGCAGAGCAGCCTGGCAGCACCGAATGGCGAGCGCATCGCCCTCGCAGGTCTGGATGAGGCCTTGATTGTCGGCACCGTTGATCACCAGGCAATCCTCAACGCGCGCATGGCCAATGACTATTTGCAGGACCGTCGCCCCGAGCTGTACGGCACGCTGCACAAGCCCTGATCCCGCAGGTTTGCTAGCATGAGCGCTTCCCACGCTTTGGAAGTGCCCATGCCCGCCCCGGCCTACCCTCACCCTGCCACCCTGACTCTGGCCAACGGCCTGCGTGTCACCCTGCACGCTGCGCCCCATTTAAAGCGCTGCGCCGCTGTGGTGCGGGTGGCCGCCGGTAGCCATGATGCGCCCTTGGCGTGGCCGGGGTTGGCGCACTTTCTGGAACACCTGTTGTTCCTGGGGACCGAGCGCTTTCCGACAGGCGAAGGGCTGATGACCTACGTGCAGCAGCATGGCGGACAGGTAAACGCCAGCACCCGTGAACGCACCACCGAATTTTTCTTCGAACTGCCGGTGTCGAACGTTGCACAAGGGCTGGAGCGGTTGGCGGATATGCTGGCGCGCCCACGCCTGGCACTGGACGATCAGTTACGGGAGCGCGAAGTGCTGCAAGCGGAGTTCGTCGCCTGGTCCCAAGACGCCAAGGCCCAGCAGCAAGTGGCCTTGCTCGAAGGTGTGGCGAACGGCCATCCGCTGCGCGACTTCCATGCCGGCAACCGGGATAGCCTGCCGGTGGAAACCGAGGCCTTTCAGCAAGGCTTGAGAACATTTCACGCGCAGTTCTATCAGAGCGGGCAGATGACACTGAGCCTGGCCGGGCCCCAACCGCTGGATCAACTCCAAGCCCTGGCGCACCGTTTCGGCGAAATCATCATTCCCGGTTCCGGACACCCACAGGTGGCACCACCAGCCCTGATGCAAAGCCAGCCCCAGGCTTATCGCCATGTCGCCGGGCAGCATCTGCACCACGTCATCGCCTGCAACGCACCACGCGAAGCCCTGGAGTTCCTGTGCACCTGGCTCAACAACCCAGCGCCCGGCGGACTATTGGCCGAACTGCAAGCCCAAGGCCTGGGCACCGCGTTGCACGCCAGCGTGCTCTACCACTTCGCCGGGCAGGCGCTGTTGGACATCGACGTTACGCTCAGCCAGCCAGGCGAGCCGGCGGCTCAGGTTGAAGCGTTGCTGCACGACTGGCTGGGCTTTTTCGCACACAGTGATTGGACGTCACTGCGCGAAGAGTTCACCCGATTGACCGCGCGCCAGCGGCAGGTCCAGGGCGCATTGGCCCTGGCCCGCAACGACCGCGAAGCCCTGTCGGATCAGGACATCACCGCGCTGCACACGCTGCTGGATTCACTGCACCTGCCATGCGCTCGGCACTTATGGCAACTGCCCCCCCACAACCCCTTCCTGCGCCCGCCGGTCAAAGACCAACGCGCCGGCTTGATTCGTGGCCAGACCAGCGCCCATCGCGGCTTGCGCACCTTTGCCCAGGACCGCTCGCGGGGCCGTAGGGATGCAGCCGCGCTGACCTTCAGCCAGGCCCTACCCATAGACAGCCAGGAAGGTGCGCTGTATTTGAACTGGCGATTTGACTCTCGCGCGCCGTCCGGGCTGGAAGGTGCGCTGCATGAGTTGAGCGAAAACGCTCGCCAAGCGGGGCTTGAGTTGACCGTTGAAACGATCGGTCATGATTGGCGGGTCAGTCTGGTCGGGCTTCACGCGCTCATGCCGACGGTACTTGAAGCGTTAGCGCAAAATCTGACGCAAGCACAGGAAACACCCGACACCACGCCGCCGCTGCTCGCCATTCGTACGCTGCTTAAAGCGCTGCCCACCTGCTGCGCAGAGACCACGGCCGCAGATGCAAATAACACCCTGTCCTGGAACACCGCGCGTTGGCATGGGCTGGGAGTAGGTTTGCCGCCGGCGTGCGAGGCGCTGATAAAGACAGCGGCCGCGCGACTGCCGGGGCAACCGACGAGCATTGAACGCCATACCCGTGACCTCAAAGGCCAACGCGTATGGCATGAGGTCAACACTGATGCCAGTGAAGCGGCCCTGCTGCTGTTCTGTCCGACACCCAGCCCTTCCCTGGCGGATGAAGCCGCGTGGCGCCTGCTCGCTCATCGGGTCCAGGGGCCGTTTTACCAACGCCTGCGGGTGGAACAGCAGATCGGCTATGCCGTGTTCAGCGGTATACGACAGATCAGCGGGCAGACCGGCCTGTTGTTTGGCGTGCAATCGCCCCATCTGTCGCTGGATGAAATTGTGCAGCACCTGCACAGTTTCCTGGCGCAGCTGCCTGGGCTGATCGAAGGCGACACCGACTTGGGCAACGCGGCCCTGGCGCAGCAGTTCGCTGTCGATACCCTCCCCACTGCACAGGCGGCGCAACTGATTTGGCACGCGCACCTGGCGGGCCATCCGTCGGATTACCTGGCGCTGCTTCAACAACACATCCGCGACTGTACGCCCCCAGACCTGCAGCACGCCGCCCAGCAGTTGAACCACGCCGTCGGTGGCTGGCACTGCGTAGCCAACGGCCCACACACGACGAACGCCTGGCCGCTCAAAAATTGATCATTGCCAACCCTGCAACAGCCTTTTTCCATCAAGACAGCGCTAACTTGAAAAGAATTAAGTAACATTCCCACGCACGCATCTGAACATCTCCGACAGGAGGTGGACTATATGTATTACTTGGTAGTAAACGTCCCATCACTTCGTAGGAGTAAGAATATGACCTGGTCCAAACCTGCTTACACTGATCTGCGCATCGGTTTCGAAGTCACCATGTACTTCGCCAGCCGTTAATCCGCTGGGTATTACAACGCCTCGGTTCGCCCGGGGCGTTTTTGTTTTGAGCTTTGTTTGATGGAGCGACCATGTTTGTCCAGATCCTAGGTTCCGCCGCCGGCGGCGGTTTCCCGCAGTGGAACTGCAATTGCGTGAACTGCGCAGGCTTTCGTGACGGAAGCCTGAGGGCCCACGCGCGCACCCAGTCGTCCATCGCGATTTCCGATGACGGCGTCAATTGGGTGCTGTGCAATGCCTCGCCGGATATTCGTGCGCAACTGCAAGGCTTCGCGCCCATGCAACCGGGCCGCGCCCTGCGTGACACCGGCATCAGCGCGATCATCCTGATGGACAGCCAGATCGACCACACCACCGGCCTGCTGAGCCTGCGCGAGGGCTGCCCGCACCAAGTGTGGTGCACCGACATGGTCCACGAGGACCTGAGCAGCGGCTTCCCGTTGTTCACCATGCTGACCCATTGGAACGGCGGCCTGGCCTGGAACCGTATCGAGCTGGATGCAAGCTTCACCATCCCTGCTTGCCCCAACCTGCGTTTCACTCCGCTGCCCTTGCGCAGCGCGGCGCCGCCCTACTCGCCGCACCGCTTCGACCCACACCCGGGCGACAATATCGGTCTGATCGTCGAAGACCTGCGCACCGGCGGCAAACTCTTCTATGCCCCGGGCCTGGGCAAAGTCGATGCGCCATTGCTGGACATCATGGCCAGCAGCGATTGCCTGCTGGTGGACGGCACGATGTGGGACGACGATGAAATGCAGCGCCGTGGCGTCGGCACCCGTACCGGCCGCGAGATGGGCCACCTGGCACAGAACGGCCCCGGCGGCATGCTGGAAGTGCTTGAGCAGTTGCCACAGCAGCGCAAGGTGCTTATCCACATCAACAACACCAACCCAATCCTCGACGAAGATTCCCCCGAGCGGGCTGAGCTGGTGCGGCGCAATGTGGAAGTGGCTTACGACGGCATGAGCATTGAATTGTAGGAGCAAGCGAAATGACTGATACACCGCTGACGCGCGAAGCATTCGAACAGGCCCTGCGGGCCAAGGGCGCCTTCTATCATATTCATCACCCCTACCATGTGGCGATGTACGAAGGCCGCGCCACCCGCGAGCAGATCCAGGGCTGGGTTGCCAACCGCTTCTACTACCAGGTGAACATTCCGCTGAAGGACGCCGCGATCCTGGCCAACTGCCCGGACCGTGAAATCCGTCGCGAGTGGATCCAGCGCCTGCTCGACCACGATGGCGCGCCCGGTGAAGACGGCGGCATCGAAGCCTGGCTGCGCCTGGGCCAGGCGGTGGGTCTGGACCCCGACCAACTGCGTTCCCAGGAACTGGTACTGCCCGGCGTGCGCTTTGCGGTGGACGCTTACGTCAACTTCGCCCGCCGCGCCAGCTGGCAGGAAGCGGCCAGCAGCTCGCTGACCGAACTGTTCGCACCGCAGATCCACCAGTCGCGCCTCGACAGCTGGCCGCAGCATTACCCGTGGATCGACCCGGCCGGCTACGAGTACTTCCGGACCCGTCTGGGCCAGGCTCGCCGCGATGTGGAACACGGTCTGGCGATTACCCTGCAGCACTACACCACCCGTGAAGGCCAGGAGCGCATGCTGGAAATTCTCCAGTTCAAACTGGACATTCTGTGGAGCATGCTGGACGCCATGAGCATGGCCTATGAACTGAACCGCCCGCCGTATCACAGCGTGACCGACCAGCGGGTGTGGCATAAAGGGATCACCCTATGAGCTTTGATCGCAGCAAGACACCCACCTGGCGTCCGGGTTATCGATTCCAATACGAGCCGGCGCAAAAGGGCCATGTGCTGCTCTATCCCGAGGGCATGATCAAGCTCAACGACAGCGCGGCGTTGATCGGGGGGTTGATCGACGGTGAGCGCGACGTCGCGGCGATCATCGCCGAGCTGGATAAACAGTTCCCCGGCGTGCCAGAGCTGGGTGACGACATCGAGCAATTCATGGAGGTCGCCCGTGCAGAGCACTGGATTACCCTTGCCTGAGAAACCGCCGATTGGTCTGCCGCTTTGGCTGTTGGCTGAGCTGACCTATCGTTGCCCGCTGCAATGTCCGTACTGCTCCAACCCGCTGGACTTCGCCGAGCAGGGCAAGGAGCTGAGCACTGAGCAATGGTTCAAGGTGTTTCGCGAAGCCCGCGAGATGGGCGCCGCGCAACTGGGTTTTTCCGGGGGCGAACCGCTGGTGCGCCAAGACCTTGCGGAGCTGATCGGCGAAGCGCGCAGGCTGGGGTTCTATACCAACCTGATCACCTCCGGCATCGGCCTGACCGAGCAGAAGATCAGCGACTTCAAGAAAGCCGGCCTGGATCATATCCAGATCAGCTTCCAGGCCAGCGACGAACAGGTGAACAACCTGCTGGCCGGCTCGAAAAAAGCCTTTGCGCAAAAGCTCGAAATGGCCCGCGCGGTAAAAGCGCATGGCTATCCGATGGTGCTGAACTTCGTCACCCATCGGCACAATATCGACAAGATCGACCGCATTATCGAGCTGTGCATCGCCTTGGAAGCGGATTTCGTCGAACTCGCCACCTGCCAGTTCTACGGCTGGGCGCAGCTCAATCGTGTGGGTCTGTTGCCGACTCGGGAGCAACTGGTACGCGCCGAACGCATTACCAATGAATACCGGGCCAAGCTCGAAGCCGAAGGCCATCCGTGCAAATTGATCTTCGTAACGCCGGACTACTATGAGGAGCGCCCGAAAGCCTGCATGAACGGCTGGGGCAGTATCTTTCTGACGGTGACGCCGGACGGCACTGCGCTGCCTTGTCACGGCGCCCGACAAATGCCGGTGCAATTTCCCAATGTGCGCGACCACAGCATGCAGCACATCTGGTACGACTCTTTCGGTTTCAATCGCTTTCGCGGCTACGACTGGATGCCCGAGCCGTGTCGTTCATGCGATGAGAAGGAAAAAGACTTCGGTGGCTGCCGCTGCCAGGCGTTCATGCTCACGGGCGATGCCAGCAATGCTGACCCGGTGTGCAGCAAGTCCGAGCATCACGGCATCATCCTCAATGCACGGGAAGAAGCCGAACACGCCACCCAGACCATCGAGCAACTGGCCTTTCGCAACGAGCGCAACTCACGGCTCATCGCGAAAGGCTGAAACCTCAACGCTTGGCGATGATATACACCGCATGGACGATGCCTGGGATGTAACCGCACAGGGTCAGCAGAATATTCAGCCAGAACGCGCCGCCGAAACCTACCTGCAGGAACACACCCAATGGCGGCAACAGAATGGCGATGATGATACGAATGAAATCCATGGGTCAGCTCCAATCAATCGGCTCGTGCGAGCCGTGTAGCTAATCGACCTTGGGTGTTCGTGAGGGTTCAGTGGATCTGGCACGAAGCCATGCGTTAACGATCAGGCAAAAAAACACCCCCAGCCAAAAGAATCAGGCTGGGGGCGTTGCGGATACCGCGAGACGGTTCAGGAATTGGGGTTAAACGGCAATGCCTTTGCGGCACTGCAATTGCGCGGTGCGCACCCGGGAGAAGGCGCGGGCCAGGCGCAGGAGCATTTCGTCGATGTTGCTTTTGCTCACGGTCAGCGCGGGGGTGAAGCGCAGGCAGTCGGGCTGTGGCGCGGTGAGGATCAGTCCTTCATGTAATGCCGCGTTGACCACTGCATCCGCGGAGTCTTCCGACAACGTCAGCCCCCATAGCAGGCCGTGTCCGCGCAGGGCGCCATGGTTATAGCGGTAAGCCAGGCGAGCCAGGCCTTCGCTCAGATAGAGGCCGGTCTCACGCACATGTTCAAGAAAACCGTGCTCCAGCACACTGTTGAGGACGGCGACACCGGCCGCCGCCATCAGCGCATTGCCATGATGGGTGCCTTCCAGCTCGCCGACGTCGAAGCAGCACGCGTTGCCACGCGCCAGCAGCGCCGCCAATGGCACGCCGCCGCCTAGGCCCTTGCCCAGGGTGATGATGTCGGCGCGCACGCCATAATGCTGCTCGGCCAGTAATGTTCCGCAACGGCCGATGCCGGTTTGCACTTCGTCGAGGATCAGCAAAATCCCCAACTCCCGGCACAGCCGTTCGACGCCCTTGAGGTAGTGCTCGCTGGCGGGCACCACGCCGGCGCCCTGGATCGGCTCAAGCATGATCGCCACCGTCTGAGCGTCCACGGCCGCGTGCAATGCCGGCAGGTCGTTAAATGGCACATGACTGAAGCCTGGCAATTGCGGCTCAAAGCGGTTTTGCTGGGCACCAGCCGAAGCGGCGAGTGCCGCAAAGCTGCGGCCATGTCGAGCGTTGCTCGCACTGATAATGCGATAGGCCCCGCCGCGGTGCAGTTGGCCCCACTTACGCGCCAGCTTGACGGCGGCTTCACACGCCTCCGCGCCGCTGTTAAGCAGGTACGCCTGGTCGCTGCCAGTGCGATGGCACAAGCGTTCGACCAGATTGAGTTGCGCACGGTTGTGCAGGGCCATGCCGGGGTTGATCAATGCTTGGGTCTGGTCGGCCAGGGCGTTGATCAACACCTGTGGGCTGTGGCCGAGGCTGTTGGCGGCATTGCCCTGACTGAAATCCAAATAGGCGCAGTCGTCGCTGTCCCACAACCAAGAGCCCTGGCCGCGCACGAACACTTGCGCAGGCTTGGCGACGGTGGGCATCAGCACATCACTGGACGGTTCATCGGGCGTCGAATCCAGTACCAAGTCATCCAGGCTTGGCGCGGGCCGGCGCAAGGTAAACAGATTCACACTTCACCCCCGACAGCAAGCGGATATTGCCCACTCACGACTTGGATGTTTTTTGAGTTGCCTATGTAAACGCTATTAAAAAGAACGCTGCTCATTGCACGATCCGGCCCTGTAAGCCCTGCGAATAGGCGCTAGACTAGGCGCCTCGGCGGCCTTCGGCCATTTCGTTTTTCCAGCTTTTTCGATAAGCAAACCTTATGGATTTTAAGCAACTGCGTTATTTCGTCGCGGTGTATGAAGAAGGCCATGTGGGGCGGGCCGCAGAACGTCTATCGATCTCCCAGCCGGCGCTGTCGCAGCAGATCCGCCACCTGGAACAACACTTGGACGTCAGCCTGTTCGAACGCAGCAGCAAACGCCTACTGCCGACGCTGGCGGCGCACACGCTGTATAACCATGCACTGCCGCTGATCGATGGCATGCAACACGCCGTCGAAGCGTTGCGCAACTTCAAAGGCCAGGCATTGCGCACGTTGGCCATCGGCGTGCTGCAAACCGTGCATACCAGCCTGGTGCCACAGATGCTCGAACGGGTGCGCAAGGCCCAACCGCATCTGGTGGTACAAATCTACGAATTGACCGGGCTGGAGATTGAACGGCGACTGCTCAACGGCTCGCTGGACATCGGCATCAGCTACCTGCCGCCGCGTCAGCCGGGGTTGCAAGGCGTGTTGCTGTACGAAGATGAGCTGAAGGTGGTGATCCCTGAGGATCATCCTTTGCGGGAATTCAAGAAAGTGTCGCTGAAACAGGCGGCTGAGTTGCCGATGTTGCTGCTGGGGGAAGAGTTTCAGGTCCGACAAATCTGGCAAGGCCAACTTGCCAACCTCGGGCGGCGCCCGCAGGTACAGGCCGAACTCAATACCATGGTGGGGATTCTCGACAGCCTGCCGCACACCCGGTTGGCCACTGTGCTGCCGGGACGCTCCCAGGACGAACACAACAGTCAGTCACTGCTGTGGAAACCCTTGAGCGAACCAAGGGTGCCCTTGAAAGTCGGGCTGGTGTGTCGCGATGTGCAACGCCAACAGGCAACGATGGCCTTGCTGCGCACCTTGCTTGAAGACGTAATGAATGCCCCGCAGACGCCCGCGTGACTTTTTCGCGGGCAAAAGAAAACCCCGCCGAAGCGGGGTTTTGCAGACTGTTTCCCTGACATCCATTTCACTCCGCCGTCCTGGCAGAATCCTACGTGTCCGTGTTGTTGCTTTGCGCTTCCTGCGCGACGTCCATGTGAAGTAGATTATCGATGGATCCAATGTGGCGATAGAGGACGATTAGCAGCACGTCATGTAAGAGATTGCTTACACGCCCTCCAAGCCTTTAGAACTGGGCTTCATCCAGCAAAAACAACGATTCGCTACCGGCTTTTACCGACGCACACAACGAGTGGATACGCGGCAGCAGGCGCGCAAAGTAGAAGCGTGCGGTGCCCAGTTTGCTGGCGTAGAAGTCGTCCTCGGTTTCCTTGCCCCATGCGGCCTTGGCCATGCGTGCCCACATATAGGCATAGGCCATGTAACCAAACGCATGCAAATACTCCACCGACGCCGCGCCGATTTCGTTCGGGTTGGTTTTGGCGCGATCGAGCACCCAGGCCGTCAGCTCATCCAGGTTATCCACCGCCGTATTCAACGGACGGATGAACTCGCCCAGCTCAGCCCCGGCGGTCGCGGTGAACTGGCGAACCTCGTCGGCGAACAAACGATAGAACGCGCCGCCGCTGCCAACGATCTTGCGCCCCATCAAGTCCAGGGCCTGGATGCCATTGGTGCCTTCGTAGATTTGGGTGATGCGCACATCGCGCACCAATTGTTCCTGGCCCCATTCGCGAATGTAGCCGTGGCCGCCAAACACTTGCTGACCCAGCACGGTGGTTTCCAGGCCCAAGTCGCTGAGGAACGCCTTGGCCACCGGCGTGAGCAAGGCCACCAGGTTGTCGGCGCGCTCGCGGGCGGCGGCATCGTCGCTGAACTTGGCGATATCCAATTGGGTGGCTACGTAGGTGGAGAACGCACGGCCACCTTCGTTCGACGCTTTCATGGTCAGTAGCATGCGGCGCACGTCGGGATGCACGATGATCGGGTCGGCCACTTTGTCTTTGGCCTGGGCGCCGGTCGGCGCACGGCTTTGCAAGCGGTCACGCGCGTACTCGATAGCGTTCTGGTAGGAACGCTCACCGGACGCCAGACCCTGAATGCCTACGCCCAGACGCTCGTAGTTCATCATGGTGAACATCGCCGCCAGACCACGGTTAGGCTCGCCCACCAAATAACCCACGGCTTCGTCGAAGTTCATCACGCAGGTAGCGGACGCCTGGATGCCCATCTTGTGTTCGATGGAGCCGCAGCTCACTGGGTTACGCGCGCCCAGGCTGCCATCGGCATTGACCATGAACTTAGGCACCAGGAACAGCGAGATGCCCTTGGGACCGGCCGGCGCATCGGGCAACTTGGCCAACACCAGGTGGATGATGTTTTCGGTCAGGTCGTGTTCACCGCCGGTGATAAAGATTTTGGTCCCGCTGACCTTGTAGGAACCGTCCGCCTGCGGCTCGGCCTTGGTGCGGATAATCCCCAGGTCGGTACCGGCATGGGCTTCGGTGAGGCACATGGAACCGGCCCACTCGCCGGAATACATCTTCGGCAGGTAGGTGGCTTTCAAGTCTTCGTTGGCGTGGGTTGCGATCGACACGCAGGCGCCGGAGGTCAGCATCGGGTACAGACCGAACGCCAGGCTCGACGAGTTGATCATCTCTTCAACCTGGGCCGACACCGCCTTGGGCATGCCCATGCCGCCAAACGCGGGGTCGCCACCCACGCCCACCCAACCGCCTTCGGCGTAGGTTTTATAGGCCTGTGGGAAACCATCCGGCGTCGATACCACCGTGTCCGCCCAGCGGCAACCTTGCTCATCACCGCCGCGGCTAAGCGGGGCAATGGATTTGGCGGTAACTTTGCCGGCTTCTTCGAGGATCGCCTCAACGGTTTCGGTATCTACGCTGTCTGCCAACGCCGGCAACTGAGCCCAGGTGTTGGCGACGTCGAACACTTCGTTGAGGACGAAGCGCATATCCCGCAGCGGCGCTTTGTAATCAGCCATGGCAAACCTCGTTAGAACTTAAAAAGTGATTCGGTAGGATCGGTTTTACAGGCCCCGAGTGTAACCGAACAACTTTTGAGACACATAGGGTCTACTTGTGACTGACAGGTATTTTTAAGTCATCCAAGCGAAAAAGCTTCCGCGGGCAGACTCATCAGGCAGTCACTCCCCGCCTCCACCGCCGCACGATGGGTGATGGTGCGCGGCAACAGGCGTTTGAAGTAGAACTCGCAGGTGGCCAACTTGGCCTTGGCGAACTCGCCGTCGCTGTGGGACTGCGCGGCAATGGCCATGCGTAGCCACAAGTAGGCGAGGATGATGTACCCGCTGTACATCAAGTAATCCACAGCCGCCGCGCCCACTTCGTCCGGGTTCTTCATCGCGGCCATGCCCACCTTGGTGGTTAACTCGCCCCATTCCTGGTTCAACTGATTAAGCTGCGCCACATACCCCTTGAGCTGCGGGTGTTCGGCATTCGCAGCGCAGAACTTATGCACGATCTTGGTAAACCCACGCAACAACTTACCTTGGCTGCCCAGCACCTTACGGCCCAGCAGGTCGAGGGCCTGGATGCCGTTGGTGCCTTCGTAGATCGGTGCGATCCGCGCATCCCGCGCCAATTGCTCCATGCCCCATTCGCGGATATAGCCGTGACCGCCGAAGATCTGCATGCCGAGGTTGGTCACCTCCAGCCCGGTATCGGTCATGAAGGCTTTGCAGATCGGCGTGAGGAAGGCCAACAGGTCTTCGGCCTCCTGGCGCTGGGCGGCGTCGTCGCCCAGGTGGGCGGTGTCCAGCAGTTGCGCGGTGAAATAGGTCAGCGCCCGATTGCCTTCGTTGAAGGCCTTCATGGTCAACAGCATGCGCCGCACGTCGGCGTGCACGATGATCGGGTCGGCAGCCTTGTCCGGGGCCTTGGGGCCGGTCAGAGAACGCATTTGCAGGCGGTCATTGGCGTACTTGATCGCGCCCTGGAAACTCGCCTCGCCATTGCACAGCCCCTGCATGCCGGTGCCCAGGCGCGCGTGGTTCATCATGGTGAACATGCAGTTGAGGCCTTTGTTGGCCTCGCCGATCAGGAAGCCTTTGGCGCCGTCGAAGTTCAGCACGCACGTAGCCGAGGCCTTGATGCCCATTTTGTGTTCGATGGAGCCGCAGTGCACCGCATTGCGCTCGCCGGAATCGGCGTGGAACTTGGGCACGATAAACAACGAAATACCTTTGGTACCTGCCGGTGCGTCCGGCAGTTTGGCCAGCACCAGGTGGATGATATTGGCGCTCAGATCGTGCTCGCCGGCTGAGATGAAAATCTTGCTGCCGGTGACGGCGTAGCTGCCGTCCGCCTGGGGCACGGCGCGGGTCTTGATCAGGCCCAGGTCGGTGCCGCAGTGGGCTTCGGTCAGGCACATGGTGCCGGTCCATTCGCCGGCGGTGAGTTTGCTCAGGTAGGTGTCTTTCTGTTCGGCGGTGCCATGGGCTTGGATCGCCGACATGGCGCCATGGGTCAGGCCGGGGTACATGCCCCACGACGTATTGCTGGAGCCGATCATCTCGCTGAGCACCAGGCCCAGTGATTGCGGCAAGCCTTGACCGCCGTAGGCCGGGTCGGCCGCGACACCGTGCCAGCCACCTTCCACATACTGGGCGAACGCTTCTTTGAAGCCCTTGGGTGTGGTCACAACGCCATTGTCGAAATGGCAGCCCTCTTCATCACCGCTACGGTTGAGCGGCGAGAGCACGTTCTCGCAGAATTTCGCACCTTCTTCGAGGATTGCACTGACCATGTCCGGACTGGCGTCCGTCGCGCCCAATGCCGCGTAGTGACCGTGGAAATCAAACACGTTGTCGATCAGAAAGCGCATGTCGCGCAGGGGAGCTTTGTACTCAGGCATGGCGATGTCTCCGGCGGCAGATCGCTCCAACCTACCGCCGGCCGGCACGCCGTTCAATCACTGTAGGGCCGCTGAATACACCGCCATCACTCAACCGGCAGCGCTCTGGGTGCGTACCGCGCCACGGCGGTTCTGGCCGGCCGCGATCACACAGTTACGTCCCGCGCCCTTGGCCGCGTACAGCGCCTGGTCGGCGGATTTGAGCACTTCTTCCGGCGTGCGCTGCTCCATCTGACGCTCGGCCACACCGATGCTGACCGTCACCGAGACACTCGACGCCCCGCTACCCGCCCGACGTTGACGGCCCTGTTGGTCATCCTGCGGGCGGTCCGAGTTGCGCAGCTTGATATCGTAGTTGGCGACGATCTCGCGGATTTCCTCCAGGTGCGGCATGCACTCATCCAGGGTCTTGCCGGCGAATACCACGGCAAACTCTTCCCCGCCGTAACGGTACGCGCGCCCGCCGCCGTTGACCTTGGACAGCTTGCTCGCCACCAGGCGCAACACCTGATCGCCCACATCATGGCCGTGGGTGTCGTTGAAGCGCTTGAAGTGATCGACGTCGGTCATCGCCAGCACATAGTTGCGCCCTAGGCGCTGCATGCGCTCGTTGAGGGCCCGCCGCCCGGGTAGGCCGGTCAACTCGTCACGGAACGCCATTTGATACGCCTCATGGGCCACGCCGGCGGCGATCATCAACATGACCTGGCTGCACATGATGTTCAGGGTGAACGGCAGGATGAACGTTTGCGGCAGCATCCAGAACAACCCCATCACACCCACCAATTGCGCCGCATGCAGCGGACGCGGCTGGTACCAGTACTGCGCGGCAAGGGTAACGAAACCAATCAGAAACATCGGGTATGAAAGCTGAATCAAGCTCATCCAGCTGCCATGCAGCGCCGGCCAGCGAATTTCCGCCAGCCAGTTCAGCAGCGCCTGGGGATAACTTTGCTCCAAGGCCAGCGCGACACTGCCGACGGCCAGCAGCACGGCGCAGCGTGCGACAAAGTCGCGGAACAGATGGGTTTTTTCCTGCCACAGCGCATAAATGCTGAACAGCAACGGCAACAACAGGCAGCACAGATGAAACACCACCGCCGCGTCTTCACGAACGCGACCGTTATCGCGGTAGTAATCGGTCTGGGTATCGAGCAGGAAGTAAGCGACGTACACCGTGATCATCAGAAACAGTTCGCGCTGACGGCGGTACACCGCGCAATACGAGCCGCCGAGCAACAGCACCAGGGTCGGCAACACGTTGAACAACGACGTGAAGAACACGTTGAGGTCCTTGACGTACGCAGCCGAGAGCCCGGCCAGCAAAAGCAGCAACGAAGGAAGGAAATGGCTGAAACGTACAGCGGACACGCGTGACAAGGGTAAAGCTCCGACCCGCAAAAAGTAATGGCACTTTGCCGTAGCGCAAACAGTTAAGCACACCTTGCGCGGGATGCGTCACATTGCCATCACTGTAACGGCAGCCAGGCGCAATCCCTGAGCGCTGAGCTGCGTTTTTTAACCGTCGAAAAAAAACCGCCGCAGCCTTTGGGCTGCGGCGGTTTCCAAGAAACCCGGTAAGGCTTAGTAAGCCAGGCCGAAGTTTTCTTCTTTCATATCCATCAGGTTGCTGGCGCCCGACAGCATGGTAGCCACATGAGTACGAGTACGCGGCAGGATGCGCTGGAAGTAGAAGCGCGCGGTCTGCAACTTGGCGGTGTAGAACGCCTCGTCGGTAGTCCCGGCGGCCAGCTTTTCAGCGGCAACCCGTGCCATATCGGCCCAGAAGTAAGCCAGGCAGGCGTAGCCGGAGTACATCAGGTAGTCCACCGACGCGGCCCCGACTTCTTCACGGTCTTTCATCGCCGCCATGCCGACCTTCATGGTCAGTTCGCCCCACTCTTTGTTCAAAGCCGCCAGCGGTGCGACAAACTCGCTGACCGCTTCGTTGCCTTCGTTGGCCTGGCAGAACTTGTGCACGATCTTGGTAAAGCCCTTGAGCGCTTCGCCTTGAGTCATCAGCACTTTACGACCCAGCAGGTCCAGGGCCTGGATGCCGGTGGTGCCTTCGTACAGCATCGAAATGCGGCTGTCGCGAACGTTCTGCTCCATGCCCCACTCGGCGATGAAGCCGTGGCCGCCGTAGATCTGCACACCGTGGTTGGCGGATTCAAAACCGACTTCGGTCATGAACGCCTTGGCGATCGGGGTCATAAAGGCCAGCAGGCCATCGGCCTGTTTCTTGGCTTCGTCGTCGGTGCCGTACTTGACGATGTCCACTTGCTTGGCGGTGAAGTACACCATCGCACGGTTGCCTTCGGCGAAGGCTTTCATGGTCAGCAGCATGCGACGTACGTCAGGGTGCACGATGATCGGGTCGGCGGCCTTGTCCGGCGCTTTCGGGCCCGTCAGGGAACGCATTTGCAGGCGATCGCGAGCGTATTTCAGGCCGCCCTGGAAGCCGATCTCGGCGTGGGCCAGGCCTTGCAGCGCGGTGCCCAGGCGAGCGGTGTTCATAAAGGTGAACATGCAGTTCAGGCCTTTGTTCGCCGGGCCGATCAGGAAACCGGTGGCCGCGTCGAAGTTCATCACGCAAGTGGCGTTACCGTGGATGCCCATCTTGTGTTCCAGGGAACCACAGCTCACCGCGTTGCGCTGGCCGATGGTGCCATCGGCATTCGGCAGGAACTTGGGCACGATAAACAGCGAGATGCCTTTGGTGCCGGCCGGCGCGTCCGGCAGGCGGGCCAGCACGATGTGCACGATGTTATCGGCCATGTCGTGCTCACCGGCCGAGATGAAGATCTTGGTGCCGGAGACTTTGTAGGAGCCGTCGGCCTGTGGCTCGGCCTTGGTGCGCAGCATGCCCAGGTCGGTGCCGCAGTGCGGCTCGGTCAGGCACATGGTGCCGGTCCATTCGCCCGACACCAGCTTGGTCAGGTACGCCTCTTGTTGCTCGGGCGTGCCGTGCTCGGAAATGGTGTTCATGGCTCCATGCGACAGGCCTGGGTACATGCCCCACGACCAGTTGGCTTCGCCGACCATCTCGCTGACTGCCAGGCCCAGGGATTCCGGCAGGCCTTGGCCGCCGTGCTCTACGTCGTGGGCCAGGCTTGGCCAGCCGCCTTCGACGAACTGTTTGTAGGCTTCTTTGAAACCGGTTGGGGTTTTAACGCCCGACTCACTCCAGGTGCACCCTTCCAGGTCGCCCACGCGGTTCAGCGGTGCCAGCACTTGCTCACAAAACTTGGCGCCTTCTTCAAGGATGGCGTCGACCATGTCCGGGGTAGCGTCCTGGCAAGCCGGCAGGCTCTGATAGTGCGCTTCATAGCCAAGCAGTTCGTCACGAACGAAGCGAATATCACGCAAGGGGGCCTTGTAGTCAGGCATAGCGATAAACCTCTGCTGATGTATCTGGAATGAACAACCGCGTGGATGAACTGTGGCGGTCAAACAGGTGTTTGAAACATACGTTTACGACCTGGGGATGTCAAGCACCGCTCGGATGCCGTTTGTCATGACGGGCATCAATGCCACGCACGGCAATGCTTGCGGCGCGACGCCACAGGGAGTGAGTGTAGGAAATCATTAAGCAAGACGCGCGGTGAGCGAACTCGTGCGCGTCGGACTGAGGGCAGCCACGATTGTGACCGCCTCACTAGATCGGGAGAGATTAGGTATTCAGATGTCGGGCTGCTACGCAGGCCCGCTCAACAGCAAAAGTGCGGGCTAAGCGTAGGTGTCGATCAACGTACCGAGCATTTCATCCGAAGCCTTGGCGACTTTGACACCCAGCTCCACCTGAAACTTACCCTCGGCCATTTCGACCATATTGCTCGCCGAGTTGGACGGCTGGGCACGGTCGTTGGCGCGCAGCCGGTCGACCTGTGCATCCGAGGGCTGGGTCGTGGCGGCGCTGGCGATTTTACCGGCGGCCTGGTCGACGCGGTTCTGCCCCGTCTGAATGGTGCTCAGGCCCGAATAAAACGCACTGCTTCCTGAGATTTCCATGGCGTTAACCTGCCTTTAGAGAATCGTGAGCCCCGATTGAACCAGAGATCGTGGCAAAACACCCGTCAATAACACTAATGGCACAATGCCTTGCTGATAGCCAAAATCAGTCAAGCAGGTCCAATTGCAGGTAGTCGGCTACTGCCTCAGCCGTGGGCTGCTTGAGCTTGGGCACGCGCCCCAGGCATGGCGCGGGCAAGCGTTCGGCGAGGGTGGCAAGGTTTTCTTCCAGACGGGAGGTCTTGGGGTCGATGATATTGGCCACCCATCCCGCCAGCGGCAAACCGTCCCGCGCAATGGCTTCGGCGGTCAGCAAGGCATGGCTGATACAGCCCAGGCGCACGCCGACCACCAGGATCACCGGCAGCTTGAGCGCAATGGCCAGATCCGACAGGTTGGCCTGGTCGGTCAATGGCACGCGCCAGCCGCCTGCCCCTTCGATCAAGGTGAAATCGGCCTGCCGCGCCAAAACCTGTTGCATGGGTTTGAGCAGCGATTGCACCGTCAGCGCAACGCCCGCCTCCCGCGCGGCCAAATGCGGAGCGATGGCCGGTTCGAACGCCAGTGGGTTGACCTCGGCGTAACTCAGCGGCACCGAGCACTCGGCCAATAGCGCCAACGCATCGGCATTGCGCAAGCCCTTGCTGGTCACGCTACACCCGGACGCCACCGGCTTGCCCGCCGCCGTGCTCTTGCCGGCCTGCCGGGCCGCGTGTAGCAGGCCGGCGGCGATGGTGGTCTTGCCGACATCGGTATCGGTGCCGGTAATGAAATAAGCGGCGCTCATAGAGGTTTCTCCAGTACGGCATACACCACTTGGTAAGTCGCCGGCAGGCCCTGGGCCTGACGGAACTGCTCATACGCCTGGATCAGTGCAGCAACGCGCGCGCGGCCCGTCAAGCCGCCTGGCCGACCGGGGTTCAGATTGTGCGCACCGAGCGCCTTGAGTTCGTGGGTCAGGCTGCGCACGTCCGGGTAGTGCAGCACGTGGGGCTGGCGTTCCAGACACCGCACACGCAAACCGCTGGCGTCGCACAGTTGCCGATACGTGTCGAAGGTACGGAATCGATTGACGTGCACCAGACCATCGGCGGCGCGCCAGCTTTCGCGCAGTTCCTCCAAGGTCCCCACGCACAGACTGGCGAACGCCAGCACCCCGCCCGGCTGCAACACGCGGTGGGCCTCACTGAGCACCGCATCGAAATGGGCACACCATTGCACCGCCAGGCTGGAGAAGATCAGGTCGCAGCTTTCATTCTTCAGCGGCAGCCGTTCGGCATCTCCGGCGATGAAGTGCGCCGCGCCGCCCAATGGCCGCGCGTGATTGAGCATACCTTCTGCGATATCCAACGCCACGCCGTGGCTGTCGGGCAACCGCTCACCCAACGCTCGACTGAAATAACCGGTGCCGCAGCCCATATCCAGCCAGCGCGCTGGTGCGATACCGGCCGGCAAACGCGCCAGTAATTCGCCGCCCACCGCCCGTTGCAACTCGGCAACGCTGTCGTAGCTGGCCGCCGCGCGCGAGAAAGACGCCGCCACCTGGCGTTTGTCCGGTAAAGCGCCGGGCAGCGGGGGAAGGGATAAATCAGTCATCTACGCACTCATGCAAAAAAGCCTGGATGGCCGCCGCAACACCGTGGGGGTCTTCCAGAAGAAAAGCGTGGCCGGCCTGTTCAATCAGGCCGATTTCAACATCGGGCAGCAGGGCCAGCAGTTCGCTGGCGGCTTCGGCGGGCACCAACTCGTCCAGGCCGCCAAACAGGTGCAATTGCGGCCCGCGATAAGCCAGCAACGCATCGCGGGTGTCCAATTGCGCGAGCAGTTCAAGGCCGGTCATCAATACGGTGGAAGGCGTAATCGGCGCACCACTGACCAACAAGCGCGCCAGACCGCGCGGGTCGTCGGCGCCCTTGGCACACAACAAGCCGAAGCGTTTGAGGGTGACCTGGGAGTCGGCGTGGCAACCGGCGAGGAAGGCATCGAACGTTTCGGCGGGCATCGCGCTGGGCCAGTGGTCATGGGCGACAAAACAAGGGTTGCTCGCCAGCGTCAGGAGCCCGCAGCAACGCATGCCGCGCCGCGCGGCCAGCTCAGCGGCGAGCATTCCACCGAGGGACCAACCGCCCAGCCAGGCGTTGTCCGGCAGCGTGGCGTCGAGTTCGTCGAGCCACTCATTCAGGTCGCTGGAGTCCAGCGCAGGCAGCGGTTCGATATGCACCTGCAAGTGCTCATCCAAGCCACGCAAGGCAGCGGCCAATGGCTCCAGCGGTGAAACGCCGAGGCCCCAGCCCGGCAGCAAGATCAATCGATCACGCATGCTCGGGCTCGCGCAAACAGGCTTCCAACGCCTCTAACAATCGCTGCACCTGCGCCGCAGTGTGGGCGGCGGTCAGGGTCACACGCAAACGCGCGCTGCCGGCGGGCACGGTGGGCGGGCGGATCGCGGTGACCATCAGGCCGCGCTCGCGCAGCATCCAGGACAAGCGCATCGCCCTGGCGCTGTCGCCGATCAGGATCGGCTGGATCGGCGTAAAGCTGGGCATCAAGTCCAAACCTAGCTGCTCGGCCCCCGCACGGAATTGACGGATCAGCGCGTCAAGGTGCTCGCGGCGCCAGTGTTCGGTACGCAGCAGCTCAAGGCTTTTCAACGTGGCGCAGGCCAGCGCGGGCGGCTGGCTGGTGGTGTAGATGTACGGCCGGGCGAACTGGATCAGGCTCTCGATCAGGTCATCACTGCCCGCCACAAACGCACCGGCGGTGCCGAACGCTTTGCCCAGGGTGCCAACCAGTACCGGCACATCGTCCTGGCTCAGGCCAAAATGCTCGACAATCCCGCCGCCGTTGGCGCCCAGTGGGCCGAAGCCGTGGGCGTCATCCACCATCAGCCAGGCGCCTTTGGCTTTGGCGGCGCGGGCCAGTGCGGGCAGGTCCGCGAGATCGCCGTCCATGCTGAACACGCCGTCGGTCACCACCAGGGTGTTGCCGGTGGCTTTTTCCAGGCGCGTGGCCAGGCTGGAGGCGTCGTTATGCAGGTAACGATTGAACCGCGCCCCGGACAACAGCCCCGCATCCAGCAAAGACGCATGGTTGAGGCGGTCTTCAAGCACGGTATCGCCCTGCCCCACCAGCGCCGTAACCGCGCCGAGGTTGGCCATGTAGCCGGTGGTAAACAGCAGCGCCCGTGGGCGACCGGTCAGGTCGGCCAGGGCCTCTTCCAGTTCATGGTGCGGCGTGGCATGGCCGACCACCAAGTGCGAAGCGCCACCGCCTACGCCCCAGCGTGCTGCACCAGCGCGCCAGGCTTCGATCACCTGCGGGTGATTAGCCAGGCCCAGGTAATCGTTGTTACAGAACGCAAGCAAGGGTTGGCCGTCGACCACCACCTGCGGGCCTTGAGGGCTGGCAAGCAACGGCCGTTGGCGATAAAGGTGTTGGGCACGGCGGGCAGCGAGGCGCGCGGCGAGATCGAAAGACATGCTGGCCTCGGTTTGGCAGGTTTAACTCGGTCAAAATGTGGGAGGCGCTTGCTCCCGATTAGGGTGTGCCAGCCAGTGCATGTAATGACTGACCCACCGCTATCGGGGGCAAGCCCCCTTCCACATTTGGATCGCACTTCAATTAAACGACGGCGTTGTAGAACTGCTCGCTGCTCTTCTGCTCCACCAATGCCTGTTCGATCGCCGCCTGATGCACCTCATCGGCATGCTCTTCGCGGGCTTCCGGCTGGATGCCCAGGCGCGCGAACAGTTGCATGTCCTTGTCCGCCTGCGGGTTGGCGGTGGTCAGCAGTTTGTCGCCGTAGAAGATCGAGTTGGCGCCGGCGAAAAACGCCAGGGCCTGCATCTGCTCGTTCATGGCTTCGCGGCCGGCCGACAAGCGCACATGGGATGTAGGCATCAGGATGCGCGCCACCGCCAGCATGCGAATAAAGTCGAACGGGTCGATGTCATCGGCGTTTTCCAGCGGCGTACCGGCCACCTTCACCAGCATGTTGATCGGCACCGACTCGGGATGCTCCGGCAGGTTGGCCAGTTGGATCAACAGGTTGGCGCGGTCGTCGAGGGACTCGCCCATGCCGAGAATGCCGCCGGAACAGATCTTCATCCCCGACTCGCGCACGTAGGCCAGGGTCTGCAGACGCTCGCTGTAGGTGCGGGTGGTGATGATCGAGCCGTAGAACTCCGGCGAGGTGTCGAGGTTGTGGTTGTAATAGTCGAGGCCCGCCTCGGCCAACGCGGCGGTCTGGTCCTGATCGAGCCGACCGAGGGTCATGCAGGTCTCCAGGCCCATGGCCTTGACGCCTTTGACCATCTGCAGCACGTAGGGCATGTCTTTGGCCGACGGGTGCTTCCACGCGGCGCCCATGCAGAACCGGGTCGAGCCGATGGCCTTGGCGCGCGCGGCCTCTTCGAGGACCTTCTGCACTTCCATCAGCTTTTCTTTTTCCAGGCCGGTGTTGTAGTGGCCCGACTGCGGACAATATTTGCAATCTTCCGGGCAGGCGCCGGTTTTGATCGACAGCAGGGTCGACACTTGCACGCGGTTGGCGTCGAAATGCGCGCGGTGCACGGTCTGCGCCTGGAACAACAGGTCATTGAAGGGCTGCACGAACAGCGCTTTGACTTCGGCTAACGACCAGTCGTGACGCAAGTGGGCGGTGGTGCTGGCGCTCATGGGCGGTTCCTTGATTATGCTTTGGCAAACGCTGCGGGCAGGCAATACCCACAGGCACGACACGGATGCTCGGCATATTTAAGGAAGATTCATGCACTGTCAACTTGGATACAAACACCAGGTTTACAACTGGTTAAAAAACGAACACACCTGTTTAATCTGCGATGAAACCACCGAATCAGCGCTTTGTGTGTGCAACGTCTGCGAAACCGAATTGCCTTGGCTGCTGGACCAGTGCGATGTCTGCGCCCTGCCCTTGCCGATGGAAGGGCTGACCTGCGGTCAATGCCAGAAAAAGCCGCCTGCGTTTAAACAGGTGATCGCGCCCTGGTCCTACAGCTTTCCGGTCGACAGCCTGATCAGCCGCTTCAAGCACCAGGCACGCTGGCCGTTGGGGCACATGCTCGCACGACTGCTCGCGCAGCATGTGCAGCACCGCTTCGACAACACTGACCTGACGCGCCCCGACTGCCTATTGCCAGTGCCCCTGGCCCGCAAGCGCTTGCGCGAACGGGGCTACAACCAGGCATTGATGCTTGCGCGCTGGCTCAGCCAAGACCTGGGCATCGCCCACGATGAACAGCTGTTGCTACGCCCCCATGAAACCCTTGCGCAACAGGCCCTCGACGCCAAAACCCGCCAGCGCAATCTGCGCGGCGCATTTGCCCTTTGCGCCGATGCCCAGGTGCAGGGCCGCCATTTTGCCCTGGTGGACGACGTGCTCACCACCGGCGCGACGGCCCATAGCCTGAGCCGCCTGTTGATCAGTGCCGGCGCCCGCCAGGTCGATGTGTATTGCCTGGCCCGCACGCCCAAGCCCGGCGGCTGACTTGACGGCGCTCGGTCTTGCCCGCAACGTTCGGTCGATCCCACTCAAGCGTATTGCCATGCCTTTGCCGACGCCCCTCAGCCAGCACATCATCCGCCGCCCCCAACGCATCGCGTTGCTGGCCCATATTGCCGAACAAGGCTCGATCACCCGCGCCGCCAAAAGCGCCGGTCTGAGCTACAAGGCCGCGTGGGACGCCATCGATGAACTGAACAACCTCGCGCAAAAGCCCTTGGTTGAACGCAATGTCGGCGGCAAAGGCGGTGGCGGCGCCAAGCTGACCGTGGAGGGCGAAAGGGTGTTGCGCCTATATCAGCGCCTGCAAGCGCTACAGGCCCAAGTGCTGGCCTCGGACGAAGCCGCCAGTGACTTCAACCTGCTCGGCCGCCTGATGCTGCGCACCAGCGCGCGCAACCAGTTGCATGGCCGGGTGGACGCCATTGAGGCCAAGGGCCGCAATGACCTGATCCATCTGCGTCTGGCCGGTGGCATGACACTCAAAGCGCAGATCACCCATGACAGCACGCAACGGCTGGAACTGGAACCGGGCGTGGAAACCGTTGCCTTGATCAAGGCCGGCTGGCTGGAACTGCTTGCGGCCGATCAACCCGCAACACCTGGAAACAATTGCCTGAGCGGCTTGATCGACAATGTTCTCGACGCCGACGACGGCCCCAGCGAAGTGCGCATCAGCCTGCCCAATGGCCTGGTGCTCTGCGCTTTAGCGCAGACCAACGCACTTGCCGCATTGGGCGCCACGGTCGGCCAACCGATCCAGGTGCAATTCGCGCCGAGCCAGGTGTTGCTGGGGACGCCGGTGTAAGCGGCAGCTTTCTTCAAACTGCAACAATTTCGTCACGGCGGCTGCTTAAGGTGTTGGCAAAAAGCACTCAAGGAGCCCGAGATGAGCCTGTTAGAAGAGAACCAAGCCACCGACCTCGAACAGATGGTCGGCTTGACCCGCCGCCGCTTTATCGGGGCCGGCGCCCTGTGCGGCGCCGCGATGTTCCTGGGCGGCAACCTGCTCAGCCGCAGCGCCCTGGCGGTCAATGCCGCCAACGCCAGCCCACTGCTGGGGTTCGACAGCATCGCCGCCGCCACCAGCGACACCATCAGCCTACCGCCAGGCTACAGCGCCTCGGTGCTGATCAGTTGGGGCCAGCCGCTGCACAAGAATGCGCCGGCCTTCGACCCGTCCGGCAACGGCACAGCGGTGGCGCAGGAGCAGCAGTTCGGCGACCACAACGACGGCATGAGCCTGTTCCCGTTCCCCGGCGACAACAACCGCGCGCTGATGGCGATCAATAACGAATACACCAACTATCGCTATCTCTACGCCCACGGCGGCGCGCCGCAATCGGCCGAAGAGGTGCGCAAGGCCCAGGCCAGCGAAGGCGTGTCGGTGATCGAAATTCGGCGCAAGGGCGACACTTGGCAGTTCGTTCAGGACTCACGCTACAACCGCCGCATCCACGGCAACACGCCGATTCGCCTGAGCGGCCCCGCCGCCGGCCATGACTGGTTGAAGACCAGCGCCGACAAGTCGGGCAAGAAAGCCCTCGGCACCTTCCAGAACTGCGCCAACGGCATGACCCCCTGGGGCACCTACCTGACCTGTGAAGAAAACTTCACCGATTGCTTCGGCAGCAGCAACCCGCAGCAAGCCTTCGACGCCGGGCAGAAGCGCTACGGCGTGGTGGCGGCCAGCAAGGACATCAACTGGCACCTGCACGACCCGCGCTTCGACATGGCCAAGAACCCCAACGAACTCAATCGCCATGGGTGGGTGGTGGAGATCGACCCGTTCGACCCGCAATCCACCCCGGCCAAACGCACCGCCCTCGGCCGTTTCAAGCACGAGAACGCGGCGCTGGCGCAAACCCGCGACGGTCGTGCTGTGGTGTACATGGGCGACGACGAGCGCGGTGAATTCATCTACAAGTTCATCAGCCGCGACAAGATCAATCACAAGAACCCCAAGGCCAACAAGGACTTGCTCGACCACGGCACGCTGTACGTGGCGACCTTCGACGCGGGCGACGGCAACGCCGATCATCCTCGCGGCAAGGGCCAGTGGGTCGAGTTGACCCACGGCAAAAACGGTATCGACGCCAGCAGCGGTTTTGCCAGCCAGGCTGAAGTGCTGATCCACGCGCGCCTGGCCGCCAGCGTGGTCAAGGCTACGCGTATGGACCGTCCGGAATGGATCGTGGTCAGCCCCACCGACGGCCAGGTCTATTGCACCCTGACCAACAACGCCAAACGCGGTGAGGACGGCCAGCCGGTGGGCGGGCCTAACCCGCGCGAGAAAAACGTCTACGGCCAGATCCTGCGCTGGAAGGCCAATGCCGACGACCACGGCGCCGACGACTTCAGTTGGGACCTGTTCGTGGTGGCCGGTAACCCAGCGGTACACGCTGGCGCACCCAAGGGCGGCTCGTCGAATATCAACCCGCAGAACATGTTCAACAGCCCCGACGGCCTGGGCTTCGATAAAGCTGGGCGTCTGTGGATTCTCACCGACGGCGACTACAGCAACAGCGGCGACTTCGCCGGCATGGGCAACAACCAGATGCTCTGTGCCGATCCAAACACTGGGGAAATCCGTCGTTTCATGGTGGGGCCGGTGGCGTGTGAAGTGACCGGCATCAGCTTCGCGCCGGACCAGAAAACCCTGTTCGTGGGCATTCAGCATCCGGGCGAAACCGGTGGCTCGACCTGGCCGGAGCACTTGCCCAACGGTAAGCCGCGTTCGTCGGTGCTGGCCATTCGGCGCGATGACGGCGGGATCGTCGGCGCCTGACACGGCCTTATCGGGGGCAAGCCCCCTCCCACATTTTGACCGGTGATTACCTTCAAAGGTGGGGGGAGCTTGCCCCCGATGACAATGGCACAGTCGCCCCCTATCTCCAGCCGCGTGCGTTACCATACCCGGCCGGACGCGGCGCCCTGCTGCGCGCAGGAGTTCGCATGGCCCACCCGTTTGAAACACTCACCCCCGATCTGGTGCTCGACGCCGTCGAAAGCATCGGTTTCCTCAGCGACGCCCGCGTGCTGGCGCTCAACAGCTACGAAAACCGCGTCTATCAAGTGGGCATCGAAGACTCCGAGCCACTGATCGCCAAGTTCTACCGGCCCCAGCGCTGGACCAACGAAGCGATTCTGGAAGAACACCGTTTCACCTTTGAATTGGCCGAGTGCGACGTGCCGGTGGTGGCGCCGCTGATCCATAACGGCGACAGCCTGTTCGAACACGCAGGGTTCCGCTTTACCTTGTTCCCCCGTCGTGGCGGCCGTGCGCCGGAGCCGGGCAATCTGGATCAACTCTATCGGCTGGGGCAGTTGCTGGGGCGTTTGCATGCCGTGGGCTCCACGCGACCGTTCGAACACCGCGAAGCGCTGGGAGTGAAGAACTTCGGGCACGATTCGCTGACTACGCTGCTTGAGGGCAACTTCATTCCCAAGAGCCTGTTGCCGGCCTACGAGTCGGTAGCGCGCGACCTGCTCAAACGGGTGGAGGAGGTATACAAGGCCACCCCGCACAAGAACATCCGCATGCACGGCGATTGCCACCCCGGCAACATGATGTGCCGCGACGAGATGTTCCACATCGTCGACCTGGACGACTGCCGCATGGGCCCAGCGGTGCAGGACCTGTGGATGATGCTCGCTGGCGATCGTCAGGAATGCCTGGGGCAACTGTCGGAATTGATGGACGGCTATCAGGAATTCCACGACTTCGACCCGCGTGAACTGGCCCTGATCGAACCCCTGCGTGCCTTGCGCCTGATGCACTACAGCGCCTGGCTGGCACGGCGCTGGGACGACCCGGCATTCCCCCACAGTTTTCCGTGGTTCGGCACCGAGCGGTATTGGGGCGATCAGGTCCTGGCCCTGCGTGAGCAACTCTCGGCCCTCAACGAAGAGCCGCTGAAACTCTTCTGAGTGCTTTTAATGTGGGAGAGGGCCTGCCCTCTCCCACACAAAGCAAACCTCATGACCAAGCCAGTCCCATTGGTTGACAAATATCCTTACAATCGCGCTTTGTTAGCTGCCTAAGCAAGGATTCCGCATGCACGCCGCCAACCCCCGCAAAGGGTACATTCTGGGCCTGAGCGCCTATGTCATCTGGGGCCTGTTCCCGCTCTACTTCAAAGCCATCGCCAGCGTGCCCGCCGCCGAGATCATCGTGCACCGGGTGCTGTGGTCGGCGCTGTTCGGGGGCTTGCTGCTGATGGTGTGGAAGCACCCCGGCTGGTTCTGCGAGCTGCGCGACAACCCCAAGCGCCTGGCGATTCTGGCACTGAGCGGTTCGCTGATTGCGGCCAATTGGCTGACCTATGTGTGGTCGGTCAACAGCGGGCGCATGCTCGAAGCGAGCTTGGGTTACTACATCAACCCGCTGGTGAACGTGCTGCTGGGCATGCTGTTGCTGGGCGAACGTCTGCGCCGCTTACAGTGGGTCGCCGTGATATTGGCCGCCGTGGGTGTGGCGCAACAGGTGTGGCAAGTGGGCAGCTTGCCGTGGGTCTCGTTGGCGCTGGCGTTGACCTTCGGTTTCTACGGGCTGATCCGCAAGCAGGCACCGGTCAAAGCATTGCCGGGGCTGGTGGTGGAAACCTGGATGCTGGTGCCGATCGCGGTGGCGTGGCTGCTGTTCAACCCCAGCGCACATAGCGCGCAACTGGCATTCTGGAGCACCTCCGAAGCCTGGTGGCTGGTGGCCGCAGGCCCGGTGACGCTGATCCCGCTGGTGTGTTTCAACGCCGCCGCGCGGCATTTGCCTTACACCGCATTGGGCTTTTTGCAGTACGTCGCGCCCACATTGGTGTTGCTGGAAGCGGTGCTGCTGTTCGGCGAACACTTGGCGCCGAGCACGCTGCTGGCGTTCGCTTTTATCTGGGCCGGCCTGGTTGTGTACAGCGTGGATGCCTGGCTGAGCGTGCGCAAACGCTGATCAAATAACGTACAAACCTCTGCAAGCCACAGCCTGTGTGGCTTGCAGCCATTCACCCCAAGGTTATCCACAACCTGGTCCCCGCCATTTGTGCACAAGCCATTGAAACTGCTCGTTTTTTGCTCAGCTGAGCAAGAGCCACGGCGGGCGTGGCCTGGCGAGGGGTCTCTACAGGTTATCCACAGGCCCATGCAAGATTTCCATGGATAACCCTGTGGCGATTACTCCTCGTGATGCAGCTCGACCATCAGGTCATCGGCCAAGGTTTCCAGGGAGGCTTGCAACGTCTCAAGGGGCAAGCTCGAAGGCACCTGCAACAACGCTTCGGCGTTGAACAACAGGTCCCCGCTCATCGGTGCTGGAGTTACGCCGGTACTCAGGCTTTCCAGGTTGACCCCCTGGCGGCTCAACAACGCCGTGATCTCACGCACGATCCCTGCGCGATCATTGCCCACCAACGTCATCACGATGGGTTTGGACGCCGGCGCCTGCGCGGTGCTGCCCTCGCCCACCAGCACGCGAATGCCGTGTGTGGATAAGTCCTCCAACGCCCCCACCAACGCCTGACGATTGTCTGCCGGCACACTTACCCGCAGGATCCCGGCGAACTCTCCGGCCATATGGGCCATGCGGCTGTCCAGCCAGTTGCCGCCCTGGGCGGCGATGGTCTGCGCGATACGTTCAACCAGGCCGGGTTTGTCGGCGGCGATAATTGTGAGTACAAGATGGTCCATGGCGAAGCCCTTTGGAAGTCAGCCTACAAGGTGGACCCAGGGTGCCGCGAAAACAAATCGTGTACCATTTTTATATTTATCTGGAACAATCCTGTAACTTTTTGAGAACATACCGTTCTCCGCTGTGACCGTACGACCAAAGTGGGTCGCTAAACGACGTATTTAGTCTAATTTTCACAACCGCAAGTCATCATGTAGTATGCCCATCCGAGCACTACATAATGAAAATCCGAAACAGCGCATAAGCTCCGCAGAGTGAGGCAAGCAATGACTGAACACGTTCAAGTCGGTGGCCTGCAGGTCGCCAAAGTCCTGTTCGACTTCGTGAACAACGAAGCCATTCCCGGCACCGGCATCACTGCCGATCAGTTCTGGGCCGGTGCCGATAAGGTCATCCACGACCTGGCGCCGAAGAACAAAGCCCTACTCGCCAAACGCGATGATTTCCAAGCACGGATCGATACCTGGCACCAGACCCATGCCGGCCAGGCCCACGACCCGGTGGCCTACAAAGCCTTCCTGCAAGACATCGGATACCTGCTGCCAGAAGCCGCAGACTTCCAAGCCTCGACCCAAAACGTCGATGACGAAATCGCGCGCATGGCCGGCCCACAGTTGGTGGTGCCGGTAATGAATGCCCGCTTCGCCCTCAACGCATCCAACGCCCGTTGGGGTTCGCTGTACGACGCGCTGTACGGCACCGACGCCATCAGCGAAGCCGACGGCGCCGAGAAGGGCAAAGGCTACAACAAGGTGCGCGGCGACAAGGTCATCGCCTTCGCCCGCGCCTTCCTCGACGAAGCCGCGCCGCTCAGCGCCGGCAGCCATGTCGACTCCACCGGCTACAAGATTGTCGACGGCAAGCTGATCGTCAGCCTTAAAGGTGGCAGCAACAGCGGCCTGCGCGACGACAGTCAATTGATCGGCTTCCAGGGCGACAGCGCCCAACCGATTGCGATCCTGCTCAAGCACAACGGCCTGCACTTCGAAATCCAGATCGACGCCAGCACCCCGGTCGGCCAGACCGATGCCGCCGGTGTCAAAGACGTGCTGATGGAAGCCGCGCTGACCACCATCATGGACTGCGAAGACTCCGTCGCCGCCGTGGATGCCGACGACAAAGTGGTGATCTACCGCAACTGGCTCGGTCTTATGAAGGGCGACCTGGCCGAAGAAGTGGCCAAGGGCGGCAAGACCTTCACCCGCACCATGAACCCCGATCGCGTTTACACCGGCGTGAATGGCCAGGACGTGACCCTGCACGGTCGTTCGCTGCTGTTCGTGCGTAACGTTGGCCACTTGATGACCATCGACGCGATCCTGGATAAAGACGGCAACGAAGTACCGGAAGGCATTCTCGACGGCCTGATCACCAGCCTGGCGGCGATCCACAGCCTCAACGGCAATACCAGCCGCAAGAACAGCCGCACCGGTTCGGTGTACATCGTCAAACCGAAGATGCACGGCCCGGAAGAAGCGGCATTTACCAATGAGCTGTTCGGCCGCGTCGAAGACGTGCTGAACCTGCCGCGCAATACCCTCAAAGTCGGGATCATGGACGAGGAGCGCCGCACCACGGTCAACCTCAAAGCCTGCATCAAGGCCGCCAGTGAGCGCGTGGTGTTTATCAACACCGGTTTCCTCGACCGCACCGGCGACGAAATCCACACCTCCATGGAAGCCGGCGCGATGGTGCGCAAGGCGGCGATGAAGTCGGAAAAGTGGATCGCAGCGTATGAAAACTGGAACGTCGATATCGGCTTGAGCACCGGCCTGCAAGGTCGTGCGCAGATCGGTAAAGGCATGTGGGCGATGCCCGACCTGATGGCGGCGATGTTGGAACAGAAAATCGCTCACCCGCTGGCCGGCGCCAACACCGCGTGGGTACCTTCGCCAACGGCCGCCGCGTTGCACGCACTGCACTACCACAAGGTCGACGTGTTCGCGCGTCAGGCCGAACTGGCCAAGCGCGAACGCGCCTCGGTGGACGATATCCTGACTATCCCGCTGGCGCAGAACACCGCTTGGACCGAGGAAGAAATCCGCAACGAGCTGGACAACAACGCCCAGGGCATCCTCGGCTATGTGGTGCGCTGGATCGACCAGGGCGTCGGCTGCTCGAAAGTGCCGGACATCAACGACATCGGCCTGATGGAAGACCGTGCCACCCTGCGTATTTCCAGCCAGCACATCGCCAACTGGCTGCGCCATGGCATCGTCAATCAAGCGCAAGTGATGGAAAGCCTCAAGCGCATGGCGCCGGTGGTGGACCGCCAGAACGCCGGTGACGCGCTGTATCGCCCTTTGGCACCGGATTTCGACAGCAACATCGCCTTCCAGGCGGCGGTGGAACTGGTGATTGAAGGGACCAAACAGCCTAACGGGTACACCGAGCCGGTGTTGCATCGTCGGCGTCGGGAATTCAAGGCTAAGAACGGCCTGTAAAAAGAAAAGCCCTGATCGTGAGATCAGGGCTTTTTCTTTGAAGCTTGGGCTGACCGCAATGGCGCCATCGCAAGCAAGCGCCCTCCCAGCGTGGGCGGATGTAAGGAGAAATCAGGACGCCATCCCCAACTCCCGCTTCACCAACCTCGCCAGTTTCACGCTATCAATCGGCTTGAGCAAAAAATCCACCACGCTCAAATGCATGGCATCAATGACATCCGGCGCTTCGGCGTCCCCGGACATGATGATGATCGGCAGCGCCGCGCGGGTGGATTCGCGCACTTGCTTGATCAGTTCCAGCCCGTTGCTGGGTTGCATGCGCAGGTCGGTAATCAACAAGCCGATGGAGCTGCTGGATTTCAACAAGTCCCACGCGCGCTCGCCACTGTCGGCGGTCATGCAGCGAATACCGTCCAGGCCCAGGATTTCCGCCAGCAACTCGCGCGCGTCCTTGTCGTCGTCGACAATCAACACGCGTTGTGGCGGCAGATCGGGCTCCAGCATCACGGCGCTGAGCGCCTCGCGCTCGGCATCACTCAAAATATCGTGGTCGGACATACGGTTCTCAGCGGTTCTAATCAATCTCCCAGCACTCGTCAGACATCTGCGGAAGGGCGAACAATGTGCACTTCGTCGGAAAGTTTGCCTAGTGGGCGTTCTACGGGGTTCGGACGATAAACATGTAGGGTTTTTCCCTAGCTCAGCGTCTTTTACACCGACCTAGACTTACGTCCAATGGGCACCCGCCGCGCAGGAGTCGACCATGCAGCTCGATAACGACAAAAAAACTGCGGTCACTGTTATGAGTAAAGCTGATGCCTTCGCCCAGGCGGGGAAAACTGCCGTGCTGCAAAATATCCAAGGCACGCTGCAGTTTCTACAACGCTTCCCGCCCTTCAACCAGATGGAAAACGCGCACCTGGCGTTTCTGGTGGAACAATGCCAATTACGTTTTTATGCCCCCGGTGACAGCATCCTCAAACCGTCGGGCGGGCCGGTCGAGCATTTCTACATCGTCAAACAAGGCCGCGTGATCGGCGAACGACCGGACACCACCGAGACCACCTTCGAAATCACCACCGGCGAATGCTTCCCCCTGGCCGCGCTGCTGGGCGAACGCGCCACGCGCACCGAGCACAAGGCCGCCGAAGACACGTTCTGCCTGCAACTGAACAAACCGGCCTTTATCAAGTTGTTCGCCCTTTCCAGCCCGTTCCGCGACTTCGCCCTGCGCGGCGTCAGCAGCCTGCTGGATCAGGTCAACCAGCAGGTGCAGCAAAAGGCCGTGGAAACCCTCGGCACCCAATACTCCCTCAACACGCGCCTGGGTGAATTGGCCATGCGCCACCCGGTCACCTGCAACCCGCATACGCCCTTGCGCGAAGCAGTCACGCTGATGCACGAGCAGCAAGTGGGCAGCATTGTCATCGTCGACGACAACAAGGCGCCTCTGGGGATTTTTACCCTGCGCGACTTACGCCATGTGGTGGCCGGCGGTGTCAGCGATTTCAGCCAGGCCATCGACGCGCACATGACCCAGGCACCGTTCTTTTTGACGCCGGACCACAGCGCCTTCGACGCCGCCATCGCCATGACCGAGCGGCATATCGCCCATGTGTGCCTGGTCAAGGACCAGCGCCTGTGCGGCGTGGTGTCCGAGCGCGATCTGTTTTCCCTGCAACGGGTGGACCTGGTGCACCTGGCCCGTACCATTCGCAACGCCCCGCGCATCGACAACCTGGTGGCGATTCGCGGCGAGATCGGCCAGTTGGTCGAGCGCATGCTGGCCCACGGCGCGTCGTCCACCCAGATCACCCACATCATCACCCTGCTCAACGATCACACTGTGTGCCGGGTGATCGAGCTGAGCCTCGCCGAAAAAGGTGACCCTGGCGTGCCTTTCAGTTGGCTGTGCTTCGGCAGCGAAGGCCGTCGCGAGCAGACGCTGTACACCGATCAGGACAACGGTATTCTGTTCGAGGCCAAGGACGCCTCCGAGGCCGCCGCGATCCGTGGCCGTCTATTGCCCCTGGCCCAACACATCAACCAGAGCCTGGCGCTGTGCGGTTTCAGCCTGTGCAAAGGCAATATCATGGCCGGCAACCCGGAGCTGTGCCTGTCGCGAGCCGAATGGGCGCGGCGTTTTGCGGCGTTCATCCGCGAGGCGACGCCGGAGAACCTGTTGGGTTCGAGTATTTATTTTGACTTGCGCGTGGTGTGGGGCGACGAGCAAGGCTGCGAGGTATTGCGCCAAGGCATTCTCGATCAGGTCGCGGATAACCGTCTGTTCCAACGCATGCTGGCCGAGAATGCGCTGCGCCAGCGCCCCCCGGTTGGGCGTTTCCGTGACTTTGTGCTGACCCGCAAAGGTGGCGAAAAAGCCACCCTTGATCTCAAGGTGCAGGGCCTCACGCCTTTCGTCGACGGCGCGCGCCTGCTGGCCCTGGCCAACGGCATTCACGCTAACAACACCCTGGAGCGCCTGCGCCAACTGGTGGTCAAGGAAGTCATCGAACCACTGGACGGCGCGGCGTATGAGGAGGCCTATCACTTTATCCAGCAGACCCGCATGCAGCAGCACCAACTGCAAAGTCGCGAAAACCAGCCGTATTCCAACCGCGTCGATCCCGACAGCCTCAACCACTTGGACCGGCGCATCCTGCGCGAATCCCTGCGCCAGGCCCAACGCCTGCAAAGCAGCCTGACCCTGCGGTATCAACTGTGAGCCTGTTCGCCTGGCTGCGCGCCGCCAAACCCCAGCTCGATGCAATCCAACAACGGCGCTTGGCGCAACTGCCCAAGCCTGCGACGCTGAGTGAAGGCGCCTTGCGCAGCCAACGCTGGGTGGTGGTGGACCTGGAAACCAGCGGCCTGAACCTCAACCGCGACCAGGTGCTGTCCATCGGCGCGGTAGTGATCGAGGATGGCGCGGTGGACTTCTCCCAGTTGTTCGAGCGCACCCTGCAACGCCCCGAAACCAAACTCAGCCCCAGTGTGCTGATCCACGGCCTGGGGCCCAGCGCCATTGCCGCCGGCAGCGATCCGGTGGAAGCCTTGTTGGACTTTATGGAGTACGTCGGCGACAGCCCACTGCTCGCGTTCCACGCGCCGTTCGATCAACACATGCTGAGCCGCGCACTCAAGGACAGCCTGGGTTATCGCCTGACCCACCCGTTTCTGGATGTGGCCGACATCGCCCCCCTGCTGTGCCCCGAGGCGCCAATCCGTGAGGCAGGGCTGGACGATTGGGTCAAACACTTCCACCTGGAAGTCGGCGAACGCCATCACGCCAGCGCCGACGCCTTGGCCACGGCGGAGCTGATGCTGATTTTGTTCAGCCGCGCGCGCCAGCAGTCAATCGATACACCGCTCGCGCTGCACACGCGGTTGAGCCAATGGAAACGCCGGCAACAGGCGCCATCGTTTTAATCTCATCTCCCCGACAGACGCCAATTGCGCCTATTCCACGCCTCTGACACAATCGCGAATAATTCTCGTTAGTTTAAACCTCTTGTTTATTCGGTGATGCCTTGTCGTCGGTCCAGAACCCACACAGTGAGCGGGTTGGTGCGTTGTATCGCGACCATCGCGGCTGGCTGCTGGCCTGGCTGCGGCGCAACGTGGCGTGCCCGAGCCGGGCCGAAGACCTGAGCCAGGACACGTTCATGCGTCTGTTGGGGCGCGACACGTTGCCGGAACCGCGCGAGCCAAGGGCATTTCTGGTGGCCATCGCCAAGGGCCTGTTGTTCGACTATTTCCGGCGCGCGGCATTGGAGCAGGCTTACCTGGCCGAATTGATGCTGATCCCGGAAAGCGAACACCCCTCCCCCGAAGCCCAGCAACTGATCCTCGAAGACCTCAAAGCCATCGACCGATTGCTCGGCACGTTGTCGAGCAAGGCCCGCGCGGCGTTTCTCTACAGTCGTCTCGACGGCCTGGGCCACGCGCAGATCGCCCAACGCCTCGGCGTATCGGTGCCCCGCGTGCGCCAGTACCTGGCCCAGGGCATTCGCCAGTGCTATATCGCACTGTATGGCGAGCCGACATGAGTACAGTCGGCGCCAAACCGGTCTCGGCCCGCGTGCTGGATGCGGCGATTGCCTGGCAGTTGTCCCTGGATTCGGGCGACGGCAGTGCGGTCGAGCGTGAAGAGTTCAGCAAATGGCTGGCCAGCGATGAGGAACACGCCCGCGCCTGGCGCCAGTTGGGCATGCTCGACCAACGTTTCAGCATCGCCTCGGGCCCGGCGCGCGCCGCGTTGTTGCAGTCCCGTCAGGCCATCCGTCAACGGGTACGCAAGCTCGGCAGCGGCCTGGCGAGCATTGCGCTTATCTGCGGCCTGGGGTTATTTGCAGGCGAACGCTATGTGCCGATCCACTATTGGCTGGCCGACCAACGCACCGCCACCGGCGAGCAGCGCACGCTGAAACTGGCGGACGGTACCCAGATCAACCTCAACACCCACAGCGCCATCGACGTGCGCTTCGATGAAAAGCGCCGGCTGATCGTGTTGCAGGACGGTGAAATCCTCGTCGAAACCGGCCATAACGACGCGCGCCCGTTCTACGTGCAGACCCGCGACGGCCGCCTGCGGGCGCTGGGTACGCGGTTTATCGTCAAGCGCGAAGACGACGCCACGCGCCTGAGCGTGCTGCAGTCCGCCGTTGCGGCGCAGCCGGAGGCGCTGCCGCAGGAACAGGTGTTCAAAGCAGGCCAGCAAGTGCTGATGCGCAGCGACGGCCTCGGCCCGTCCCTGGCCGTCACCCCCGCCACGGATGCCTGGACGCGTGGCATGCTGGTGGTGGACAACGCGCGCCTGGGCGACGTGGTCGAGGAATTGAGTCGCTACCGCCCTGGCTATCTAGGCGTGGATAAAAACGTGGCCGACTTGCGCATCACCGGCAGTTTCCCGCTGCACGACACCACGCTGGCGCTCAATGCGCTGCTGCCGACGTTGCCGGTGCAGATCACGCAGCACACGCCGTGGTGGGTGACGGTGGGTGCCAAGCGTTAGGCATCAGCAAGGCCTGGGTTGAGGCTATTGGGGGCAAGCCCCTCCCACATTGACCTGAACAAAACCCGATCAACTGTGGGAGGGGGCTTGCCCCCGATAGGCCTGCAAACACACCGAAAAATCCCCGGCAAAAAATATTTTCATCCCGCCCTATCACTTTTCGAATCTCGCTCGGCACATAGGCAATTGCGAATTACTTCCATTCAGGAGCCGCCCTATGTCCCGCACGCTAGACACCCTGCTGCGCCCCAGTCTGTTGGCCGTGGCCATTGCCCTCAGCACACCGCTGATCACGCCTCAGCTATTGGCGGCCGAACAGGCCTCCAGCGTGCGTGCCTACAACTTGCCGGCGGCGCCTCTGGCCAGCACGCTCAACCAGATCGCCAGCCAGGCCGGCCTGGCGCTGACCCTCGATCCGGCCCTGGCCGCCGGTAAAACCTCCGCTCCTGTAAACGGCCAGTTCGATGCCCAGAGCGCGCTGCGCCAGGCACTGCGCGGCACGGGGTTGCAGCTGGAACAGAGCAGCGCCGGAACCTTCACCTTGGTGGCGATTCCGGACGGCGTAGTGGCGTTGCCGGAAACCAACATCACCGGGCAAGGCAGTTATGAAAGCGCATGGGGCCCGGCCCAAGGCTACCTGGCGACACGCACCGCCGCCGGCACCAAGACCGACACCGCCCTGGTGGAAGCGCCGCGCTCGATCTCCGTCGCCACCCGCCAGCAGATGCAGGATCGCAGCGTTCATACCCTCGACGACGCGGTGAAATACATGCCCGGCATCGTGTCCGCCAGCTACGGCAGCGACACGCGCTACGACTGGATGCGCGTACGCGGCTTTGAGCCGACGCAATTTCTTGACGGCCTGCCGTTGCCGCGTGGCGTGTATGCCAACCCGAAAGCCGAGACCTGGAACCTCGATCGCCTGGCCCTGCTGCGCGGACCGGCCTCGTCGGTGTATGGCCAGACTCCACCGGGTGGCCTGCTGGACATGGTCAGCAGCCGTCCCAGCGAGCAGGCCAGCCACGCGGTGCAAGTGCAGTACGGCAGCGACAATCACCGCCAGATCAACTTCGCCAGCACCGGCAAGATCGACGACGACGGCCAGTTTCTCTATGGCCTGAGCGGCGTGGTTCGCGACTCCGGCACCCAGGTCGATCACATCGACAACAAGCGCTACAACATCGCCCCCAGCCTGACCTGGAACATCGACCCCGACACCCGGCTGACCTTGCTATCGCAGTTCACTCGCGACGATACCGGCACCACCAGCCAGTTCCTGCCGATCCAGGGCACCAAGATCAAATCGCCGCTGGGGGAGGTGTCCCACCACAAGAACCTCGGCGATCCGGACTATGAGTTCTACGACCGTACCTACTACGCGCTGGGCTATGCCTTCGAGCATCGCCTCAACGATACCTGGCAATTCAAGCAGAACCTGCGTTACACCAAGTCTGAGCTGTCGTTCCAGCAACTGACCGTAGGCTCCTACGCCTTCTCGCCGGCCGACGCGGCGGGCAATATCAGCCGGTCCACCACCAATGTGGACGAGAACATCGGCCAGTTCGCCGTGGACAACAACTTCCAGGCCGACTTTGCCACGGGGGACATCACCCACACCCTGCTGCTGGGCCTGGATCATCAGCGTACCGACACGTCCTATCTGTCGATCTTCGGTCTGGCCTCGGGCACCAATATTTTCAACCCGAGCTACGGGGGCTCGACCGTCCGTCCTGCGCGCTCCACAGCGTTCTATGACTACAACCAGAAAACCGTGCAAACCGGGCTATACGTCCAGGACCAGATGGCGTTGGACAACTGGCGCCTGACCTTGGGCGGCCGTGAAGACTGGGTGCACCAGGGCACCACCTACTTCAACAAGAACGACGCGACCAACACTGACCGCAGCAAGAACTTCAGCGGCAACGCGGCCTTGAGCTACGTGTTCGACTCCGGTTTCGTGCCGTACTTGTCCTACGCCGAGTCGTTCCAGCCGGCGAGCAACGCCAGCGTCGATCCTGTGAAGTCGTACAAACCCACCGAAGGCAAGCAATGGGAACTGGGGGTCAAATACCAGCCGCCCGGCTCCAACACCCTGCTGAGCGCGGCGGTCTATGACCTGACCCAAAAGAACGTGCTGGTGACCAGCTTCCAGGCCGGCGGCGTTTCCGTCACCGACCAGACCGGCGAAGTGAAGGTCAAGGGCCTGGAATTGGAAGCGGTGTCTGACGTGACCGATAACCTCAAGGTGATCGCCGCCTACACCCTGGCCAAATCCGAGGTGCAAAAAGGCCAATACAAAGGCAACCGCCTGCAACTGATGCCCAACCAGCAAGCGTCGCTGTGGACCGACTACACCTGGCACACCGGCGTGCTCGATGGCTTCGGCATCGGCTTTGGCGCGCGTTACACCGGCAACACCTACGGCGACCAGGCCAATACCTGGCTGGGTAAGGCCAACGCCTACACCGTGTTCGATGGCGCGGTGCATTACGACCTCGGTCGCCTGGACAACAGCCTCAAAGGCGCGTCGCTGAAGGTGAACGCCACCAACCTGTTCAACAAGGACTACCTGTCCACCTGCGATGGCAACTACTGCTACTTCGGCGACCAGCGCAGCGTCGTCGCCAGCGCCACGTACCAATGGTGATCGGCGCAGAGGCTGCAGGCTGAAACATGAAGAGCACAACCATCCGCCACTGGTCCTTCGTCCACACCTGGACCAGCCTGATCTGCACGGTGTTCCTGCTGCTGCTCGCCCTCACCGGCCTGCCGCTGGTGTTTCACCACGAGATCGACCATCTGCTGGGCAACGAACCTCAGCTCCAGCAGATGCCGGCCGATACGCCGCGATTGAACCTGGAACAACTGGTGAACAAGGCCCTGGCCCATCGCCCCGGAGAGGCCCTGCAATACCTGGCTTGGGATGAAGACGACCCGAACGGTGTGATCGCGATCATGGCCGCCACCGCCGGCACGGAGCCGAACGCGTCCCACACCTTCATGCTCGATGCGCGCAGCGGCGACGCGCTGGAGATGCCCTCGGCCAATGGCGGTTTCACCTTGTTTTTGCTGCGCCTGCATGTGGATATGTTCGCCGGTCTGCCGGGCAAGCTGCTGCTGGCGTTTATGGGTGTGCTGTTTGTGTTGGCGATCATTTCCGGCACGGTGCTGTACCTGCCGTTCATGCGTCGTCTGAAATTCGCCAGCGTGCGCCGGGACAAAACTACCCGCCTGCGCTGGCTCGACCTGCACAACCTGATCGGTGTGGTTACGCTGACCTGGGCCCTGGTGGTGGGCGTGACCGGCGTGATCAGCGCCTGCGCCGACCTGCTCATCGCCGCCTGGCGCCAGGACAGCCTTACGGCCCTGATCGAACCGTACAAGGATGCGCCGCCGCTGACCTCACGCGCCCCAGCCAGCGAGTTGCTGAGCATCGCCGCACGCGCCGCACCCGGTATGCAGCCGGACTTTATCGCCTTCCCCGGCACGCGGTTCTCCAGCGAGCACCACTATGCGGTGTTTATGAAGGGCAGCACGCACCTGACTTCGCACCTGCTCACCCCGGTGCTGATCGACGCCAGCACCCTGCAAGTCACGGCGATTGCCGAACGGCCGTGGTACATGGACGCCATGGGCATGTCCCAGCCGCTGCACTTTGGCGACTATGGCGGCATGCCGATGAAGATCCTGTGGGCGCTGCTGGATGGGCTGACCATCATCGTGCTGATCAGCGGAATTTACCTGTGGATCGCCAAACGCAGGACGGGCAAGGCATGAGGCCGCGCCAGTCGAGTTTCTGGAAGGTGTTCGGCATTCCGTTGGGAATCGGTCTGCTCAGCGCCGCCGGGCTGTTTGCGGCGTTACTGGGGGATGGCGGGTGGGATGCGTTGAGTTGGGTGGGGTTGGGTATACCAGCGGCCATTGGTAGTTGGGGGTTGTTCAAGGGGCGTGGCTGAGGGCCTCATCGGGGGCAAGCCCCCTCCCACACTTTGAATGTGTTCACAAATCAAAAATGGGGCTTGCCCCCGATGAGCCCTCAACCTGCCCCTCGCCAGCCACCGCACGACCCTCTAGGCTAGCCACAGTCAATCCAGAGGAATGCCCATGTCCACGCCCAACATGACCTTGTTCCACAACCCTGCATCGCCGTTCGTGCGCAAAGTCCGCGTGCTGCTGCTCGAAACCGGCCAGCAGGACCGCGTGGCCCTGCACGCCTGCATGCCGACCCCGGTCAACCCCGATGCGCAGTTGGTCGACGGCAACCCCGTGGGCAAGATCCCGGCATTGCGTCTGGCTGACGGCTCGGTGCTGCACGACAGCCGGGTGATCCTCGATTACTTCGACCACCAGCACGTCGGCAACCCGCTGATCCCTCGCGACGGCTCGGCACGCTGGCGCCGCCTCACATTGGCCTCGATGGCCGACGGCATTATGGATGCCGCCGTGCTGGTGCGCTACGAAACCGCCCTGCGCCCGGTGGAGAAGCACTGGGATCAGTGGCTCGACGAGCAGCGCAACAAAATCCGCCGCACCCTCGCCGAGCTGGAACAGAATGCCATCGCCGAACTGGCCAGCCACTTTGACGTTGCCGCGATCAGCGTGGCCTGTGCCCTGGGTTATCTGGATTTTCGCCATCCGGATATGCAATGGCGCGTGGACAACCCACAGCTTGCCGCCTGGTACGCCGACGTCAGCCAGCGGCCTTCGATGCAGCAGACCCAGCCACCGGCCTGACCTGCACACCGACCCAATGTGGGAGCGGGCTTGCCCGCGATCGCGGTATGTCATTCAGCACATCGGTTTCTGAACCACCGCTATCGCGAGCAAGCCCACTGCCACAGTGGGCAGTGGTGACAGCAAGGAATGTGGCGATCCTTGTGGCTAACTGCGCGCCTACTTGTCGATCCTCGCGCAAGCCGATCATTGCACCGCCTCCAGATCAAACTGCAGCGGCTCGCTCGCCTTGCGCTTGCCCACCCCGTACCAGTCCAATTTGCGCGTGAGCACCATCACCGTGCCCAGCAGGCCGAACAACAGCAGCGAACCCATCAGCAGCGCGTAATCCTCCGCACTCAACAACCCGTACAACAAGCCATACAACGCCGCCAGCCCCGCTGAGAACCCCAGGCCGTGGGCAATGCTGCGCAGCACATGGCACACGTAGAAACCGATCAACACCACGCACGCACTCGCCGAGATCAGATACGCCAGGGCAAACCCCAGGTGCTCGGACAGCGACAACAACAGCAGATAAAAGAACGCCAGCGCCACGCCCACCAGAGCGTATTGAATCGGGTGCACCGCCAGGCTCTTGAGCACTTCGAACAGAAAGAAACCGGCAAAGGTCAGGGCGATAAACAGCAGCGCGTATTTGATCGCGCGATCGCTCTTGAGGTACTGGTCCACCGGGTCGATGAAGTTCACACCGAAGCTGCGGTTGTTGAAGTCGTCACAGCCTTCGCGGTCCAGGCAGGTTTGCAGGGCCTGTTCGAGGTTGGTGGAGAAGAATGAGGTCTGCCAATTGGCGGTGAAGCCTTTGTCGGTGATGTCACGCTGGGCCGGCAGGAAGTTGCCGATAAAGCTGGGGTGCGGCCAATTGGACGCCAGCGATACCTGACTGGTCTTGCCCACCGGCACCACTTGCAGTTGTTCGGTGCCTTGCAGGCGCAGGTCGAAGGCGAAGTCCACCACCGCCGGTTTTTTACTGTCCTGCTCCGGCAGCGTGACATGGACGCCCTCCCCGAGCCAATCCACTTGGCTGCCTGGCGAGAACTCCAGGCGTTGGCTGCCCAGCTCCAGCTTCAGGGCGTTTTCGATGCCACGGATATCGCTGATGCCCACCGCCAGAAACGCCGGTTCGAAGCGGTAGTCCGCGAAATTTTCGTTGATGCCCAACTGCGCGGGCAGCTCGAAGCGCCCACTGATGCGGCTATCGGCATGGAACAGCCGTGCCTGGTAAATCCCCCGTGCGCGCAGTTCGGTCTGCACCTGGCCGTCGAGTTCAAAACGGTCCGGCAGGAAATACAGGCGCCCGCGTTCTTCACGGGTTTCCTCGTAGCGCTTGTTGAGCTTTTCGTTGAGTTTCCATTCACGCACGGTCTTGCGATACGGCACCACCATTACCGGGCCGGTCAGGCGCTGGGCGAAGCTGGAACTGCGGGCGATGTCCATCACGACACCGTCGCGCAGTTGCTGGCGGTCACTGATGATGCCGTTGATCATCAACAACGGAATCAGTAACAGCAGGATCAGTAGCGCAATGGCGCCAAGTTTGAAAAGCAGGCTGCGGTTCATGGGGCTCTCCCTGTTTTGATGGGCAGAGCGTGCGCCGCGCGCGTGGGGGTTTTATGTGGGTACTGTGGAGACTGTGTGGAGATGCAGCACCACCTGCACTCCACCCGGCACATTGCCGATCTGCAACGCACCGCCGTGCAGCTTCATCACTTCTTCAACGAAGTTCAAACCCAGGCCCGTGCTCTTGCGCCCACTGGCCGGACGCGGCAGTGAATAGAACCGCTCACTCAAACGCGGCAAGGCATAGTCGGGAATCGGCGCGGCCTGGTTGAACAGGCTCACCTGCACATCGTTGTGCTGGCGGCTCGCACTGAAGCGCAACGTGCCACCCGGCGGGGTGAAATCCAACGCGTTATCCAGCAAGTTGCCCAGCGCCTGACGCAACAGGAACGGCTCGCCAAACACGTTCACATCCGCCGCAATCCCTTGCTCGACGTGTAACCCAGCGCCTTCGATGCGCGCACACTGGGCATTGAGCACATCGCTCACCAGGGCCGCCAGCGGGATGCTCACCTGCTCTTCCAGGCCCTGGCGTTGTTCGACCTGTGCCAGATTCAACAGGCGTTCGATCAACTGCTGCAAGCGTGCGCTTTCGCTGTCGATATTGCCGACAAAACGCTGCTGTTGTTCGCGAGTCATGTCGCCCTGCAACAGCTCCGCAGCGCCGCGAATGGCCGCCAGCGGGCTTTTCAGTTCGTGGGCCAGGGTGTGTACGTAGTGTTCGACGTAGGCTTTGCCTTCCAGCTGTGTGCGCATGTGCTCCACAGCAGTGGAGAGTTGCTTGAGTTCGCCGCCCCGGTAGTGCGGCAGCTCGGCGCGGCGGCCCTCGCTGACGGCTTCGGCATAGGCGGTCAGACGGCGCAGGGCGGCGCTCACCCACCACGACAACAGCGCGCCGAGCAGCAACCCGAGGATGACCAGCCCGGCGCCGTACCAAAGCAGGCGCCGCTCGGTACGGTCGACATAGGGCTGCAACGAGCTGTTGGGCTTGGCCACGGTGACCACGCCGATGATCTGGCCGTTATCGCGGATCGGCGCGCCCACGTGCATCACCGACGAGGTGGCGTCCTGCGGGTTACTGCGGGTGGAACGCGCGCCGTATTCGCCGCGCAGGGTCAGGTAAACGTCGTTCCACTTCGAATAGTCCTGGCCCACCGCCACGCCGCTGGAGTCGAGCAACACGGTGCCGTTGGCGTCGGTGACGTAAATTCGATGGTTGACCTGGTTTTTCGGTAGCCCCCAGATGGTCGCGCCAGGCTGACGATTGCCGTAAGCCTTGAGCAGCGCGGGCCAGTGGCTCTGGCCGAGGGTGCCGTTTTTGACGTCATCGCGCAGGATCTCGGCCAGCAGGTTGGCGGTGTCCACCAGGGTTTCTTCGGTGGACTGGCGCACGCCGGGGCGGATTTCCTTCATCACGGTGCTGAGCACGAAATAGCCGGTCAGGCCGATAAACAGCGCGTACACCAGGAACATCCGCAGCCCCAGGCGCATCAGCTGTGGCTCGGGCTGTAGCTGTAGCCGAGGCCGCGGTGGGTCTGGATCGGTTCGGCTTGGGCGGCAATGCCGCGCAATTTGCTGCGCAGGCTTTTGATATGGCTGTCGATATTGCGCTCGTAGCCGGCATCGGCAGGCACGCCCACGGCGTCGAGCAACTGTTCGCGGCTGAACACCCGCTCCGGTTGTTCCAACAGGCTCTGCAGCAGACGAAACTCATGGCGCGTCAGGCTCAAGGGCTGGCCGCGATAGGCGATCTGCATGCGCTCCAGATCCACCTGAAACAGCGCCGGCGCCACACCAGGGCCGACGCGCTTGAGGATCGCCTTGACCCGCGCCGCCACTTCCCTTGGGCTGAACGGCTTGACCACGTAATCGTCGGCGCCGATCTCCAGCCCCACGACCCGATCGATCTCACCGTCGCGGGCACTGAGGAACATCACCGGCACTTCGCTGAAGCGGCGCAATTGCTTGCAGGTTTCAAAACCACTGATGTCCGGCAGGCCGATGTCGAGGATGATCAGGTCGGCCGGGGTCTTGCGCTGATGCTCCAGCGCCGCCTGGCCCAGGCTCAGCCAGGTGGTGCCGAAGCCCTCGCCTTGCAGGGCGAATATCAGCGTGTCGGCAATCGCCGCTTCGTCTTCGACAATCAGGATGTGGGGCATGGCAGTCCGTCAGCAGTCCGGTTTGTCGGCAGTGTACCGACGGGCCGGGTTCACCGCAGCGCCGAATTCACGCAGGGCCTTGGCACCGATCAGCAACGGGTAGTTGAAGCTGCTGCGGTCGGTGAGGTTGACCTCGACGGTGCGCTTGACGTTGCCCAGGCACATTTCCAGATCGATCACTGGGCGCTTGGCCACGCTGGCTTCATCTTTTTCGTCGTCTTCGTCGGCGCGGCTCTTGATCTTGCTGATGCGCGAGACTTTGTGTTCGAAGACCTTATCGGATGCGTCCTTGCCGCCCAGGCGGAAACGAACCCAGTCATCACCATCGCGGGTGAAGGTTTCGATGTCGCGGGCCGACAGCGAGGCAGTCAGCGCGCCGGTGTCCATCTTGGCCTTGAAGGTTTCGCCGATCTCCGGCAACTGGATGTATTCGTAGCGACCGTAGAGGGTCGGTTCGGCGGCCATGACCGGCAGGGCAGCCAGGGCGAGGGAGGCAAGGAGCAGTTTCACGAAGTGATTCCTCGGAAAAGAAGTAGGCGGATTCTAGACCGCATAAGCGCTACTTAGTTAGATCACCCGGCGTTTTGTGATTTGGCCTCTAGACTCAAGCTGCTTATCATGGCCCGCCCACACAATTCCAAGAGTTGCTTATGCGCCGCCTGCTCACCGGCTGTTTGGTTACATTGCTGCTGTTACTCAATACGCTGGTCCTGATCGGACCGCTGATGGTGTTCGCCCTGCTCAAGCTGGTGGCGCCTGGCCGCTCTCGGGACTACATGTCCTGGGCGGTAATGTGGATCGCCGAGACCTGGGCCGAGATCGACAAACTGATCTTCGCCCTGTGCATTCCGACCCAGTGGGATATCCGCGGCGGCGATGAGCTGCGCCGTGACACGTCGTACCTGGTCATCAGCAACCATCAATCGTGGGTGGATATTCCCGCGCTGATCCAGGCCCTCAACCGGCGCACGCCGTTCTTCAAGTTCTTCCTGAAAAAAGAGCTGATCTGGGTGCCCTTCCTCGGCCTGGCCTGGTGGGCGCTGGATTACCCGTTCATGAAGCGCTACACCAAAGCCTTCCTGGCCAAACACCCGGAATTGGCGGGCCAGGATTTGAAGATCACCAAACAGGCGTGCGAGCTGTTCAAGCGCCAGCCGGTGACAGTGGTCAATTACCTGGAAGGCACGCGCTTCAGCCAGGCCAAACATGCGCAGCAGGCTTCACCGTTCAAGCGGCTGCTCAAGCCCAAGGCGGGCGGTGTGGCGTTTGTGCTGGCGGCAATGGGCGAACAGCTGGATGCGATTCTCGACGTGACCGTGGTGTACCCGTCGCAGAAGATCCCGGGGTTCTGGGACTTGATCAGCGGCGCGGTGCCGAAGGTGATCATCGATATCCAGACCCGCGAGCTGGACCCGGCGTTGTGGCAGGGGGATTACGAGAACGATCCGGCCTTTCGCCAGACCGTCCAGAGCTGGGTGAACCAGCTCTGGAACGAGAAGGATGCGCGTATTGACGAACTTATCCAGTGACCTGTCGGCACCAACAACTGACGCGTGGCCGACTCACTCGGTCAGAACGAAATTGACGCATCATTATCTGCGCTAAAACCCAAGCTCCCAACGCTCCCGGAAGCTTGCGCGCCGGCGGAAACCCCAACACCGCCCTGCCCAGCTTGGCCGCTGTTTTTCATGTCAGCGAACGTCATGAAACTATCGCCCTCGGCTGGCTTGTCGCAGCCGCAACCTTGTGCCGACCCGTATGTAGAAAAGGAATTAAACATGTTCTGCAGTACATTGAACTCGCTCATCGAACGGTCTCCAGAAGTGGTTGGACGTCTACCCTGATACGCCACATTCGAACGTACCAGACAGCATCGATAAGTGGATAAAGCCTTGCCGCCAGTTCCTAGCTCGGCCGAATTATCGATAGATCAAAAGGCCGCCCAACACGGGAACGGGTTGCAAGGCAACATAAAATCAGAGCCTTTCAGTTGTCAGTGCCCCAAGCCGAGGCCAGCTTGCCCAGCACCGAACTGTTGGCGCCCTGGCTGCCCAGAAATTGCAGAATCACCGGGGCAAACTGGCCGACCATGCTACTGTCCATGCCCAAGGCGCTGAAGGCGGTGTTGAGGTCGTTGGTGTTTTTTACATTGCCGAGCAGGCCATCCAGGCCGCTGGTCTTGCTGCCGCCGGTCTGGCCGAGCATGCCGCTCAAGGCTCCAAGGCTGCCGAGGGCATTGTTTCCCGACAACTGGTCAAGCCCTGGCACGCTCTGGCCCAACTGCGAATAATCTTTGCCGCTCAACTGATTGCGCGCCAGGCCGAGCATAGCGCCGGTGCCGCCGATGGCTTGCTCCGGGGTAACGTTCAACTGCGAGGTCAGGGTGCTCAGCAGGTCGGCCGTCTGGGACGACGGTGCGGCAGCAGCGGCTTTGTTGTTACCACCCTGCATACCCGCAATGGCATTGGCCGCGTCGCCCAGGCTGAAGCCTGCGGCCAGTGCGGGCCCGGCGGCCAACGTCATCAGGCAGGACAGGGCGAAACCGCGTGAAATCTTCATGGATACAACCTCAGGATGTAGGGGCGAAAGCAGGTTTTTGACTGGGTAACCGGTCGGTTGTTCCGAGCCAGGGAGGAACCGATCCGGCCTAAGCGAGTCCATGAACTGACTACAAAATTTGTCAGGAAGAGACTTATGACTGCGATCAAACCCCAAGTGATTGAGCACAAGCCTCCATTCTGGAGCCGCCCTCGCCTGTTCATCGGTGCCTGTGTCGTGGTGGTTGCCGGTATCGGCGGCGCGATCTACACCCAGGACAGCGTCAAATCCGCTGCCACCCTGGTGACCACCACCCAGCAGCCGGCCGCGCAAATCATGGCGCACAAAGACTACCTGGAAGTGCAACCCATCGCCGCCGCCGCCGCAGAGCCGGACAAGAGCCTGGAACTGTGGGCGATTCCCAAAGACGGCACGCCGATCTCCCTGGGCCTGTTGCCGGAGGACGGCAAAGGCATTATCGGCCTGAACCCACGCCAGCAAGCGTCCATCAGCAAACCGGTGGAGTTGATGGTGAGTTCGGAAACCAAAGGCGGCTCGGTGAGCAAACAACCGACCGGGCCCACTGTCTATCAGGGCGCACTGGCCAACCGCTGATATCCCAATACCACAAGCCAATGTGAGAGGGGGCTCGCCCCCGATGGCGTCGATTCAGTCACCTGTTTACTGACTGAATCAATACCATCGGGGGCAAGCCCCCTCCCACATTTGGCTCTTGCTGTGCCTGGGTTTTACGCCGCGCTGAACAACTTGTGCGGATCAATCACAAACTTCTTCGGCACGCCCGCATCGAACTCGCCGTAGCCCCGTGGTGCGTCGTCCAGGCTGATCACCTGCACGCCGACGATCTCGGCGATGTTGATGCGGTCCCACATGATCGCCTGCATCAGCTGGCGGTTGTACTTCATCACCGGGGTCTGGCCGGTGTGGAAGCTGTGGGATTTGGCCCAACCCAGGCCGAAACGGATGCTCAGGCTGCCCATTTTCGCGGCGGCGTCGACGGCACCCGGATCTTCGGTGACGTACAGGCCCGGGATACCGATCTTGCCCGCTACGCGCACTACGCCCATCAACGAGTTGAGTACGGTGGCCGGAGCCTCTGCCTTGACGCCATCGTGGCCATGGCCGCGCGCTTCAAAGCCCACGCAGTCGACCGCGCAGTCCACTTCCGGCTCGCCCAGCAACGCGGCGATCTGTTCGTGCAGCGGCGTATCGGTGGACAGGTCCACTACTTCAAAACCCTGGGCCTTGGCGTGGGCCAGGCGGATGGAGTTGACGTCACCGACGATCACCACCGCCGCACCCAGCAGACGTGCCGACGCAGCAGCGGCCAGGCCAACCGGGCCGGCACCAGCGATGTACACGGTGCTGCCTGGGCCAACGCCCGCCGTCACCGCGCCGTGGTAGCCCGTCGGCAGAATGTCGGAGAGGCAGGTCAGGTCGCGGATTTTCTCCATGGCCTTGTCGCGGTCCGGCAGTTTGAGCAGGTTGAAGTCGGCGTACGGCACCAGCACGTACTCGGCCTGGCCGCCAGTCCAGTCGCCCATGTCGACGTAGCCATAGGCGCCACCGGCACGGGCCGGGTTGACGGTCAGGCACACGCCGGTGTGTTGCTCTTTGCAGGAACGGCAGCGCCCGCAAGCCACGTTGAAGGGGACGGAAACCAAGTCGCCGATTTTCAGGTTTTCGACGTCGCTGCCCTTCTCGATCACTTCACCGGTGATTTCGTGACCGAGCACCAGGCCGGTCTGGGCAGTGGTACGGCCGCGCACCATGTGTTGGTCGGAGCCGCAGATATTGGTGGAGACCACGCGCAGGATGACGCCGTGCTCGATCTTCCTGCCACGGGGGTCCTGCATTTTGGGATAGTCGATTTTCTGTACTTCGACCTTGCCGTTGCCGAGATACACGACACCACGATTACCAGACATGCTTTCACCTCGCTGTTGTTTTTATGGAACTGCGTTGCCGTCAAATGGGCAGCGCGTTAAGTGCTCGGGTACAGATGCTGTTGCTTGTGTTGTTTGTCAGGGCCTCATCGGGGGCAAGCCCCCTCCCACATTTTGATTTGTGTACGCATTCAACTGTGGGAGGGGGCTTGCCCCCGATAGCGGCAGTCATAGCACCACTGTCCTATTGGCATTCAAGAACACCCGCCGCTCAATGTGATACCCAACCGCCCGGGCCAGTGTCAGCCCTTCAATATCGCGGCCCTTGGCAATCAAATCCTCGGGATAGTGGCTGTGATCCACCACCTCCACGCCCTGGGCGATGATCGGGCCTTCGTCCAGGTCGTTGTTGATGTAATGCGCAGTGGCGCCCACCAGTTTCACGCCCTTGTTGTACGCCTGGTGATACGGCTTGGCGCCCTTGAACCCCGGCAGCAACGAGTGGTGAATGTTGATGGCCTTGCCATCGAGCTTGCGGCACAGCTCCGGCGACAGCACTTGCATATAGCGCGCAAGAATCACCAGTTCGGCACCGGTGTCTTCCACCACTTGCCACACCTGACGCTCCTGGGACGGTTTGTCGTTGGGGTCGAGGGGGAAATGGTAGTAGGGAATCTGATGCCAGTCGGCCAATGGCTTGAGATCGGGGTGGTTTGACACCACCGCCACCACGTCCATCGACAATTGGCCGATACGCTGGCGGTACAGCAGATCATTCAGGCAGTGATCGGCCTTGGACACCATGATCACTACCTTTGGCCGGTAGTTCGGTGCCGTCAGCTCGAAGATCATGCCAAACGCTTCGCCCCGCGCAGCCAGCCCATCGCGAAAGGCTTGCTCGTCGAACCCGTCGGGCTGGCGGAATTCCACGCGAATGAAAAACCGGCCCGAGAGGCGGTCATCGAACGAATGGTGCTCGGTGACGTAGCAGCCCTGCTCGAACAGGTAGCGGGTGACCGCGTCCACCGTGCCGAGCACGCTGGGGCAGTCGGCGGTCAAAATCCATGTATCGGGTGCGCGGCTCATGGGTTATTCCTCAGGCTTGGACACTCAGGCCGAATTCCGCCGAGGCATCCTGCAACCACAACCACCAGTAATCCGAGAAGCTGCGACGGATCACCAGCTCCCAGGTGTCTTCGGCGGTATGGCGGATCACCAGTTGCGACTTGGCGAACACCGTGCCTACCGCTTTGCCCACTGGGAAATTATTGGGGTGCACGTCGTAGCTGGTGGATTTCATCAGCACATCGCGCACGTTCGGGCCGCTGAGTTCGAGGATCTGCTGGCCGCCGCTGACGTTGACCACCTGAATATGTAGGTCGCCCAGCGCGGCACGCAGGTTCTGCTCTGCGGCGAATTCCTCACCGCTCGGCACCACCAACAGCCACTCATCCGGGCCGAGCCATTGCAGGCTGGTTTCGCCTTTGACGATAACTTGCAGGGCGCCGGGCAATTCGATGCCCAGGGCCTTGTGCACGCCGGCGGCGAACGCGGCATCGTGGCCATCGCCACGAATGGTCAGGTGGCCGAGCAGTTTCTTTTCGCGCACGGTCACACCGGCGTTCTTGCGGCCCTTACCGACCAGGCTGGCGAGGTCGGCATGGTGCAGCGACGACTCGGCCTTGGCGCCGGTAGTGGGGCGTTGTTGGTACACATTGGCTGCTGTCATAAAGCACCTGTTTGAATTCTGGGGTGACTGTTCTGGCCTTATCGGGGGCAAGCCCCCTCCCACATTTGGAAAGCATTTCCCTGTGGGAGGGGGCTTGCCCCCGATACAGGCGCCTCGGTCTATCAAATGTTCTGGCGATCACCTTTCGGGTCGAAGAACACCGAAGACACAATCTCAGCCTCGATCACGCTGCCATCGGCCTGGGGCGAGAACACCCGTTCGCCGATGCGCTTCAAGCCGCCTTTCACCACGCCCATGGCAAACGAATAGCCCAGGGAATTGTGCGCGTAGCTGGAGGTGACGTGACCAACCATCTTCATCGGGATCGACTGCTTCGGATCGAGCACCAGTTGCGCGCCCTCCGGCAGCCACACCTTAGGATCAATCGGCTTGAGGCCCACCAGTTGCTTGCGCTCTTCGCGCACGCAGTCTTCACGGTTCATGCCGCGCCAGCCGATCCACGAGAACGGTTTGGTACGGCCAACGCACCAGCCCATGTTGAGGTCGTCCGGGGTCATCGAGCCGTCGGTGTCCTGGCCGACGATGATGAAGCCCTTCTCGGCCCGCAGTACGTGCATGGTTTCGGTGCCGTACGGAGTCAGGTTGTACTTCTTGCCGGCGGCGACGATCTGTTCCAGCACGCCCATGGCGTAGTCGGCCTGCACGTTGACTTCGTACGACAGCTCACCGGTAAACGAAATGCGGAACACCCGCGCCGGCACACCGCCCACCAAACCTTCTTTCCAGGTCATGAACGGGAAGCCGTCCTTGTCCAGGTCGATGTCGGTGACTTCCGCCAGCAGCTTGCGGCTGTTGGGGCCGGACAGGGTCATGGTCGCCCAGTGGTCGGTGACCGAGGTGAAGTACACCTTGAGGTCCGGCCATTCGGTCTGCTGATAGATTTCCAGCCACTGCAGCACGCGGGCGGCGCCGCCGGTGGTGGTGGTCATCAGGAAGTGGTTGTCGGCCAGGCACGCGGTCACGCCGTCGTCGAAGACCATGCCGTCTTCCTTACACATCAGGCCGTAGCGCGCCTTGCCCACGTCGAGCTTGGTCCAGGCGTTGGTGTAGATGCGGTTGAGGAACTCACGGGCGTCCGGGCCCTGGATGTCGATCTTGCCGAGGGTGGACGCATCCAACAGGCCAACGCTGTCGCGCACGGCCAGGCATTCGCGTTTCACCGCGGCGTGCAGGTCTTCACCGTTGCGCGGGAAGTACCAAGGACGTTTCCACTGGCCGACGTCTTCGAACTCGGCGCCATTCTTGACGTGCCACGCGTGCAGCGCGGTGTAGCGCACGGGTTCGAAGATATGCCCACAGTGCCGGCCCGCTACGGCGCCGAAGGTGACCGGCGTGTAGTTGGGACGGAACATGGTGGTGCCCATCTGCGGGATGGTCACGTTCAGCGAGCGCGCAGCGATAGCCAGGCCGTTGACGTTGCCCAACTTGCCCTGATCAGTGCCGAAGCCCAGCGCGGTGTAGCGCTTGACGTGCTCGACCGACTCGAAGCCTTCGCGGGTGGCCAGCTCGATGGCGGCAGCGGTAACGTCGTTCTGCAGGTCGACGAATTGCTTCGGCGCCCGTGCGGTCGCTTTGTCGTGCGGCACCTGGTAGATCGCCAGGGTAGGTTCTTCCAGACGGCTCAGGGCCTTTGGCAGAGTGCCTTCCACCGGCGCGAAACCGGCTTCGCTGGCGGCGCGCACGCCCCCTTCGAAACCATCGGCCAGGGAATCGCCGAGGCCGTAGACGCCGTTGATACCACCGACGCACACGCGTTTCTGCGGCGCTTCGCCAGGGACGAAACCAAGAATGTCTTCACGCCAGATCGGCTTGCCGCCCAGGTGCGAAGCCAGGTGAACCACCGGGCTGTAGCCGCCGGAGCTGGCCACCAGGTCGCAGTCCAGCCACTCGCCGGGGCTGGTGACTTTATGCGCCTTGACGTCAATCGCGGCGACACGCGCAGCGGTCACGCGCTTGGTGCCACGGGCTTCGACCACGGCGCTGCCGGTGAGGATGCGGATACCTTTGGCGCGGGCTTCTTCCACCAGTGCACCGCGTGGGTTGTGGCGCACATCGGCGACGGCTACCACGGCCAGGCCGGCGTCGAACCAGTCCAAGGCCACGCGGTAGGCGTGATCGTTGTTGGTCGACAGCACCAATTTTTTACCCGGTGCCACGCCGTAACGGCGCACGTACGTGGAGACCGCACCGGCCAGCATGTTGCCCGGCACGTCGTTGTTGCCGTACACCAGCGGACGCTCGCACGCGCCGGTGGCCAACACCACGCGTTTGGCACGCACACGGTGAATGCGCTGGCGCACCACGCCGATCGGCGCACGGTCGCCGAGGTGATCGGTGAGGCGCTCGTGAATGGTCAGGAAGTTATGGTCGTGGTAGCCGTTGACGGTGGCGCGGGGCAGCAGCACCACGTCCGGCAGGCTTTTCAATTCGGCGATCACACTGGCGACCCACTCGCTGGCGGGCTTGCCGTCCAGGCTTTCGCGGGAGTCGAGCAACGAACCACCGAACTCTTCCTGCTCATCGGCGAGGATCACCCGGGCGCCGCTGCGCGCAGCCGCCAGTGCCGCCGCCAGCCCGGCAGGGCCTGCGCCCACCACCAGCACGTCACAGTGACGGTTGAAGTTGTCGTAGGTGTCCGGATCGTTCTCGGTCGGCGAGCGGCCCAGGCCAGCGGCCTTGCGGATGTACTTCTCGTAGGTCATCCAGAACGATTGCGGGTACATGAAGGTTTTGTAGTAGAAACCCGGCGGCATCAGCTTGCCGCCGACCTTGCCGAGAATGCCCATCATGTCGTTGTTGACGCTCGGCCAGCCGTTGGTGCTGGTGGCGACCAAACCTTGATACAGCGCCTGTTGTGTGGCGCGTACGTTAGGAACCTGGGTGGCTTCGGTCGCGCCGATCTGCAGCACTGCGTTCGGCTCTTCGGCACCGGCGGCAAAGATGCCGCGAGGGCGCGAGTACTTGAAGCTGCGGCCAATGATATCGACGCCGTTGGCCAGCAACGCGGCGGCCAGGGTGTCGCCTTCGAAGCCTTTGTAGGTCTGGCCGTTGAAGCTGAAGGTCAGGACCTTGTTACGGTCGATCCGGCCACCGTTGGACAGGCGATTGATCTGGCTCATACCTTCTCTCCAGAAGCCTTGGCGGTGAATTGCGGCTTCTCGCCAATCTTGTAGGTTTCAAGAATTTCGTAGGTCACGGTGTCGCGGGTCGCGTTGAAATACTGGCGGCACCCGGCGGCGTGAATCCACAACTCGTGATGCAGGCCACGGGGGTTGTCGCGGAAGAACATGTAGTCGCCCCACTGCTCGTCGGTGCAGGCGTTGGGGTCCAGCGGGCGCGGGATGTGCGCTTGGCCGGACGCGTGGAATTCCTCTTCGGAGCGCAGTTCGCCACAGTGAGGACAGAAGATATGCAACATAGGGAATTTCTCCTGTTAGTGGGCGACGGCGGCAGCGCCGTGTTCGTCGATCAACGCACCGTTGTGGAAACGGTCGATGGAAAAAGGTGCCGCCAATGGGTGCATTTCACCCTTGGCGAGGCTGGCGGCAAACACGTTGCCTGAGCCCGGCGTGGCCTTGAAGCCACCGGTGCCCCAACCGCAGTTGAAGAACATGTTTGGCACCGGGGTCTTGGAGATGATCGGGCACGCATCCGGGGTGGTGTCGACGATGCCGCCCCACTGGCGGTTCATGCGTACGCGCGACAGCACTGGGAACATCTCGACGATGGCCTGGATGGTGTGCTCGATCACTGGGTACGAACCGCGCTGGCCGTAGCCGTTGTAACCGTCGATACCGGCACCGATCACCAAGTCGCCCTTGTCGGACTGGCTGATGTAACCGTGTACGGCGTTGGACATGATCACGCTGTCGATAATTGGCTTGATCGGCTCCGACACCAGCGCTTGCAGCGGGTGGGATTCGATTGGCAGGCGGAAACCGGCGAGCGAAGCCATGTGACCGGAGTTACCGGCAGTGACCACACCGACGCGCTTGGCGCCGATAAAGCCCTTGTTGGTTTCCACACCGATGCACACGCCGTTTTCCTTGCGGAAGCCGATCACTTCGGTTTGCTGGATCAAGTCCACACCGAGGGCGTCGGCGGCGCGGGCGAAGCCCCAGGCCACGGCATCGTGACGGGCCACGCCGCCACGCCGTTGTACGGTGGCGCCGAGCACCGGGTAGCGGGTGTTTTTCGAGCAGTCCAGGTACGGAATCTCGTCGGCTACTTGCTTGGCATTCAGCAGTTCGCCATCCACGCCATTGAGGCGGTTGGCGCTGACGCGGCGCTCTGAGTCACGGATGTCCTGCAGGGTGTGGCACAGGTTATAGACGCCACGCTGGGAGAACATCACGTTGTAGTTCAGGTCCTGGGACAGGCCTTCCCACAGTTTCATCGCATGTTCGTACAGGTGCGCCGACTCGTCCCACAGGTAGTTGGAACGCACGATGGTGGTGTTGCGCGCGGTGTTACCGCCGCCCAGCCAGCCTTTCTCGACCACGGCCACATTGGTGATGCCGTGTTCCTTGGCCAGGTAGTAAGCGGTCGCCAGACCATGCCCGCCGCCGCCGACGATGACCACGTCGTACACCTTTTTAGGGGTCGGCGTGCGCCACATCTTCTGCCAGTTTTCGTGATGGCTGAGTGAGTGCTTGAAGAGGCCGAAGCCCGAGTAGCGTTGCATAGTCATTACTCCAATACCGCGCTCAGCGATAAACCGGGAAATCAGCGCACAGGGCAGACACGTGCTTGGCCACGTTGGCCTCGACATCGGCGTCGCCGAGGTTGTCGAGGATGTCGCAGATCCAGCCGGCCAACTCGATGCACTGCGGCACTTTGAAACCACGCGTGGTCACCGCCGGGGTGCCGATGCGCAGGCCCGAGGTCACGAACGGCGACTGCGGGTCATTCGGCACGGCGTTCTTGTTGACCGTGATATGGGCGCGACCGAGGGCGGCATCCGCCTCTTTGCCGGTCAGGCCCTGACGGATCAGGCTGACCAGGAACAAGTGGTTATCGGTGCCGCCGGACACTACATCGTAGCCGCGTTTGATAAACACGCTGGCCATGGCCTGGGCGTTGTCGATCACTTGCTGCTGGTAAGCCTTGAAACCCGGTTCCAGCGCTTCCTTGAAGCACACCGCCTTGCCGGCGATCACATGCATCAGCGGGCCGCCCTGGGCGCCAGGGAACACGGCGGCGTTGAGCTTCTTCTCGATCTCTTCGTTGGCCTTGGCCAGGATCAAGCCGCCACGCGGACCGCGCAGGGTTTTGTGGGTAGTGGTGGTGACCACATCGGCGTGAGGCAGCGGGTTCGGGTACAGACCGGCGGCAACCAGGCCGGCGACGTGGGCCATATCGACGAACAGCAGCGCGCCCACCTTGTCGGCGATCTGACGGAAACGGGGGAAATCCAGGGTCTTGGAGTAGGCGGAGAAACCGGCCACCACCATCTTCGGCTTGTGCTCCACCGCCAGGCGCTCGACTTCGTCGTAGTCGATCAGGCCGGTGTCGGTGTTGATGCCGTATTGCACCGCGTTGTACAGCTTGCCCGAGGACGACACTTTGGCGCCGTGGGTCAGGTGACCGCCGTGGGCCAGGCTCATGCCGAGGATGGTGTCGCCGGCATTGATCAGCGCCAGGTACACCGCGCTGTTGGCGGACGAACCGGAGTGCGGCTGCACGTTGGCGTAATCGGCGCCGAACAGTTGCTTGGCGCGCTCGATGGCCAGGGCCTCGACTTTATCCACATGCTCGCAGCCACCGTAGTAGCGCTTGCCTGGGTAGCCTTCGGCGTATTTGTTGGTGAGGCCGCTGCCTTGGGCTTCCATCACCCGCTTGCTGGTGTAGTTCTCTGACGCGATCAGCTCGATATGATCTTCCTGGCGCTGCTCCTCGGCATTCATCGCCGCCAGCAGTGCGTCGTCATATCCCTGAATCTGGTCTTGTTTGCTGAACATCGCGTCTCTCCCAGCCTTTCGTATTGTTAAGGCCCTCGCAGGGCCCTTTGATGCGATGGTAGGGCTGGCGTAGACAGGTCAAATGCCTGCGCACGCCACGCAAAGGTGCGTTTACGACATTACCGAATCAACACCAAATAAATGTGAGAGGGGTTAGGCAATGATGTGGCGCAGGAGTAGCAGCAGGAGGAAGTGCGTGGGATACAGGGCGTAGGCCCAGCGGCGCATTGCTGGCGGCGAGGTGCTGTGGGCATGTCGCAATAAGACCAACCCCGCCCATGGCGCAATCAGGCACGCGACCAGCCCCAACAGCGCCACCGGCGTGCCGCTATTGAGCAGGATCTGCCATTGATTGGCGGCCACGCAGACCAACCCTGGCAACACACTGAAATACCAAGGCCGGCGAAATACCAGCAACATCGCCAGCGGCAGCAATACACCCAACAAACCGAACATTAAGTGCGCTGAAAATACCGCCGCTATCGTGACCGCGATCAACGCCAATCCTCGATCAATAAACGTCTTCTGCTGCCATCCTCGGGCAACCAGCAGGCCCAGCGCGAGGGTCGGCAACACGTTCAACGTATCGGCATCCTCGATAAACAAGCGATACGGCACTTCGCTGATCACGCTGAACAGCAGCAACCAGCCCAGGTAGCGCCATTGACCGGTTACCGGGGCGTTGCGAACCCGGTGCAGGTTCGCCGCAATCGCCAGGCAAAACCACGGGAACGCCAGCCGACCCGGCACGTACAGGCCGTCCAGGCTCAAACCGACATAACGCAGGTGATCCAACACCATACTGAACAGCGCCAGCCACTTGAGCAGGTCCAGAGCGCCGTCTCGGATGGGTCCGACAGGCAAGGTGTGAGCGCTGTGCATAATTCCCCAGTGACTTTGCATTTACAGTGCGTGCGCACGCCCAACAATCTTGGTTACAGTGCGCACCAATATCGACCACAGGAACGGGCCATGACCGACAAGAGCCAACAATTCGCCAGTGACAACTATTCGGGCATCTGCCCGGAAGCCTGGGCCGCCATGGAACAAGCCAACCACGGCCATCAGCGCGCCTACGGCGACGATGAATGGACCCACCGCGCCGCCGACGGTTTCCGCAACCTGTTCGAAACCGACTGCGAAGTGTTCTTCGCCTTCAACGGCACCGCGGCCAACTCCCTGGCGCTGTCGTCTTTGTGCCAGAGCTACCATAGCGTGATTTGCTCGGAAACCGCCCACGTCGAAACCGACGAATGCGGCGCGCCGGAGTTTTTCTCCAACGGCTCCAAGCTGCTCATCGCCCGCACCGAAAACGGCAAACTGACCCCAGAGTCGATCCGCGAGATCGCCCTCAAGCGCCAGGACATCCACTACCCCAAACCCCGCGTAGTTACCCTGACCCAAGCCACCGAAGTCGGTAGCGTGTACACCCCCGAGGAAATCCGCGCCATCAGCGCCACCTGCAAAGAGCTAGGCCTGAACCTGCACATGGACGGCGCGCGCTTCTCCAACGCCTGTGCGTTCCTTGGCTGCTCGCCGGCCGACCTGACCTGGAAAGCCGGGGTGGACGTGCTGTGCTTTGGCGGCACCAAAAACGGCATGGCCGTGGGCGAGGCGATCCTGTTCTTCAACCACAAGCTGGCCGAAGACTTCGACTATCGCTGCAAACAGGCCGGCCAACTGGCCTCGAAGATGCGCTTCCTCTCCGCGCCTTGGGTGGGCCTGCTGGAAAACGACGCCTGGCTCAAGCACGCCCGCCACGCCAACCACTGCGCGCAGTTGCTGAGCAGCCTGGTGGCGGATATTCCCGGCGTGGAGCTGATGTTCCCGGTGCAGGCCAACGGCGTGTTCCTGCAACTGTCCGAACCGGCCATCGCCGCGTTGACAGCCAAGGGCTGGCGCTTCTACACCTTCATCGGCAAAGGTGGGGCGCGCTTCATGTGCGCGTGGGATACCGAAGAAGAACGCGTAAGGGAACTGGCCGCAGATATCCGCGAAGTGATGAACGCCTGAGACGGGCGAATAGTGGCGCTGTGCCGAGACTGTTATTTGTTATTTCCGACAGCAACACAGCGAGTTTTCATTGACTAGCCTCTTGGAACCCGCGAGGAAATCGCCGCTGCAGCGGCTGCCCTCGCGGGTATTACCACCCGCCGAACAATCGGCTGGAAACGGAAATCCAGAAGAGGTTTGACTCATGGAATATCAAAGCACCGGCAATACCCTGAAAAGCGACGGCACTGTCACCACCACCGTTATCGACTGGGACGAGTTCAGAAAAACCGCCCAAGTCGGCGACACCATCCGCGAGCCGTCGAGGACGTTGCGGATCTATGACAAAGTCTATGAATTGACAGCGTCAGGCCAGCACTTCGTGGTGCATATCTATGCCCAGTGATCGTTAACACTTGAGACTCGCGTCGCAGCCCAGTACTGCGACGCAGAGCTAGCAGATGCCTCCCTTCTCGCCGGCTTTTCGATATCGCCGTACGGTATAAAAACTCGACATATAAACTCTGCCGCAATTGCAATTAAATGACTGCCGCAATGTTAAATAGTAATTGGGACAAGCAGTTATCCCAACCCACCGCCCGCCATAACAAAAGCCAAAGCGAAAAACAAGCTGTCACTATTCACAGTTTACTACTCCACGAAAATTGTTAATTCTCACGGTGCGCGCACTCGAATAAACACCCACTCAAACTAATTGAAGGAGTTTTAATCATGACAACTCAAAAAGCGGCTCCTATTCCGTATTCAGTCCAAACAACCAAAGAAAAACTTATTCTGGCCGTAAGGGAAAACGATATCATTGAAATAGATGGCCGAACTGCTCACGCAAAAAATGTGAAATACACGTTTAATTCAAATGGCGAGTTCATTAAGTCTTTTACGGTAGACCCTCATCAACCTTAAGTAATAAAAACGCTAATAGCACAGGGTTCCTCTTGTTCACCCTGCGCTATTAGTGACCCAATCAAAACTCACCCAACATTGGCGGTTATCGCCGTGTTTCAGAACTCAATCCGTACATCCCCCTTCGGCACACTGCAGCACGACAGGATGTAGCCTTCGGCTTCATCATCCTCGGTGATCCCACCGTTGTGCTCCATCTCCACTTCCCCACCCAGCTTCAGCACCTTGCACGTGCCGCAGATGCCCATGCCGCAGGCTTTGGGGATCATCAGGCCAAGCTTGGCGGCGGCGGCGTGTACGGTTTCGCCCGGCGCCACGCGGATGCTCTTGCCCGAGGTAATGAACTCCACCTGGTGCAGGTCCGCCAGGTCGACTTCCGGCGCGTCGGCGGCTTGTTCGGCTTGCTCCACCGCATCGGCGCGGGCTTCGGGTGGCGTGGCGCCGAAGGATTCCTCGTGGTAGCGCGTCATGTCGAAACCGGCGGCTTCCAGCAGGCGCTTCACGGCGGTCATGTAGGGCGTTGGGCCGCAGCAGAACACTTCGCGCTCCAGGAAGTCGGGCACCATCAGTTCGAGCATCTTGTGGTTCAGGTAACCTCGGTAACCGGCCCATGGTTCGCCCAGGCCGTGCTTTTCGCAGATCAGGTGCAGGCTGAAGTTATCGATCCGCGACGCCATGTGCTCCAGCTCGCGGTGGTAGATGATGTCTTTAGGCGAGCGGGCGCTGTGAACAAAGGTCATGTCGACATTGGCATTGGTGTCGTAGAACCAGCGCGCCATCGACATCACTGGCGTAATCCCCACGCCGCCGCTGAGGTACAGCACTTTCGGACTGGGGAAGTCGATGGCGTTGAACAGCCCCACCGGTCCGTGCACCGCCAGCTCCTGGCCTTCATGCAAAGTGTCGTGCAGCCAGTTGGACACCTTGCCGCCAGGCACACGCTTGATGGTCACCGAGAAGCTGTAGGGCACCGATGGCGAGCTGGAAATGGTGTAGGAGCGCATGATCGGCTGCCCGTCGATTTCCAGCTCCAGAGTCACGAATTGCCCTGGTTTGAAAAAGAACAGGATCGGCTGGTCGGCCATAAAGCAAAAGGTGCGCACATCCCAGGTTTCCTGGATGACTTTGACGCAACGGACGATGTGTCGACCATTGGCCCAGGTCTGGGTGGTTACCGGATTCAGGAAATTATTGGACATGTTGTTCTCCACCGCCGAGGTCGGCCTTATGGTGGCGATTCTGCGTAACGCGAGAACCGCCCACTTACCTATCTGCGACATTCACATACTTATCGCGACCAGCCCCCATACCACGGGGCTTGCGCGTCGGGATCAGAGTGGGCCATGTCGCTCATGGATAAGGTTCGCCGCATCAGCAGCCCCACACTCGCTCCCAACAACGACGCTTTCTTTACGCCTTGCTGCACACCTGATCAGCCACTATTCGCCGGCCACACAGAATGGCCATGAGGACCTACACGATGGACGTCACCGCAACCTTAAGCTTGGGCGATCCGCTGGAACCCGCACGCAAGGCCACCGCGCAAATGCTGCAAGAGCGCGAGCGCACCTTTTCGCTGCCGCAGCCGTTCTACTGCGATGAGCGTTTGTTCGATATCGACATGCAGGAGATCTTCCAGAAAGAGTGGTTGATCGCCGGCATGACCTGCGAGATTCCGACCAAGGGCAACTACCTGACCCTACAAGTGGGCAAGAACCCGATCATCGTGATCCGTGGCGCCGAGGGCGTGGTGCATGCGTTCCACAACGTGTGCCGTCACCGTGGCTCGCGCCTGTGCACCAGCGACAAGGGCAAGGTGGCCAAACTGGTCTGCCATTATCACCAGTGGACCTACGAACTGGACGGCCGCCTGCTGTTCGCCGGCACCGAGATGGGCGCCGACTTCGACATGAAGCAATACGGCCTCAAGCCGGTCAACGTGAAGACCGCCGGCGGCTATATCTTCATCAGCCTGGCCGAAAACCCGCCGGCCATCGATGACTTCCTGTCGACCCTGAACCACTACATGGAACCCTACGACATGGAGAACACCAAGGTGGCGGTGCAAACCACCTTGATGGAAAAGGCCAACTGGAAACTGGTGCTGGAGAACAACCGCGAGTGCTACCACTGCGGCGGTTCGCACCCGGAGCTGCTCAAAACCCTGCTGGAATGGGACGACGTCACCGACCCACGCGCCGACCAGGCATTCAAGGACCACGTCGCCGCCTCGGCCGCTGCCTGGGACGCCGAGAAGATCCCGTACGCCCACGCCAGCTTCGGCCTGCGTAACCGCATCGTGCGAATGCCGCTGCTCAAGGGCACCGTGTCGATGACCCTCGACGGCAAACAGGGTTGCGCCAAGCTGATGGGCCGCATCAAGAACCCGGACCTGGGATCGATGCGCATCTTGCACCTGCCGCACTCGTGGAACCACTGCATGGGCGACCACATCATTGTGTTCACGGTGTGGCCGATCAGCGCACAGGAAACCATGGTCACTACCAAGTGGCTGGTACACAAGGACGCGGTCGAAGGCGTGGACTATGACGTGGAGCGCATGCGCCAGGTCTGGGACGCCACCAACGACCAGGACCGTCGCCTGGCCGAAGAGAACCAGCGCGGCATCAACTCCACGGCCTATCAACCGGGCCCATACTCCAAGACTTATGAGTTCGGCGTGGTGAACTTCGTGGACTGGTACAGCGAGCGCATGCTGAGCAACCTGGGCGCGGCACCGGCGCCTTACCTCAAAGGCGTGGCGGCACACGAATAAACGCTCCTGATCGTTGGAAATGTGGGAAGGGGCCTGGCCCCCTCCCACAATCGAACCTCGCACTGCTTACTATTTGATCAGTTCCCTCCCAGCCCCCTACCCGCCTGCCTTCCAGCCTTTGCCCAACAACTTATCCACAAAGCCACCCACAGCAATTGTGAGCAACTGCGCCAACTACCCGAAAATAAGTGAAGAAAATCCGTGACTTATTCAAGTTACGGGTTGGGACGTGCATTTGATCATTTTTCGATCAACTCGCTACAACCCAATAAAATCGTGGCTTGCAGCACTACGCGAACACCTTATCCACAGAAGCACCAACAGAGTTTGGGGGCAACTTGCACAGCACTGTGGAAAACCGCGGCAACCCTGCATAAATCCAGGCTTTGGCACTGCTCCAGCGCTTCAGCCAAGGAATTGATCACTTTTTAATCATTTCGATCAAAGCCTTTATCTTTAAGGCCTGTAGCCGATAGCGAACATCTTATCCACAGAAGCGCCAACAGACTTTGGGGGCAAGTACACATACCCCATCACGCTTATCCACACGGAAAACGCTTCAAAAACCGAGGCTTAGCCTGGCTGTTTTTCATACAGCAGGCTGCAGCCCTTAATTTACCTGAGCTACAGGCACCCACGAACACCTTATCCACAGCCAGACGCACAGCGATTGTGGGTAACGTGCTAGGCGGTATTCGTCTGTACAAAAAATACTCAGCATCTACACTCACCTTTGCAGTTAATTTCACAAGCCTGGGTTAACGCGGAAGTCCTTGGCGGGATAAACGGGAGGAACAACAGTGATGTGGCAGGGCACACCCAGCCATCACTGCGCCAAAGGTTTTACGCTGATTGAATTACTACTGACGCTGGCCTTACTGGCCACGCTGGCGACAGTGGCTTATCCGCTGACGGCATTGATGGGCAAACGCGACCGAGAACTCGACTTGCAACGTTCGTTGCGAGAGATACGCCGCGCCATTGATTCATACAAAGAAGCCAGCGACGACGGGCGCATCGAAAAGAGCGTCACTGACAGTGGTTACCCGCCCTCTTTGCAGACATTGGTCGATGGCGCCACCGACCAGACCAACTTGCAAGGTCAAAAACTCTATTTTCTGCGACGCATTCCTCGCGATCCTCTCTGCGAATGTCCCGAACTGGCAGCAGAAAAAACCTGGCAATTGCGCAGTTACAAGAGCAGCGCCGATAACCCACAAGAGGGAGAAGATGTATTTGACGTTTCATCCCGCAGCACTCGGGAGAGTTTGAATGGAACGTTGTACAGCCAGTGGTGAGCGCGGTTTTACCCTGATCGAATTGCTGGTGGTGATGGCCATCATCGCCACACTTATGACGCTGGTCACCCCCCAGTATTTTCGCCAGCACGCCAAGGCCCAAGAGACGGTGCTGCGCCACAACCTCTCCACCATTCGCCAGGCGCTGGATCAATACCGCGAAGACCACGGCGATAACCCCGACTCCTTGCAAGCCCTGGTGGACCGCCGCTACCTGCGCGAAATCCCTCTGGACCCGCTGACCGGCAAGCGCGACACCTGGCAACTGCAACCCTCCGACGAACAAGGCCTGGGCGACGTACGCAGCGGCGCACCGGGCACCGCTAACGATGGGACGGCCTATGCAGACTGGTAAGCAGCGCCAGCACGGCTCGGTGTTCATGGGCATGCTGGTGACGGTGGCCGTCGTGGCCGTGATGCTGATGGAGACGGGCACGCTGTGGTCCAGCGTGTTGCAGCGCGAACGCGAACTGGAACTGCTGGCGCGCGGCAACGAAATCCGCCGGGCCATCGGCCTGTACTACAAGGCCGGCAATGCCTTTCCCAAGTCCCTCGAAGACCTGGTGCTGGACCGGCGCCAACCGACCGTCAAGCGCTACCTGCGCCGGGTCTACACCGACCCGCTGACCGGCACCACCGAGTGGGGCGTCGTGCCAGGACCGGGCGACACCATCATGGGCGTGTTCAGCCAGGCCAAGGGCACGCCGTTCAAGCAAGGCAACTTTGCGGTCATCAATCAAAGTTTTACAGGGCAAGGCAGTTATCAAGGGTGGGTGTTTCTGTATGGCTCTGTACAGAGTAACCCTGCAACCCGCGTCACTCCTCTGGGAGATCAGCCGACTCAATGATTTCAACGATATGAACACACTGATCGTTCCAGCAGTTCGGAACTTGTTTATCTGGATTGAAGGTGGACTAGAGCATGAATAAGTACATGAAGAGTTTTATCAAATGGACAGTGCCTGCTTTGTGTTTGGTACCGACCTTGAGTTGGGCACATGGTGCTCTGGATATCCCGGCATCACGTGCGGTGAATTGCCAGGCTACCGGAGGCTACTGGCAATCAGAGGATGGGTCCTCCATTGTGGATAAAGGTTGCCGAGAATCAGCCAAGCTATTTGATACCCGTGCCCAAAAAGCATTCGCCGCGCAACAATGGCATGAGGTTGCACACATCCCGGGGATTAATAATCCGTCGCTGGATCAGATTAAAGCCATTATCAAAGACGAGCAGATCTGTGCTGCAAATGACCCCAGAAAAGCCAGCCTGGATTACCCAACGCCCTACTGGACCAAGACTGACGTGACGTCCGGACAGCCGCTGACCCTCCGACTTATTGGCACTGCCCCCCACGTACCCAGCAAGTTCTATGCATTTGCCAGCAAACCAGGCTTCAATTCGGCCACGGACAAATTGAAGTGGAGCGATCTGGTGCAGTTGGGCCAGGAAGAGATATTTAACGTTGCGAAAACAAACTGGCAAACGCCACCCAGACTACCCGGTGCATCGGGCTACTTCGAAATAGTAAGAACTATCCCGAATGGGCTTTCGGGCAATGGGTTGATTGTCGGCATCTGGGTACGGGACGACCCGAATGGAGAGTTTTTCATTTCGTGCTCGGACGTGAACTTCACAGGTGGAGGTGTGCCTGAGAAATTTCACAATATCGGCACGTTTATCAATGGCGACATGAGCACCCTCAAACCTGGCGACTCCGTGCACTATCGGATTTTTGGCAACGATGGGGCAAAAAAAGAACTGGTCGATATCATTCATAAAATCAGCGCAGCAAATCTGCCGTCTGTTCAATGGGGCAAAGAAATAGCCGACCAAGTCAATCCCTCCATCGCCAAAATCGGCGAGCTAGAGGGCTCGATCGTTACTTACAACGTGCAAAACCCTTTAAGCAACTCGACTTATGCCACTCAACAAGGTTACAGCCAGGCGATGTCGATCATTGCAGGTGAAGGCCCGGGCCCTGTTAATCCGGCGCCACCCGTAGCACGGGTCACAGGTCCCACCGCATTGAAGTCGGGCGAGACCTTCACATTCAGCGGCACTACGTCAACGGGGAGCAATGGCCCGTTGTTGTATCAATGGGCCGTCCCCGGAATGACGGGCGCACAGAATGGCGCGACCATCAGCGGCAAGGCCTACCAAGTCACAGAAGTAACCACGTTTGAAGCACGATTGAACGTTCGGGACCAGCAAAACGGTAAAACCAATCAGGCGAAGCTCGCCTTTACCGTAGAACCTGCAAGCGGAGACACGGATTACCCTCAGTGGAAACCGAATGGCGGCTACAACAGCGGCTCACAAGTATCCAATTATGGAGTGAAGTACCGGTGCAAACAGGGATCGGCAGGCGCATGGTGCGGGCAGAATGAAAATGAACCCGGCAAACCCGGTTCCACTTTCTGGCAGCGCGCATGGGATGTTGTTCCTTAAGCCACTGGCATATGCACTGACTTGATAACAGCAAGTGCCAAACGTTATAGGGCGCCTTACGGCGCCTTATATCGCGCAACGCTACAATTGGAAGCAGTACTGGTTATAACGCAGTCCTACCGGCGGTGCCCGCTTCCCCAGCGGGCCGGAAGAGTTGATCACAACCGCCGAGTATCGCCATGCGCACACGCACACTTATCACCCCCTTCCAACGCGCCTTTACGCTGCTGGAACTGCTGGTCGTCCTGCTGATCATCGCCCTGCTCGCCGGCTATGTCGGACCCAAGATGTTCGATCGCCTGGAGCTGGCCAAGGTACAAACCGCCCAAGGCCAGATGAAGTCCCTCGCCGATGCGTTGAACCAGTACCGCCTGGACAACGGCAACTACCCCGACGAAACCCTCGGCCTGAATGCGCTGACCACGCGGCCCGCCAATGCGGGCAATTGGCAGGGGCCTTACTTGAAGACGTTGCCGCCTGACCCCTGGGGCAACCCATATCTCTACAAAAACCCCGGCACCCCGCCCAACGACGCCGAGATCATCTCCCTGGGCCGCGACGGCAAGGCCGGTGGTATCAACACCTACGCCGACATTGTCTACGGGCTGTAACGGACCATGTGCGCGCTGCGGATTGTTCTGCTGCTGCTGTGCCTTTCGGGCACCGCCCAGGCCAATTGCTGGCAACTGGCGGCCAGTCGTTATCACGTTGATCCGCTCTTGCTGTACGCCATCGCCAGGGTCGAGTCCGGCCTCAACCCACGTGCGCGCAATATCAATGCCGACGGCAGCCAGGACATCGGCCTGATGCAGATCAACAGCCGCCACTTACCCGCACTGGCGCGGTTCGGCATCACCGAACAGCACCTGATCACCCAGCCTTGCACCAGCGTGATGGTCGGCGCGTGGATCCTGGCCGGTTTTATTCGCGAAAAGGGCTACGGCTGGCAGGCCGTAGGTGCTTACAACGCCGGGCCCAAGCCGGACCGCGAGGCGCGCCGCACGCGTTACGCACTGGCAGTGTGGCGTTACTACGACGAGTTGCTGCAACAGCGCCGGCAACTGGCGAGGCAAACGCCATGATCGAAATAGACGCCCGCATCATCCGCGACGGTCATTTGCAGTCCCTGCACCTGCAAGCCGTTGACCTGGCCCAGGCGCGCCAGCAATTGCAGGCCGACGGCGCCCAGGTCATCTCGCTCAAAGCCCGTCGCCAACTCAAATTGCCGAGCCGGCGCTCCAAGTTCGCCCTCGGCTTGTTCATCCAGGAATTGGTGGTGCTGCTGGACGCCGGCCTGGTGCTGGTAGAAGCGGTGGAAACCCTGCGCGACAAAGCACCGCCGGGGATCAATCGGCAGGTGATGAGCGAGCTACTGGCCTCGATGTATGAGGGCAACTCGCTGTCCAGGGCAATGCAGCTCAAGCCGCAGACGTTTCCTTCATTGCTGATCGCCACCGTGGCGTCCTCCGAACACAGCGGCCAATTGGCCGTGGCCCTGCGCCGCTACCATCACTTTGAAGCGCATTTGGAAACCGTGAAAAAACGCGTCAGCGGTGCCCTGATGTACCCCTTGGTAGTGCTTAGCGTGGGTGCGTTGATCCTGTTGTTTTTGCTGTTCTTCGTGATCCCGCGTTTCGCCTCGGTGTTCGACGCCGTCGCCGACTTACCCGCCACTGCGCGCTTCATGGTGTGGTGGGGCGCGCTGGTGGACGCACGCGGCATGGAGTTGCTGATCGGCCTGGCGCTGGCGGTGGGTGCGCTGGTGCTGCTGTTTCGTAGCGCCGGATTCAAGCGTCGCGTGGCCGAGCTGTTCTGGAAGATTCCCAGCCTGGGCGCCCAGCGCACGCTGTTCATCCTGGCGCGTTTCTACCGCACGGCGGGCATGTTGCTGATGGGCGGGATGCCGGTGGTTACGGCGGTGGAGCTCTCCGGCGCCTTGCTGCCGGTAGAACGCCAAGCGGCGCTGCGCCAGGCCATGATCGATATCCAGGCCGGTCAGCCACTGTCCACCTCCCTGGCCCGCCACCAACTGACCACCGCCGTCGCCGAACGCCTGTTGCGGGTAGGCGAGCAAAGCGGCGAATTGGCAGCGATGTGCGAGCGCATCGCGCAGTTTCACGATGAAGCCTTGGAGCGCGCCATCGAGCTGTTCAGCAAGGTCTTCGAGCCATTGTTGATGCTGGTGGTGGGCGGGCTGATCGGCCTGATTGTCTTCATGTTGTACATGCCGATTTTTGAACTGGCAGGTTCCATCCAGGGGTGACGCAATGAGCGACAACACGCACAAGTGGCAGGCGCTGGCGAGCCAACGGGGCATCACATTGGCGGCCTACCTCACCGAATTGCTCAACACCGCTCCAGACCAACTGCACACGGTCGCCGAGCCGTTGGGGCTGCTCGCCATCGGCCCTGAGCAGCTCAGCGGGGACTGGCGTTTCGACCTGTTGCCCCTGCCCCAGGCCCTGATGCATAACGTGCTGCCTCTGGATCACCTGGGCCAACCCTGCCTGGTGCTGGGCGACCCCTTTACCCTGGCCAGCCGACACTGGTTGCAGTCTTCCAGTACCTTGCGCCAACTGCCTCTGGCCATGAGCCTGCCCGGCGCGGTCAACGCCCAGTTGACCAAAGCCGAAGCCAGCCAGCGGGTGATGCAACCCTTCGGCGAAGACGACCCTGACGCACCAATCGGCCAGGCCGCCCAGGAAATCTCCTTGAGCAGCATCGCCCGCGACGACAATCCGGTGGTGCGTCTGGTCAATTCCATGCTGTTCGATGCGCTACAAAGCCGCGCCAGTGACATCCATGTGGAAACCACTCCCGGCGGCCTGGTGATCAAGTACCGCATCGACGGCGTGTTGCAGCAGATGGGCCAGGCCAGCGGCATGGACATGGCCGAGCAGGCGCTGTCGCGGATCAAGGTGTTGTCGGAGCTGGATATCGGTGAGCGACGCGTGCCCCAGGACGGGCGTTTCAAGATGAAGATCCAGGGGCGCGAAGTGGATTTTCGCGTGTCGATCATGCCCAGCATCCACGGCGAAGACGCGGTGCTGCGCATCCTCGACAAATCCCAGCGCGGCGAATCCCTGAGCCTGGAGGCCCTGGGCCTGGCCGCCGACACCATCGCCCGCATCCGTGCCCTGGCCAGCGAGCCCTACGGCATGCTGCTGGTCACCGGCCCCACCGGCAGCGGCAAATCCACGACCCTGTATGCCGCGTTGTCGGAGACCAATACCGGCGAGAAAAAAATCATCACCATCGAGGACCCGGTGGAATACGAACTGCCCGGCGTGCTGCAAATTCCGGTCAACGACAAGAAGGGCCTGACCTTTGCCCGTGGCCTGCGCTCGATCCTGCGCCACGACCCGGACACGATCCTGGTGGGCGAAATCCGCGACGGTGAAACCGCGGGCATCGCCGTGCAGGCAGCGCTGACCGGGCACCTGGTGATGTCGTCGGTACACGCCAACAGCGCGTTCAGCGTGCTCGAGCGTTTTACTTATATGGATGTGGACCCGGCGAGTTTCGTCGAAGCCCTCAACGGCGTAGTCGCCCAACGCCTGGTGCGGCGCATCTGCGCGGATTGCGCGGTGGAGGCCGAACCCGACCCGGACATTGCCCGTCTCGCCCAACTGCCCGAGGCCCAGTTAAAGCAAGGCCGCTACCGCGTGGGCAAGGGCTGCGAGGCTTGCCGCCACACAGGCTATCGCGGCCGGCTGGCCCTGGCAGAGGTTCTGAGCATGAACGACACGATCAAGGAGGGACTGTTGGTGCGCAGCTCAGCGTCCACTCTGCGGGAGCTGGCCCGGGAAGCCGGCCATGTATTTATTCGCGACATAGCCCTGGCCCACGCCGCCCGGGGCGACACCACGCTCAAGGAGATCCACCGTGTCATTTCCCTTTATTGAGCATGTGGTGTGGCTGCATCGCGACGCAGCCGAATGGGCCGCACGCGCGCGCTGGCGTGGTGCGCCTGTCTGGCATGCGCAATGCCAGGGTACGCCGCTGGCCGCCTGCGCCGAACTGTTGGAGCAGGCGCCGCGCGGACGCGTGAAGTTCCTCGACCGGGCCACGGTGCTGCTGGGTTTTCCCCATGTGCATTACCTGATGCTGCCCTGGCAACCCGAGGTGTACAGCCCCCAGGACTGGCAAGGCTTGGCCGAGGCAATGTTCAGCCGGCAAGCCAATATCGATGCCGAGCACTGGCAAGTACAGGTCGCCGATAGCCCGTTCGGTCAACCGCGCCTGGCGGTCGCCACACCACGGGAGTTACTGCTGGACCTGCGCGAACTGTTCAAGCTCAACCGCTTGCCGCTGGTGACCTGCACCCCCTTGCTGACGGCGGTCGCCCAACAGTACTGGCGGCACCTGCCTGACGATTGCGTGGTGGCCGTGCCCGAGGCCGGCAGCCTCAGTTGCGTGTATCGACACTTGGGCATCATCGATCAGGTATGCGTGATCCCCACCCAACCCGGCAGCACCTTGAGCGACAACTTGTTTACCGCCGACCTGCTGGTCGAGCGGCATGCCCCGGCCACGCTCGTGGTCAGCAACGCGCCGGCGGAGCATCGTCTGGGGCCCGTGCACCCGTGGCTGGAGGAGGCGCCATCATGAAAGCCAGGCTCGCCGGTATCTGGCAGCAATTGCGCGCGCCCCGTGCACCGCGTGTCGATTTCCAGCGCCCTGCCCCCACCCATCGCGCCCTGGTGGCCGGGCTGTGGTTGATGACGAGCCTGTTACTGGTGAGCACTTGGCATCACTGGCAACGCATGGTGCATCAGCAGCAACAGACCGATGTGCTGGAGCAGCAATTTATCCAACTGACCCGCCGTCAGGAGCAGTTGATTCAGGCGGCCATCCGCTTGTCGCCCCAGCAAAGACAACAACTGGCGAGCTTCGCCCAGCAAAAGGTCACACCGTTTGCCTTGATGGATGGCGTGGCCCAGGCCTGGTCCAAGGAGATCGCCCTGACCCGCGTAGAGGTCAACACCCAGGCCCAATTGCTGCACCTGGATCTGGAGGTCAAACAACTGGGCGATGCCTTTCGCTTCGTGGACCGGCTCAAGGCCCAGCCTGGGGTGCAAGTGAACCTGCAACAAAGCGCACTGAAGAACAACGACCCGCAGCATCCGGTGCAGGTCAAACTCACCGTTGGCGCAGGGTAGCCGGCCATGGACACCCTCGTTCGCCACCTGCCGCGCCTGCGCTGGCACCTGATGCAATGGCGCCAGCGCCTGGGCTTCTGGGGCCTGTTGGCGGTGGGCGTGATGGCGGCGGTGCTGTTGATCGAAGTCGTGCTGATTCAACCGGCCAGCAGCGCCGACAGCCAGCGACGCCAGGCGCTGCAAGCGGGTATCGACGAGCAGCCCCAAGACGTTCAAGTGACTGAACCGGCAGTAGTGGAAGCCCTGCCCACGGCACAAGACTTTGCCCCGCGCCTGGAAAAACTGCTGGGCCTGCTGAGCCAACGCGGTTTCATTATTGAGCAAACCACCCTGGCCTACTCCACGCCGGGGGATACCGGGCTGCAACGCCTGGATGCGCAGATCCCCCTCTCCGGCCCTTACTTCCTGCTGCGCGAGGCGTTGACCGAGATCGCCAAAGAGCCGGCGGTACGCATCGAAAACCTCACCCTGGAGCGCAAGGAAATCACCAGCGGCCTGCTCACCATCGACCTCAAAATCAGAGTGCTGGGGGTGGTGGAATGAAACTTCCGTTGTACCTGCGCATCCTGCTGGTGCTGACGTTGATCGGTTGCGGCTGGCTGTTCTGGCAAGACCAGCCCGAGCCCCTCGACAGCGCACCGGCCCCCGTCACCACCAAGGCAGCGCCGAGCGAGCCGGCGGCGCCCACACCCACCGCCGAACCCGCGGAGACGATCGTCGACCTGTTTCCCATACAGACCTGGACCCCACCGCCGCCGCCCCCGCCGGTGGACAACGCACCGCGCAGGCCGCCAGCGCTGCCCTTCAAGGTCAGCGCGCAATGGCGCTACGAGAACCAGGCGAAAATCGTCGTGCTCAGCGGCAACGGCGCCCAATACACCTTATGCAACCGCTGCTCGGTGCCGGGGCGCATTGTGCCCGGCAAGATGCTGGACGCCCATTACCGCTTGGACAAACTCACTGACACCGCCGTGGTGCTGACCTACATGCCGTTGAAGCATGTCAGCACCCTGCGCCTGGACAAGCACTGACCCGGGAGGGGCACGATCATGCGGCTTAGATGGATTCCCTTGGGCCTGGCGCTGTGCGCAGTGAGTGCGTGTGAAACCCAGCGGGCGATCAAGCAAAGCGATGAGTTGCGCCAACAGGGCGATATCGTGCGTTCGGTCGAGGTGCTGCAAGCCGAGGCCAAGGAAGACCCCGACGATATACAGCTGCGCACCGCGCAGTTCAGCAAGCTGGAGTTGCTGGTGGCCCAGTACAGCCGTGAAGCCAACGCCGCCATGGTGCGTGGCGATGACACCGCCGCTATCCGCGCCCTGGAGACCATCCTCAAGTACGACCCCAGCAACCTGGGCGCACGCCAGCAAATCCAGAGCATCCAGGCGATGAAACAACTGCGCCCGCAACTGGCGCGGGCCTATGAGATGAAACGCTCCAACCCGGTGGAAGCGCTCAACCTGGTGCGCCAGATCATCGCGCAAAAGCCCAACTACCGAGAGGCCCTGGACCTGCGCAACGCCTTGACCCGCGAGCTGGTGAGTGCCGACCACCTCAGCGCCGACCTCTCCGAGGCCATGCGCAAGCCTTTGAGCCTGGAGTTCAGTTCCCAAAGCCTGACCACGATTTTCGAGACCATCGCACGGTTATCGGGGGTCAATTTCGTCATCGACAAAGACGTCAACCCCAGCGCGTCGGCCAGCATGACCGCCAGCCGCACCACCGCCGAAGATGCGCTGAACCTGTTGCTAACCACCCAGGGCCTGGACAAGAAGATCCTCAACAACAACACCGTGCTGATTTACCCAAAGCGCCCGGACAAAGAACGTGAATACCGCGAGCTGGCGGTGCGCACCTTCTACCTCAGCCATGGCGATGCCAAGGTCGTGGCCGCTGAGATCAAGCAGGTGCTCAAACCCAAGGAAGTGCTGGTGGACGAGCGCCTCAACGCCGTGCTGGTGCGCGATGGCCTGGACACCCTGAGTGCCGTGGAAAAACTGGTGGAGGCCATCGATATCGCGCAGTCGGAAGTGACCATCGATATCCAAGTGCTGGAAGTCAGCCTCAGCGACGAACTGAACCTGGGTATCCAGTACCCCGGCAGCATCGGTGTGTCCGTTGGCAACCTGAGCAATGTGCCGGCCGGGCTGGCGGGCATCCCGATCAGCGCCCTGCGCGGCATCAACGGCGACAATATTCTGCTGGATGCCAACAGCACCGAGGCGCGGATCAATATGCTGCAACGCAGCGGCAATACGGTGACCCTGGCCAACCCCAGGGTGCGCGTGCGTAACCGTGAAGAAGCGCAGGTGAACATCGGCGATAAAATCCCGGTGGTGACCACCACCACGGCCAACCAGATCACCACCTCGTCGGTGTCTTACCAGGATGTGGGGCTGCAGATCACCGTCAAGCCGATCATCAGCCTGAGCGATGAAGTGAACCTGGAACTGAACGTGGAGATGAGCCATATCACCAAGCGCATCCCCAGCTCGGACAACGTACCGGCCACCTTTGAACTGGGCTCGCGCGCCACCAAGACCCTGCTCACCGCCCGCAACAATGAGACCCAGGTGGTTTCAGGCCTGATCCGCACTGCCGACGTTGACGAGGGTTCTGGCCTGCCCTGGTTGAGCAAAATCCCGTGGATCGGCAAAAAACTGTTCGGCACCAATGTGAATACCCAGCAGAAAACCGAAATCATCCTGCTGCTGACGCCCCGGATCGAACGCAACCTGGACTTGCCGATTTCCCAGATCAGCACCTTTCACAGCGGCACCGAAGCGCGCAGTTCGACGCAGGGCATGATCCTGCGCGACACCACGGAAAAGATGATCCTCAAACCCACCGGAGGCGACCCGACGCCCGCGCTGCCGCCACCGATGCAGCAACCGGACGCCAACTGGCAGCCCTTGCCGCCGCCGCTACCGGATCTGGTGCCGAAGCCCGAGCCAGCCGCCCCTTAATCTCAGACCCTGAAGAGGATCAAAACTGTGGGAGGGGGCTTGCCCCCGATATAGGTGAGTCAGTCAATGATGCTGTGACTGTCCTACCGCTATCGGGGGCAAGCCCCCTTGTATGTTTAGACTTGAAGGGGTGGGTGGGACTAAAAGCCCGATTCTGACTCTAACCAGTACAGACCGTGGGAGACTTCGTCCCACCCCTTCTACCCAAAAGCGCCAATAAGGAATTCATCGGCAAGGCCGACGATAGAGACAAGTCAGCGCAACGGTAGACCCCAACAAGCTCTTAAACCCTAGCTCCGAGGATTCGTCATGACAATCCTTACTTCGCAAACGGTCGTGGGTGTTGATGTGGCCAAGGCTGAGGTGCTCGTCTATCGTGCCGATCTGCAAACCACACAAGCCATCCCCAATAATCGAACAGCACTCAAACGCTGGCTCAAGACGCTGCCCGCCCAAAGTGGCATTGCCGTCGAGGCCACCAATATTTACCACTTGGACACGGTTGAGTTGGCCCATGAGTTGGGCCATCAGGTCTACGTCGTGGACGGTTATCGCTTGAGTCATTACCGTCGCGGTGTCGGCCAACGAGCTAAAAATGATCCGTGCGATGCTCGTCTTCTAGCTCGGTATCTGGCGCACGAACAGGGTGGGTTACGCGCTTGGAGCCCGCCACCCAAGGCTTACAAGGCCCTGCAAAGTCTGCTTCATCGACGGGCAGCACTGATCAAGGCGCGCGTCAGTCTGGCTCAGAGCTGGGCCGATGAGCCGCGCCTGGAAGAGGAGCTGAAATGTCTGATGGAGACGTTTAAGCACTCGGATTTGGCCATTCAAAAAAAGCTGCGCGACCTGAGCAAAGAGGCTGGAGTCGCCGAAAATATTGAGCGTTGCAAGGCTATTGAAGGCGTCGGAGTACTGACGGCAACCGGATTTGCGACGGCTTTTTTGCGTGGCGAGTTTAAGGATAGCAATGCCTTCATCGCTTTTTTGGGCATGGACTTGAGGGTCAATGACTCGGGAAAAAAGACGGGGAGTCGCAGTCTGACCAAGAAAGGGGATCCGGAAATACGGCGTCTGGCCCACAACTCGGCCATGGCTGCCTGTCGTTCAGCGACCTGGAAACCATTTTATGAAGGGTACCTGGCCAGAGGATTCAAGAAGACTCAGGCCCTGGTAATCCTTGCCCGAAAACTCGCACGGGTGGCGTTCGCCCTGATGAAAAACCAGAGCGAATACCAACCGAATCGGCCGTTGCAGGGTTGTCCTGCAACATAGAATCTCCCACATTGATCACCTTGAGCCGCTTGGGCCGGGGTTACCGGACCTGGTGACGAAGCCCGAGCCAGCCGCCCCTTAATCTCAGACCCTGAAGAGGATCAAAACTGTGGGAGGGGGCTTGCCCCCGATATAGGTGAGTCAGTCAATGATGCTGTGACTGTCCTACCGCTATTGGGGGCAAGCCCCCTCCCACATTGGTCACCTTGAGCCGCTTGG
>NZ_VFEU01000022.1 GCF_007858255.1 Pseudomonas rhodesiae | reverse complement strand
TGCGGGTTTGCTTGCGCTTGCCAGCGTACTCGGCGTCGGCGAAGGTCATCTGCTTCATCGGGAAACTCGGTGGGTGGGGTCGCGGTATTTTGCCAAATCAGAAAGTCTTTTTCAGAGTTTCCCTAGGCTGACAAGCCAAGCGCTGGATCGCAACCATCCATCACCTTATCCAGCTAGATCTGCCTCCTCCAATAAGTGCCGCACAAATCCCGGCGGGTGCAGATTTCCGGGAGGTTTGCGCCAGATCAGTTGGAGACGCTTTTCAAGCCCCGGGATGGGAAGAGCTACCAGCGCGCCACTGCGAACTTCGTCTTGTACTGCGGAAGCCATCACCAACGACACGCCGAGTCCCGCCCTCACTGCTTGTTTGACTGCCTCGGTGCTGCCTAGCTGCATACCGCTGCGAGGCACGCCCAGTTCGCCAAAGTATTCGGTCAGAAGCCGTCCGGTACCGCTACCCGGTTCACCTCCCAGCATCGGCAGGTCCACCAGACGATCACGTTCTATGCACCCTGCTTCAGCCAGCGCATGGTCGGGGCTGACGATAAGCACCAGCGGCTCGACCCGCCAGAGGCGGTGTTCGAAGTCGGGGTGAGGTAGCCACCATTCCATGATCGCGGCGTCGAGCTGGCCCGCCAGTAGCTGGTCGGCCACATCCGGGTTGGCGGCGATGCGCAGATCCACCTCGCCCCTCTCATTTGCGGTCGTCAGATAGTTGCGCACGAATGGCTGGAGAAGGTAGGTGCCGATGTTGGAGCTGGCCCCGACGCGCTCACGATTGCCATGCAGGGCTTCTAGCGCCCGGGCGTGCATGTCGAGCAAGGCGGTCGCATGCGGCATGAAGGCCAGCGCCCGTGTGGTAGGCTGGCAGCCGCTACGACTGCGCTGCACCAGCGTTACGCCGACCTGCTCTTCAAGCTTCTGCAAGTGCTGCGACACCGTCGGCTGGGCCAGCCCCAACGCCCTCGCCGCGCTCTGAAAACTGCCTGTTTGAACGATCGCTACCAGGCTCTTCAGCCAGACCGGATTCAACATGCGGCAGGCTCGGCCTTGGGCAGACGGTTCGCAGCGTTGATTGGGCGCGCACCTGCCAATACCTGGATGATGTTCTGCGCTGCACAACGTTCAATCTCCAGGCGCACCGCGCGCACTGCCGACCCTATGTGCGGAGTGAACAGCGTATTCGGATGCGCGAGCAGCGCAGGATCGATCAGCCGCGGCCGGTCCGCGCGAGCCCAGTCTTCCATTTCGAATACATCCGCCGCATACCCGCCGAGCTGGCCTCGCTCAAGCGCCGCGAGCACGGCGGCTTCATCCACTACCGAACCACGACAGGGGTTTACAAGCAGAGCGCCCGGCCGTACGAGGGCAAGCAGCTCGGCGTTGACCAGATGCTGGGTATCGGCATTCAAGGGAAGCGCCAGCAGGATGAAGTCCGAGCTGGCGAAGAGTTCGCTGCACGCCACCTGGCGCAGGCCGAGCCGTTGCTCGGTTTGTGTATCCAGAGCCTTCGCCTCGTGGTACTGCAGGGTCGCGCCCCATCCCTGCAAGCGATCAGCCATGGCCAGTCCGATGGCGCCCATGCCAAGGATGCCGACCGTAGCGTTATCCAGCCCCGTGCCGTAGAACTGTGGTTGCCAGCCCTGGAACTCGCCAGAGCGGACGAACGCATCTGCTGCCCGCAGATGCCGCCCCAGCCCCACCGCCAGTCCGATCGCCAGCTCGGCAGTCGGGACCGTCAACAGATCAGGCACGAAGGTCAGCCAGACCCCGCGGGCAGTACAGGCGTCCACATCGAAATTGTCGAAGCCCTTGAGCGCGCAGCCGACTACACGCAGCTCAGGGCAGGCTTGAAGAAAGTCTGCATCGACCCGATCGGGCATGAACGCCATCATCGCCTGAGCATCGCGGCAGCGGCGCAGAATTTCCTCGCGCGTCAGCGTGCTGTCGGTCTGGTTGGTCATCAGCTCGCAATGTGGCGCCAGCAGTTGCAGGATCTCATCGTGTACTCGGTGAGTTATAACGAGTTTCGGCAGCATGGTTTGTCCTATTTGAAACGTTTGCGCAGCACGCCACTGAAGGCGTCTACTAGCGTGACCATGGCCAGGATGACCAGCAGGATTGCTGCAACCTCCTGGTACTGCATGATGCGCAGCGAGCCCATGAGTTCGAAGCCGATACCGCCGGCGCCAACCATGCCCATCACGGTGGAGGCGCGAAAGTTGTATTCCCAGCGGTAGATCGCCACGTCGGCGAACTGCGGCGTCACCTGTGGCAAAACCGCGTGCAGCAGCACTTGCATCGGCGTAGCCCCCGCCGCCCGAGCGGCTTCCACCGGCGCTTCGTCGACGTGCTCGATGGCCTCGGCGAAGAACTTGCCGACCATGCCGACCGAATGCAGACCCAGGGCAAGCACGCCCGGCAAGGCGCCGAACCCTACGGCTGCAACGAAGATGATGCCCATGATCAGCTCCGGCACCGACCGCAGGGCATTGAGCAGCACCCGGGCAACACCGAACACAAGGGGGTGCGGCGCCGTATTGCGCGCTGCAACGAAGGCCACCACCAGCGAGAACACCACTGCGATGGCCGTACCGGCGATGCTCATCGCCAAGGTGTCGATCAAGGGGCGAATCCAGCTTCGATAGCCCGAAAAGTCTGGCGGCATGGCCTCGCCTGCCAGGGTCGCGATGGAGGGCAGCCCGTTCAGCAGCGTGGTGGCATCGAGCAGCCCCACGTACCAGCAGGCCAACAGCACCACTCCGAATACAATCGCCACCTGCCCCAGCTGGCGCCACCAACCGAGGCCGAAGCCTCGAAGGATGTGCTCGCGTTGCTCTGCAGGCAGCGCCTGCACGTCGTAATGAGTAGACATATCGGTGCTCACATCGTGGCGAAGTCGAGGCCGAGCAGCGATCCCATGTTGCGGATCACATCGTAGTCGGCGTCGGTGATTGGCGCGAAGGCCTCGGCCTTGAAGTTGCGCAGCACTTCGGGATCGTCGATACCGACGAATACATCCCGCACCTTGGTTTTCAGCTCGGGGCTCAGGTTCGAGCGCATCGCCCAGGGGTACTGGGGGTATTCGCCGCTGTAACCAAGTACTTTCACCTTGCTCGGATCGATTAGGCCACGTTCGGCTACGTGATTGAAAATTACCTCCGACAGCCCACCCGCATCGGCGTTGCCGTTCGCCACGTTGACGGCAACGGCGTCATGCGTGCCCACAAAATGTTGTTCGTAGTCCTGCCCACCCGTCAAATCGGCCGTCTCAAGAAGCACGGTTTTGGGAATCAAATGGCTGGACGTCGATGCCCGGTCACCATAGGCCATCTTCTTGCCCTTAAGGTCGGCATACTCATTCACGCCTGACGCCACATTGGCGATAATCACCGAGCGATAGGTCGGCTTGCCGTCGATGACCATGGCAGCGAAGGGCTCGATGTCGCTTTTGCTTTTGGCCATGACGTAGGACAGCGGACCGAAATACGCCAGGTCGATACGGCCAAAGCGCATCGCCTCAATCATCGAGGAATAGTCGGTGGTTACGATCAGCTGCACCTTCTTGTCCAGATGCTCTTCCAGATAATCCTTCAGCGGCTGGTTACGCTTGATCAGCTCGGAGGCGTTTTCGTCCGGCAGCAGGGCAACCTTTAGCACATCCGGATCGGCATCGGCCGCTAGGGCGGACAAACTTGAAACAGCGGACAGCAAGCAAGTCAATAAGAGCGCGGATAAGCGTTTCATCGGGACATCTCCAGTGAAGGTTCGAGCATGACAGGTGGTTCAGCCGGAGCATTCGCTGGCTGAGTCGTAGAGCGGCCTGCATAGATGCGCTCAAGCTGCGCATCGGTGAGTTCCGAGGGCGCGGCATCGAAAACGATCTGAGAATCGGCCAGCCCGACGACGCGATCGGCGAAGCGGCGGGCATATTCGAGTTGATGCAGCGAAACGATGGCGGTGATGCCGTCTTCCTTGCAGATGTCGCGCAGCAATCCGAGAACACGGACCGAAGTGGCCGGGTCGAGACTGGCTACCGGCTCATCGGCCAGAATGATCGCCGGCTGTTGCGCTAGCGCACGCGCGATGCCTACCCGCTGCTGCTGGCCACCGGACAGTTTGTCCACCCGGCTTAGCGCCTTGTCTGCCAGACCGACCCGAGCGAGGCAACTGAGCGCAATCTCCTGATCGGCACGCGGCAGAGGAAACAGCGAGCGGAGCGTGTTGTGAAAGGCCAGCCGACCGGTAAGCACATTAGCCAGTGCGCTTTGACGTTCGATTAGCTGGTGGTGCTGAAAGATCATGGCGGTACGCCGACGATGCTGACGCAAGGCCGAGCCGCTGCCGAGTTCACCGAGTTCGCTGGTGACACTGCCGCCAGTGGGCGTGACGAGTCGATTGAGACTACGGAGCAAGGTCGACTTGCCTGCGCCCGAGAGACCAAGCAGCACGGTGAACTCACCACGCCGAAATGCAATCGAGGTATCGCGTAGGGCTGTCACGCCGCCTGGATAGACGACGCTCAACCGGTCGACCCGCAGCACGGCGTCCTGTATCGGATGGGGCGTCATTTGATCACCTTTCGCAATATTGCTGGCCGCACAATTGCGGTTCGCGATGCAAAGGGTAGAAATTCCTTGTTACCGCACTGCTTCTAAAGGATGACATTTCGATGAATACTTCGAATCTGCCGTAGCGGGGCGGCAAGCGAAGCCGTGGAAGAACGGGCGCAACGTAGCGTCTTTCTTCACGCGGGATACAGGAGGCTTTGATTGATACTGCTGCGGATTCGCTACAGTAACGTTGGGCCAGAACGTAATGCCATCCAAGCAAGAGAGCGCACACTAGCGGACTATAGGAGACATTCTATTCTTGCCCGTCGATTGACCTAGGCCGTTATGTGGCTGGTCGAAACCTTCAGGTGCCGCCCAACTAGACGTCTGTTGTCGCGCCCAGCTTAATGCTAGGGAAACTCTGAAGAAGACTTCCAGATTTTGGCAAAATACCCGGATTCCACCCACCGAGTTTCCCGATGAAGCAGATGACCTTCGCCGACGCCGAGTACGCCGGTAAGCGCAAACAAACCCGCAAAGAGTTGTTCCTGATCGAGATGGATCGGGTGGTGCCGTGGAAGGGTTTGATTGCCTTGATCGAGCCGCATTATCCCAAGGGTGAAGGCGGTCGTCCGGCCTATCCGCTGATGGCGATGCTGCGCGTGCACCTGATGCAAAACTGGTTCGGTTACAGCGATCCAGCGATGGAAGAGGCGCTGTACGAGACCACCATCCTGCGCCAGTTCGCGGGGCTGAGCTTGGAGCGTATCCCCGATGAAACCACCATCCTCAACTTCCGTCGTTTGCTGGAGAAGCACGAACTAGCCGCCGGCATCTTGGCTGTCATCAATGGCTATCTGGGCGACCGAGGGCTGTCGCTGCGCCAAGGCACGATCGTCGATGCCACGCTGATCAATGCGCCGAGTTCGACCAAGAACAAGGACGGTAAGCGCGACCCGGAAATGCATCAGACCAAGAAGGGTAACCAGTACTGTGTGTCACGAACACAGGTCAGATGACCTGTGCTGCTGTGCCGAAGATGGAAGTAGGCCTTCTGAAGTCGGCTTGCAGGAGCGGACTTCAAACCACCCGGTGCTGCTGCATCCAAAAGGTGTGGTGGTGAGCGACCGAGGAAAAGTCATCCCTGAGGATGGCAGGTGAGTATGGAGAAGATGAGCGAAAGCAAACCGTCCGATGACGCATCGTTATGCCCAAGGTGCTGCCGAAACTGAGGTGGAGTACTGGCTTCAGGACAAGTCGGGGCGTTACCTGCTTACGGACCCGATGGCAGCCGGTGTATAGGCGGCATGATCTTCATACAGGCTTTGGTACGGAACGTGAGAACCTTGTTCCAGATGCGAAGGAAAATGACAAATGGCCAACACCATGAGGAAGAATACCGATGCTGGAACGAGGGGCGGAGCCTCCCGTAGTAGCGATGAAGCCTCTGTAATGGAGGTGGAGCGAAGGGGCGGCGTTATCCGGCCGACGAGCGTTGCCAACCTCCGGGGATGAGTGGCGTGAGCTCGGCGAAACCTTATGACATAGCGAAACGCACGGTATGGGACGCCTACCAGCAGGTCAGGGCCAACCGCGGTGCTGCCGGCATCGACGATGAAACCATCGCCGATTTCGAGCGGGATCTGTCTAAGAATCTCTACAAGCTGTGGAATCGGATGTCGTCGGGGTCGTACTTCCCGCCTCCGGTCAAGCAAGTAGAAATTCCCAAGGCATCGGGAGGCACGCGCAAGCTGGGAGTGCCCACGGTTGGTGATCGTGTCGCGCAAACCGTGGTCAAGCTTCTCATCGAGCCGGAGCTGGACTCGATCTTCCACTCGGACTCCTATGGGTACCGGCCGGGACGATCAGCGAAGCAGGCGGTGGCGATCACGCGTGAGCGCTGCTGGCGATACGACTGGGTGGTGGAGTTTGATATCAAGGCAGCCTTCGATCAGATCAATCATGGGTTGCTGATGAAGGCGGTGCGCCTGCACATCAAGGAGGACTGGATACTTCTGTACATCGAGCGGTGGCTGGTTGCGCCGTTCGAAACGGATCACGGTATGCGCGTCCGACGCGAACGCGGCACCCCGCAAGGTGGAGTGATCAGTCCCCTCCTGATGAATCTGTTCATGCACTATGCCTTCGACACCTGGATGCAACGTACCAGCCCCAACTGCCCGTTTGCCCGCTACGCCGATGATGCGGTGGTGCACTGCCGCAGTCGAAAGCAAGCGGAGTACGTGATGCGCTCCATTGCTTCACGGCTGGCTGCCTGTGGCTTGACGATGCACCCCGAGAAATCGAAGGTCGTGTACTGCAAGGACAGTAACCGTCGCGCAGGTTATCCGCATGTGAGCTTTACCTTCCTCGGCTTCACCTTTAGGCCGAGGAAGGCGCTCAGCAAACAAGACCAGCTCTTCACGAGCTTCCTTCCGGGAGCGAGTGCGGATGCCTTAAAGCGGATGCGGCAAGCGGTACGCAGGTGGCGACTCAATCGCCAAACCCACGTGACGCTGGTCGACGTGGCTCGGCTCTACAATCCAGTGATACAGGGGTGGTCGCAATACTATGGCTCGTTCTATCGGACAGCCATGCTTGGCATCTTCCAGCACATTGACCGCGCGCTTGAACGCTGGGCCCGACGAAAATACAAGGCTCTTCATAGGCGCAAGCGGCGCATTAGCCAATGGCTGGACAAGATGCGGACTGTGGTACCCCGGCTGTTTCATCACTGGCGAGTGACCGGGCAGCAAGGTTGGATAACGGGAGCCGTATGACGCGAGAGTGTCACGTACGGTTCTGCGAGCGGCTGCGGGGGCAGTTCCCGCGGCCGACTCACCACTTCGGCATGAAGGCGCACATCGGTGTCGATGATGAGTCGGGCTTTGTAGTGGTCTAATGAAACCGGACACTCATTTAGGCGAGAATGCTCGCCATATCGAGGTGTCAGATGACCAAGCAACGTCGTGTCTTTTCCGCTGAATTCAAACGCGAGGCTGCTGACCTCGTACTCAAACAAAATTACAGCTGCATCGAAGCCAGTCGTTCACTCGGCATTGGCGAGTCGGCCCTGCGCCGTTGGGTCAGTCAGCTTCTGCAGGAACGCACAGGCGTCACCCCGCAGAGCAAGGCGCTCACCCCAGAGCAGCAAAAGATCCAGGAACTGGAAGCCCGAATCGCCCGTCTTGAACGAGAGAAATCGATATTAAAAAAGGCTACCGCGCTCTTGATGTCGGAAGATCTCGAGCGTTCGCACTGATCCATCAGCTAAGCGCCCATGAACCTGTTGACTGCTTGTGCGAGGTGTTCGAAATCACCCGTTCGACTTACTACGCCCATCACCTCAGGCGGCGTTCTCCGGGCGTTGAGAGAATTCGATTACGCAGTCGAGTCAACGAACTGTTCACCCAGAGCCGAAACGCTGCTGGCAGCCGAAGTATCGTGTCGATGATGCAGGATGATGGCGAGCAGATCGGGCGTTTCAAGGTGCGAGGCTTGATGCGGGAACTGGGGTTGATCAGCAAGCAGCCTGGCTCGCATGCCTACAAAAAAGCAACGGTCGAGCGGCCTGACATTCCAAATACACTGAATCGTAAATTCGATGTTCCCGAGCCAAACAAGGTTTGGTGCGGTGACATCACCTACATCTGGGCGCAAGGGAAATGGCACTACCTGGCCGTGGTTATGGATCTCTATGCTCGCCGGATAGTGGGCTGGGCGTTATCAGGAAACCCGGATGCTGACTTGGTCACCAAAGCACTGGATATGGCCTATGAGCAACGCGGGAAGCCTCAAGGGCTGCTGTTTCATTCGGATCAGGGATCGCAATATGGAAGTCGCCACTTCCGTCAGCGTCTGTGGCGGTACCGCATCAGCCAGAGCATGAGTCGCCGGGGCAATTGCTACGACAACTCGCCGATGGAGCGAGTATTTCGCAGCTTGAAAACCGAGTGGATACCTTCAGTGGGTTATATGTCGGTTCAGCAGGCACAACGAGACATCAGTCATTATTTGATGCATCGCTACAACTGGATACGGCCTCATCAATTTAATGGCGGGCTAACGCCGGCTCAGGCCGAGAAAAAACTTAACGTCGTGTCCGGGATTAGTTGACCACTACACTTGGTGCACAGCGTGGTGGGCACGGCGGCCAACGTGGCCGATGTCACCCAGGTCGATAAGCTGCTGCACGGCGATGAGAACATGGTCGGTGCCGACGCGGGTTACACCGGCGTCGAGAAACGCCCTGAACATGAAGGCCGGGGGGTCATCTGGCAGATCGCCGCCCGCCGTAGTACTTACAAGAAGCTTGATAAGCGCAGTGCTTTGTACAAAGCCAAGCGCAAGATTGAGAAGGCCAAGGCTCAGGTACGAGCCAAGGTCGAGCATCCGTTCCGGGTGATCAAGCGCCAGTTCGGTTATGTGAAGGTGCGCTTCCGTGGTCTGGCGAAGAACACGGCGCAACTGATGACGCTGTTCGCGCTGTCGAACCTGTGGATGGCGCGCCGACATTTACTGGCGAATGCAGGAGAGGTGCGCCTGTAATGTGGAAAATGGCTGCCGCGAGGTGCTCGCGGCGGCTAAAAACACAGAAATAAGCGGGTGATCTGAGCGTTTTTGATCGATTTGCCGCTTTTAAAATCGGCAGGGGCTGAAGTCAGCCAGAAATACACAACTACTTCAGACCATCCCTAAAGCCATAGAATATTTTCCTACTCAATGCCGAGGCCTGAAATTGGTCCTCTCCTATGGGCTTAGCCCGCGAGGCGGGCTGATAAGCGGTGGCGTATCCTGACAGTTCTCACTCATCGCCGGGGGGTAGATTGACCATCACACCAATTTTCAATTTAGTGCCGTACCCACCTACCAATTTGGCTCTGAGCTGGAAACATGAAACACCGTGAATTCCTTGGTCCCCAATCTGTGCGACAAAACTGGCTGCCGCCTCTCTCGGCAGATAGCCCACTTTGAACCCATCTATGAAAACTGCACATGCGTTGGCGTCATGGGGGTTGTTAGGTTCGGTCACAATGAACGCTTCAAAGTCATTATCCTCGGCCAAGCATCTGGAGTTCCTGAGTGTTCTCAAAGCCGCCTGATAATGCGACTCTCCAACGATGTCGAACCCAATATCCCTAGTGCCTTTGATTCTGCCCGTAAGCGGTGGAATCTCAACTCTTTCTGGGCAAGGGAGTGCCTTACTGCGAGTCGGCTTTTGTTCGAGCTCAGCGTTTGGACTGCCTGGCTTTTGTCCGGTGCGACCAAGAAGGTGGGCACTGCGTTCTTCGGTCGATAGCAAACGACGCTCACCTGCAGCGTTAAGTGGCGATACGAACCCATCAAACTCCATGGCTTCAATAAATCTAGCTGCCCGGTTGTACCCGATTTTCAGATGCCGCTGGACCCCACTGATGGAAGCTCGCCTGGCATCTAGTACGAAGCTGATTGCCTGGATGTATAGCGGGTCGCCAATATCGCTGTAAGAGCCAATGACCGCTGGCTTGGGTGGCTCGTTGCGAGGTGGTCTAGGGCGCGATGTAGGTTGAGGTATGTCATTGGTGCGTGAGAAATGAAACAACCTATCAAACCAAGACATATCGATTTCCTTGAAGGCCCGGCGAACCGGGCGGGATTTCTGTTCAACCAATGTAGCCTGTAGGATCTACACGGTGGATGCCATTTCTTCCAGTGCTGCCGCACAGCGTTTGTCGGAGCTGCTTACCGTGACCGGCCCATTCATCGTCATGCCCATCGAGCTGACGCTTGCCAGCCAGAACGCCGCACACGCTGGAATCTGGGTGGTTAAGTCCGTGCAATTACCCACCGAACCTTGGCTGAACTCGTGCGAGCTCCCGCTCCAACTCCCTTACCCGCTCATACAGTTGCAGATTCTGTGTAAGTACAACATCTCGCTGGTGACAGGCAACTTTTAACTCATCCTCCAGCACAGCTAGCTTGTCCTGTACCCGCTTAATTGCTTGCGCCTTGGGCGAACGAGTTGTTTTACTGGACGCGGCCTCTACCCGATAAGCCTCAATCCGTGCAATTAGGGGTTGATGGATTCTTCGTGACTTTTTCAGATAGCCACGATCGAATCCTGCTTCCACACTGACAATGCCAGCCGTAATTTTCGATGAGTCAATACCAACATGCTCTGAAACAACCGGCGCACCATCTACAAGGCGGTTAAAAGCTTCCTCGCAGACAATCACCCCCCTACTAACCCCATCTTTAGCCTTCATCGCTCAACCCTTCTAGTCTCAATCACACGAGCCTGAAAGCTCACGAGTTTGTCCAGATCGATTTTTGTTATTTGATACTCAACAGAATTTTTTTCATAGGACGCAATTTCGGAATTCATTGTTACAATAGCATCAGCTATTTTTTCCGACTTTATTATTGCTCCTTCACACGACAAGCACTCAACAAAGTCGCCGAGCAGGAAAGAATCGCATCTACCTACTTTCGTGCAACCGCCTAAAAGAGTTGAACGGTAGTAAAGCTCTCCGTTCTTAACCCTGCTAAGGGTTTCAGCGCGGACATCTTCCACGCACAACTCCCCGCTCTCTACTCGAGCTTTTTGCTTCTCCATATAGGACCCGGTGCCACCAAAGAGTGATGTCTCCTTACCAAGCAAATCTGCTAGAAGCTGATTTGCCACAGCCATGGGCATTCCCACCTGAAATTCCAAGGCAACATGCGACGCGGGCAGAACAAACTCGTTCTTTTTTACGTCGAAATAGCCAAAAATAGTTTTCAGGTTTTCGAAATTGTTCGCGTAATACCGAGTCATCTGAATCGTCATATGTTTGTACTGCGACTTCAAGCTCGGCAACGACACAAAGCCACTACTACTTGCATAAAATGCCAATGAGCGTCGTAATTGATGAGAACTTATTGGCCATGGCTTGCCTAAAGCGTATCTATTATCACTAGAGTAGTCACGTTCCGGATCACTTAGCGTGAGCTCTCGCAGATCAGCTGACTGGATCAAAATACCTCTAGACCAATTCATTTCCCGTGCACGCTTATCCAACCTACCAACCCCAACCTCCGTGTCTTCATGAAGCAAAATTGCAGAGTTTAGAAACAAGGGGCATTTCTCGGGATTATCAATTCTGTATAATACACAAAGGCCTCGACAAATAGCTTGCGCTACCTTTATGGCTTTGATCACTTCTTCGGTGGCCAGCCAGGACTCCTCCTTTCTATAACCCTCGAACTTGGTAGTAGTAGAAATGATACTGATCATCCTAGCGCTATCTCGCACTGAGCCATGATCATCCACAGTCTCGGATACAGCTACCTCTTGACTTAGACAGTTATAGGATAATCGGAGTACTTCCTGATCCCGCATGCCGGTGTAGAGATGAATAATAGTTTTTACTACACATTGCATTGCCATTAACGACCTAGATAATTGTCTTCGGTCTGAGCAGGCGAACTCGTCACTCATGATCTTGCTCAGACCATGGCTTTTGAGTGCTTGCTCAAACGTAGGCCTACGATGCTTTTCCCCGCCAGCACCACGCGTCCTTTGTTGGTTTTTTGAACGCCCGTAAAAAAAGTCAGCAAAGCAAGCAATAAAATTCTCAATCCCGTCGAGCCCTAGGTACAGTTGATCAAGAAAATTTCCCAGTTGATTAATAATACCAAGATATATATGGGTTGGTATAACTGGATGCTGCATACTTTTCGTTCGACCAAACTCCAGATCGTTTGAACTTATAACCTTGTATCCTAACCGCTGCTCACCAATGGTGAGCAAGTGATTTAAAAGCCCTCTAAACGTTCTATTGAAATTTGTTCTTTTGTTATTCTGAGAAACAAAAACTGCGAAATACACTGGTGTTATCAGCAACTGCCGCATCGACAAAACACCTACCAACGGCTTATTTTTTTGATCAAAGCAAAACCGAGCAGCAATACGAAACTCTACAAAATATTGCAAAAGTGTTGATGGTGATAGCCTACCGACACGTCCGGACCCGGCACTGTAAATCAGACAAAACAGGATATACTTAACTTCCGCGATCAACGCTTCTTGCTCAGGACCGCCCTCAGCAAAGATAGAATTAAAATTCAGTGCCATTATTTTTTTTGCGCTCAACCTGTATGGGTTGAAGTCCCAGGCATCATCTCCATAAGTAGCAGTCGGCTTGCCGTTCTTATCTCGACAAAGGACGAAATCAGCAGAAGGTGCGACAGTAGAATTGCCCAGAGCATCTGGAGCAACTGAGTCTGACTTGTCAGAGCTTATAAATAGCCCACTCACATATCCAGCACTCAAAATACGACTCCCATTTTTTCATAGCGCTGTAATCGATTTTCCCAAAACGGAGTTAACTCACCCAATACGTTAACTTTACGCCTTATCAGGACAGTCAATTCGGCGCTTGTAGCCGAACGACCTCCAATTACTCCAATAATGAACTCAATACGAATCATCAAGTCTTTAAATAACGTGTCGGCATGATGTAAGTCGGGCGCCGCGCTGCGAACCGCATTAATTACGAATTGCAAACTGAAAAGCTTATGTAAATCTTCTTCATCTGAGTGACAGACATAGTGCTTGCAGTACAGGCATCCGTATTGCGTTTTGCAACTGGGCTGAATCACTACCACCGGATCTATCGGTGAGGGGTTGTTAAAGTCATCACAGTGCCCAGTAGCCGTAGCGAAGGAGTCGGCACCTCTCCGCTCGCGTATGACCGATGCGGCCTTGCGAACAGACTGCCAATAACTACCAAACTCGCTCTCCTGCTGCTCGATAGACGTTTGTACGTAATCAGACACATTGGTGGAAACCGTATGATTCATGACATCTGCAACCGTTGTCGGTGAAAGCCCTAGCCCATGCAGTACAACACTCTTGAATTTCCTTACGGCTCTGGAGCTAATATTCGGACAGTCCGGATCAAGATAGATGCCACTGATCGTTTTATAAAAAACGCTAGAAAACGCCTGCGGCAGTTGCGTACACCCTCCTGTATACCCACCACATTTATTCATATTGAAAAACATTTTGCCGAAGGTTTCTCCATTCAAAATCCATGCTCTAAGCTTGAGATATCCCCTCAAGAGGCTTAGTCCGTTTTGCTTTCCGATGGCGTATCGAGTTTTCTTACCGCCCGCCCTAAATTTAATAGCAGAGAATTCTTTTTTAACCAGAGACTTCTCAAGAGCTGTATCTTCTTCATAATCAAACTGCACGAACTCTGCTGGTGAAGCACCAGTAATTACAAGAAAAATGCAAGCGTACGCCTTGGCAGCTAGAGCCGCCAATCGAAGTCGCTGTTCGTGCCTAGGATCACAGTTGGCTGACTTGAAATTATCTAAGGCGCCATCCACTGCTCGGCGAACTGCGGAACGCCTTACATAAGCACCGTCACCCACAAGGGAATCTATATACTCTTCAATTGTAGAAATTCGGCGAGCAGAATAATTATAAACATGAAGCTTTCTTTCTATGTAAGGACTGAACACTCCTTTATTAGATGGAAAAATAACGACTTGGCAATTATCGTACTCGACAACACATGGAAACGGATTTTCACCTATTACAAACTCGCTCAGGTTGCGGGCGAGTGCGACACATGCTTTCAAGTAAATCTCAACATGCTGCTCCCTCGGTGGTTTAACCCCACCTCTATTAAACCTAATCCGGATAGCATTGCCGATTATATATCTGGACTCTTCGGGAAAGCGCAGAACAATGAGCCTGATGAAAGCTCGTTGAAAATTACAAGCACTAACCGGAACAATTTTGCCTACAGCAATTAAATGATTAAGATGCTGCGTATAACTCTGATACGCAGTTATTGTTGAACTCGCCGTCGAAAATACATCAGTGTGGTTATTGGTATCACACCAAGTCAGCAATTGCGCAAAATACCTACACTCACTATGGATGGTTCTGTGATTACCCATAACGGCGAACGATGCTATTATTCTCCTAATCAATTCGAGCCGATCTTTGAAAAGTGACATTTCTACAACCGGATTACATCGACTATCAATATGGCTCTTATTTCTCCCGCGCTCCACATAAGCAAAGCAGCCTATATCAATAGGCAACGCCTTTACGTCCTTATTGAGTTGTATACGAATTCGCTCAGGCCGCAAAAACTCCTGACTGAGTTGCGCTACCGTAAAAATATCGGTTTCACGATGAGTCATTTTTGCTTGCGCATCACTCATCGAGCGTCTCCAATTTCAAATCTTCATAACTTCCAAAGCGAAACAGCACCTCTTCATACAGTTCTTGCGCTGCAAACTTTTCAGAGTGCATCTTGAAGAGCTTAAGGTAATGTTCAGTCATTTCTCTATTTTTATGATGCAATCGGTGCTGAATAAAAGAAATCTCTTCCCCTGGGCGAATCTGACCGGACGCCAAAAGTGGTAACAGATGCTGATAGAGCTGAAAAGCATAAGTCGCCCGAAGCCAGTGGTAAGAAAAACTTTTTGGAAACTTATCAGATGCTTTGACCAACAGCTTGCGCGTGATGGTATCTGTAACCTGACCAGTCGGCCGGGATTTAATCATTGGATAGCGAGGATCGTCTTTTGCCATGTAATAGCATCCCCCTTGGTCAGACAGGAATACGTACATATCACCTTCATCCAAAGCGGGGAGTTCAGGATACTCTTTTTCAAAATGGCTCCGCAGCTTTGAGCGTCGCTTGGCCGCCGCTGGACTATTAGCCATAACCTTTAATTCTTCAACTAGCTGGCTAGGCAAATATAGTTGCTGGCTTCTATCTCGCTTCGTATCCATACCCGTGCCCGGACCTGCACGCATTAGATAAGTACCGTCGTTCAGCAAATTTCCTTCTGTAAATGAATTCAAATGCTTCAGTCGCATTGTCAGAACTGTTTGTTTTCGTGCACCTGTCATCAATGCAGTCAGTAGAATAAGTCGTTGTTGGACCGTCCATCCTTTGCCCTTCAACATACCCAACAATTCGCCAAGCTCAACATTGGCCAATGGCCGGAGGTCTTCACCGTCCTCCCGAACAAACCCAATTGGCACAGGGCTAGAAGCCGGCGTCGATTTAGTTTGACTGCGTTTTTCGGCAGTTATTAATTTGCTACCGAATGAGCCTTTAAATAGGAACTGAACCTTCTTAACTGAATCAACACGTTCGATGTCGATGTCATGCCAATTAGCCGCCACATATTTATAAAAATCGAATACCACTCCAGTGAATTGATTGATGACTGCCGCGCTACGTTTTCCTTCGTTAACCAAATGAGCGAAATATTTGTATGTAGGGCGCAAAGCAGGACGACGGCCAGAGAAATCCAGCCAATCAAGCGCTTCATCTTCACAAAAGGTCAGATAATCAAGCAATTTGCTGGCCCGACGACGAACATCATCTATGGGTCTGCCAACAAGAGGTTTATGCCTCACATGATTCAGCAAGTACGAATTCGCTTCGAACCAGGGTCTGCCATCCCTATGGAAAAGGAACGGGAAATTGAAAAGGTCTCCCTCGCCCTCCTGCGCCCCGAACTCATTGAGTTGATAAAGCGTTCTCGATGGCTCAGACGCCGCAAGCAAATTCTCGATAGCACCACGTGGCTTTTGAGAGACGTAAATCTCTGCAAAGGCATTCCGAACGCGCGGAACAAGCACCAAACGGCCGTGGTATCGCGGATTCACATAGGACATATCCACTCCCTAGAGAAATCGTCAATCCTATGAGGCATGGACTCAATACTCAATCCTTTCTGTCAATGTTCTTTTTGTTAAGCGATTCAACCCAGGGGTCTAACTTATGGAATAGCTTGGGATAACGCCCCTTCAGATCCTTCTTCACCTCGGCATAGGTACTGCGCCAGAAGTTCGCCAGGTCCTGAGTCACTTGCACCGGGCGTCTTGCCGGGGACAACAGGTGCAGCTTCACCACTTGGCGCCCGCCGGCGATGCGCGGGGTGTCGGCCAGGCCGAATAATTCCTGCAAACGCACCGCCAGAATCGGCGGCTGCTCGCTGTAGTCCAAGCGCACCGATGAGCCCGAGGGGACTTTGATGTGCTGCGGCGCCAGTTCGTCGAGGCGCTGGGGCAGCGGCCAGGGCAGCAGGTTGTGCAGGTAGCTGGAGATATCCAGGTTGGCGAAGTGGCTCAGGCGCGAGACTTTACCCAGGTAGGGCATCAGCCAGTGCTCCAGGCCGGCCAGCAACGCGCTGTCACTGAGGTCGGGCCATTCGCTGGTTTTGCCGGCGTCCAACTGGCGCAGCAGCATCACGCGGGATTGCCATTGGCGCAGTTCCGGGGTCCAGGGTAATAGCTCCAGACCTTTGCGCCGCACCAGGTTGACCAAGGCCTGGCTGCGCGCGGCTTCGTCAAGGCCGGCCAGCGGTTCGCGGCTGAGTACCAACTCACCGACTTTGCGCTGACGCTCGGCGCGCAATACGCCTTCGCGTTCGTCCCAATCCAGTTGATCGACGTTGCGGACTTGTTCGGCGAGCACCGTGTCGAACAAAGTCGGATCGAAATCCGCCGCCAGGTAGATGCGTTCTTCGCGCTGGCCCTGACGGCTACCCAGGTCGGCGATTACCAACCACGGCTGTTTCATCAGGCTATCAGCCTCCGCGAACAGCGCCGCGCGACCGTTGGCCAAGCGGTATTCGGCTCCGCCTGGGCGGCGTTGCTGAGCCACGCGATCCGGGTAAGCCAGCGCCAGCAAGGCGCCGAGCCAGCGCGGGTGATCGGGATCGGCCACCGCTTGGGTCGGCTTACCGCGCAGATACCCACGATATTGTCGCGCCAGTTGCTTGGCCCGCTGCACGCCACCTTGGCTGCCGCGCACGCGCTCCTCGCCGGACAACAACGCCAGACGGCTATGCAGGTCCGCACCGCCACCGCGCACGATATCGCGCTCGCCCAACAGCGCAGCGACGTCGCAGGCGGTCGCCGCCAGCCCCAGGTCCTGCCCGCGCAGCAGCAAATGGGCGATGCGGGGATGGGCCGGCAATTCGGCCATTTTCTGGCCGTGGGCGGTAAGCGTGTCGTCATTCAATGCCCCCAGGCGCACCAGCAAGTCCTGGGCCTGGGCATAGGCCGCGCTCGGCGGCGCATCCAGCCACACCAGTTGGTTCGGCGTCACGCCCCAGCGCGCCAACTGCAGGGCCAGACCGGCGAGGTCGGCGGCGAGAATTTCTGCGCTGCCATACGCGGCCAGGCCTTCATGCTGGTCTTCGGACCACAACCGATAACACACCCCCGGTTCCAGGCGCCCGGCCCGGCCGGCGCGCTGGGTCGCACTGGCGCGGGAGATGCGTTGGGTGTCGAGGCGGGTCATGCCGCTGCCGGGGTCGAAACGCGGCACTCGCGCCAACCCGGCGTCAATCACTACACGCACGCCATTGATGGTCAGGCTGGTCTCGGCGATGTTGGTGGCCAGGACCACCTTGCGTTTGCCGGGCGGCGCGGCGTCGATAGCGGCGCGCTGGGCGTTGAGGTCCAGCTCGCCGTGCAGCGGGCACAACAGCACGTCAGGGCGATCACCCAGGGCGTCGGCGAGTTGCTGGTTGACCCGACGAATCTCCGCCTGGCCCGGCAAGAACACCAGCACGCTGCCGGTTTCGTCATGCAGGGCTTCGAGGATGGTTTGCACCACGCGCGGTTCGATAAATTCACCGGGCTGGTACGGCCGCCCCCAGCGCATCTGCACCGGGAACATGCGCCCTTCGCTGCGCAGGATCGGAGCGTCGTCCAGCAAACCGGCCAGGCGCTCGCCTTCGAGGGTGGCGGACATCAACAGGATTTTCAGCGGCTGCTCATCGCGAAACAGCTCACGACCGTTCAGGCTCAGAGCCAAGGCCAGGTCGGCGTCGAGACTGCGCTCGTGGAATTCATCGAAGATCAGCAGGCCCACACCGTCCAGCGCCGGGTCGTCCTGCAAGCGCCGCGTGAGAATACCTTCGGTGACCACTTCGATACGCGTGTTGGGACCAACCTTGCTGTCGAGGCGGATGCGATAGCCGACGGTGTCGCCAACCTTTTCCCCCAGTTCGCTGGCCAGGCGTTCGGCGGCGGCGCGGGCGGCCAAGCGCCGCGGTTCGAGCATCAGGATGGTCTGCCCGGCCAGCCACGTTTCATTCAATAAGGCCAAGGGCACGCGGGTGGTTTTACCGGCGCCGGGCGGTGCTTCGAGCACGGCTTCATGGCGATTGGCCAAAGCGTCACGCAGGGCGGGTAAAACATCATCGATGGGCAACGAATTCATACTGGCTCCAAAGCAGAGCGGCGAGTATAACGGCGAACTGCCGGATGCCGACGCTGGTCTCAAGGCCGGTGTTATATAGTCGCGTATCAACCCTGTTGAGGAGATTGTCCATGCGTATCGCTTCCCGTGTCATCGGCGGTGTTTTAGCCGTCACCCTGCTCAGCCAATTGACCGCCTGCGGTTCGATCTTCTACCCCGACCGCCGTGGTCAGATCGACGGCAAGATCGACCCGACCATTGCCGTGCTCGACGCCGTGGGCCTGCTGTTTTACGTGATCCCCGGCCTGATCGCCTTCGGCGTCGACTTCGCCACGGGCGCGATCTATTTCGAACCGGGCAAGACTGCCCAGGTCGCCCCGGAAAAACTCCACGAAGCCATCGGCGCCGACGGCCAGGTCGACAACGCCAAGCTGCAAAGCATCATCCAGAAAGAAACCGGCCGCAGCCTGCCGCTGGACGACCCGCGCCTGATCCAGTTCAAGGGCAGCGTCCAGCAACTTGCCGCCCTCGGCCTGCAACCCGCCGCGTAAGGACTGCCCATGATCAGCAGTCCCGAACACGCCCGCCTGCTGCGCCTGGCGACCCGTGCGTCTGTGGCGGTCGCCTGTGTATTGATTGTTACCAAGGCCATCGCCTGGTGGTTCAGCGGCTCGGTGAGCATGCTCGCGGGCTTGACCGACTCGTTGCTGGACGGCGTGACGTCGCTGCTGAACCTACTCGCAGTGCATTACGCGTTGCGGCCGGCCGACGACGATCACCGCTATGGGCATGGCAAGGCGGAATCGCTGTCGGGTATGGCCCAGGCGCTGTTTATCAGTGGCAGTGCGGTGCTGATTGCATTGCAGGCTTATGAACGCTTGCAGCATCCGGAACCGGTAGGGGCGCCGTGGCTGAGCATCGGTGTGATTGTGTTCTCCCTGCTGCTGACCGTGGGGTTGCTGACGTTGCAACACCGGGTCGTACGCGAAACCGGCTCCAACGCGGTGCGCGCCGACTCATTGCACTACCGCTCGGACTTGCTGCTCAACGGCAGCATCCTGCTGGCGTTGGTGCTGGCGGCCATGGGCTGGCATCAGGTGGATGCCTGGTTCGGCTTGGGGATTGCGGCTTACATTTTGTGGAGCGCGATCCATATCGCCCGGGAAAGTTTTGCGGTGCTGATGGACGAGGAATTGCCGCCGGAGGTCAGCCAGCACATGCTGGAACTGGCCCGTGGCGTGCCCGGCGTGCTGGGCGCCCATGACCTGCGCACGCGGGTATCGGGCAACCATTGGTTTGTGCAGTTGCACCTGGAACTGCCGGGGAATCTGAGCCTGTCAGTAGCTCACGGCATCAGCGACCAGGCCGCCGACGCCATTCACGCCGCCTACCCGCGCGCCGAAGTGTTGGTACACGCCGACCCGCAGGAAGTGGTCACAGGCGCCAAGGATTAGTACTGCACCTGATAGCCGCGACTGCTCAGGCAGTTGCCTTGGGCCTGGCGGTAGGTCTGCACCACCGCCGGGTCGGGGGCGTAGGTGACGGCCTGGGGGTCGAAGCCGCTTTGCTGCACCGCCCAGCGATAACAGTCATAACCGTCCTGTTGCACCTGGGCTGGTGATTGGCCATTGGCGGGATAGGCCACCACGTCATAACCATTGCCTTGGGGCGCAGGCTGCGGCGCGGGAACCGCTGCCGGCGGCTGCACCACCACGTATTGCTGGGTGCTTTCTTCGTAGGCGTAATAAGCGCCGGCGGCGAGGAACAGCAGCGAACCGCCGACCCACACTTCCCGCGCATAGTCCGGCAGGTAATGCACGCGGATGCCATACGGCGGCGCAACCACCACATAGCGCGGGCCCTGGGGGCGATACCAGTAACCGCCGGAGAAGAAGTAGTCCTGGCCGCGATAGGGCACGCGGTAGTTGCGGTCGGGAAAGCGGTCCACCACATAACCCGGACGGTACTGCGGGCCGGGGCCCCAGCCATTACCGTGGCCATCGGGGCGGCCAGGCCAGCGATGGTCATCCGGATGCCCGTTGTAGCCGGGGCGCGAACCGGGGCCGCCGGCCTCCCAATGGCGGTTGTCGTCGCTGCGTCGAGGTATGTCACGGTAGTAACCCTGGCGCGGCTCCTGGGTCTGGCGCACGGTATCGGGGCGCCCCTGGATCGGCAGGTTATTCGACGGCTGCGGCGCCGGCCGCGCCTGCTCGTTGCCTTGTGGCCGCGCCTGCCATTGACCGCCGCCATTCGGGCCGCCGCGGTCAAAATGCTCGTTCTGCGGGCGTGGTTGAGGGTTCTCGGGACGCGGTGGACTGTTCTCCCGCCCCCGCCCGCCCTCAGGGCCTCGCTCATGCTGCCCACCGCCCTGCGACCCTTGGCCTTCGCGAGGTACGTTATCGCGCTCGTCGGCCAATACCTGCGTGCCGACACCGACCACCAGCAAACCAACACCTGCCAAACGCCAGATGCGCTTCATGCTTTTCCTCACTGCGATTCAGGGCTTGAACATGAGACTGGGAAAGCCTCGCCCGGTTCTGAGACAGGTTATCAGTCACGAGAACAATTTTCTTAAGGCAAAAGAAAAGGGGCGACCCGTCGGCCACCCCTTGAGAATTTCGTCCTGGCTCAACGCTTTTGACGTTGGCTCACCTCACGCCGTCTTGTGGACAGTGTGCAGCCTGGAGGCCGGCTCAACCCTGCTGGGGTGGCGGCCGCAGCGGGCCTGATTGGGCGAGCTGCAGTGGACTATTGTCCAGGCGGTGATTCTGTTGCTAACGATACGCGCCAGCGCCCGACAGATGATTGCGAAGATTGCGTCAATAAACAGTGCTTGCGCAATTTTTAACCCTTCATAGATAATTCGCCGCAATAGTTACGACAAAGGCCAACCCAATGAGCAAGCTTGACCGATATGACCTGAGTATTTTGGCTGAATTGCAGCGCGATGCGCGGATCTCCAACCAGGAGTTGGCCGAACGCATCGGCCTGTCGCCGTCGCCGTGCTCGCGCCGGGTCAAGCAGTTGGAAGACGATGGCTACATCGCGCGCCAGGTCGCCCTGCTTGACCGCAAGATGCTCGGCCTGAGCCTGACCGCGTACGTGCTGATCGGCATGGACCGCCACACCCCCGAACGTTTCGAAAACTTCGAAGCGGCCATCCGCACCCTGCCCCAGGTACTGGAATGCAGCCTGGTCACCGGCATGGATGCGGACTATCAGTTGAAGGTGGTGGTGCCGGACATGGATCACTATCAAAAACTGCTACTGGGCCACCTCACCCGGATCGAAGGCGTAACCAGCGTGCGTTCAAGCTTTGTACTCAACCAAGTGCTCAACAGCACAGAGCTGCCACTGACCCACCTACGCACCTAAGGTTAATGAAGTTCAAATGTGGGAGGGGGCTTGCCCCCGATAGCAATACTTCAGTCAGCTTATCCGTAGCTGACCCCCGCCCACATTTTGATTGCACTTCGATCCAGGTCAATGTTGCGCTTGTGACACTGCCCTATACTCGCCGCCTGCCCCGTTGGAAGAGCCCATGAACAACATCGACCCCGCCCTGTTTGAAGAATGGATGATGACCGGCCTGGTCACGATTCTGATTATTTTCATGGGCTTTATCGTCTGGGACCTGGCGAAGAAATCCAAGGCCGGACGCTTCGGCTCGTTCATCCTGTTCTTCGTGCTAGGCCTGGGCGTAGCGGCGTTTATCATCAAGAGCGTGGTGATTGGCCTGATCGAATCCGGCGCTTTATAAACGCGCCGGGACTTCCTTCCATTGGCCTTGGTCCAGCCCGTCGATTGCCCAATCGCCAATGCGCACCCGCACCAGCCGCAGGGTCGGCAAGCCCACGGCGGCGGTCATGCGCCGCACTTGGCGGTTACGCCCTTCTCGAATCACCAGTTCAAGCCAGTACGTCGGGATGTTTTTGCGAAAGCGTACCGGTGGGTTGCGTGGCCATAATGCGGGCTCGTCCAAGCGCCGAGCCTCGGCGGGCAAGGTTTTGCCGTCATTGAGTTCTACCCCATCACGCAGGCGTTGCAGCAATTCTTCCGTGGGTTCGCCCTCCACCTGCACCCAGTAGGTTTTCGCCAGCTTGTGCTTAGGGTCGGCAATGCGCGCTTGCAACTGGCCATCATTGGTCAGCAGCAGCAAGCCTTCGCTGTCACGATCCAGACGGCCCGCCGGGTAGATGCCGGGAATGTCGATGAAGTCCTTGAGCGTCGCGCGCCCGCCTTCGTCGCTGAACTGGGTCAGTACGTCGAATGGTTTATTGAACAGGATCAACTTCGGCTCGGCCGGCGGCGCCTTGGCAACGCGACGCGCAGCGGAATACGGAGGTTTCACGCCAGGGCGGCGCGAATCGGGACGGGTGGGACGAGACATGGCAGAACAACATCTAACGGTCAGGACCGACAATGCTAGTGGCCTGACCGTTAAATGACCATCCCAACCGCTTAGCGGAACGGCGGCTCGTCGAAGCTGCGCAGTTTGCGCGAGTGCAGCGAGTTGAGTTCGTTGCGCAGCAGGTCCACGGCTTCGATGCCGATCTTCAAGTGCTGGCTCACCGCGCGCTCATAGAACGCGTTGGCCGAACCGGGCAATTTGATTTCACTGTGCAGCGGTTTATCCGATACACACAGCAACGTGCCGTACGGCACCCGCAAGCGATAGCCCTGGGCGGCGATGGTGCCGCTTTCCATGTCCACGGCCACGGCGCGGGACAGGTTTATCAGCGGTCGCTCCTGGGCCCAGCGCAGCTCCCAGTTGCGATCGTCGTAAGTCAGCACGGTGCCGGTGCGCAGGCGTTTTTTCAGCTGTTCGCCTTTTTCACCGGTAACGTGGGCCGCCGCTTGCTGGAGCGCCAGTTGCACTTCGGCCAGGGCCGGGATCGGGATATTCGGCGGCACCACACGGTCGAGAATGCCATCGCGACGCATATAAGCGTGAGCCAGGACGTAGTCACCGATGGTCTGGGATTGGCGCAGGCCGCCGCAGTGGCCGATCATCAGCCAGCAATGCGGACGCAGTACGGCCAGGTGATCGGTGATGTTCTTGGCGTTGGACGGGCCCACGCCGATATTGACCAGGGTCACACCGTGGCCGTCGCTGGCCTGCAGGTGATACGCCGGCATCTGGTAGCGGTGCCAGACCACCCCGGCGGCAATGGCCGAGGCTTCGCCGTGATCCATGCTCTTGTCGATCACCACGTTGCCCGGCAGCACCATGCGGATAAAACGCGGGTCGCTGCGCAATTGTTCCAGGCCATGCAGGATGAACTGGTCGACATAGCGGTGATAGTTGGTCAGCAGAATCCAGGGTTGTACGTGGCGCCAGTCGCTGCCGGTGTAATGCACCAGGCGACGCAGGGAAAAGTCCACGCGGGCCGCATCGAACAGCGCCAGGGGCAGTGGGTTGGTGTTTTCCCAGTCATACAGGCCATCGGCGATACCGTCGGTGGCGGCCGACAGGTCGGTGCTCGGGAATACGCGGGCCAGGGTGGCGGCAGTCACGCCGGAGCCGGCGAGTTCATCGCCCTGCTCGACCACATACGGGTAAGGAATATTCTGTTGGCTGACGCCCACTTCCACCGTCACGGTGAAGTCGTGCATCAACGGCACCAGTTGCTCCAGCAGGTACTTACGGAACGCCGCAGGATGGGTGACGGTCACGCTGTAGGTGCCCGGCAGTTGCACCTTGGCATAGGCGCGGGTGGTCTGTGGGACTTCGCCGTGGCAGTGGTAGGTCAGGCGCAGCTCGGGGTAGCGGAACAGCGCGCGTTGCTCGGCGTCGGGTTCGACGCGGTCCTTGAGGTATTGCTTGAGGGCCTGATTGAGCGCGCCGGTAGCTCGCTCATGCAGAGCCGCCAGCCGGTCCACGGCTTCTTCGGCGGTTTTAACGACAACAAAAGCTTCGGTCACGGTAAGCATCCTGTGTTCTGACATGCAGGCCTGTATCTTGCCTGCATCCCAGCCGCACCGAAACAGTGGCGTTGGAATGCACTCAATAATGTGGGAGAAGCTTGCCCCCTCCCACCTTTGGACCGGGCTTATTCAGAAACAGAAGGCGTTGAGCGGGCGCCAATCGCCGCCACATCCACACCACGCGGCAAGGCGCCATAAGCGCGGCCGGAGGAATCGCTCAAGCGGCTGGCAATAAAGCCGTCGCTGACCGCAGCATTCCCCGCTTCCAACAACAGTTTGGCCTGCAAGGCCACGGCAATGTCCTCGGTCAACTGCCGCGCACGGTATTGGATGTCCTGGGTATCCATAAAAGCTGACTTTAGCTGTTCGATATGCCGCGCCAAATGCCGGTCGCCGTGGCCATTGCCCAGTTCGATAAACAGCGCCTCCAATACGCCCGGTTCCTTGGACAGCGCACGCAGCACATCCAGGCATTGCACGTTGCCGGAGCCTTCCCACGTTGAATTCACCGGTGCCTCACGGTACAGGCGCGGCAGGATGCTGTCCTCCACATAACCGGCGCCGCCCATGCACTCGGCGGCCTCGTTGATCATGGCCGGCGCGCGTTTGCAGATCCAATACTTGCCCACCGCCGTCACCAGCCGTGCGAATTTACTCTCCTGCTCGTCATCCAAATGATCCAACGCCCTCCCCATGCGCAGGCTCAAGGCCAGGGATGCTTCACTTTCCAGGGCCAGGTCGGCCAGCACGTTTTGCATCAGCGGTTGCTCGCTAAGCACGCGGCCGCTCACCGAGCGATGGGCGCAATGATGGCTGGCCTGGGTCAGGGCCTGGCGCATCAGGGCGCTGGAGCCGACCATGCAATCGAAGCGGGTCATGGCCACCATCTCGATGATGGTCGGCACACCACGGCCTTCTTCGCCGACCATCCAGGCCAGGGCGCCGCGAAACTCCACTTCGCTGGAGGCGTTGGAACAATTGCCGAGTTTGTTTTTCAGGCGCTGGATGTAGAACTCGTTGCGGGTGTCATCCGGGCGGTGCCTGGGCAGTAGGAAACAGCTCAGGCCCTTGTCAGTCTGGGCTAGCGTGAGGAACCCATCGCACATGGGCGCAGAACAGAACCACTTGTGGCCCACCAGCTCATACGCCTGCCCAGGGCCGCCAGCGCCCACCGGATAAGCCCGGGTGGTGTTGGCGCGCACGTCGGTGCCGCCTTGCTTCTCGGTCATGGCCATGCCAAGGGTGGCACCGGCCTTGTGGGCGATGCCGACGTTGCGCGGGTCGTATTGGGTGCTGAGGATTTTCGGCAGCCAAGTCTTGGCCAGGTCCGGCTGCAACCGCAACGCCGGTACGCAGGCAAAGGTCATGGTCAATGGGCAGCCGCTGCCGGCTTCGGCCTGGCTGTGCAGGTAGGTCATGGCGGCGCGGGCCACATGGGCGCCGGCCTGCGGATGAGCCCAGGGCAGCGAAGGTAGGCCATGTTCGACGGCGGTGCGCATCAGCTCGTGATAGGCGGGGTGAAACTCAACCAGATCAATGCGGTGACCGTAACGGTCGTGGCTGTTGAACACCGGTTTGTGTTGATTGGCCAGAAACCCAGCCGCCATCAACGGCCCGCCGGCCAATGCGCCATAGGTATCGATACGCGAGTGCGCCCAACCGGCGCCGAAACGTCGCGACCACTCTTGCAGGGGCAGGTCGATGCGGTACAGGTTGACGCCGTCCAGGGACGGCGGTTGGTTGGTCACGTCGTGGGTTTCGGCAAATTGATGCAGGTTCATCACGGGCGTCCTGGAAAAAAGGCCACGCTCAGTTGAGGCCGGTTTTTTCAGTTAAGCATCGCTACCGCGCTTAAAAAAGTGACATACGCGCCGAATGCGCGGCGCTTTCACCCTCTAAAACCCCTAGCACGCAGCGCTCCATCACCGCTTGCAGCGCCTCGAAACGCACCGGTTTGGTCAAACGCTCAGTGACACCTACGCCCAGGCACCGCTCTCGCTCAGGCACATTCGACGATGTACCCAGGGCGATCACCGGCAATTCTCCCCCACCAGGCAGCGCGCGGATCTGACAGCACACAGAGAAGCTTCTTTCGGGAAGGTCCAACAAAACCGCGTCAAACGCTTGCGCTTGCAGCGCCTCCAGCGCCGCAGGGCCACTGTCCACGGTTTTGACCCGATAGCCGAGCTTGAGCAGCATGCCGCGCACGGCCAGTTGACCGACGCTGTTGTCATCCACCAACAACACCACGCAATCCTGCGGCGCTCGTTGCCGGGCCGGCGCCGGCTTGGCTTCGGACGGCACCGATCGCACCTGCATTTCGAGCTGGAAGCGACTGCCCTTGCGGGGTTCGGAATGATGGGTGAGGCGCCCGCCGATCAGTTCGATCAATTGCCGGCAGATCGCCAGACCGATGCCCAACCCGCCGTATTCGCGGGTGGTCGAGCCATCCAGTTGGAAGAAGCGCTGATACAGCGTGGCCTCATCCAGGGAGGCAAAACCAATGCCGGTGTCAGTCACGATAAAACTCAGGTGCACGCCGCCGTCGCGGTGAGGCACTCCCACCACGCGCAGGCGTACCGAACCTTCGTGGGTGAATTTGAAGGCATTGTCCAGCAGGCAATCCAGGCACTGAATAAGCTTGTCGACGTCCCCCTCCAGACGGTCCGGCAGCTCATCCGCCACGTCGATGGAAAACGCCAGGCCCTTGCCCTGGGCGCTGGTATTAAATTGCTGGCGCAGGCTGTCGAGCACGCCACGCAGGCTGAACACGCGGTGTTGCGCACTCAGGCGACCGGCCTGCAATTCGGTGAGGGTGAGGATGCCATTGACCATGCGCATCATGTCCCGCGCGGAGCCGGCGGCGGTCTGATGGTATTGGGCCAGATCGTGACTCAGGGGCACCGTCTGCATGAGTTCCAGGGAACCGATCACGCCGTTCATCGGCGTGCGTAGTTCGTGGGTCAGGGTGGCGAGAAACTCATCCTTGAGCCGGTTGCTGCGGGCCAATTGGGAGTTAAGCACTTCGAGCTTTTGGCTGGCATCGAACAGAATCTGCGCCTGCTGCTCGCGCATGGCATTGATGCGGTCGGCCAGGGCCAGGGACAGCAGTGCCACTTCAATCGCCGAACCGATCTGACTGGCGTACATGGTCAGGAACATATTGGGCAGATAGCCCAGCACCATCAGGGTGTTGACCACCCCGCCCAGCAGGAACGCCGACCAGGCGATGATGAAGTAACGCGCCACCCTCTGCCCGCAGTACCAGGCCTTGATGGCGGCGACGAAGATGGTCACGGTGAACACCAGCGCCAGGCCCGTGGCCAGTCGCAACGCCAGAGCGTAGCTGGTCATCAACGACAGCAGCATGACCACTGCCCCGCACGCCACCAGCGCCAGCAACACACGGTTGATCCAGCGACTGTGTTGAGCGGTGTGCAAAAAGCTGCGCGCGAACAGACTGCCGAACAGCGCCGACGCGCCGATCAGAAACGGTGTCGCGGCGTTCGCCCACCAAGGGTTGTTGGGCCAGAAATATTCCACCGCCGCGCCGTTGACCGATAACTGGTACAGACCGAACGAGGCGATATAGAAGATGTAATACAGGTAGCTGGTGTCGCGCACGCTGAGGTAGATGAACAGGTTATAAACCAGCATTCCCAGCAACACGCCATAGATCAGACCCAGCACATACAGGCGCAGCGGCTGCTGTTCCAGATACGCGGTGCTAGACCAGAGGGTCAGCGGCGCCTGGATCGAACCCTCGCTCTGCACCCGCAGATAAACGGTTTTATCCTCGCCCGGGGTGAAATCCAACTTGAACAGGTAGTTGTTCTGACGGATCTCGCGGCTGGCGAACGGCAACGCATCTCCAGTGCGCCTGACCAAACGATAGGTGCCCGTGCTGTCGGGCAGGTACAGGTCCAGATGGTCCAGCGGCGGGTACGCCAGCTCCAGCAGCCAGGAGCGTCGGGCCTCGGCGTTGTGGGGCACATAGTGCAGATTGAGCTTGAGCCAGAACACCGAGCGCGAATAGCCGGCGTTGAGGGTGTCCTTATCGTGGAGCTTGAATTGCGCGAGCGCGGAAGGCGCGCTGACATCGCCAATGGTGAGGGCGGCGCTCGGGTCTTCGAGCACTTGCAGGGCTCGGCCCAGGGGCAGGCTTCGGGTGTCCTGGTTGAACTCAATGGCGCTGGCGAGCATCGGCAGCCCGCACAACAATAGAATCAGCAAATAGCGCATAGAGCCCCAGCGTGGCCTGTCCGGTTATATCAAAAGCCCCCCATTCCTTTTGAGAAGACGTACACCGGCGGTACAGATAAGTTGTTTGAATCCACTCTAGCATAGCCGTTGCAGGCCATTGGACACCATTGAAATAATTTTTTGAAAGGCTCTAGATCAAGGCTTTCAGCGCTGTTTTTCAGGGTTTCAGGCAGCAAAAGAAACTCGGCGGGTGCGACAACATTCAGCCACCGCCCGAAGGCCACGCAAAAAGCGTTTGGTGGTAAGCTCGCCCACCATGAATATCTACAGCTCTCGCCCTGTTGTCCTCTGTCTCTCCGGCCATGATCCCAGTGGTGGCGCCGGCTTGCAGGCAGATATCGAAGCCCTGCTCGCCCAGGGTTGCCATGCGGCTCCGGCCGTTACCGCGCTGACCGTGCAGAACACGGTGAACGTCAGCGACTTCCGCGTGCTCGACCGCGAGTGGGTGCTGGCCCAGGCCAACGCCGTGCTCAGCGACTCCGAGGTGGCGGCGGTCAAGCTGGGCATGCTCGGCTCCACCGCGATGGTCGACACCGTGGTCGAGCTGCTGCAGGCGCACCCGCACCTGCCGGTGGTCTGCGACCCGGTGCTGCGCGCCGGCGGCGGCGGTAGCCTGGGCAAGGACGAAGTGGGCTACGCGATGCGTGAGCGGTTGTTGCCGCTGTCGCTGATCGCCACGCCTAACCTGCCCGAGGCACGTATCCTCGCCGAACTGCCCGAAGGCACGGCGGACGAGTGCGCCGACAAGCTGCTGCCGTTTATCAAACACCTGTTGATCACCGGTGGTCATGGCGACGAGCATGAAGTGCACAACCGCCTGTATAGCCGCGACGGCACGCGCCAGACCTTCACCTGTCAGCGCCTGCCGGGCAGCTATCACGGTTCGGGCTGCACGCTGGCCAGTGCTTTGGCCGGGCGTCTCGCCCAGGGCGAGGGCCTGGTCAGCGCCGTGCAATCGGCCCTCAACTACACTTGGCGCACGCTGCGTGACGCCGAACAACTCGGCCAGGGCCAGTTCGTACCGCGCCGGCTGCCGCTGGATTTCTGCTCGTAGGCGCCTGCTCGCCACTTCAAGGGACATGCCCGATGAAATTACGTGGCCTTTACGCCATAACCGACGGCCAACTGTTGGCCGGCAAATTCCTCGCCTACGTCGAAGCGGCGTTGGACGGTGGCGTGACCCTGCTGCAGTACCGCGACAAAAGCAGCGATGACGCGCGCCGCCTGCGCGAAGCCGAAAAGCTGCGAGAACTGTGCTCGCGCTACAAGACCCAACTGATCATCAACGACGACGCCGAACTGGCCGCGCGCCTGGGCGTCGGCGTGCACTTGGGCCAGACCGACGGCCCGCTCACCCCGGCCCGTGCGTTGCTCGGCCCCAAAGCCATTATCGGCGCCACCTGCCACAGCCAGATCGAACTGGCCGAACAGGCCGCCAAGGAAGGCGCCAGTTACGTGGCTTTTGGCCGCTTCTTCAATTCCAACACCAAGCCCGGCGCCCCGGCCGCCACGCTGGAGATGCTGGCCGAAGCGCATCAGCGCCTGCATGTGCCCATCTGCGTGATCGGCGGCATCACCCTGGAGAACGCCGAACCGCTGGTGGCCCAGGGCGCCGACCTGCTCGCCGTGGTCCACGGCCTGTTCGGTGCCGACAGCACCCAGGAAGTGACGCGCCGCGCCCGTGCCTTCAACGACCTTCTTAAATCTTCAGTTTAGAGAGCCCGCTCATGTCCCGTTCCGAAACCCTGTTTGCCAGTGCCCAGAAACACATCCCCGGTGGTGTGAACTCCCCCGTGCGTGCGTTCAAAAGCGTGGGCGGCACGCCGTTGTTCTTCAAACATGCCGAAGGCGCCTACGTCACTGACGAAGACGACAAGCGCTACGTGGACTACGTGGGCTCGTGGGGTCCGATGATCCTCGGCCACAGCCATCCGGACGTGCTGGACGCCGTGCGCAAGCAGTTGGAACACGGCCTGTCCTATGGCGCGCCAACCGCCATGGAAACCGAGATGGCTGACCTGGTGTGCTCCATCGTGCCGTCGATGGAGATGGTGCGCATGGTCAGTTCCGGCACCGAAGCCACCATGAGTGCGATCCGCCTGGCTCGCGGCTTTACCGGGCGCGACAGCATCATCAAGTTCGAAGGCTGCTACCACGGCCACTCCGACAGCCTGCTGGTCAAGGCCGGGTCCGGCGCGCTGACCCAAGGCGTACCGAGCTCGGCCGGTGTGCCGGCGGCGTTCGCCAAACACACCCTGACCCTGCCCTTCAACGACATCGCCGCCGTGGAGCACATGCTCAGTGAAGTCGGCCAGGACGTGGCGTGCATCATCGTCGAGCCGGTGGCGGGCAACATGAACTGCGTACCGCCGGCGCCGGGCTTTCTCGAAGGCCTGCGCGAGCAATGCGACAAACATGGCGTGGTGCTGATCTTCGACGAGGTGATGACCGGTTTCCGCGTCGCCTTGGGCGGCGCGCAGGCGTACTACGGCGTCACGCCGGACCTGAGCACCTTCGGCAAGATCATCGGCGGCGGTATGCCGGTGGGCTGCTTCGGCGGCAAGCGCGAAATCATGCAGCACATCGCCCCACTGGGCCCGGTGTACCAGGCCGGCACGCTGTCGGGTAACCCGCTGGCCATGGCCGCCGGCCTGACCACCCTGCGGTTGATCAGCCGTCCGGGCTTCCACGCCGAACTGACCGACTACACCACCCGCCTGCTCGACGGCCTGCAACAGCGCGCCGATGCGGCCGGTATCCCATTCGTCACCACCCAGGCCGGCGGTATGTTCGGCCTGTATTTCAGCGGCGCCGACGATATCGTCACCTTCGACGACGTGATGGGCAGCGATGCGGACCTGTTCAAGCGCTTCTTCCACCTGATGCTCGAGGGCGGCGTTTACCTGGCGCCAAGCGCGTTCGAAGCCGGTTTCACCTCCATCGCCCATGGCGACGCCGAGTTGAAACTGACCCTGGATGCCGCTGAACGCGCCTTCGCCGCTCTGAAATAAACATTTGAAACCGGTAGGCGCCACCCCAGTGGCGCCTGATGGACTACTTTGCCTACGGATATTTCCGAGTTTTTTCGAGAAATAACCTGCAATCCGGCAGATAACTTGCCCAACCAGCAGAAAAACGAGTAAAGACTTTGTAAGCAGGGGCCTGCTTATTTCATAATGCGCGCTTATTGGATCCCACGAGGGTCCGCGCGCCCCGTCAGAGGTAAGTCGATTCCCATGAAACGCACCGGCCGCACCCTGGTTCTGGGCTGCCTGTTGCTCCTTCAGCCGCTGCTGGCACATGCACAAGCAGGCGGCAACTCGTTGTTAATCCCAGCGATGGGTCGTTGCACCCTCAATACCCAGCCAGACAGCCAGGCCGAAGCGCTGAGCGCGTGCCAGAAACAGGCCGACGACGGGGATGCCCAGGCGCAATACGAGTTGGGCGAGTACTACCATGACAGCAAAAACCCCGCTCGCGACCTCAACAAAGCCCTGAGCTATTTCGAAAAAGCGTCGTTACAGGGCCACGCGCAGGCGCAATTCGAGCTGGGCAACATGTTCTTCCACGGTGAAGGTGTGCCGGCCAATAACGTCCAGGCTTACATCGTGTTGAAAATGGCGGCGGTCAACGGCGCCGAAGACGCGCTGGACACCGCCGACGAAGTCGCCGAACACATGCAGCGCGATGAACTGGAAGTGGCTACCCAGGTACTGGGTCAGATCTTCCGCAAGTACCTGCTGGAATTGCAAAGCGCCGACGGGCGCTCGCCCTTCTCGCCCCTGCCTTGATTCCATTCTCGGGCGAGGGAACTTGCTCCCTCCCCGCAACAGCCTTACTTCTCAGGCATCGGCATCGGAAACGGCATGACATTGCTCATGCCCCGTGCTTCGCTGATCTTCGGTGTACCCAGGCGCTCGACTTCATCGATGCGCACGATCGAGTGCATCGGCACAAAGCTGCGCACCACACCTTCGAACTGCGCCTTGAGCTTTTCCTCGCCCGGATCGACGACCAACTGGGTGCGCTCGCCAAAGACGAACTCTTCCACTTCCAGGAAGCCCCACAGATCACTTTGATAGATCTGCTTGGCGTACATCTCGAACACCTGGCCCTGGTTGAGGAAAATCACCTTGTAGATTGGAGCTTCACGTTTGGTCATGGTGGGCGAATAACACATCGGGGATATAAAAGAGGGCGCGAACTATAGCATGGCACCCGATGCACAGCGCTAGGAACCAATGGGCATGCCCCCTATAATGCGCGGTTCTTTACCACCAGTTGACGATTCCCATGGCCAAGAAGCTTTACATCGAAACCCACGGTTGCCAGATGAACGAGTACGACAGCTCGCGCATGGTGGACCTGCTGGGCGAACACCAGGCCCTGGAAGTCACCGCCCGCGCCGAAGATGCCGACGTGATCCTGCTCAATACCTGCTCGATCCGTGAACGGGCCCAGGACCGTGTGTACTCGCAGCTGGGTCGTTGGCGCGAATTGAAACTGGCCAACCCGGACATGGTGATCGCCGTCGGCGGTTGCGTGGCCAGTCAGGAAGGCGCTGCGATTCGCGATCGCGCGCCCTATGTCGACGTGGTTTTCGGCCCGCAGACCCTGCATCGCCTACCCGAGATGATCGACGCCGCGCGCACCAGCAAGCTGCCGCAGGTTGACGTGTCATTTCCTGAAATCGAAAAATTCGACCACTTGCCCGAGCCGCGCATCGACGGGCCCAGCGCCTATGTGTCGGTGATGGAAGGTTGCAGCAAGTACTGCACGTTCTGCGTGGTGCCCTACACCCGTGGCGAAGAAGTCAGCCGTCCATTTGACGATGTGCTGTCGGAAATCATCCACCTGGCCGAGAACGGCGTGCGCGAAGTGACGCTGCTGGGTCAGAACGTCAACGGTTATCGCGGCCAGACCCACGACGGGCGGCTGGCGGACCTTGCCGAACTGATCCGCGTGGTCGCGGCGGTGGACGGCATCGAGCGCATCCGCTACACCACCTCGCACCCACTGGAATTCTCCGACAGCCTGATCCAGGCCCACGCCGAAGTGCCGGAACTGGTCAAACACCTGCATTTGCCGGTGCAATCGGGCTCGGATCGCATTCTGGCGGCCATGAAGCGCAACCACACGGCCCTGGAATACAAATCCAAGCTGCGCAAATTGCGCGCGGCCGTACCGGGGATCTGCATCAGCTCGGACTTTATCGTCGGTTTCCCCGGCGAAACCGAGAAAGATTTCCAGCAAACCATGAAACTGATCGAAGACGTCGGCTTCGACTTCTCCTACTCGTTCGTCTACAGCCAACGCCCCGGCACCCCGGCGGCGGACCTGGTGGACGAAACCCCGGAGACCGTGAAAAAAGAACGTCTGAATGCCCTGCAACATCGCCTGAATCAGCAGGGCTTCGAGATCAGCCGACAAATGGTCGGTTCGATCCAGCGCATCCTGGTCACCGACTATTCCAAGAAAGACCCCGGCGAACTGCAAGGCCGCACCGAGAACAACCGGATCGTCAATTTCCGTTGTGATAATCCAACGTTGATCGGTCAGTTTGCCGATGTGCACATCGATGCGGCGCAGCCGCATTCGTTGCGCGGCTCGCTGGTGCAATAAACGTGGGAGGGGGCTTGCCCCCGATGGCGGCGAATCAGACCACTCATTTTATTGCCGGCACACCGCTATCGGGGGCGAGCCCCCCACCTACATTGGAACCGTGCAACATTCCAATGACGTAAGTGCTTTCGTACCCGCGTCACTGGCGTTATCCTCTCTTTCACTTAAACAGCCAAAGGGCGGCTAAAAGCAACCTTGAACGCACCCATAGCAGAACCCCATCGTTTTCTCCTCGAGCCGTTTGAGGCTCGCCGTTTCGCCAATCTGTGCGGACAGTTCGACGAGCACCTGCGTCTGATCGAACAACGCCTGAGCATCGAGATCCGCAACCGCGGCAATCAGTTCGAACTCATTGGCGACCCCCAGCACACCACGTCCGCAGAAAACCTGCTGCGCCGTCTCTACCGCGAGACGAAGGGCAGCGAGTTGTCACCGGAAACCGTGCACCTGTACCTGCAGGAGTCGGCAGTGGAAGACCTGGCCAACAACCCTGTAGCCGAAGCCAGCGTGGCCCTGCGTACCAAGAAAGGCATGATTCGCCCACGCGGCTTGAATCAGCAGCGCTACGTCAAGGAAATCCTCGGCAACGACATCAACTTCGGCATCGGCCCGGCCGGTACCGGCAAGACCTACCTGGCCGTGGCCTGCGCGGTCGATGCGCTGGAACGCGAGCAAGTACGCCGCATTCTGCTGGTACGCCCAGCGGTCGAGGCCGGTGAAAAGCTCGGTTTCCTGCCCGGTGACCTGGCCCAGAAGATCGACCCGTACCTGCGCCCGCTCTATGACGCGCTCTACGAGATGCTCGGCTTCGAGTATGTGGCCAAGCTGATCGAGCGCCAGGTGATCGAGATCGCTCCGCTGGCCTACATGCGCGGCCGTACCTTGAACAACAGTTTCATCATCCTCGACGAAAGCCAGAACACCACCGTCGAGCAGATGAAGATGTTCCTCACCCGTATCGGTTTCGGCTCCACGGCCGTGATTACCGGCGACGTCACCCAGGTCGACCTGCCCAAGGGCACAAAGTCCGGCCTCGCCCAGGTGATCGAGGTACTCAAGGACGTTCCGGGTATCAGCTTCACGCACTTTATGCCCAAGGACGTGGTGCGCCACCCGCTGGTGCAGCGCATTGTCGAAGCCTACGAGCGCTTCGACCATCGCGATGGTGCCCCGGCCAAGGACGTTCGCGGCGATGCTTGAACTGGATCTACAGCTGGCCACCGACGCGCCAGCCCCCAGCGAGGAGCAGTTTCGCCAATGGTGTGCACTGGCACTGCGCCAGCGCAGCGCCGACTCGGAGCTGACCATCCGTCTGGTGGGCGAGGCCGAGGGCCGCGAGCTGAACCACACCTGGCGCCACAAGGACTACGCGACCAACGTGTTGTCCTTCCCCGCCGATGTTCCCGACGAGTTGCTGGACATTCCATTGCTGGGCGACCTGGTGATCTGCGTCGAAGTCGTCGAGCGTGAAGCCAGGGAACAAGGCAAGGAACTTGAGGCGCACTGGGCCCATCTAGTCATCCACGGCTGCTTGCATCTCTTGGGTTACGACCATATAGACGATGACGAAGCCGAGGAAATGGAAGCACTGGAACGAACGTTGCTTGCGCAATTGGGTCATCCCGACCCTTATGCCGATGACGAAGCTTAAAAAACACTCAACTGTAACAACAAAGGATTCAGAGTAATCGCTATGAGCGAAGACCGATCGAGCAACGGGCAGAAGTCATGGCTGGGTAAACTGACCCAGGCTTTTGCCCACGAGCCGAAAAACCGCCAGGAGCTGCTGGAGCTGCTGCGCGAGGCCCATCAGAACAAGTTGCTGGACAGCGAAGCGCTGGCCATCGTCGAAGGCGCCATCCAAGTGGCTGACCTGCAGGTCCGGGACATCATGGTCCCGCGTTCGCAGATGATCAGCATCAAGGCGACCCAGACCCCACGGGAGTTCCTCCCGGCCGTGATCGACTCGGCGCACTCGCGCTACCCGGTGATCGGCGAAAGCCATGACGACGTCATGGGCGTGCTGCTGGCCAAGGATCTGCTGCCGCTGATCCTCAAAGAGAACGGCGACAGCTTCAACATCAAGGATCTACTGCGCCCGGCCACCTTCGTGCCCGAGTCCAAGCGCCTGAACGTGCTGCTGCGCGAATTCCGCGCCAACCACAACCACATGGCCATCGTGATTGACGAATACGGCGGCGTGGCGGGCCTGGTGACCATCGAAGACGTACTGGAACAGATCGTCGGCGACATCGAAGACGAACACGACGTCGAAGAAGACAGCTACATCAAGCCCCTGCCCAGCGGCGACTTCCTGATCAAGGCGTTGACGCCGATCGAGAACTTCAACGAGTTCTTCGACAGCGAATTCTCCGACGACGAGTTCGACACAGTGGGCGGTTTGGTGATGAGCGCGTTTGGCCACCTGCCCAAGCGCAACGAAACCACCGAAATCGGCGCCTATCGCTTCCGCATCCTGAATGCCGACAGCCGTCGTATCCACTTGATTCGCCTGACACCTATCGCCCGCTAAGGACTGACATGCGCCGTCTTATCGCACCCGGCTGGCCCGGTAACCTGCTGGCCGTGGTGGCCGGCGCCATCACTACCCTGGCGCTGGCGCCGTTCGATTTGTGGCCGTTTGCGCTGGTGGCCGTCGGGCTGTTCTATATCGGCCTGCGAGAGCTCACACCGCGCCAGGCCTTGGGGCGTGGCTGGTGCTTCGGTTTCGGCCTGTTCGGTGCCGGCACCAGCTGGATCTACTACAGCATCCACCACTTCGGCGGCGCTTCGGTGCTGCTGGCGGGGTTCCTGATGCTGTTGTTCACGGCCGCCATTGCCTGGTTCTTCGCCCTGCCCGCCTGGCTGTGGGCACGCTGGCTACGCCGCAACGAAGCGCCGCTGGCGGACGCCCTGACATTCGCCGCGCTATGGGTCGGTCAAGAGGCCTTTCGCGGCTGGTTCCTCACCGGTTTCCCGTGGCTCTATTCCGGCTACAGTCAACTCGATGGCCCACTGGCAGGGCTGGCCCCGCTCGGCGGGATGTGGCTGATTTCCTTTGCCCTGGCGCTCACGGCTGCGGTGCTGTGCAACCTGCCGCGCCTGCTGGCCGCCAAACGCAATGGCTTTGTCGCCGCGGGCCTGGTGCTGCTGGTCGCGCCATGGGGCATCGGGCTGGCGCTCAAACATCATGCCTGGACCGAGCCATCCGGCGCTCCGCTGAAGGTGGCCGCGATCCAGGGCAACATCGAACAGAGCATGAAGTGGGACCCGCAGCAGCTCAATGCGCAATTGGCGCTGTACCGCGACATGAGTTTCAGCTCCAAGCCTGTGGACCTGCTGGTCTGGCCCGAAACAGCGGTGCCGGTGCTCAAGGAGTCGGTGGAGGGTTACCTGGGGATGATGGGGCGGTTCGCGGCCGACCGGCATACCGCGCTGATTACCGGCGTGCCGATTCGTCAGGAAGTGCACCACCAGAAGCGTTACTTCAATGGCATCACCGTAGTGGGCGAAGGCGACGGCACCTACCTGAAGCAAAAACTGGTGCCTTTCGGTGAGTACGTACCGTTGCAGGACATATTGCGCGGGCTGATTGCGTTCTTCGACCTGCCGATGTCGGACTTTGCCCGTGGCCCCTCCGACCAGGCCATGCTGCAAGCCAAGGGCTATCAGATCGCCCCGTTCATCTGCTACGAAGTGGTTTACCCCGAGTTTGCCGCTGGCCTTTCAGCCCAGAGCGACCTGTTGCTGACCATCAGCAACGACACCTGGTTCGGGCGCTCCATCGGCCCTCTGCAACACCTGCAAATGGCGCAGATGCGTGCGCTGGAAGCAGGGCGCTGGATGATCCGCGCCACCAACAACGGCGTGACCGGGCTGATCAACCCGTTCGGACAGATCACCGTGCAGATCCCGCAGTTCGAACGCGGCATCCTGTATGGCGAAGTGGTGCCCATGCATAACCTGACGCCGTACCTGCAATGGCGTTCGTGGCCGTTGATCATCGTGTGTCTGGGGCTGTTTGGCTGGGCGCTGCTGGCGGGCCGCCTGTCGAAAATCGGCTGACAAGAGCCCCACCCGCAGGCAGGGCTTTCTCCGAGGAGAAAGCCCTTGCACTCTACCTTAGCGTCATGGCGATTCTGCCGGTGATTGCCATGCCCGACCCAGCCAGTTTCACGCGTCGCCCGTAATAATCCATGTGACCGTCGACAACGGCCAGCATATGGCCGGGGGTATACATCGAGCCCGTTCCGCCCTTTCGTAGCTCGCGCATCGACGCGGCGACCATCTGGTGCTTCAGCCCCAACCGTCGTAATGCCTCACCTGGATAATCACCTGAACTGAGCATTTGCAGCGCCGAGGCAAAGGTTTCACTGCTGCGCTCGTAAAACTTGTCGAGCTGCATGCGTTTGGCGCTGACCGCATATAAAAACTGGGCGTTAACCAGCACATCATTGGAACCGTCGCCTATAAATCCCGAAGCGGCGGCAGCCTGCCGAATTTCGTCATGAGTAATGAAGAGCTTATAGCCGTCCCTCATCCTCACATTGAACCCATCAGCCGTTGCCTCTATTTTTTTATAGATATGATGAGGGTTGTGGCCAAACTCCATCATGGCCAGTTTAATCGCCGAAATAACCACCGAATTTCCACTGCCGCCCTGGTAGAAATCGCGAAAGATATTCGTCGGGATAACGCTGGGTGAATCCGCATCGCCCTTGATCAATGAATTGCCGGGCTCTGCTCCGTTGTCGAGGCTGGCATACGCCTGGTTTGCGGACGGCTTATTGAGAGGCGACCGGTACGATGAATAGGTGTTTTCGTTATTGTTGCGCTGGGCGGTGACAGGCTGACCGTAACGCCCTTCGTAAAAACTGTTAGCGATTCTGGACACGCTCATCAGCAGTATTCCTTACTCACTTGATTGGTTTAGATCAGTTTGGCGCCATAACGCCAATGAAAGTCCTTATAGACGCTGGTCTTGGTGCCCCACATATCAAGCGCGCCATCGACTACCGCCATTTGGTGCGGCCCATTGCAGAGAACTCCGATGGCACCCTCGGCCAGTTCCCTCACGGTGGTAGGCGCCATGTGCGCCCGCAATCCCAGGCGAATAAGCCCCTCGCCCGCAAGCTCTCCATCGGCCAGCGTCACCATGGCATCCTCGAAGCTGTCCTCAGCGTCTCCATCATTGTTTTCAAGCTGCGCTCGTTTGGCACTGACGGCGTATAAAAACTGCGCATTGATCAGAACATCCTCCGAGTGACCCGGCCTAAGCCCGGCACCTTCTTGGGCCTCTTCCAATTCCTCAAAGGAAATATGCAACTTGAAAGAGTCCCGCATGGTGACTTCAAAACCGTCCTTAACTTCGGTGATTTGCTTGTAGATGCCATGAGGGTTATGGCCGAACTTAGCCATGGCAGCCTTGATTGCACTGACGGTGACGCAGTTACCCAGCCCTTCCTGAGAGAACGCCCCCCAAATATGGGTCGGTTTTATGCCGGCATTCTCTGCGTTGCCCCGGATAAATTTTCGATGCGGCGTCCCGGGAACATCTGAATGCGAATCTACGCCGAGCGCCGAGCGTTCCAATGGCGGGCTATGGGGCGCAAGCACTGATCGTGTTTGATCAGGGGTCAACGTAGCAGCGGGTAATGGCCTGTGCTGCTGCCCACCCATGCGTGCGGACAGCGTAGTGATCATGTTATTTAACTCGCGCAACATGTCAGTGATCGCGGAGAACGAAGCCTGGGCATGGGGGGCCGCACTATTGGCTGCTGCGGCATCGGGGCTTGCAGCCCTGTCGAACGCCCCTGCCCCGTGCGGCCTTTCAGGCGCCGCACCCACATAACTTTTATGCACCTCAGCCTGATAACGCCCGTAGTAACCATTTACGGGGCTGGCAACCGAATGACTCATACCTTTTTCTCCCTGGTTTTCATTAACTGCCACGGCCAGCCAAAACTAACCGGCACTCATCAACAGATAGCCCTAATAACCCTTGAAATATCTTCCATCAGAGGCTCAGTAATTATGTTGCCGTACCTTTCTTTCACGAGGACCTTTGGCCAGTTCGGTGGTGCTGATCGCGTCGCGCAATCCAAGCGCCGCCAGAATTTCATGTTTGTTCGTATTAAATGGCGTGAGCGCTAATACACCGGCATAGGTGCGCATTTTCGGACCTTTTTCAGCCGATGGGCGCGTCCAAGGTTCATTGTCGGCGAAGTGCTTCGCTTGCTCAGTCAAATAGATGCGCTTGCACAGAACCCCAAATAAAAATGAAGCATCGTTCACCATGCCTTCGTCGAACCCCACAAACCCACAGGCCTTGGACGCCAAGTGCAACTCTTTATGAGTGATGTTCAACGCGACACCATCTTTCATAATGATGTCGTACCCGCCAGGCACGGCCGTTACTTTTTCCAGGACACTGTCCACACTCTGGCCATACTTCGACATGGCCAACTTAATGACTTCCAAATAAGGAACACGGCTGTCATGGCCCAACCACGGGTACGGCTTGTATTGCCAGGACACCCCCGCTTTCAGATCATCCGGTTTTTGCCCCTTGGGTTTTCCAGACAACTCCATCGCCCAATCGTCTTCATTGATCACTTCGCTCCATATCCGCCGCCATTCATAATCCTCAAGTGCAACGCCCGCGCCGCCATGCTTGCCATCAGCGAAGTCCAGTGCATCAAACGGATCAAGCTCCTCGTCAGCCACAGGCAAGCGGTCTACGAGGTGCCTGACCTTGATATCAACTGCTGGCAGCGCTTCGAGTTCACGCGGTTTGGGCGGGATAATCGAGGGTGGCTTGGGCGCTACGTCGTTTGCGGGCGCCGGCAATATCGCGTCGGCATCCAAAAACTGTTTCAAGCTGTCGGTGACGTTTTTCAATAACAAAAGCAACGTCGTCAGCGTTTGACCTAATTGCGCGTCGTCCTGTTTTAAAGGGCCAAGAACGTTAGGGCTGTAAGCCGTGAAATGCTCACCTGGTTTCGCTGACCAGTTTCCCGCTCCAGCTGTAGCAGGAGCCTCTTCACCGACAAAGGCATTACCCAAACGGCTTATTCGGTGATTATTTGCTGCTGACAATATATTCACACAACTCCGCCTCTCTAGCTCAGTTAGCACATAGCTCGCCACGGAAACACCTGCGACAACTTAATGCACGAGAGGAGCGATTAATTCACCCCGCAAGTTTAATTTGTCGCACTGCGCAGCGTCAGTGTTCGCACAGACTAGTGGCAGCCACCTTCTTAAAAATTCCACGTTATCAACGCACAAAAAATTACGGCGCGCAGCGAACCCGCACAAGCAAAAACAACTTACTCATACAACAGCTTTTAAATGACCATGCATTAATCTAAAACTTACATAACCAAGGGTTACGAATCGCCATAAACAGTCAATCAACATAACAACGAAAAGTTATTAGCTCATATTCATCACACAGTACCTAAGGCACTACGCACACCAGAGCGGCCTACATATCTTACAAACAAAAAGACGTCTGACTGCTTGCGCCATAAGGCCAGTTAGAACATTGCGTTCATACCGAAAACTGACCTTCTCTAAATCAGCCCAACGGCTGATTTCTTATGACGCAATTCAGCGATAAAACAATCGATACCCCACCTGCCCGACCGCTTCGTTAATCAACTGCCCGCTCTGCCACACCGATTTGAATTCCGGCATCCAACCGCCCAGAGGACGGGCATTATCCACCCCCAAAAAACCGACCGGGGCCGGTACGACGGTGAAACCGGCCTTTTCAAAGCTCCACACCGAGCGCGGCATATGCCAGGCCTGGGTGACCACGACCACGCGCTTGATACCCTCGGGCAATAGAATCTCGGCGCTCATTTGCGCGTTCTCCCAGGTGGTACGGCTGCGTTCTTCCTTCCAACGCACCGTGACGCCAAAGTCATCCTGCATCGACACCGCCATCAACTGCGCTTCGCTGGGGGGCGTGCCGTAATGCAAACCTCCGGTGGTCAGTACCGGCAACCCCGACGCTTTGGCCAAGCGCGCGGCGTAACGCTGGCGTTCCAGCCCAATGCCCGTAGGCTGATCGGCGCCCCACGCGGGATCGCCTCGCTCACGCCCGGAACCCAACACTACGATGGCGTCGGCGCGTTGGGCCAGGGTGGACCAGTCCTCCCGAGCCAATGGCGGCTCGGTCTCAAGCGCACGGGCGCCCCACTCCACCATCACGGGCAGGCTGATCAACCACATACCGCCCAGGCCCAGGGCAAAGCAGCAACCGGCCAACCTCGGGCGGCTACGGCGAAACCACCAGGCAAACGCCAGCAGCAGCAAGAGAATGCCGGGCGGCAGGAGCAGTTGTTTGATGAAATAACGAATAGGCATCGGGCATCTCCACAGATGCCCGAAGCCTAAGGTGTAACGGGGTCTAGCGACAATCTAGAAAGTTGCACGTTTAAATGGTGTTGTTCAGGGGGGAGCGAACTACTTGCAGCGGGCGGACCGGAATCTCTCCGGGCCACGACCGGCCGGCAAATCCTTGAGCCACACCACCTTGGCAGACTGCGTGGGCTCCTTGACTGGCGGGGTTGCCGCCATGGGAGGCGCACTGCACTTGTTGCGTTCCAGATAAGCCTTGATCAGTTCCAATTCCGCGCGGCTCAAACCGCGCAGTTCCAACTCCACAGGCCGCTCATCACGCAATCGGCCCGCAGTTCTCGCTGCATCCAATGCACGACCCAATCGGTCGATCAGTCCTTCGTAGATTTCCGGTTTCGTTGCGATTCGCTGCGATTCAACCATCCCCTCACCTCATTGAAGAAAGACTTGCTCCCCAATAAACAGCGTAGCCCCCGTGGCTGCGCCTGCCCGGCGCCGCGACAGACGGCCTTGGCCGCGCAATCAGGGTTTCCCTCGATAGAGTGGGGTCATGTATGCTACGGCGCTTCCTGTAACTCCACTTCCCGCAGGGTTTGGGCACGGATGCGGCGCTTTTGGGTGTCGATCTACCCGGACAATGCACCGAAGAGGATTAGGCCACCCCTATTCAGTTCAAAAAGTAGCCATGCACGAACAATATCAGCCCCGTGAAATAGAAAATGCCGCCCAAGCCTTCTGGGACGAGCAGAAGTCCTTTGAAGTCAGTGAACAGCCGGGCAAGGAGACTTTCTACTGCCTGTCGATGTTCCCTTACCCCAGCGGCAAGCTACACATGGGGCATGTGCGCAACTACACCATCGGCGACGTGATCTCCCGTTACCAGCGCATGCAAGGCAAAAACGTCCTGCAACCCATGGGTTGGGACGCCTTTGGCATGCCGGCGGAAAACGCCGCGATGAAAAACAATGTAGCGCCCGCCAAGTGGACCTACGAAAACATCGCCTATATGAAGACCCAGCTGCGCAGCCTGGGCCTGGCCGTGGACTGGTCCCGTGAAGTGACCACCTGCAAGCCGGACTACTACCGCTGGGAGCAATGGCTGTTCACGCGCCTGTTCGAAAAAGGTGTGATCTACAAAAAGAGCGGCACCGTGAACTGGGACCCGGTCGACCAGACCGTACTGGCCAACGAGCAGGTGATCGACGGTCGCGGCTGGCGTTCCGGCGCGCTGATCGAAAAGCGCGAAATCCCGATGTACTACTTCAAGATCACCGCCTACGCCGATGAGCTGTTGTCGAGCCTGGATGATCTGCCGGGCTGGCCGGAACAGGTCAAGACCATGCAGCGCAACTGGATCGGCAAATCCAAGGGCATGGAAGTACAGTTCCCGTACAACGTCGACTCCATCGGCGAAGCGGGCACCCTCAAAGTGTTCACCACCCGTCCCGACACCCTCATGGGCGCGACCTACGTCGCCGTGGCCGCCGAACACCCGCTGGCCACCCAGGCCGCGCAGAATAACCCTGAGCTGCAGGCATTCATCGCCGAATGCAAAGGCGGTAGCGTGGCCGAAGCCGACGTCGCCACCCAAGAGAAGAAAGGCCTGCCGACCGGATTGTTCGTCGAGCACCCGCTGACCGGCGAGAAGTTGCCAGTATGGGTCGCCAACTACGTGCTGATGCACTACGGCGATGGCGCGGTAATGGCCGTGCCGGCGCACGATGAGCGCGATTTCGAATTTGCGACCCAGTACAACCTGCCGATCAAAACCGTAGTGCGCACCAGCTCGGGCGACAGCAACCCGGCACCATGGCAAGACGCGTATGGCGAGCACGGCACCCTGATCAACTCCGGTGAGTTCGACGGCCTGGACTTCGCCGGCGCCTTCGACGCCATCGAAGTGGCGCTGATCAAGAAAAACCTCGGCGCTTCGCGCACCCAGTTCCGCCTGCGCGACTGGGGCATCAGCCGTCAGCGCTACTGGGGCTGCCCGATCCCGATCATCCACTGCGCCAGCTGCGGCGACGTGCCGGTGCCCGAAGATCAACTGCCCGTGGTGCTGCCGGAAGACGTGGTGCCGGACGGCGCCGGTTCGCCCCTGGCGCGCATGCCCGAGTTCTACGAGTGCAGCTGCCCGAAATGCGGCCAGCCGGCCAAGCGTGAAACCGACACCATGGACACCTTCGTCGAGTCCTCGTGGTACTACGCGCGCTACGCCTCGCCTCACTACGAAGGCGGCCTGGTAGAAAAAACCGCAGCCGACCATTGGTTGCCGGTCGACCAGTACATCGGCGGTATCGAACACGCCATTCTTCACCTGCTGTACGCGCGCTTCTTCCACAAGCTGATGCGCGACGAAGGCCTGGTCACCTCCAACGAGCCGTTCAAGAACCTGCTGACACAAGGCATGGTAATCGCCGAGACCTACTATCGCCGCGAAGCCAATGGCGCCTACACCTGGTTCAACCCGGCGGATGTAGAGCTGGAACGCGACAGCAAAGCCAAGGTCATCAGCGCCAAACTGATCGCCGACGGCCTGCCGGTGGAAATCGGCGGCACCGAGAAGATGGCCAAGTCGAAGAACAACGGCGTCGACCCGCAGTCGATGATCGACCAGTTCGGCGCCGACACCTGCCGTCTGTTCATGATGTTCGCCTCGCCGCCCGACATGAGCGCCGAGTGGTCCGACTCCGGCGTGGAAGGTTCGCATCGCTTCCTCAAACGCGTCTGGCGTCTGGCCCATGCCCATGTCAGCCAGGGTCTGCCGGCCAAGCTGGACGTGGCCGCGCTGAACGACGAGCAGAAAGCCATTCGCCGCAGCATCCACCTGGCCATCAAGCAAGCCAGCCAAGACGTGGGCCAGAACCACAAGTTCAACACCGCCATCGCCCAGGTGATGACGCTGATGAACGTGCTGGAAAAAGCCCCGCAGGCTACCGAGCAGGATCGCGCGCTGGTACAGGAAGGTCTGGAAACGGTCACCCTGCTGCTGGCCCCGATCACGCCGCACATCAGTCACGAACTGTGGAGCCGCCTGGGCCACAGCGACGCGGTCATCGATGCGCGCTGGCCGGTACAGGATGACAGCGCCCTGGTGCAGGACACGTTGCAACTGGTCATCCAAGTCAACGGCAAACTGCGTGGTCAGATCGACATGCCAGCCAGCGCCAGCCGCGAAGAAGTCGAAGCGGCCGCGCGCAGCAACGAGAATGTGCTGCGCTTTACCGAAGGCCTGACGATCCGCAAAGTGATCGTTGTGCCAGGCAAACTGGTCAATATCGTCGCCAGCTAATCGGATCGGGCGCAGGGCTTGAGCCCTGCGCCGAACTAAACCTTCAGGGCCGCGATAAGGCCCGCCTGGTTTCAAGGGGAGCAACAAAATGATCAAACGCAACTTGCTGGTTATGGGCCTTGCCGTGCTGCTGAGCGCTTGCGGCTTCCAGCTGCGCGGCACGGGCACCAATGACCTGTCCATCAAAGAATTGGACGTCAGCGCCCGTAACGCTTATGGCGAAACCGTGACGCAACTGCGTCAGGTCTTGGAAAACAGCGGCGTGCATGTCTACACCGGCGCGCCCTACAAGCTGGTACTGGTGGACGAGAAAGAAACCCAACGTAACCTGAGCTACGCCAGCGCAGGCCGTGCGTCGGACATCGAACTGAGCACCGTGCTCAGCTTTGAGGTGCAGGGCCGTGACCACCTGCCGTTGATGGATGACAAGATTCAGATCCAGAAGGTAGTGAGCCACGACGGCAACAACCTGGTGGGTTCGGATTCGGAAGTCGTTCAAGTGCGCAAGGAAATGCGTCGCGACCTGGTTCAACGCATGATGTTGCGCCTGCAACTGCTCACACCTGAACAGCTGGAAGTGCTGCAACGCACCGCTGACGACAAGGCCAAGGCAGAAGCCGACGCGCTTAAAGCGGCACAGGAGTACGAAGACAACACGCCGAAACAATCGCCTGTCGAAGTACCGGTACCAGCTGAGTAAGCCAGACGGGGCGCCCCTGGCGCCCCGTTCGCCCTGCCTATGAAACTCGCTCCCGCCCAACTCGCCAAACACCTGCAAGGTGGCCTCGCGCCTGTCTACATTGTCAGCGGTGACGACCCGCTACTGTGCCAGGAAGCCGCCGACGCCATTCGCACGGCTGCTCGCCAGCAAGGTTTCGATGAACGCCAGGTCTTCAGCGCGGATGCCAGCTTCGACTGGGGCACCTTGCTGCAAGCCGGTGCGAGCATGTCGCTGTTCGCCGAAAAACGCCTGCTGGAACTGCGCCTGCCTTCAGGCAAGCCCGGCGACAAAGGTGCCTCTGCCCTGATGGAATACTGCGCACGCCCCGCCGAGGATACGGTGTTGCTGATCAGCCTGCCCAAACTCGACGGCAGTGCGCAGAAAACCAAATGGGGCAAGGCGTTGGTGGAAGGCGCGCAGACCCAGTTCATCCAGATCTGGCCGGTGGACAGTAACCAATTGCCGCAATGGATTCGTCAGCGCCTGTCCCAATCGGGCCTGGCGGCGACTCAAGACGCGGTCGAGCTGATCGCGGCCCGGGTTGAAGGTAACTTGCTTGCCGCCGCCCAGGAAATCGAGAAGCTCAAGCTGATGGCCGAAGACGGGCAGATCACTGTCGAAACCGTGCAAAGCGCCGTGGCCGATAGCGCGCGCTTTGATGTGTTCGGGCTGGTGGATGCGATTCTCAACGGCGAACCTGCCCATGCCCTGCGCATGCTCGAAGGGCTGCGCGGCGAAGGGGTGGAGCCGCCGGTGATTCTTTGGGCCCTGGCCCGTGAGTTGCGGGTACTGGCCAATATTTCCCTGCAATACAGCCAAGGTACGCCGCTGGACAAATGTTTCAGCCAGGCACGACCACCGGTATGGGACAAACGCAAACCCCTGATGAGCAAAGCCCTGCAACGGCACTCGGCGCAACGTTGGGCGCAGCTTCTGCTCGAAGCACAGCGCATCGATGCGCAAATCAAGGGACAAGCGGCCGGTTCGCCATGGATGAGCCTGAGTCGCTTGGCGCTGCTGATGTCCGGGCAACGCCTGACACTCCCCGCCGAATAGCCCTCCCATCTGTTGACCGCGTTAACATTTCAAAAACCTTGTCGGGCTTTACAGCGGCCAAACTTCGGCAGATGATTTGCGCCGTTGTAACCACCTACCGAGAGTCCCGACCATGAGCAAAAAGCCATCCAAGCATGGCCCCAATAAGGCCAAATCCATCATCGCCCAGCCACTGTTCCGCAGCCGTCAGGAACGCGCCGGCAAGGGCAAAGGCAGCTACCGCCGCGAAGCCTTCCAGTCTAATAGCTGGGAGGCTTCTTACTTTCTGGCTGCCTGAAGGCAAGCGCCCCTCTGGCATGATAAGGTCTGCACCTGATTTGTAATCCCTGGACCTGTGCATGCCCTCTAGCCTTTCCCGTCGTTGGCACCTGCGCCAATTGATCGCTGCCTCCAGCCTCATTCTGCTCGTCGCCTGCGCGGAAAAACCTACCGCCGCCGACGCCCAGCCCTTGCAGACGCTTCAGCCCGCCCCTGTGGTAGCGCCCGCCGTTGTGGCTCCGCTGGCCGTAGACAACCTGGATATCCAACCGACCCAGACCTTCGCCGAATGGCAGGCTGGCTTTCGTGCAGAGGCGCTAAAGGCCGGTATCACCCCCGCTGTTTTCGATACTGCCTTTGCCAACGTCACGCCTGATATGGCGGTGATTCGCGCCGACCGCAGCCAGCCGGAATTTTCTCGCCCGGTGTGGGAATACCTCGACGGCGCCCTGTCACCGGTGCGCGTGCGCAATGGCCAGGCGTTGCTGATCAAGTACGCCGATATTCTGCAACGCATCGAGCAGCGCTACGGCGTCGACCGAGAGGCGCTGGTCTCGGTGTGGGGCATGGAGAGCAACTTCGGCCAGTTCCAGGGTAACAACTCGGTGATCCGCTCCCTGGCGACCCTGGCCTACGAAGGCCGCCGACCGGCGTTTGCCCAGGCACAATTGCTGGCGGCCCTGCAGATCATCCAGCATGGCGATATCGCAGCCGACCAGATGAAAGGCTCCTGGGCCGGGGCCATGGGCCAGACCCAGTTCATTCCCACCACCTACAACACCCACGCCGTGGACTTCGACGGCGACGGCCGCCGCGATATCTGGAACAGCCCGGCCGACGCCCTCGCCTCCACCGCGCACTACTTGCAAAGCTCCGGATGGCAGAAAGGGCAGCCGTGGGGCTTTGAGGTCAAACAACTGCCAAGCAACTTCGATTACGCCCTGGCCGACGGCGGCACGCGCAAGACCGTTGGCGAATGGCTGAAACTGGGCCTCCAGTTGCCGCCAGGCGCCAGCATGCCGCCCAATGTCGACCAACTGTCCGCCGCCCTGCTGCTACCTGCGGGCTACCGTGGGCCGGCGTTCCTGGTGCTGGACAACTTCCGCGCCATCCTCAAGTACAACAACTCGTCGTCTTATGCACTGGCGGTTGGCCTGCTGTCCGAACGGTTCGGCGGTGGCGGTGTGATTCGTGGCGATTGGCCCAAGGATGAACTGCCCCTGAGCCGTTCACAGCGCATTGAGCTGCAAACGGTACTCAGCGCTAAAGGCTACGACGCGGGCAACCCGGACGGCATCATCGGCGCCAATACCCGCAAGGCCATTCGCGCGGCGCAACAGGCACTGGGCTGGCCGGCGGACGGGTATCCGACGGTGAAGTTGCTGGAGTCGCTGCAAAACCGCTAGATCGGCTGATGGCGGCTAATGCTATCGGGGGCAAGCCCCCTCCCACAGTTGACCAAGTTGTCATGTCGATCACTGATCAATGTGAGAGGGGCTTGCCCCCTCCCACAGCTGACCGAGTTGTCATGTCGATCACTGATCAATGTGAGAGGGGACTTGCCCCCTCCCACAGCTGACCAAGTTGTAATGTCGATCACTGATCAATGTGGGAGGGGGCTTGCCCCCGATGACGGTTTAGCGAGTGATCCCAGATTCAAAGTGTAACGACCACATCCTGCTCCAACACCACCCGCTGCTCCCCCGCATCCAGCCGCACCCACGCGCCCATCGGCAGGGTCAGGTTCGGATCGCAATGCCCACTGCGCCAGCCGGCCAGCACCGGAATGCACAACGGTTCAAATGTCTGTTTGAGCAGGCGCTGCAGCGCGACGTTATCCACTCCCGCCACGTCCCCGACCAGCACACCGGCGACCTGAGCCAATTTGCCCGCCAGTCGCAGGTGGGTGAGCAGGCGGTCAATGCGGTAGATCGGCTCGTTGACGTCTTCGATAAACAAGATGATGCCCTGCGCGTCGATTTCGTAAGGCGTGCCCATCACCGCCGCAATCATCGACAGGTTGCCTCCCAGCAAACGCCCACAGGCGATGCCAGGCTCAATGGTGGTCAGCGGGTAGGCCGCCGGGTGCGTGATGAGGTTGCCCGCGCCCAGTTGACCACGCAGCAGACTGAACAGTGAGGACTCGGTGGGTTGCTGCTTGTCGCCCAACAGGTCGGCATTGAGCATCGGCCCGTGGAACGTCACGAAGCCCGCGTAGCGGTTGATGGCCAGGTGCAAGGCGGTGATGTCGCTGTAGCCGACGAAGGGTTTGGGGTTGGCGCGCAGCAGGTCGAAGTCCAAACAGTCCAACAGCCGTGGCGTGCCGTAGCCGCCCCGCAGGCAGAAGATCGCATCGATTTCAGGGTCGGCGAAGGCGGCGTGCAGATCATGCAAGCGCACCTCATCGCTGCCGGCGAGGTAGCCGTCACGCTCATACACCCCAGCAAAAATCCGCAGGTCGTAGCCGCGGGTGCGCACCCATTGGCCGGCCTTTTCAACGTCCAGCGCTGCGGGGCCGGCGGGAGCGATCAGGGCGATGGTGCCTTCAGAACGAAGGGCTGGAACGGCGGTTGTCATACACAACTCTCCCTGGTTAACGCACAACGAAATGTGGGAGGGGGCTTACCCCGATAGCGGTGGATCAGCCAGCACATGAGTGACTGACCTATCGCTATCAGGGGCAAGCCCCCTCCCACATAAGCCCCTCCCATTCCGGATTTAAACTCCGATCAGGAGATCAGGCTTGCCTTGACCAGCTTGGCCTGCTCGTCGGCGTGGTACGAAGAACGCACCAGCGGGCCCGATGCCACGTTTTTGAAGCCCATCTTGTAGCCTTCCTCGGCGAACCAGGCGAAGGTGTCCGGGTGCACGAAACGCTGCACCGGCAAGTGGTTACGCGATGGTTGCAGGTACTGGCCCAAGGTCAGCATGTCGATGTCGTGTTCGCGCATGCGCTTCATGACTTCGATCACTTCCTCATCGGTCTCGCCCAGGCCCAGCATCAGGCCGGATTTGGTGGGGATGTGCGGCATCATCTGCTTGAACTTCTGCAGCAGGGTCAGCGACCACTGGTAGTCCGAACCGGGACGCGCGGCCTTGTACAGGCGTGGCACGGTTTCCAGGTTGTGGTTGAACACATCCGGCGGCTCGGCGGCAGTGATTTCCAACGCCACGTCCATACGGCCACGGTAGTCCGGCACCAGGGTTTCGAGCACAACGTTCGGCGACAGTTTGCGAATTTCGCGAATGCAGTCGGCAAAGTGCTGGGCACCGCCGTCACGCAAATCGTCGCGGTCCACCGAAGTGATCACCACGTACTTGAGTTTGAGGTCGGCGATGGCGATGGCCAGGCTTTCCGGCTCGTTGACGTCCAGTGGCTTCGGCCGGCCGTGGCCGACGTCGCAGAACGGGCAACGGCGAGTGCAGATGTCACCCATGATCATGAACGTGGCGGTGCCGCCGGAGAAACACTCACCCAGGTTCGGGCAGGAGGCCTCTTCGCACACACTGTGCAGCTTGTGTTTGCGCAGCAGGGCTTTGATACGGTCGACTTCCGGCGAGACAGGGATGCGCACGCGGATCCAGTCAGGCTTTTTCGGCAGTTCGGTGGTCGGAATGATCTTTACCGGGATGCGTGCAACCTTCTCGGCGCCGCGCAGCTTGACGCCGGCTTCCACCTTGGCACGCGGGGCCGGGGCCGGACGCTCGGTTACGTCCAGCGTCGGGATCATGGTTTGCACTGCATCAGTAGTCATAGTCAGTCGATTCCGCCCGTGAGGGTCGTCTGCTCAGCATAGTCGAGGTGTTTGACGAGCTGCGCGCGCAGCCGGGCACTTACCTCGGCAAATTTAATCGGTGTCACATGCTCGCTCAGCTGTGTCATCGCTAACCCGGCATAACCGCACGGGTTGATGCGCCGGAAGGGCGCCAGGTCCATGTCCACGTTCAGGGCCAGGCCATGAAAGGAACAACCGTGGCGAATCCGCAGCCCCAGGGAAGCGATTTTCGCGCCATCCACATACACCCCCGGAGCATCGGGCTTGGCCGCGGCGGTGACGCCGTAACTGGCCAATAGCTCGATCAGGCACGCCTCGATACGGCTGACCAGATCACGCACACCAAACCCCAGCTTGCGCACATCCAACAGCAGGTAAGCCACAAGCTGACCGGGGCCATGGTAAGTCACTTGGCCACCCCGGTCGACCTGCACCACCGGAATCTCCCCCGGCAGCAGCAGATGTTCGGCCTTGCCGGCCTGGCCCTGGGTGAACACCGGTGGATGCTCCACCAGCCAGACCTCATCCGGCGCCGAGGTGCCGCGCTCGTTGGTGAAGCGCTGCATCGCATGCCAGACGGGCTCGTAGGCCATCTGGCCAAGTTCACGAAAGCCCAGGACCTGCGACATCACAACACCATGTGTACGAAGCCGGTGGCCCGCAGTTCACTGTTGATGTTGTAGAGCTGGTCCTGATCCGTCGCCACGATGTGCAACTGGATCGTGGTGTATTTACCGTTGGTACTGGAGCGCTCGTCCACACGGTTGTCGTTGATCGTGGCGTGTTTACGCACGATGTCGAGGATCTTGTCTTTGTTGCCAACACCGGTATCGCTGATCACCTTGACGGGATAATCCGTCACCGGGAACTCGATCTTGGGCGCCTTCACTTCTTTATCGGTCATGGCAGAACGGCCTCGTAAGCGGTAAGCCGTGGCGACGGCAAAGCCCCGCGTCGGTTCAACGCGGGGCTATGCAGGTGCACACAATCAGTTGAACAAGCCGTAGAAGAATAGACGGATGCTATCCCACACGCGGCGGAAGATACCACCTTCGTCGACGGCGTCCAGCGCGATCAGGTCGGCGCTGTGCACCACCTTGTCGTCCAGTTTCACTTCGACTTTACCGATCACATCGCCCTTGGCGATTGGTGCGACCAATTGCGGATTCATGGTCATGCTGGCAGCGAGCTTTTTCAGCTGGCCTTTAGGCATGGTCAGGGTCAGGTCTTCGGCCAGGCCGGCCTTGACTTGGGAAGCCGCGCCTTTCCACACCGGGGCGGTCGCCAGCTCAGCACCCTTCTGGTAGAAGGTCTGGGTTTCGAAGAAGCGGAAACCGTAGGTCAGCAGCTTTTGCGTCTCGGCCGCACGGGCCTGTTCGCTGTTGGTACCGAACACCACGGCGATCAGGCGTTGGCCGTCACGTACCGCCGAGGACACCATGCAGTAGCCGGCCTCTTCGGTGTGGCCGGTTTTCAGGCCGTCGACGGTCTTGTCGCGCCACAGCAGCAGGTTGCGGTTAGGCTGTTTGATGTTGTTCCAGAAGAACTCCTTCTGGGAGTAGATCGCGTAGTGCACCGGGTCGACGCGGATGATCGCGCGCGCCAGGATCGCCATGTCATGGGCCGACGAGTAGTGCTCTGGGTTCGGCAGACCGGTCGGGTTCATGAAGTGGCTGTTGGTCATGCCCAGATCGGCCACGGTTTTGTTCATCATGTCGGCGAACGCGTCTTCGCTGCCGGCGATGTGCTCGGCCAGGGCGACGCTGGCGTCGTTACCGGACTGGATGATGATGCCGTGCAGCAGGTCGCTGACGGTGACTTGGGAGCCCACCTTGATGAACATCCGCGAACCGCCGGTACGCCAGGCGTTTTCGCTGACGGTCACCGGGTCGTTTTCGCCGATCTGGCCGCGACGGATTTCCAGGGTCGCGATATAGGCGGTCATCAACTTGGTCAGGCTGGCCGGCGGCAGGCGCTGGTCACCGTTGTTCTCGACCAGCACGTTGCCGCTGGCGGCATCCATGAGCACCCAGGCCTTGGCGGCCAGTTGCGGTGAAGCCGGCACCATTTCAACCGCCCAGGCGGCCGGGGTGATGATCAGCGAGATAAGCAGGCACGTGCGTTTGGCTAAGGTGGTGATGTTCATCCGTCTCTCGAAATTGCTTATGGAAACTTGCCCTCGCGGGCAAAACTTATTCAGACAGCCCGCTACCAGACTGTCGCGTGTTCGGTTGCCCGCTCACCCCTTGCTCCCGGGTTTTTATTGTTCAAACGAGCCAACAACCAGAGTTCAAGCCCGCGTACGTGCCTGAACCATCAATCCGTTACTGCTTACTCGGCGGTGACCACACTGGGTTGCCCCAGGTTGGCCAGACGCACACTGTTCTGCACTTGCGCCACCTCGCTCGGCGAGCCGATCGGGCCCATCCGCACGCGGTGCAGGGTTTGCTGGTTGCGCACGATGGAGCTGATGAAGACCGGCGCATTGACCATGCTGCTGAGTTTGGACCTTAACAGTTCCGCCGCATCCGGGTTGGCGAAAGCGCCGACCTGCAGGTACTGCCCGCCCGCCAGGGAAGCACCCGGCGCGGCCTGGGGCACGGCCACGGTGTCCGGGGCGTGCTGTTGCGGTGGCGGCGTCCACTGTTCGACCTTGCCGGCCGATGCGGTGATCTGCGGTTGCGGGGTCTGCGGCTCGTTGAGCATCAACGGCGCTGGCTTGCCACGCTGAGCCCAATACTGCGCCGGATCGATGCCTTCGACCTTGACCCGCGCGGTGCCGGTTTCGGCGTAGCCGAGCTTTTTGGCGGCAGCGTAGGACAAGTCGATGATACGGTCCGAGTAGAACGGCCCACGGTCATTGACCCGCAGGATCACCGTACGGTGGTTGTCCAGGTTGGTCACGCGTACATAACTGGGCAACGGCAAGGTCTTGTGGGCCGCGCTCATGCCGTACAGGTCATACACTTCGCCATTGGCGGTGTTCTGGCCATGGAACTTGGTGCCGTACCAGGAGGCCGTGCCGGACTGCACGTAGGTCTTGGATTCTTGCAGCGGAAAATAGGTCTTGCCCAGCACGGTGTACGGGTTGGCCTTGTAGGGGCCGGTGTGCAGGGTGGGCGTGGCATCCGGGATTTTCGAGACATCCACATCCCACCACGGCGCGCCGTCTTTGTGCGCGCGGTTGATGTCCAGGCCCGGTTGGGATCGAACCACCGCGCCGCCGGACTTCTGCGTCGGCGCGCGGCTGGTGGAACAACTGACAACCAGCAAGGACAACGCGGTGAACGCCACCAGCTTGAGCGGTTTATTGAACGGCGATGCCCGCATTACTTGTTGCCCCGTGCTTGGACCAGCATGTCTGACAGCTGATGCACGGCCATGGCGTACATCACACTGCGGTTATAACGCGTGATTGCGTAGAAATTCTTCAGGCCCATCCAGTATTCAGGGCCATTTTCGCCTTCCAGGCGGAATGCCGTTACCGGCGTGTCGTCGTGTGGCGCATTCTGACTCGACCAACCCAGCGCCCGCAACTCCCCGACGGTCTTGGCCGGCTCGATCCCCTGGGTCAGGCCTTCGTCGGCACGCTCCCCGGTGACATCCGCGCGGACCACCACCGGCTCGCCAGCAACCCAGCCGTGGCGCTTGAAGTAGCTGGCCACGCTGCCGATGGCATCGTCGGGATTGCTCCAGATATTGATGTGGCCGTCGTTGTCGAAATCCACCGCGTAGGCGCGAAAGCTGCTCGGCATGAATTGCGGCAAGCCCATCGCTCCGGCGTAGGAGCCCTTGAGGGTCAATGGATCGACCTGCTCTTCGCGGGCCAGCAGCAGGAATTCGCGCAGTTCCTTGCGGAAGAAGTCGGCACGGGGCGGGTAATCGAAGCCAAGGGTCGACAACGCGTCGATCACCCGGTAGCTGCCGGTGTTGCGCCCGTAGAAGGTTTCGATGCCGATGATCGACACAATCACTTGGGCCGGCACACCGTATTCCTGTTCGGCGCGGGCCAGGGCGGCCTCGTGCTCGCGCCAGAAGTCCACACCGCGGGCCACGCGGGCGTCGGTGAGGAACATCGGGCGATATTCTTTCCACTGTTTCACACGTTCAGCGGGGCGGGAAATGGCGTCGAGGATCGCCTGCTTGCGCTGCGCCTCGCGGAACACGCCCATCAACTGCTCACCGGCGAAACCGTAGTCGCGGGTCATTTCACCGACAAACTCGGCGACCTGAGGTGAACCATCGTAGTCACCGGCCAGGGTCTCCTGCGTTGCCCCCAGCAGCCCGATCAGGCCCATCCAGGACGCATGCCGAGTCGCCCAGCCGCGCATTACTTGCATTGACATCTTCACCTTATTCAAACCTGTGCGATCCACTTGCGATGCGTATGAATCGACATCAAAACCCCAAACGCTGACAGCAATGTCACCAGCGAAGTTCCGCCGTAGCTAATGAATGGCAACGGCACCCCAACCACCGGTAACAGGCCACTGACCATACCGATGTTGACGAAAACGTAAACAAAAAACGTCATGGTCAGCGCGCCGGCAAGCAATTTGCCGAACAGCGTCTGCGCTTGCGCGGTAATCACCAGGCCACGCCCGATCAACAACAGGTAGATCAGCAGCAACGCGCAGATCCCCACCAGGCCGAACTCTTCGCCCAGCACCGCGATGATGAAATCGGTGTGGCTCTCGGGCAGAAAGTCCAAGTGCGACTGGGTACCCAGCAACCAGCCTTTGCCGAAGACCCCACCCGAACCGATTGCCGCCTTGGACTGGATGATGTTCCAGCCGGTGCCCAAGGGATCGCTTTCCGGATCGAGGAACGTCAGGATCCGTTGCTTTTGATAGTCGTGCATAAAGAAGAACCACATCGCCACCGCCACCGGCACCGCAGCGGCCAGCACGCTGAGGATCCAGCGCCAGCGCAACCCGCCCATAAACAGCACGAACGCGCCACCGGCCAGGATCAGCAGTGAGGTGCCGAGGTCGGGCTGGCGCACAATCAGGATAAACGGTACGCCGATCAGGATCAGGCTGATGCCTACGTGTTTGAGCTGCGGCGGCAGGGTGCGCTTTGACAGGTACCAGGCGATGGTCGCCGGCATCAGGATCTTCATGAATTCCGACGGCTGGAAGCGAATCACCCCTGGGATATTGATCCACCGCGTCGCGCCCATGGCGTTGTGGCCCATCACGTCCACCACCACCAACAGCAACACCCCCGCCACATAGCCCAGCGGCACCCAGCGCGCCATGAAGCGCGGCTCCAGCTGAGCGATCACCACCATCGACAACAGGCCCAGGCCGAACGACGACGCTTGTTTGATCAGCAGGTCCCAGTTCTTGCCACTGGCCGAATACAACACAAACAGACTGCCGGCCGCGAGGGTCAGCAACAGGATCAGCAACGGGCCGTCGATGTGCATGCGTTGCAGCAACGTCGCACGGCGACGCATCACATCCTCGCTGGAGAGGATGCGGTCAAAATTACTCTTCACTGGCCGTAACCTCGGGGCTTGAAGGGGGGCCGCCATATTCAGGCTTGAGCCTGCCGTCCTCGGCCAGAAGCCAGGCGTCCATCACCTGGCGCACCACGGGCGCGGCGACGCCGGAGCCGGACTCGCCGTTCTCAACCATCACCGCCACCACGATTTTCGGGTCGTCCGCCGGCGCGAAACCGACAAACAAGGCGTGGTCGCGGTGACGTTCCTGAACCTTGGAACGGTCGTATTTCTCGCCTTGCTTGATCGCCACCACCTGGGCGGTACCACTCTTGCCGGCGATGCGATATTGCGCACCGATCGCCGCCTTGCGCGCTGTGCCGCGCGCACCGTGCATCACCTGCTGCATGCCGTGGTTGACCTTGGTCCAGTCCGACGGGTCGCGCAGCACAATGTCCGGGATCGGGTTGTCATCCACCGGCTTCTCGCCTTCGATGGTCTTGGCCAGGTGCGGACGGTTCCACACGCCCTTATTGGCCACCAGCGCCGTGGCCTGAGCCAGTTGCAGCGGCGTGGCCTGCATATAGCCCTGGCCGATCCCCAGGATCAGGGTTTCCCCCGGGAACCACGCCTGGCGGCGGGTCGCGCGCTTCCATTCCCGCGATGGCATCAAGCCTGGCGATTCTTCGAACATGTCCAGGGAAACTTTCTGGCCGAGGCCGAACTTGCCCATGTAGGCCGACAGACGATCAATGCCCAGCTTGTGGGCAAGGTCATAAAAGTAAGTGTCGTTGGAGCGCATGATTGCGGTGTCCAGGTCGACATAACCGTCACCGGTACGGTTCCAGTTACGGTACTTGTGATCGTAATTGGGCAGCATGTAGTAACCGGGGTCGTACACCCGGCTGGAAGCGGTCACCACGCCAGCGTCCAGGCCGGCAATCGCCACCGCCGGTTTGATGGTCGAACCCGGTGGGTACAAGCCACGCAGCACACGGTTGAACAACGGCCGGTCGATGGAATCACGCAGTTCGGCGTACGCCTTGAAGCTGATACCGGTCACGAACAGGTTCGGGTCGAAGCTGGGTTGACTGACCATGGCCAGCACTTCGCCCGTCTTCGGGTCCAGCGCCACCACCGCGCCGCGTCGGCCGCCCAGCGCCATCTCGGCCGCTTCCTGCAGCTTGATGTCCAGGCTCAGTACGATGTCCTTGCCCGGCACCGGGTCGGTACGCTTGAGCACGCGCAGCACACGGCCGCGGGCGTTGGTTTCAACTTCTTCGTAACCCACCTGGCCGTGCAGCTCGGGCTCGTAGAAACGCTCGATGCCGGTCTTGCCGATATGATGGGTGCCGCTGTAATTCACCGGATCGAGGGTTTTCAGCTCTTTCTCGTTGATGCGCCCCATATAGCCGACGGAGTGAGCAAAGTGCGGCCCTTGCGGGTAGTGCCGCACCAACTGCGCCACCACTTCCACCCCCGGCAGGCGGAACTGGTTCACCGCGATGCGCGCGATCTGCTCTTCGGTCAGCTCGAACAGAATCGGCACCGGCTCGAATGGCCGGCGCCCCTGCCTCATGCGTTTTTCGAAGATCACCCGGTCTTCCGGCGTAAGCTGCAGGACTTCGACGATCACGTCGAGCACTTGCTGCCAATCGCCGGAACGTTCGCGGGTCATGCTCAGGCTGAAGCTGGGCCGGTTATCCGCCACGACAACGCCATTGCGGTCGAAAATCAGCCCACGGGTCGGCGGAATCGGCTGCACATGCACCCGGTTGTTTTCCGACAGCGTGGAGTGATAGTCGTACTGGATCACCTGCAGGAAATACAGGCGCGCAATCAACACCCCGATCAGCGCCACCACCATGATCGCGCCAAACACCACGCGCGCACGTACCAGACGTGCGTCTTTCTCATGGTCCTTGATGCGGATCGGCTGAGTCATCGGGAGGGGCGCAGACTATTTGTGGTAAGGGTGCCCGGACAGAACTGTCCAGGCGCGATACAGCTGTTCACCGATCAGAATCCTTACCAACGGGTGCGGCAACGTCAGTGCCGACAGCGACCAGCGCTGGTCCGCCCGCGCGCAGACTTCCGGCGCCAGCCCTTCGGGACCACCGACCATGAAGTTGACCGTGCGCGAGTCCAGGCGCCAGCGATCCAGCTCCACCGCCAACTGCTCGGTGCTCCAGGGCTTGCCGTGCACTTCGAGGGTGACGATACGCTCATTGGGGCCGACCTTGGCCAGCATGGCTTCGCCTTCCTGACGGATAAAGCGCGCCACGTCGGCATTCTTGCCCCGGGTGTTGAGCGGTATTTCCACCAGTTCCAGCGACAACTCGGCGGGCAGACGCTTGGCATACTCGTGCCAGCCTTCTTCCACCCACTTGGGCATGCGTGAACCGACAGCAATCAGACGCAGGCGCACAGCCGTTCCTTATTCCTGGTCTTTGTTGAGCTTGTCGAAGTGAGCGTGGCCCACTTCCGGGCTGTGGTGCTTGCCATCGGCGGCACGGCTCTGCTCGGCGCCTTTCCACAGACGCTCCAGGTCGTAGAACTGGCGAGCGTTGGAGGTCATCATGTGGACGATCACGTCGTCCATGTCCAGCAGCACCCAATCGCTGTCGCCCTTGCCTTCTTCACCCAACGGCTTGACGCCCTGGGCTTTGACGGCTTCGCGCACTTTGTCCAGCATCGCGCCGATCTGGCGGTTGGAGGTACCGGTGGCGATGATCATGTAGTCGGTGATGCTCTGCTTGTCGCGCACGTCCAGCACCTGGATGTCCTGGGCCTTCACGTCCTCCAGGGCCGCCACGGCGACTTTCACCAGCTCTTCGCCGACCAGTTCCGGACCGGTGTGGGCTTCTACCGGCAGAGGGGCGCTTTTGAACGTGCCTTTGCGCTTAACTTTGCTTACGTCTTTGTTGGTCATATAAAACTCGTTTTGCTCGTATGTTCGGGCGCTCGCTGTACGACTGTTCGTACCTTCAAGCACGCCTTTTCAGTTCGACGCACGGTAAAGCCCGTGCGCATCGATGTAGGCCAGGACCGCGTCAGGCACCAGGAACCGTACCGACTTACCGCTGGCCAGCAGTTGACGGATCTGGGTGGCGGACACCGCAAGCGGGGTCTGCCAGACGAATGCAATATTCCCGTTCGGCCCGGTCAGGGCCAAGGGGTCACTTACCGACCGCGCGGCCAGCAGGTTGCGCAAGGCATCCGGCGGTTCGCTGTCGGCATCCGGGCGTTGCAAAACCAGGATGTGGCAATGCTGGAGGAGATCCTCCCAGCGATGCCAAGAGGGCAGGCCGCAAAATGCGTCCCAGCCCAAAAGCAGAAACAACTGGTCGTCCGCGGCCAGTTCGGCGCGCATCAGTTCCAGGGTGTCGACAGTGTAGGACGGTTTATCGCGCTTGAGCTCGCGGTCGTCCACCACCAACGGTGCAATGCCTTCCACCGCCAGACGCACCATTTCCAGACGCTCCTGGGGCGACACTTGCGGCGTATCGCGATGGGGCGGCCGAAAATTGGGGATCAGGCGCAGTTCGTCCAGCGCCAGTGCGTCCGCCACTTCCAGAGCGCTGCGCAGATGGCCGATGTGCACAGGGTCGAAGGTACCGCCGAGCAGCCCAATGCGCTTAGCCATCAAGTGCGCACGTGCCCGTCGCCGAACACCACGTACTTCTCGCTGGTCAGGCCTTCCAGGCCCACCGGGCCGCGTGCGTGGAGCTTGTCGGTAGAAATCCCGATCTCCGCGCCCAAGCCGTACTCGAAACCGTCGGCAAAGCGCGTCGAGGCATTGACCATCACCGAGGCGGAGTCCACTTCGGTGAGGAAGCGCCGGGCATCGCTGAAATGCTCGGACACGATCGCGTCGGTGTGCTTGGAACCGTAGGTGTTGATGTGCTCGATGGCCTGATCCAGGTCGTCAACGATGCGGATCGACAGGATCGGCGCCGTGTATTCGGTGTACCAGTCCTGCTCGGTGGCTTCGATCACGTCGGCGCCCAGCAACGCGCGGGTACGCTCGCAACCGCGCAGTTCAACGCCCTTGTCGCGGTAGATCGCGGCCAACGGCGGCAATACGCGCTCGGCGATGCCGGCGTGCACCAACAGGGTTTCCATGGTGTTGCACGGCGCGTAGCGATGGGTCTTGGCGTTGTCGGCGATGCGGATCGCCTTGTCGATATCGGCCGCAATGTCGATGTACACATGGCACACGCCGTCCAGGTGCTTGATCACTGGCACCTTGGCATCGCGGCTCACGCGTTCGATCAGGCTTTTGCCGCCGCGCGGCACGATGACGTCGACGAATTCCGGCATGGTGATCAACGCACCAACGGCGGCGCGGTCGGTGGTTTCCACCACTTGCACCACTTCGGCCGGCAACTCGGCCACGGCCAGGCCCTGCTGGATGCACGCGGCGATGGCACGGTTGGAATGGATAGCCTCGGAACCGCCGCGCAGGATGGTGGCGTTGCCGGATTTGAGGCACAGGCTTGCGGCGTCGATGGTCACGTTCGGACGCGACTCGTAGATGATGCCGATCACGCCCAGGGGCACGCGCATCTTGCCCACCTGGATGCCGGACGGCAGGTAACGCATATCGCGGATTTCACCGATGGGGTCAGGCAGCTTGGCTACCTGACGCAGGCCTTCGATCATGTCGTCGATACGCGCCGGGGTCAGTGCCAGGCGGTCCAGCAGGGCCGGCTCCAGGCCATTGGCGCGGCCGTTGGCCAGATCCTGTTCGTTGGCGGCGGTCAGCTCGGAGCGCGAGGCATCCAGAGCGTCGGCGGCCGCCAGCAGGGCGCGATTTTTCTGCGCAGTGCTCGCACGGGCGATCAACCGCGACGCCTGGCGGGCAGCGCGACCCAGGCGGGTCATGTAGTCAAGAACGGACTCAGTCATGGTCGGGGAGTCTTGGCAAAGAGGAAAGCGGCAGATTATAGCCGTGACGCCGCCCGACTGACAGCGGTGAGGGGCGGATGGTCGAAATGAACTGTAAAAACCTGGGCTTCAGCCGTAATTAAGGTGGGAGTTGTTATCATCCGGTCACATTTAGCCGTAATAACTGCCGACGCCATGCCCAGTTCCGCTCTTCCAACTCCCGCCAGCGCCCTGCCCGACAGCTTCTTCGACCGCGATGCGCAAGTGCTCGCGCGTGAATTGCTCGGAAAAGTCATTCGCCACCGAGTCGGCGAAACCTGGCTTTCGGCGCGAATTATCGAAACCGAAGCTTATTACGCGGCCGAAAAGGGCAGCCACGCGTCCCTCGGTTACACAGAAAAGCGTAAGGCTTTGTTTCTGGATGGGGGGCACATCTACATGTATTACGCCCGTGGCGGCGATTCTCTGAATTTCAGCGCCCATGGCCCAGGCAATGCGGTGCTGATCAAATCCGCCTATCCATGGGTCGACGAAATCGCCGGCCCAGCCAGCCTGGCGCAGATGCTGCTGAACAACCCGGACGCCAAAGGTCTGCCCCGCCCTTCGCACAAGCTGTGCGCGGGCCAGACGCTGTTGTGCAAGGCGCTGGGGCTGAAGGTGCCGATGTGGGACGCCAAACGGTTTGACCAAGAACTGCTTTACGTCGAAGACGTCGGCCAGACCCCGACGCAGATCATCCAGACCACCCGCCTGGGCATCCCCAGCGGGCGTGACGAACACCTGATGTACCGCTTCGTCGATGCTGGCTACGCGCCTTATTGCACGCGGAACCCGTTGCGCCGAGGCCAGGTCGAAGGCCGCGATTATTTTTTGCTGTGAATTCCCAAGAACACCGATGGAGTGGATTGTATGGGCCAATGGCTCGATAGCATTACTGGCTGGCTGAGCATCAACCCTCAATGGCTGGCCGTGGCGGTGTTCATCGTCGCGTGCGTGGAGTGCCTGGCGATTGCCGGCTTGATCGTACCGGGCACAGTGCTGCTGTTCGCTATCGCCGCCTTGGCCGGTAGCGGCGCGCTGTCCTTGAGCGAGACGCTGCTGCTGGGGTTCCTCGGCGGCTTGCTCGGCGATGGGGTTTCCTACTTTCTGGGACGACATTTCCATCAGAACATACGGCGTTTGCCCGGCTTACGTCATCACCCCGAATGGATGAACGGCGCCGAGACCTACTTTCACAAATACGGGATCGCCAGCCTGCTGGTCGGCCGTTTTATCGGCCCGTTACGCCCCATGCTGCCGATGGTGGCCGGCATGTGCGACATGCCGTTCCCGCGTTTCGCCGGGGTGAGCATTCTGGCGGCGGCGGGTTGGTCGGTGGCCTATTTGCTGCCGGGTTGGGCGACCGGCGCCGCGTTCCGCCTACCGTTGCCGCAAGGGTTCTGGCCGGAAGCGGCGGTAGTCGCAGGGTGCCTTGCGGTCGTGATCGGGCTAAGCCTGAATAGCAGCCTGCGGGGGCATCGTCGCGCCACGTTATGGATAGGCGGCGCCAGCCTGACGTTATTGATCGCGCTGTTTATCGGCTATCACTCGCTGGACAATTTTGACCATGGCCTGAGTGCGCTGGTGCAGGAGCATCGCAGCCCTTGGCTGGATGAAGTAATGGTGCGGATCACTCAACTGGGCGAATTCAAAAAGATGTTTTTCGCCAGTGCGGTGTTTACCGGCTTGCTGGTATTGGCGCAGCAATGGCGCCACGCGCTGTTTGTCGGTGCCACGCTGGCGGGGTCTGCGCTTATCAATACCGGGACCAAACTGTTTTTCGCCCGCGGCCGCCCGGAAATCCTCACAGACCCATTGACCAGTTTCAGCATGCCCAGCGGCCATGCGTCCGGCGCGTTCGCGTTTTTCCTGGCGTTGGCGGTCTTGGCCGGTCGCGGTCAGCCCACACGGCTGCGCCTGACCTGGATGCTGCTGGGCTGTATTCCGGCGGCGTTCATCGCACTGTCGCGGGTCTACCTCGGCGCCCATTGGCCCACGGACATCCTCGCCGGCACGTTGCTGGCAATGACGGTGTGCGCGTTCAGCCTGGGGCTTAGCGAATATCGAAGCCCCTTGCCCGCCATGCCACGGAAAACTTGGTGGCTGCTACTACCGGCGCTGGTGGCGGTGCTGAGTTTTATCGCGCTGGCCGGCACATCCCATGCCCTGTTGCGCTACGCCTATTAAGTGAACAGCTCGCCCTGAAGTTCGTCGAGCAGGAACTGGATCATATCCAGGCGCTGTTGCGGACTGTCCATTTCCAGCAGCTTGATCTTGTCGTCATCGGTGAACGGCAGCAAATACGCCAGCTGATTGGCCAACGCTTGCTGGCCCTGAGCGTTGGTGTCCATGTCCAATGAGGCGACCATCGGGTGTTCGGCCAGGACCTGAAGCAAGGCCAGCAGGTCTTCGTCCTCTTCTTCCAGGGCGCTGTCCGGTTGCTCATCCAGCCAGCGCACCTCGCCCACCAGCAGCTGGTCTTTCTGCACCGTGACGTCAGACACATGAAAACGTCGCCCGCCCTCAACCCGAATGCCCAGCAGGCCGTTGTCCTGCTGTTTGAAGTCGCGGATCAGCGCTTCACAACCGACCACCGCGTAAGCGTCCGTCATATCGTCGGCACTGGCTTCTCCAAGGATGCACACCACCCCGAAACCTTCGCCCTTCTTCATACAGCGCCCGATCATATCGAGGTAGCGCGCCTCAAAGATCTGCAAGTCGAGCGTGCAGCCAGGAAACAGCACGGTATTGAGTGGAAACAGCGCCAGACTCATAAAGCGTTCCTTAAACCCGGTTTAAACAATGACCGACACGGCCAGCGGCAGGAACACCGCCGTAGCCACGCCCATCAAACTCATGGCAAGCGCCGCGAAGGCGCCACACTCTTCGCTTTCCTGCAAGGCCACTGAAGTACCGACGGCATGGGCCGTCATGCCCAGGGCCATGCCACGCGCCTCGGCGCTGTGAACGCCCAGACGCGACAACAACGCCGGGCCGACCATCGCGCCGACCACGCCGGTGATCAACACAAATACCGCCGCCAGCGCCGCCACGCCGCCGATCTGCTCGGCCACCAGCATGGCGATCGGCGACGTCACCGACTTGGGCGCCATGGTCATCAGCACCATGTGTTCGGCGCCAAACCACCATCCCAGCAGCACGCAAAGACCGGTGGCGAAGACCCCACCTATCACCAGCGTAGTAAAAATCGGCCAGAACAATTGGCGAATCCGCCGCAGATTCAGGTACAGCGGCACTGCCAGGGCCACCGTCGCCGGGCCCAAGAGGATGCCCATGATCTCGGTGCTCTTGCGGTACTCGGCGTAGCTCAGGCCACAGCTGAGCAACACACCGATCACCAGCAGCATCGACACCAACACCGGTTGCAGGAAGATCCAGCGGGTTTTCTCGAAGCCCGCCAGCACCAGTTGATAGGCGCCCAGGGTGATACCGATCCCGAACAAGGGATGATGAATCACTGCCGTCCAGGCTCCGTGCCAGTCGAAGATCATTGGCCCTCCTCCTCACTGGCATGCCGCTTGGCCAAACGCTCCATCATCACGCCGATCACGGCCATGGCAATTACCAGCGACAACACGAGGGCGCCGACAATAGCCCAGAAATCCGCAGCGATAGCCTTGGCATACACCATCACCCCGACTGCGGGCGGCACCAGCAGCAACGGCAGGTAGCGCAACAGACTGCCGGCGGCCAGGCTCAGGGGCTCACCCACCTCGCCGCGCCACACCAGAAAGCCCAGCATCAGCAGCAGGCCGATGATGGGCCCCGGCAGAACCGGCAACAGCAAATGATTGAGCGCCGTGCCGATCAGTTGAAACAGCACCAGCCACGTCAGGCCACGTAACAGCATCCGTCCTCTCCCCTTTAGAACCCGCCCGCATTATAAGCACGCTGGCGCTATGCCCAGGCATTCGCCATAAGCATGGTGGGTTGACCGAGCTGATGGGCCATGATGATCTACAGTGGATCTCTGTCACCCATAAAAGTCCCGCCGCCACTGGATAAACATATGGCTGTGCCGGGCATAAAACCGATGAACCAAGGAGAGACGCAATGCCCTATGTACCCGTAGCGCAGCTCAACGATTATGTCGGCAAGGAACTGGGACGTTCCGAATGGCTCACCATCGACCAGGCCCGTATCAACCTGTTCGCGGAGGCCACCGGCGATCATCAGTTCATCCACGTCGACCCGGTCAAGGCCGCGCAGACGCCGTTCGGCAGCACCATCGCCCACGGGTTTCTGTCGCTGTCACTGATGCCGAAGTTGATGGAAGACATCCTGATCGTGCCAGAAGGCCTGAAAATGGCGATCAATTATGGCCTCGACAGCGTGCGCTTCATCCAGCCGGTGAAAGTCAATTCCAAGGTGCGCCTGAGCGTCACGCTCACGGACGTCACCGAGAAAAAGCCCGGCCAATGGCTGTTCAAGGCCACCGCCACCCTGGAGATCGAAGGCCAGGAAAAACCTGCTTACATTGCCGAGTCCCTGTCGCTCTGCTTCGTATAAGGGTCTGCCTGTGGTGAGGCACGCACACTCACCACAGGGTATGTAAATTTATGTATGAAACTCGCAGCTGCGGCATACTCGGCGCTCAATTATCCGGATCCCGCTATGCGCCCACTCGCCCCCCTTGCCCTTGTCCTGTTGCTCACCGCTTGCGGAGATGGCGAATCGCTGCTGCCGCCGGATGCGCGCCTGCCCGATGGCGGCCGTTACCGGGGCGATGTGGTCAATGGTTTGCTGCAAGGCCAGGGCCGCGTGGATTACCCCAACGGCAGTTGGTACGCCGGCACGTTCGACAAGGGCCAGTGGCACGGTCAGGGTGAATGGCATGGCAGTAACGGCGAGGTCTATAAAGGGCAGTTCAAGCAGGGCCTGTTCGACGGCCAAGGCAGCCTGACCACCGCTGGCAGCCAGTATGTGGGCGGGTTCAAGAACGGTCGTCGCCATGGCGAAGGCACCCTCAAAGAAGGGCAGATGACCTACCGTGGCGAGTTCAAGGACGACCAATATTCCGGCCTCGGTCGCCTGGAACTGGCCGACGGTAGCCAGTATCAAGGCCAGTTCGCCCACGGCAAACCCAATGGCGAAGGCCAGCGCAACGACGACAGCGGCAACCAGTTCAGCGGCCATTTCGTCGATGGCCAACTGGAAGGCAACGGCACCTTCAACAGCGCCGATGGCGACATTTACATCGGCCAATTCAAACAGAACCAGCTCAACGGCAAGGGCCGTTACGAAAACGCCGATGGTGACGTATGGATCGGCCAGTTCAAGGAAGGCGCGCTGACCGGTAAGGGCGAGTTGATCGGCGCGGATGGCAGCCACTATGTCGGCGAGTTCGCCGACTGGCGCTTTAGTGGACAAGGCCGCCTGAACCTCACCGACGGCAGTTTCTATATCGGTGGCTTCGACAGCGATAACTACCAGGGCCGTGGCACCCTCGTACTCACCGACGGCACCGTACAGGCCGGCACCTGGGTCAACGGCATGCGCGTACGCGACGCGGAGGGCAAGTTATTACCCGACCCGTTGGAAATCGGCGTTCTGGCCCAAGGCCATCTGCTCGATGCCGCTCTCGCGGCGGTACCGGCCTCCACCTCCGCCGTCGAGCTGTACACCCTGGTGTTGGCCGGTGACGGCAAACAGAGCGTGTTCCTGCGCGAAGCCGATTACGTCAGCAATCTACTGGCGATCCGCTTTGGCGCACGCGGGCAGATTCGCCTGGTCAATCACCGCGACCACATTGCCGACCGCCCGCTGGCCACCCGCGAGAGCCTGCGCCGCTCCGTACAAACCCTGGCAGATCGCACTGGGCCGGAAGACCTGGTGTTCATCTACCTGACCAGCCACGGCACCCATGAACACGAACTGGTCCTGGACCAACCGCGCATGGAGCTGGCCGACCTGCCCGCCGACGAACTGGCGGCCGTAATGGCGCCGCTGAAAAACCGCGACAAAATTATTGTGATTTCCGCCTGTTACTCCGGCGGGTTCATCCCCGCGCTGAAAGACGACCGCACCCTGATCATGACGGCGTCGCGCGCCGACCGCGTGTCCTTCGGTTGTTCCGAAGAAGCCGACTTCACCTACTTCGGCGACGCCCTCTTCGCCCAGGCGCTCAACCAGACCGACGATTTGCAACAGGCCTTCAAGCTGGCCCAAGGGCATGTGAGCGAACGCGAACAGGCGGACAACTTCGAAGCGTCCGAGCCGCAGATCTGGGCTCCCAAAGGCGTGATCGCCCATTGGCAACTCTTGCGTAAACAGCAGGCACGAAAGGCGCTCGAAAGCGTCTCAATGAATAGCAAGGAAGCCAAAGGCAACTAAGCTGAACCTTGTAACAAGGGGGAAACACCATGTACCTGACGCCTCAGCATATTTTGCTTGCCGGAGCCTCCGGCCTAACGGGCGAACACCTGCTCGACCGCCTGCTCAACGAACCCACCGTCACCCGTGTACTTGCGCCCAGCCGCAAACCGTTGGCCGAACATCCGCGCCTGGAAAACCCAGTGGGCGACCCGGCGGTGTTCCTGCCCCAGCTCAGCGGCCAGGTAGACATTGCTTTCTGCTGCCTGGGCACCACCATCAAGCAAGCAGGCTCCGAAGAAGCGTTTCGCGCGGTGGACCTGGACATGGTGGTGGCTTTCGCCAAGCGCGCCCGGGAAATGGGCGCGCGGCACCTGATCGTAATCAGCGCAATTGGCGCCGATCCAAAGTCTTCGATCTTCTACAACCGCGTGAAAGGGGAAATGGAAGAAGCGCTCAAAGCTCAGGACTGGCCACAACTGACCATCGTGCGCCCATCGTTGCTGCTGGGCGAACGCCTCAAACCGCGCCTGGCCGAACAACTGGCCGGCCCGCTGTCGCGTCTGATTCCGGGTAAATACCACGGCATCGAAGTGTGCGAACTGGCCCGCGCCATGTGGCGCTTGGCGCTGGAAGAGCAAGACGGGGTGCGGGTGGTGGAGTCAGACGAACTGCGCAAGCTCGGTAAATAAACCCAAATGTGCGAAGGGGCTTGCCCCCGATGCCGGAGGGGCAACTGACCTGTAAACCCAGGTTAAAGCCCGCCCGTGGCGTTGAACCCCACCCCCAGCACCGTCAACACCGACAGTGGCAACAGCAAGGTGTCGAGCAACGCACTGGCCGGCAGGTCGATGCCGGGATAGCTCGGCGCCTCGGCCCCAAACCGGTCCTTGGCGCAGCAGCCGCCATTCATCGCATATAAATCCAAACGCGTGCCGGCATACACCACCGGCGCGTTCGGCTTGGCTGCGTCCAACGTGCGCGCCGTGGCGCAGCCGGTCAGGTGCAACGCCAGCAGCACCAGCAGCGCCTTATTCATCGCTGCTCAAATGGTGCTCGCCCCACCGCGGCAGCATGTCCTGGGGGATATTCAACAGGTTGAGAATGCGCGCCACTACAAAATCCACCAGATCATCGATGGTTTGCGGCTGGTGATAGAAGCCCGGCGACGCCGGCAAAATCGTCACGCCCATATTCGATAGCTTGAGCATGTGCTCCAGGTGAATGCTCGAATACGGCGCCTCGCGCGGCACCAGAATCAGTTGGCGCCGCTCCTTCAAGGTCACGTCCGCCGCGCGCTCGATCAAATTGTTGCAGGCGCCGGTGGCAATCGCCGACAAGGTGCCGGTAGAACACGGCACCACCACCATCGCCGCCGGGGCACCGGAGCCCGAGGCCACCGGCGACATCCAGTCTTCCTTGCCGTAGACCTTGATCTGCCCCGCCGCCGCACCGGTGTACTCGGTGAGAAAGGCTTGCATCGATTGCACCTTGGCGGGCAGCGCCACATCGGTCTCTGTGGCCAGCACCAATTGCGCGGCTTTGGAAATCAAGAAGTGCACCTCCCGGTCCTCGCGCACCAGGCAATCGAGCAAGCGCAAGCCATAGGGGGCGCCGGATGCGCCGGTCATCGCCAGGGTGACGCGTTCCGGCCCGCTCATTTCAGGGCCTCGGCCAGCTTGCCATGCAGGCCGCCGAAACCACCGTTGCTCATGACCACCACATGGGTGCCCGGCGTGGCTTTTTGTTTGACGAACGCAATGATGCCTTCGATGGAGTCGCACACTTGCGAAGGCACTGTGCACTGCGCGGCAATGGCCGGCAGGTCCCAGCCGAGGTTGGCCGGGGCGTACCACACGGCCTGGTCGGCATCATTGACGCTTTCCGGCAAGCCGTCGCGGTGGGCGCCGAGTTTCATGGAGTTGGAGCGCGGTTCGACAATGGCGATGATCGGCGCATCACCGACCTGTTTGCGCAGGCCGTCGAGGGTGGTGGCAATGGCCGTCGGGTGGTGGGCAAAGTCGTCGTAGATGGTAATCCCATTCACGTCGGCGACTTTTTCCATCCGGCGCTTCACGCTTTTAAATGCGCTCAACGCCGCAATGCCCATGGCCGGAACCACGCCCACATGCCGCGCCGCCGCCAGGGTCACCAATGCGTTGGCCACGTTGTGCTGACCGGTCATGCCCCAATCGACAACACCTTGGGCCTCGCCTTCGAACAGCACCTCAAATCGCGAGCCGTCGTTACTGAGCAACTTGACCTGCCACTGCCCGCCGACACCGGTGGTTTGCACCGGGGTCCAGCAGCCCATATCGATCACTCGCTGCAGGGCCGGTTCGGTGGTCGGGTGGATCACCAGCCCCTCGCTCGGAATGGTGCGCACCAAATGGTGGAACTGCCGTTCGATCGCCGCCAGATCGGGGAAGATATCCGCGTGATCGAATTCCAAATTGTTCAAAATCGCCGTGCGCGGACGGTAGTGCACGAACTTGGAACGCTTGTCGAAGAAAGCGCTGTCGTATTCATCCGCCTCGATCACGAAAAACGGGGTCTCGCCCAGACGCGCCGATACCGAGAAGTTCTGCGGCACGCCGCCGATCAGGAAGCCCGGGCTCATGCCCGCATGCTCCAGCACCCAGGCCAGCATGCTGCTGGTGGTGGTCTTGCCGTGGGTGCCCGCAACAGCCAATACCCAGCGACCTTGCAACACATGGTCCGCCAGCCACTGCGGGCCGGACACATAAGGTAAGCCTTTATTGAGCACGTACTCGACCGCCGGATTGCCACGGGACATAGCGTTGCCGATCACGACCAGGTCCGGGACCGGCTCAAATTGCGCCGGGTCGTAGCCTTGGGTCAACTCAATGCCCTGAGCTTCCAGTTGCGTGCTCATGGGTGGGTAAACATTGGCATCGGAGCCGGTGACATGATGGCCCAGCTCTTTGGCCAGAACCGCCATCGAGCCCATGAACGTGCCGCAAATACCGAGAATATGAATGTGCATAGTCGACCTCGTAAAACATCGAGGCAGGTTAGCGTAGGGTGGGGAAATTCGCACTCTTTAGCTGATAGCCTGGCGGGCGATCCCGTGTCTGCGCAGCTTTCTATAAAGGGTATTGCGGCTGATACCGAGCTGCTGCGCCGTGAGTGTCATATGCCAGCGTTGTTGCTCCAGCACGGCCAGTAACGCCAGGCGCTCGGCATCGTCCAACGGCGACTCCAGCTGCGCCGCCTCGGTCAGGGCCTGCGGGTGGGCCTGACGGATCGCGACAGGCAGATCTTCCAAGCCCACACGTCCGTTGTCACACAGCGCTGCCAGCGTGCGCAGCACCGTACGCAGTTGCCGCACATTCCCCGGCCAGCTGAAACCCAACAGTGCCGAGCGCGCCGCCGCATCCAACACTATTGTCTGCCCATGCGCCTCCTGCGCCAGGAGAAACTCCAGCAACTGCGCCTTATCGCTGCGTTCACGCAACGGTGGCAGGCTGACTTCCAGACCGTTGAGCCGGTAATACAAATCTTCGCGAAAGCTACCGTTCCGTACGCGCTCCGACAGGTTTCGGTGAGTGGCACTGATGATGCGCACGTTCACCGCCTGGGGCTCGCCACCAATGGGCACCACTTGGCGGTCTTCCAGCACCCGCAATAGCCGGGTTTGCAGGGCCAGCGGCATGTCTCCGATTTCATCCAGAAACAGCGTGCCACCGTCGGCCTGCTGCAATTTGCCGGGCATGCCTTCTTTGCGTGCACCGGTAAAGCTGCCACCGCGATAACCGAACAGTTCGCTTTCGATCAGGCTTTCCGGGATCGCCGCGCAATTGAGGGCGATAAAGGCCTTGTCGACGCGCTGGCTGGCGTGGTGGACGGCTTTGGCGAAGGCTTCCTTGCCGGAGCCGGTTTCGCCGTTGATCAGCAACGGCACGTCGCGCTCGAATACCCGCAGCGCCTTGCGAAACCCCTCCTGCAACGACGGGTCGCCCAGGCAGATATCGGGCTGGCGCGCAGGTTGCGGGGCTGGGTTCGGCGCAGGCGCCAGCACGGCCGACACGCGGCGCGGCCGGCCACGCAAGGCGGCGAACAAATGCCGCCCCTCCCGCGTGCGCAGGGGCCAACTGGCAGTGGCCGTAGCGCTGGCGCGACAGAGTAGTTGATCCAGGGAACACTCGAAAAAGGCCTCCACCGGTCGCCCCAACAACCCGTCGCGCACTTGACCCAGCAGGTTCAAGGCGCTCTGGTTGACCGCGCATATGCGTCCTTCGCCATCGAAGGCCAGCAAGCCTTCGCTGAATAACCCCACGGACTCGGCCTGTAAATGAAAACGCAACAGCCAGTGGTGCTCAAAGTGACGCAGGAAGTAACAGCTTTCGATCATCTTGGCCGACAGGTTCACCAGCGCCATGGTGTGGAACTGGCTCTGGCGCGACACCGCCTCGCGAGCCGATGACACATCCAACACGGCCAGCAGCTCGCCATGGGGGTCGAACACTGGGCTGGCCGAACAGGTCAGCCCGGTGTGCCGGCCGCGAAAATGCTCATCCCGATGAATCGTCAAGGGTTGACGTTCAACCAGGCAGGTGCCGATGCCATTGGTGCCTTCGCTGGCCTCACTCCAATCGGCACCGAGCCACAACCCGGCGTGCTCGAAAACCCTACGCTCGGAGGGCGCGGTGACACAGTTGAGGATCACTCCGCGCGCATCGGTCAGCAGCACCGCGTGGCCGGCACCTGAGAGTTGTTGGTGCAGGCTGTTCATCTCGCTGCCGGCGATTTGCAGTACTTGCTGCAGACGCTCACGGCTTTCGAGCAGGCGGCCGTGTTCGAGCACGGTGGGAGCGATGGTTTGCGCAGGGTCGAGGTGGTAATCCTCCAGGCACCGCAGCCAGGAACGAGCGATGGAAGGATCGCTCGATGGGTCGCGGCCACGCGCCACTGTCAGGACCTGCTGGGCATGGCGACTGAAATGATCGTTGTGCATGTTCTTATTATTCTCCCGGCGTGAGAGCGTCCAGCATCCTCCAGCCCTGTGATGGATGCAATCCCGAGTCGGCCCACTGGTCATAAGCTGTACCGTTTATGGCACAAACTGTCACACCCGCTGTATCGCGCGTGCCACAGCAACCCTTTGCAACAAACCCCAACCCCTTGATTTACCTGGCCCACAACGCAGTGGCCCAACCTTTGCTCTACGCTTTACCAAGCGCTTGAGCGCTGCACTCCAATAAACATAAAAAAGCCAGGAGATACCCACCATGCGTTACGCACACCCCGGTACTGAAGGCGCGATCGTTTCGTTCAAGGCCAAGTACGGCAACTACATCGGTGGCGAGTTCGTTGCGCCGGTCGATGGCAACTATTTCACCAACACCTCGCCGGTCAACGGCAAGCCTATCGCCGAATTCCCCCGCTCCACTGCCAAGGACATCGATAAAGCGCTGGACGCCGCCCATGCCGCCGCCGACGCCTGGGGCAAAACCTCAGCCCAGGACCGCTCGCTGGTGCTGCTGAAAATCGCCGATCGCATCGAGCAGAACCTCGAACTGCTGGCCATTACCGAGACCTGGGACAACGGCAAAGCCGTGCGTGAAACCCTCAACGCCGACATCCCCCTCGCTGCCGACCACTTCCGTTACTTCGCCGGCTGCATCCGCGCCCAGGAAGGCACCAGCGCCGAGATCAATGAGCACACCGCGTCCTATCACTTCCATGAGCCGCTGGGCGTGGTCGGTCAGATCATTCCTTGGAACTTCCCACTGCTGATGGCCGCCTGGAAACTCGCCCCGGCCCTGGCCGCCGGTAACTGCATCGTGCTCAAGCCGGCCGAGCAGACGCCGCTGGGCATCAACGTGTTGATGGAAGTGATCGGCGACCTGCTGCCACCGGGCGTGCTGAACGTGGTGCACGGGTTCGGCAAAGAAGCCGGCGAAGCCCTGGCCACCAGCAAGCGCATCGCCAAGATCGCCTTTACCGGTTCAACCCCGGTGGGCTCGCACATCATGCACGCGGCGGCCACCAACATCATCCCGTCCACCGTCGAACTGGGCGGCAAGTCGCCGAACATCTTCTTCGCCGACATCATGAAAGCCGAACCGTCGTTCATCGAAAAGGCCGCTGAAGGCTTGGTGCTGGCATTCTTCAACCAAGGCGAAGTCTGCACCTGCCCATCCCGCGCGCTGGTGGAAGAGTCGATCTACGACGATTTCATGAAAGTGGTGATGAAGAAGATCGAGCAGATCAAACGCGGCGACCCGCTGGACACCGACACCATGGTCGGCGCCCAGGCGTCCGAGCAGCAATTCGACAAGATCCTCTCGTACCTGGACATCGCCAAGGGCGAAGGTGCGCAACTGCTGGCCGGCGGCCAGGTCGAGAAACTCAGCGGCGACATGGCCGGCGGTTACTACATCCAGCCGACCCTGCTTAAGGGCACCAACGAAATGCGCGTGTTCCAGGAAGAAATCTTCGGCCCGGTGGTGAGCATCACCACGTTCAAGGACGAAGCCGAAGCCCTGGCAATTGCCAACGACACCGAGTTCGGCCTGGGTGCCGGCGTGTGGACCCGCGATATCAACCGCGCCTATCGCATGGGCCGGGCGATCAAAGCAGGTCGCGTATGGACCAACTGCTACCACCTGTACCCTGCGCACGCCGCGTTCGGCGGTTACAAGAAGTCCGGCGTGGGCCGTGAGACTCACAAGATGATGTTGGATCACTACCAGCAGACCAAAAACTTGCTGGTGAGTTACGACATTAATCCATTGGGCTTCTTCTAACTCACAACACCCTCCCATCTTTGAAATGCCATCAACTGTGGGAGGGGGCCTGCCCCCTCCCACATTTAGATATTTATAAGTACTTGCGAATACATCCGGCCCACAGAGGCCGAGTTAAAAACAATAACAATGAAAGGTACTTTTCCATGCCTAGCGAACCCACTGGATCTTCTGTCGACTTCGAAAAAGTCGACACCGACTACTTCCAACAACGCGAACTGAAAAAAGGCGCCGCCGGCTGGGTACTGCTGGTGGGCCTCGGCGTTGCCTACGTGATCTCCGGCGATTATGCCGGCTGGAACTTCGGCCTGGCCCAAGGCGGCTGGGGCGGCATGTTCCTCGCAACTTTACTGATGGCCACCATGTACTTGTGCATGTGCTTTTCCTTGGCCGAACTGTCCTCAATGATCCCCACCGCCGGCGGTGGCTACGGCTTTGCCCGCAGCGCTTTCGGGCCCTGGGGCGGGTTTCTCACCGGAACGGCCATCCTGATCGAATACGCAATCGCCCCGGCCGCTATCGCGGTATTTATCGGCGCCTATTGCGAGTCGCTATTCGGCATTGGCGGCTGGATGATTTATCTGGCGTTCTACATCCTGTTTATCGGCATCCATATTTTCGGCGTCGGCGAAGCGCTGAAGCTGATGTTCGTGATCACCGCCATTGCGGCGATTGCCCTGGGCGTGTTCCTTGTGGCTATGGTGCCGCACTTCAACATGGCCAACTTGCTGGATGTGCCGGTGACCGAAGCCAAGGGCGCCAGCACCTTCCTGCCCTTCGGCTACGTCGGGGTATGGGCGGCAATCCCTTATGCGATCTGGTTTTTCCTCGCCGTGGAAGGCGTACCGCTGGCCGCTGAAGAAACCAAGAACCCCAAGCGCGACCTGCCCCGTGGCCTGATCGGCGCCATTGTGGTGCTCACCAGTTTTGCCCTGCTGATTCTGGTGATCGCACCGGGCGGCGCCGGCACCTATGCGCTGGTCAAATCGGGTAACCCGTTGGTGGAAGCACTGGCGTTGTCCTACGGCGGCTCGACCTGGATGGGCAGCTTCGTCAATCTGGTCGGCCTGGCCGGGCTGATCGCGAGCTTTTTCTCGATCATCTACGCCTATTCGCGGCAGATTTTCGCGCTTTCCCGCGCCGGCTACCTGCCGCGCAAGCTGTCGCAAACCAACAAAAGCAAGGCGCCGGTACTGGCGCTGGTGATCCCCGGCATCATCGGGTTCGGCCTGTCCCTCACTGGCCAGGGCGATCTGCTGATCCTGGTGGCGGTGTTCGGTGCGACGATTTCCTATGTGTTGATGATGGCTGCGCACATCACTCTGCGCGTGCGTCGCCCCAAAATGGAACGTCCTTACCGCACGCCCGGCGGCATTTTCACGTCCGGCGTCGCGCTGGTACTGGCCTGTGTGGCCGTGGTGGCGGGCTTTCTGGTGGATCCGCGGGTGGTGATTGGCGCGGCGATCATCTATGGAGTATTAATTGCTTACTTTGCTTTCTACAGCCGGCATCACTTGGTAGCAGGCACGCCCGAAGAAGAATTCGCCGCGATCCAGGCCGCAGAGGCCGCCTTGCACTAAGCCGTAAACCTCGACGCGGGCGCTGTTCATTCATTTGGCCCGCGTCGTCAAGGAGACACTGTATGGCAAGCTTTTCCCACGCGGTCGGTGCACAAACCTACCGCTTTGATAGCCTCAAAGACGTAATGGCCAAGGCCAGCCCCGCCCGTTCCGGGGACTTCCTGGCCGGCGTGGCCGCGCAGAACGACGGCGAGCGGGTGGCGGCGCAAATGGCGCTGGCGAATATTCCGTTGAAACACTTCCTTGAAGAAGCGCTGATTCCCTACGAAAGCGACGAAGTCACCCGTCTGATCATCGACACCCACGACAAACAGGCATTTAGCGCAGTCAGCCACCTGACCGTCGGCGGCCTGCGCGACTGGCTGCTGAGCGACGCCGCCGACGAACAATCCCTACGCGCCCTGGCGCCCGGGCTGACGCCGGAAATGGCCGCCGCCGTGTCGAAGATCATGCGCGTGCAGGACCTGGTGCTGGTGGCGCAGAAGATCCGCGTCGTCACCCAGTTTCGCGGCACCATGGGCCTGCGCGGGCGCTTGTCGACGCGCCTGCAACCCAACCACCCCACGGACGAACCGGCGGGCATCGCCGCCAGCATTCTCGACGGCCTGCTCTACGGCAACGGCGACGCCATGATCGGCATCAACCCGGCCACCGACAGCATCGCCTCGATCTGCGCGATGCTGGAGATGCTCGACGCGATCATCCAACGCTACGAGATCCCCACCCAAGCCTGTGTGCTGACCCACGTCACCACCTCTATCGAAGCCATCAACCGTGGCGTGCCCCTGGACCTGGTGTTTCAGTCGATTGCCGGCACCGAGGCGGCCAACGCCAGTTTCGGCATCAGCCTGAGCGTGCTGCAGGAAGGTTACGAGGCGGGTTTGAGCCTCAAGCGCGGCACTCTGGGACAAAACCTGATGTATTTCGAAACCGGCCAGGGCAGCGCCCTGTCAGCCAACGCGCACTTTGGCGTCGACCAGCAAACCTGCGAAACCCGCGCTTACGCGGTGGCGCGGCATTTCAAGCCGTTTCTGGTCAACACCGTGGTCGGCTTTATCGGCCCGGAATACCTGTACAACGGCAAGCAAATCATCCGCGCCGGCCTTGAGGATCATTTCTGCGGCAAGCTATTGGGCGTGCCGATGGGCTGCGACATCTGCTACACCAACCACGCCGAAGCCGACCAAGACGACATGGATACCCTGCTGACGCTACTGGGCGTGGCCGGGATCAACTTCATCATGGGCATCCCCGGCTCCGACGACATCATGCTCAACTACCAGACCACCTCCTTCCATGACGCGCTATACGCCCGGCAGACCTTGGGGTTAAAACCGGCACCGGAATTTGAACAGTGGCTGGCGAAAATGGGCATTTTCACGCAGGCCGACGGTAAGGTGCGCTTCGGCAGCAGCCTGCCACCGGCTTTTCGCCAAGCCTTGGCGCAACTGGGATGAAGGAGCCTACCGTGCAACCCGACCTGCCCGACAACCCCTGGCTGGAACTGCGCCGCCTCACCCCGGCGCGCATTGCCCTGGGCCGCACCGGCACCAGCATTCCCACCAGTGCGCAACTGGATTTCCAGTTCGCCCACGCCCAGGCGCGCGACGCGGTGCACCTGCCGTTCGACCATGCGGGCCTGAGCCAGCAACTGGCCGAACGCGGACGTGACAGCCTGTTGCTGCACAGCGCCGCCACCGACCGCCACAGCTACCTGCAACGCCCGGACCTGGGCCGCCGCTTGAGTGATGAATCGGCCCAGGCCCTGCGCGCGCATGCCCAGGCCAATCCGGGAGGCGTGGACCTGGCAGTGGTGGTGGCCGATGGTTTATCGGCGTTGGCGGTGCATAAACACACCTTGCCGTTTCTGACGCGCCTGGAGGAACAAACCCACGCCGAGGGCTGGTCGTTATCGCCGGTGATACTGGTGGAACAGGGCCGTGTGGCCGTGGCCGACGAGATCGGGCAATTGCTCGGCGCCAAAATGGTGGTGATCCTGATCGGCGAACGACCGGGGCTCAGCTCACCGGACAGCCTGGGCCTGTATTTCACCTACAACCCCAAGGTCGGCCTCACCGATGCCTACCGCAACTGCATCTCCAACGTGCGTTTGGAAGGGCTAAGTTACGGCATGGCAGCGCATCGCCTGCTTTACTTGATGCGAGAGGCGTGTCGACGGCAGCTGTCGGGGGTCAATCTCAAGGACGAGGCGCAGGTTCAGACGATCGAGTCGGACGATCCGGACCTGATGAAAGGGAATTTTCTGCTCAGCTCACCGGATGACCAATAGCGGCACGATTGCGCTTTTTGGCGCCATTAGGCAGCATCCGGTCACGGCCGCTTGTGTGGTCATACCCCATTTGGAAGTTGAGGCCTGGCATGCGGATTACTCAAGCGACCCTGGAACACTTGGACCTGTTGACCCCCTTGTTCGTCAAATACCGCGAGTTCTATGGGGCGCTGCCCTACCCGGACTCGTCCCGGGCCTTCCTGGAAAAACGCCTGCGGCGCAAGGAGTCGGTGATCTACCTGGCGCTGGCCGATGACGACGACAACAAGCTGCTTGGGTTTTGCCAGCTGTACCCGAGCTTTTCGTCGCTGTCGCTCAAGCGGGTGTGGATCCTCAATGATATTTATGTGGCCGAAGACGCACGTCGCCAATTGGTGGCGGACAACCTGATGCGCACGGCTAAGAAAATGGCCAAGGAGACCCACGCGGTGCGGCTGCGGGTGTCGACCAGCAGTGATAACCAGGTGGCGCAAAAAACCTACGAGTCGATGGGTTTTCGCGAGGACACCGAATTCAAGAACTACACGTTGCCGATCAGCGAAGACTGATGCCCGGATAAACACACTGTTATCGAGGGCAAGCCCTCTCCCACATTGATCTTATTGTCATGGCGGGTTTGCGACCGGCTCTGCGGGTGTAAATGCAGGGAAACGCTCCGAGCCAAGTACCTTGACACTACTCCAATGTGGGAGGGGGCTTGCCCCCGATGACGGTCTGACTGACCCACCACTTTCGCGAACACGCTGGATTGGTGGCGATCTGCAGACCGGGTTCAACGACATCCCCCGCTACAAAAGCCACACGCTTTTCACCTCCCGATCCGTATAATGCGCACCTTTCAGGGTTGTAAGAATCGCGGCATACACTTGTAGCCTTACTTACCCGAGCTTCCGCACAGGCCTGCTGAGTCGGGCCGTTCACACAGGTGCCATCCATGGATTTCAACCCGCTCGACCTTATCCTGCATCTCGATGTTTACCTCGATCTGCTGGTCACCAATTACGGTCCGTGGATCTACGCCATTCTGTTTCTGGTGATCTTTTGCGAGACCGGCCTGGTGGTCATGCCCTTCCTGCCGGGCGATTCGCTGCTGTTTATTGCCGGTGCGGTGGCGGCCGGCGGCGGTATGGACCCGGTGTTGTTGGCCGGCCTGTTGATGCTGGCGGCGATCCTTGGCGACAGCACCAACTATGTGATCGGGCGAACCGCCGGCGAGCGTTTGTTCAGCAACCCGAATTCGAAGATCTTCCGCCGCGACTACTTGCAAAAAACCCACGATTTCTATGACAAGCACGGCGGCAAAACCGTGACCCTGGCGCGCTTCCTGCCGATCCTGCGCACCTTTGCGCCGTTCGTCGCCGGCATCGCCAAAATGCCGTACGCCCGTTTTTTCGGCTTCAGCGTGCTGGGTACCGTGCTGTGGGTCGGCGGCCTGGTGACCCTCGGGTACTTCTTCGGCAACGTGCCGTTTATCAAGAAAAACCTGTCGCTGTTGGTGGTGTTCATCATTCTGCTGTCCCTGGTGCCGATGATCATCGGCGTGTTTCGCAGCCGCTTTGGCCGCACCAGCTCCGAAGCCAAACAGCAGTAACCGGCGATGTGGTCCCTCAGCGCCTGGCGTCGTCGGCGCCTGCTGGCCAAGCACCCGATTGCCGACGACACGTGGCAGCGGGTGCGCCATCACCTGACCTTCCTCGACGGCATCAGCGCCGAGCAGGACCAGTGGCTGCGTGAAGCCTGCGTGGTGTTCCTCGCCGAAAAACACCTCACCGCCCTGCCCGGCGTCGACTTGCATCAGGAACAACGCCTGCTGCTCGCCGCCCAAGCGCAATTGCCGCTGATGAACCTTGGCGACCTCGATTGGTATCAGGGCTTCCACGAAATCGTGCTGTACCCCGACGACTTCCTCAGCCCGCAACGTCATCGCGACGCCAGCGGCGTCGAGCACGAGTGGGATGGCGAGCACAGCGGCGAAGCCTGGCAACAAGGCCCGGTGATCCTTGCCTGGCCCGGCGTGCTAGCCAGCGGCCAGTGGGAAGGCTACAACCTGGTGATCCACGAACTGGCGCACAAGCTCGACATGCTCAACGGCGACGCCAACGGCCTGCCGCCGCTGCACAGCGACATGCGCGTGCAGGAGTGGGCCAGCGTGATGCAAAGCGCGTTTGATGACCTCAATCGCCAGTTGGACGCCCACCCCGATGCCGAAACGCAGATAGACCCGTACGCGGCGGAAAACCCGGCGGAGTTCTTTGCCGTTACCAGCGAATATTTCTTCAGCGCCCCGGATTTGCTGGTCGACAGTTATCCCCAGGTATACGCCCAACTCAGCCGCTTCTATCGCCAGGATCCCCTGGCCCGCCTGACCCAACTGCAAGCCGCTGACCCGCGCTATCAGCCACAAGGCGAATGACCGTAAGACGTCTGGCGCATGGCATCGGCGTCAGAATGTGCCTATAATCGCGGCCACTTTTAGGCCAATCCGGCCAAGTTTCTTGGCCAACTAACGGGGGCAACGCCCAATGAGCTACAGCAAGATTCCGGCTGGCAAAGACCTGCCGAACGACATCTACGTCGCCATCGAGATTCCGGCCAACCACGCGCCGATCAAATACGAAATCGACAAAGACAGCGACTGCCTGTTCGTTGACCGTTTCATGGCCACCCCGATGTTCTACCCGGCCAACTACGGTTTTATCCCCAACACCCTGGCTGACGACGGTGACCCCCTCGACGTACTGGTCGTAACCCCCTACCCGGTTACCCCTGGCTCGGTTATCCGCGCACGCCCAGTCGGCATCCTGAACATGACCGACGACGGCGGCGGCGATGCCAAAGTCATCGCAGTGCCTCACGACAAACTGTCCCAGCTGTACGTGGACGTGAAGGAATACACCGATCTGCCGCCACTGCTGCTGGAACAGATCAAACACTTCTTCGAGAACTACAAAGACCTCGAAAAAGGCAAATGGGTGAAGATCGACGGTTGGGGCAACGCAGACGCCGCCCGTGCCGAGATCATGAAGTCGGTGGCTGCCTACAAAGGCTGATACCGAATCCTCATTGCCTGAGGCCATGAGAAAAAGCCCCGTTCATTCGGGGCTTTTTTTTGGAAAAAATAAACGCATAGTTCAACAAACAGCAACTAACGTTTAAGCGCGCAATAAAAATGAAAAAATAGGCCACAACTAAGCAAAAACCTACAAGTGCAAATCAACGCATGGTTTATTTGATTAGTTTTCTCGGCCAGTAAACTCTGCGTTTATGAATAAATCAGGTGATCGTTTAAAAGCGCTACTGCGGGAAGTTCATCTTTCCGCTTCCGACTTCGCCAAGAACCGCGGTGTCACACCTCAACATGTGAACAACTGGTTCAAACGCGGCGTGCCCATGGGCCGACTCAATGAGATCGCAGAACTGCTCTGTGTCTCCAGCCGTTGGCTACGCACCGGCGAAGGCCCCAAACACCCACCGGCCAACTTCCTGCTGGAAGGCCCCGGTACACGGAAAGGACTCCCCACCCGCGAAGAAAGTGGCAAATACCTCACAGGCCCCGCCTGCCCGCCGGAAAAACTGGATGTGGAAATCCCCCTCCACCCCACCTTCACTTCAACCGAACGTATTCGCATCTCTGTGCACGCTCTCAAAACCCTCAACATCAACCCCGACCGCGCGCTGGGCGCCTACATGGTCGACAACAGCATGATCGACATCATCCAGCAAGGCGCCACCCTCGCCATCGACAAAGGCCGTACCCAAATCATTGACGGCGAAATCTACGCCGTCGAACACGACGGCATGCTACGCATCAAATACCTCTACAACCGGCCTGGCGGCGGTTTGCGCATGCGCAGTCACAACGCCAGCGAACACCCGGATGAATACCTCACCCACGAGGAACGCTTCGAACAGAACTTCGAGATTGTAGGCTGGGTGTTTTGGTGGTCCACCCTCAACAACCGCCGCCCTCCGGTACCGCTGGATGAGCACCTATTAGGCTGGGAAGGCTCTAATTCGGACACGGAGGTGGGCAACTGAGAGGAATGTGGGTATCATCCGCCGCACATTTGGCAGGGGGTGGCCCAAAGCTATCCACCCTGCTCGGCGAAGCGGAGGAGTTCCCGCGGATGCCCCTACTATTCAGCCCGACGCCATGTGGGCTGAGCGATTTGAAGGCTGGTAAGGTTTGTCAAAAACAAATTGAAGCAGTCCCCGAGAAGCCGGCCACAAGCCGGCTTTTTTATTGCCCGAAGAAATCCGACAAGATCCTACAGCACTAGCAAATACGGGCCCTGCAGCTTAGCATTCGTCCTAGGACATCCAGTAACCATCCATAAAATCCGCGACCAAGGTGTGGGTCAAAGTGTGGGTCGAGGGGTGTGGGTTGGAGTAGGAGCTAGTAATGGGCAAGCTGACCAGCAAGACCGTGGAGTCGATAACCAAGGCTGCAACGCCAGGAAAAACCAATGATGGCGATGGCCTGTACTTCCAGGTATCCAAGAGCGGCGGCACCAGCTGGATCTTCCGCTACAAGCTGGATGGCCGCAGCCGCGAAATGGGGCTAGGCCCCTTCCCAACCGTCACACTCAGCCAAGCCCGGCAGTTGGCCGCCGATCAACGCAAGCTTCTAGCTTCCGGAAGCGACCCACTGGCAACCCGCGATGCAGCAAAGGAAGCCAAGCGCGAAGCGGAACGCCAGGCTGCAGCACGTCGCACGACGTTCGAAGATCTCGCTCGCGAATACCAACAAGCACACGGCAGCAGTTGGTCTGAGAAGTGGCGGAAAGGCTGGCTGCGCAAACTGGAGCTCTACGCCTTCCCGACCATGGGCAAGTTGTCGGCTGACATCATCAGCACCGAGCATGTGCTTGCTGCATTGCAACCCATCTGGGTAACCAAGACACGGACTGCTGATGAAATCAGGGGCCAGATCGAGCAAATACTGGATGCAGCCAAGACTCGGCGTTTACGCGAGGGAGACAATCCTGCCCGCTGGCGCGGGCACTTGGACAACTTGCTGAGCAAGGCAGAGAAGAAGAAGGCCAGGCAGCGCCAACACTTCCCAGCACTGCAGTGGAAAGACACTCCGAAGCTGATATCCACCCTGGCCAACATCGATACACGTGACGCCATCGCAACCAGATTACTGATTCTGACCGGTGCTCGTTACCACATGATCCAACATGCTCAATGGTCTGAGTTTGACCTCGAAACTGGCACTTGGGCACTGCCGGCTGAGCGCATGAAGATGCGAAAACCTTTCGTCATTCCTCTATCGCCCCCGGTAGTCGAGATGCTGGATATCATGAATACGACTCATTCAATATATCTCTTCCCTGGGCAAGGGAAGAATGGTGTCATGCATGGCAACGCCATACGCAACCTGCTGCACAAGCTGGGATATGCAGACATCACGAGACATGGCTTTCGATCGACCTTCCGGGACTGGGCAAACGAATGCACCAACTACCCGCGAGAGGTATGCGAGCTTGCGCTTGCCCATGATGAACGCGACCAGACCGAGGCGGCCTATTCGCGCTCCGACCTTCTGGAGAAGCGCAGGGCACTGATGGCGGAATGGGCCAAGTTCTGCACGAGCAAGAAGTGACCCACAGCCAGCCCAAAGCAGCCGGTAACAACAGGCAGAAACCGGCCGATTCTGTTGAAAAAGTCGGAATTTCAGGCTGGAAGAAGGCGACGTTGGCCCTCGCTTCAGAACCTGGTCACCACGTTGCGTGGCTTTCCAGTTCTGCGTTGACCGTTGCAGCTTGGTTAATA
>NZ_VFEU01000021.1 GCF_007858255.1 Pseudomonas rhodesiae | reverse complement strand
CAGGGACAGAGGCACCGCCTCACTTAAAGTCCGGATGTATGGCTGCAACCTTATCCCGTCTGTGTTTTCACGAATTGAGTGCTTGGCATACTGGGGGCGTCCATGTATGAGCGGGCTTGCCCCGCGCCGGGCTGCGCAGCAGCCCCACCAAAGGCACTGTTAAACCCGGCTTGGCACTGCGCTGCAAACCTTCAACCCAATCCCCACAATGCAAAAACGGCGCCCGAAGGCGCCGTTTTTGTTTACTCACGTCCCGCTAAGCGATCAAACACCCAGCACCGCGTGCTGCACCAGGGTGAGCAACGGCTGTGGGTAGACGCCGAGGAAGAAGGCGAGCAGGGCGATGGCCAGCAGCATCACGCCGCCGGCTTTCTGTTCCCAATGCAGCTCGGCATCCACACGACGCAGGTTCGGCTCGATCAGGTACAGGGTGACCATCACGCGCAGGTAGTAGAACACGCCGATGGCGCTGCCCAGAATCAGCGAGGCAACCAGCCACCACTCATGGGCTTCGACACCGGTAGCGATAATGTAGAACTTGCCGATAAAGCCCGCAGTCAGCGGGATACCGGCCAGGGACAGCATCATCACGGTCAGTACAGCGGTCAGGTACGGACGGCGCCAGAACAGGCCACGGTATTCGTACAGAGCGTCAGCGTCACGGCCCTTGTAAGGGGAGGACATCAGGGTAATCACGCCGAATGCGCCAAGGCTGGTGATCACGTAGGTAACCAGATACACACCGATGGCTTCCACGGCCAGGCCTTTGCTCGCCACCAGGGCGATCAGCAGGTAGCCGAAGTGGGCGATAGACGAGTAACCCAGCAGACGCTTGAGGTTGTTTTGAGTCAGCGCCAGCAGGTTACCGAACAGGATCGACGCAATGGCGATCACGGTCAGTACGTTGCTCAGCACGCCGGTGTTGGCAGCGGGGGAGATCTGGAACAGACGCACCATCACCGCAAACACTGCCACTTTCGACGCGGTCGCCAGGAACGCAGCCACCGGCGCCGGGGCGCCTTCGTACACGTCCGGGGTCCACAGGTGGAACGGCACCAGCGACAGTTTGAAGGCCAGGCCGATCAGCATCATCGCCAGGCCCAGTTGGGCTATCGGTGCAGGCATGTTGGTGGCGGCCAAGGCATGACCGATACCGGTGAAGCTCAGGCTGCCGGCTTCGGCGTAGAGCAAGGCCATACCGAACAACAGGAACGCGGAACCGGCGGCCGACAGCACCATGTACTTGATGCCGGCTTCCAAAGAGCGCTTGTTGAAGAAGGCATAGGCCACCAGGCCGTACGTCGGGATCGACAGCAGTTCCAAACCGATGAACAGGCCTGCCAGGTGCTGGGCGCTGACCAGCACGATACCGCCGGCCGCAGCCAGCAGGATCAGCAGGTACAGCTCTTCGCGGTTGCCCGGGTAGCCGGTGCCGCCTTCGCCGAGGTAGGCGTGGGCGAGGGTGACGCACGCCAGGGTGGCCACCAGGATCAACGCGATGTACAGCAGTGCGAAGTCATCGATCATCATCAGCGGGGTGACCGCCAACGGCGCGACCTTAAGGGCCGGAATGATCGACAGCAGGGCCAGGTTCAACCCGGCGCAGGACAGCAGGAACGTTTGCGAGTGATTGCGGCGCCAGGCGATCGCCAGCATCACCACCACGATGGTGAGGCTGGTGATCAGCAGCGGCGCAAGCGCGATAAAGTGTTGGATCGTGAATTCCATAGCGCTCTTACCGGGCCGAAGCGAGTTGAGAGAAGGCGATGCCGAACCACTGCTGCACGCCATGCATCGTTGCGGCAGAAGTGTCCAGGAACGGTTGCGGGTACACGCCGATGTAGATCAGCAATACCGCAAGACCGAGCACCATGATCAGTTCGCGCGCATCCATCCCTTTGAGGACAGTGTCGGACTTGGCGGGGCCGAAGTAAGCGCGGTGGATCATGATCAGCGAGTAGACCGAACCGAACACCAGACCGGAGGTGGCGATGGCGCTGATCCACGGCGTTTGTACGAACGCGCCCATCAGGATCAGGAATTCGCCGATGAAGTTGCCGGTGCCCGGCAGGCCCAGGGACGCGGCGGCGAAGAACAGGCTGATCGCCGGCAGGTAGGCAATGCGCGACCACACGCCACCCATCTCGCGCATGTCACGGGTGTGCAGACGCTCGTACAGCTGACCACTGAGGATAAACAGGGCCGCGGCCGAAACGCCGTGAGCCAGCATCTGGATCACTGCACCTTGCAGCGCCAGTTGGCTGCCGGAATAGATGCCGATCAGTACGAAGCCCATATGGGAAACGGACGAGAAGGCAATCAGACGCTTGATGTCGGTTTGCGCAAAGGCCAGGAACGCACCGTAGAAAATCCCGATCAGACCGAGGGTCATGGCGATCGGCGCAAATTCGGCCGAAGCATTCGGGAACAGCGGCAGGGCGAAACGCAGCAGACCATACGCAGCGGTCTTCAACAGGATACCGGCCAGGTCCACGGAACCGGCAGTCGGTGCCTGGGCGTGAGCGTCCGGCAACCAGGAGTGGAACGGCACCACCGGCAGCTTCACCGCGAAGGCGATGAAGAAGCCCAGCATCAGCACGTACTCGGTGGTCAGGGACATCTTGGTCTTCAACAGGTCGGCGTAGTTGAAGGTAATCACGCCGGTGTTATTGAAGTTGACCAGCACCAGACCCAGGATCGCCACCAACATGATCAAGCCGGAAGCCTGAGTGAAGATGAAGAACTTGGTCGCCGCGTAGATCCGGGTTTTCTTGCCGTCCGAAGAACTGTGACCCCAGAGCGCGATGAGGAAGTACATCGGCACCAGCATCATTTCCCAGAAGAAGAAGAACATGAACAGGTCGAGGGCGAGGAATACGCCGACCACACCGCCCAGGATCCACATCAGGTTCAGGTGGAAGAAGCCCACGTGACGCTGGATTTCTTTCCAGGAGCAGAGTACCGAGAGAATACCCAGCAGGCCGGTCAGCAGGATCATCAACAGCGACAGGCCGTCGAGGGCCAGGTGCACGTTGATGCCGAAGCGCTGGATCCACACGTGCTTGAATTCAAGCGCGAAGGTGGGATCGACACCCGGTGCCGGAGCAAATGAATAGTCGCCATGGGCCCACAGCCAGAGGCCGAGCGCGAGTTCCACGGACATGGTCAGCAACGCAATCCAGCGGGGGAGGGTGGCGCCGAAGCGTTCACCCATCCAGCAGAGCAGGCCGCCGATAAAGGGGATCAGGATTAGCCAGGGCAGAATCATGACGGGCTCGTTTCCTTTCGCAAGTTCGCAAAGTTCATATCAGACCGCTACCACTACGATGGCGCCGATCACCAGCACGGCGCCAGCCGCCATGGAAGCCGCATACCAACGCAATTGGCCGGTCTCGCTGCGGCTCAGCGCGGTGTGACCGCCTTTGGCCGCGCGCGGGATCAAACCAATGGTCTGGTCGAGCGGGTCTTTACGCAGTACATGGCTGATGGCCAGGTACGGCTTGACGAACAGTTTGTCGTAGATCCAGTCGAAGCCCCAGGCAGCGAACCACCAGGCCGACAGGAAACGGCCGATGCCACTGTTGGCCACGGCGGTCACGAAGCGGCGCTTGCCAAGGAACAGCAGGGCTGCCAGCAGGATACCGGCAATGGCAATGGCGCCCGAGGCGATTTCCAGGCTGTGCTTGGCGTCGCCGCCGGCATGGCCCACGCTTTCCGGCAATACGCCGGCCAGTGGCGGGGTGATCATGGCGCCGATAAAGGTCGACAGGATGATCAGCACCGACAGTGGCAGCCAGTGGGAGATGCCATGGCCTGCGTGCGCTTCGGTCTTGGCTTCACCGTGAAAGGTGATGAAGATCAGGCGGAAGGTGTACAGCGAGGTCATGAAGGCACCGACCAGGCCTGCGTACAGCAGGTTCTGGTTGCCGCTGGCAAAGGCTTCCCAGAGGATTTCGTCCTTGGAGTAGAAACCGGCGGTCACCAGCGGCAGGGCGGCCAGGGCGGCACCACCGACGATGAAGCTGGCGTAGGCCAATGGCAGTTTCTTCCACAGGCCGCCCATCTTGAAGATGTTCTGCTCGTGGTGGCATGCCACGATCACCGCACCGGAAGCGAGGAACAGCAGCGCCTTGAAGAAGGCGTGGGTCATCAGGTGGAAGATCGCCGCGTCCCAGGCGCCGACGCCCAGGGCCAGGAACATGTAGCCGATCTGGCTCATGGTCGAGTAGGCGAGGATACGCTTGATGTCGGTCTGCACCAGCGCGGCAAAGCCGGCCAGTACCAGAGTCACGCCGCCGACCAGGCCGACCAGGTGCAGGATCTCCGGCGCCAGGGTGAACAGGCCATGGGTACGGGCGATCAGGTAGACACCCGCGGTCACCATGGTTGCGGCGTGGATCAGGGCCGACACCGGGGTAGGACCGGCCATCGCGTCCGCCAGCCAGGTCTGCAGTGGCAGTTGCGCGGATTTACCCACGGCGCCGCCCAGCAGCATCAGGGTCGCCAGGGTGATCCAGAAGTCACCGACCTGGAATTTCTGTGGCGCCAGCACCAGCAGTTCCTGGATGTTCAGCGTGCCCACCTGTTGGAACAGGATGAACAGGCCGATGGCCATGAACACGTCGCCGATACGGGTGACGATAAACGCTTTAAGTGCGGCGTTACCGTTGTTGCGGTTGCTGTAGTAGAAACCGATCAACAGGTACGAGCACAGGCCCACGCCTTCCCAGCCGAAGTACAGGAACAACAGGTTATCGCCGAGCACCAGGAACAGCATGCTGGCGATAAACAGGTTGGTGTACGAGAAGAAGCGCGAGTAGCCCGCTTCACCGCGCATGTACCAGGACGCGAACAGGTGGATCAGGAAACCCACGCCCACCACCACGCCAAGCATGGTGATCGACAGGCCATCGATGTAGAGGGCGAAGTTGGGCTTGAAGCCTTCCACCGACATCCACTGCCACAGCACCAGGGTGTAGTGACCACCTTCCGGCGGCGCCACGTTGAATTGCCAGATGACGTAGGCGGCGACGATCGCCGACAGGCCAATGGACCCCACGCCGATCAAGGCCGAAAGGTTTTCCGACCAGCGCCCGCGAGAGAACGACAGCAGCAGGAACCCGATCAGGGGAAACAGGAAAGTCAGAAAGATCATGTTCATCCGCGCATCTCACTGGCAGCGTCGATATCAAGCGTGTGGAAGCGACGATACAGCTGCAGCAGGATCGCCAGGCCGATACTGGCCTCGGCCGCTGCCAGGCTGATCACCAAGATGAACATGACTTGTCCATCCGGCTGGCCCCAACGTGCACCCGCAACGATGAAGGCCAGTGCTGCGGCGTTCATCATGATTTCCAGGCTCATCAACACGAACAGAATGTTACGGCGAACCATCAGGCCGACCAGGCCAAGGCAGAACAGGATGCCGGCGACCGCCAGACCATGCTCCAAGGGGATAGCAGGCATCGTCATTGCTCCTTGGCTTCGTTGCGGCCCAAGTGGAAGGCGGTGACGGCTGCGGCGAGCAGCAGCATCGACGCCAGTTCGACCACCAGCAGGTACGGGCCGAACAGGCTGATGCCCACGGCTTTTGCATCCACAGTGGTGTGGCCGATGGCCTGGCCGCTCTGGTGAGCGAACAGTACATACAGCAGTTCACCCAGCAGCAGGGCCGCGAGGACAACCGGGCCGAGCCAGATGCCGGGCTTGAGCCAGACGCGTTCCTGGGCGACCGAAGCCGGCCCCAGGTTGAGCATCATCACCACAAACACGAACAGCACCATGATGGCGCCGGCGTAGGCGATCACTTCCAGTACACCGGCGAACGGTGCGCCGAGGCTGAAAAAGGTCATGGCCACGGCGATCAGCGAAATGATCAGGTAGAGCAGGGCGTGCACGGGGTTGGTGTTGGTGATCACGCGAAGCGTGGACACAACCGCGATACCCGATGCGAAATAGAAAGCGAATTCCATCTTTCTTCCTTAAGGCAGCAAGCTCTTCACGTTGATCGGCTCGGCTTCGTTTTGTGCGGCGCCTTTTGGCTTACCGGCAACGGCCATACCTGCAACACGATAGAAGTTGTAATCAGGGTTTTTACCGGGACCAGAGATCAACAGATCTTCTTTCTCGTACACCAGGTCCTGACGTTTGAACTCGGCCATCTCGAAATCCGGTGTGAGCTGGATCGCGGTGGTCGGGCAAGCTTCCTCGCAGAGGCCGCAGAAGATGCAGCGCGAGAAGTTGATGCGGAAGAAGTCCGGGTACCAGCGACCGTCTTCGGTTTCAGCTTTCTGCAGGGAGATGCAACCCACCGGGCACGCCACGGCGCACAGGTTGCAGGCCACGCAACGCTCTTCGCCATCGGGGTCGCGGGTCAGCACGATGCGGCCGCGATAGCGCGGCGGCAGGTACACCGCTTCTTCCGGGTATTGCAGGGTGTCGCGTTTGCGGAAGCCATGGCCGAAAACCATCACCAGGCTTCGCAACTGGGTACCGGTACCCTTAACGATGTCGCCAATATATTTGAACATGGGTCAAATCCTCACTGAACCGCGCCCGCTGGCGTGTTCAACAACACAACGGCAGCAGTCACCAGCAAATTGATCAGGGTCAGCGGCAGGCAGAAGCGCCAGCTGAAATCCATCACCTGGTCATACCGTGGACGCGGAATGGAAGCGCGCAGCAGGATAAACAGCATGATAAAGAACGCGGTCTTCAGGAAGAACCAGAAGAACGCCAGCTGCGGCAGGATGCCGAATGGTCCGTGCCAGCCGCCGAAGAACAGCGTGACCAACAGGGCCGAGATCAAGATGATGCCGATGTACTCACCGACGAAGAACATGCCCCACTTCATGCCGGCGTATTCAATGTGGTAACCGTCGGCCAGTTCCTGTTCCGCTTCCGGCTGGTCGAACGGGTGACGGTGCGTCACGGCCACGCCAGCGATGAAGAAAGTACAGAAGCCGAAGAACTGCGGAATGATGAACCACAGGTTCTGCGCCTGGTACTCGACGATGTCGCGCATGTTGAACGAGCCGACCTGCACCACGATGCCCATCAGCGCCAGGCCCATGAACACTTCGTAGGACACGGTCTGGGCCGAGGCCCGCAAGCTGCCCAGCAGGGCGAACTTGTTGTTGCTCGACCAACCGGCGAACAGCACCGCATAGACCGACAGACCGGCCATGGCAAAGAAGAACAGCAAGCCGATGTTCAGGTCCGCCACGCCCCAGGTCGGGGTGATCGGGATGATCGCGAAGGCGATCAGCAAGGCGCTCATGGCCACGACCGGCGCCAGGGTGAAGATCACCTTGTCGGCAAACGGCGGGGTCCAGTCTTCCTTGAAGAACATCTTCAACATGTCGGCGGCGATCTGGAACATGCCGAATGGGCCAACGCGGTTCGGGCCATAACGGTCCTGCCACCAGCCCAGCAGGCGACGTTCGACGAAGCTGAGCAGGGCGCCCGCCACGACCACGGCCAACAGGATCACGATGGCCTTGACGACCGAGATGATCACGTCGATCACTTCAGGGGTGAACCAGGTCATTGCGCTGCCTCCTGCAGACCGTCAACGGTTTTGCCGAAGATCGCCGGCGGGATGCCGGCGAGGCCTTTAGGCAGTGCAACCAGGCCGGCACTCAGCTCTTCGTTGATACGCAGCGGCAGACGCAGGGTCTGGCCGGCAACGTTCAAGCTCAGCAGGGCACCGTCGTTGACACCCAGGCGGTCGGCTTCGGACTTGGCCATGGACACGTAGGCGGCGGGGATGCGCTCCTGAACCGGTGCGGCCTTGGAAGAGTTCTCCTCGCTGCCGAACAGGTGGAAGAACGGCACGACCTGCCAGGTGCCCGGGGCCGGGTTGAAAGGACGCGGGACCGCCGCGAACCAGTTCAGCGAATCGCCCTGGGTTTCGATCAGGCGAGTGCCTGGGTCGCCGGCGCGGATGTGGCCACCGACTTCGTCCTGGAACTTGTTCCACGCTTGTGGCGAGTTCCAACCTGGCGACCAGGCGAACGGCACTTGCTGACGCGGTTCGGCCGAACCCGAATAACCTTCCATGGAGAAGGCGAACGCGGTGTCGTTATCTTGCGGCGTACGCGGTTCATGCACGCTGATATCGGCGCGCATGGCGGTACGACCGGAATAACGCAGCGGCTCACGGGCCAGTTTCAGACCCTTGATGCGGAATGCTGCGGACGGCGCGGCGTCGACGATACGTGCCAGTTGCGGCGCGCTCGCGGCAGTGGCGGCGGTGACGTGGTCGAGCTGGGTCCAGTCGATCGGCCGGTTCAGCAGGGTGGAGCGCAGGGCATGCAGCCAGCGCCAGCCTTCATGAACCAGGATGCTGGCGTCCATGTACTTCGGATCGAACACCTGGAAGAAGCGCTGCGCACGGCCTTCCTGACTGACCAGGGTGCCGTCGCCTTCGGCGAAGGTGGCGGCTGGCAGTACCAGGTCGGCACGGTCGCTGGTGGCGGTCTTCTGGTGGTCGGCGACGATCAGCACCTTGGCGGCGTTCAAGGCGGCGTCCACCTTGGCCGCGTCGGTGCGGGTATACAGATCGTTTTCCAGCACCACGATGGCGTCGGCGTTGCCGTCGATCACCGCTTGTAGCGCGGCATCCACGGATTCGCCACCAAGCATGGCCAGGCCGAGGCTGTTGGCTTCCGGTACCACCAGGCTGATGGAGCCGTTCTTGTCGCGCAGCTTCAAGGCCTTGGCGATGTTGGCGGCGGCCTCGATCAGTGCCTTGGAACCCAGCGAGGTGCCGGCGATGATCAGCGGACGTTTGGCGGCCAGCAGCGCGTCGGCGATGCGTTGGGCCAATTCGACGGCTTCGGCGTCCAGGCCGTCGACGGCAGGGGCGCTCGCGTCCAGGGCATGAGCCACGGCGAAACCGAGGCGGGCCAGGTCGTCGGGGGCAGCGTGCACGCATTCTTCGGCGATATCGTCGAGCTTGGTTTCCGCCAGGCTAGCGATGAACAGTGGGTTCAGCGCGTGCTGGCCGATGTTTTTCACGGCGGCGTCGAGCCAAGGCTGTACGCGCATGGCGTCGGCCATCTCTTCAGCCTTGCCTTTGACCGACTGACGCAGCGACAACGCGATACGCGCGGCGGTCTGGGTCAGGTCTTCGCCGAGCACGAAGATCGCGTCGTGGTCTTCGATGTCGCGCATGTTCGGCACCGGCAGCGGGCTGTCGTTCAGCACCTGCAGGACCAGGCGGATACGCTCCAACTCACCGGCTTCGATACCGCTGTAGAAGTGCTCGGCGCCGACCAGTTCGCGCAACGCATAGTTGCTTTCGAGGCTGGCGCGTGGCGAGCCGATGCCGACGATCGTGCGGCCGCGCAGCAGGTCGGCGGCTTTATCCAAGGCTTCGTCGGTGCTCAGCGTCGCGCCGCCGGTCAACATTGGCTGGCGTGGGCGGTCTTCGCGGTTGACATAGCCATAGCCGAAACGGCCACGGTCGCACAGGAAGTACTGGTTGACCGAACCGTTGAAGCGGTTTTCGATGCGACGCAGCTCGCCGTAGCGTTCGCCCGGGGAGATGTTGCAACCGCTGGAGCAGCCATGGCAGATGCTCGGGGCGAATTGCATGTCCCACTTACGGTTGTAACGCTCGGAGTGAGTCTTGTCGGTGAACACACCGGTCGGGCAGACCTCGGTGAGGTTGCCGGAGAACTCGCTTTCCAGCACGCCGTCTTCGACGCGACCGAAGTACACGTTGTCGTGGGCGCCGAATACGCCAAGGTCGGTGCCGCCGGCGTAGTCTTTATAGAAGCGCACGCAGCGGTAGCAGGCGATGCAGCGGTTCATCTCGTGGGATATGAACGGGCCGAGGTCCTGGTTCTGGTGGGTACGCTTGGTGAAGCGATAGCGGCGCTCGTTGTGGCCGGTCATCACCGTCATGTCCTGCAGGTGGCAGTGACCGCCTTCCTCACAGACCGGGCAGTCGTGAGGGTGGTTGGTCATCAGCCACTCGACGACACTGGCGCGGAACGCCTTGGATTCTTCATCGTCGATGGAGATCCAGGTGTTGTCGGTGGCTGGGGTCATGCAGGACATGACGATACGACCACGGGTGTCGTTCTCGTCGGTGTATTGCTTGACCGCACACTGGCGACAGGCACCGACGCTACCAAGCGCGGGGTGCCAGCAGAAATAAGGGATGTCGAGGCCTAGTGACAGACACGCCTGTAACAGGTTGTCCGCCCCATCGACTTCGAGCGCTTTGCCGTCTACGTGGATAGTGGCCATGGTTCAAAGTTCTTCGTTGGCCCGTTGTCAGCGGGCGTGGCTAATGGAATCTTGTTATTCATGTGCATCTACACAGCCTTAAAGGCGTCAGCACATGACAAGGCGAAGGGCACGGACCCTTCGCCTGTTTAAGCGTTACGCACCGACCATGGTCGGTGATACCACCTGATTTAGATCGCCTGCGCGGGTTGGCGCGATGCCGGCCTCGAATTCAGAGCGGAAGTATTTGATTGCGCTGCCCAACGGCTCCACGGCGCCCGGTGCGTGAGCACAGAAGGTCTTGCCTGGGCCGAGGAAACCGACCAGACCCAGCAGGGTCTCGATATCACCCTCGCGGCCTTCGCCTTTTTCCAGGGCCATCAGCAGCTTGACGCTCCACGGCAGGCCATCGCGGCATGGGGTGCAGAAGCCGCAGGATTCACGGGCGAAGAACTGCTCCATGTTGCGCAGCAACGAGACCATGTTGACGGTGTTGTCCACCGCCATCGCCAGGCCCGTACCCATGCGGGTGCCCACCTTGCCGATGCCGCCGGCGTACATTTGGGCGTCGAGGTGCTCGGGCAGCAGGAAACCGGTACCGGCGCCACCTGGCTGCCAGGCTTTCAAGGTGTAGCCGTCGCGCATGCCGCCGGCGTAGTCCTCGAACAGCTCGCGGGCAGTCACGCCGAAGGGCAGCTCCCACAGGCCAGGATTCTTGACCTTGCCGGAGAAGCCCATGAGCTTGGTGCCCATGTCTTCGCTGCCTTCGCGGGCCAGGGATTTGTACCAGTCCACGCCGTCGGCGATGATCGCCGGCACGTTGCACAGGGTCTCGACGTTGTTCACGCAGGTCGGCTTGCCCCAAACGCCCACGGCGGCAGGGAAGGGCGGCTTGGAGCGCGGGTTGGCGCGACGGCCTTCGAGGGAGTTGATCAACGCGGTTTCTTCACCGCAGATATAACGCCCGGCGCCGGTGTGCACGAACAGTTCGAAGTCAAAACCCGAACCGAGGATATTCTTGCCCAGCAGGCCGGCAGCCTTGGCTTCTTCGACGGCACGGTTGAGGTGCTTGGCGGCGGTGGTGTATTCGCCGCGCAGGAAGATGTAGCCACGGTAGGTCTTCAGTGCGCGGGCACTGATCAGCATGCCTTCGATCAGCAGATGGGGCAGTTGCTCCATCAGCATGCGGTCTTTCCAGGTGTTGGGCTCCATTTCATCCGCGTTGCACAAGAGGTAGCGGATGTTGATGGATTCGTCCTTGGGCATCAGGCCCCATTTGACGCCCGTGGGGAAGCCTGCACCGCCGCGGCCTTTGAGGCCGGCGTCTTTCACGGTCTGGACGATATCGTCCTGGGCCATGTCGGCGAAGGCCTTGCGCGCTGCGGCGTAACCGTTCTTGGCCTGGTACTCGTCAAACCATACCGGTTCGGCATCGTCGCGCAGGCGCCAGGTCAATGGATGAGTTTCGGGCGACCGCTGGATGCGGTTGGCCGGGCCGAAAGAAGTCAGGGTCATGGGTAGCCCTCGAGCAATTGGGTCACGCCAGCGGGCTGCACGTCACCGAATGTGTCGTCGTCGATCATCAACGCCGGCGCCTTGTCGCAGTTGCCCAGGCAGCACACCGGCAGCAGCGTGAAGCGGCCGTCCGGGGTGGTCTGGCCGAGGCCGATGCCCAGCTTGTTCTGGATTTCGCTGACCACGGATTCGTGACCGCCGATGTAGCAGACCATGCTGTCGCACACGCGAATGATGTGGCGCCCGACCGGCTGACGGAAGATCTGGCTGTAGAACGTGGCCACGCCTTCAACGTCGCTGGCGGGGATGCCGAGGATCTCGCCGATGGCGTAGAGGGCACCGTCCGGTACCCAGCCACGTTCCTTCTGGACGATCTTCAAGGCTTCGATCGACGCCGCGCGCGGGTCTTCGTAGTGATGCAGCTCGTGCTCGATGGCCGAGCGCTCGGTTTCACTCAAGGTGAAACGGTCTGTCTGGATAAGCGTGCTGTTCATGCTTAGCGGTCCACGTCGGCCATAACGAAATCGATACTACCCAGGTACGCAATCAAGTCCGCGACCATCTCGCCTTTGATCACCGAAGGGATCTGCTGCAAGTGGGCGAAGCTTGGGGTGCGAATCCGGGTGCGGTAGCTCATGGTGCCGCCATCGCTCGTCAGGTAATAACTGTTGATACCCTTGGTCGCTTCAATCATCTGGAAGGATTCGTTGGCCGGCATGACCGGGCCCCACGAAACTTGCAGGAAGTGCGTGATCAGGGTTTCGATGTGCTGCAGCGTGCGCTCTTTCGGCGGAGGCGTGGTCAGCGGGTGATCCGCCTTGTACGGACCTGCCGGCATATTGCGCATGCACTGCTCGATGATCTTCAGGCTCTGGCGCATTTCTTCGACGCGTACGATGCAACGGTCGTAGGCATCGCCGTTGGCCGCCAGCGGTACTTCGAACTCGAAGTTCTCATAGCCGGAATACGGGCGTGCTTTACGCAGGTCGAAATCGCAACCGGTGGAACGCAGGCCAGCACCGGTGACGCCCCATTCCAGGGCTTCCTTGGTGTTGTACTGGGCGACGCCGATGGTACGACCCTTGAGGATGCTGTTGTCCAGGGCGGCCTTCTGGTACTCGTCCAGACGCTTGGGCATCCACTCGACGAACTCCTTGACCAGGCGCTCCCAGCCGTTCGGCAGGTCGTGGGCCACACCACCAATGCGATACCAGGCCGGGTGCAGGCGGAAGCCGGTGATGGCCTCGATGACCTTGTAGGCGCGCTGACGGTCGGTGAAGGTGAAGAACACCGGGGTCATGGCGCCGACGTCCTGGATATAGGTACCCAGGAACAGCAGGTGGCTGGTGATGCGGAAGAACTCGGCCATCATGATGCGGATGGTGTCGACGCGGTCTGGCACCTTGATGCCGGCCAGCTTCTCGACCGAGAGCACGTACGGCAGGTTGTTCATCACGCCGCCGAGGTAGTCGATACGGTCGGTGTACGGGATGAAGCTGTGCCAGGACTGACGCTCGGCCATCTTCTCGGCGCCACGGTGGTGGTAGCCGATGTCCGGTACGCAGTCGACGATTTCTTCGCCGTCCAGCTGCAGGATGATGCGGAAGGCACCGTGGGCCGAAGGGTGGTTAGGGCCCAGGTTGAGGAACATGTAGTCCTCGTTGGCGCCGGAACGCTTCATGCCCCAGTCTTCCGGGCGGAAGCGCGCGGCCTCTTCTTCAAGCTGCTGCTTGGCGAGGTTGAGGCTGAACGGGTCGAATTCCGTGGCGCGGGCCGGGAAGTCCTTGCGCAACGGGTGACCTTCCCAGGTCGGCGGCATCATGATGCGCGACAGGTGCGGGTGACCCGGGAAGTCGATGCCGAACATGTCCCAGACTTCGCGCTCGTACCAGCTGGCATTCGGCCAGATGCCGGTCACGGTCGGGATGCTCAGGTCGCTCTCGGACAGCGCGACCTTGATCATCACATCGCTGTTACGTTCCAGCGACATCAGGTGATAGAACACGGTGAAATCGGCGCCGCTCGGCAGCCCCTGGCGCTTGGTGCGCAGACGCTCGTCCACGCCATGCAGGTCATAAAGCATGACGTACGGCTTGGGCAGGTGGCGCAGGAAGGTCAGGACTTCGACGAGCTTGGCGCGCGCCACCCACAACACCGGCATACCGGTGCGCGTGGCCTGGGCGGTGAAGGCGTCAGGGCCAAAACGGTTATTGAGTTCGACGACCACATCCTGGTCGTCTGCCTTATAAGGCGGGATGTACAGAGCACTGCCTGTAGTCATGGTTTTTTATCGCTTTCGGTCAACGTAAAGAATGAAGCCAGGTTTTCGTTCTATGAAAGAAGCGGCGCTGGATCAGACTTCGTCGGGGCTGCGCAGGTTGGTGACCTGAATACGCTGTTCGCGGCGCTGTTCCTTTTGTGACGGCATCTCGGCGCGGTATACGCCTTGATCTCCGACAACCCAGGAAAGTGGGCGACGCTCCTTGCCAATCGATTCCTGCAACAGCATCAAGCCTTGCAGAAATGCTTCAGGACGGGGCGGGCAGCCAGGCACGTAGACGTCCACGGGCAGGAACTTGTCCACCCCCTGGACCACGGAGTAGATATCGTACATGCCACCGGAGTTGGCGCACGAACCCATGGAGATAACCCACTTCGGCTCGAGCATTTGCTCGTAGAGACGCTGGATGATCGGCGCCATCTTGATAAAGCAGGTACCGGCGATAACCATGAAATCCGCCTGGCGCGGCGAGGCCCGGATCACTTCGGCGCCGAAGCGTGCAATGTCGTGGGGCGCCGTGAAGGCGGTGGTCATTTCCACGTAGCAGCACGAAAGGCCGAAGTTGTACGGCCACAGGGAGTTCTTACGCCCCCAGTTGACCGCGCCACTCAGCACGTCTTCGAGTTTGCCCATGTAGATGTTTTTGTGGACTTGATCTTCTAACGGATCGGAGACGGTTTCCCGTTCGCCGATGGGGTACTGCTCGTTAGGAGCATCCGGGTCGATCCTGGTGAGATTGTATTGCATCGCCAAAGCCTCATTGTTTCAGCTTCGCTTGCCGCTTGCGACGAGCTTCCGGAGCCCAGTCAAGGGCGCCCACTCGGAACAGGTAGACAAGACCTGCCAACAGAATTGCTATGAAAACGAGAGCTTCGACGAATCCGGTCCAGCCGCTTTCGCGGACGGACACAGACCAGGCAAAGAGAAAGAGGGCTTCGATATCGAAGATCACGAACAGCATCGCGACCAGATAGAATTTGGCTGAGAGCCGCAAGCGGGCGCCACCTGTAGGTAGCATGCCGGACTCGAACGGTTCGTTTTTGCTGCGGCCCCAGGCTTTTGACCCGAGGAGGCTGGAGACGCCGAGCATGAAGGCGCAGAGGCCGACAACACCGAGGAGGAAAATGGCAAAGCCCCAGTTGTGGGCCATGAGTCCTGTCGCTTCGGTCATGCTGGAAATCCTTAACAGAGAGCAAAGGTCTCTGAGCTCGAAAAAAGTAACGATGCAGTGACGATATGTCGCAGCGTAGTCAATCGCGTTGATTTTATGGCTAAACACCGGGCAAGTAAAATTCCGATGGCGAAATTATTCGGTGGAATAAGGACATAGTGCACCTTTGTGGGGCTGCAGCCCTTGTGGCGTGGGCATTAGCGGGCATTTGATCAATTGTGTTTTGTTTAGGTTGTAACGAAGTTTCTATGTTCTAAATGATAATGAATATTGTTTGGGCGAGTTTTAAGCGGGTGGTCGTGGTGTGGCGAGGGAAGTTGCCGTTACTTGCTCGGTTACCGCTAGTTGTTGAAGCGGATCTTTTAACCGATTTATCTGCAACGAATACCGCTCTGGATCAAGGTTTTGTACAAAATCTTCAGGTTGCAAGGTTCCTCATGTGGGAGGGTGGTTGCCCCCGATGGCTGAGTGTCAGGCTATAGCTTTCTTGCTGATCCACCTCTATCGGGGGCAAGCCCGCTCTCACATTGGGTCCTTATTGAATCGATGAGGTGTGTGCGGGCAAAAAAACGCCCCGAACCAGTCGGGGCGTCAGATCGTGCGGCACTGCGGTTAGCTTTTTAAGAAGTCCGCCGTGGCCGTGTACTCACATCGATCAGTGAAACTGCTCTTCTTCGGTCGAACCGGTCAGCGCGGTCACGGACGAGGTGCCGCCCTGGATCACGGTGGTCATGTCGTCGAAGTAGCCGGTGCCCACTTCCTGCTGGTGGGCCACGAAGGTGTAGCCCTTGGCGGCGTCAGCGAACTCCTGCTCCTGCAGCTTGACGTAAGCGGTCATGTCGTTGCGGGCGTAGTCGTGCGCCAGGTTGAACATGCTGTGCCACATGTTGTGGATGCCGGCCAGGGTGATGAACTGGTGCTTGTAGCCCATGGCGGACAGTTCGCGCTGGAATTTGGCGATGGTCGCGTCGTCCAGGTTCTTCTTCCAGTTGAAAGAAGGCGAGCAGTTGTAGGACAGCAGTTGGTCCGGGTATTCCTTCTTGATTGCTTCGGCGAAGCGACGGGCTTCGGCCAGATCCGGCTTGGCGGTTTCGCACCAGATCAGGTCGGCGTACGGGGCATAGGCCAAGCCGCGGGCGATGGCTTGATCCAGACCTGCGCGCACTTTGTAGAAGCCTTCCTGGGTACGCTCGCCCGTGACGAACGGCTGGTCGTACGGGTCGCAGTCCGAAGTCAGCAGGTCGGCAGCGTTGGCGTCGGTGCGGGCCAGGATGATGGTCGGCGTGCCGGCAACGTCAGCAGCCAGACGCGCCGCGGTCAGTTTCTGTACCGCTTCCTGGGTCGGTACAAGCACCTTGCCACCCATGTGGCCGCATTTCTTCACGGACGCCAGTTGGTCTTCGAAGTGCACGCCGGCAGCGCCTGCCTCGATCATGCTCTTCATCAGCTCGTAGGCGTTCAGTACGCCGCCGAAACCGGCTTCGGCGTCAGCCACGATCGGCGCGAAGTAGTCGATGTAGCCTTCGTCGCCTGGGTTCTTGCCGGCTTTCCACTGGATCTGGTCGGCGCGACGGAACGAGTTGTTGATGCGCTTGACCACGGTCGGTACGGAGTCCACCGGGTACAGCGATTGGTCGGGGTACATGGATTCAGCGGAGTTGTTGTCCGCCGCCACTTGCCAGCCGGACAGGTAGATCGCCTGGATACCGGCTTTTACCTGCTGGACTGCCTGGCCGCCAGTGAGGGCGCCCATGCAGTTAACGAAATCTTTGTCGGGACGGAAGGATGGCTTGGCACCTTGAGTGACCAGGTTCCACAGCTTCTCGGCGCCGAGTTTTGCAAAGGTGTGCTCAGGTTGAACCGAGCCGCGCAGGCGGACGACGTCAGCAGCGGAGTAAGCGCGGGTTACGCCTTTCCAGCGTGGGTTCTCAGCCCAGTCTTTTTCAAGGGCTGCAATTTGCTGTTCGCGTGTCAGTGCCATGGGGAAAAACCTCGTCGCGTCTTTGTGGAAAATCTACTGGGTTGAACATTCCGTTGGCCAGCCACTGTAGTCAGTGCGTGGTCATGGCTGCTCGCTGATCAGAAGCGTAGGCGGTCAGGTCAGGTTCGACGGGGTAGGCGACGGGGTGAACGATGGGCTCAAGGGGGGAGTTGAGCAGGTAAGGGCAGACTGCGAACGGTCTTCAGGCGTCGTGGGCCTTTGTACGATCCATCAGTGTGTTGCCGGGTTACCTGGTTAGCTTCCGTCCCTCGGGACAACTTCGTTCCAGTCGCAACCTCGTCAAACACGCCTTGTGGGCGGTACAGACACGAATCGGCTCGGGTGGGTAGCTTGGAGCGACGATCCGAAGGCCCTTGCCAGGGCCCCTGATTAGCGGGAGCGAGGCCATCATGCCCAGGCTTTTTTCGATCGTCAAATGTTTTGTAGTGCTTTTTTTTAAGCACTACATCTTTAGTCTAATACGACTCGTCAGTCAGTTTTTGGTGCTTCAGTTCAGGGTGTCGACCTTGACCCGCAATGTCAGGTCATCGCGGCCCTGCGTAGAGTAGGTGCGGGTTGTGGAGGTTTTATCGGCCTGAGTCTGGCGATTGATGCCGGCCAGAGGAATCCACTCGCCCAAGCGGCCGCTGATGGTTGTGTCGGTGCTCTGCACGTTCACTACATCGGGACGTTCCTGGCTCATGCGGTCACGGTTGGTACTGATCGCCAGGTGTACGGTGTCGCCGGTGACACTGGCGGTGACATAGAACCCTTGGGTGACGTTGCGATACTGGGTCTGGTTTTGCAGGCGCCCGTAGCTGTCTTGCGAGGTGGTGGTCAGCGGCACGCTCTGGCCGACCTGGATCAGTGCGGGCACGCCTTCACTGGCCTGGATCTGCTGAATGCCGCCGTCGCGGCTGACGGTGCCGTAGCTGATGATGCGGGTCTGGCTGTCGCCGGTGTCCTGCTGATTGTTTTCATTGGTGTCGACGGTGATCAGCAGGCGCTTGGCTGGCGTATCCAGTTGTGCCAGCAGGGTGCGTAATCCCTGCACCTTGTCTGGGGCCGCGTCGACGATCAGCTGGTTGCCATAGGCGCTGACGGTACCGTCCTTGCCGATAAAATTCTGCGCCACCGGCAGCAGGTCGGCGCTGGTGCGGTTGCTCAGGTTGACGACTTCGGTGTCGGCGTTGGCCGAGACGCTGACGGCCAGGAGAAGGGCGGTGAGCAGGGTACGTAGGGACATGTCCGTTATCTCTGCGAGTCAATTAGGCGTGATAGTGCCAGTTTGTCGGCCTGGGCGGTCGCTTATTGAATCGTAGACGGCAAAATGCCCCACATGGCAGGGCATTGCTGGTGGTGCTGAAATAGCTATCGGGGGCAAGCCCCCTCCCACATGTTGACCCTGTACATTTCAAATGTGGGAGGGGGCTTGCCCCCGATAGCAGCGACGCGATCTCGAATCAGGCTCCGCGCACCATATCGACATGAGGGATCCCGACTTCCAGGAACTCATCGCTGACGATCTCGAAACCCAAGCGCTCATAGAACGGTGCGGCATACACCTGGGCGCTGAGGAATTGCTTGGTCTGGCCACGTTTCTCAGCCGCTTCGATCACCGCCTCCATCAACTTGTCGCCTACCTTCAGACCGCGCCAGTCCTTGAGTACCGACACGCGGCCGATCTCGCCGCTGGGCAGCAGGCGAGCAGTACCAATCGGAAAGTCACCCTCGTACGCGAGAAAATGCATGGCATCTGCGTCGTCCGAGTCCCACTCCAGTTCAGGTGGGACCGATTGTTCAGCGATAAACACCGCTTCACGAATGCGCCGAATCTCTGCGATATCCTTATGCCAGTCCGCGACACTTACGTGAATCTTATTCATCGGCAAATCCCAGGCTTCCTTGCTTGACCAGTTCGCACAGCAGAGCTCGACCGTCTTCGTCCGCCAGCCATGGGCCGAGGTTCTCGGCGTGCAGGGCATCGGCGGAACAAATCATTTTCAGCAGTTCGCGCAATTTACCCGGCAGGTAGCGACTCTGGCCGCTGGCGAACAGCAGCACGTCATCGTCCACTTCCGACCAGGCCATGCGCGCGCTCGGGTTGCGCACCAGAATCGCGCCGTCTTCCAGGCTGTTGATGAAGTCCTCTTCTCCCAGCTCTTCGCCGGCCACTAGCTCCGGATAGCGCGGCTCGGTCATGAACTGGCCGAACCAGGTCAGCAGCATGCGCTCGTCGCTCATATGCTCGGCCAGCAGGCTCTTGAGGCGATCGAGGGCGTCGCTCTGGATCTGGTGTGGGTCGCTGACCGGTTGGACGTCGGCGTCGGTGTAGCGCTCTTCGTCGGTCAGGTATTGAGCGAGGAAGTCGGTGAAGTGGGTCAACACTTCGGCTGCGCTTGGGGCGCGGAAGCCGACGGAGTAGGTCATGCAATCGTCTTCGGCAATGCCGTAGTGGGCCAGGCGCGGTGGCAGGTAGAGCATGTCACCCGGTTCCAGTACCCATTCGGCGCTTTCTTCGAATTCAGCCAGGATGCGCAGGTCGGCATGTTGCAGCAGCGGGCTCTCGGAGTTGCACATCTGGCCGATCTTCCAGTTGCGCTTGCCTTGGGCCTGCAGCAGGAACACATCGTAGTTATCGAAGTGCGGGCCGACGCTGCCGCCGGGCGCGGCAAAGCTGATCATCACATCGTCGATGCGCCAGCTTGGCAGGAAGCGGAACTGCTCTAGCAGTTCGGCCACTTCCGGTACGAACTGATCGACCGCTTGCACCAGCAGGGTCCATTCGCGCTCGGGCAGTGTGCTGAAGGCGTCTTCGGCAAACGGGCCGCGGCGCAGTTCCCATGGACGTTCGCCGTGCTCGATCACCAGGCGCGATTCGACTTCTTCTTCCAAGGCCAGGCCGGCCAGTTCGTCGGCGTCGATGGGGCTTTCGAAGTCAGGGATGGCCTGACGGATCAGCAACGGTTTTTTCTGCCAGTAGTCGCGCAGGAATTCCCGTGCCGTGATGCCGCCCAGAAGTTGAAGAGGGATATCAGGATTCATGTGTAACCTATTGAAAAAAAGCACTTTTCAGACTGGAATAAAAACGCCCGGCGCGGCCGGGCGTCTCAAGGGTCTTGCTTGGATCAGATGCGCTTGGCCTGGGCCACGGCATTACCGATGTAATTGGCCGGGGTGAGCAGTTTCAGCTCGGCCTTGGCAGCAGCTGGCATATCCAGGCCATCGATGAAAGTTTGCAGCGCTTCAGGGCTGATGCCCTTGCCACGCGTCAACTCTTTGAGCTTCTCGTAGGGGTTTTCGATGTTGTAGCGACGCATCACGGTCTGGATCGGCTCGGCCAGTACTTCCCAGCAAGCGTCCAGGTCAGCGGCGATTTTCTGCTCGTTGAGTTCCAGTTTGCTGATGCCTTTGAGGCTGGCTTCGTACGCGATCACGCTGTGAGCGAAGCCCACGCCGAGGTTACGCAGTACGGTGGAATCGGTCAGATCGCGCTGCCAGCGAGAGATCGGCAACTTGCTGGCCAGGTGCTGAAACAGGGCGTTGGCGATGCCGAGGTTGCCTTCGGAGTTTTCGAAGTCGATCGGGTTGACCTTGTGCGGCATGGTCGACGAACCGATTTCGCCGGCAATGGTGCGCTGCTTGAAGTAGCCCAGGGAGATGTAGCCCCAGATATCGCGATCGAAGTCGATCAGGATGGTGTTGAAGCGCGCAATGGCGTCGAACAGCTCGGCGATGTAGTCGTGCGGTTCGATCTGTGTGGTGTACGGGTTGAAGCCCAGGCCCAGCTCGTCTTCGATGAATGCACGGGCGTTGGCTTCCCAGTCGATCTCGGGGTAGGCCGACAGGTGGGCGTTGTAGTTGCCCACGGCGCCGTTGATCTTGCCCAGCAACGGCACGGCGGCCACTTGGGCGATCTGGCGCTCCAGGCGGTAGACCACGTTGGCCAGCTCTTTGCCCAGAGTGGTAGGCGAGGCCGGTTGGCCGTGGGTGCGCGACAGCATCGGCACGTCGGCGAAACGGATCGCCAGCTCGCGGATAGCGTTGGCGGTCTGGCGCATCAGCGGCAGCATCACGTCATCACGGCCTTCGCGCAGCATCAGGGCGTGGGACAGGTTGTTGATGTCCTCGCTGGTGCAGGCAAAGTGGATGAACTCGCTGACCTGGGCCAGTTCCGGCAGCTTGGCCGCTTGCTCTTTTAGCAGGTACTCGATGGCTTTTACGTCGTGGTTGGTGGTGCGCTCGATCTCTTTCACACGCTCGGCGTGCTCCAGGGAGAAATTTTCCGCCAGGGTGTTGAGCACGGCGTTGGCTTCGGCGGAAAACGCCGGCACTTCGCTGATGGCGGGGTGAGCGGCCAGGCGCTGGAGCCAGCGCACTTCAACCAGAACGCGGGCACGGATCAGGCCGTACTCGCTGAAAATTGGGCGCAGGGCCTGGGTTTTGCCGGCGTAGCGGCCGTCAACAGGGGAAACCGCAGTGAGCGAAGAGAGCTGCATGGGGTGTTCTCGGACAGTCGGGCAACGAAATGGGGCGCGTATCATACATGAAAAAATCCGCCGGTCCGTCGCCAACTGACCGGCGTATTACGCGTAACGGCTTGAAAACAGCCTGCTGCTGCGACTTATTCGTTGCGCATCAACGGGTAAAGCTCTTTAAGCAATTTGCGACGGCTGATGACCAACTGCCAACGATGACCGCCCAACTGGCGCCATAACCGCGCCGAACGAATACCGGCCAGCAACAGGGCGCGGATCTTCGAAGCATTGTTCGGTTGTTGCAGGTTGCGCATGTCGCCATGCACCTGGATGCGTTGGCGCAGGGTGCTCAAGGTGTCTTGGTACAGCGCACCACAGGCGGCGATCACGTTTTCGTGGGCCGGGCCGAAGTGCTCCACCTGGGACTGGATTTGTGGCAGACGCTTGCCGATGGTCTCCAGCATGTCCTCGCGCTTGGCCAATTGGCGCTCCAGACCGAGCATCGACAGGGCGTACCGCAGTGGCTCGCGTTGCAAGGTGCTGGGGTCGCGTTCCAGGGCGCCGATCAGGGCGCGATAACCTTCACGCAGCGCCAGGTCGTCGCCGCCGTAGACTTCCAGGGTGTCCTTGGGGTCGCGGATCAGCAGGCTGCCGAGCATGCAGGTCAGGCCCGCCTCGCTGACCTGGCCGGTCTTGGCGATCTTGTCCACCAGCACGGCGGCCAGAAATACACCGCCCAGTGCGGTCAATTGCTCCTGGATCGGGCTCATGCCGGGTTGCTCCAGGGTTCGGCGACTTCGATCACGCCACCGCCCAGGCAGATCTCGCCGTCATAGAACACCACGGACTGGCCAGGGGTGACAGCGCGTTGCGGGTCATCGAAGGTGGCGCGGTAGCCGTTGGTGGTTTTTTCCAGGGTGCAGGGCTGATCGCTCTGGCGATAGCGCACTTTGGCGGTCAGGCGGCGCGGGGTGCTGAGGTCGATCGGGTTGACCCAGTAGATTTCCGACGCCAACAGCGCGCCGGAGAACAGCAGTGGGTGTTCATTGCCCTGGCCGACGATCAGCACGTTGTGCTCCAGGTCTTTAACCAGCACGTACCACGGTTCTTCACCGGCGTCTTTTAGGCCGCCGATCCCCAGGCCCTGGCGTTGACCGATGGTGTGATACATCAGGCCATGATGACGGCCGATGACTTCACCTTCGGTGGTCTTGATCTCGCCCGGTTGTGCCGGCAGGTATTGCTTGAGGAAGTCGCTGAAGCGGCGTTCGCCGATAAAGCAGATCCCGGTGGAATCCTTCTTCTTGGCGGTGGCCAGGCCGTGCTGCTCGGCAATCTTGCGCACTTCGGGCTTTTCCAGTTCGCCCACGGGGAACAAGGTCTTGGCGATCTGTTCGCCACCGACGGCATGCAGGAAGTAACTCTGGTCTTTGTTCGGGTCCAGGCCCTTGAGCAGCTCGGTGCGCCCGTCGATATCGCGACGGCGCACATAGTGGCCTGTGGCAATCAGGTCGGCGCCGAGCATCATGGCGTAGTCGAGGAACGCCTTGAACTTGATTTCGCGGTTGCACAGGATGTCCGGGTTCGGCGTGCGACCGGCCTTGTATTCGGCCAGGAAGTGCTCGAACACGTTGTCCCAGTACTCGGCGGCGAAGTTGGCGGTGTGCAGCTTGATACCGATCTTGTCGCACACGGCCTGGGCATCCGCCAGGTCGTCCATGGCGGTGCAATATTCCGTTCCATCGTCTTCTTCCCAGTTCTTCATGAACAGGCCTTCCACCTCATAGCCCTGCTCCATGAGCAGAACGGCGGAAACGGAAGAATCCACGCCGCCGGACATGCCGACGATGACGCGCTTCTTTTGTGTGTCAGAAGGGGCTGGATCACGCATAGGGTTTCAACGGGTGTCTTGAAAAAGGACGCGATTCTAACAGGCTGCGGCCTCTAAGGCTAAAGAGAAGGGCGGATCAATGCGAGGCTATGGTGCTGGCCGCTCAAATAATCGTCGATGCAACGGATGATCAGCTCGCTGCGCCAACTGTCGCGCAGGTCCATCAACTCGTCGCGGGTGAGCCATCGGGCGCGCAGGATGCCTTCGTCCAATTGATAGTCCGGGTGGTGTTTCAGCGCTTTGGCGATAAAACACACCCGCTGATAGGTCACGCCGTTGCTGGGGGCGGTGTACAGGTAGATGCCGACTATACCGGTCGCTTCCACGTCCCAACCGGTTTCCTCTAGGGTTTCGCGTACGGCGGCTTCGGTCAGGGTTTCATGTGGATCGAGGTGGCCGGCCGGCTGATTGAGTACGGCGCGACCGCCCTTAAGTTCTTCGACCATCAGGAACTTGCCATTGTCTTCGACGATGGTGGCGACGGTGATGTGGGGTTGCCAGGTCATGAGATACCTCTTGGTTCTGAATGTAACCCAGTCTTGGAGCCGGATCGCAGCGATGATGGGGTGGTGCATAAGCAATCTGCATGATGCACCTGACATTTTATGATTTTACCGACTTCAGCTGCTGGCGCAGTTTATCTCTCCAGAGTTATCAGTCTGGAGAGTGTTATGAACCCGATTGCGCACAAACGCTACGAAGTACGCCTTACATCGCCCCTGCCCATTGCCTTCATTCTGCTTTGGAGTTCCGGCTACATCGGCGGTGCGTTCGGTGTGCGTTATGGCGAGCCCTTCACCATGACGTTCTATCGGTTTGCCTTGGCTGCCCTGGTGTTTCTGGGGGTGGCGCTTGCGATAAAGGCTGAATGGCCGAGGCGGCTTGCACCTTACCTTCATGCGGTAGTCGCGGGCGTGCTCTTGCAGGCTCTGCAATTCGGCGGTCTCTACACCGGAATAAGTCAGGGCGTCCCCGCCGGGCAAGCTGCACTGATTGTCGGGTTGATGCCCATATTCGTCGTGATCGGCGCCTATTTCTGTTTGGGTGAGCAATTGAGCTGGCGCGACCTGCCAGGTTCGATTCTGGGTGTCGGAGGAGTGGTCATTGTTGTCGGCAACAGTTTTTCAGGCGCCGACGCACCAGTAGGCGGCTATGGCGCGGTGGGATTGGCGCTGTTGGGCATCACCCTCGGTACTCTTTATCAGAAGCGTTTTCTCGGTGGGGTCAATCTGTGGGTGGGGTGCTTCATTCAAATGGTTACTGCGTCGCTGGTCATGTTGATGCTGGCTTGCGCCGCTGAAACCATGCAGGTGACGCAGTGGATGCCTTTTATTGCCTCGGTGGCCTGGATTAGTTTGATGAATTCTGTAGGCGCACTGACGATATTGTATTTGATGATTCGGCGGGGAGAGGCGAGTAAAGCGACGAACTTATTTCATGTGATTCCGGCGGTTACGCAGATCATGGCGGCGTTAGTGTTGGGGGAGGTGCCGAGCGTAGTAGTGATTGTGGGGTTTATTGTTTCGGGGGGAGGAGTTTATTTGATGAATCATTCGCGAGCAAAATAAGCCTGAATTACTGAGTACCGCTTAGCAGGAGAATAACAATGAATAAAAACGAGATAAATAATAAAAATATATTGAGCGATAAAATTTGCCGATCAGGAGGAGGGTTGTATATCGATGGAGTTGATTGTTTAAATTTTGAGCCTTATGAAATTGATGGGCGAAAGGGCGTCTCAATATTTTACCTTTATGATGCGAGGCGCAATGGGGAAGGATCAGTGGCTGCACTGGTGCGTTATGACGGTGGCGCTCTAACGCCCAGGCATATACATCTGGGCTGGGAGTTGGTGCTGGTGGTCGATGGCGAACTTGTCGATGACAGAGGGCGACATACGATAGGTGCGCTCCAAGTGTACCCTCCTGGCTCTACCCACCAACTTTCGTCTCCTTCAGGATGCACGTTTTTAGTCGTCTGGGAGCAGCCGGTTCAGCCTGTGACGTGTCTGAATGCAGAGGCTGTAGCATGAAAGTTATTAGCGAGCGACGAGCGGCAGAGCTAATTGAAGATGGATGGACAGTTATCCCTGGGGGATTTGGTAGTTGTGGGCATCCTGATGGACTTACTCGAGCAATCGGCGATCGTTACAAGCGAGAGGGGCGGCCTCGTAAACTTAGTCTGCTCTTTGCCTCTGCTGCTGGAGATCTTGAAGAAAGGGGCTTAGACGTTTTGGCCCAGAGTGGGCTGGTGGATAAGGTAATTGGAGGGTTCTGGGGGCTTATTCCACGGCTGGGAAATATGGCGCGCCTAGGAGAGATAGAGGCCCATAATTGGCCGCAGGGGGTCATTAGTCAGCTTTTTCGCGCGATTGCGGCGAAAAAGCCTGGGGTGATTTCGAATATCGGCTTAAATACTTTCGTTGATCCTGATTATGAGGGAGGACGCTTAAATATGCGGGCGGCACGTGCGCTCGTTCAGAAAATTTTTATCAATGATAAGTCAATGCTTTTTTACCCTGCTATTAAGGTCGACTGTGCGTTGTTAAGAGGGACATCTTGTGATCCCTTGGGCAATATTTCGATGGAGCGGGAAGTGTCTCATAGTGACGCTCTAGCGCAGGCAATGGCAGTTAAAAACTGTGGTGGAATAGTGATTGTGCAGGTTGAAAGTTTAGTAGGTTTGCATGATATCGAGCCGCATGACGTCAAAGTCCCCGGACTATTGGTAGATTACGTGACAGTTTCGCGCCCTGGTGAGCATCCTCAAACTTACGGCGTGGCACATGACTCAGCGTTTACACGTCCGGGAGTGCTCACCCCTGGTACAAGGTCGATTTCGTGTGCAGAGAGAGTTATTGCTAGGAGAGCTTTGCAGGAAATTCAGCATCAAAATGCCCGAGTTATCAATCTCGGTATTGGTATACCGGTAGCTATTGCTCAGGCGGCTGAGGAGTTGGGCTGTGCGGAATCGATGAGCTTTACTGTTGAGTCCGGCGTTATAGGTGGCAGGCCAGCAGCTGGGCTGTCATTTGGTGCCAGCTATCGCCCACAGAGTATCATTGAACAGGCGGCTTTGTTTGATTTCTATGAAGGTGGCGGAATTGATGTAGCGTGCTTAGGCTTTGCTGAAATGGATAGCTTTGGCAATGTTAATGTCTCGAAGTTTGGTCAGAAGTTACAAGGTGCAGGTGGATTCATAAATATCTCTCAGTCCGCACGATGTATTATTTTTTGTGGCACTTTCACGGCGGTAGGGTTGGTCGTGAATATAAATAAGGGCCAAATCCGGATAGTTCGGGAAGGTCGTGTAAGTAAATTCGTTCGTCAGGTTTCACATTTAACTTTCAGTGGCGACCATTCTAAATCGTTAGGTCAGAGAGTCATATATGTAACGGAGCGAGCTGTTTTTGCATTGAGAGATAGGGTTGTTTATCTGGAAGAGGTCGCTCCCGGTATAAGTGTTGAGCGGGATATTATGCCGTTCATAGAGGGTGGGTTTGTAGTTTCAAGCAGCTGTAAGCTTATGTCTGAGGATTTGTTTTTTTTGTAACTGCATAGTGTCTAATTCTTTGAGTGGTTAGGTGTTTTGTGTTCGTAAGAAAATTATGTAGGAGGTTGTTATGTCAGGTGAGGTTATAACGATAATCGGTGGAGGTGCCTCAAGCGTCTCTTTTATTTACGCGTTTTTAAAAGGGCTGGCGAGACATGGATGTCATTCGAATCTATCGATTTTTTTGGTGGATAAGCAATCTCAATGTGGTCGAGGACTTGCGTATTCCGAGGACTGCGGTACAAATATCTTAAACACACGAGCCGAATTCATTTCGCCTTTCCCAGACCAGTCTGGGCATTTCTACAGATGGTTATTGGCTAATCGAGAAATTTGGGAAGATGATTTTCCTGATATTGAGCTATATCCGCATGCATTTCTACCCCGACCCTTATTTGGGCTATATCTTGCGCACATGCTTCAATGTCTCATTAAAAAAGCTGTAGAACTCGGTTGCCAGTTAATTGCAGTGCATGACGAAGTCGTTAATCTTAGTTTTTCGCATGATGGAAGGGTCGTAGTATCCACAAAGGGAAATCTATCTTTCCCTAGTGATCATGTAGTATTGAGTTGTGGTAATGCGCGCAGTCTGGAACACCGACACCTTGCTGGCGCTGAAGGTTTTTTCTCCAGCCCTTACCCTATCAAACGTCTATGCAGGCTGATTCAAAAGCAGGCGAGTGTTGCAATTGTCGGTTCAAGACTGAGTGCTATCGATGCGGTGATCGGACTTACTGCTAATGGCCATAAAGGGCCCATTACTATGCATTCGCGCACGGGAGCCTTGCCTAGTGTCAGAGGGACTCAGGGGCGTTATAAGCCGTCAATACTAACGCCGGAAACTGTTAGATCTTGTATTTCTCGAGCTGGGGTAGTGCGGCTTGAAGACGTACTTCGTTGGGCGATGCAGGAATTAGCCTTGGAGGGCAAGCCGATTGATGCTGATTGGTCGACAATGTGTTCACAAAGGCCGGCTTTGGAGTTTCTTGAGGCGGAAATAGCTGCTGCCCGTCACCCACGGTTTTGGCAGTCCGTTCTCTATTCCACGAATGCTGTGCTTGATCTAATCTGGTCTGCAATGCCAGATGAGGATAAGAAAAGATTCCTGGGTTATTCAAGTTGGTGGATGGCATACCGTGTTTCAATTCCGATTGAAAATGCTCTAAAAATCAAGTCTTTAGTCGAGTCTGGGCAGCTATCAATCATCAAGGGAGAGCTTCAGTCTATTGAATATAATGGGAGATTTACCTTGAAAGTAGCTAAGCAGTCGAAAAGATATTTTCGCGGTTATGACGCTGTTGTGGTTGCTACAGGTACCCCTCGCGATGTTACCAAGTTTGATAATCTTTTGGTGCAGAATATTATTCAGCAGGGAATTGGGTGTGTAGACCCATTCGGAGGGTTAAAGGTATCTGCTGAGTCGGGCGGATTGATAAATCAGTCAGGATGTGTGGATGACAGAATCACTGTTCTGGGAGAGCTAACGAGCGGTGCGTTCTTTTTTACTAGTGCTTTAGAGATTAATTCTCGCCATTCGACGCAACGTGCAGAGTATGTTTTGGCTAGATTGTCGCAAACCTCCAATGCGCATTTTCATTCGCTTAAAGCTCAATTGCTGGCATAAGATGACGGAAAAATCTCAAATTAAACATTTTTTGTATTTTTTACTCGTAAATTCAGTTTTTCCCTAGCCGAACAGCTAGTGGCGAGTGAGACGTTGATTTGCCAAAATTGGAATATTTATTTTGGTAGGTGTGCGTCATGAGAGTCAATCTTGATGTTCAGTCTTTGCGAAGTTTTATAAAAGTAAGCGAAACCAAAAGTTTTACGCGCGCAGCCGAAGCTTTAAGCCTCACTTAGCCTGCCATTAGCCAGCAGATCAAGCGATTAGAAGATTTGTTAGGTGTGGAGTTATTTGCAAGGGAAAATCGACAGGTGTTTTTGACGGTGGAAGGAGAGAAACTTTTCGGTTATGCCAAGGATATCGTTGTTTGTAACGATAAAATTGGTAGGCTTTTTGAAGTGGTTGAGAAAAGAGAAATAATTGTAATGGGTATGCCAGAGCATTTTTGTGAGGGGGTGCTCCCCAAAATTATTTCCAGCATGGCTGCTCACTTTCCTGCTATACAGCTGGTGGTAAAGGTCGCTAGGTCTGGTTTGCTAAGAGAGGCGGTAAATGAGGGCAAGATCGACCTATGCCTCGTGATAGATGAATTAAAAGAAACACATGAGCATCCTTGGCATACGTTATCGGTAAGGTGGTTTGCTGGTGAAAGCGCTGACTTGATCGATAACGTGCATAACGTTCCTCTCGCTTTGTTCAAGCCGCCCTGCGGGTTTCGTAGTCTGGCGATTCGGAGTCTAGAGGGCTGCGCTATCAAATGGCATTGTGTTTATGAGTCGGAGGATTTGATGTCGCTGAGGTCTGCAGTTCAGGCGGGAATTGGTATTACATTGCTACCTTTTATTGCGCATGTATCGGGTTTAAAAAGTCTAGAAAATTTCTCAAGTTTGCCGAAGTTACCTCAATTTGGAGTGATACCTAAAGAGCGAGCGGGTTGGAATCCTGTGTATAGGCGCGAGGTGCTTGAGTTGATTCGCTCAGTATGGATTTCAGAGTATGCCAATAGTAAGCAATGACTTAGAAAACACAAACCCCGACACTTGGCCGGGGTTTGTGATGCTGCTTTACAACCTTACTTCAACTTGGCAATCGCCGCGTTAAACGTGTTGCTCGGGCGCATGGCCTTGCTGGTCAGCTCAGGGTTCGGTGCGTAGTAGCCGCCGATGTCCACTGGCTTGCCCTGTACGGCATTGAGCTCGGCGACGATGGTCGCTTCGTTCGCAGCCAGGGTTTTGGCCAGTTCGCCGAACTGTGCTTGCAATGCCGTGTCTTCGGTCTGAGCGGCCAGGGCCTGGGCCCAGTACAGCGCCAGGTAGAAGTGGCTGCCGCGGTTGTCGATGTTGCCGACTTTGCGCGATGGCGACTTGTTGTTGTCCAGGAACTGACCGGTGGCCTGGTCCAGGGTCTTGGACAGTACCAGGGCCTTCGGGTTGTTGTAGGTGACGCCCAGGTGTTCGAGGGACGCGGCCAGGGCCAGGAATTCGCCCAGGGAGTCCCAGCGCAGGAAGTTTTCTTCCAGCAGTTGCTGTACGTGCTTCGGTGCAGAGCCGCCAGCGCCGGTTTCGAACAGGCCGCCGCCGTTCATCAGCGGCACGATGGACAGCATTTTGGCGCTGGTGCCCAGTTCCATGATTGGGAACAGGTCGGTCAGGTAGTCACGCAGGACGTTGCCGGTCACCGAGATGGTGTCCAGGCCCTTGCGGGTGCGTTCCAGGGTGAACTTCATCGCGTCGACCGGCGACATGATGCGGATGTCCAAACCTTCGGTGTTGTGGTCTTTCAGGTAGGCCTGAACTTTCTCGACCACCACGCCGTCGTGGGCGCGCTTAGGGTCCAGCCAGAAAATGGCAGGGGTGTTGCTGGCGCGGGCACGGTTGACGGCGAGCTTGACCCAGTCCTGGATCGGCGCGTCTTTGGTCTGGCACATGCGGAAGATGTCGCCAGCTTCGACGCTCTGTTCCATCAGCAGGTTGCCCTTGCTGTCGGTGACGCGGACCACGCCGTCAGCCTTGATCTGGAACGTCTTGTCGTGGGAACCGTACTCTTCGGCTTTCTTGGCCATCAGGCCAACGTTCGGCACGCTACCCATGGTGGTTGGGTCGAACGCGCCATGGGCCTTGCAGTCTTCGATGACGGCTTGGTAGATGGTGGCGTAGCAACGATCCGGGATCACAGCCTTGGTGTCGTGCAGCTGGCCGTCGGTGCCCCACATTTTGCCGGAGTCACGGATCATGGCCGGCATCGAGGCGTCGACGATCACGTCGCTCGGCACGTGCAGGTTGGTGATGCCCTTGTCCGAGTTGACCATCGCCAGGGAAGGGCGAGCGGCGTAGACGGCCTGGATGTCGGCTTCGATCTGCGCTTGTTGGTCGGCCGGCAGGGTCTTGATGCGAGCGTAAAGGTCGCCGATGCCGTTGTTCAGGTTGAAGCCGATCTGTTCCAGCACGGCGGCGTGCTTGGTCAGGGCGTCTTTATAGAACTCGGCAACGATCTGGCCGAACATGATCGGGTCGGAGACCTTCATCATGGTGGCTTTGAGGTGGACCGACAGCAATACGCCTTTTTGCTTGGCGTCTTCGATCTCGGCGGCGATGAACGAACGCAGGGCGTTCTTGCTCAGCACGGCGCTGTCGAGGATTTCGCCAGCCTGAACGGAAGTCTTTTCCTTCAGCACGGTGGCGGTGCCGTCTTTGGCAATCAGATCGATCTTCACGGCGTCAGCGGCTTCGATTTGTACGGCTTTTTCGCTGCCGTAGAAGTCGCCGTTGCTCATGTGAGCGACGTGGGACTTGGAGTCCGCCGCCCAGGCGCCCATTTTGTGCGGGTGCTTGCGTGCGTAGTTCTTGACCGACAGCGGAGCGCGGCGGTCGGAGTTGCCTTCGCGCAGTACCGGGTTTACGGCGCTGCCTTTGACCTTGTCGTAACGGGCACGGGTTTCTTTTTCCGCGTCGGTGGTTACGGTTTCCGGATAGTCCGGGAGGGCGTAGCCCTGAGCCTGCAATTCTTTGATCGCCGCCTGCAATTGAGGGGTCGAGGCGCTGATGTTAGGCAGTTTGATGATGTTGGCTTCAGGGGTTACGGCCAGGTCGCCCAGTTCGGCGAGGTGGTCCGGTACGGCCTTGTTACCCAGTTGCTCGGGGAAGCTTGCGAGGATGCGCCCGGCGAGGGAAATGTCGCGGGTTTCCACGGCAATATCAGCGGAAGCGGTGAAGGCCTCTACGATAGGCAGCAGTGAATAGGTGGCGAGGGCTGGAGCTTCGTCGGTGAAGGTGTAGATGATCTTCGAGCGGGTGGGCATATTCGGATTAACTCTCTTCTTTGCTGAAAGCGTGCGCAGAAACTCGAGATGCGCCGGGTGGAGCGCGTTCGTTCAAAGTCATCCATGAGCGAAATATCGAGGTTTCTTCGCGGTGATGTTGGGTTGCATCAGTCGAGCGTCAAGCGGGTGGACTATTGTAATAGTCCTGCTTTCTGGCGGAGGGCCCGGTTCTAGAGCGGTCTGCCGGCGTGACTCTTGGGTCAGCGGCGGCATTATACATAGGTCGCTATGCTTACGCTGAGCCTTCATACAAAAGGTGGGTCGTCCATTGGTCTAAAGGTCGCAGGTACTGGTTTACGCCTAAAGTCGCACGATGTGCTCAAGATTGGCGTTTTTCCCTTTGCTTTCAGGCTTGTAGGCGACAATTTATGCTGTTTTCGATGCAAATGAGCATGGCGCAAGGTTTCAGTCGCCATTTATCTGGAGTAGGCTCGAATGCAGCCAGATGTTCAATCCAACGATGGAGTTCAGCATGGGATACAAGAAGATTCAGGTTCCGGCAGTCGGCGACAAAATCACCGTCAACGCAGACCATTCTCTCAATGTTCCTGACCACCCGATCATCCCGTTCATCGAGGGTGACGGCATTGGCGTCGACATCAGCCCGGTGATGATCAAGGTAGTCGACGCAGCGGTTGCCAAGGCTTACGGCGGCAAGCGCAAGATTTCCTGGATGGAGGTCTATGCCGGCGAGAAAGCGACACAGGTTTACGACCAAGATACCTGGCTGCCTCAGGAAACCCTGGATGCAGTTAAGGACTACGTGGTGTCGATCAAGGGCCCGTTGACTACCCCGGTGGGTGGCGGTATCCGTTCGTTGAACGTTGCCCTGCGCCAGCAACTCGATCTGTATGTGTGCCTGCGCCCTGTGCGCTGGTTCGAAGGCGTGCCCAGCCCGGTGAAAAAGCCCGGCGATGTGGACATGACTATCTTCCGTGAGAACTCCGAAGATATTTACGCCGGTATCGAATGGAAGGCCGGTTCGCCGGAAGCGATCAAAGTGATCAAGTTCCTCAAGGAGGAAATGGGCGTCACTAAGATTCGCTTCGACCAGGACTGCGGGATTGGCGTCAAGCCGGTGTCCAAGGAAGGTACCCAGCGTCTGGCGCGTAAAGCCCTGCAATATGTCGTGGATAACGACCGTGACTCGCTGACCATCGTGCACAAAGGCAACATCATGAAGTTCACCGAAGGTGCCTTCAAAGAATGGGCCTACGAAGTGGCTGCGCAGGAGTTTGGCGCGACTCTGTTGGATGGCGGTCCTTGGATGCAGTTCAAGAACCCGAAAACCGGTAAGAACGTGGTGGTCAAAGATGCGATTGCTGACGCCATGCTCCAGCAGATACTGCTGCGTCCGGCCGAATATGACGTGATCGCGACCCTTAACCTCAACGGTGACTACCTGTCCGATGCCCTCGCGGCGGAGGTGGGCGGGATTGGTATCGCGCCAGGCGCCAACCTGTCCGACACCGTGGCGATGTTCGAAGCCACCCACGGCACAGCGCCCAAATATGCGGGCAAAGACCAGGTCAACCCAGGTTCGTTGATTCTGTCGGCGGAAATGATGTTGCGCCATATGGGCTGGACCGAAGCTGCGGACTTGATCATCAAGGGCACCAACGGGGCGATTTCGGCCAAGACCGTGACCTATGATTTCGAGCGCTTGATGGAGGGCGCGAAGCTGGTGTCGTCGTCAGGCTTTGGTGATGCTTTGATTTCGCATATGTAAGGCAGGCTAAAAAACGGCCATTCTGGTGAACCAGAATGGCCGTTTTTTTGCAGGCTATTTACCCAAATGCGATCAGGCCAGTTGCTTGTTTTCTTTAGAGGGCTGGTCTTTTTTGGGTTTTGTTTCGTGCGTAACGTCGTGTGCCGTCCCGGGAGCCGCCGCGCAGGCCGCACAAATTGCGACGGCATGCAGTCCCTTTGGCCCCTGAATGATTTCGAACTCCACACTTTGGCCTGCTTTCAGCGTCTTGTAGCCGTCCATGGTGATCGCTGAATAGTGCGCAAAAAGGTCCTCGCTTTTACCTTCTTCATTAATAAAGCCATATCCCTTGGCATTATTGAACCACTTGACCTTGCCTTTGATCTTGACGCCAGACATAACCCATTTCCTTCTGCACCAGACTCCATCACTGGAGTATCATCCAGTTTATCCGTCCTAACCCGAATAAATAAGGTTGACTGCGCGGACCTTTTTTACCCACTGTGGGTTCTATTGGTTGTAACACCGATTTGCCGATAGTCAAGGCGACCAATAGGTCAGAGTTGAAATTCTGACAGGTTGCCCCCACCACTGTATTGAACAACTGACGAACCTTTCTTTCCATGCATGCAATCAGCCAGATTCGACTAACATTCAATCAGGATCGACCGGATCACGAACACGATGACGACGGTTCTGCAGGCATTGCTGTTCAGGAGGCCAAGCCTGCCTTACAGGCGCCGCCGATGTACAAGGTGGTTTTGTTCAACGATGACTACACACCGATGGATTTCGTCGTCGAAGTGCTCGAGGTGTTTTTTAACCTGAACCGCGAGTTGGCGACCAAGGTAATGCTGGCCGTTCATACAGAAGGACGGGCAGTATGTGGAGTGTTTACCCGCGACATCGCCGAGACAAAGGCCATGCAGGTCAACCAGTACGCCAGGGAAAGCCAGCATCCGCTACTCTGTGAAATCGAGAAGGACGGTTAACGCCGACCACTTGGGTATGAGGTGAAGCTATGTTAAACCGCGAGCTCGAAGTCACCCTCAATCTTGCCTTCAAGGAGGCCCGCTCGAAGCGTCATGAATTCATGACCGTCGAGCACCTGCTGCTGGCACTTTTGGATAACGAAGCTGCCGCCACCGTTTTGCGTGCGTGCGGCGCCAATCTCGACAAACTCAAGCATGATCTGCAGGAGTTTATCGACTCCACCACGCCACTGATCCCCGTGCATGACGAGGACCGTGAAACCCAGCCTACTCTGGGCTTCCAGCGGGTATTGCAGCGTGCTGTGTTCCACGTACAGAGCTCCGGTAAGCGCGAAGTCACGGGCGCCAATGTGCTCGTGGCGATCTTCAGCGAACAGGAAAGCCAGGCTGTGTTTCTGCTCAAGCAGCAGAGCGTTGCCCGTATTGATGTCGTCAACTACATCGCCCACGGTATTTCCAAAGTGCCAGGGCACGGCGATCATTCCGAGGGTGAGCAGGATATGCAGGACGACGAGGGCGGTGAGTCTTCTTCTTCGGGCAATCCACTGGATGCCTATGCCAGCAACCTCAACGAACTGGCGCGCCAAGGGCGGATCGATCCGCTGGTGGGGCGTGAGCTTGAGGTCGAGCGGGTAGCGCAGATCCTCGCGCGCCGTCGCAAGAACAACCCCTTGCTGGTCGGCGAGGCAGGTGTAGGCAAGACTGCAATCGCCGAAGGCCTGGCCAAGCGTATTGTCGACAACCAGGTGCCGGATCTGCTCGCCAATAGCGTTGTTTACTCACTCGACTTGGGCGCGTTGCTCGCCGGTACCAAATACCGCGGCGACTTTGAGAAGCGCTTCAAGGCGTTGCTGGGCGAGCTGAAAAAACGTCCCCAGGCGATTCTGTTTATTGACGAAATCCATACCATCATCGGAGCTGGTGCGGCTTCCGGCGGGGTCATGGATGCTTCCAATTTACTCAAGCCGTTGCTGTCGTCAGGTGATATCCGCTGCATCGGTTCGACCACGTTCCAGGAATTTCGCGGGATCTTCGAGAAAGACCGCGCCTTGGCGCGTCGCTTCCAGAAGGTCGATGTGTCCGAGCCGTCGGTGGAAGACACCATCGGCATCCTGCGCGGGTTGAAAGGGCGTTTCGAATCGCACCATGGCATCGAGTACACCGACGAGGCGCTGCGTTCGGCTGCGGAGCTGGCATCGCGCTACATCAATGATCGACACATGCCGGATAAGGCGATCGATGTGATTGATGAGGCGGGCGCTTACCAGCGTCTCCAGCCGGTTGAGAAGCGTGTCAAGCGCATCGACGTGCCACAGGTCGAAGACATAGTGGCCAAGATTGCGCGGATTCCGCCAAAGCACGTCACCAGCTCCGACAAAGAGCTGCTGCGTAACTTGGAGCGTGACCTCAAGCTGACCGTGTTCGGCCAGGATGCGGCCATCGACTCGTTGTCCACCGCGATCAAGTTGTCGCGCGCGGGCCTCAAGTCGCCGGACAAGCCCGTCGGTTCGTTCCTGTTTGCTGGTCCTACCGGCGTCGGCAAGACCGAGGCGGCGCGGCAATTGGCCAAGGCCATGGGGATCGAATTGGTGCGCTTCGACATGTCCGAGTACATGGAGCGGCATACCGTGTCGCGTCTGATCGGTGCGCCTCCAGGCTATGTTGGCTTCGATCAGGGTGGTCTGCTGACCGAGGCGATCACCAAGCAGCCTCACTGCGTATTGTTGCTCGATGAAATCGAGAAGGCTCACCCGGAAGTCTTCAACCTGCTGCTACAGGTTATGGACCACGGGACCCTCACCGACAACAACGGGCGCAAGGCGGATTTCCGCAATGTGATCGTGATCATGACCACTAACGCCGGTGCCGAAACGGCTGCGCGGGCCTCGATTGGCTTCAGCCATCAGGATCACTCTTCCGATGCGATGGAAGTGATCAAGAAGAGCTTTACGCCAGAGTTCCGCAACCGTTTGGACACCATTATCCAGTTTGGTCGCCTCAGCCATGAGGTTATCAAGAGCGTGGTGGACAAGTTCCTTACCGAGCTTCAGGCGCAGCTGGAAGACAAGCGCGTGCAGTTGGAGGTGACGGACGCCGCACGCAGCTGGCTGGCAGAGGGTGGTTACGACGCGGCAATGGGCGCTCGTCCGATGGCGCGTCTGATCCAGGACAAGATCAAGCGGCCGCTGGCCGAAGAGATCCTGTTTGGCGAGTTGGCGGACCATGGCGGCGTGGTGCATATCGATCTGAAGGACGGCGAGTTGACCTTCGACTTCGAAACCACGGCGGAAATGGCCTGATCGTTCCGTACCCATGCAGAAGGCGCCGAAAGGCGCCTTTTTGCTGTCTGGAAAAGTAATTGCAAGAGCAATTAATTCCAGTGTGGGAGGTGTCAGCAAAATCCCGGGCACACAAAAACGCCCGGCATAACCGGGCGTTTTGTATTGACTTGCTTAGCGAGCGCGGTAAGTGATGCGCCCTTTGCTCAAGTCATAGGGCGTCAGCTCGACGCGCACTTTGTCACCGGTAAGAATACGAATGTAGTTCTTGCGCATCTTGCCGGAGATATGCGCGGTTACGACGTGCCCATTTTCCAACTCCACACGAAACATGGTGTTGGGCAGGGTGTCGACGACAGTGCCTTCCATTTCGAAGCTGTCTTCTTTCGACATGCAGTAAAGCCCTCGGTATCCAGTGAATGGCCCGGTGCAACTGCGCCAGGCAAAAGCGGCGTGCATTGTGCCCGAAAAAGGGTGTTTAAGCCAAGGGGTTCTAGTTAAGCGTGACCCATCTTTGATTAATCAGCAGCTCAATGGGCCGATATTGGGTCTTGTAGTTCATCTTTTTGCAGTTTTTGATCCAGTAGCCGAGGTACACCGCCTCCAGTTCCAAGCGCAGTGCTTCGCCAATCTGCCAGAGGATCGCAAACCGTCCCAGGCTGCGCCGTTCCTCGCCCGGCTCATAGAAGGTGTACACCGCCGACAGGCCATTAGGCAGCAGATCGGTTACCGCCACTGCCATCAGTTGCCCGTGTGCACGAAACTCATAGAATCGCGAGAACGGCAGATCGCGCACCAGAAAGGTCGAAAACTGGTCGCGACTGGGCGGGAACATATCGCCGTCGGCGTGGCGCTGTTCGATGTAGCGCTGGTAAAGATCGAAATACTCTTCGGTGAAGCGTGGCTTGGATGAGGTTACCGTCAGATCGGCGTTGCGCTTGAGGATGCGCTTTTGATTGCGGTCCGGCGTGAATTGCGCAACCGGGATGCGGGCCGGGACGCAGGCATTGCAGTTCTGGCAGTGAGGCCGGTACAGATGGTCGCCGCTGCGTCGAAAGCCCATTTCCGACAAGTCGGCGTACACATGCACGTCCATGGGCTGGCTGGGGTCGAGGAACAGCGTAGTCGCCTGCTCGTCGGGCAGATAGCTGCAAGAGTGAGCTTGAGTGGCATAAAACTTCAAGCGCGCCAGCTCGGTCATGATCAACCCTCGAAATAAGCTTTGAATAAGTGTAAGCCAGGTCAGCGCAAGTCGCTTAATAAACCCAGGGTCCGGTGTTGGGTCGGTCCAAGTGCTCACGCAGAAAGCCCGCGAACTCATGGCGCGGGATGGCGCGGGCGCCCAAGCTGTGCAAATGGTCGTTGGGCATCTGGCAGTCGATCAGCACGTAACCCCACGCCTGCAACTGGCGGGTGAGGGTGGCAAAACCGAATTTCGAGGCGTTATCGGCGCGGCTGAACATGGATTCGCCAAAAAACAGCTGGCCCATCGCTAGCCCGTATAGGCCGCCGACCAGCGTTTCGCCGTCCCACACCTCCACCGAGTGGGCATAGCCACGTTTGTGCAGTTCCACATAGGCACTCTGGATGCCTTCGGTGATCCAGGTGCTGTCGGCGTAAGCTCGCGGTGCGGCGCACGCTTGGATAACGGCGGCGAAGTCCTGGTCGAAGGTCACGGTATAGCGCTGCTGGCGCAACAGTTTGGCCAGGCTGCGGGATACGTGCAGCTCATCGGGGAATATCACGGTGCGCGGGTCCGGCGACCACCACAAAATGGGCTGGCCCTGCGAGAACCATGGGAAACAGCCATGACGATAGGCTTCAACCAAGCGCTCGGCCGATAGGTCGCCACCGGCGGCGAGCAGGCCATTGGGTTCGCGCATGGCCTTGGCCAGCGGCGGGAAGGTCAGTGAGTCGCGTTGTAGCCAGGTCAGCATGGGCATCCAGGTTTGCGGAAGGGGAGGGGAGTGACGGGCTTGGCGCCTGTCTCGGACAGGCTGATTATTGTCGACCCAACGCTGTGGGGCCAGCCCGAATCGGTTGTCAGGGTGGAACAGCCGGCGCAGGTGCCTCTGCAACTCTGTGTCATGGGTGTGGTCGTAATCGGGTCAGGCGCATGCAGGCCATTTGCCAAGCTTGCTTGGATTGGTAAAAACCGCGCATAAGCCTTTGTCAGCAAAGACAATGCATGCTCAAATTGAACATGCTGTCATACATTAATTGGGCGGGCTGTCGGGTAGGCGGCAATGGCGTGGCATCGCGGGCACAAATCCGTACAATGCGGCCATTGTGGCGGTATCGCCGTTTCGCCTGGCAATCGGCAGTGTTAAAAGTACTTTCTACCCGTTCGTTCATTTTTCAGCTGCCCGGATCCGGCAGTATTTTGCAGTCATTCAACAGATGGACGCGCTAAAAGGCGCAGGAAAAGACCCGTTTTGAAGAAATCCACCGCGACACCTAAAACAGTCGTGCCGGCCTGGCGTCAGCACCTGCATTATCGTCTCAAGGAAGGTGCGCTTATTGCGATCGGCGCTTTGTGCCTGTTCCTGATGATGGCCTTGCTCACCTATGGCAAGGACGATCCGGGCTGGAGCCACAATAGCAAGATCGATGACGTGCAGAACTTCGGCGGCCCCGTGGGCTCCTACAGCGCCGATATTCTGTTCATGGTGCTGGGTTACTTCGCCTATATCTTCCCCCTGCTGCTGGCGATCAAGACCTGGCAGATCTTCCGCCAGCGCCATGAGCCTTGGCAGTGGAGCGGCTGGCTGTTCTCGTGGCGTTTGATCGGCCTGGTGTTTCTGGTGTTGTCCGGCGCGGCTCTGGCCCATATCCACTTCCATGCGCCTACTGGCCTACCAGCAGGTGCGGGCGGTGCGCTGGGCGAAAGCCTCGGCGACCTGGCGCGCAAGACCCTGAATATCCAGGGCAGCACCTTGATGTTTATCGCGCTGTTCCTGTTCGGCCTTACAGTGTTCACCGACCTGTCATGGTTCAAGGTGATGGACGTGACCGGCAAGATCACCCTCGATCTGCTTGAACTGTTCCAGGGCGCCGCCAACCGCTGGTGGGCCGCCCGGGTGGAGCGCAAGCGCATGGTGGCCCAACTGCGCGAGGTGGATACCCGTGTCAACGAGGTGGTCGCCCCGAGCACGCCGGATCGGCGTGAGCAGGCCAAGGTCAAGGAGCGCCTGATCGAGCGCGAGCAGGCCCTGAGCAAGCACATGTCGGATCGCGAGAAGCAGGTGCCACCGGTGATCGCCCCGGCACCGCCCAAGGCTCCCGAGCCGAGCCATCGCGTACAGAAAGAGAAGCAGGCCCCGTTGTTTATCGACAGCGCGGTCGAAGGCACCTTGCCACCTATCTCGATCCTCGACCCCGCCGAAAAGAAACAACTCAACTATTCCCCAGAGTCCCTGGCGGCCGTTGGCCATCTGCTGGAAATCAAACTCAAGGAATTCGGCGTAGAAGTGTCGGTGGACTCCATTCACCCCGGCCCGGTGATCACCCGTTACGAAATCCAGCCCGCTGCTGGCGTCAAGGTCAGTCGCATCGCCAACCTGGCCAAGGACTTGGCGCGTTCGCTGGCTGTAACCAGCGTGCGCGTGGTGGAAGTGATCCCCGGTAAAACCACCGTGGGTATCGAGATTCCCAATGAAGACCGCCAGATCGTGCGCTTCTCCGAAGTACTGTCGACTCCCGAGTACGACAACTTCAAATCGCCGGTCACCCTGGCTCTTGGCCATGACATCGGCGGCAAGCCGGTGATTACCGACCTGGCGAAAATGCCCCACTTGCTGGTGGCCGGTACCACCGGTTCCGGTAAGTCGGTGGGCGTGAACGCCATGATCCTATCGATTCTGTTCAAGTCCGGCCCGGAAGACGCCAAGCTGATCATGATCGACCCGAAGATGCTCGAACTGTCGATCTACGAAGGCATTCCGCACCTGTTGTGTCCCGTGGTCACCGACATGAAGGACGCCGCCAACGCCCTGCGCTGGAGCGTGGCCGAGATGGAGCGCCGCTACAAATTGATGGCGAAGATGGGCGTGCGCAATCTTTCGGGCTTCAATGCCAAGATCAAGGAGGCCCAGGAGCGCGGCGAGACCATTCCGGACCCGCTGTACAAACGCGAGAACATCCACGACGAAGCGCCGATACTGACCAAGCTGCCGACCATTGTCGTAGTGGTGGACGAATTCGCCGACATGATGATGATCGTCGGCAAGAAGGTCGAAGAACTGATCGCGCGTATCGCCCAGAAGGCTCGTGCGGCCGGTATTCACCTGATCCTCGCGACCCAGCGTCCGTCGGTGGACGTGATCACCGGTCTGATCAAGGCCAACATCCCGACCCGCATGGCGTTCCAGGTGTCGAGCAAGATCGACTCGCGGACCATCATCGACCAGGGTGGCGCCGAACAACTGCTGGGCCACGGTGACATGCTCTACATGCCGCCGGGCACCAGCCTGCCGATCCGTGTTCACGGTGCGTTCGTTTCCGATGATGAAGTTCACCGCGTGGTGGAAGCCTGGAAGCTGCGTGGCGCCCCCGAGTACAACGACGACATCCTCAACGGCGTGGAAGAGGCCGGCAGCGGCTTCGAGAACGGCGGCGGGGGTGGTGACGACGATGCCGAAACCGATGCGCTGTACGACGAAGCCGTGGCCTTTGTGCTGGAGAGCCGTCGTGCCTCGATCTCCGCGGTGCAGCGTAAGCTGAAGATCGGCTACAACCGTGCCGCCCGCATGATCGAAGCCATGGAAATGGCCGGCGTGGTGACCGCAATGAACACCAACGGCTCGCGCGAAGTCATTGCCCCCGGGCAAATGCGCGACTGACCTCGCGCCGCATGGCAGCATGCGGCGTGCCCTGCTTACTCAATGAGGATTCCCATGCGTCTTATCCGCATGCTGTTGTTGCCGGCCCTGGCCCTGACCGCTGTTTCGGCCCACGCCGACCCGGCCTCCGTCAAAAGCCTGACCAACCTGCTGGACAAATCCAAGACCCTGACCGCGCGCTTTTCGCAACTGACCCTGGATGCCGGCGGCACTCATCTGCAGGAAACCGCAGGGGAAATGGCGGTGCAGCGTCCAGGGCTGTTCTACTGGCACACCGAGGGCAAGGCCGAGCAGACCATCGTGTCCGATGGCCAGAAAGTCACGTTGTGGGACCCGGACTTGGAGCAAGCGACCATCAAGAAGCTCGACCCGCGCCTGAACCAGACTCCCGCGCTGCTGTTGTCGGGCGATGTGTCGAAAATCAGCGACAGCTTCGACATCACCTCCAAGCAAACCAGCAACGTGATCGAGTTCACCCTCAAGCCTAAGTCCAAGGACACGCTGTTTGACACACTGTCCTTGTCGTTCGGCAATGGCGTGATCAATAACATGCGCCTGATCGACAGCGTCGGCCAGCGCACCGATATCCTGTTCTCCGGGGTCAAGGCCAACGAGCCGGTGCCGGCGTCCAAGTTCAAGTTCGACATCCCCAAGGGTGCCGACGTGATTCAGGAATAATCTGCCCCGAGGTTTCAAACGCTGCCCATGGATTTGTTTCGAAGTGACCCGATTGCCCAGCCCTTGGCCGCGCGCCTGCGCTCGACCAACCTGGATGAGTACGTCGGTCAAGAACACCTGCTCGCACGCGGCAAGCCCCTGCGCGAAGCCCTGGAGCAGGGGGCGCTGCACTCGATGATCTTCTGGGGGCCGCCAGGCGTGGGCAAGACCACCCTGGCTCGCCTGTTGGCGAAGGTCTCGGATGCGCATTTCGAAACGGTCTCGGCGGTGCTCGCAGGGGTCAAGGAGATCCGCCAGGCCGTTGAAGTGGCCAAGCAGCAGGCCGGTCAGTATGGCAAGCGCACCATTTTGTTCGTCGATGAAGTGCACCGCTTCAACAAGTCGCAGCAAGATGCGTTTTTGCCGTATGTCGAAGACGGCACGCTGATTTTTATCGGTGCCACCACCGAAAACCCCTCATTTGAGCTTAACAACGCGTTGCTGTCGCGGGCGCGAGTCTACGTGCTCAAAAGCCTCGATGAAGCAGCGATGCAAAAGCTACTGCATCGCGCCTTGAGCGAGGACAAGGGGCTGGGCAAGCGTCGGCTGAGCGTTGGCGACGAAGCCTTCAAGATTTTGCTCACGGCCGCAGACGGCGACGGCCGCCGCTTTCTCAATCTGCTGGAAAACGCCTCGGACCTGGCCGAAGACGGCAGCGAAATCGGTGTCGACCTGTTGCAAAGCCTGCTCGGTGACACACGCCGGCGTTTCGACAAGGGCGGCGAAGCGTTTTACGACCAGATTTCGGCGTTGCACAAATCCGTACGCGGCTCCAACCCGGACGGTGCGTTGTATTGGTTCGCGCGCATGATCGACGGTGGCTGCGACCCCCTGTACCTGGCCCGCCGCGTGGTACGCATGGCCAGCGAAGACATCGGCAACGCCGACCCGCGGGCTTTGAGCCTGTGCCTGGCGGCCTGGGATGTGCAGGAGCGCCTCGGCAGCCCGGAAGGCGAGTTGGCGGTGGCCCAGGCCATCACCTACCTGGCCTGCGCGCCAAAAAGCAATGCGGTGTATATGGGCTTCAAATCCGCCCTGCGCGCGGCCGCCGAGTACGGCTCCCTGGAAGTGCCGCTGCACCTGCGCAATGCGCCGACCAAGCTGATGAAACAACTGGGCTACGGTGACGAATACCGTTATGCCCACGATGAGCCGGACGCCTACGCTGCCGGCGAAGATTATTTTCCCGACGCCCTGGAGCCTCAGCCGTTCTACCAGCCAGTGCCGCGCGGCCTGGAGCTGAAGATCGGCGAAAAGCTCAACCACCTCGCGCAACTCGATCGCCTCAGCCCCAAACAGCGGAGAAAGTAGTGCTCAAGACAATTCTTGCCGTGTCCATGGCCGGCATCGCTGGTACATTATTGCGTTTCGCCACCGGCACCTGGGTCAGCGCCAACTGGCCGAAGCATTTTTATGCGGCGACCTTGGCGGTCAACCTGGTGGGCTGTTTGATTATCGGGCTGTTGTACGGCTGGTTCCTGTTGCGCCCGGAAGTGCCGATTGAGATTCGTGCTGGCTTGATTGTCGGCTTTGTAGGTGGTCTGACGACCTTTTCATCCTTTTCACTGGATACGCTGCGCTTGCTGGAAAGCGGGCAGGCCCTTGTCGCCTTCGGGTACCTGGGTATCAGCGTGTTCGGCGGGCTGCTCGCCACCTGGGCTGGCCTGTCCCTGACCAAACTTTGATAAACGAGAGACCGACATGCTCGATTCCAAACTGTTACGTAGCAACCTTCAGGACGTAGCGGACCGCCTGGCTTCCCGTGGCTTTGCCCTGGATGTCGCGCGCATCGAAGCGCTGGAAGAACAGCGCAAGACCGTCCAGACCCGCACCGAAGCACTGCAGGCTGAGCGGAATGCGCGTTCCAAATCCATCGGTCAGGCCAAGCAGCGCGGTGAAGACATCGCGCCGCTGATGGCGGACGTCGAGCGCATGGGCACCGAGCTGTCCGACGGCAAGGCCGAGCTGGACAAGATCCAGTCCGAGCTGGATCAGATCCTGCTGGGCATCCCCAACCTGCCGGACGCCTCCGTACCGGTCGGCGAAGACGAAGACGGCAACGTCGAAGTGCGCCGCTGGGGCACGCCGAAAGCCTTTGATTTCCCGATCAAAGACCACGTCGCCCTGGGCGAATTGAGCGGTGGCCTGGATTTCGAGACCGCCGCCAAGCTGTCCGGCGCACGCTTTGCCTTGCTGCGCGGCCCGATCGCGCGCCTGCATCGCGCCCTGGCGCAGTTCATGATCAACCTGCACACCGGTGAGCACGGCTACGAAGAAGCCTACACGCCTTACCTGGTTCAGGCGCCAGCGCTGCAGGGCACCGGCCAGCTGCCGAAGTTCGAGGAAGAGCTGTTCAAGATCAGCCGCGACGGCGAGGCCGATTTCTATCTGATTCCGACCGCTGAAGTGTCGCTGACCAATATAGTCGCCGGCGAGATTCTCGACGCCAAGCAACTGCCGATCAAGTTCGTCGCCCACACGCCGTGCTTCCGTAGCGAAGCCGGCGCATCGGGGCGCGACACCCGCGGCATGATCCGCCAGCACCAGTTCGACAAAGTCGAGATGGTGCAGGTGGTCGAGCCGTCCACGTCGATGGAAGCCCTGGAAGGCCTGACCGCCAACGCCGAGCGCGTCCTGCAACTGCTGGAGCTGCCGTATCGCGTACTGGCGCTGTGCACCGGCGACATGGGCTTCAGCGCGGTAAAAACCTACGATCTCGAAGTGTGGGTGCCCAGCCAGGACAAGTACCGCGAGATTTCCTCGTGCTCCAACTGCGGTGATTTCCAGGCCCGTCGCATGCAGGCGCGTTTCCGTAACCCAGAGACCGGCAAGCCGGAACTGGTGCACACCCTCAACGGTTCGGGCCTGGCCGTAGGCCGTACGCTGGTGGCAGTGCTTGAAAACTACCAGCAAGCCGACGGTTCGATCCGTGTACCAGAGGTGCTCAAGCCGTACATGGCGGGCGTTGAGGTCATCCGCTAAATGGAATTTCTGCCGCTGTTCCATAACCTGCGCGGCAGCCGCGTGCTGGTGGTCGGGGGCGGGGAGATTGCCTTGCGCAAATCCCGGTTGCTGGCGGACGCCGGTGCCGTGCTGCGAGTGGTTGCGCCTCAGATCGAAGACCAGTTGCGTGAGTTGGTACGGGGCAGCGGTGGGGAGCTGATTTTGCGCGGTTATCAGGAGGCGGACCTGGACGGCTGCACCCTGATCATCGCCGCGACGGACGATGAGCCGCTGAATGCGCAAGTGTCCAGCGATGCCAAGCGTCGGTGCGTGCCGGTCAACGTGGTGGATGCGCCGGCCTTATGCAGCGTGATTTTCCCTGCCATTGTCGACCGTTCGCCGCTGGTGATCGCGGTGTCCAGCGGCGGCGACGCGCCGGTGCTGGCGCGCTTGATCCGGGCCAAGCTGGAAACCTGGATTCCGTCTACCTATGGCCAGTTGGCCGGGTTGGCCGCACGGTTCAGGGCCCAGGTCAAAAGCCTGTATCCGGATGTGCAGCAACGTCGCGCATTCTGGGAAGAGGTATTTCAAGGCCCGATTGCTGACCGTCAACTGGCCGGGCAAGGCGATGAGGCCGAGCGCCTGTTGGTGGCGAAGGTCAACGGAGCGCCGCCTCACGCGCCGGGTGAGGTTTACCTGGTGGGTGCCGGTCCGGGTGACCCCGATTTGCTCACATTCCGCGCGCTGCGCCTGATGCAGCAGGCCGACGTGGTGCTGTATGACCGCCTGGTCGCTCCGGCGATCCTGGAGTTATGCCGCCGCGATGCGGAGCGTGTGTATGTCGGCAAGCGTCGCGCTGAACATGCGGTGCCCCAGGACCAGATCAACCAGCAACTGGTGAACCTGGCCAAGCAAGGTAAGCGCGTGCTGCGCCTTAAAGGTGGCGATCCGTTCATCTTTGGTCGTGGGGGCGAAGAAATCGAGGAACTGGCCGCCCATGGCATTCCGTTCCAGGTCGTGCCGGGTATTACCGCAGCCAGCGGGTGTGCGGCGTATGCCGGTATCCCGTTGACCCATCGTGACTATGCGCAGTCCGTGCGTTTTATCACAGGGCATTTGAAAGACGGCACCTCTGACCTGCCCTGGCAAGACCTGGTCGGGCCTTCGCAGACCCTGGTGTTCTATATGGGCTTGATTGGCTTGCCGATCATCTGCGAACAGCTGATTCAGCATGGTCGCGCCCCGGATACCCCGGCCGCGCTGATCCAGCAGGGCACCACGTCCAACCAGCGCGTGTTCACCGGCACCCTGGCGGATTTGCCGCGCATGGTGGCCGAGCATGAAGTGCATGCCCCAACCCTGGTGATTGTCGGTGAAGTGGTGTTATTGCGTGAGAAATTGAAGTGGTTCGAAGGCGCCCAGTCTCAAGTCTGAAACTAAAGCGCTACCACCCTTTGGAAGGGGGCTTGCCCCCGATGCGGTCTGGCAGTCAGCCAGGCTGTTGGATCAGCTCCACACCCCTTTTCCGCTCAACCGCTGCCGATCGTGCACGGTATCGAACGTCTGCAATGGTCCTTTCGGCACAATCCCCGTTGGGTTGATGGTGCGGTGGCTGGCGTAGTAGTGCCCTTTGATGTGTTCGAAATCCACCGTCTCGGCCACGCCAGGCCACTGATACATTTCCCTCAGCCAATTGGACAGGTTCGCGTAATCGGCAATGCGCCGCAGATTGCATTTGAAGTGGCTGTAATACACCGCATCAAAACGAATCAGCGTAGTGAACAGCCGCACATCGGCTTCGGTCAGGTATTCCCCGGCCAGGTAGCGATGCTCGCCCAGGTGCTGTTCCAAGTGATCCAGCTCGGCAAATACATCGTCGAAAGCACTTTCATAGGCTTGCTGCGAGGTGGCGAAGCCCGCGCGATACACGCCGTTGTTGACCGCTGGGTAGATCCGCGCGTTCAGTGCGTCGATGGTCGGGCGCAACGGCTCGGGGTAGAAGTCCAGGGCGTTGCCAGTCAGCCCGTTGAACGCGCTGTTGAACATGCGGATGATCTCCGCCGATTCGTTGCTGACGATGCGCTGGCGTTGCTTGTCCCACAGCACCGGTACGGTAACGCGTCCAGTGTAGTCGGCCGTGTCGGCGGTGTAGCGTCGGTGCATGTAGGCAAAGTCGTCGAGTCGATCACCAGTTGAGCCTGTGGCCTTATCGAAGGTCCAGCCGTTTTCCAGCATCAGCCAGCTGACCACCGACACGTCGATCAGGCTTTCCAGGCCCTTGAGCTTGCGCAGGATCAACGTGCGATGTGCCCATGGGCAGGCCAGGGAAACGTAGAGGTGATAGCGCCCGGCTTCGGCCTTGAAACCGCCCTCGCCACTGGGGCCAGGCTGGCCGTCGGCGGTGACCCAGTTGCGGCGTTGCGCCTGTTCGCGCTGGAAAGCGCCATCCGCGCTACTTTCGTACCACTGGTCTTTCCAGTGTCCTTCGATCAGCAAACCCATGACTGGCTCCTCGACTAATAAGCGTTGGAGCCCAGTCTAAAGATCAGGGTTCGATTTAAAAGCGCAAAGACTGCGGGTCACTTATCGATTAAATCGATCTATCCCGCGTTTGCCAGTAATCCTCCGCCATCGCAAACGCCTGATCGCGGGGGTGCCCAAGGCCGCGCAGCGCCAGTGCCATGGTGGCGATCAGCGCCAGTTGCGGATAGCTGTCCTCGACATCGCCGCGCCATACGGCTTTGAGGTGTTCAGGCTCCAGGGTTGCCGGTTTGACGTGGCGTTGGACGGACAGCGCGGGCCATTCTTCGTCCCAGCTCTGGCCGCCGGTGGTGCCGTAGAGATGGCTGAGGGTATCGGGGTTGATTTCGATCTCGCCGCCATCGCCCTTGACTACGATCACCGTGTCGCCGAGCAGGCCGCTGGCATCGCGGTGCACGCCTTGGTAACCGGGGTGGAAAATGCTTTGCAAGCCGCACCGAGCGTTCAGCGGGTTGAGCAGGCGCGCCAGAGAGTGGATCGGCGAGCGCAGGCCCAGGGTGTTGCGCAGGTCGATCATGCGCTGCAGCTGCGGCGCCCAATCGCCCAACGGAATAAACGCCAGGTTGCCTTGGGCAAACGCGGCCTCCACCTGCTGCCAGTCGCGGCACAGCGGAATCTGCAAGCCGTGCAGTAATTGCTCGGTGTAGAGCCGCCCGGCGGTGTGGGCGCCGCCGCCGTGCATCAGGATACGCACGCCATTTTGTGCCAGGCACTTGGCGGCCAGCAGGAACCACGGCAGGTGGCGCTTTTTACCGGCATAGCTGGGCCAGTCGATATCGACGTTCAGCGCCGGGGCGTTGAGACGCTCGCGTACCGCCTCGGTAAAGCCGGCGAGCTCTTCCGGGCTTTCCTCCTTATGCCGCAGCAGCATCAGAAATGCACCGAGTTGGGTGTCCTCGACTTTTTCGTCGAGCAACATGCCCATCGCCTCGCGGGCTTCTTCACGGGTGAGGTTGCGCGCACCGCGCTTGCCTTTGCCCAGGATGCGTACGAACTGCGCAAAGGGGTGCTCGGCAGGGGTTTGCAGGGTCAGCGGGGCAAAGTCGGTCATAAGCAATTCGTCGGCCTGGGCAGGCCCGCCAGCTTGGCGGCGAGTTTGGCGGGAGTGCCGTTGAACAGTTTGTTGAGGTGCAGGCTGTTGCCCTTTTCGGGGCCCAGCTTCAAGGCGGTGTATTTGATCAGCGGGCGCGTGGCCGGGGACAGTTGGAATTGGGCGTAGAACTCGCGCAGCAGGTTGAGGATCTGCCAGTGGTCCGGCGTCAGTTCCAAGGCCTCGGCGGCGGCCAGGGCGTTGGCGACTTCGACGGACCAGTCATTCAGGTCGACCAGGTAGCCGTCCTTGTCCAGTTCCAGGCTGCGCGAACCGACGGTGAGCGTATTCATAGCCAGGTATTGACCTTGTCGTAATCGATCGACAACTGCACGAACCCCGAATAATCCACGCTGCTGGCCCAGTCCGGCACTGGCAGGTTGCGCGCCTGGCTGTCTTCGGCCAGCACAAAGACTTTCACACCTTGACTGTGCAGCGCCGGGTTGTGCAGGGCGTAGGCGCCGTCACCGCACAGCAGGATTGCGTCCTTGGCGCCGCATACCCGTAGGCAACTGGCCAGGCGACCATCGGTAAAGGGCGAGTGGGAAACCACATGGAGAGTCGACATCAGAGGGTTATCACCTGGTCGTAACGGTCAATCAATTGGGAAATCGCAGCGCTGTCCATAGGCTGCGCGCTGGCGGGTGGGGTGAGCCCGCGTTCCGTGAGGCTGTGGCTACAGGCAAACACGTCGTCGATGCCAAACAGCCCGAGGGCCTGCAGGTTGGCACTGAGGTCTTTTTGCTGAACGGCTTTGGCGTCCTGGCCTGGCGCCAGTTGAAACACGCCGTCGTCCATAAACAGCAGGCCGATCGGCAAATCGAAGGCTCCGCCGGCCAGTACGATGTCCAGCGCTTCCCGCGCGCTGGGCCCAGACCAGGGCGCCTGGCGGCTGATCACCAATAGGGATTTGGACATGTCACGGCCCTCCAAAGCAGATCAGGCGGTCGGCGGCCTGGGCAGCGTCGTGCAGTTGGCCAAGGCCCGAGAGTGCCCAGGGGGCCTCCAGGTTCACCGCGCTGCGTTGATAGCGCGTGGCCTCTTCGGCATTGAGCACGCCTCGGCGCAGGGCAGCGGCGATGCACACCACGCCATCGAGCTGATGCTGGCTGACAAACTCACGCCACTGGCGCGCGATGTCCTGCTCATCCTGGGGGGCGACGATGCTATTGGCCGCGCTGTAAACGCCGTCCTGATAGAAAAACAGCCGCACAATCTCATGCCCGCCGGCGAGCGCAGCCTGGGCAAACAGCAGGGCACGGCGCGAAGAAGGCGCATGGGCGGCGGAAAACAAGGCAATCGCAAACTTCATGGAACACTCGGCAAGCAAACGTGGGGCAATGATAAAGCCGACTGCGCGAAAAAGCCCGCCGTGATCAAAACGGTCAGTGTCGCTGACCGTTCTGACGATTGCCGATAGGCGTCAGCCTGCCTAGGCTGTGGGAACTCGCAACCCAACAGGAGTCCCTATGTCCGGTCCCTTGGCGTCCCTTAAAGTGCTGGATTTTTCCACCTTGCTGCCCGGTCCGTTTGCTTCATTGATGTTGGCGGACATGGGCGCCGAAGTGCTACGCATCGAGTCGCCCACGCGTCCGGACCTGTTGCGCGTGCTGCCGCCCCATGACCGGGGCACTTCGGCGAGCCACGCTTACCTCAATCGCAATAAGCGCAGCCTGGCGCTGGACCTCAAACAGGCCGAGGCGCTGGAGATCGTGCGCACGCTGGTGGCGGATTACGACATTGTGCTCGAACAGTTCCGCCCCGGCGTGATGGAGCGCTTGGGTCTGGGGTATGAGGCATTGAAGGCGATCAACCCGCGATTGATCTACATGTCGATCACCGGCTACGGCCAGACCGGCCCCTACAAGGACCGCGCCGGCCACGATATCAATTACCTGGCACTGGCCGGCGTGGCCAGTTACACCGGGCGTCAGGACAGCGGGCCGTTGCCTCTGGGCGTGCAAGTTGCGGATGTGGGGGGCGGCTCTCTGCACGCAGTGGTCGGTTTGCTGGCGGCGGTGATCGCGCGGCAGCAGAGTGGGGTGGGGCAATACCTGGATGTGAGCATGACGGACTGCTCGTTCAGCCTCAATGCCATGGCTGGCGCGGGGTATCTGGCGTGCGGTGTGGAGCCGGAATGGGAAAGCCAGGTGCTCAATGGCGGCAGTTTCTACGATTACTACCGCACGCGGGACGGGCGCTGGATGTCGGTGGGTAGCCTGGAGCCTGCTTTCATGCAGGCTCTGTGCGCAGCCTTGGGCCGGCCCGAGTTGGCGGCGCACAGCCTCAAGCCCGAGCAGCAACGGGTTCTTAAACAGGCGTTGCAGGTGGAATTCGAGAAGCGCCGTTTCGATGAGCTATGTGAATTGTTTGCCGGGTTGGATGCGTGCGTGGAGCCTGTGCTGACGCTCAGTGAAGCCGTGGCTCATCCGCAGCTAAAGGCGCGGGCGTTGGTCAGCCAAGTACCCAGAGGCGATGGCTCAAGCCAGGCGCAGATTGCCTGCCCGCTGAAGTTTTCAGAAGGGTTGCCGGCGCCTCGACACATCGGCGTAGCCGTGGGCGCACACAGCGATGAAGTGTTGGCGGAGCTGGGTTTCAGTGTTCAGCGGATAGCCGAATTGCGGCGCAGCAAGGTGGTCGGTTGAATGACCCGCCGCTATCGGTGCATGGGTATGCACCTATCTTCATCGAAAACATCGACTATCAAAGGTGGGAGGGGGCTTGCCCCCGATGACGGTGGGCCAGTGGCAGATAGGCTGACAGACCCACTGCTATCGAGGGGAAGCCCCCTCCCATCTTTTGAGCCGGTTCTTTCAGTTAATACTGGTGATACCTAGGGCTAGTAGGGCAAGCCCCTTGCCACATTTAAATCGGTTGCTCGGCTCTAAATGGGCGCTTGCCTCGATAGCGCCCGATGACCACCGACCCCATCACTCCACGCGAGTCTCTCCGGTAAACACCAGTGTCTGCCGACACCGCCGGCATAAATACCTGCGCCCCTGACGCACCAGGCCGTGACGCTGTGAGGAAAATGGAAAATCGCTGTCGGCACACGGGCAACGGTAGATGTAGCGCGTTACCTGGCGCCGCTTCACCGCGTAGGTATGGCAGCGGTCCGGCGGCAGTTCGTACACGCCGCGCATGATCAATTGCCATTCTTCGCCATGGGGCTGGATGCGCTCGCCGAATAGTTGGTGGGCGATCAGGTGGGCCACTTCATGGGCCACGGTCTGCTTGAGGAAGTGTTGGCTGTTTTCCTGGTAAAGCTGGGGGTTGAAACGCAGCAGATTCTCGTGCAAGTGCGCGACGCCGGCCTTTTGACCGCGCAGCTTGAGGCTGACTTGGGGACGCTTGAAGCTTCGTTTGAAAAAGGACTCGGCTAGCTGGAAACACTCTTCGACGCGGGTATTGAGTTGCTCGGGCATGCTGTATCTATCTCCAGAGACGCCCAGTATGCCGTAAAACCAGGTGTTTCCGAATCTGTCAGGCGCCGAATGGTCATGCCAGACGCACAAGGCCACCTTGCGGTGGCCCTGCCTGCGCGGTGGTGTGCGTCAGTTGGTGTAGATCGGCCCAACGCCCAGGCCCCAGACAATCACGGTAAACGCCATGATCGCCACCAGCACCACCAGCCCCACGGCCAGTATGGAGCTGGAAAACAGGAAGCCTTCATCCGGATCGATGCTCATAAAGGTCGGCACGCCGACATACAACAGGTACACCGTGTAGCAGATCGCCGCCGTCCCCACGACCATGCCCAGCCACATATGCGGGTACAAGGCCGCCAGCCCGCCGATAAACAACGGCGTCGCGGTATAAGTGGCGAAGGCCACACAGCGCGCCATGCTGGGGTTGGCGTCATAGGTGCGCGCCATCCAGTGGATAAAGGCGCCCATCACCGCCACGCCGGCGAGCATGGCCGCGTAGGACATGATGGTCATCCACAATGCGCTTTCCTGGGTCAGCATAACGGGTGCGCGATTGCCGATGACCCAGCCGACCTGGGTGGTGCCGATAAAAGCCGATAGGGCGGGGATGGCCGCCAGGATCAGCGTGTGAGTGAGGTACATGTGGCCGATGCTTTCTTCTTTATCGCCACGGATTTCCCGCCATTCCTGATCGGGATGGGTAAACAGCCCCACGACGTGATGGATCATGCCAGTCACTCCTGTCGTTATTACTATCGCCCCCCAACGGAGCGCCCACGGGCCAGTTGGCCTGAAAGGTCTGGATAGCTTGTGCGCGACCTTATGTCGCAGTATAGGAATGGATGACCGGAAAAACTGTAAGGCCTTTAGAGCATATTGCACTGTAAACATTGGGCTTAATCGCCGCAGGCTCTGTAGAAGGAGCAATATAAGCGCGCATTGGACTCGCTGGCGCATACCGGTAAAATGCTGCGCTTTTCGTCACACACCTCAAGCGGATCCAAGCGCCATGGGCACTCTTACGGTCAACCAGAACAAACTGCAAAAACGCCTGCGTCGCCTGGCCGGTGAAGCGGTCGCCGATTTCAACATGATCGAGGACGGTGACAAGGTGATGGTCTGCCTCTCCGGCGGCAAAGACAGCTACACCATGCTTGACGTGCTGCTGCACCTGCAAAAGGTCGCGCCGATCAAGTTCGAGATCGTTGCCGTCAACATGGACCAGAAACAACCGGGCTTCCCCGAGCATGTGTTGCCGGCCTACCTGAAAGAGTTGGGCATCGAGTATCACATCGTCGAAAAAGACACCTACTCGGTGGTCAAGGAACTGATCCCGGAAGGCAAAACCACCTGCTCGCTGTGCTCGCGCCTGCGCCGTGGCACGCTCTACACCTTCGCCGATGAGATCGGCGCGACCAAAATGGCCTTGGGGCATCACCGCGACGATATCGTCGAGACGTTTTTCCTCAATATGTTCTTCAATGGTTCGCTCAAGGCCATGCCGCCCAAGCTGCGCGCCGATGACGGGCGCAACGTGGTGATTCGTCCGTTGGCCTACTGCAATGAGAAAGACATCCAGGCCTATTCCGACTTCAAGCAATTCCCGATCATCCCGTGCAACCTCTGCGGCTCCCAGGAAAACCTGCAACGCCAGGTGGTCAAGGAGATGCTGCAGGACTGGGAGCGCAAGACCCCGGGACGTACCGAAAGCATTTTCCGCAGCCTGCAGAATGTGATCCCGTCGCAGTTGGCCGACCGTAACCTGTTCGACTTCACCAGCCTGAAGATCGACGAGACCGCCGCGTCGCGCTTCGTTAATGTGGTGAACCTCTGAGCCGTTTCAAGGCTCTGACACACGGCGCTTGCGGGCGCCGTTTTCAATTCCACTGCCAGGAGAGGGCATGCGCGATTACAAGTGGCTGCACGAATATTGTCTGAACCGCTTCGGCTCGGCGGCCAAACTGGAAGCCCATCTGCCGGCTCCCAAGACCCCGGCGCAATTACGCAAGATCAGTGATGATCGCTACCTGTCGACCCTGGCGCTGCGGGTGTTCCGGGCCGGGCTCAAGCACAGCGTGGTAGATGCCAAGTGGCCGGCCTTCGAGCAGGTGTTCTTTGGCTTCGATCCGGAAAAAGTCGTGTTGATGGGCGCCGAGCACCTGGAGCGCCTGATGCAGGACACCCGCATCATTCGTCACCTGGGCAAGCTCAAGAGCGTGCCACGTAATGCGCAGATGATCCTGGATATCACTCAGGAAAAAGGCAGCTTCGGCGCGTTCATCGCCGATTGGCCGGTGACCGACATCGTTGGGCTGTGGAAATACTTGAGCAAGCACGGCCACCAGTTGGGTGGGCTATCGGCCCCGCGCTTTCTGCGCATGGTCGGCAAGGACACCTTTGTGCCCAGCGACGACGTAGTCGCGGCGTTGAATGCGCAGAAAATCGTCGACAAGGCCCCCACCAGCCTGCGCGATCTGGCGACGGTGCAGGGCGCGTTCAACCAGTGGCATGCCGAGAGTGGTCGGCCGATGTGCCAGTTGTCGATGATGCTGGCGTACACCGTCAACCACTGACACGCGCGGTAAGCGCAACTTTCGTGGCGAGTCACCTCGCCACGGTGGATTACGCGGCCAGGCGTCGGTTCAACTGATGGCGCCAGCGCACGTACAGCAGCGCGGTACAGAACACCGCCAGGCTTGCCAGCATTTCCAGCACGCCGAACCACTGCCGGTTCGGGTCGTACGCCGCCAGCGCGCCCTTGATGAAATACAGGTTCACCGCAAAGCACATCCACGAATGCCCGCGCGCGCTGCCGAGCAGCATGCCCGGTGCCAGTATCAGCAACGGCACCAACTCGATCAGCAGGATCACCCAAGGGCGTGCGCCGTGCAGGTCGGCAACGAACAGGTAATACCCGCATAACAACCCCACCAGCGCAAAAAACGCCAGCAGGCTCAATGCGCGTGCCACCTTGACCCGCGGCTCCAACCACGCTTGCGGGGGCAGTACTTTAGGCTTTTTGGCCACGGCCGTTCTCCAGCAACGTGGCGGTGTTGGCCAGGCGCAGGCCGAGGGCCTTGCACAGCGCCATTTCATGTGGGTCGAGCAGGCGTTTGCCGTCCGGCCCGGCATGGTGGCTGGCGCCGTACGGCGTGCCGCCGCCCTGGGTGTCGAGCAGGGCCTGTTCGCTGTAGGGCAGGCCGGTGATCAGCATGCCGTGATGCAGCAGCGGCAGCAGCATCGACATCAGTGTGGTTTCCTGGCCGCCATGCAGGCTGGCGGTGGAGGTGAACACCCCGGCCGGTTTGCCGACCAGGGCGCCGGTGAGCCACAGGTTGCTGGTGCCGTCGAGGAAGTACTTGAGCGGCGCGGCCATGTTGCCGAAACGCGTCGGGCTGCCGAGGGCCAGGCCCGAGCAGTTTTTCAAGTCATCGAGGCTGGCATACAACGCGCCTTCGTCCGGAATACTCGGCGCCACCGCTTCGCACTCAGTGGACACCGCCGGCACCGTGCGCAGGCGCGCTTCCATGCCGCCCAGTTCGATGCCCCGGGCAATATGCCGGGCCATTTCACTGACCGAGCCGTTACGGCTGTAATACAGCACCAGCACATAAGGCGCAGTCACGGCAGGATCTCCAATACGTTTTCCGGAGGACGGCCGATGACGGCCTTGTCGGCGGTTTCCAGGATCGGGCGCTCCATCAGCTTGGGATGAGCGGCAATGGCGTTGATCAACTGGCTTTCACTGAGGCTGGGGTCAGAAAGGTTGAGGCTTTTGTATTCGTCTTCGCCGGTGCGCAGCAGTTGGCGCGCAGACAGGCCGAGTTTGCCCAGCAGGGCCTGGATTTGCGCGGCGTTGAGTGGGGTTTCCAGGTAGCGCACCACGGTCGGGGCGAGGCCGCGGGCTTCCAACAGTTCGAGGGCACCGCGGGATTTCGAGCAGCGCGGGTTGTGATAAAGCGTCAGATCGGTCATGTGCGGGTCGCATCTTGCAGGAGGTGGCGGGTATTCTACCTGCGCGGCGCCCGGTCCTTAAACCGTAAGAGGCATCCGGTCGCAGCCAACGTCTATTTTCACGAAGGATTACCCCATGACACGTCGACTGATCGGTGCATTGGCGATCATCACAACCCTGCTGCTCAGCGGCTGCGGGAATGACTATGGCATTGACCAATACGGCCAGAAAGTCGCGGCCGAGCGTTTGGACAAACAGTGGGTGGTGATCAACTACTGGGCGGAATGGTGTGGCCCGTGCCGCACGGAAATCCCTGAACTCAACGCGTTGGCCGAGCAGCTCAAAGGCCAGAATATCGGGGTGTTCGGGGTCAACTTCGACAATGTGCAGGGCGAAGAACTCAAGGCCGCCAGCGAGAAACTTGGGATCAAGTTCACAGTGCTGGCGCAGAACCCGGATGGCATCTTCGAGATCCCGCGCAGCGAAGCGCTGCCGGTGACTTACATCATCGATGACAAGGGTAAGGTGCGCGAGCAGTTGATGGGCGAGCAGACGGCCGAGGGGGTGCTGGCCAAGCTCAAGGCGTTGCGCGGTTAAAGCGACATCTCAAAGCAACGGTGGGAGGGCTTTCCACCCACCTTTAAATGTCCATCGGGTCAGAACCCGGATCAGCCTTCTTCGAGCCACAGGCGGATCGGCTTCCCTTCGGCCGGCCAGAAACGGGTCTGCTCGATGGGCGAGATGTCCCAGCGCTGCACGCCTTGCAGGGCCTGGAAGAAGCGGTGCTCCTGCTCCATCAAGGCTTCGGCGCAGAGCTTGCGGGTGCTGCCGATCTTGCCGAAGCTGAGTTTGTCGCCATCCAGGGTGTAGGGCGCGAACCAGTGGTTGCAGCCACCATTGCCGTAGGCACGCCCGTCATTGCCGAGGGTGACGGTCAGGTGCGCGTAATCCATCAAGGGCCGCTCACCGATCCATTCCACCACGTAGCTGTGGTCCTGCTGGAGTTTGACCGCATCTCCCGCGCAGCCGGCCAAGCCGGCGCCGAGTGCGGCGAGCAACACCAGGCCTTTCATTGGGTGGCCTTCTGGCAGCTCGGGCAGCGGTGCTTGTCGCCTTCACTGGCCCAGCCCAACTCGGCAATGCGGGCATTGGCGGCCGGTTGCAGCGGCTCTTTGGTCAGCTTGGTTTCCACGGCGAACTCAAACTCCAGCACGGCGTCGCAGCTGTCGCAGTTGACCTTCCAGGTGTGAATTTCCAGCTCGCCGAATTTCGGCCCTTGGGCCATGGCGACCCATTGGCCGGCCGGGCGGATGGAGTAACGCGCATCGCCTTCGACGGTAAGGCGCATCGACAAAGTTTTACTGCCACGCAGGGTGACGATCAGGACGTCGCCATGCTTGATCGAACCACCGTTGCCGGTGACTTGGTAACGGCCCGGCACCAGGGCGCGGCATTCGATCAGGGTGTGTTGCGGGCTCAGCAAGCTGAAGCGGAAATCGTGTTCGGCCATGGATCCTCCAAATAGGCGCGGCATCCTATCACGGGTGCCGGCCTATCATGAGCGCGGTATGTGACCGCTGATCAACCTGCCACCTGGTTTTGCACACGACCGTCGGCCCACGCGGCGATATTGTCCAGCGTAGTGGTGGCGATTGCCGCCAGGGCCTCGTGGGTCAGGAACGCCTGGTGGGCGGTGATGATCACATTGGGAAAGGTCAGCAGGCGCGCGAGTACGTCGTCCTGCAGGGGCAGGTCAGAGCGGTCTTCGAAAAACAGCTGGGCTTCTTCTTCATACACGTCCAGCCCCAGGTAGCCGAGTTGGCCGTCCTTGAGAGCTTCGATCAATGCGGGTGTGTCCACCAGGCCGCCACGGCCGGTGTTGATCAGCATCGCACCAGGCTGCATCTGCGCCAGGGACGCGGCGTTGATCAAGTGCTTGCTGTCGGCGGTGAGCGGGCAGTGCAGGCTGATGATCCGGGCTTGGGCGAGCAACTCGGGCAGGCTCACGTAACGTGCGCCGAGCGCCTGCACATCGGGATTGGGGAACGGATCATAGGCCAACAACGTGCAGCCGAATCCGGCCATGATCTTGGCGAAGGTTGCGCCGATCTGCCCGGTGCCGACCACGCCGACGGTCTTGCCCACCAAGTCGAATCCGGTCAAGCCGTGCAGGCTGAAATCGCCATCGCGGGTGCGGTTATAGGCACGATGCAAACGCCGATTGAGCGCCAGGATCAGCGCCACGGCGTGCTCGGCCACGGCGTGGGGCGAGTAGGCGGGCACGCGCACGATGGTCAGGCCCAGGCGTTTGGCGCTGGCCAGGTCGACATGGTTATAACCGGCCGAACGCAGCGCAATCAGGCGCGTACCGCCCTTGGCCAGGCATTCCAGCACCGGTGCGCTGAGGTCGTCGTTGATGAACGGGCAGACCACTTCGTGGTGCTCGGCCAGCGCCACGGTATCGAGATTCAGCCGCGCCGGCTGGAACTGCAGTTCCAGGCCCGCAGGCAGCGGGGCGCCGAGGAAGCTGTCGCGGTCGTAGGTTTGGCTGCTGAACAGAATCACGCGCATGGCAAAGCTCCCTGCAAGTTCAAATCAATGGAAAGGGACGCATCAGGCACTGACTCGCGCTTCACTGGCCAGGCGGGCAATGGCCATGTCCAGTTCGTCCAGCGCGTGCAGGGCCTTGGCATCGTCCTGCTTGAGCAGGGTTTCGGCGCGCTGGCAGGCGGCGCGCAGTTGCGGAACGCCACAGTAGCGCGTAGCGCCGTGCAGGCGGTGGACGCGTTCGATCAGCGCATTGTTGTCATTGGCTTCGCGGGCGATGCTGATGGCGGTCCGGTCGGCTTCCAGGGAGGCCAGCAACATGGCGAGCATGTCGGCGGCCAGGTCGGTTTTACCGGCGGCCAGACGCAGGCCTTCCTCGTGGTCCAGCACCGGCAGTTGCACGCCAGGAGCCAGGCCGTCAGTGGCGCGTTCCGGTGCCTGATTGCGCAGGGCCAGGCCCGTCCATTTGAGTACTACTTGGGCCAGTTGCCGTTCGCTGATGGGTTTGGTGAGGTAATCGTCCATGCCGCTTTGCAGCAAGGCGCGTTTTTCGTTGGCCATGGCATGGGCCGTGAGCGCCACCACTGGCAGCGGCGAGCCATGACGCTCGCTCTCCCACTGACGAATCGCTTCGGTGCTCTGGCGACCGTCCATGCCCGGCATTTGCACGTCCATCAGCACCAAATCGTAAGTCTCCTGCTTGACCGCGTCGACGGCGGCGTAACCGCTTTCCACTGCGTGCACTTTGGCGCCCATGTCCTCCAGCAACGTTTGCACCAGCAACAGGTTCGCCGGGTTGTCATCCACGCACAGCACCCGTGGCGCGCGGCTGGCCAGGGGTTCGCCCGGCTCGCTGCGCGACGGGCGCGGGTTGATCAGGTCAGACAACGCCCGGCGCAGTTTGCGGGTGCATGCCGGTTTGGCCTGCAATTGGCTATTGGGGTTGGGCACCGACTGGTTGAACAGCATCTGTTCGGTGGTCGGGCATAGCACCAGCACTTTGCAGCCCAGGTGTTCGAGGTCCCACAAGTGCTGGTTGAGGCGCTCGGGGGGTATGTCGTTGGCGGTCACGCCGAGCACGGCCAGGTCGATAGCCTGCTCGGTCTGATGAGCGCTGGTGATGCCGTTGGTCAGGCTTTCCAAGGTGTTGAACGGGGTGACCTCCAGGCCGCAATCTTCCAATTGGTGTTGCAGGGCTTGGCGCGCCAGTTCGTGGTTTTCCAGCACCGCCACGCGGTGGCCCAGCAGAGGCGCGCAGGGCAGGTCTTCAACGTCATCGCGGGTTTTGGGCAGGTTCAGGCTGATCCAGAATTCCGAGCCTTCGCCCGGCGTGCTGTCGACGCCGATTTCGCCGCCCATCTGTTCGATCAAGCGTTTGGAAATCACCAGCCCCAGGCCGGTGCCGCCGGGTTGACGCGACAACGAGTTGTCGGCCTGGCTGAATGCTTGGAACAGCGCACGCACGTCCTGGCTGGAGAGGCCGATACCGGTGTCCTGCACGCTGATGCGCAGTTGCACGGTATCTTCCTGCTCGTCCTCGATCATCGCCCGAGCCACGATGGTGCCCTCGCGGGTGAACTTGATCGCGTTGCTGATCAGGTTGGTAAGGATCTGCTTGAGCCGCAACGGGTCGCCCACCAGCGCCAGCGGCGTATCGCGGTAGACCAGGCTGACCAGTTCCAACTGCTTGGCATGGGCGGCGGGGGCGAGGATGGTCAGGGTGTCCTGGAGCAGATCGCGCAGGTTGAATGGAATGCTGTCGAGCACCAGTTTGCCGGCTTCTATTTTCGAGAAATCGAGAATCTCATTGATGATGCCCAGCAGGTTGTCGGCGGATTTTTCGATGGTACCCAGGTAGTCGAGCTGGCGCGGCGTCAGTTCGCTTTTTTGCAGCAGGTGGGTAAAGCCGAGGATGCCGTTGAGGGGCGTGCGAATTTCATGGCTCATATTGGCCAGAAACTCCGACTTGATGCGGCTCGCCTCCAGGGCTTCCTTACGCGCCAAGTCCAGCTCGATATTCTGGATCTCGATGGTTTCCAGGTTCTGACGCACGTCTTCGGTGGCCTGGTCGATGCTGTGCTGCAATTCTTCTTGGGCATTCTGCAAGGTTTCGGCCATGCGGTTGATGCCCGAGGCGAGTTGATCCAGCTCCTGGCTACCCAGCGCGGGCAGGCGGGTTTCCAGATTGCCGTCCTTGAGCTGGGCCACGGCTTGCTTGATCAATCCGATCGGCGAGGTGATCGTGCGGCTGATACGCAGCGCCAGTGCGGCAGTGAAGATCAGCCCGATGGCGATCAGCAGCAGGCTGGCGAACAGGCTGCGATAACCGCGCAACAGCATGCCGTTGTGGGACAGTTCCACCTCGACCCAGCCCAGCAGGCGGTCGCTTTCGTCGGGGATCAGTTCGCCCGCCAGGTTGCGATGGCGGCCGAACACCGGCAGCAGGTAACGGGTGGCGTCGTTGCCCGTGCGCTGCAACAGATGTGAACTGTTGCCGACCGGCGCCTGATTGAGCATGGTCGGACCGGCGTGGGCGAGGGTGCTGCGGTCCGGCGCGAGGAACGATACAGTGCGTACGTCCTGCTGCTCCAGGGATTGAGTGGCGATGCGCTCCAGCAAATCGACGTTTTTATTGCCCAGGGCCGGCGCCACCAGCGGTGCCAATTGCTCGGCGATCATTTCGCCGCGCTGCAGCAACTGGGTTTGCAGCTCCGACAGCTGCATCCAGGTGAAATAACCGCCCAACAACAACGCCATCAGGCTGGTCGGCAATAAGGTCAGCAACAGTACGCGGCCTTTTATCCCCATTCTTCTAAGCACGCCACTCTCCTGCTACCACATTGGAATCAATCTTTCGCGCCGGCATCCGGCCTGCGCCACCTGCGCAGTGTAGCCATTTGCGCGGCGAGGAATCTCGCAAAATCATCACAGGAGTCAATCTTCGGGCCATTGGCCGGCGAGTGGCGATTGCCTGTGGCGGGGTAATCTTGAATAATCGGCGATTGAGAATTACTTGCAGACGCTAATGAATCCCGCAGCCAGTATCCTGACCATCGAAGATGACCCCGTGCTCGGCGCCTACGTCCATGAGGAGCTGGCGCGCAGTGGCTTCCAGGTTACATGGTGCCAGAACGGCCAGCAGGGCCTGGACATGGCGCGTGAGCGTGCTTTCGACGTGGTGTTGATGGATATTCTGCTGCCGGGGCTGGACGGCCTGTCGATCCTGACGTATTTGCGCAAAAGCCATTCGACCCCGGTGATTCTGATGTCGGCATTGGGCGCCGAAGCCGACCGCATCAGCGGTTTTCGCCTGGGCGCGGACGACTACTTACCCAAGCCTTTCAGCATGCTTGAGCTGCGCGTGCGCATTGAAGCGATCCTGCGCCGCGTGGCCCTGGATCGTCGGCCGCTGCCTGCTCTGCCAGTGCGGCGCGAGAGCGCGCCGAGCTTGCGCTTTGACGATGAGTTAGGTGATGTTTTTTACCTGCAACACGCCGCCGGCCTGACCCGTAGCGAATTCCGCCTGCTGGAAACCCTGCATCGCAACGTTGAAGAGGTCTTGAGCAAAGCCTTTCTTTATCAGCATGTGCTGCAACGCGGTTATGCCCCCCATGACCGTAGCCTGGACATGCATATCAGCCAGATCCGCCGCAAGCTCAAAGCCATCGGCTACAGCGAGCGCGAAGTGCGCACCGTCTGGGGCAAGGGTTATGTGTTGAGCGGTCACGATGACAGCCTTTGAACGACCGTTTAGACGCCTGCCGGGCAGGTACTCATTGTTCTGGAAACTGGCCTGCCTGTTGATCGCGTTCTGTTTGCTGATGATCTGGCTGAGCTGGTCCTGGGGTCGCTATATGGAGCAGCAGAATGCCTATCTGTCCGACGAGGCGAAAACCACTCTGAGCGGGTACGCGGCGCAAGCGGAGCAGGCGTGGAACCTTGGCGGCCCTTCAGGCGTCGATGCCTGGCTGCAGGCCATGGGCAAGCGTGAAACCACTTGGATCGGCGTGATTGGCAACGACTTGCAATCGTTGAGCAGCTACCCCTTGAGTAGTGCGCAAAACCAGCGCCTGACCTTTTTACGCGGCTTGGACTGGCCGGTGAGTCGGCATGTCAAGGGGCTGCCCTGGCTGAAGATCGCGTTTCCCGGCGACCCGGAGGCCGGGTCGTTGGTGATCGAACTGCCACAGCGCTTTATGCCCGGTCGCTATCAAGTGTTCTGGCGGGTGGTGACCAACGGCGTGATCCCCGGTCTGTTCACCTTGTTGCTGTGCATAGGCCTGTACCGCTTGCTGATCATGCCCCTCAATCAATTGCGCGAGCAGGCCAACGCCTGGCGAGCCGACCAGTTGAATACGCGTCTGTCCCAGGATGCGACCAGTCGCCAGGATGAGTTGGGCGAACTGGGCCGTGCTTTTGATCATATGTCCGAACGCTTGCAGGGGACGGTGGTGTTGCAGCAGCAGTTGCTGCGCGATATGTCCCATGAACTGCGTACGCCCCTCAGTCGCTTGCGGGTGGCCTGTGACAGCGAGCAGGACCTCGCGCAACTGCGTCAACGCCTGGGCCGGGAAATCGATGCCATGCAGCGACTGGTGGAAGACAGCCTGCAATTGGCCTGGTTGGACGCCGAACGGACGCCGTTGACCAAAGAAACCATTCAGCTTCAAGCGTTGTGGGACATATTGCGTGAGAACGCATGCTTTGAAAGCGCTTGGCCAGCATCGCGCCTACCGTGTTTGCTGGGCCCCGAGTGCTGGGTGCGGGGCAACCTGAATGGCTTGGCCCAGGCCCTGGAAAATATCCTGCGTAATGCCATACGCCACTCTCCAGCCGACGGGGTGGTGTGCCTGGACGGGCGGCGCGAGGGTGAGTACTGGCACCTATGGCTGGAAGATCAGGGTGGCGGGATCGATGAGCGGGACCTTGAACGCATTTTTGCGCCGTTCACGCGCTTGGACGGCTCTCGCCCAGGCGATGGCGGCTTCGGCCTGGGGCTGAGCATCGCGCGCAATGCGCTGCAACGTCAGGACGGCAGCCTATGGGCGGAAAACACCGGTGCGGGCCTGCGGGTACATCTGCGCCTGCTGGCGCTTTAGGTTTTACCCGCGCCGCTGTTTGCGTTTCTTCCATTGGTGGGCCACCCACCACCGCCAGTAACCCATGGTCAGGCAATAGGCCAATGCGCCCAGTACCAGGCCCAATACCACCGAACCCAGCAAAAACGGTTGCCACAAGGTGCTCAACTGGCCGCTGATCCATTCCCAGGTGAGGTCGTCGGGGAGGCTGCGCGCAGGGACGTTCATCAGCCAGGCGCCGGTCAGGTACGTGCAAATGAACACCACCGGCATAGTGATCGGGTTGGTCAGCCATACCAGGCTTATGGCGATCGGCATGTTGCCGCGTACCGTGATCGCGAGGATCGCCGCGAGCAGCATCTGCAACGGAATCGGAATGAACGCCGCAAATAGGCCCACCGCCATGGCTCGGGCCACCGAGTGCCGATTCAGGTGCCAGAGGTTCGGGTCATGCAACAACGTACCGAGAAACTGTAATGACTTGTGTTCCCTGATACTGGTGGGGTCGGGCATGTACCGTTTGAATAAGCGCCGAGGCATAAGGGGTCCAGGTCGATTCGAGGGGCAAGTATGCCCGCATTCTATAAACAGGAAATTCAGACTTTGTGACAAAACATCATAGGCCGCGCCGAATGCACGACTAAGACTGAATGGATCTCTCAAAAGGATGATCCATGAAGACAGGGATGTTCGCGCTTGCATCAGGGTTGCTTGCTCTGGTTTTTCTACCTGCACTGCCCGCCACGGGCTGGCTGATCGCCATGCTGGTGCTGGCGTTGATGGCGTTGCCATTTCGCACGTACCCGCTGGCGTTTTTTCTGATGGGGTTGAGTTGGGCGTGTTTCAGCGCGCAGTGGGCCTTGAATGATCGGCTGTCGCTGAAGCTGGATGGGCAGACGCGTTGGGTCGAGGGCTGGGTGGCCGGGTTACCGCAACAGACCGACGATGGCGTGCGCTTCGACCTGATCGACGGGCGGTCGCGTAAAGCCCGATTACCCCAGCACATCCGCGTGTCCTGGCGCGGAGGTCCGCCCGTGCGCAGCGGTGAACGCTGGCGCCTGGCAATCAGCCTCAAACGACCGTCCGGATTACTGAATTTTCACGGCTTTGACCGCGAAGCCTGGCTGTTGGCCCGGCGCATCGGTGCAACCGGTTCGGTAAAGGACGGTGAGCGCCTGGCCCCGGCGCGCAATGCGTGGCGCGATGGCCTGCGTCAACGGCTGCTGGCCGTGGATGCCCAAGGCCGCGAGGCGGGCCTGGCCGCTTTGGTGCTGGGGGATGGCTCCGGTCTGTCCGCTACGGATTGGCAGATTCTGCAGGACACCGGCACCGTGCATCTGCTGGTGATTTCCGGGCAGCACATCGGCCTGTTGGCGGGGTTGATATACGGGCTGGTTGCCGGGTTGGCTCGTTACGGAGTTTGGCCGCGAGGTTGGCCATGGCTACCCTGGGCGTGCGGCCTGGCCTTTGCCGCTACACTCAGTTACGGCTTGCTGGCCGGGTTCGGTGTGCCGGTGCAGCGCGCGTGCGTGATGGTGGGGTTGGTGCTGCTCTGGCGTTTGCGCTTTCGCCATCTGGGCGTGTGGTGGCCGTTGCTGCTGGCCTTCAATGGGGTGCTGATCCTGGAACCCCTGGCCAGTCTGCAGGCGGGTTTCTGGCTGTCATTTGCGGCAGTGGCGGTGCTGATCCTGGCGTTCAGCGGCCGCTTAGGACCGTGGAGCCCTTGGCAGGTGTGGACCCGTCCGCAATGCGTGATCGCCATCGGGCTGTTTCCGGTGTTGTTGGGGCTGGGGTTGCCCATCAGTATGAGTGCGCCGCTGGCCAATCTGGTGGCGGTGCCGTGGATCAGCCTGGTGGTGCTGCCACTGGCGCTGCTGGGCACCGCGCTGTTGGCGGTGCCCTTCGTGGGGGAGGGTTTGTTGTGGCTGGCGGGTGGCGCGTTGCAGGGGTTATTCGTCGGCTTGGGCTGGCTCGCCGGGTACGCGCCCGCTTGGGTACCGGCGCAGGTGCCCTTGGCGGCCTGGCTGATCAGCCTGCTCGGCGCGGTGTTGCTGTTATTGCCCAAAGGCGTGCCGCTGCGCCTGCTGGGTTGGCCGATGTTGTTGCTGGCCGTGTTCCCTCCTCGAGAACCGGTGCCCTATGGGCAGGTCGAGGTGCTGCAGTTGGACGTCGGTCAAGGGCAATCGCTGATTCTGCGCACACGCAATCACACGCTGGTTTACGATGCTGGCCCACGCTCGGGAGCGCTCGACCTCGGCGCGCGCGTGGTGCTGCCGTCGTTGAAAAAACTCGGCGTGGGCAGCTTGGACCTGCTATTGCTCAGCCATGCCGATGCCGATCACGCGGGGGGCGCGGCCGCAGTGGCCCGAGGCATGCCGATCAGGCGCGTGGTAGGCGGCGAAACCGAGGGCTTGCCGGCGTTTTTGGGCACCCAGCCTTGTGTCAGTGGCGAGCAGTGGCAATGGGACGGGGTCATGTTTGAAATGTGGCAGTGGCCTGATGCTATTGGCGGCAACGCGAAATCCTGCGTCTTGCAGGTGCAAGCCAACGGTGAGCGTCTGCTGCTGACCGGCGATATCGATCGCGACGCTGAACGGGCGCTGCTCAACTCGTCGCTGGCGGTGCCCACCGACTGGCTGCAAGCGCCGCATCATGGCAGTCGAAGTTCGTCCTCCAGGCCTTTCCTGCAACGGCTGGCGCCCCGGTCTGTGCTTATTTCACGCGGGCGCGGCAACGCCTTCGGTCATCCCCATCCGCAGGTCATGGAGCGCTATCGGGCACTCGGCAGTCGGGTCTATGACAGCGCCGAACAAGGCGCCGTACGCGTGCAATTAGGGGCCTTTGCCGAACCGGTCGTTGCCCGTGGTCAACGGCGTTTCTGGCGCGAACGGTTACCCTGACGGTGTAAGCGCGAAGGTCGTCGGCGGTGCCACGCTCGACGAACCCCGCTGCGGAACCTATATGGTAAAGTGGCGCACTTTTTCGAGGGGACATTCACTGTGTGGGAATTGGTCAAATCCGGCGGCTGGATGATGTTGCCGATCATCTTGAGTTCCATCGCCGCGCTCGGCATTGTTGCCGAACGCCTGTGGACCTTGCGTGCCAGTCGTGTCACCCCTGAGCATCTGCTGGGGCAGGTCTGGTCCTGGATCAAGAACAAACAACTGGACAAGGAAAAGCTCAAGGCCCTGCGCGCCGATTCGCCGCTGGGTGAGATTCTCGCCGCGGGCCTGGCCAACTCCAAGCACGGTCGCGAGATCATGAAGGAGTGCATCGAAGAGGCCGCCGCGCGGGTGATCCACGAACTGGAGCGCTACATCAACGCCCTCGGCACCATCGCTGCCATGGCGCCGCTGCTCGGTTTGCTGGGTACGGTGCTGGGCATGATCGATATTTTCAGTTCGTTCATGGGCACCGGCATGAGCGCTAACGCTGCCGTGCTGGCCGGCGGTATTTCCAAAGCGCTGATTACCACGGCGGCGGGCTTGATGGTGGGGATTCCATCGGTGTTCTTCCACCGGTTCCTGCAACGGCGCGTCGATGAGCTGGTGGTCGGCATGGAGCAGGAAGCCATCAAGCTGGTCGAGGTGGTGCAGGGGGATCGTGACGTGGATCTGGTTGGGGACAAAGCGTGAAATTTCGCCGCAAGCAACGGGAAAATGTCGATATCAACCTCGCGTCACTGATCGACGTGGTCTTTATCCTGCTGCTGTTTTTTGTCGTCACCACCACCTTCACCCGGCAGACCGAGCTGCGTGTCGACTTGCCGGAAGCGGTGAGCGGTTCGCCGGCCGAAGATCAGGAGGTCAAGCAACTGGATATCGCCATCAGCGCCGAGGGCGTGTTTTCGGTGAATAACCAGGTGCTGGAGAAAAACGATCTCAACAGTCTGATGGACGCTTTGCAGAAGGAGTCCGGTGGCGATACCAAGATGCCGCTATCCATCAGCGCCGATGGCAAGACCCAGCACCAGGCCGTCATCACCGCAATGGACGCCGCCGGCAAACTTGGCTTCAGCCATTTGCGCATGAGCACCGTCGAGGCGGCGAGCCAACCCTGATGGCCATGTCCGATCGATTGCTTAAAGGCTGGTACGAAGGTCATCCGGCGCTGCTGTTGTTGCGGCCGCTGGAGGCGATGTATCGCCGGGTGGTTGAGCGCAAGCGCGCGCGATTCCTGGCGGGAGAGGGCCAGATCTATCGAGCGCCGGTGCCGGTGGTGGTGGTCGGCAATATCACCGTGGGGGGCACCGGCAAGACGCCATTGATCCTGTGGCTGATCGAGCACTGCCGACGTAGCGGCCTGCGCGTGGGCGTGGTTAGCCGAGGCTATGGCGCCAAGCCGCCGCACTTGCCGTGGCGGGTCGAGGCCGGCCATAGCGCCGAGACGGCGGGTGACGAACCCTTGCTGATCGTGCAGCGCTGCGGTGTGCCCTTGATGATCGATCCGGACCGCAGTCGTGCGGTCGAGGCATTACTGGCCAGCGAACCGTTGGACCTGATCCTCTCCGACGATGGCTTGCAGCACTACCGTCTGGCCCGTGACCTGGAGCTGGTGCTGATCGATGCCGCCCGTGGCTTGGGCAACCGCCGTTGCCTGCCGGCCGGGCCTTTGCGCGAACCGGTGGAGCGACTGCAGAGTGTCGATGCGTTGCTGTACAACGGTGCCCCCCGTGACCGCGACGACGGGTTTGCCTTCAGTCTGCAACCCACCGCTCTGGTTAACCTACAGACCGGTGAGCGCCGGCCGGTGGATCATTTTGCCAAGGGCCAAGCGGTGCATGCGGTCGCCGGCATCGGTAACCCGCAACGTTTCTTCAATACCCTTGAAACGCTACACTGGCGCCCGATACCCCATGCTTTTGCCGACCATGCACCTTACAGCGCCGAGGTCTTGAATTTTACCCCGTCATTGCCGCTGGTCATGACCGAGAAAGACGCGGTGAAGTGCCGCGCCTTTGCCCAGCCCGACTGGTGGTACCTTGCGGTGGATGCGCTGCCGTCGCCGGCGTTCGTCGCCTGGTTCGATGCGCAACTCTTACGCCTGTTGCCCACCCGTCACTTGCCTTAAACGCTGCCTACCAGGACATATTCATGGACACCAAACTGCTCGATATCCTCGCTTGCCCGATCTGCAAAGGCCCGCTCAAGCTCAGTGCCGACAAAACCGAGCTGATCAGCAGAGGCGCCGGTCTGGCGTATCCGATTCGTGATGGCATCCCGGTGATGCTGGAGAGCGAAGCCCGCACCCTGACCACCGAAGAGCGTCTGGATAAATGACCACCGCCTTTACCGTTGTCATCCCCTCGCGTTATGCATCGACCCGTCTGCCCGGCAAACCGCTGCAGTTGATCGGCAGCAAGCCGATGATCCAGCTGGTATGGGAACAGGCTTGTAAAAGCAGCGCCGAGCGGGTGGTGGTCGCCACCGACGACCCGCGCATCATCGACGTTTGCAAAGGCTTTGGCGCTGAAGCAGTGCTGACGCGTGAAGATCACAATTCCGGTACGGATCGCCTGGCCGAAGTGGCCACGCAACTGGGTCTGGCGCCAGACGCTATCGTGGTCAATGTGCAAGGCGACGAGCCGCTGATCCCGCCCAGTGTGATCGATCAGGTCGCCGCCAACCTGGCTGCCCATGGTGAAGCGCGCATGGCGACCCTGGCCGAGCCGATTGAAGATATCGAAACCCTGTTCAACCCTAACGTGGTCAAGGTGGTCAGCGATATCAATGGCCTTGCCCTGACTTTCAGCCGTTCCACCTTGCCTTGGGCGCGCGATGCGTTTGCCAAGCGCCCCGACGCGTTACCCGAAGGTGTGCCTTATCGCCGCCATATCGGTATCTATGCCTACCGCGCCGGGTTCCTGCATGACTTTGTCAGCTGGGGCCCGTGCTGGTTGGAAAATACCGAATCCCTAGAGCAACTGCGGGCTTTGTGGCATGGCGTGCGCATACATGTGGGCGACGCCCTGGAAGCACCGCCGGCCGGCGTCGATACCCAGGAAGACCTTGAGCGCGTCCGTCGTTTGCTGGGGGCTTGATGGAAGTCTTGTTCGTGTGCCTGGGCAATATCTGCCGTTCGCCGACTGCCGAGGGGGTTCTGCGCCATAAATTGCGTGAGGCGGGCCTGGCGGGTCAAATCGAGGTCGCATCGGCCGGTACCGGCGACTGGCATGTCGGCAACCCGCCCGACCAGCGCAGCCAGCGGGCGGCGCTGGTGCGCGGTTATGACTTGTCGGCCCAGCGCGCCCAGCAGGTCTCGCGCGCCGATTTTGCTCGTTACGACCTGATCCTGGCCATGGACCATAGCAACCTGCGCAACCTCAAGGCGCTCCAACCCACTCAGGGCAAGGCGGAACTTGACCTGTTTTTGCGCCGTTACGAAGGGGAAGTGGACGAAGTGCCAGACCCGTATTATGAGGGCGAACAAGGCTTCGAACGGGTCCTGGACCTGATCGAGCGGGCCTGCGATTTATTGGTGGTTGAATTGAAGGGGCGGTTATGACTCTGCATGTGCGCCCGCAAGCGTCGCTCAAGCCATTCAACAGCTTTGGCATCGATGTGCGTGCTCAGCTGTTTGCCGAAGCCCGCAGCGATGACGATGTGCGCGAAGCGCTGGCCTATGCTGCGACGCGGTCGCTGCCACTGTTGGTGATTGGCGGCGGTAGCAACTTGCTGCTGACCCAGGATATTCCAGCGCTGGTGCTGCGCATGGCTACCCAAGGCATTCGGATATTGCAGGATGACGGCATGCAGGTAGTGGTCGAAGCCGAGGCAGGGGAGGCTTGGCATCCCTTTGTGCTGTGGACCCTCGCGCAGGGCTTATGTGGGTTGGAAAACCTCAGCCTGATCCCAGGCACCGTCGGCGCGGCCCCCATGCAAAACATCGGTGCCTATGGCGTAGAGATCAAGGACGTGTTTGCAGGCCTGACCGCTCTGGATCGCCACACTGGGGAATTACGCGACTTCAGCCTGGAAGACTGCGGCTTCGCCTATCGCGACAGTGTGTTTAAGCATGAGACCGGTCGTTGGCTGATCCTGCGTGTGCGCTTTGCCCTCAGTCGTGCCAATCACCTCAAGCTTGATTACGGCCCGGTACAGCAACGATTGGCCGGGCAGGGCATCACCGAGGCCACGCCAAGTGATGTGAGCCGGGCAATTTGCAGTATCCGCCAGGAAAAACTGCCGGACCCGACCGTGCTGGGCAACGCCGGCAGCTTCTTCAAAAATCCGCTGGTGTCCAAGGCGTTGGCCGAAGAGCTCAAGGCGCTGTATCCGGATCTGGTGGCCTATCCTCAGGCCGACGGGCAGATGAAACTCGCCGCCGGCTGGCTGATCGACAAGGCCGGGTGGAAGGGCTTCCGGGAGGGCGACGCAGGCGTGCACGCGCTGCAAGCGTTGGTTCTGGTCAATTATGGCGGCGCCTCAGGACACGACATCGCCCACCTGGCCCAGCGCATCCAGCGCGATATTGCCGAGCGCTTCAAGGTTGAGCTGGAAATGGAACCCAACCAGTATTGATCCCGCGAAAATAAAAATGCCCCGCATCTTTCGATGCGGGGCATTTTTTATACCGCAGTGAATCAGTCGTCACGGCTCATGATGCCGAAGATCTGCAACAGGCTGATGAACAGGTTGTAGATCGATACATACAGGCTCACGGTCGCCATGATGTAGTTGCGCTCACCGCCGTGGATGATGGCGCTGGTCTGGAACAGGATGCACACCGAGGAAAACAGCACGAAACCGGCGCTGATCGCCAGTTGCAGGCCACTGATCTGGAAGAACATGCCCGCAACCACAGCCGCCAGCAACACGAAGAAACCTGCGGTGATGAAGCCGCCCAGGAAGCTCATGTCTTTACGGGTGACCAGCACATAAGCCGACAGACCACCGAACACCAGCGCGGTCATGGCAAACGCCGAACTGACCACTTCTGCGCCGCCAGCCATTCCAAGGTAGCGGTTAAGAATCGGGCCGAGGATAAAACCCATGAAACCGGTCAAGGCAAACGCCGACACCAGGCCCCAGGCCGAATCGCGCAGCTTGTTGGTGAGGAAGAACAGACCGTAGAAACCGATCAGCACCACAAAGATATTCGGGTAGCCGACACGCATCTGCTGCGCCACGAACGCCATCACGCCACTGAAGGCGAGGGTGAGGGCGAGCAGGCCATAGGTGTTGCGCAACACGCGGCTGACTTCAAGCTGCTCAGCCTGGGCGTTGCCATTCACTGCGTAATTCTGTTCGCGCATGGCGACACTCCTTGGGTTTTGAAACGTTCAGTCGCAAAGATCATAACAGACGCTCTGTAACAAGCGATGGCGAGAGTTTGACAGTGTGTTTCATTCGGGTATTATGGCGCCCGCTGAGACGGGATGGGCTATTATTCTCCTGTGTCGCACAAGGGAAATTGGCAGAGTGGTTGAATGCACCGGTCTTGAAAACCGGCGGACGTTAATAGCGTCTCCAGGGTTCGAATCCCTGGTTTCCCGCCAAACATGAAAGAGAAATCCCGCAAGCCAGGGGCTTTGCGGGATTTTTTTTGCCTGTGATTTGGTTTCTACCCCCGTCTGTACCCCCGTTTGTGGCGGGATTGGCAGGGCCCGTGTGGGCCGGTATGGCGGAGGGGGGAGCAAAATGTGACAGGCCGGCAGCAGTGCAACGGTTTAAGTCTCACACCTCATTTGTCTGGAAATGGTAGCGACAAAAGCCAGGCACTAAATGCATTCAATGAGGGTAAATTCTGATATCGAGTCGCGTAGATAAGATAGTAGCTACGACCGCTTTCCATCGGTTCAAACAATGCAACGAGTTCGCCGCTCTTCAATTCATCCTGCACAAGAATTTCTGGAACTAGGCCAATTCCAATCCCTGCTGATACCGCCTGAATGAGGTGAGCCGTGAGCTCAAAGCTCGGGCCTGAACGCATGTTTCTGTGGTCAACGTTATGGTTGTCGAACCAGTCAGACCAGGCACTGGGCCTCGATACGACATTTAACAATGCATGCTCAGCAACGTTCGCAGGTGTCATTGAGCGGTACTCGGGCAGCGCTGCAGGACTGGCAACCACTACCAGTTTTTCAGTGAGCAACTTATGTGAAATGTAGCCTGGCCAATCCCCGGAGCCGACGCAGATGATTGCGTTCATGTCGTGAGTTGAAGAGTGCACGTCCTCCCGGATGATTCTCGAATGTATGTGAACCAGGATTTCCGGGTGTTTTGCGTAGAACTCATGCATCCGTGGAAGCAGCCATTTCGAACCTAGTGTCGGCAGTACCGCCAGGCTCAGTGGGCCACCGTCATTCTTGTACGAAATGGTCTGCAATGTTGCGCTTCGAATGCGACCCAAAGCCGCCGTCAACTCGTGTTGATACAGCGCGCCGGCAGCCGTCAGTTCAATCTTTCGGCCTTCACGCCTGAAGAGCTCGATTTCAAGTTGAGCCTCCAAGGTTTGTACCTGGCGGCTGACAGCGCTCTGGGTCAACGCCAGCTCTTCTGCTGCCTTGGTGAAGCTGCAATGGCGCGCAGCAGCTTCGAAGGCAACCAACAGCGACATTGAGGGGGTCAGTCTTCTCGCGTTCATTCATAAAGCTCATGCAAAACCAGCAGAAATTACGTTTGTTCCAAGCGTGCGTAGGCGCAAGAATCATTGAAACCTTATGCAGCTACTCGGTGCGCCCTGTACTAAGCATACGTAATGCGAATGCATAGATTAGCTTTTTAGCCCGTAGGAATTCCATCATGATTGCCCGGTTATCACCTCCAAATACCCAGAAAACGACCTATGACGCTTTTCTGAACGCGCTCCAAGGGGCGGGGTTTCAAGGTGAAATTGCCCGCAACTATGGCGACCGAACGGTATTAGCTACCGACAATTCTATTTACCAGCGTCTGCCCCAAGCTGCTTTGTTTCCATTGGACGCGCAGGATGTGGAGATTTTGGCGCGGCTGGTCAGTAATGCTGAGCACAGTACAGTGGTGCTCACGCCTCGAGGTGGAGGTACTGGCACCAATGGGCAATCGCTTACTGACGGTGTGGTGGTCGACCTGTCCAGGCATCTCAACAACATCCTGGAAATCAATGTCCAGGAGCGCTGGGTCAGAGTACAGAGTGGTGTGGTTAAGGATCAGTTGAACGCGGCACTCAAACCCTATGGATTGTTCTTTGCACCTGAACTCTCAACGTCGAATCGCGCGACTATTGGAGGGATGATCAACACCGATGCGAGTGGTCAGGGGAGCTGTACCTATGGCAAGACTCGCGATCACGTTCTCGAGCTTTCTACAGTATTGCTTGGCGGTAATCGTCTCACCAGTTCAGCTGTCGACGCGGAGCATTTGCCCGCGCTGACAAGGCGCAAAGACCGGGTCGGTGAGGTCTACAGATGTGTTTTGGACATCGCCGATACTCAAGCTGAATTGATCAGAAACACCTTCCCCAAACTCAATCGCTGCCTGACCGGTTATGACCTGGCACACCTGCGCGAATCGGACGGACGCTTCAATCTGAATAGTGTGCTTTGTGGCTCTGAAGGGTCGCTTGGATTCATCGTTGAGGCAAAACTGAACGTCTTGCCTATCCCGAAATATTCCATTCTGGTTAACGTACGTTACGCCGGATTTATGGATGCCTTGCGCGATGCGAAGGCTCTGATGGAAATGAAGCCGCTGTCGATCGAGACCGTGGACTCCAAAGTGCTGATGCTGGCGATGAAAGATATTGTCTGGCACGGCGTCTCAGAGTATTTCCCTGAAGATCCTGATACACCGACGCTGGGGATCAACCTCATTGAATTTAGCGGAGACGATGAAGAGGTTGTTCTGCAGAGTGTTCATGAATTCGTACTGCACCTACAGCGCGATACCTCTGTTGTGCGCTTGGGGCACACGCTGGCGATCGGAGCTGATGCGCTAAAGCGGGTTTATGCGATGCGTAAGCGCGCAGTGGGTTTGTTGGGCAACGTCAAAGGAGAGGCCAGACCACAGCCGTTTGTCGAGGACACCGCTGTTCCTCCCGAAAACCTTGCTGACTTCATCCAGGAGTTTCGAGCGCTCCTGGATAGCTATAACTTGCAGTACGGTATGTTCGGCCACGTCGACGCCGGTGTACTGCACGTGCGCCCGATCCTGGATATGAAAGATCCTGTTCAGGCGGCCTTGATCCGACCGATTTCCGATGCGGTCGCTGCCTTGACTCAAAAACATGGCGGGTTGTTATGGGGGGAGCATGGCAAGGGCTTGCGGTCGCAGTATGTGCCAGATTACTTCGGCGATTTGTACCCGGCTTTACAGGAGCTGAAGGCAGCCTTTGACCCACACAATCAACTCAATCCAGGCAAGATTGCAACGCCGAAAACTGTCCCGGGTTCTCGACTGACACGCGTTGACCAAGTGGCGTTGCGCGGTGATTTAGACCGGACAATTGATGAGCGTGTTTGGCAAAGCTATGACACTGCTGTTCATTGCAATGGCAATGGCGCTTGCTACAACTTCGATCCTGATGACGCCATGTGCCCATCCTGGAAGGCTACGCGCAATCGAATTCACTCTCCGAAAGGCCGAGCATCGCTGATACGTGAATGGCTGAGATTGCAGGGCGAGCAGGGCGTTGATGTTCTGGCTGCAAGTGATCGGCTGCGTTTGTCCGCTGCCCCTCAGAACCTTGCACATCGGGCCGTTAACAGCTTGGCACAGAAGATGGGCCAGCAAGATTTTTCGCACGAGGTTTATGAAGCGATGACAGGTTGCCTGGCATGCAAATCATGCGCAGGCCAATGCCCTGTCAAAGTGAATGTGCCTGAGTTTAGATCACGCTTTCTTGAGCTTTATCACAGTCGGTATTTGCGCCCCCTCAAGGACTATCTGATCGGCTCCTTGGAATACACAGTTCCTTACATTGCCAAGATGCCGCGTCTCTACAATTTCGTGATGAGCGCTCGACCGGTTCGCTGGTTACTCGAACGAGCTGCCGGGATGGTAGATAGCCCTCTACTCAGCCTGGTGGATTTTGCGGCCGTTTGCCGGCGCTGGAACGTGGAGGTGGCAATGCCTGAACGCCTGGAAACTCTTTCAGGTGAGCAGCGAGCGAAAAGTGTCATCCTTGTACAGGACGCTTTCACTCGTTTTTTTGAAACACCGTTGCTCGTTGACTGGGTGGAGCTGATCTCTCGGCTTGGCTACAAAGTCTACCTGGCACCGTACGCGCCTAATGGCAAACCCCTTCAGGTGCAGGGCTTTCTCAAAACATTTGAGAAGGCTGCCAGCTTCAATGGAAAGTCGTTGCTCAGTCTTCAGCAGTATCAAGTTCCATTGGTGGGGCTCGACCCAGCGATGACCTTGGTGTACCGACAGGAGTACGCCAAGATATTGGACGCCGGCGAAGCTCCCCTGGTGATGCTTACGCAGGAGTGGCTTATCAATGCGTTGCCGCAAAATGAAGTAACGAAAGTGGATGAGCCTTACCACTTCCTGCCGCACTGCACTGAAAAATCTAATGAACCAGGAAGCATCGGCCAATGGCAGAAGATCTTTGAACGTATGGGACTAACGCTTCAGGTACAAGCAAGTGGCTGCTGCGGGATGTCGGGTACCTACGGACATGAAACGAGAAACGCCGAAACGTCGGAGACGATCTATGGGCAATCCTGGAAGCTGCTCATCCAGAAGTTTAACCAATCGGGACGAGTTGTTGCCGATGGCTATTCTTGCCGCAGTCAGGTTAAGCGACAGGAGGGTGCGACGGTGCTCCATCCGCTGCAGGTTCTGCTGGCGAGTGTGAAGGAGAGATCAGCAGAGTCCCGAGAGATATTCATTAACCTTCATGAACGAGCAAGCTAGCCTTCCATACTCAGTTTTGGCGCGTGATGACGTTTTGCCGCCCAAACCACCCTGCGTTCTAGCAGAGAGATGGAGACCAGCTCCAGGACGATTCGAGGGTGTACAAGCATCACTCAAGCAGTAGAGCGCGCCACATAACAAAATTCGAGCCTTACTGCGCCACCGTTTTTTGGCGGGTTACCCGATCCAAAATTTTCTTGGCGCGCTCAATCACCTGCCTATCGATCATGATCCCGTTGATTTGCACTGCATGCGACTTCCGAGTCGCGATCGATGATCGTATTCGCCCAGACTATTTCCAGTTCAGATGGATCAAGCACATTATGTGTCCAGGGGATTTGAGATGGATGAATACAAAGCTTAGCTGAGTATCCCAATGACTTTTCGAAGGAAGCTTCTTCTTGGAAAAAACTGAGTCCGAGAAGTTTGCAGTCACGCCAGCAATTGGTTGAGGTAAATCGTGCATTGCACGATGCGACGGCAATAACCGAGCTAGGGAAAATCATTCCTTCACGGTCATCCGTCAGATCTAAATCTCACAGCTTGCAACCCTCAATCCTGGCGATTACCAATGGGTTTAGCGTGCCTTGGGTAGACTAGGAGTGAAACACGTAGTCTCGGTCTAGCGCGCGGACGAAGTCGTTGGTGACAGGTGTGCTCATATTAACCTCTCTATTACTAATGGGAGGGCCACCGTTAGGCAGCGCCAGCACCACGATAGAAACAAACGCTGGCGCGTCCGTAGGGCCGGATGCAAAGAAATGTTGGGTCAGCGGAGGCAGCTGGCCAATGCAAACCGCACAAATATCCCATGGCGTAGTGCCGGATTTGACTAGGTTTGCGCTCTTCTCTCAAAGTTCTAGGAGACCTAACCACGGCCCGTCAATAGATCGTACTACCGACTTATTGTATTTTGTTGGTACTGGACAACCCGCAAATTCGCCAAGTCGATTTTCCGCTACCGAAAGTCTAGGGGTATATTGTTAAAAGATACGATTGTTCAGTATCTGCTGGTTGTGTGCGAAACTGCTTTTTAAGGGGTTTGTAAAGGGTTTATTTGCAATGCCTTCTGGCTGTTCAATGGAAGAGTTCTGAAAGTGGTGATGCTGCTTTCTAGAAACAATGGAGATTTGCTATTCTAGTAGATGTAGGGCGAAATTTTGCTTTTAGGGGAATACTCTAATAATGAGTATATGTTTTTAGATTGGCTTCAGAGTTCGGAAGCCGTGCTGGGTGTTAAATTCATGAATATAACATTTAGGCAGTTGAAGGTTTTTGTGAAGATTTATGAGTTGCGGAGCTTTACTGCAACTGCGTCAGCATTGCATGTTACTCAGTCAGCTGTTAGTAAGTTATGCTCGGAGCTGGAGGGGGAAGTTGGCTTTCCTTTGTTTGAGCGATCTACACGCAAGGTAGTCCCTATGGACGGGGCTTCCGATCTATATAAGTTTGCTTTGGAGTTGCTGGGTACACTTGATGCTGCATCTCGAAGCTTGTCCGATTTAACATCTGTTCGCAAGGGTAATGTGGGTGTGGCAGCCGCACCTATGATATTTTATAGTTTATTATGTGATGTGACAGCCGAATTCCAAGCTGAATATCCAGATATATCCTTGGAGGTTTATGAGTTGTCTACGGATTACGCGGTTGACTATGTTCTAAACGGTAAAGTAGATTTTGGAATAGCAGCTGTTGATCAGGATGATTCTCGGTTGATCATGGAGCCAATTTATCAAGACTCCCTTCGACTTGCATGCCTACCGTCTCACCCTCTCGCAAAAGGCGAAGAGGTTTCATGGAGGCAATTAGCATCAGAAAAAATGATTATGCTTAGACCTGTTACTAATCTTGGGCGTCTAGTTAGGTCAAATATGGAGGCTATCGGGTTCGTTCAGGTTGTTGAGGTCGGGGATCTTACTTCGGCTATAGGCTTGGTGCAATCAGGCGCTGGAGTTGCGGTGGTTCCAGAGTATATTTCTTCTTTCGCGAAATCTTGCGGTGTTGTCATGCTTCCATTTCAGGAGACTGATAAGTGTACCCGAGTGTTTTCTTTGATACGTAGACGGAATGCCCGGCTTTCAATCGCTGCGGAAAAATTTGTTGAGATGATGAGGATTAAATTGTTAGTTTAAATGGTCATCGCCGGTTGCAAACCGCGCTACTTATTCTGCCACAGCAGCGTTGTCACTGTGATGTCGTCAGGGTCGCGCGGTTTTGGTACATGTTAGTAATGTTTCAACATGCGGACACGTCGGTCATTTTGAAAATTCCCTGTGCGTTGGAACTATCAAAACGTAGGTCGAGCTTATTATTCCCTGCGTTGTCGTTATAGCGATCCCGGGTTATGAACTCATAGAACGATCCTGGCACTATGCGCGTCACGCGCCGACCATTTTCATCAATGAACTCACGCTCCACCTGGACTGCCTTGAAAGCAGTCTGGCGTACTCGGCCACTGGCGGAGACCTCTACCTTATCTTTGATTGGCATGCCTTTGGCGCGCAGCTCATCCGCAGTAGCAAATACATCGGGAACGCGGTCGGTAGCATGGTTGAAGGCATTACCCTCCGTAGTAATCCACGCCATTTCAGCGGATTCCAGAAGGAGTGCTTGGTAGTCGGCCAGTGCGGGCGTGGTGTGCTGTACGTTAAAGCAGCCTACCAATTCCGGTAGCAGTTTGGCCGCATCAGAGAATGCCAGTTGATTTTTGTCAGCCAGCGTCTTCAGCAATGCTTGCGCGTGGGGTGACAATGGGTCGCGCGAGGTGGATACCACGTTGTTTACCGCCGCTTGGAAAGCAGGAGAGAACTGGTCGACGTGCAACTCAGAGACAAAGAATTGTGTCACCAGCTCTGGAGCGTCCTTATGACAGTAGGCTTTGCCAGTCATCTTCAGACGACCTAGCGGATAAACATCAGCTACAGCAAAGCCCAGTGGCTCCAGAAAGCGTTTGAATGCCATTTCCCCTTGGGGCAGTTCTCCGGTGTTCGCCGCAGCGACGGTACGTAGTGCGCCGTGGTCAAATACAACCTGACCGCCAGCGGCGAGCCTGTCCTCAACGTAACGCTTTCCGTCCGGAACAGCTTCCAGGTTCTTTACAAACAAAAGCATGTTCATGGACTGCGCCAACACCATGCGAGATACAATGTCGCCAGCTTGTTCGGCCAGCAACGGATCTTCTACCTTAATCATGGTAAATAGATTGGTTGCTTCTTTTTCACCAGCGACTTGTACCAGCAGCTTATTCAGTTGGCTGCCTTCCAGGAGCGCACGAACTTGTGTCATTTGCAAATACCTTTCTTTTCTATTCAGTTTTCTGGTCAGGCGAGTCGCTGTTCCCGCAGAAATATCTATCAGCGGTAATCGTCACTTTGATACCTGGTTCTTATGGTGGAGTTGGCTCCGGAAGGCATGACCATGATGTGTGTTACACACGAAATGGGCTTCGCTCGAAAAGTCGCGAGCCGGGTGATAGTCATGGATCGCGGACAAATCATAGAAGACTGTAGTAAGCAGGACTTCTTCGATACCCCTCGCTACGAGCGCGCTACTCAATTTTGTGTTCTCCAAAGAGGTGTGGCTATGGCCACGCCTCAAACCGCCGCCAGATTTCCTGGCGGAGTTGTAAGCAGCGTTGTTTAGTTGCTAGACAAGGTTCGATCTACAGCTGATCGGCCGCTTTGTCGGTTGGGTTATCGATCAGTGCTTTAAGCTCTTTGGGGAGCGGGAAGTTTAAGTTTTGGCCTTTTGGAGGGACTGGGCTCTCGAACCACTTGGAATAAAGAGTGTTTATTTTGCCGGATTGGTAAAGATCTTTGATGGCTTCGTCGACCACTTTCTTGAACGAGGGGTCGCCCTTGCGAACCATACAGCCGTATATTTCATGGGACTGCGGCTGTCCTGTAATTACCCAGTCGGAAGGCACGTTGGTCTTTGAGGCAAAGCCGGCCAGCAATACGTCGTCCAGCATGAATGCCACGGCACGGCCTGATTGCACCATCTGGAACGATTCGCTGTGATCCTTGGCTGAGATAATATTCATGCCCATCTGCTTGTCGGCATTCATTATCTTAAGCAGGCGCTCAGAAGTAGTCCCGGCGGTAGTCACCACATTCTTTCCCTGTAAGTCAGAGAAGTCTTTCACACCGGAGGTCGCTTTCGTCAGCAATCGGGTACTTGCCTGAAAAATGCCAACCGAAAAATCAACTTGCTGTTGGCGTTCGATATTGTTGGTGGTGACACCACATTCAATGTCGACAGTACCATTTTGCACGAGCGGGATTCGCGTCTGCGAAGTGACCAGGTTGCCCTTGATCTCCAGGTTCTGCATCTTAAGTTCGCTCTTGACGCGAGCAGCTACGGCATTGGCGATATCCCATGAGTAACCAATCGTTTGTTGATCGTTATCAAGGTAAGAGAACGGAATCGCTGAGTCGCGGTAGGCGAGTACAATGGCGCCGGAGTTTTTTATTTTTTTGAGCGTTCCGTTAGCTTCATCGGCGGAAGCGGGGTTTGTTGCTGCAATACTAAGCATTGCAGCGTACAGCAGACCTGCTGACATCTTCATTGAAAGTGCACCTTTGTTGTCAAAGTATATAGGTTCATCTAACAGTGTGGCGGCAGACTAGTACTATAGACGTTCGTTATTATAGTTGTTCAATGAGGCCGTTAAGGCATTTCACAAAAAGACTTCATCAGTTGCTTTCGGAAACCTGAATGATGGCTTCTATCTCGACTGTCATGCCATTAGGTAATGAGTCCATCCCGACAGCCGATCGAGCATGACAGCCCTTCTTGCCCAAAACTTCGATGAACAGATCGGAGCACCCATTGATAACCTTTGGATGCTCAGTAAATGTCGAAACCGCGTTAACCATGCCGAAGAGTTTCACGACCGCTTCGACACGGTCGAGAGAACCGAGCGCTTGCCGAATCGACGCGAGTATTTGTAAACCGACTCGTCTTGCATCGTCGTACGCATTATCAACTGAGCAATCTTTGCCTACTTTTCCGACTTTGATCGCTCCAAATTCGTCTCGCGGCCCTTGCCCAGAAAGATAAAGCAAATTTCCGACTCGACGCCACGGTAAAAAATTTCCAATTGGCGCCGGTACTTGAGGCAGCTCAAGACCCAAGTACTTTAGTTTTTCCTCAGGCGCCATAGTCCACTCCAAAACATCACGCTACACACTATAATTGGCGATTGCCCAAGGCCAGTTCTACTGCAGCTTGTGCATGCATGACGGTTGTGTCGATCAATGGCACAGAACTATCTCCTTGATCTACAAGCATGCCGAACTCTGTGCAGCCAAGAATGATAGCTTCAGCGCCTCGTGCGGCTAGGTCAGCAATTGCTTCCTTGAATTTTTCCCGGGTAGCGGGCAGAAAAATCCCCTTCACAAGTTCCTCATACAGCGCATTGTGGACGTTATCTTGATGCGTTCCTTCCGCAATCAATACGTCGAGCCCGTAACGCTTTTTAAGGCGATCGACAAAGTATGTCCCGGTCATCGTGTATTTGCTTCCGAGCAGCCCGATTTTTTTGAAACCGTGGGAAGTTACATACTCTGCAGCGGGATCCACAATATGGAGGAAGGGAAGATCAACGGACGCCTCAACCTGTTCGTCGGCGGTGTGAACGGTATTACAGGCCAGCAGGAAGAAGTCTGCGCCTGCAGCCTTAAGTTTTTTGCCTTCAGCTGCGAGCAATTCACCGACCAAGTCCCAGCGGCCTTCACGTTGTCTGCGCTCAACTTCCTCAAAGTCCGTCTGGGCAAGTACCAATTTAGCGCAGTGCCGCCCTTCGCCTCCAAGACGTTTTGCAACGAGCTCATTGATGACGCGGTAGTAAACAATTGAGCTTGGCCAAGCGACGCCGCCAACAATTCCGATGGTTTTCAAATCTCTACTCCAGGCAGGGCAAAGTATTGTGTTTTATGGTTCATTCCGGGCTGATGCGAATTGATCAAACGAAGCGCTAGCGCAATCCCCTAACGCATATTTGCCTAGTTTTTTGATTCTAACAAACAGTTAATTCTCATATATTGATCTTGATTTGGAATAAATTGAATTCAGGGCGTCAACCTGTTTAAGTTCGATGCGCTCGGGGGGGCGTGTCTAAGCCGTGCTTGCGCACGGCGTCATTCACGCTGACGAAGCGCCGGTACAAATGCTGACTCCAGGCGTCCCTAAGACCTGCCGCGGCTACGTCTGGGCCTACGCCACCAGACAGTTCGCCGGCCTCACAGTGGTCGTCTATGACTTCAGCCCCAGCCGTGCATGCCCGAACCTTCCTGGGCGACCGGAACGGTAAGCTGGTCTGCGACCACTTCGCTGACTACAAGGCAGGCTTCGAGCAGGGCATCACAGAAATTGGCTGCATGACTCATGCTCGCCGCAAGTTCTTCGATTCGCACGCCGAAAAAGCGCTGCACTACATCGCGGCTTTACATGAAGTTGAACGCGAAGTCCGGGAGCTGGAACTGGATGTTCGGCATCGAATACGGCAGGGAGAAGCAGTTCCCAGCATCGATGCGCTCCGCACTTGGATGATCGACCTATTGCCAAGGCGCTGGATTACAGCCTCAAACGCTGGATAGCGCTGACGCGCTAATTTGATGACGGTACAGTTCCGTTGCTTATGACCGAATAGAAAATCAGATCCTGCCGTCGGAACTTGTGTGCTCGAACTGCGGGTTAGCTATGCAGCGGCATACGTGCGGCTGCGATCATGAACTTGATCCTGTAGGCACGGCTCGATTGCCATGAACCATATGCCTATCCGACGTTCTCACGCGACTGCCGACGCAGCGGGCGTGTGAGATTTCTGAGCTGTTGTCGCACAAGTGGGCGCCCGTTCAACCGCTCAAGGAGCCTTTGACAGACACTTACGAAGATTCCAAGGGCACCGCTTCTAGGGGGGCGCGCGATGAGTTTAGAAGGAGAGGGCAGTCAGTCGGAAGGTAAGCCGGCAACCGGCTTGCGGGGAATGGCGAGACATCTAGGTGACTCGCCATGTGTTACGTAGGCGACTATCCGTGTCGTCGGGGAAGATCTGTCCTGACTGGCTACGTTCTCATTGCCTCCTCACGATCCAGCACAGCGTATTCAGGCATAGTGGGTTTCAACGAAAGATTGGTCGCTTCCAGTTCGGCTTCTGCTTCTTTCGAAGACTGCAGGGCACCTTCCCACTTCGCTACGACAGCACACGCGATGGAGTTGCCAACCGAGTTCGTTGCTGACCGGCCCATGTCCAGGAAGGTGTCGATCGCCATCACTAAAAGGATGCCTTCCTCAGGCAACCCAAAGTGAGTCAATGTTGCCGCAATCACAATGAGCGATGCCCTTGGTACACCGGCAATGCCCTTCGACGTCACCATCAACATCAACAGCATGCCCAACTGCGTCGTCAGTGGCATATCGATGCCATACGCTTGAGCAATGAACAAGACGGTAAAGGTGCAATAGACCATCGTGCCATCTAGGTTGAACGAGTAGCCCAGGGGCAAAACGAATCCAGAGATCTTGCGTTTGACGCCAAATTTATCCAGACACACCAGCAGTTGAGGAAAAGATGCCTCTGAGCTCGCGGTGAAGAAAGACAGAAGAAATGGCCCTTTTACCGTGCGGATGAGCTCAAAGACCCGACGGCCGAGTACTAAATATCCTGCGATAATCAACAAGGCCCAAAGGGCGATGATTCCCAGATAGAAGCAGCCGATGAATTTCGCAAAGGTGATAACGATCCCCAATCCCTTAAGCGCAATGATGTTTGCAACGGCAGTAAATACTGCCAGCGGTGCAAGCCACATTACGAACTCGGTGATCTTCAACATCATATGGGAGATGGATTCGATGAGTGCGACAACCGGTTCACCCTTCGGGCCTATGCCAGCGAGAGCTGTGCCGCAGAAGATCGAGAACACCACAATTTGCAGAATTTCGTTTTGGGCCATCGCTTCGGCAATGGATCGTGGAACGAGGTGGGTAATGAATTCCTTCAACGAGAAGGCGGCGGTGTTTAAGCCGCTTTGAGCATCGGCTGCAGGTAAGGTCAAATTCATACCGACACCTGGCTGGAGCAGGTTGGCCAGCAGCAGACCGAGTAACAGCGAGATGAAAGACGCGCTGATGAACCAGGCCATTGCCTTAGCTCCCACCCTACCGATGTCACTTGAGTCGCCAATACGCGCCAACCCGGGGACTAATGTGGCGAAGACGAGGGGGCCAATGATCATCTTGATCAGGCGCATGAACACATCTGTACCGATAGAAAGGTACCCCGATATGTCTGTCAGCATCTTTGCGTCTGTCACGGTATGGTGCACGCCAGCGCCCAGTATAATACCGAGTGCCATGGCTATTAATATAAAGCGGACAATGAGCTTATTCATAATTTGCCTTTATATGTCGGTGGCGTTTATCGCCATCTATTTTTGGATGCCTATTTTTGTTTTCTTCAGCGAAACTATTCATGCAACGCTGTTTAGAAGTGTCTTATTTGGCATCCTTGGCCTGTCTCAACGAGCAGCGATATCGGATTTCTTTAAGTGATTTCTCTGATTGGATGTAGAGAGGGAGGTACTCCCAATTTCGCGAGTAAAATCCAATCATTATTAGCACCTGTCTGATTGTTGGTTTATTCCGATGGCAGGACTTTGAAGTAGGGTTAGCGCTTGTTGTTATTGTTTTTCGCGAGCCGCTGGTTCGTAGTTTGTTTGTTGTAAGACAGTGGCTGTTGGCAAATAGCTTGTCCGATGCAGCATCCATCATCGGATGCTACGAAGTACAATCGCTAATCTCTATGCCGCTATCCATACGGTCAATAACGCATTAGCGTACGCAGCGCCAAGCCCCTAACGGTTGACCGAGTAGCGACGACTTATCAGCCTGTAGAAGTTGAGAGCATGGCGGAGGTGCCAATCATTTACCCTCTTGGGTCAGAGAGTAGATCGATCGGTCTGCACGCCATACTCTCACTCCAACTGTGTGGCGGTACTGACGTCAGGTCAGAGGGCGAAGCCCAGCATGGCGAGGGACTCTCGTTGTCTGCGCTCGTACAGTTGAAACTTGTCTAGTACTGAAGAACCAAGAGCGCGCTCGAAACTGTCTTTAGCCGCGTTCGAGGCGAACTCTTTTTGTTCAGTGTGTAGTGGTCAACTAATCCCGGACACGACGTTAAGTTTTTCTTCGGCCCGAGCTGGCGCCAGCCCATCATTGAATTGATGGGGTCGAATCCAATTGTACCGATGCATCAAGAAATGGCTGATATCGC
>NZ_VFEU01000020.1 GCF_007858255.1 Pseudomonas rhodesiae | reverse complement strand
CGGAGGCGCCTTCGAGTTCGGCGAGGCCTTCGGCGATGTCGAGTTTGTCCAGGGCGGCCTTGGCGCGCACGATGGCGGCGGAGTCACTGGCGGTGACGGCGCGGGCTTCAATGGCGGCGGCGGCGCCGGCACCGTCGAGGCGGTCCATGTTGGCTTCGGTGGCATGGCCGGCGTTGGCGCCTTTGGTGGCTACTTCGCCTTGATCTTCTTTGTCGAATTCGTCCCAGCTCAGCATGACGTGTCGTCTCCTGCGTGAGGGCTCCAAGGTGCCCGTGTGAAACCGGATGGTTGGGTGTTCACACGGCCCGAGGGCCGCGGTGGATCTTAAGGAATCGTTTCTTGCAACAGCTCGCGCAGGCATTAAACGGAAATTGCGTAACGGGTGCGCTGCGTGAGGCTTGAGGGGCGGAGCGGTCGGTGCTGGCTCCGGCGATGGCCTCAGGTCTGGCTCTTCGTCCCTGTGTAAAGGGATATTGCAGGCCCGATTTACCCGCGCATTATAGGGAAAAAATCGGCTTTGTGTTGCGGCGGATGGTCACGATTGACCGCTGTAAGGCCATGGTTTTCGGTCAAAGCGCGTGTTTGCAAGGCTTTGCTGGGGTAGGAATTTTTTGACGGGCGGTGGGATGTTTTGGGTAGGCGAGGGTGAGGGCACAACGTAGGGCTTTGTAAGGCAGGTTCTTGGCCGCAGAAACGATTTTCTGCGGCGGCCAAGATCCGAGTTTATATCTGAATAAATACGTTATTAGCCGTTAGAGCAGCCATTGCCCATTACATGGTAATTAAGAATATGACGCTGACCTTGGGAATCTTCATATTCCATTTTTACCGGTACAACTTCGCAGACATCCGGCACGTTGCTCATGGACAGTACTTTGGCGATGTCCAAATGAGTGCTGTAGGTGTAGTCCTCGACAATCGGTGCGTTCTTGCCGGCCAGTTCGGTCGGGGCTTCGTCGGCCAGGGCGGCAGTGGCACACACGCTGCTGAGGGCCATCACTACTAACGCTTTCATTACTGTATTTACCTTCTTCAGGGCGAAAGGGGTCACGGGGCCCTTGTGAGGCCGCGTGTGTAACTTAAAAGTTGGGAAGTTCGGATTAACGTTGCCTTCGTGGGGGCTGTTGCGTTGTTAATCACAGTGCCTTGTTGGCGGAGTTGATTTTAGGCGTGCCGGTTATATTCATATACCCGTGCTTTTGATAAACACTTTTGGCGGTTTTTGTAACAATCCCCGGGTGAAGGATTTTTCATTGGGCGGTAAAGCCCCGTAGGCTGCGGGCCAGAGCGGTGTAAGGGGATAGCAGGGCAATTTGTAGGGTCTTGTTACTACCATCGTCGAATGGTTCTATAGGCTCACCCCGGCTAAAACAGGGGCCATACAAAAACAACTATTGTCACCGAGGTAAGAAAGATGAGTGCGGCTTCCCTGTACCCCGTTCGCCCCGAAGTAGCAGCCAACACGCTGACCGACGAGGCGACCTACAAGGCCATGTACCAGCAGTCGGTGGTCAACCCCGACGGTTTCTGGCGCGAGCAAGCCAAGCGTCTTGACTGGATCAAGCCTTTCACCACGGTGAAGCAGACGTCGTTCGACGATCACCACGTCGACATCAAGTGGTTCGCCGATGGCACCTTGAACGTTTCCTACAACTGCCTGGACCGTCATCTCGCCGAGCGCGGCGATCAGGCAGCCATCATCTGGGAGGGCGATGACCCTGCCGAGAGCCGTACCATCACCTACCGCGAGCTGCACGAAGAAGTCTGCAAATTCGCCAACGCCCTGCGTGGCCAGGACGTACACCGCGGCGACGTGGTGACCATCTATATGCCGATGATTCCCGAAGCCGTGGTCGCCATGCTGGCCTGCGCGCGCATCGGTGCGATCCACTCGGTGGTGTTCGGTGGTTTTTCGCCGGAGGCCCTGGCCGGTCGCATCATCGACTGTAAGTCGAAGGTGGTGATCACCGCCGACGAAGGCATCCGCGCCGGTAAGAAAATTCCGCTCAAGGCCAACGTCGACGACGCCCTGACCAATCCGGAAACCAGCAGCATCCAGAAAGTCATCGTGTGCAAGCGCACCAACGGCGCGATCAAGTGGAACCAGCATCGCGACATCTGGTACGAAGACCTGATGAAAGTGGCGGGCGCGGTCTGCGCACCGAAAGAGATGGGGGCCGAAGAAGCTCTCTTTATCCTCTATACCTCCGGCTCCACCGGCAAGCCCAAGGGCGTGCAGCACACCACCGGCGGTTACCTGCTGTATGCGGCCCTGACCCATGAGCGCGTCTTTGACTACCGCCCGGGCGAAATCTACTGGTGCACCGCCGATGTCGGCTGGGTCACCGGTCACACCTACATCGTCTACGGCCCACTGGCCAATGGCGCGACCACGCTGCTGTTCGAAGGCGTGCCGAACTACCCGGACATCACCCGAGTGGCGAAGATTGTCGACAAGCACAAGGTCAATATCCTCTACACCGCCCCGACCGCGATCCGCGCGATGATGGCCTCGGGCACTGCCGCCTGCGAAGGCGCCGACGGCAGCAGCCTGCGTCTGCTCGGTTCGGTGGGCGAGCCGATCAACCCGGAAGCCTGGGACTGGTACTACAAGAACGTCGGTCAATCCCGTTGCCCGATCGTCGACACCTGGTGGCAGACCGAAACCGGCGGCAACATGATGAGCCCGCTGCCGGGCGCCCATGCGCTCAAGCCGGGTTCGGCGGCGCGGCCGTTCTTTGGCGTCGTGCCGGCGTTGGTGGACAACCTCGGCAACCTGATCGAAGGCCCCGCCGAAGGCAACCTGGTAATCCTCGATTCGTGGCCGGGCCAGGCCCGTACCTTGTACGGCGACCACGACCGTTTTGTGGATACCTATTTCAAAACCTTCCGTGGCATGTACTTCACCGGTGACGGCGCGCGCCGTGACGAGGATGGCTACTACTGGATCACCGGGCGCGTGGACGACGTGTTGAACGTCTCCGGCCACCGTATGGGCACCGCCGAGATCGAAAGCGCGATGGTCGCCCACCCTAAAGTCGCCGAAGCGGCGGTGGTGGGTGTGCCGCACGACATCAAGGGGCAGGGCATTTATGTCTACGTCACCTTGAATGGCGGCGAAGAACCGACCGAAGCCCTGCGCTTGGAGTTGAAAAACTGGGTGCGCAAAGAGATCGGGCCGATTGCTTCGCCGGATGTGATCCAGTGGGCACCGGGCCTGCCGAAAACCCGCTCGGGCAAAATCATGCGCCGCATCCTGCGCAAGATCGCCACGGGCGAGTACGACGGGTTGGGGGATATCTCTACCCTGGCGGACCCAGGTGTGGTGGCGCATTTGATTGAGACGCACAAGACCATGAACGTCGCGTAAGGCGGGATAGGTGGGAACAGCCCCATTCGGCGTAAGCCGAGTGGGGCTTTTTTATGATCTCTCAAAACCACTGAGAACCAATGTGGGAGGGGGCTTGCCCCCTGGAGTGCAGTTCCAGGCGGGTATGGCGGAGGGGCTGACGGTCCGACATAACCACCAGGCCAATAAATATCGATTTATTGTGTAGGAGGTTTCTGAATGTTACCGAGTGGTGCAAATGTGTAACCCGCTGCCCACACCTGAGGCGAACGGCTACGCGAATGCCCCGAAAAACCGCGTTTTAGACACCCCTGTAAATAAGATTAAACGCTAGACTTGCCGTGCTAGAAGGGTTTGCGAATAATAGGCCCGCAATTTGCAGCATCAACAGGTTTAATATCTTTTGTCTCTGCATAAATTTCAGAGGCTGTCAATGAGCTGGAACCGCTTTCTCGGTGCTTCTGTAAATTGTTGTCGCATTGAGGAAATATCGGCTTCCGGCCTGTCGTTAGAATGCCGATCACTCGCTCGTCGTCGCAGGTAGTCACCGGCGTAGGACGCTGCAACGCTATTCGGTTTTACTCAATCGCATCATGGGCCATGGCTCATACTGCTGTTTCTGCCCTATACCGATGGAGTCCCAAGATGAAGAAACTCGTGCTGTTGGGCGCCCTGGCGCTGTCCGTGCTGTCCATGCAGGCTTTCGCTGAAGGCAAGCCACTGAAAATTGGTATCGAAGCAGCTTACCCTCCGTTTGCGTCGAAAGCGCCGGATGGCAGCATCGTCGGTTTCGACTACGACATCGGCAACGCGCTGTGCGAAGAGATGAAGGTCAAGTGCACCTGGGTTGAGCAGGAATTCGACGGTCTGATCCCCGCACTCAAAGTGCGCAAGATCGACGCGATCCTGTCGTCCATGTCCATTACCGAAGACCGTAAGAAGTCTGTGGACTTCACCACCCGCTACTACCTCACCCCAGCACGCCTGGTGTTGAAGGAAGGCACGACCGTCAGCGACAGCCTGGAAGAGTTGAAAGGCAAGAAGATCGGTGTGCAGCGCGGTTCGATCCACGATCGCTTCGCCAAGGAAGTGCTGGCCCCTAAAGGCGCCACCGTGGTTCCTTACGGCACCCAGAACGAAATCTACCTGGACGTGGCCGCCGGTCGCCTCGACGGCACCGTGGCTGATGCGACCCTGCTGCAGGACGGCTTCCTGAAGACCGACGCCGGCAAAGGTTTCGCCTTCGTAGGCCCTGCATTCACCGACGTCAAATACTTCGGCGACGGCGTAGGCATCGCGGTGCGCAAAGGCGACAAGGAAAACCTGGACCGCATCAACGCGGCTATCGCGGCGATCCGTGCCAACGGCAAATACAAGCAAATCCAAGACAAGTACTTCGACTTCGATATCTACGGCGCCGACGCCAAGTAAATCGTCGCAGCTGTCTGTCCAGAATGGCGCAAGCAACAGAATTCCTGCGGTTTGCGCCATTTTTTCATCCCCCTTTTCGAGGACCTGAATCATGTTGAAAGGCTACGGGGCCGTTATCCTCGATGGCGCATGGTTGACGCTTCAGCTCGCCTTGTCGTCCATGGCCTTGGCCATCGTTCTGGGTCTGATCGGGGTCGCCCTGCGCCTATCGCCGGTGCGCTGGCTGGCTTGGCTGGGTGACCTGTACTCCACGGTGATCCGCGGGATCCCCGACCTGGTGTTGATCCTGCTGATTTTCTATGGCGGTCAGGACCTGCTCAATCGCGTCGCGCCGCTGCTTGGCTTCGACGACTATATTGACTTGAACCCCTTGGCCGCCGGCATCGGCACCCTGGGTTTCATCTTCGGCGCCTACCTGTCGGAAACCTTCCGCGGCGCCTTCATGGCCATTCCCAAAGGCCAGGCCGAAGCCGGCCTTGCGTATGGCATGAGCAGCTTCCAGGTGTTTTTCCGGGTGATGGTGCCGCAGATGATCCGCCTGGCAATCCCCGGTTTCACCAATAACTGGCTGGTACTGACCAAGGCCACCGCGCTGATCTCGGTGGTGGGCCTGCAAGACATGATGTTCAAGGCCAAGCAGGCGGCCGACGCCACCCGCGAACCTTTTACCTTCTTCCTCGCAGTGGCGGCGATGTACCTGGTGATCACCAGCGTGTCGTTGCTGGCCTTGCGTTACCTTGAAAAGCGCTACTCGGTAGGCGTAAGGGCGGCTGATCTATGATCTTCGACTACAACGTCATCTGGGAGGCCATGCCGCTGTACCTCGGCGGCCTGGCAACCACCCTGAAACTGCTGGCCATCTCGCTGTTCTTCGGCTTGCTCGTGGCGGTGCCCCTGGGTTTGATGCGGGTGTCCAAGCAGCCGTTGGTCAATGGCGTGGCCTGGCTCTATACCTACGTGATCCGTGGCACGCCGATGCTGGTGCAGCTGTTTTTGATCTACTACGGTCTGGCCCAATTCGAAGTGGTGCGCGAAAGCTTTATGTGGCCGCTGCTGTCCAGCGCCACGTTCTGCGCGTGCCTGGCGTTTGCCATCAATACCAGCGCCTACACCGCCGAAATTATTGCCGGCAGCCTCAAGGCCACACCTAACGGTGAGATCGAAGCGGCCAAGGCCATGGGCATGTCGCGCTACAAGCTGTACCGCCGCATCCTGCTGCCGTCGGCCCTGCGTCGCGCGCTGCCGCAGTACAGCAACGAAGTGATCATGATGCTGCAGACCACCAGCCTGGCCTCCATCGTCACCTTGATCGACATAACCGGCGCCGCGCGCACCGTGAACGCGCAGTATTACCTGCCGTTCGAAGCCTATATCACCGCTGGCGCGTTCTACCTGTGCCTCACCTTTATCCTGGTGCGCCTGTTCAAGTTGGCCGAGCGCCGCTGGCTGAGCTACCTGGCTCCACGGAAGCACTGATATGCAACGTATCGATCACCTGTTGCCCTGGGGCCACCTGGGCTGCGAGCGCCAGTTGAGCGTGTTCCGTTTCGGCAGCGGCGAGCGCAAGGCTTATATCCAGGCCAGCCTGCACGCCGATGAACTGCCGGGCATGCGCGCCGCCTGGGAGCTGAAAAAACGCCTGACCGAACTGGAGCAGCAAGGCGCCCTCAACGGCATGATCGAGCTGGTGCCGGTGGCCAACCCGATGGGCCTGGGCCAGTTGCTGCAAGGCAGCCATCAGGGGCGCTTCGAAGTGGGCAGCGGCAAAAATTTCAACCGCGATTTTGTCGAGTTGAGCGAGCCGGTCGCCGCGCTGCTGCACGGCAAATTGGGCGATGATCCTCACGCCAACGTGCGCTTGATCCGCCAGGCAATGGATCAGGCGCTGGACGCACTGCCCGAACCCAGCAGCCAGTTGCAAGGCATGCAGCACGTGCTGCTCAAGCATGCGTGCACCGCCGATATCGTGCTCGACCTGCACTGCGACGCCGAAGCCGCGCTGCACATGTACGCGCTGCCTCAGCACTGGCCGCAGTGGCGCTCACTGTCGGCGCACCTGAATGTCAAAGTCGGCCTGCTCGCAGAAGATTCCGGCGGCAGTTCGTTCGATGAGGCTTGCTCACTGCCGTGGCTGCGCTTGTCGCGGGCGTTCCCCGAGGCGCAGATCCCGCTGGCGTGCCTGGCGACCACCCTGGAGCTGGGCGGGCAGGCCGATACCGGTCGCGCTGAGGCGATCTTCCACGCCGAGGGCATCCTCGCGTTCCTCGCCGAGCAAGGCCTGATCAAGGGCCAATGGCCGGCGCCGCAGCACGAGCCGTGCGAAGGCGTGCCGTTCGAAGGCACCGAATTGCTGTTCGCGCCCCATGCCGGGGTGATCAGTTACCTGCGCAAAGCCGGGGACTGGGTCGACAAAGGCGAGCCGATTTTTGAAGTGATTGATCCCCTGACCGACCGCGTGAGCATTATCTGCGCGGGCACCTCGGGGGTGTTGTTTGCCGTTGAACGGCTACGTTATGCCCAAGCGGGTTTCTGGCTGGCCAAGGTGGCGGGGCGCGAAGCGCTACGACACGGGCGCTTGCTCAACGACTGACCACCTGTTTTTGTGAGAACCGACCGCATGTACAAGCTTGAAGTCCAAGACCTGCATAAACGCTATGGCAGTCATGAAGTGCTCAAAGGCGTATCCCTGGCCGCTGCCGCCGGTGATGTGATCAGCATCATCGGTTCCAGCGGTTCGGGCAAAAGTACCTTTTTGCGCTGCATCAACCTGCTGGAGCAACCCCACGCCGGCAAGATTCTGCTCAATAACGAAGAGCTGAAACTGGTGGCCAACAAGGACGGCGCCATGAAGGCGGCCGACCCCAAACAGCTGCAACGCATGCGTTCGCGCCTGTCCATGGTGTTCCAGCATTTCAACCTGTGGTCGCACATGACCGCGATTGAGAACGTGATGGAAGCCCCGGTGCATGTGCTGGGCGTGTCGAAGAAAGAGGCCCGTGAAAAGGCCGAGCACTACCTGGCCAAGGTCGGCGTGGGCCATCGCAAGGATGCGTTCCCCGGCCACATGTCCGGCGGCGAGCAGCAGCGCGTGGCGATTGCCCGTGCCTTGGCGATGGAGCCGGAGGTGATGCTGTTCGACGAACCCACCTCAGCGCTCGACCCGGAATTGGTCGGCGAAGTGCTCAAGGTGATGCAGGACCTGGCTCAGGAAGGCCGCACCATGGTGGTGGTGACCCACGAAATGGGCTTTGCCCGTGAAGTGTCCAACCAGTTGGTGTTTTTGCACAAAGGCATCGTCGAAGAGCGCGGCAACCCCCGTGAAGTGCTGGTGAACCCGCAGTCCGAGCGCTTGCAGCAGTTCCTTTCCGGCAGCTTGAAGTAGCCACTCCTTGTGAGCGCTGCTTTATGTGGGTGGGGGCTTGCCCCCGATAGCTGAGTGTCAGTCAGCACATCTGATTCTGATACACCGCAATCGGGGGCAAGCCCCCTCCCACATTGGATGTTCATCGTTTTTGAGATTTGTGTTCATTTACGGGCTAGCATTGGCCCACGGCTTCTTTCACTGTTTTGCTTCGGATAGCCCTCCATGACTGCCCATCGAATTGGTTTCCTGATTTGGCCCAGCACTAAAGCACTCACGCTTGCGCTGGCTGAGGAGGCCTTGCGCGTGGCCCAGCGGGTGCATCCGGAGGTGGTCTACGAGCTGTCGTTTCTGCTGGCGGAGCCGGCAACCGACGGTGCCTGGCAATTGCCGGGCGAGCCGTGGGCCGGCAAGTTGGAAGGCTTCCAAAAACTGTTCCTGCTGGCCGACGAGCCGCCCACCGTTATCGCATCCCAACTGAACGTCGCTCTCAAGCAACTGGTGCGCACCGGTTGCGTGATCGGTGGGTTGTCGGCCGGGGTTTATCCATTGGCCCAGCTCGGCCTGCTCGACGGCTACCGCGCCGCCGTGCATTGGCGCTGGCAGGACGATTTCGCCGAGCGATTCCCCAAGGTCATCGCCACCAGCCATTTGTTCGACTGGGATCGCGACCGCCTGACTGCCTGCGGCGGCATGTCGGTGCTCGACCTGCTGTTGGCGGTGTTGGCCCGTGATCACGGCGCCGAACTGGCCGGTGCGGTGTCGGAAGAGCTGGTGGTCGAGCGTATCCGCGAAGGCGGCGAGCGTCAGCGCATTCCGCTGCAAAACCGCCTGGGCTCCAGCCATCCGAAGCTGACCCAGGCAGTGCTGCTGATGGAAGCCAACATCGAAGAGCCGCTGACCACCGATGAAATCGCCCAGCATGTCTGCGTGTCACGACGACAACTGGAGCGCATCTTCAAGCAATACCTCAATCGCGTTCCCAGCCAGTACTACCTGGAACTGCGCCTGAACAAAGCGCGCCAGATGCTGATGCAAACCAGCAAATCGATCATCCAGATCGGCCTGTCCTGCGGCTTCTCCTCGGGGCCACACTTCTCCAGCGCCTACCGCAACTTCTTCGGCGCCACCCCGCGCGAAGACCGCAACCAGCGCCGCAGCAGCAGCCCGTTCGAGCTGTCCTCGGTGCCGGCCGAACGCGGCTGAAAACAACCTCACGTCTCCATCGGCTCCGGTGTTCCCGGCGGTAGCAGCGGCACGCCATGCTCGTCGAACATCGCCGCTTCCACGCCGAGTTCGTAGCCGGTCTGCTGATAATACTGGCGCAGCAACTCGATGCTCTCGTCCGACAATGGGTTGCCACTCAGATCGGAGTCGTCGTTAATCGGCAGAGGCATTTCCAGCAGATCGCTGGGCAGGTGCTCGATCAGGTTGTCGCTGGCATCCAGAATGCGCAGTCGCCCAAGGTTGAACACACCGATTGGCACTTCGGTCAGGCCACAGTTGTGCAGGTAAAGGGTGGTCAGGCGCTGCAGGTTGCGCACATCCGGTGTGATGCCCAGGGTGTTGTCGCTCAGGTCCAGATAGATGAGATTTTCCAGGCTGGCCAGTTGGCCCGCGCTCTGTGGGGTCAGGCGGATCATGTTTTCCGTCAGCGTCAGGTTACGCAGCGAATGCAAGGCGAACACCGGCGCGGGGATGTCGCCCAGAACATAGCGTTCGATCACCAGATGCTTGAGATTGGGGAAGCACCGCAACAGGCCGTCGACGCTTTGGCTGGTGCCTTCGCCGATCAATTCAAGCAAGGTGACGTGGCCGAAGTGGGCGCGCAGCGTCGGCAGCGGCCCGAGCAACTGGCCGTGAAACACCAGTTTGTAGGTGTGATACGGCGGGACGTTGCCCGCTTCATCCGGCTCGACTTCCCGGCGCCAGCAGCTTTCCAGCAGCGCTTTGAAGTGCATGCGTCGCAGTTGTTCTTCGGCGCGGGCACCCACGTCCAGTACCGTATCGAGCAGCGGATCGCGGGTGGGCACATTGAGTGCCCATTCCTGCAACTGGCTGCGCAGCTGTTCGTACTCTTGGCCCAGGCGCGTGATCTGGTGAGCGGCGCCATCGATGTCGCCAGGCAGATCGAAATAGATGCGTGCTTGTTCGGTGTCCGAGACGGCCGGATATAGCGCCCTGATCCGTTGCAGGTCCTCGGCGGGCGGAGTCGCCAGCCAGAACTCTCCGGTGGCCTGGTAGTAGGCTTTGATGCGGCGCAACGCTGGGCGCGACAGCGGGTTGGCGGACAGATCGACCCTGGCCGCTACGTTGACGGGCAGGTTAAAGGCTTGATCCGGCAGGTTCTCCAGGGCGTTGTGGCTCAGGTCCAGATAGGTGCGGGGCGGCAGCGACAGCAGGTCGGCGGGAATCTCGGTCAGGCCGGTATTGCTCAGTGACAGTCGGGTGAGCCGCGTCAGACGGCGAGTATCGGGAATATGTTCGAGGGGGTTGTCGCTCAAATCCAGCTGTTCCAGGTTGACCATCCCCGACAGTGCATTGGCGGCCAATGGGGTCAGGCGCAGCCGCGTGCGATTCAGGCTCAATTGGGTGAGCTGGCGCAGGTTGGTGATGCTCAAGGGCAGCGCGTCCAGGGAGTATTGCCGCACGGTCAGCCGTTTCAACGCGGGGAAAGCTTGCAGGAACGTTCCCAGGCGCAGCTCGGCACCGGCACCGTGCAGGCTGAGCGCTGTGACGTGGTCGAAGGTGGTATGCAGGCTTGGCAGTGTGCCGCTGACCGGTTTGCGCAGGGTCAGTTCATAGCCGGTGGTAAGGCCCTGATGCTGCGCATCAAGGGGGATTTCGCGGCGCCAGGCCGCCTCCACATCCTGCAGAAACAGGTTGCGGTAGGTGCGCTCGGCCGTGGACAGCAGGGGCGCGTCGGCCCAGTCCTGCATGTCGCCACGGATGCCCAGGTACTCAAGTTCGAGACGGGTCAGGGTGATCCTGCCGGCCTCCAGATTGCCAGGCAGGGCAAAAATGAAGCGATTGATTTCGTCGCTGCTGAAAGTGGGGTACAGCTGTTGGGCCAGGGCCACATCCGCCGGATCGGCGCTGATGCCCCAGTGCCTGGCGGTGCGTTGGAAATGCGCCTTGACCAGCTCCAGCGACGCGCGCGACAGCGGGTTTTCGGACAGGTCGAGCTTGTCGCTGATGCGCGCGGGCGCGTCGAACAGCTCGGCGGGCAGTGTCTGGATACGGTTGTGTGACAGCAGCGCCAGGGTCAGGTCCTGGCGAGTCAACAAGCCCGCAGGCAGCTCGGTGATGCCGGTGTAGTTGAGGTCAAGGTACTTCAGGTTCGGCATGTGCTCGACCGTGGGGGTGCGGCCCAGCGGGTTGTTGTACAGGTCCAGCGTGACCAGGCGGCTCAGAGCGCTGAGGCGGCCATGGGCTTCCTGGTTCAGACGCAATTGGCAGTCGCTGAGGATCAGCTCGTTGAGGTTGGGCATCGCGGCGATGGTTTCCGGAAGCCCCTCAAGCGCTAGGTGGCGAAGGGTCAGGTTGCGCAGCCGGGGAAACAGTTGCAGGAACGTATTGATCTGTAACGGCTGGCCGTCGCCGACCACCTCCAGGCGCGAGATGTGTTCCATGCGCGCCGACAGGCGCGGCAGTTCACCGATGATCGGCGCGGTCAGTTTGAGTACATGGCCGTTGCGCGACATGGCTTCGTAGTACTGATCCACCTCGGTTTCCTGGCGCCATGCGCGCCGGATTTCCGTGGCCCACAGCTCACGGTTGCGCCGCGCATAGTCATACTCGGCTTCACTCATTGGAGCTTCGCTGACCGCGCGAAAACGTGGGGTGCTGGACACCCACAGCGACAGGCCGACATCCAGCCTCATGTATTCATTTTTCAGCGTCACCAGGGTGGCCAATGCGCCGCCAGGTCGGCTCTCCAGGGTCTGTACCAGATCGCGTACCTGTTCGGCGGACAGCGTCGGCAGTAAGTCGTGGGCGCGTTGTTCGAGGGTCAACTCCTGGCTGGAGCCGGGTTGCGGCGCATCGGCGGGCCGATAGCCATCCATGCCGCCACGCAGGCGCATAAAGGCTGGGTTGTAGGGTGGCTTGATCAGCGGATCTGCGTGCAACAGTCGGCGCAAGGGTTCGCGCCCGAGTGCGTGGGCGGCAATCGCCTGCTTGAGCCGTTCGCCTTGGCCGATATGGATGTTCAGCGCATCGCGGCGGGCGTCCGGCAGGGCCTGGAGGAGGGCGGTGTAAAAGTCGCTGCTGCCAAAGAGCGCGTTCTGCTGATCATAGGGAACGTAGTCGCCTTCCACGGTGTGCACCAGGACGCGGCGCACTTCGGCATCCTCGGGACCGATGGCGTCAAGCAGCGTGCCGTTGACCTGGTAGCGGCGAACTTCCAGGCGCGTACTGGCCTGCCATCCCGGCAGGTTTTCCAGGGAGTGCAGGGCCAGCCTGGGGGTGTCTGGGCTGTCGCTGGCTTCCAGGTACAGGCCTTCGTAGGCGCGGGTGGTCCTGACTTGCAGTTGCGCCCAGTCGGCCAGTTCTCTCAAACGGTCGGGCACGGTGGCCCGGTCCAGGGCGCGCAGCTCGTCGCCGTCGGCACCGGCGAGGATTTCTTCGGCGACGCTGGTGGGCAGGCCGGGGTTCGGTGCGGCGTCGATGATGCGCTGCACGCGGGCATTGCGCGCGGTTTCCAGGCCGCGATAGTGGGCGTCGAACAGCGCAAAGCGCTTATCCCAGGCCAGCCGCGCGAGACGTTTGCGCCACGCGTTCGCACGGGTTTGCGCCGAAGACGGCGGCGTGCCGAATGGCTCCTCCAGCAGGCTTTTGCGCTCTGATTCATCCAGGCTTTCGATCAGCACCCGCAGCAGGTCGCCGTTCTCCAGTTGGGCCTGATGCACCTGCACCACGCTGGCCTCACCGTTGCGAGCAAACTCCCACAGGGTGTTGCCCTGAGGATCGAGGAATCGCAGGGTTCGGGTTTGCGGCCACGGTTCGTAGGTGACCACCAACTGCAGTTGGATACGCGGATCGGCCTGTCGATAGACCGCCGGGTCGTCGCTGTTCATCTGGGTGACGAAGTCTTGCAGGCGCTGGTCGAGGGTGAAGCGCTTGAGGCTGTCGGCCAGCAGCGGCGGCGGGGGCTGCTGGTTGATGTGCATGTGGCGCAGCAGGTTGTCGTGGGTGGCGCTGATGTCCTGGGCCTGTTGCAGGCGCGTATCGCTGAGGTTGTCGACCTGATGACCCAGGCGCCGCAGCAGGGTGGGCGTGTCCCAGCTCAGTGGGCGTTCCAGCTCGGTGAGCCAGGCGCCGTGGCCATTGGTCATGACGCTGGGGCGATAGGCATCGGCGCGCGTGGGATGCTCAAGGGTATGGCGCCCGGATGTCGCGTCGGTGCGCAACTGGTAGTACCCATCGCCAAGGCGCAGCACGGGCTTGCCGTGGTGCCAAAGGATGCCTTGTGCATCCGGGCGCAGGTCCTTGGGAATGCTCAGGTCATGGCGATAGGGTGTCAGGTCGGGCTTCCACAACCGGGTATCGCCGCTGGGCCTGGTGACCGGACTGAGCGCGTCGATAAAGCCCAACACATTGGCCGGCAGGGATGCGCGCAGCAGGTCGGCTGCAATGGGCAGGCCGACGCCGAACATCCCCAGTTGCACCAGTTGCTCGGAAAACGACAACGCGTGGCCAAGCGCCTCGCGCCTTTGGCCTTCGGCCCAGTCGACAATCCCCTCAAACGCGTCGTCGAGTAGTTGATAGGCGCTGTAGCCCAGTACCAACGCTCCCAGCGGCGGCACGAACGGCGTGGCAATAAACGCGAGGATTTGCAGCAACGTACTGCCGATCTTTTGCAGCACCGCCCAGCGTTCCCAGCGCGCTTGCTGATCGACACTGGCCGTGGACACCGCCTGGGTGCGCGCATCGTTGAGCAGTTTATTGAGCTTGACCTGATACAGGTGCTCAAACAGATCGCCGGCGATGGGCATCGGACGAAACTGCAGGTTCGGCCGGGCCACTGCGGTTTCGCGCCAGCTGGCGGTCGATTCGCCAGGGATGTGCGCATGCCAGGTGACCTGGGTAAGGCGTTGGTTGAGGTCGGCAAAGAACGTACCGAGGTCCTCGTGAGCGACAAAGCGGCTGAAAAAGCGCTGGTAATCCGGATCGCGCAATTGCTCGCACAGCGCGCGCATAAACGCCTGGCCGCTGGGGTAGTGCTTGATCGGGTGCTGCGGGTCATCCGGGATCCAGGCGATCACCGGCACCACGCTGCGGTTGGTCGCCAGATCGTCGGCGAACAGCACGATGCCGGCCAGTCGGGTGGACAGGATACTCAGCTCATACCGCAACAGAGGCTGGCAACCGTTAGCGCTGTGGGCTTGGCCATTGAGCAGGCCGATAACGCTGTCATAGCCACTCTGCGGCAGGTCTTGCTTGAGCAGGGCCATGTACAGCTCGCGTTTCAGGGCGCTCATGTGGCTGTGTTGAAGACGTTGCCGCAGGCGGGCCTGGGCCACGGCGTTATCCAGGTCAAGGTAGTCGCGCAGGTAGCGCTGATACGCCGCGCCGATGTCGAGCTGGCGACACAGCGCCGTGAATTGCGCGACTGTGATCTGCGCGGCCACCCCAGGCAGCGCTTCAAAGTGCCCGGCGGCCGTGGGGCGGGTGCTGAAGGTGGAGGCGCTGTCATAGGCGTCGACTGCGGTTTCGCTGGCTTCAAAGTTGTGCAGCGCCGCCTCGATCAGTGACACCGACCAGGTGCGCGCGGCGCCGGGTTTGACGGTGAACCCGGCGATTTTCAGCGGGATATAAAGCTGCAGCCAGGTGCGGCTCACGTCGATGCTCACGCCGTATTGCGCCTTGAGCGCCGCTTGCAGGCGCTCGGCGCCAAAGGCCTGGGGGCTTTTGAGCTGCGCCATGGCAGTGTCCACCGAGTTCTGGGCAATCCAGGCCTGGTCATTGAGGCGCTTGAGCGTCCGATGCTGCGCCGCGCTGGCATTTTTGTACCAGTTGGCGACGATCGATTCGGGCTGGGCCAGGCCGCTGCGTCTGTCGGGTGTGATGTCGGCCAGCCATGGGGGCAGGGCGTTTTTCAAGATGTCGTAGTGGGGAACGGAGGAGGCGGGGAGTTCAGTCACAAGGGCTCCAGGGCAAGGTCAAGAAGCCCTCAGCAAACCAGTTCGCGTCGTGCAGCCTGTGGTAGCCGGTTAGGGCTGCGCGAAATTTGCCGATGGGCCGTGATCGAACCTGCCCACGGAGCGGGCGCACGGTTTAAACTGCGCCATTGCGACGCTATATGTCGCATTGCCGTAAACCCGCGTAAAACCGGGGTTGGCGCTATAAGAAGTTGTCGCTTGGCGGCAAGGTCGCGCTGAAAACTGTCCTTACAATCCCTGCATCGCCCGCCAGTTCCAGGCAGGCGTTCCTCTTCAGGAGACTCCGATGTCCGTTGAGCAAGCCCCGGTGCAACGTGCCGATTTCGACCAGGTCATGGTTCCCAACTACGCACCTGCCGCGTTCATCCCTGTGCGTGGCAAAGGTTCCCGCGTCTGGGACCAGGCCGGTCGCGAGCTGATCGACTTTGCCGGCGGCATCGCGGTCAACGTATTGGGCCATGCCCACCCGGCACTGGTCGGCGCGTTGACCGAGCAGGCCAACAAGCTGTGGCATGTCTCCAACGTATTCACCAACGAGCCGGCCCTGCGCCTGGCCCATAAGCTGATCGACGCCACCTTTGCCGAGCGCGTGTTCTTCTGCAACTCCGGCGCCGAGGCCAACGAAGCCGCGTTCAAGCTGGCGCGCCGCGTGGCGTTCGACCGCTTCGGCAGCGAGAAGTACGAGATCATCGCGGCACTCAACAGCTTCCATGGCCGTACCCTGTTCACCGTCAACGTCGGTGGCCAATCCAAGTACTCCGATGGTTTCGGGCCTAAAATCACCGGCATCACCCACGTTCCTTATAACGACCTGGCCGCGCTGAAAGCCGCCGTTTCGGACAAGACCTGCGCCGTGGTGCTGGAACCGATCCAGGGCGAAGGCGGTGTGCTGCCGGCCGAGCTGGCCTACCTGCAAGGCGCCCGCGAGCTGTGCGATGCACACGATGCGCTGCTGGTGTTCGACGAAGTGCAGACCGGCATGGGCCGTAGCGGCCATCTGTTCGCCTACCAACATTACGGCGTGACCCCGGACATCCTCACCAGCGCCAAGAGCCTGGGCGGCGGTTTCCCGATCGCGGCGATGCTTACCACTGAAGCGCTGGCCAAGCACCTGGTGGTCGGCACCCACGGCACCACTTACGGCGGCAACCCGCTGGCATGTGCAGTGGCCGAAGCGGTGATCGACGTGATCAACACCCCTGAAGTGCTGGCGGGCGTGACGGCCAAGCACGCACTGTTCAAGGCGCGCCTGGAGCAGATCGGCAAGCAGTACGGCATTTTCACCGAAGTACGCGGCATGGGCCTGCTGATCGGTTGCGTATTGAGCGATGCATTCAAGGGCAAGGCCAAGGACGTGTTCAACGCAGCCGAAAAAGAAAACCTGATGATCCTGCAAGCCGGCCCCGACGTGGTGCGTTTCGCCCCGAGCCTGGTGGTGGACGAAGCAGACATCAACGAAGGCCTGGATCGTTTCGAGCGTGCGGTTAAAACGCTGACCCAAGCCTGATACACATCTGTCTGTCGGACCGGATCAAGTGTGGGAGGGGGCTTGCCCCCGATGGCGGTGTATCAGTCACAGATGTATCAACTGACAGACTGCTATCGGGGGCAAGCCCCCTCCCACACTGGAATATGCCCACTTGAAGATATGTGGTGTTCCTGACCTGTTCGGTATTTTTTTTCTGTGAGTTCTAGAGTTAAGGAGTGACACCATGCTGGTGATGCGCCCCGCGCAAATGGCTGACCTGGGCGAGGTACAGCGTCTGGCTGCGGACAGCCCGATTGGTGTCACCTCCTTGCCGGACGATGTGGAACGCCTGAGCGACAAGATCGCCGCGAGCGAAGCCTCCTTCGCGGCCGAGGTGAGTTTCAACGGTGAAGAAAGCTATTTCTTCGTGCTTGAAGACACCGAGACCGGCAAGCTCGTCGGGTGTTCGGCCATCGTCGCCTCGGCTGGCTATTCCGAGCCGTTCTATAGTTTTCGCAACGAGACCTTCGTGCACGCCTCCCGCGAGCTGAAGATCCACAACAAGATCCATGTGCTTTCCCAGTGCCACGACCTGACCGGTAATAGCCTGCTCACCAGTTTCTACGTGGTGCCGGAGCTGGTCGGCTCGCCGTGGTCGGAACTCAATTCCCGCGGGCGCCTGTTGTTTGTCGCCAGCCACCCGGAGCGCTTTGCCGATTCGGTGGTGACCGAGATCGTCGGCTACAGCGACGAGAACGGTGACTCGCCGTTCTGGGACGCCATCGGGCGCAACTTCTTCGACCTCAATTACGCCGCCGCCGAGCGCCTGTGCGGGCTCAAAAGCCGCACCTTCCTCGCCGAGCTGATGCCCCATTACCCGATCTACGTGCCGCTATTGCCGGACGAAGCCCAGGAAGCCATGGGCCAGGTACACCCGCGTGCGCAGATCACCTTCGACATCCTGATGCGCGAAGGCTTCGAGACCGACCATTACATCGACATCTTCGACGGCGGCCCGACGCTGCACGCGCGGGTCTCGGGCATCCGCTCGATTGCCCAGAGCCGCGTGGTGCCGGTGAAGATCGGTGAGATGGTCAAGGGGGCGGGCCGCCAGTACCTGGTGAGCAACGCACAGTTGCAGGATTACCGCGCGGTGATGCTGGAGCTGGACTACGCGCCCGGCAAACCGGTGACCCTGGACCTGGCCGCGGCCGAAGCCCTGGGTGTGGGTGAGGGCGCCAGTGTGCGTCTGGTCGCGGTTTAAAAGCAGAGTTTCGCGGGTGGCCCACGGCGGCCCGTTTGAGGAGATAGCATGATCGTTCGTCCCGTACGCAGCAGCGATTTACCGGCCCTGATTGATCTGGCGCGCAGCACCGGCACCGGCCTGACCACCTTGCCGGCCAACGAAGAGCGCCTGACCCACCGGGTGGGCTGGGCGGAAAAAACCTTTCGCGGCGAGGCCGGTCGCGGCGACGCCGACTACCTGTTCGTGCTGGAAAACGACGAAGGCCGCGTGGTGGGTATTTCCGCGATTGCCGGTGCCGTGGGCTTGCGCGAGCCCTGGTACAACTTCCGGGTGGGCCTGACCGTCAGCGCGTCCCAGGAGTTGAATATCTATCGCGAGATTCCGACGTTGTTCCTGGCCAACGACCTCACCGGCAACTCCGAGTTGTGCTCGCTGTTCCTGCACGCCGATTACCGCAACGGTCTTAACGGCCGCATGCTGGCCAAGGCGCGCCTGCTGTTTATCGCGGAGTTCCCGCAACTGTTCGGCAACAAGATCATTGCCGAGATGCGCGGCGTGTCCAACGAGGCCGGGCGCTCACCGTTCTGGGAAAGCCTGGGTCGACATTTCTTCAAGATGGAATTCAGCCAGGCCGACTACCTCACCGGCGTGGGCAACAAGGCATTTATCGCCGAGTTGATGCCGAAGTTTCCGCTGTATAGCTGCTTTTTGTCCGAAGACGCGCGCAACGTGATCGGCAAAGTCCATCCGGACACCGAGCCGGCGCTGAGCATGCTCAAGAGCGAAGGGTTCAGTTACCAGGGCTATGTCGATATTTTCGACGCCGGCCCGGCGGTGGAGTGCGAGACCACCAAGATTCGCGCGGTGCGTGACAGCCAGTCACTGGTGTTGGCCATCGGCACTCCGGGGGACGACGCCACGCCGTTCCTGATCCATAACCGCAAACGCGAAGATTGCCGCATCACCGCCGCGCCCGCACGCCTGGCCGCCGGCACGCTGGTGGTCGACCCGTTGACCGCCAAGCGCCTGCAATTGGTGGTCGGCGATCAAGTGCGTGCCGTACCGTTGTCCGCTGCTCGGGAGTCGAAATAATGAATTCGCTGTATATCGCAGGTAGCTGGCTGGCTGGCCAGGGTGAACTGTTCGAATCGCGCAACCCGGTGACCCAGCAAGTGCTGTGGGCCGGCAACGGTGCCACCGCCGAGCAAGTCGAGTCCGCCGTGCAGGCCGCACGCCAGGCGTTCCCGGCTTGGGCCCGGCGTACCTTGGAAGACCGCATCGCGGTGCTGGAAGCCTTTGCTGCCACCCTCAAGCGTCGCGCCGATGAAATCGCCCGCTGCATCGGCGAGGAAACCGGCAAGCCGTTGTGGGAAGCGGCGACAGAAGTCACCAGCATGGCCAACAAGATCGCCATCTCGGTGCAAAGCTACCGCGAACGCACCGGCGAGAAGAGCGGCCCGCTGGGCGACGCCACCGCTGTGCTGCGCCACAAGCCGCACGGCGTGGTGGCGGTATTCGGCCCGTATAACTTCCCCGGTCACTTGCCTAACGGGCATATCGTGCCGGCGTTGCTGGCGGGTAACACCGTGCTGTTCAAACCCAGCGAGCTGACGCCGAAAGTCGCCGAGCTGACCGTGCAATGCTGGATCGAAGCCGGGTTGCCGGCGGGCGTGTTGAACCTGCTGCAAGGCGCGCGGGAAACCGGAATCGCCTTGGCGGCCAATCCAGGCATCGACGGCTTGTTTTTCACCGGCTCCAGCCGTACCGGCAACCATCTGCACCAGCAGTTCTCCGGGCGCCCGGACAAAATCCTGGCCCTGGAGATGGGCGGCAACAACCCGCTGGTGGTCGATGAAGTGGCCGACGTGGACGCAGCGGTGTACACCATCATCCAATCGGCGTTTATTTCGGCCGGCCAGCGCTGCACCTGCGCCCGTCGCCTGTTGGTGCCGCAAGGCGCCTGGGGCGATGCGTTGCTGGCGCGGTTGGTGGCAGTCAGTTCGACCATTGAAGTCGGCGCGTTCGATCAGCAACCGGCGCCGTTCATGGGCTCGGTGATTTCCCTCGCCGCTGCCAAAGCCTTGATGGACGCCCAGGAGTTGATGCTGGCCAACGGTGCCGTGGCGCTGCTGGAAATGACCCAGCCCCAGGACCAGGCCGCCTTGCTGACCCCGGGCATCATCGACGTGACCGGCGTGGCCGAGCGCGAAGACGAAGAACTGTTTGGCCCGCTGCTGCAAGTGATCCGCTACAGCGATTTCGAAGCGGCGATAGCCGAGGCCAACAACACTCAGTTCGGCCTGGCCGCTGGCTTGTTGTCCGATTCCGAAGCGCGCTACCAGCAGTTCTGGCTGGAAAGCCGTGCCGGGATCGTCAACTGGAACAAACAGCTGACCGGCGCCGCCAGCACCGCGCCTTTTGGTGGGGTAGGGGCCTCAGGCAATCATCGCGCCAGTGCGTATTACGCGGCGGATTATTGCGCCTACCCGGTGGCATCGCTTGAGACCCCAAGCCTGGTGGTTCCGGCCACGCTAACCCCCGGCATTACGCTGATCTAAATGTGGGAGGGGGCGTGCTCCCGATGGCGGTGTGTCAGGCACCTGATTTATCAACTGACCAACTGCTATCGCAGGCAAGCCTTCTGCCACACTGGATTTGCGGTGTGTTGAAGACTTTTGATGCCTATAAAAACAGATGTTCGTGGAGCCTCGCCGATGAAATCCTATGAAGTCAATTTTGACGGTCTAGTGGGGCCGACCCATAACTACGGCGGTTTGTCCTACGGCAACGTCGCGTCCCAGAGCAACAGCCAGCAGTCTTCGAACCCGAAGGAAGCGGCGTTGCAGGGCCTGCAAAAAATGAAGGCCCTGATGGATATGGGTTTCGTGCAGGGCGTGCTGGCCCCCCAGGAACGTCCCGACGTGGCCGCATTGCGTAACCTCGGTTTCAGCGGCAGCGATGCCCAGGTGATCCAGCAGGCGGCCCAGCAAGCCATGCCGTTGCTGGTCGCCAGTTGCTCGGCGTCGAGTATGTGGGTGGCCAACGCCGCCACCGTCAGCCCCAGCGCCGACACCGCGGATGGCCGTGTGCATTTCACCGCCGCCAACCTCAACTGCAAATACCACCGCAGCATCGAGCACCCGACCACCAGCCGCGTGCTGGGCGCCATGTTTGCCGATCCGCAGCACTTCGCCCACCATGCCGCGTTGCCGGCGGTGGCGCAGTTCGGCGACGAAGGCGCGGCCAACCACACGCGTTTTTGCCGCGAATACGGCGAGGCGGGCGTGGAGTTTTTCGTGTTCGGCCGCAGTGCATTCGACACCCGCTACCCGGCACCGCAGAAGTACCCGGCGCGCCAGACCCTCGAAGCGTCCCAGGCTGTCGCCCGCCTGCACGGCCTGAAGGACGACGGCGTGGTCTACGGCCAGCAGAACCCGGCGGTGATCGACGCGGGGGTGTTTCACAACGACGTGATCGCGGTGGGCAACGGCGAGGTGCTGTTCTATCACGAGGATGCGTTCCTCAATACCGAACAGATGCTCGGCGAACTGCAAGCCAAGCTGGGCAAGCTGGGCGGCAATTTCCAGTCGGTGTGTGTACCGCGCGCCCTGGTCAGCGTCGAGGACGCGGTGCGTTCCTACCTGTTCAACAGCCAGTTGCTGACCCGCGCCGACGGCTCGATGCTGCTGATCGTGCCGGAAGAGTGTCGCGCCAACGAACGTGTCTGGCACTACTTGCAGGGCCTGACGGCCTCCGGTGGGTTGATCCGCGAAGTGAAAGTCTTCGACCTCAAGCAAAGCATGCAGAATGGCGGTGGCCCGGCGTGCCTGCGTCTGCGCGTGGCGTTGAACGAAACCGAACTGGCGGCGGTGAATCCAGGGGTTATCATGACCGCGCCGTTGTACGACACGCTGACCCAATGGGTCCACAAGCACTACCGCGACAGCCTGCGCGAATCCGACCTGGCTGATCCGCAATTGCTGCTTGAGTGCCGGACGGCACTGGATGAACTGACGCAAATCCTTAAACTGGGCGCGGTTTATCCTTTCCAGATCAATTAACGCCGCACGGCTGAGAGCATTTTATGAGCACCGACACCCTGAAACTGATCCTTGAAGACACCGACGGCACCCAGCTGGAAACTTCCTGCACCCGCGTTGCCGTGGTGTGGCAGGGCAAGGAGATCTGGATCCAGCACGACGGTCGCGGCCAACTGCTGATCGGTGTGGACGTCGAAGGAGGCGACGCCGAGTACGCCAACCTGCTGATGCGCCCATTGGCTACCAACCTGATGAGCCTGCAGCTGGAAATGGAGCCGGCCGACATGGAAGGTGATGATGACGATCACGTCCACGGTCCTGGCTGCAACCACTAAGGAAGCTTGCGTATGCTCGCCCTCGGCAAACTGCTTGAACTGACCCTCGCCGGTCGCGAACCGGCGCAAAAAATTCAACTGACTGTCGACGGCGTGCAGATGCGCTGGCTCAGCGAGGGCGCGCTGGAAGTGCGTCCGCCGCAAGCCTCGGACAATGGCAGCGACCTGCTGCTGTCGTCCGGCATCCATGGCAACGAAACCGCGCCGATCGAATTGCTCGACCGCCTGTTGCATGGCATCGCCCGTGGGGAGATCAAACCCCGCACCCGTATTCTGTTCCTGTTCGGCAACCCCGAGGCCATGCGCCGCGGCGAGCGTTACCTCGAACTGGACATCAACCGGCTGTTCAACGGCCGTCATGAAAACAACATCGGCCCCGAAGCCATGCGCGCCGCGGAGCTGGAACAACTGGCCCGTAGTTTTTTCAGCAAGCCCGAGCGTTCGCGCCTGCATTACGACCTGCACACCGCCATCCGTGGCTCGAAGATCGAGCAGTTCGCGCTGTACCCGTGGAAAGACGGGCGCCAGCATTCGCGACGCGAGCTGGAGCGGCTGCGTGCGGCCGGGATGGAAGCGGTGCTGCTGCAGAATAAAACGTCCATCACCTTCACGGCCTTCACCTACGAGCAACTGGACGCCGAGGCTTTCACCCTGGAATTGGGTAAGGCGCGGCCGTTCGGACAGAACCAGGGGGTGGACGTCTCACGCCTGGAGGCGCGCCTGACTCAGATCATCGAAGGCAGCGAGCCTGAGGCGGACAGCCTGGATGGGTTGAAACTGTTCGCCGTGTCGCGGGAAGTCATCAAGCACAGCGATGCGTTCCTGCTGCACTTGCCCGCAGACGTGGAAAACTTTTCTGAGTTGGAAAAGGGTTATCTGCTGGCCGAAGACGTGGCCAAGACCCGTTGGGTGATTGAGGAAGAGGGCGCGCGCATCATCTTCCCCAACCCGAAGGTGAAAAACGGTTTGCGGGCAGGGATATTGATTGTGCCGACCACGGACGTGGGCCTGGCATAGGCCTGGACCGAATGTGAGAGGGGGCTTGCCCCCGATAGCAGTGTGTCAGTCAGCTCATCTGGAGCTGAGACACCGCCATCGGGGGCAAGCCCCCTCCCATATTTTGTTTTGCAGTATTGCTTAGACTGCTACCGCCCGTGGCTCGCTGCGGCGGATCGCCCGCACTTTGTGCAGGGTGTCGGCGCACGTACGCGCGGCTTCCTGACCCTTGTGCACGAAGTGCTCATAGAAGAATGTGGTGTGTTCACTGCCGGCGTGGAAGTGATGCGGGGTCAGGGACACCGAGAACACCGGCACTTCGGTTTCCAGCTGCACCTGCATCAGGCCGCTGACCACCGATTGGGCAACGAATTCGTGGCGGTAGATGCCGCCGTCCACCACCAACGCGGCGGCAACGATGCCCGCGTAGCGACCGGTCTTGGCCAGCAGTTTGGCGTGCAGGGGCATTTCAAAGGCACCGCCGACTTCGAAAAAGTCGATGTCCGATTCCTGGTAGCCCTGGGCGATCATTTCGGCGAGAAAGCCCTTACGGCTCTGGTCGACAATATCCTTGTGCCAGCAAGCTTGGATAAACGCGACGCGCTCGCCGTGATGGTTTTTGCTTTTGCTGTCGATAGCGGTGGGTTGCATGTTCTGACTCCTGTTTAAGAAAAAAACAGGGCGTTATGAATCGAATGGGATTTCAAGGGTATGCAACGCGTGGGCATGCGGGCATGCGGTCAACGTGCGGCCCTTGGGTGCCAATCCCGTTCTCTCTTCATCCGGACTATGACCGTCGGCCCCGGGATCACACCGGGTCTGCTGACCTTGCCGCCGGCCTGCGTAAGCAGTCCAAGGCGCCAAGCGCTCGCGGGCTATACACATTGCGTGTAATTACCGCCGGTGGGGAATTACACCCCGCCCTGAGAACGTTGCCGCCAGAACCCTGGCGGCGCAGAGTTTTTAACACGGTTTTTCAGAAACTGCACGGACGTCGTATCGATTAGCTATATCGGTTTGTTTGGTTGGTATTCGATTGAATGCACACGGGGCTTGATATTGCGCGGCTTTGCCCGCAGTAATCGTCAATACAACAAAACGCCCCACCTGCCCGAGGCCAGTTAGATGACCGTGATAGACCTTCGCAGCGACACCGTGACCCAACCCACCTCCGGCATGCGCGATGCCATGGCCAGCGCCGCCAGCGGCGACGACGTCTACGGCGAAGACCCCAGCGTCAATCGCCTGGAAGCCGAACTGGCCCAACGCCTGGGGTTTGCCGCCGCGTTGTTCGTGCCCACCGGCACCATGAGTAACCTGCTGGCGCTGATGGCCCACTGCGAACGCGGCGAGGAATACATCGTCGGGCAGCAGGCCCACACCTACAAATACGAAGGCGGCGGCGCGGCGGTGCTGGGCTCGATCCAGCCACAGCCGCTGGAGGTGCAGGCGGACGGCTCCCTGGCTCTGGACCAAGTGCTGGCGGCCATCAAACCAGACGACTTTCACTTCGCCCGCACCCGCTTGCTGGCCCTGGAAAACACCATGCAGGGCAAAGTGCTGCCCATGGAGTACCTGGCCAAGGCGCGAGCGTTTACCCGTGAGCATGACCTGGCCCTGCATCTGGATGGCGCGCGTCTCTACAATGCCGCGGTCAAGCTGGGGGTGGATGCGCGGGAGATCGCCCAGCATTTCGATTCGGTGTCGGTGTGCCTGTCCAAGGGCCTCGGCGCACCGGTGGGCTCGGTGTTGTGCGGGTCTACCGCACTGATCGCCAAGGCGCGCCGTTTGCGCAAGATGGTGGGCGGCGGCATGCGTCAGGCCGGTTCACTGGCGGCGGCAGGCCTGTATGCCCTGGATCATCAGGTGCAGCGCCTGGCCGAAGACCACGCCAATGCCCAGTGGCTAGGGGATGAACTGCGCAAGGCCGGTTACAGCGTAGAGCCGGTGCAGACCAACATGGTCTATGTGCAGGTGGGCGATCAGGCCCAGGCATTGAAGGCGTTTGCCGCCGAGCGCGGGATCAAGTTGAGCGCGGCGCCTCGCCTGCGCATGGTCACCCATTTGGATGTGAATCGGGCGCAGATGGCACAGGTGCTGGAAACATTCGTCGAATATTCGCGTAAATGAAGGTGCAGACCGTCTAATTGAACCTCTCTATCGCATAAACACGCTGTACCACCGGCAAAGGGCCGATATAATGCGGCCCTTTGCCGTCGCTCCGTCTGATGATGTTGCGCACTGGCCTTTGGCCGCAGCCTCCGTGGAAGAACCTAATGAAAAGCGCAGAAATCCGTGAAGCCTTCCTTCGCTTCTTCGAAGAGCAAGGTCACACCCGTGTCTCCTCCAGCTCCTTGATCCCAGGCAATGACCCTACCCTGCTGTTCACTAACGCGGGGATGAACCAGTTCAAGGACTGCTTCCTGGGCCAGGAAAAGCGCGCCTACACCCGCGCGGTCAGCAGCCAGAAGTGCGTGCGCGCCGGTGGTAAGCACAACGACCTGGAAAACGTCGGCTACACCGCCCGTCACCACACCTTTTTCGAAATGCTCGGCAACTTCAGCTTTGGCGATTATTTCAAGCAAGACGCGATCAACTTCGCCTGGACCTTTCTGACCGGCGTGCTGAAACTGCCGAAGGAAAAACTCTGGGTCACCGTCTACGCCAGTGATGACGAGGCGTACGACATCTGGACCAAACAAGTGGGCGTGCCGGCCGAGCGCATGGTGCGTATCGGCGACAACAAAGGCGCACCGTACGCGTCCGACAACTTCTGGACCATGGGCGATACCGGCCCATGCGGCCCTTGCACCGAGATTTTCTACGACCACGGCGCCGATATCTGGGGTGGCCCGCCGGGCTCGCCGGAAGAAGACGGCGACCGTTACATCGAGATCTGGAACAACGTTTTCATGCAGTTCAACCGCACCGCCGATGGCGTGTTGCATCCGCTGCCGGCACCGTCGGTGGACACCGGCATGGGCCTGGAGCGGATCAGTGCGGTGATGCAGCACGTTCATTCCAACTACGAAATCGATCTGTTCCAGAGCCTGCTGGCAGCGGCCGCCAAGGCCATCGGTTGCAGCAATGACGACCAAGCCTCGCTCAAAGTGGTGGCCGACCACATCCGTTCCTGCGGCTTCCTGATCGCCGACGGCGTACTGCCGTCCAACGAAGGCCGTGGCTATGTGCTGCGTCGCATCATTCGTCGCGCTTGCCGTCACGGTAACAAGCTGGGCGCCAATGGCAGCTTCTTCTACCAGATCGTCGCGGCCCTGGTCGCCGAGATGGGCGATGCCTTCCCGGAACTCAAGCAGAACCAGGCGCACATCGAGCGCGTGCTCAAGGCCGAAGAAGAACAGTTCGCCAAAACCCTGGAACAGGGCCTGAAGATCCTTGAACAGGACCTGGCCAACCTGTCGGGCAACGTGGTGCCGGGCGATGTGGTGTTCAAGCTCTACGACACTTACGGCTTCCCGATGGACCTGACCGGCGACATCGCCCGCGAGCGCAACCTGACCCTCGACGAGGAAGGTTTCGAGCGCGAGATGGAAGCCCAGCGCGTGCGCGCACGCTCGGCCAGTTCCTTCGGCATGGACTACAACAGCCTGGTCAAGGTGGATGTGGCCACCGAGTTCACCGGCTACAAGGCCACCAGCGGCTCGGCCAAAGTGGTCGCGCTGTACAAGGAAGGCCAGTCGGTTGACGTGTTGAACGAAGGCGACGAGGGCGTCGTGGTGCTGGATCAGACCCCGTTCTATGCCGAATCCGGCGGTCAGATCGGCGACTGTGGTTTCGTCAAATCCAGCTCCGGTCGTTTCGACGTACGTGATACCACCAAGACCGGCGGCGCCTTCCTGCACCACGGTGTGCTGGCCTCAGGCAGTCTGACCGTAGGCTCCCCGGTGGACACCCAGGTAGACGCCGACGTGCGCCACGCCACGTCGCTGAACCACTCGGCCACCCACTTGCTGCACGCCGCCCTGCGCCGGGTGCTGGGCGAACACGTTCAGCAGAAAGGTTCGTTGGTCGACAGTCAGCGCCTGCGTTTCGACTTCAGCCACTTCGAAGCGATCAAGCCAGAGCAGATCAAGGCGCTGGAAGACATCGTCAACGCTGAGATCCGCAAGAACACCCCGGTGGAAACCGTCGAGACCGATATCGAGACGGCCAAGGCCAAGGGCGCCATGGCATTGTTCGGCGAGAAGTACGGCGACAGCGTGCGCGTGCTGAGCATGGGCGGCGATTTCTCGGTGGAACTATGTGGCGGTATCCACGCCAACCGTACCGGCGACATTGCCTTGCTCAAGATCATCAGCGAAGGTGGCGTGGCGTCCGGTGTGCGTCGTATCGAAGCGGTGACCGGCGCTGCGGCCCTGGCATACCTGAACGCGGCGGAAGAACAACTCAAGGAAGCGGCCAGCCTGGTCAAGGGCAGCCGCGACAACCTGATCGACAAGCTGTCCGCTGTCCTGGAGCGCAACCGTGCCCTGGAGAAACAGCTGGAACAGTTGCAAGCCAAGGCTGCCAGCGCAGCGGGCGACGATCTGTCGGCCTCGGCCGTTGACGTCAAGGACGTGAAAGTCCTGGCCGCACGCCTGGACGGTCAGGACGGCAAGGCGTTGTTGGCCCTGGTCGATCAGTTGAAAAACAAGCTCGGCCGCGCAGTGATCCTGCTCGGCGGTGTCCATGAGGAAAAGGTCGTACTGGTTGCCGGTGTAACCAAAGACCTGACTGGCCAACTCAAAGCCGGTGATTTGATGAAGCAAGCTGCTGCGGCAGTGGGCGGGAAGGGTGGTGGTCGTCCGGACATGGCGCAAGGCGGTGGTGTAGACGCCGGTGCCCTGGATGCGGCCCTGGCCCTGACCGTGCCGTTTGTCGAGGCTGGCATTTAAGGCATTGTTTATCGGCCCGTGGTCTAGTCGCGGGCCTGATCAGTGCTGGTTGATTGGATATTTAGGCGCCCCTTTACGGGCTGAGGCGGCTGGAAATGGCTTTGATCGTACAGAAATTTGGAGGCACCTCGGTCGGCTCTGTCGAAAGAATCGAGCAGGTGGCCGACAAAGTTAAGAAATTCCGCGACGCTGGCGACGACCTGGTGGTGGTGCTGTCGGCCATGAGCGGCGAGACCAATCGCCTGATCGATCTGGCCAAGGCAATCAGTGGCGACCAGCAACCGTTGCCGCGCGAGCTGGATGTAATCGTGTCCACCGGCGAACAGGTGACCATTGCCCTGCTGGCCATGGCCCTGAACAAACGCGGCGTGCTGGCTGTGTCCTACACAGGCAGCCAAGTGCGCATCCTCACCGACAGCGCTCATACCAAGGCGCGTATCCTGCAGATCGACGATCAGAAAATTCGCGCTGATCTGAAAGCCGGGCGTGTGGTAGTTGTAGCGGGCTTCCAGGGTGTGGACGAGCAGGGCAACATCACCACCCTTGGCCGTGGCGGTTCGGACACCACGGGTGTGGCGCTGGCGGCAGCTCTCAAGGCTGATGAATGCCAGATCTACACCGATGTGGATGGCGTCTACACCACGGACCCGCGTGTGGTGTCCGTCGCGCAGCGCCTGGACAAGATCACCTTTGAAGAGATGCTGGAAATGGCCAGTCTCGGTTCCAAGGTGTTGCAAATCCGCGCGGTGGAGTTCGCCGGCAAGTACAACGTTCCGCTGCGCGTATTGCACAGCTTCAAAGAGGGGCCGGGCACCCTCATTACTATTGATGAAGAGGAATCCATGGAACAGCCGATCATTTCCGGCATCGCTTTCAACCGCGATGAAGCCAAGCTGACGATCCGTGGCGTGCCAGACACCCCGGGCGTGGCGTTCAAGATCCTGGGCCCTATCAGTGGCGCAAACATTGAAGTCGACATGATCGTGCAGAACGTTTCGCACGATAACACTACCGATTTCACCTTCACCGTGCACCGCAACGAATACGATGCGGCTGAGCGTATTCTGCAGAACACTGCAAAAGAAATCGGCGCCCGTGAAGTGGTGGGTGACACCAAGATTGCCAAGGTCTCCATCGTGGGCGTGGGCATGCGTTCCCACGCCGGTGTTGCCAGCCGCATGTTCGAAGCCCTGGCCAAGGAAAGCATCAACATCCAGATGATCTCCACCTCTGAAATCAAAGTCTCGGTGGTGATCGAAGAGAAGTACCTGGAACTGGCTGTACGCGCGCTGCATACCGCTTTTGAGCTGGACGCTCCGGCCCGACAGGGCGAGTGACGTAATGCCAGAAAGGCGCGGTTTACCGCGCCTTTCATTTTTTTGTGGGCTGCGTGTGTAGGACCTGTTCTTTTGCGCGCGCTCGACAATACTTAGGCGGGTAGGGCTATGGCTTTCGGGTTGTAGGTCGAAGGCCTTTTTTTTGCAGACTGTTGTTCCTGAACTGAAATGCGTGAGGAGAAAGGCATGCTGATTCTGACTCGTCGTTGCGCAGAAAGCCTGATTATCGGTGATGGAGAAATCACCGTGACCGTGCTCGGCGTTAAAGGCAATCAAGTGCGTATCGGGGTTAACGCTCCGAAAGAGGTAGCGGTCCACCGCGAGGAAATTTACCTGCGGATCAAGAAAGAGAAGGACGAAGAACCAAGCCTTTAATTTTTATCGTTTTTTATGTTTGCAAACGGGGATGAACGTGGTTAATATACGCCCCGTGTTGCGGAGAGCTGGCCGAGTGGCCGAAGGCGCTCCCCTGCTAAGGGAGTACACCTCAAAAGGGTGTCGGGGGTTCGAATCCCCCGTTCTCCGCCATTATTTGCTTAGTACGTTGCAATCTGGATTTATCGGTAAGTTGTTGAAATTAATCGAAAAAATCGCTTTACATAGAGATTGAACGGCCTATAATGCGCGGCAACAAATGCACTCGTAGCTCAGCTGGATAGAGTACTCGGCTACGAACCGAGCGGTCACAGGTTCGAATCCTGTCGAGTGCACCATTTAAGAGTTAGCTGCAGCGATGCAGGTAGCTTGGCTTCAACCAGTTGTGATCTGGTCTAAAAAACACAATCTGCACTCGTAGCTCAGCTGGATAGAGTACTCGGCTACGAACCGAGCGGTCACAGGTTCGAATCCTGTCGAGTGCACCATACAAACAAAAAGCCCGCCTAGCGCGGGCTTTTTGCCGTCTGGGGTTTTATCTTTTTTCTCTCGGCCCATGTGTTTTCCTTTCCGTCTGCGTCGTCGCAGTTCATAGATGCGGCCAATACTCAGCTTTGGCTCGCAAGCGCTTGTTCTTTCCAGTTTTTTAACGTTAAAAGCGGACGCAAGGTGTATCATTGCGCCCGTCAGCCCCGCCGGGGCTTGTGGAATACCTCCATGGACTTACCCAGTAGTTACTCAGTGCCCCGTTTCACCAATCATGAATTGACTGATTGATCCTTCCGGCGTGCCCCGCTGCTGGGAGTGGAGTTCGCCTATGACCGAAGTTGAAGTAAAGAAAACTCAAGAAAGCCTGCAGGATCGCCTTGCTCAAGTTATCGAGCTGCTGCAGCGCCAGCGTGTGGTCGAAGACCTAACGCACCGCCAGGAAGGTCCTCACCACGACCGCGTCGAAAACCTGGTGCACCGGCAAAACCTCGTCGAGCTGCAACGCAAGCTCGATGATCTGCACTCCGCCGACGTTGCCTACATACTTGAAGCCCTCCCGCTCGATGATCGACTGACCCTGTGGCAGTTGGTCAAGGCCGACCGTGATGGCGACATCCTGCTCGAAGTGTCGGACTCGGTGCGTGAAACCCTGATCGCCGACATGGACGATCACGAGTTGTTGGCGGCGGCCAAGGAGATGGACGCCGACGAACTGGCCGACCTGGCGCCCGAATTGCCGCGTGACGTTGTCCACGAGCTGATGGAGGCCCTTGACGGTCAGCAGCGCGAGCGCGTGCGCTCAGCGTTGTCCTACGATGAGGATCAGGTCGGCGCCCTGATGGACTTCGAGATGGTCACCATCCGTGAAGACGTCAGCCTGGAAGTGGTACTGCGCTATCTACGTCGATTGAAAGAATTGCCAAGCCACACCGATAAGCTGTTCGTGGTGGATTACGAAGGTATTCTCAAGGGTGTGCTGCCGATCAAGCGGCTGCTGGTCAACGACCCTGAGAAAAAAGTGGCCGACTTGATGGCCAGCGACACGGTGAGCTTTCATCCTGACGAAGATGCTTACGAAGCGGCTCAGGCCTTTGAGCGTTACGACTTGATTTCGGCTCCCGTGGTCGATAAGAACGGCAAGCTGATCGGTCGTCTGACTATCGATGAAATCGTCGACCTGATCCGTGAAGAGAGTGAAACCGAAGTCCTCAACATGGCGGGTCTGCGTGAAGAGGAAGATATTTTTGCCTCGGTTTGGCGTTCGCTGCATAACCGCTGGGCGTGGCTGGCAATCAACCTGATTACTGCGTTTATCGCATCCCGCGTGATCGGATTGTTCGAAGGCTCCATCGAGAAGCTGGTGGCGTTGGCGGCGCTGATGCCAATTGTGGCAGGCATCGGCGGCAACTCAGGCAACCAGACGATTACCATGATTGTGCGTGCGATGGCGCTGGATCAGGTGAGTACTGCCAACTCGTCGCGATTGCTGCGCAAAGAATTGGCGGTGGGCTTGATCAATGGTCTGGTATGGGGTGGCGTGATCGGCGTCGTGGCTTACTTGCTGTATGGCAGTTGGTCGCTGGGGGTAGTGATGACTGCTGCCATGACCCTTAATCTGCTGCTTGCGGCGCTGATGGGCGTGTTGATCCCTATGACTTTGGCGCGCCTGGGGCGCGATCCTGCCATGGGCGCCAGCGTGATGATCACGGCCATGACCGACAGCGGCGGCTTCTTTATCTTCCTGGGCCTGGCGACGATCTTTCTCCTCTAAGCCAACTCGATGCGCGGCTGCCCGGCCGCTACGCCGCAAGAGCGAGCAGACTTGCTCTTGCGGTTGTTTTCACAAATCCCACGCAAAAAAAAGCCAGCACTAGGCTGGCTTCGGCTTTCGGTTGCACATCAATCGGCTTCTGCGGCCGCCTCAACGTCGTGCGCGATGAGCGAGACGAGAGCATTTTGCTGGCGATGGGAGAGCTGACGAAAACGCTGCAGCAGTTCGCGTTCGTGCAGCGACAGCTCAGGACTGTCCAGGCGCATGCTCAACTCTTCACCCAGCGCACCTTCCTGAATAAGGCTCTGTTCCAGGCGCGCGATGATTTCGGAGTTCATGCTGCGGTGATGATTGCGAGCCACCTCGGCAATGCGTTCCCGCATTCCGTCTGGCAGACGTACGACGAACTTGTCAGCCGTACGGCTGGAATAAATTGCCTGTTTCAATGGGCGCATATATTTAACCGGTTAGTTCAGGGGAGCGGTTTCTGGAATTGGCCGCAAGATGAGTGTTAAGACAAGACTCACGACCAAAGTTCAACCCGAATTGCAAAGAGGCCGCATCATGCCTCACATTTGCCAGTTCCTTGGCGTCAATTCTGTGACAAATATTGAACTGCCTGGAGGCTTTATGCCAGCACTGATTTGCATTTTTGCGGACTGGTTGGAAAACATTCACTTGAGGGGCTACCCAGATGGAACTATCCCAAAACCCAGTCACGGCAGGGTTTGAGGCCGCACATCCTATAGCAAAGTGGCCTTTTGCCCTTATCTTTAAGACTAGTGGCAAATGGCCGATTGGCTAGGTTGCGGCGACGTAAGGTATGGAGGAAGAGGAGCTTTCAGCGTAGGACTGGATCGAATTTGATGCGACGGCCCACGAAAAGGGTGAGCACGAATAAGCAGGCAGATACGCCGCTGGCAATCAGCGCAGTGGTTTGCTCATCTGGCGCATCTGTCCGCAGGCCATAGAGACCCGTTGCCGCGGTCAGGCATAGGAGAAGCCAGGCAGATTTGCTCATCATGTTGTCCTCAGAAAACCCAGTGTTCGGCTGCAGGGGCGGGCTGGGAGCCCTGGGTCAGGCGTACGGGAGATTGTGCGGTTGGCGTCATCACCGCCAGCTGCGGGCGTTGCTGCAGGTGGTGTGGAACAGCGTTTTGGCTGATCTGTGCCGGATCTTGCGCATTCGACGATTGAAAGTGAAACATCACCAGTGCAGCCAGGGCGACAGAATTGAGAGCTAACAGAAGGGCGCTGTTCATGGGCATGTTCTCCGTTTACCGCCTGGCTGAGTGGTGGGGTATAAGAACAGTATTGCAGGTGTCGTGCCAAACCATTATTTCAATAAAATCAATGGTTTGGAGGTGTTTATACTGCCTCTGAGGTTGCAATTTGCAACGCGACCAGTTTGCGGGAGTGCATTTTGCACGACTTAGGCCAAGTGCCTGTGTTTACGGGGCGAAACCGAAATCGCTGTAGTCAGGATCGGCTTACGGGCAAAAAGCCTAAGGACGACATGACAAAACTCACCTCCGCCGTTAACATGCACGCCGTCCATCGCCGCCATGGCTTGATGGCTGTCATTAGTCCCAGTAGCTCAATTGGATAGAGCATCCCCCTCCTAAGGGGAAGGTTGGCCGTTCGAACCGGCCCTGGGACGCCATATTCAAAGCCCCGTACGGAATATCCGGCGGGGCTTTTTTGTGCGTGCTCGAACTTTTCCAGAGCCGGTCGAACCTTGGCGGCAATCGAGGTTCACAGCAGGGACTGTCGTGTATTCGTGACAACGGTGTATCTCGAGCGCCACTGAGCTGCGTCTGAGCTGTAGCCAATTGTTTTGTACAAATTTATCCCCGGAAACTGCCTTACCGCCTGTCCGGAACCGGCCACCCAGGACTATCATGCCGATAGCCCTGTTTCTCACTGCAAGGAGCCGCTCGGAACGCCGATGCGACAGATCTGGAAATCTTTTCGAGCCCTTTATTTCGCCTCCTTGATGATGCTGATCGGCTCTGGCTTGCTCAGCACCTACCTGGCTCTGCGCCTGGCGGCTGATAACGTTGACAGCCTGTGGGTCGGTGCGCTGATGGCCGCCAACTATTTTGGTCTGGTGCTGGGCGGCAAGATTGGACACCGCCTGATTGCCCGAGTGGGGCATATCCGCGCCTATGCCACCTGTGCCGGGATTGTCGGTGCGGCGGTGTTGGGCCATGGCCTGGTCGATTGGTTGCCAGCCTGGATCGTGCTGCGGGTGATCGTGGGGCTGGGCATGATGTGCCAGTACATGGTCATTGAAAGCTGGCTCAACGAACAGGCTGACGCCAAGCAGCGGGGTGTGGTGTTCAGTGGCTATATGATCGCCTCTTATCTGGGCCTGGTACTGGGTCAGTTGATTCTGGTAATGCATCCCCAGCTCGGCCTGGAACTGTTGATGCTGGTCGCGTTGTGCTTTGCGCTCTGTCTGGTACCGGTTGCCATGACTCGGCGCATTCACCCGGCGCCTTTGCGGCCGGCTCCGATGGAGCCGCGCTTCTTTATCAAGCGCGTGCCGCAGTCGCTGAGTACTGTGTTGGGCGCGGGGCTGATCGTCGGCTCCTTCTACGGTTTGGCGCCGCTGTATGCCTCCCAGCAGGGGTTGACGACCGAGCAGGTCGGCTTGTTCATGGGTAGCTGCATCTTTGCCGGGTTGGTGGTGCAGTGGCCGTTGGGCTGGCTGTCGGATCGTTATGATCGCGCGCTGCTGATTCGTTGCTTCGCGCTTTGCCTGGCGGTGGCGTCATTGCCGTTGGCGATTCTCACTCAGGTGCCGCTGGAGGTACTGTTCATCGCCGGATTCCTGTGCTCGTTGGTGCAGTTTTGCCTGTACCCGCTGGCGGTGGCGTTTTCCAACGACCATGTCGAAGGTGACCGCCGGGTATCTTTGACGGCCATGCTGTTGGTTACCTATGGCGTCGGCGCCAGTGTCGGGCCTTTGTTGGCGGGTGTGGTGATGAAGTTGTTCGGCAGTCAGATGCTGTACGCGTTTTTCACCTTGTGCGCGCTGATCCTGGTGTGGCGGATTAGGCCCAAGGCGGTCACCAATCTGCATCAGGTGGACGACGCGCCTTTGCATCACGTCGCGATGCCCGACAGTATGTCCAGTTCGCCGCTGGTCGCGGCGCTCGATCCGCGGGTGGATGAGCAAGTGGTGCAGGATCAGATGCAAACGAGCCCTGAGCCCGAAGTCGAGCCGCCGCAGCCACCGCAGCCACCACCGGTCGAGGAGCCGAGTGCCGAGGCACCTGCCGAACAGCCGGACTCCGACGAGCATCCCAACGGCTTGAGTGGGGCGCGTCCCTAATAACGAAAAACGGGCAGACCCCTGAGGGTCTGCCCGTTTTTTATTGCGACCTGTTGCGCTTAAAAGTCGTCGTCTTTGTCGAAACGCCGTGCTTCGCGCTGCAATTGGTAAACGAAACGCTCGACCTGTCGCTGCACCAGCCCGCTCATATTATGGAAGCGTACGCCGGCGAAGGTGGTGTTGATCTTCTCTTCGAAGTGCAGGTAGCGCAGTTCGACCGAGGTGGTCATGCTGCCGAAGGGCAGGGCGGCGATAAATCGATCATAGACCTGGCCCAGTTGCAGGCGCTCAGTGATGTCTCCCTCGAAGCGCAATTTGCAGCCGGTGGCGGAAATATCCAACAGCTTGCCGTTGATCGGCGCCTTGAGCTTTTCTCCACCCAGCTCGATGTTCACCAACTGTGCCAGCTTCAGGGCGGCACGAAAGGCATTCCGACGTTGGTGATAGACAACTTCGTTGGGCATGCTGCCGGTGTAGATGCGGTGACCATTCTTTTCGCTGATGGTCATGCCACCGTTGCTTTCCCACGCAACGCGCACGCCATCGTGGAAACCTTCGATGCGGAACGGCTCGCCATTTTCAAGATAGCGCTCACCGTCGCGGGGGATCATTTCGTCCATGACCAGCGTGTTACTGTCCCGATCGACATCCACCAGATAACTCTGGAAACGCTGGCTGCGCTCGTGAAACGTAATGATCAGCGGGTCATGGCTTTCTTGCAGCATTCGCAAGTTGCCGGCGATTTCCAGAGGCGTGGTGAGGACCTTGGGGGGCTGCGGAGCATCTTCCGCATTAAGAGCGTTGAACACGGTTCTTCCATCTCCAGACAAATACGACTACACGCAAGAACCGGCATTTTGCCAGCATGTAGCGCGCCTTGGATAGGGCGCGCGGTAAACCGGTATCAGGCTTGGCTGCGGGTGCTGGGTTTGACCAAGCGAGAGGTAGAGCCTTGCGCGTTATACAACGCCGGTGGCTCGCCGCCGTGGAGTATACGCAACTGGTTGGCCGTCGTAGCTTGCTGAAGCTGGATCGACTGACCATTGAGTTGGTTGGCTTCCTGGCATTGGGTAAGCAACTGATTGAGTGCTTTGCTCTGACTCAGCAGTTGGTCGCCGACCGAAGAGTGGCTGGCCAGTTGGGCCAGGCCGTCATGGTCTGCGGGCAAGCCCAGGCTGATCAGGATCTGGCTGCGTTTCTTGCCGTGCTGTTCCAGCAGGACGATCAGCGACTGCTTACGTGCGAGGATTTCCTCCAGCAGTGGCATGTCCCGGCCATAGAGGGCCAAGGATTCTTCTTTCAGCAGCTCGAGCAATTGTTGCGTCGGCGCTAGATCATCGATGATCAGTTGAAGCAGGGTTTCGTCGTGATGCATGGCTGGCCTTGGGTTTTAAGCGTCCAAAAGCCCGGCGCAGGCCTTTGCCTAGCGCTCGGCTTCGAAGTTAAGCAGCTTGCTGGCTACACGGTTGCTGTCGACTTTATAGCTGCCATCAGCGATTGCCTGTTTCAACTCGGCCACGCGGGCTTTATTGACAACCGGTTGATCGCGCAGCGAGTCAGTGACCTTCTGCAACTGTTGAGCCTCATTGCTCAGGTGTACCGATTCCCCGCTCTGGCTGGCGCTGGTTTGTTCCGTCTTGGCAGGCACTGGGGCCTTGGTTTCCGCACTTTCTTTGGCACCCGTGGTGCGTGCAGTACCAGACGTTGCCGGGGAGTTATTTAAACGACTGAAATCAATGACCATGATAAAAAACCTCTGGGTATTTGGACGCTTGCCATGTTTTCGGCCATACCCGGATAAACTTTAGGCGCGAATGACAATAAATCTCCACACGGGACTTCTCGTGCACAGTGTAGGAAAACCCAGCGTCCTCTACCAGCGATCTATAAAGCCACCTCGACTTGTCCTGGGGCGGTCACGCGCGCTTTGATTACACGGTTTGAATTGAGGTTTTTAACCCGGATCTGCTCGCTCATACCGCCATTGGACAGTGCTTCACCGGGCATTTTCACGTTCAAGGCGCCGCTGCTGGCGGAGATCACCACCTGGTCGCCCTTGCGAATCACCTCGGCCTGTTCCAGATGGACAAGAGTCAGGACCTGATCGGTGACCACTGGTCGGGTTAATTTCTGCCCGATGGCCTGGTCGAGGCTTGTCAAATACCCCTGATTGATCTGGCTGATGTCGCGCTCGCGTAAGGCGACATCCTCAAACGCGATGATGGCGGTGCGTTTGAGCGGCCGTGCGACCACCACCACATCACGGAACAGCTTGACCTGCGCCGGCACAAACACAGTCCAGGGCGAAGCGCCGTCGCATCGGACCCTTACCGTCACACGGCCGATGGGCTGGGCGGGGCTTTCCAGGGTGGCTGTCAATTCCTTGTCGCACATAGGCATGCGCAAGCGAGGGTCCAACTGGTTGACTTGGATTTCATAACGCCCCAGCGTCTGTGTAGTTGCCAGATAATCTTCTACAGTGAACTCAAGAAAGCCTTGAGTGACGCCGATAAGGAGATCAGGCAAGGTGACGTTCTCTGCGCGGGCCGTGGTGCCCAGGCAGAAAGCCAGCAATGCCATCGAGACGCTGAGCAATCTGCGGTGGCGGGGGTGTCGGGAAACTGTCGTTTTCATATCCATAGCCAACAAATAGCAAAGCTCGTGCCGTTTAGTGTCGGGTGCGCGTCGTACCCCCGAAGGTTTTAGCGTAGGAGTCTGGGCATGGCAGGTGTAATGGATTCAGTAAACCAGCGCACACAGCTGGTAGGGCAGAATCGCCTGGAGTTGTTGCTTTTTCGCCTCGACGGCGGGCAGCTGTATGGCATCAATGTGTTCAAAGTGAGGGAAGTGCTGCAATGTCCCAAGCTGACGATCATGCCCAAATCCAGTCCAGTGGTATGTGGCGTTGCCAATATTCGCGGTGCGACCATCCCGATTCTTGATCTGGCTCTGGCGACAGGCTCGTCCGGTCTTCAGGACCGTGAAAGTCCGTTCGTGATCATCACCGAGTACAACACCAAGACCCAGGGTTTCCTGGTGCGCTCGGTGGAGCGCATCGTCAATATGAACTGGGAAGAGATTCATCCACCACCCAAGGGCACCGGCCGCGATCACTACCTTACGGCGGTGACGCGGGTCGATAACCAGTTGGTGGAAATTATCGATGTGGAGAAGATCCTCGCCGAAGTGGCCCCTACCTCTGAGACGATTTCGGTGGGCGTGGTAGACGCCGAGACGGCGCACAAAGCGGTGTCCCTGCGTGTGCTGACGGTGGATGACTCTTCCGTGGCCCGTAAGCAGGTGACCCGTTGCCTGCAAACTGTCGGCGTGGAAGTGGTAGCGCTCAACGATGGCCGCCAGGCGCTGGATTACCTGCGCAAACTGGTGGATGAGGGCAAGAAGCCGGAAGAAGAATTCCTGATGATGATCTCGGATATCGAGATGCCGGAAATGGACGGCTACACTCTCACAGCCGAGATACGCAGCGACCCGCGTATGCAAAAATTGCATATCGTGCTGCATACTTCGTTGTCGGGTGTATTCAACCAGGCCATGGTCAAAAAGGTCGGGGCGGATGATTTCCTGGCCAAATTCCGTCCTGATGACCTCGCATCCCGAGTCGTCGACCGGATCAAAGCAGCAGATCACGGCTAAGGTTTATTCTTGGCGATCATACGATTTTAGAGGCGGTATCAGTGTCGACAGGTAATTTGGATTTTGAACAGTTCCGGGTCTTCCTGGAAAAAGCCTGTGGCATATTGCTCGGTGAGAACAAGCAGTACCTGGTATCCAGCCGTCTCAACAAGCTGATGGAGCAGCAGGGCATCAAGTCCCTGGGCGAGTTGGTTCAGCGGATCCAGAGTCAGCCGCGCAGTGGGCTCAAGGAGATGGTGGTCGATGCCATGACCACCAACGAAACCCTGTGGTTTCGCGATACGTATCCGTTTGAAGTGCTTAAAAGCAAGGTGCTGCCGGAGGCCATCAAGGCCAGTCCCGGACAGCGCTTGCGCATCTGGTCGGCGGCCTGTTCTTCGGGGCAGGAGCCGTACTCGATTTCCATGGCTATCGACGAGTTCGAGCGAACCAACATGGGCCAGTTGAAGGCTGGAGCGCAGATTGTCGCCACAGACTTGTCCGGGACCATGTTGAATAACTGCAAGACCGGCGAATACGACACCCTGGCGCTGGGGCGCGGTTTGTCCCAGGAGCGTTTGCAACGTTACTTCGACTCCAAAGGCGCGGGCCGCTGGGCGGTGAAAGCGCCGATCAAGAGCCGAGTGGAGTTTCGCTCGTTCAACCTGCTCGACAGTTACGCCAGCCTGGGCAAGTTCGACATGGTGTTCTGCCGCAACGTGCTGATCTACTTTTCGGCCGAGGTGAAGAAAGACATCCTGTTGCGTATCCATGGCACGCTCAAGCGTGGCGGCTACTTGTTCCTCGGTGCGTCTGAGGCGCTCAACGGCCTGCCGGATCACTACCAGATGGTGCAGTGCAGCCCGGGCATCATCTACCAGGCCAAGTAAACAAGGCCTGTGCAGTCAAAAATGTGGGAGGGGGCTTGCCCCCCGATAGCGTTGGATCAGTCACCTGTCCATGACTTGATACGCCGCTATCGGAGGCAAGCCTCCTCCCACTTTTAGTTTTGCGGCAATCCCCCATTGCCGCTTTACTGGCGCCAAGCGGAAGCCGCTTGCCGCTTTTCTGGCATTGCCGCCGGCAATGTCGGCTTAAGTCCTTGATATAAGGGGCTTGAAAAAATTGGCATGCACCTTGCTATACCTCTGTTAACGAACAGCAGGTCAGCCTAAAGGTCTCCGCCATGAGCATCAGCTTCGACAAAGCGCTCGGTATCCACGAACAAGCCTTGGGCTTCCGCGCCCAGCGTGCCGAAGTCCTGGCCAACAACATTGCCAACGCCGATACCCCGAACTACAAGGCTCGGGATCTGGACTTCTCCGCCGTGCTCGCTGCACAGCAGGACAAGACCAAAAACGGCACCTTTGCCTTGAATATGACCAACAGCCGTCATATCGAAGCACAAGGTCTGAGCAGTGGTGACGAGTCGCTGCTTTATCGCACGCCGATGCAGCCGTCCATCGACCAAAACACCGTCGACGCGCAGTTGGAGCAATCGGCCTATGCCGAGAACTCGGTGAACTTCCAGGCCAGCTTTACCCTGCTCAACAGTAAATTCAAAGGGCTGATGTCAGCCCTGCGTGGAGAGTAAGCCATGTCCCTGTCCAGTGTTTTCAATATTGCCGGCAGTGGCATGAGCGCGCAGACCACGCGCTTGAACACCGTCGCCAGTAACATCGCCAACGCCGAGACCGTGTCTTCGAGCATTGACCAAACCTACCGCGCCCGTCACCCGGTGTTCGCCACCATGTTCCAGGGCGGCCAGAGCGGTGGCAGCGATTCGCTGTTTCAGAACCAGGACGCCGCGGGCCAGGGTGTGCAGGTACTCGGCGTAGTCGAGGATCAAAGCAACCTCGAAGCCCGTTACGAGCCCAACCATCCGGCGGCGAACGAAAAAGGCTACGTGTACTACCCGAACGTCAATGTGGTCGAGGAAATGGCGGACATGATTTCGGCCAGCCGCTCGTTCCAGACCAACGCGGAAATGATGAACACCGCCAAAACCATGATGCAGAAGGTCCTGACCCTGGGTCAGTGATAAGGGGCGCCAACCATGGCCATTGTCGATACGTCCAATAACACGGCGGTTCAAGACCTTTTCAACTCGAAGGTCAAGACGGCGTCGGACAACACTAATTTAGCCGATGCTTCCAAGGCCGCGACCGGCAGCCAGTCGCTGGGCAAGGATGCATTCTTGCAGTTGCTGGTTACCCAACTGAAAAACCAGAACCCGCTGTCGCCTCAGGACAACGGTGCGTTCGTCGCTCAACTGGCGCAGTTCAGTAGCCTGGAAGGCATCAATACCCTGAATGACTCGGTGAATGCGATTTCCAGCAACTTCAGTTCCTCCCAGGCGCTGCAGGCTTCGTCGCTGGTGGGACGCTCGATCATTACCCAGACCGACAAGGCGCTGGTCGATACCAGTAAAAGCATGACCGGTTCGGTGGCGGTGACGGCGGCGACGGGCAACGTCTCCATCAAGATCTCCGACAAGGACGGCAACGTGGTCCGCACCATCGACATGGGCGCCCAAAGCGCCGGCACGTCCGACTTTATCTGGGACGGCAAGAACGACAAAGGTGAGGTGGCGGCAGCGGGTACTTATACCTTCGCGGCCACGACCAAGAACGACAAGGGCGACTCGGTGGCCCTGGCGACTTCGCTGCCAGCAACGGTGACCAGCGTGACGCTGAGCAAGACCGGCGGCGAAATGCTGCTGAACCTGGCGGGCGGCATGGGCAGCGTCAAGCTGTCGCAAATTCAGACTATCGGTACATAGAGCCGGCTAAATACGGCAGAAGGAGAGAAACATGTCTTTTAACATCGGCCTTAGCGGCCTCTATGCAGCCAACAAACAACTGGACGTGACGGGCAACAACATCGCCAACGTCGCGACCACTGGCTTCAAATCCTCTCGTGCGGAATTCGCCGATATCTACGCTGCCTCCAAGCTGGGCACCGGTCAGAACAGCATCGGTAACGGTGTGAACCTGGCGGCGGTGTCACAGCAGTTCACCCAAGGTGACGTCAACGGCAGCGGCGGTATCCTGGATATGGCTATCCAAGGCGGCGGCTTCTTCGTGCAGAAGGGCAGCGACGGCTCCCTGGAGTACACCCGTTCCGGTGCTTTCCGTGCCGACAAGGACGGCTACATCACCAACAACACCGGCACCTCGCGTCTGCAGGGTTACGCAGCGGATGAAGACGGCAAGATCATCAAGGGCGGCCTGACCGACTTGCAACTGAACCTGTCGAATCTGCCGCCGAAAGCATCCACCAAAGTGGACTCCACCAGTAACCTGAACTCCTCTGAGCCGGTGATCGACCAGACGCTCAAGCCGTTCAATCCGAGCGATACCAGCACCTTCACCACCCAGTACAGCACCACGTTGTATGACGCCCAGGGTAATGCGCACCCGATGGTGCAGTACCTGGTGAAAACCGACGGCAACAAGTGGAACGCCTACACTTTGATCGACGGCCGCAACCCGGACGGTTCGGCGCCTACCGGCACACCTTCCACGCCGCCTGTACCGTCGACCCTGAGCTTTGATGGCGCGGGCAAGCTCACCGGTATTCTCACCGGCACTGTGTCCAGCACGACGCTGACCATCACCGGGTGGGTGCCAGGCACCGTGACCAATGGCGTGTGGACGGCAAACGGTGCGGATGCCAACCCGGGCGGTATCGCCGTTAACATGGCCAACATCACTCAGTACAACTCGGCCACCTACCGTAACCCGCCAGTGACTGATGGTTATGCGACTGGCCAGATCACCGGCCTGAAAATTGACGGCAACGGGGTACTGTTCGCCACGTTCAGCAACCAGCAGAGCAAGGCCATCGGCCAAATCTCTCTGGCCAGCTTCAATAATGAACAGGGGCTGCAGCCTTCGGGCGGCACTTCCTGGCGTGAGACCTTTGCTTCGGGCCAACCGGGTTACGACACTCCGCAATCCGGTACCTTGGGTTCGATCGTGGCCAACTCGCTGGAGAACTCCAACGTCAACCTGACCAACGAACTGGTAGACCTGATCAAGGCCCAGAGCAACTACCAGGCGAACGCCAAGACCATCTCGACCCAGAGCACCATTATGCAGACCATCATTCAGATGACCTGATCCCATCGCGCTCGGTAAAAAGCCCCTCATTTGAGGGGCTTTTTTGTGGGCGCAGAAAAGTGATCGGAGGGCAGCAGTTAATTGCTGTTACGCATTGGCAGGAACGCCCGTTCCAGTCTCGCCACTGAAGTGAGCAGAACCCCATGGGGGGCACTGCAATGAACAGAGGGGCGGTGGTGATGGCAATTGCGGGAGCGTCGCGGCGCAGCGCCGTGAGTGTGCTTTACGGGGTGGATGCCAGGCAGTCGACTTCGGATGTCGTGGAACCGGTCAGCGAGGCTTCAACGGTCAAGGCACTGCTTAACGAACTATTTGATGCAACAAAAGACAACAAGTCGCAAACGGTTCAGGACGTGCGGGACAAGTTGAATGCGTTGCGCGAAAAGCTGGGTGACGAAAAATTCAAGGAGATCTTGAACAAGCTGATCGAAGAGGCGAGGGGCGAGTGGCTTGAGTTTCTCAAGCGGCTGTTGGGACAGTGGTTTCCTGATGAAGTGACACCACCGGCTCCCCCGGCACCGTCATCACCCAGAGGTGGCGGTGGGGGTGGCGGCGGTGGCGGCCAAGTTAATCCGCAGGATTTTGGCCCCTCGGAATCCATGAGCGACAAGCCGATTACCGAAGGCGCGAATTTCTACGACTATAAGCCGGACAACAGTAATCCTGGCGTTAAACCCGACAAGGGAAGAGGGGCTGGCAATATCTGGAGTGGCTTCTACCAAGGGTCTAACGGCAATTGCATTACGGTTTCAGCCATAAAGGCGGCCATGATGCATTTCGGCAAGAAACCTACGGATGTTTTCAAAAGCGTTAAAGAGGCCGGTGACGGTTATGACGTGGAAATGAGAGACGGGGTCAAAGTCCATTTATCCAAGGACGAGCTTAAACAAGCCGCACTTCACGCGCGTTTTAGAGGGGATGACCCCGAGATGTTGACTAATGCCAATTTCATGTACGCCGTTAGCGCTAAACGTGCACAGAAGGAAAATAACGATGGCGTGGCTGGACGCAGTTTCATGGCGGCGATGCAAAGTCTCAACGATGGAGAGTACGCGCGAGAAGGCCTGGACCGCTTGGGCTTGAGAGGGCATTACCGGCCGGCAACCGATGCCGATTTGAAAAGTAGCAAAGTGGGTACGGTGGAGTACGGTGGGCATTCAATGGCGGTGATCGACGGCCGTATTGAGAAATGGGGACGGCGAGGTTTAGCACCTGAGTCGGGCACTGCGACTGTGCTGATCTAAAGCGCTTTGGTATTTCGTCAGATAAAAGAAAAACCCCCGATACGCCATCAGGCTTATCGGGGGTTTTTTTACCTTGGGCGGTTAAGCCCGAGGCACGCTCAGCTTATTGGCAAGCTTCGCAATCCGGCTCGTCGATAGCACAGGCCTTTGGCACTGGCGCTGGGCCGGCCGGGGCGGCGAGTACCGAATCATCACCGTGGTTGCCGCTGGAAACGGCGTTCAGCTTACCGGTGTTGATGGTCGACTTCTCGGTGCTGGTTGCGGCCAGGGCGCGGAGGTAATAGGTGGTTTTCAGGCCACGGTACCAAGCCATGCGGTAGGTCACGTCCAGCTTCTTGCCCGAAGCGCCGGCGATGTACAGGTTCAGGGACTGCGCCTGGTCGATCCACTTCTGACGACGGCTGGCGGCGTCAACGATCCACTTGGTGTCCACTTCGAACGCGGTCGCGTAGAGCTCTTTGAGTTCTTGCGGGATGCGCTCGATCTGCTGCACGGAACCGTCGTAGTACTTCAGGTCGTTGATCATCACCGAGTCCCAGAGGCCGCGGGCTTTCAGGTCGCGAACCAGGTACGGGTTGATCACGGTGAATTCGCCCGACAGGTTCGATTTCACATACAGGTTCTGGTAAGTCGGTTCGATCGACTGCGACACGCCGGTGATGTTGGCGATGGTAGCGGTCGGTGCGATGGCCATGATGTTGGAGTTACGAATACCTTTCTGCACACGGGCACGTACCGGCGCCCAGTCCAGGGTTTCGTTCAGGTCAACGTCGATGTACTTCTGGCCACGGGCTTCGATCAGGATCTGTTGCGAGTCCAGCGGCAGGATGCCCTTGGACCACAGCGAACCCTGGAACGTCTCGTAGGCGCCGCGCTCGTCGGCCAGGTCGCAGGAAGCCTGGATCGCGTAGTAGCTGACCGCTTCCATGGACTTGTCGGCGAACTCGACCGCAGCGTCCGAACCGTAAGGAATGTGCTGCAGGTACAACGCGTCCTGGAAGCCCATGATCCCCAGGCCCACTGGGCGGTGCTTGAAGTTGGAGTTCTGCGCCTGTGGCACCGAGTAGTAGTTGATGTCGATCACGTTATCGAGCATGCGTACGGCGGTGTTGACGGTGCGTTCCAGCTTGGCGGTGTCCAACTTGCCGTTGACGATGTGGTTCGGCAGGTTGATCGAACCCAGGTTGCAAACGGCGATCTCGTCCTTGTTGGTGTTCAAGGTGATCTCGGTGCACAGGTTCGAGCTGTGGACCACGCCCACGTGCTGCTGCGGGCTGCGCAGGTTGCACGGGTCCTTGAAGGTCAGCCATGGGTGGCCGGTTTCGAACAGCATGGACAGCATCTTGCGCCACAGGTCTTTGGCCTGGATGGTCTTGAACAGCTTGACCTTGCCTGGGTACTCGGTGAGGGCTTCGTAGTACTCGTAGCGCTCTTCGAAGGCCTTGCCGGTCAGGTCGTGCAGGTCCGGTACTTCGGAGGGCGAGAACAGGGTCCACTTGCCGTCATCGAAGACGCGCTTCATGAACAGGTCAGGGATCCAGTTGGCGGTGTTCATGTCGTGGGTACGACGACGGTCGTCACCGGTGTTCTTGCGCAGCTCGATGAACTCTTCGATGTCCATGTGCCAGGTTTCCAGGTAAGCACACACAGCGCCTTTGCGCTTGCCACCCTGGTTAACCGCGACGGCGGTGTCGTTCACCACTTTCAGGAACGGAACTACGCCCTGGGACTTGCCGTTGGTGCCCTTGATGTACGAACCCAGTGCACGCACTGGCGTCCAGTCGTTGCCCAGGCCACCGGCGAATTTGGACAACATGGCGTTGTCGTGGATCGCATGGTAGATGCCCGACAGGTCGTCCGGCACGGTGGTCAGGTAGCAGCTGGACAGCTGTGGGCGCAGGGTGCCGGCGTTGAACAGCGTCGGTGTCGAGGACATGTAGTCGAATGACGACAGCAAGTTGTAGAACTCGATGGCGCGGTCTTCTTTGTGCTTCTCTTCGATCGCCAGGCCCATGGCCACGCGCATGAAGAACACTTGCGGCAGTTCGAAGCGGATACCGTCCTTGTGGATGAAGTAACGGTCGTACAGGGTTTGCAGGCCCAGGTAGGTGAACTGCTGGTCACGCTCGTGGTTGATGGCCTTGCCGAGCTTTTCCAGGTCGAAAGTGGCCAGGACCGGGTTCAGCAATTCGAATTCGATACCCTTGGCGATGTACGCAGGCAGGGCCTTGGCGTACAGGTCGGCCATTTCATGGTGGGTGGCGCTTTCGGCGACTTTCAGGAAGCCCAGGCCTTCGGCACGCAGGGTGTCCATCAGCAGGCGCGCGGTTACGAACGAGTAGTTCGGCTCGCGTTCAACCAGGGTGCGGGCAGTCATCACCAGTGCGGTGTTGACGTCGGTCAGGGCCACGCCGTCGTACAGGTTCTTCAGGGTTTCGCGTTGGATCAGGTCGCCGTCGACTTCTTCCAGGCCTTCGCAGGCCTCGGTGATGATGGTGTTCAGGCGGCCGAGGTCCAGCGGCGCAAAGCTGCCGTCGGCCAGGGTGATGCGGATCGACGGGTGCGCTTGTACCGCTGCTTCTTCGGCGGGAGTGCGCACGGCACGTTCCTTGGCGCGCGAATCGCGGTAGATCACGTAGTCGCGGGCGACTTTCTGTTCACCGGCACGCATCAGGGCCAGTTCGACCTGGTCCTGGATTTCTTCGATGTGGATGGTGCCGCCCGAGGGCATGCGGCGCTTGAAGGTCGCGGTGACTTGTTCGGTCAGGCGGGCAACGGTGTCGTGGATACGCGACGAGGCGGCAGCGGTGCCGCCTTCAACTGCAAGAAACGCTTTGGTGATGGCGACGGTGATTTTGTCATCGGTGTAAGGAACGACAGTGCCGTTACGCTTGATCACGCGCAGTTGGCCAGGTGCAGTGGCGGACAGATCCATAGTCGAATCGGCGGCCTGCGGCACGGAGCCCTGCGGGTTCTCGCGAGTTGTGTCGGTTTGCATGGGGGGGTGTCTCCACATTCTATATTTATTTGGGCACCATCACGGTGCCCACCGTTCCGTCCTGAAGCACTTACAGCAGGCCTGGGCCTGGCATAACAACTTCGGGACAGTAGGAAGGGGGCTGTTCGCGCCGCTTCCATGCCGAAGTCTTCGGTTCGGGGCTCAATGCCCTTGGCCGTATTCCTGGTAGGTGACAGTTGCTGGATTCAAGCACTGCAACACCCATACCGTTTTGCGCTGTTGAAGCTTGAAAACGGTCGCCATCCGCGTGCGCGGTTTGGGCTTTCAAAAAATGCTTTGGTTCAACCAAACGGGAGCAAGAAATGACTTGAGTTTCTTGTCTGATCTGTGTTTGGTGGTTTCGCTTAAAACCCTACATGTAGGGTTTTTTTAGCGCCGAGCTACAAGATAATGCGTTTTGGAGGGCTTAGCAACGCAAGACCTGTGGATAACGCTGTGGGTAAAATGTGTATGAAACGTGGAACGCCCGTGTAGGCCGCAGTACTGCTGGATTCAGCCGTTTGTCACTGAATATTCCAGGAGAAAAACCGCCGGTTGGATTTTTGAGGGCGCGAACCCTACCACAAAAAAGGTGATCACCGAATGGATTTCCTGGCTTGTGTTTGAAGGCTGGCCCATGGCTACAATCGGCGGTAGTTTGCCCTGGCCAGATGACAGCTGTAGGAGTGCGCTTGCCTGCGCACGAGCTCGGCGATCACCCTGGCATCTTGCATAGACGCGGGCCCCTTGGGCTTCTCCAACAATAAATACAACCGAGGTAGCGGATGGAGCATGACGCCTGGCAAATCCTGATCGTCGAAGACGATGAGCGATTGGCCGAGTTGACCCGTGATTACCTGCAAAGCAACGGTCTGAGGGTTGCGGTGGAAGGCAATGGAGCGCTGGCGGCCGAGCGCATCATCGACGAGCAACCGGACCTGGTGATCCTCGACTTGATGCTGCCTGGCGAAGACGGCCTGAGCATCTGCCGCAAAGTGCGCGAACGCTATGACGGCGTGATCCTGATGCTCACCGCGCGCACCGACGACATGGACCAAGTGCTCGGCCTCGACCTGGGCGCCGACGATTATGTGTGCAAACCCGTGCGTCCGCGCTTGTTGTTGGCGCGTATCCAAGCGCTGTTGCGCCGCAGCGAGCCGGCAGAACCGGCGACGGTGGAGCTGCAACGGCGCCTGCAGTTCGGCCCGCTGGTGGTGGACAACGCCCTGCGCGAAGCCTGGCTGCATGACACCGGTATCGAGCTGACCAGCGCTGAGTTCGACCTGCTGTGGCTACTGGTGGCCAACGCCGGGCGCATCCTGTCCCGCGAAGAAATCTTCATTGCCCTGCGTGGCGTCGGCTATGACGGCCAGGATCGCTCCATCGATGTGCGCATCTCGCGGATTCGCCCGAAAATCGGCGACGACCCGATCCACCCACGCCTGATCAAGACCATCCGTAGTAAAGGCTACCTGTTCGTCCCCGAAGCCGCCGCTGACATGCCGCTGTGAACTCGATCTTCCTGCGTATCTACGGCGGCATGTGCGCCGCGCTGATCCTGGTGGCGTTGCTTGGCGTGCTGGCGCTGCACCTGCTTAATGAGGTGCGCAGTGGTCAGTATCGTGAACGCTTGGCCCACGGCACGTTTGCGTTGATGGGCGACAACCTGAAGCCCATGAGCACCATCGAACGCCAACGCGCCCTGGCGGTATGGGAGCGGCTGCTGGGTATTCCTCTGGAGTTGCGCACCCTCGCCGAAGCCCGCCTGGACCTCAGCCAGCGCACGCGCCTGCAACGCGGCCAGGTTCTGGTGGAACAGACCGGCCCCCACGCGGCGCGGGTGGTGCGCCTGGTCAGTGAGCAGGAACAACTGGTGCTGACCGGCGAAGTGCAGCAGATCAGCGAGCAATTGGCCCGCGCGACTATTTATTTACTGGCCGATGAGCTGGTGCGCTATCCCGAGGCCGAGCAGCCGCAGCGGCTGGCGGATATCAAAGAGGCCAAGGGTTTCGGCTTCGACATGCATTTGATGACCCTCGACCAGGCCGACATGGACGACGATCAGCGTCGACGCGTGTCCGAGGGCGACACGGTGATGGCCCTGGGCAAGGGCGGCGATTCGATCCGCGTGTTCGCCGGTATGGTCGGCACGCCGTGGGTGCTGGAAATCGGCCCGTTGTATCAAATGAACCCGTACCCGGCGCAATGGCTGATCCTGATTGCGTTGATCGGCCTGACCCTGATCGGCTTAATCGTCTATTTATTAGTCCGTCAGTTGGAGCGTCGGCTCAAAGGGCTGGAAGCGGCGGCTACCCGTATCGCCAAGGGCAATCTGCAAGTGCGCGTACCGGCCCGTGGCGCGGACTCGGTGGGGCGCCTGGCGGCGGCGTTCAATGGCATGGCCGAGCACTTGCAGCAATTGCTGGCGATCCAGCGTGAACTGGTGCGTGCGGTGTCCCATGAACTGCGCACGCCAGTGGCGCGCCTGCGCTTTGGCCTGGAGATGCTGGGCGATGCCGCCACGCCAGAAGCGCGACGCAAGTACCTGGACGGTATGGACAGCGATATCCAGGATCTGGATGGACTGGTGGACGAAATGCTCACCTACGCACGCCTGGAGCAAGGCTCGCCGGCGCTGAATTTCCAGCGGGTGGACCTCAATGCGTTGCTCGATCAGGTGATCGGCGAATTGTCGCCACTGCGCCCGCAGATCACCGTCAGTCGTGGCATTTGCCTGTCGTCTGCGCATTGGGACGACGCCTGGGTCGATGCCGAGCCGCGCTATCTGCATCGCGCGTTGCAGAACCTGGTGTCCAATGCCATGCGTCATGCCCAGGGGCAGGTGTTGATCAGTTATCAAGTGGGCCAGGTACGTTGCCGCATCGACGTGGAGGATGACGGCCCCGGCGTGCCGGAAAGTGCCTGGGAGCGTATCTTCACGCCGTTTCTGCGCCTGGACGACAGCCGCACCCGCGCCTCGGGAGGCCATGGTCTGGGCCTGTCTATCGTGCGACGCATCATTTATTGGCACGGCGGGCGGGCGTTGATCGGTAAGAGCAACAACCTGGGCGGGGCGTGTTTCAGCCTGAGCTGGCCGCGGAGCCAAGAAAAACCGGCAGATTGATCAATGGGGCTGATTGGATACCGCGACGACGCTCAAGAGCTGACCATCGTCGAGCGCAAACTGCCCCTGCAACTCTTTGCCCTGGCACCACTCATGGGACAGGTCCGTCAGCAACCGCAGGCGCACCTGGCCGGTGTCGGACCATTCCAGTAACTCGGCGTGCTCAAAGTAAAAGCGCTTCTGCACAATCGGATAGAGCGCCTTGAACAGGCTCTCCTTGATGGAAAACGTCAGGGTCACCAGCAGGGCGACCTGCTCTGGCGCCAGGGCGGCCATGCGTTGCAACTCATCGGCGGTCAGGATTTCCGCGGCCAGGCGTTGTGCTCGCTCCAGGCTCAGCAGGTTCTCCAAGTCCATCCCCAGGCCGCGCCATTGCGCCTTGTGCCCGACAATCGCAGCGGCGTGGCCGGTGCTGTGGGTGATGGAGCCGCTGATAGACGCCGGCCATACCGGCGCGCGGTCTTCGCCAATGGCCGGGATGCAGTCGCGGTGACCGAGCTGATGCAGCGCGTCGCGGGCGCACACGCGGCCGGCGAGGAACTCGGCCTGACGCTTGGCGACCGAACGCTGGATACTGGCCGGCGGCGGCACGGCGCAACGTTGGAAATCATCCGCTACCAGTGACGCAGGATCGAAGCGGGTGCTGAGGAATACCGTGCCCGGCAAGCGTTCGGGTAACGGCCAGCGGGCGTCAAGTGGGGTGCAGCAAGCGGGAAGAGGATTCATGGGCGCTATTTTGCCCAGTTGCCGCGCCACAGGATAGCCCGCGCCGGTTCAGGTTGGGTTCAGAGCCTGTTCAGGGGGAGTTCAGGGGCGCTTGCGTAGTCTGGTTCTACAGCCAAACGCGTATGAGGTAACACCATGACTGCGATCAAAAAGCTGATGCTGGCCTTGACCTTGCTGAGTGCCACCGCTGGCGCCCAGGCATCCGAGGGCGCTTTCGCCGAGTTCGGCAGGGAGAAAACCAGGAAGCCCAGTAGCCTGATCCATCGTGTGAACTTCGAAGAGGTCAGCAGCCAGGCCTCGCCCTGGGGCCAGCCCTTGGGCGCCACCGCCGCGCAGCCAGCCTACCGCGTCGGTTATGCGCACCTGACCGGCCAATTCAATGGCATTAAACTGCGCCCGCAAGACCTGCAGGGCCGCTATGATGTCACCCAGTCGGACAGTTGATTTGCTTTGGAGAGCCTTATGAAATTGCTGGTGGTGGAAGATGAGGCGCTGCTGCGCCATCACCTGTTTACCCGCCTGACCGACAGTGGCCATGTGGTCGAGGCTGTGGCCAACGCCGAGGAAGCCTTGTACCAGACCGGCCAGTTCAATCACGACCTGGCCATCATCGACCTGGGCCTGCCCGGCATGGGCGGCCTGGACTTGATTCGCCAGTTGCGCGCCAAGGGCAAGACGTTCCCGATCCTGATCCTCACCGCGCGCGGCAACTGGCAGGACAAGGTCGAAGGCCTGGCCGCCGGCGCCGACGACTACGTGGTCAAACCCTTCCAGTTCGAAGAGCTGGAAGCGCGGATGAATGCCTTGTTGCGCCGCTCCAGCGGGTTTACCCAGTCCACCATCGTCGCCGGGCCGTTGCTGCTGGATATCAACCGCAAGCAAGCCTCCCTCGACGAGCAACCCCTGGCGCTGACCGCCTACGAATACCGCATTCTCGAATACCTGATGCGCCATCACCAGCAAGTGGTGGCCAAGGATCGTTTGATGGAGCAGTTGTACCCGGACGACGACGAGCGCGACCCGAATGTCATCGAAGTGCTGGTCGGCCGCCTGCGCCGCAAATTGGAAGGCCCGGCCGGGTTCAAGCCCATCGACACCGTGCGTGGCCTGGGCTACCTGTTCAATGAGCGCTGCCGTTGATTCGCTCGCTACGTGTGCGCTTGATGCTGGCGGCCGCCACCCTGGCCGTGCTGTTTATGCTCGGTTTGCTGCCGGCGATGCAAGGCGCCTTCAGCCTGGCGTTGCAGGATTCCATTGAGCAGCGCCTGGCGTCGGACGTCACCACGCTGATCTCCGCCGCGCGGGTGGAAAACAACCACTTGCTGATGCCTGCGCAATTGCCCGATGAGCGCTTCAACCTCGCCGACAGTCGGCTGCTGGGTTACATCTACGACCGCGAAGGCCATTTGGTATGGCGCTCGCGCGCGACCCGCGAAGAAAACATCAACTACAAACCGCGTTATGACGGACGCGGCAATGAGTTTGCGCGGATTCGCGAAGACAACGGCCAGGAATTCTTCGTGTATGACGTCGAGGTCAAGCTGCTCGGTGGCAAGAGCGCGGCGTTCAGCATTGTGGCCCTGCAACCGGTGCGCGAATACCAGCTGACCCTCGAAGGCCTGCGCGAAAACCTCTATCTGGGCTTCGGCGCGGCATTGCTGGTGCTATTGACTCTGTTGTGGCTGGGCCTGACCTGGGGCTTGCAGGCGCTGCGGCGGCTGAGCCAGGAGCTGGACCAGATTGAAGGCGGCACCCGCGAGAGTTTGTCCGAGCAGCACCCCCGCGAGCTGCTGCGCCTGACGGGCTCGCTCAACCGCTTGTTGCACAGCGAGCGCGAACAGCGGGCGCGTTACCGCGACTCCCTCGACGACCTGGCCCATAGCTTGAAAACCCCGCTGGCGGTCTTGCAGGGCGTGAGCGAAGACATGGCTCAACGCCCTGCGGACCGCGACCAGGCCAGAGTGCTGCAAACACAGATCGAGCGCATGAGCCAACAGATCAGCTACCAGTTGCAACGCGCCAGCCTGCGTAAAAGCGGCCTGGTGCGCCATCAGGTGCGCCTGGAGCCGGTAGTGCAAAGCCTTTGCGATACCCTGGGCAAGGTGTACCGCGACAAAGCAGTGACGGTGTCCTTCCAGTTGCCGGATGAATGTGACGTACCCATCGAGAAGGGCGCCTTGCTTGAATTGCTTGGCAACTTGCTGGAAAACGCCTACCGCCTGTGCCTGAGTCAGGTGCGCGTCAGCCTGGTGGAAAGCGAGGACGGCACCGAGTTGTGCATCGAAGATGACGGCCCCGGTGTGCCGCCGGACCAACGTGCCCGCATCCTGCAACGTGGCGAGCGCCTGGACCGTCAGCACCCGGGCCAGGGCATCGGCCTGGCGGTGGTCAAGGACATCATCGAAAGTTACGGCGCGCGGTTGACCTTGGACGATTCACCCCTGGGCGGCGCGGCGTTCAGGATTCACTTTCCGGCCGTGTGATCAGTTGTGGCTGGATCGCTCGTTCGCATTTTTCATGCGTGAACCCGTACAAATGGGGGAGGGAGCTTGCTCCCGATGAGACGCACCAACACCACCCTCTCTAACTCTCCTGCTCGCGATAGGCGCCCGGCGTCAGCCCCGTCCACTTCTTGAACGCCCGATGAAACGCCGATGGTTCGGAGAAACCCAACTGTTCGGCAATGTCCTGCAATGACAAGTCCGCCCGTCCCAAGTGAAAAATGGCGATGTCTCGCCGCAGTTCATCCTTGAGTGCCTGGAAACTGGTGCCTTCTTCGCGCAGATGTCGGCGCAGGGTCTGCGGGCTGATGTGCAGGTGCTGGGCGACCGCTTCAAGGTCCGGCCAAGGCGTGCGGTCGCGGCTCAGCAGGCGGCGCAGCTGGCTGCTCAGGCTGTCGCCTTCGTCCGGCCGTGAGAGCAGGTCGGCGGGGGAGCGTTCGAGGAAATGCTTGAGGGTACGCTCGTCCTGCAGCAGTGGCAGGCTCAAATAGCGCACCGGAAACACCAGGCTGCTGTTCGGTGCACCGAATACCTGAGGGCACGGGAACAGCAGATCATATTCGCTGGCGTGGGCCGGTTTCGGGTAGGCGAAGGTGGCCTGGTGCAGTCGAATGCGCTGGCCGATCAGCCAACTGCCCAGCCGATGCCAGATCACCAGCAGGCATTCACTGAGGAAGTGGTCCGGGTCCCAGAGTTGGGTGTGGTCCAGGCTTAAGTGCGCCATTTCCCCTTCACGCGTCAGCTGCCAGCGGGGCCCCTGTGGGAACAGGCTATAAAACAACAAGCCGCGTTCCAGAGCCTTCTCCAAGGTACGGCAGTGGATCAGCGCGTGGCACATCATGGCGAAGGTGCCGCGTTTGCTGGGGCCTTCAGCAAACCCCAGGTATTCGTCGTCCAGCGCCAGCCAGAGCAATTGCAACAGTCGGGTAAATTGTTCCGGTGCGATGCGTGCGCGTGGTTCGCTCAACAGCTCCTGGGCAATGCCCACCTGCTGCAGCAGGGCCGAATAGTCATAACCGACCCGCCGCGCACCGCCCAGGGCTGCGCGGGCAAAGTGGCTGGCGATGGTACGTTCGCGCATGGGGGGCCCTCGTCCATAGAATGGCCGATGGTAGCCACCACCGAGTGGGAGCGACAAGGCGGATATCCGCCAAATTGCAGGGTGCTATCGGTCGGTACGGCGGAAATCCGCCATGTGCTCGTCGACTGGGAGGGGCCGCTTGTAGGCGCCGGGCCCGCTGTCTTAAGGCATAAAGCGGATCTGCACAAAGTGGCACGACGTTTGCGATAGGTAAGACAGCGCAGGACTTATCTCACAGCCCTCGCAAACAACAAATCCCTCCAGTGCAGGAGGGTTCGCAATTCAAGTGTCGTGGGCAATGGCGGATATTTGCCACACGGGACGATTGAGGAATTTTGCAATGACGACTCGTCAGCCACTCTACAAATCCCTGTATTTCCAGGTGATCGTTGCAATCGTTATCGGTATTTTGCTCGGTCACTTCTACCCGCAGACCGGCGTGGCCCTCAAGCCATTGGGTGACGGGTTCATCAAACTGATCAAAATGGTCATCGCCCCGATCATCTTCTGTACCGTTGTCAGCGGCATCGCCGGCATGCAGAACATGAAGTCGGTGGGCAAAACCGGTGGCTATGCGCTGCTCTACTTCGAAATCGTCTCCACCATTGCCCTGCTGATCGGCCTGGTCGTCGTCAACGTCGTGCAACCGGGCGCCGGCATGCACATCGACGTGTCGACCCTGGACGCGTCCAAAGTGGCTGCTTACGTCACCGCCGGTAAAGACCAGAGCATTGTCGGCTTTATTCTTAATGTGATCCCGAACACCATCGTCGGCGCCTTCGCCAACGGCGACATTCTGCAAGTGCTGATGTTCTCGGTGATCTTCGGCTTTGCCCTGCACCGCCTGGGCGCTTACGGCAAGCCGGTGCTGGACTTTATCGATCGCTTCGCTCACGTGATGTTCAACATCATCAACATGATCATGAAGCTGGCGCCGATCGGTGCCCTGGGCGCCATGGCGTTCACCATCGGTGCCTACGGCGTGGGTTCCCTGGTGCAACTGGGCCAGTTGATGATCTGCTTCTACATCACCTGCGTGCTGTTTGTGGTCGTGGTGCTGGGCGCCATCTGCCGCGCTCACGGTTTCAGCGTGCTGAAATTGATCCGCTACATTCGTGAAGAGCTGTTGATCGTTCTGGGTACATCCTCCTCCGAATCCGCGCTGCCACGCATGCTGATCAAGATGGAGCGCCTGGGGGCGAAGAAATCCGTAGTAGGTCTGGTGATCCCGACCGGCTACTCCTTCAACCTCGACGGTACCTCCATCTACCTGACCATGGCGGCCGTGTTTATCGCTCAGGCGACGGACACCCATATGGACATCACCCACCAGATCACCCTGCTGCTGGTGCTGCTGCTGTCCTCCAAAGGTGCTGCGGGCGTGACTGGTAGTGGTTTCATCGTACTGGCTGCAACCCTGTCGGCGGTTGGCCACCTGCCAGTTGCCGGTCTGGCGCTGATTCTGGGTATCGACCGTTTCATGTCCGAAGCCCGTGCGCTGACCAACCTGGTGGGTAACGCCGTTGCCACCATCGTTGTGGCCAAGTGGGTCAAGGAGTTGGATACCGACAAGCTGCACAGCGAACTGGCATCGGGCGGGACCGGTATTTCCGAAACCCGTGAACTCGATGACCTGGGTGTGGCCGAAGGTCCTGCACCGGTGGTCAAGTAAGCCGCTGATGGCGTGAACTGACGCCCCCAGCTCTGCGCAAACGCCCCGACTTGTTCGGGGCGTTTGCGTTTCTGGCGCGCGGCACCCGGGTTATTTTTTGGTTACAGTAAGCGCGATATTGCCCGCGGGAGGCTTGATGGACAGTGTGGATCTGAATGTGCTGCGCAGTGTGCTGGAGTGGCGTCGTGCCGGGCAGCGAGTGGTGTTGTACAGCGTGGTCCAGACTTGGGGCAGCGCGCCGCGTCCACCGGGCGCCATGTTGGCGCTGCGCGGCGATGGTGTTGTCATCGGCTCGGTGTCTGGCGGTTGTATCGAAGATGACCTGATAGCCCGCTTGTACGACGGCCGCCTGGCGGACGACGGGCCGCCGGTGCAGTTAGTGACCTACGGCGTGACCCAGGACGAGGCCGCGCGTTTTGGCCTGCCCTGCGGCGGCACCTTGCGCCTGACCGAAGAGCGGGTGCTGGACTGGCAATGGGTCGCCGACCTGCTGGCGCGTTGCGAAGCCCATGAGATCGTCGCGCGGGAACTCAACCTGGCCACGGGCGAGGTTACCTTGAGCAGCGCCACCAAGACCGATGGGCTGAGTTTCGACGGTGAACGCTTGCGCGCCATTTATGGCCCGCGCTGGCGTCTGCTGCTGATCGGCGCCGGGCAATTGTCGCGGTACGTGGCGCAAATGGCGCGCTTATTGGATTTCGAAGTGCTTATCTGCGACCCCCGCGAAGAGTTCGTCTATGGTTGGGAGGCGCAACACGGGCGCTTCGTGCCCGGTATGCCCGATGAAGCGGTTCTGTCTATCCAGACCGACGAGCGTACGGCCATCGTTTGCCTGACCCATGACCCGCGCCTGGACGATATGGCGCTGCTGACGGCGTTGGATTCCCGGGCGTTCTACATTGGCGCGCTGGGCTCGCGGGTCAACAGTCAGAAACGCCGTGAGAACCTGTCGGCGCTGGGACTGTCAGCGCAGGCGATCGCGCGGCTACATGGGCCGATCGGCTTGCATATCGGCAGTCATACGCCGTCGGAAATCGCACTGTCGCTGATGGCGGAAATTGTCGCGATCAAAAACGGCGTAGCACCGATGCAGAAAAAGCCGCTGCCGGTGGTGGCCGAGTGACCGTCACCGCGATTGTGCTGGCGGCGGGGCAGGGCAGTCGTTTCCGCGCCGAGGCGGGAGCTGATCAGGATAAATTGCTGGCGCCTTGCCTGGGACTGGACGGGGTGACGCGGCCGGTGATCGAACAGGTGTTGGTGAATTTGCCGACGTGCGTGGTAGAGCGCTGGCTGGTGACGTCGCCGGAGCGTGCCGAGGTGATTCAGTTGGCCGAGGCACATGGCTGTAAGGTTTTGCAACTGACGTCGGCAGGCATGGGCGACAGTATCGCGGCGGCGGTAGCGGCCAGCGCTAAGGCCGAAGGTTGGTTGGTGGTACTGGGGGATATGCCCTTTATCCAGTCATCCAGCATCGAGCAAGTGATTCAGGGGCTGCCGGAGCAGGGCATTCGCGTGCCAGTGCAGGATGGCCGTTATGGTCACCCTGTGGCGTTTGGGCGTGACTTCGGGCCGGGGTTGAAGGCGTTAACGGGTGATCGAGGTGCCAGGCTCTTGTTTACACCGACGGCTGTCAGGGAGGTGCCGGTGAATGACCCAGGCGTGTTATGGGATGTGGATGTACCAGAGCGGCTGAATTACCGCTGATCCGATATAAAAAAGCCCCGCCTGATCACTCAGGCGGGGCTTTTTAGTGGCGGTTGGAATCAGACGAGAGGTTTAGGCTCGTGTTCTTCTTCCTGAACCTTGCGCTCGGCCACTTCTTCGACAGCAGAGTGCTCAGTCACGGTTTCTGCAGCCGGGGCTGGCGCCTCGACAGCTTCCACCACAGCCGGTGCAGCCGCTGCCGCAGCGGCGGCCGCCTCGGCTTCCTTGCGACGACGACGCACTTCACGTGGGTCGTTCGGCGCACGGCCGTTTTCGGTCAAGGCGCTGGCCGGTGCGGCTTCAACTACCGGCGCGGCGACTTCGACAACCACGGGCGCTTCAACCACAGGCGCAGGTTCAACCACCGGAGCGACCTCAACCACGGGTGCAGGCTCGGCAACCACCACTTCGGCAACCGGTGCCGGGGCTTCTTCCGCCGCCGGTGCAGGCGCTTCAACTGGAGCGGCAGGTTCGGCGGTCCACTGGAAGGCGGTCTGTTCTTCACGAACTTCGCGCACTGCCGGGGCGGCTTCTTCTACGGCCGGCGCTTGCGCAGCGGCTTCAACCACGGGTTCAGGCTCAGCCACTGGCGCCACTTCAACCGCAACCACGTCGGTCACCGGCTGGGCGTCGCGAACCGGCGCGACTTCTACTTCTGGTACCACGGGGGCTTCGATCGGAGTCGTTGCTTCTACTACCGGCGCTTCAACTGCTGGGGTCTGCACCACAGGCGTTTCGGCGACAACGGTGTCCTCGACAGCGGCGGTAGCACGCTCAGCCTGCTGATGAGCCTGGGCTTCAGCCGGGGCACTGATAACCGAGCTGGCAACCGCTGCGGTAACGGCCAGACCTGCAGCCAGTTCGGTAGTGGTCGGCTCGCTGTTGGCGCCTTCGGCGTTCTCGCCGGTCTCTTCCGAGCCTTCGATCACATTGCCGTTGGCATCACGCTGACGCTCACGACGGTTGCTGCGACGACGCTGGCCACGGGAGCGGCGGCGTGGACGATCGCCTTCGGCGTTGTCCTGACCGTCGTCCTGCAGTTGCTCTTCGCCGGTCAGCACTTCCTCTTCGCTTGCGGCAGCGGCCTGCTCGGCGCGCGGTTGACGCTCTTCACGCGGGGCACGAGGCTGGCGTTCTTCTCGTGGCGCACGCTCTTCGCGCGGCGCACGGGCTGGGCGTTCTTCGGTGGCAGCAGCAGCGGCAACGGCCGGGGCGGCATCCAGAGGCTCGCGCAGTTCACGCACACGCTCTTCACGCTCACCGCGAGGCTTGCGATCTTCACGCGGGGCACGCGGCGTACGTGGCGCGCGCTCTTCACGCGGTGCACGCTCTTCGCGGGCTACGGTCGGGGTGTCTTCGCGGGCTTCACGAGGCTGACGCTCTTCACGCGGCGCACGCTCTTCACGCGATGCACGCTCTTCGCGCGGCTTGCGCTCTTCGTCACGACGACCGTTGCGGTTACGGCTTTGCTGGCGACCGTTGCGACGCTCTTCGTTGCGCGCTGGGCGCTCGGCGGCAGGTTTTTCGACCACGACCGGTGCGACAGGCTCTTCCTTGGTGGCGAACAGGCTGACCAGGGATTTCACCAGGCCTTTGAACAGGCTTGGTTCAGGCATCGCGGCCGGCGCGGCAACCGGTGCAGCGGCTTCAACCGGAACCGGTGCGTTGGCACGGGCTGGAGCGGTCTTCACGGCAGCTTCCTGGCGGACCAGGGTGCGGGTTGCGGCGGCTGGCTGGACTTCTTCCACCTCGGCAGCGGCTGCAGCGATTTCGTAGCTGGACTGACCACTGTGGGCTTCCGGGCTGTCATCACGCAGGCGCTGCACTTCGAAGTGCGGCGTTTCGAGATGGTCGTTCGGCAGGATCACGATACGAGCGCGGGTACGCAGTTCGATCTTGGTGATCGAGTTGCGTTTTTCGTTGAGCAGGAACGCGGCCACCGGGATCGGCACCTGGGCGCGGACTTCGGCGGTACGGTCCTTCAGGGCTTCTTCTTCGATCAGACGCAGGATAGCCAAGGACAGCGATTCAACGTCACGGATGATGCCGGTGCCGTTGCAGCGCGGGCAGACGATGCCGCTGCTCTCGCCCAGGGAAGGACGCAGGCGCTGACGGGACATTTCCAGCAGGCCGAAGCGCGAGATGCGGCCCACTTGCACGCGGGCACGGTCGGCTTCCAGGCATTCGCGGACTTTTTCTTCCACGGCGCGCTGGTTCTTGGCCGGGGTCATGTCGATAAAGTCGATCACGATCAGGCCGCCGATGTCGCGCAGGCGCAGCTGGCGGGCAATTTCTTCGGCCGCTTCCAGGTTGGTCTGCAGGGCGGTTTCTTCGATGTCGCTACCTTTCGTGGCGCGCGCCGAGTTGATGTCGATGGACACCAGGGCTTCGGTCGGGTCGATCACGATGGAGCCGCCGGAAGGCAGTTCGACCACGCGCTGGAAAGCGGTCTCGATCTGGCTTTCGATCTGGAAACGGTTGAACAGTGGGACGCTGTCTTCGTACAGCTTGATCTTGCTGGCGTACTGCGGCATCACCTGGCGGATGAAGGTCAGGGCTTCGTCCTGGGCTTCGACGCTGTCGATCAGCACTTCGCCGATGTCCTGGCGCAGGTAGTCGCGGATGGCGCGGATGATTACGTTGCTTTCCTGGTAGATCAGGAACGGCGCGGAACGATCCAGCGAGGCTTCCTTGATGGCAGTCCACAGTTGCAGCAGGTAATCGAGGTCCCACTGCATCTCTTCGCTGCTGCGACCCAGGCCGGCAGTGCGCACGATCAGGCCCATGTCGGCCGGGGCGATCAGGCCGTTGAGCGCTTCACGCAGCTCGTTGCGCTCTTCGCCTTCGATGCGGCGGGAGATGCCACCGGCACGCGGGTTGTTCGGCATCAGGACCAAGTAGCGGCCGGCCAGGCTGATGAAGGTGGTCAGGGCGGCGCCCTTGTTGCCACGTTCTTCTTTTTCCACCTGAACGATGACTTCCTGGCCTTCGCTCAGGACGTCCTTGATGTTCACGCGGCCTTCGGGGGCTTTCTTGAAGTATTCGCGGGAGATTTCTTTGAGGGGCAGGAAGCCGTGGCGCTCGGAGCCGAAATCGACAAAGGCAGCCTCAAGGCTTGGTTCGATGCGAGTAATACGGCCTTTATAGATGTTGGCCTTTTTTTGCTCGCGTGCACCGGATTCGATGTCCAGGTCGTAGAGGCGTTGGCCATCTACCAGTGCAACACGCAACTCTTCGGGTTGAGTTGCGTTAATCAGCATTCTTTTCATGTTGTACCGTCGGTTTCCGGGCTGCCGGAAACGGCGTTCGGCACACACGACTTCTCACGGTCGGTGTCAGGTGCGTCAAGAGTGGTTGGCCACTCCAGTGTCCAGCAAAACCTGCCAATTGGGCGGGAGTCGCGACGGACGCGTCCTGCTTGTTAGCGGCGGTGACAAAGGCACCGCTTCAACAAAAGCTAAGGTCAGGAGGAGGAATCAACCGGCGACTGTGGACGAGATGAAGCGTCTAAATATAAGCCTAGTGCTACACGGTCCGACGGTTGTGCATCTCCACCCTACACGTATCCCTGATAATTCGGGTGCTGCCGCGCGCAGAATCCGCAGCGGGTTGGCATTTACCGTGTTCTCCAACGGGGAGTCCACGCTCATGGCTAAACAGGCCTGAATGAAAACGACTGCGCTCTCACTCAGCTCTTAACAGGCGTTGTTTCCGAAGCATTCGCCATGGTCTGGCTCAAAACTGACTGCACTTTGTGAACTGGCCGTAAATATCGGCGCCAAACGCGAGTATTCACTCTGCTTTTGGCACTCGCTTCAGGCCTCATGTCACCTGCGCTTGTTACAATTTTGAGCTTTCCAGGGTGGCAAACGCCCCGTAGGACGGCCTCGCGTCCTGATGAATTGCGATGGTCAGGGCCGGCAGTTTGCCGCAAGTCCTCTGGCCAGGCCGCTTTTGGCGGCGTTCGCGACTATAGCAGTAATGATTAAGTGCTTCAATTCCATAAAAAATTGTTATCATCGCCGCCATGACGACTACCGCCCCCCCGACCCCCAGCGTTCAGCTGCTTGAGGTCTCGCCGGAATATGCCGGCCAACGCATCGACAATTTTCTCCTGGCCAGGCTCAAAGGCGTGCCCAAGACCTTGATTTACCGCATCTTGCGTAAAGGCGAAGTGCGCGTGAACAAGGGGCGGATCAAGCCCGAGTATAAATTGCAGGCGGGCGATATCGTCCGTGTGCCGCCGGTTCGCGTGCCTGAGCGCGACGAGCCTGTGCCGCTGGCACAAGGCCTGCTTCAGCGTCTGGAAGCATCGATCGTCTTCGAAGACAACAAGCTGATCGTGATCAACAAGCCCTGCGGCATTGCGGTGCACGGCGGCAGCGGCCTGAATTTCGGCGTGATCGAAGCCTTTCGTCAGTTGCGCCCGGATGCCAAGGAGTTGGAACTGGTGCACCGTCTGGATCGCGACACCTCTGGCCTGCTGATGATTGCCAAAAAACGCAGCATGCTGCGTCATCTGCATACCGCTCTGCGCGGCGATGGCGTGGATAAGCGCTACATGGCGCTGGTGCGGGGCCACTGGGCCAGTTCGATCAAGAGCGTTAGAGCGCCGTTGCAGAAGAGCAACTTGCGCTCTGGCGAGCGCATGGTGGAGGTGGACGAGGAGGGCAAAGAGGCGCTGACTCTTTTCAAGGTGCTGCGCCGCTTCGGCGACTTCGCCACGCTGGTGGAGGCCAAACCTGTTACCGGGCGTACCCACCAGATCCGCGTGCACACCCTGCACGCTGGTCACTGCATTGCCGGTGACACCAAGTATGGCGATGAAGATTTTTCCAAGGAAATTCGCGATCTGGGCGGTAAACGCCTGTTCCTTCACGCCTATATGCTGACCGTGCCGTTGCCCGATGGCGGTGAGCTCAAGCTGCAGGCGCCGGTTGATGAGATGTGGGCCAAGACCGTGGAGCGTTTGAGTGTCGCACCGTGACTACAAACTGCTGATTTTCGATTGGGACGGGACCCTGGCCAACTCCATTGGTCGCATCGTCGAATCGATGCACATGGCCTCGACCCGCTCGGGGTTCGAGCTGTGCAGCGACCTGGCGGTCAAAGGCATCATCGGCCTGGGCTTGCCTGAGGCGATTCGTACCTTGTATCCGCAGATCGCCGATCAAGAGTTGCTCGCATTCCGTGAGCACTACGCCGATCACTACATTGCGCTGGAGGCCGAACCTTCGCCTCTGTTCGAGGGTGTGCGCCAATCCCTGGAGGCGTTCCGTGCCGACGGCTACCACTTGGCTGTCGCCACCGGCAAGGCCCGTCGCGGTTTGGATCGGGTACTCAAAGCTCACGGTTTTGAAGATTATTTCGATATCACCCGCGCAGCCGATGAAACCGCCAGCAAGCCTCACCCTCTGATGTTGGAGGAGATTCTGGCCCATTGCGCCGTTTCCCCGCGTGAGGCGTTGATGGTGGGGGATGCGTCCTTTGACCTGATGATGGCGCGCAATGCGGGTATGGACAGTGTGGCCGTCAGTTACGGCGCGCAGTCGCCCGAGGCGTTGCAGCAGTACGAGCCCAGGGTCACGATCGATCATTTTTCTGAATTGCACGCCTGGCTCAATCGGGCTCAATAAGTCTTTGCTGGGGTTTATGGCATGAGTGACGAGTGGAAAGCGCCCGAAAAGGCTGAAAGCAGCGACGACAAAAGCTGGAAACTGCTGGAGAAAACCCTGCTGGCCAGTGTGCAGGAGCAGCGTCGCTCGCGGCGCTGGGGGATTTTCTTCAAGCTGCTGACCTTCACTTACTTGTTGATCATGCTGGCGCTGTTCAGTCCATTAATGGATATGGAGAAAAGCGCGACCCGCAGCGCCAACTACACCGCGCTGATCGAAGTGCGCGGGGTGATTGCCGATAAAGAACCGGCCAGTGCCGACAATATTGTCAGCAGTCTGCGCGCCGCGTTCGAAGACACCAAGGTCAAGGGCGTGATCCTGCGCATCAACAGCCCGGGCGGCAGTCCTGTGCAATCGGGCTATGTGTATGACGAGATTCGTCGTCTGCGCGCTCTGCATCCGGATATCAAGCTGTACGCGGTGATCTCTGATCTTGGCGCCTCCGGTGCTTATTACATTGCCAGCGCGGCCGACCAGATTTACGCCGACAAGGCCAGTCTGGTGGGCTCCATAGGCGTGACGGCGGCCGGTTACGGTTTTGTCGGTACCATGGAAAAGCTTGGTGTGGAGCGTCGTACCTACACCTCGGGTGAGCACAAAGCGTTTCTTGACCCGTTTCAGCCGCAGAAGCCCGATGAAACGCAGTTCTGGCAGAGCGTGCTTGATACCACTCATCGCCAGTTCATTGCCAGCGTCAAGCAGGGCCGAGGCGATCGTCTGAAGGACAAGGAGCACCCTGAGTTGTTTTCCGGCCTGGTCTGGTCCGGAGAGCAGGCGTTGCCGTTGGGCTTGATCGACGGCTTGGGCAGTGCCAGTTCGGTGGCGCGGGATGTGATTGGCGAGAAAGAACTGGTGGACTTCACTGTTGAGGAATCGCCATTCGATCGGTTTTCCAAGAAGCTCGGCGCCAGCGTGGCTGAAAAACTGGCGCTCTATATGGGCTTCCAAGGTCCGACGTTGCGTTGAGATAGTCAGGCTGACATAGCCAAAATGTGGGAGGGGCTTGCCCCCGATTGCTGGGGTGCTACAGACAGATTGGCTGATCCAATACTGTCAGGAGCAAGCGCCCTCTCACAATGGGTTTTGCGGTGTTCTTAAGGGACCTGCACGCCTTCGCTGAGCAGCATGTCCACCAGTCGAATCAGGGGTAAGCCGACGAGGCTGGTGGCATCTGGCCCTTCGGTGCTCTGGAACAGGCTCACGCCCAAGCCTTCAGCTTTGAAGCTGCCCGCGCAGTCAAATGGTTGCTCGATGCGCAGGTAGCGCTCGATGCGCTCAATGTCCAGCTCGCGCATATGCACGGTAAAAGGCACGCAGTCGACTTGGCAGCGCCCGGTTTCGCTGTTGAGCAATGCCAGGCCGGTAAGAAAGCTGACACGCTTGCCGCTTGCCGCCAGCAACTGCTCGCGGGCGTTCTCGAATGTATGCGGCTTGCCGATGACCCGGCCGTCGAGCGCGGCCACCTGGTCCGAGCCGATAATCAAATGCCCGGGATGGCTGGCGGCCAACGCTCGGGCCTTCTCCTCGGCCAGGCGTTTGACCAGCTCCACCGCCAGCTCATTTGGACGATGGCTTTCATCGATATCCGGAGAGCTGCAGATGAACGGTAGGTGCAGGCGGTTCAACAATTGCCGGCGGTAAACCGAGCTGGATGCGAGTAATAAAGGCAGCATGGGCGTCTCCTCAGGGCAGGCCGGGATTCTAGCGTGTGACCGGCTGACGCACAGGGCCGAATTTCCTTTGACATGGCCGGGGGCATCCCTATAATGCTGCGCCTATGTTGAATGACCCGATTCCACCTCACGTTGACCCGCGCAAATTGGCTGATCGTGGCACCTCCCTTCAAGGTGAAGTGCTGCTGGCCGATTTGGAGAGACTCTGCGACCCGCTTTCCGACACTGTCGGTACGGTGCAGGCCAAATTCGTTTTTGAACGAGATGAACGTAAATCTGTGGTAATTCACAGCTTTATCGACACCGAAGTCAAAATGGTTTGCCAGCGTTGTCTTGAGCTGGTCACCCTGCCGATCCACAGCGAATGCAGTTACGCCGTGGTGAAGGAGGGTGCGAATACCCAGTCGTTGCCGAAAGGTTATGACGTGCTGGAACTGGGCGAAGATCCTTTGGATCTGCATGCACTGATCGAGGAGGAGCTTCTGCTCGCCTTGCCCATTGTGCCTGCTCATCATCCGGAAGAATGCCAGCAGCCGGCGGGCCTCGATGACGAGCCCGAACCGAGCGAGGACGAGGTAACGCGGTCCAACCCGTTCAGTGTATTGGCGCAGTTAAAGCGTGACCCAAACGTTTAGGAGTTAATCAATTATGGCTGTTCAGCAGAACAAAAAATCCCGCTCCGCCCGTGACATGCGCCGTTCGCACGACGCTCTCGAGGCAAGCACTCTGTCCGTGGAAAAGACCACTGGTGAAGTTCACCTGCGTCACCACGTATCGCCAGAAGGCGTATACCGTGGTCGTAAAGTGATCGACAAGGGCGCTGACGAGTAATCACTTGTCTGCTCTCGTCATCGCGATTGACGCAATGGGCGGGGACTTCGGTCCCCGCAGCATTGTTCAGGCCTGCGTTGCCAGCCTGTCTGCAACACCCTCGCTGCACCTGACCCTTGTCGGTCAACCCTCCCTTCTTGAAGAACTGATTGCCAGCCATCCGGCGGTGGATCGCGCGCGCCTGAGCATTGTGCCGGCCAGCGAAACCATCACGATGGATGAAAAGCCGGCGGCGGCCCTGCGCGGTAAACCTGACTCTTCGATGCGGGTGGCCCTGGAACTGTTGCGCGACGGCAAGGTGCAAGCCTGTGTCAGCGCCGGCAATACCGGGGCCTTGATGGCGTTGTCGCGGCATGTGCTCAAGACTTTGCCCGGAATCGACCGGCCGGCCATGGTGGCGGCGATTCCCACGCAGACAGGCTATTGCCAGTTGCTAGACCTCGGGGCGAACGTGGATTGCAGTGCCGAGCACCTGTTCCAGTTCGCTGTGATGGGCTCGGTGGCGGCGCAAGCCTTGGGCGTGGCCCGCCCGCGCGTGGCGCTGTTGAACATCGGCACCGAAGACATCAAGGGCAACCAGCAGGTCAAGCTCGCCGCGACGTTGTTGCAAGGCGCGCGAGGCTTGAATTACATCGGCTTCGTCGAAGGTGACGGTTTGTATCGTGGCGAAGCGGACGTGGTGGTGTGCGACGGCTTTGTGGGCAATATCCTGCTTAAATCCAGCGAAGGCCTGGCGACCATGATTGCCACGCGCATCGAGTCGTTGTTCAGGCAGAGCCTGGTCTCGCGTCTGGTAGGTGCTCTGGCGCTGCCATTGATGCGTCGTCTGCAGGCTGATCTGGCGCCGGCGCGGCATAACGGGGCGAGTTTTCTAGGCTTGCAGGGCATTGTGGTGAAAAGTCACGGTTCGGCGGGCGTGGAAGGTTTTCAGAGTGCGATTGCCCGCGCGGTGATCGAGCTCCAGGAAAACCTGCCCCAACGCCTGCATGGCCGTCTCGAGGACCTGTTGCCTTAGGCGAATTGGCCCAGGAATGCTTAAATGTGACCGGCCAGTTCAATTGACCATCCAATCTGTCAGTTTCGTGCGCTCCCACCGTAGGGGCGCCCATTTCCGACGACCAGATCATTAGGGGCTTGTTACATGTCTACATCCCTCGCATTCGTCTTTCCAGGGCAGGGCTCGCAGTCCCTCGGCATGTTGGCCGAGCTGGGCGCGCAATACCCGCTGATCCTGGATACTTTCAAGGAAGCTTCCGATGCCTTGGGTTACGACCTCTGGGCACTGACCCAGCAGGGGCCGGAAGAGCAACTCAATCAAACTGATAAAACCCAACCGGCGATCCTGACTGCCTCGGTTGCCCTGTGGCGCTTGTGGCTGGCAGAGGGCGGCGCACGTCCAGCGTTTGTTGCAGGTCATAGCTTGGGCGAATACAGCGCTCTGGTCGCGGCGGGTAGCCTGACCCTGGGTGAAGCGGTCAAGCTGGTCGAGCGTCGTGGTCAACTGATGCAAGACGCCGTTCCGGCCGGGCAGGGCGGCATGGCCGCTATCCTGGGTCTGGACGACGCGGTGGTGATCGAAGCCTGCGCCGAAGCCGCTCAGGGCGAAGTGGTCAGCGCTGTCAACTTCAACTCCCCTGGCCAGGTGGTGATTGCCGGTGCCAAGGCCGCCGTCGAGCGCGCCATTGAGGGTTGCAAGGCGCGTGGTGCCAAGCGTGCGCTGCCGTTGCCGGTTAGCGTGCCGTCCCATTGCGAGCTGATGCGGCCGGCGGCCGAGCGTTTTGCCGAGTCCATCGCTGCGATCAACTGGCAGGCGCCGCAGATCCCGTTGGTACAGAACGTCAGCGCAGCGGTAGTGGCCGACCTCGACACCCTCAAGCGCGACCTGCTGGAGCAGCTCTACAAGCCGGTGCGTTGGGTTGAGTCGGTCCAGACCCTGGCCGCCAACGGCGCCACCGAGCTGGTTGAGTGCGGTCCGGGCAAGGTCCTGGCTGGCCTGAACAAGCGCTGTGCCGATGGGGTCTCGACATCCAACCTCAATACCCCGGATGCCTTCGCTGCCGCTCGCGCGGCACTGGCCTGAACCCTGAATTCCGAACTTAGGAGAAGCCTGCATGAGTCTGCAAGGTAAAGTTGCACTGGTTACCGGCGCAAGCCGTGGCATTGGTCAGGCGATCGCCCTGGAACTGGGCCGTCAGGGCGCCGTCGTGATCGGCACCGCCACTTCCGCTTCAGGCGCCGAGCGTATTGCCGCGACCCTGAAGGAAAACGGCGTTCAGGGCACTGGCCTTGAACTGAACGTGACCAGCGATGAGTCCGTGGCTGCCGTACTGGCCGAGATCACTGCACAGTTCGGCGCCCCGTCGATCCTGGTAAACAACGCCGGTATCACCCGCGACAACCTGATGATGCGCATGAAAGACGACGAGTGGTACGACGTGGTCGATACCAACTTGAACAGTCTGTTCCGCCTGTCCAAGGGCGTTTTGCGCGGCATGACCAAGGCGCGCTGGGGCCGAATTATCAATATTGGCTCCGTAGTGGGTGCCATGGGCAACGCAGGCCAAGTAAACTACGCAGCCGCCAAGGCCGGCCTGGAAGGTTTCAGCCGCGCACTGGCGCGTGAAGTCGGTTCGCGCTCGATTACGGTCAACTCGGTGGCCCCAGGGTTCATCGACACCGATATGACACGCGAACTGCCGGAAGCACAGCGTGAAGCCTTGCTGACGCAGATTCCGCTGGGCCGTCTGGGCCAGGCTCAAGAGATCGCGAATGTGGTCACTTTCCTGGCATCTGACGGTGCGGCATACGTGACTGGGGCTACAATCCCGGTGAACGGCGGGATGTACATGAGTTAAATTGTGACGGATCGCTTCAAAAAAATGTCATACGAGCTGTCTAAAATCCGTTATAAAGCTGCAACTTAATTTATAGGCAGAGGGTCGTTCGGGGTACAGGGTGAAGCTTTCAGTTGAAAAGCTGAAAAGGCTTTCTATACACTTACCCACTGGCCAGCTGCCTGAATTTGTCCATTAGGAGTGAAAACAAGGTATGAGCACCATCGAAGAGCGCGTCAAGAAAATCGTTGCCGAGCAACTGGGTGTTAAAGAAGAAGAAGTGACCAACAGCGCTTCCTTCGTTGAAGACCTGGGTGCCGACTCCCTTGACACCGTTGAGCTGGTGATGGCTCTGGAAGAGGAATTCGAGACCGAAATCCCGGACGAAGAAGCTGAAAAAATCACTACTGTTCAAGCTGCTATCGACTACGTTACTGCCCACCAGGCGTAATAGTTTGTAGTCGTCGCTTGCTGTCAGGGAAAAACCGCACTGCTGTAACGGCGTGCGGTTTTTTCTTTAGCTCCAATGAAAAGTGAGCGCTGAAGCAAAGTGTCGTCATCAAGAAAAAGGAGAGTGCTGTGTCGCGTAGACGCGTCGTAGTCACCGGTATGGGTATGTTGTCGCCACTGGGTACAGATGTGCCGAGCAGTTGGCAGGGCATTCTGGCTGGCCGCAGTGGTATTGGTCTGATCGAACACACAGACCTTTCTGCCTATTCCACCCGTTTTGGCGGCTCGGTAAAGGGGTTCAATGTCGAGGAATATCTCTCGATCAAAGAGTCCCGCAAACTCGACCTGTTCATTCAATACGGTTTGGCTGCTGGTTTTCAGGCAGTGCGTAATGCTGGCTTGGAAGTCACTGACGCCAACCGTGAGCGTATCGGCGTAGCCATGGGTTCGGGCATTGGCGGTTTGACCAATATCGAAGAGACCAGCCGCACGCTGCATGAGACGGGCCCACGTCGGATTTCGCCGTTCTTCGTGCCAGGCTCGATCATCAATATGATTTCCGGCTTCCTGTCCATCCACCTGGGCGCACAGGGACCCAACTACGCAATTGCCACGGCCTGCACCACGGGCACCCACTGCATCGGCATGGCGGCGCGCAACATTGCCTATGACGAGGCGGACGTGATGATTGCCGGCGGCGCCGAAATGGCAGCCTGCGGCCTTGGCATGGGTGGCTTCGGTGCCTCTCGTGCGCTGTCGACCCGCAACGACGAGCCGACCCGCGCCAGCCGTCCCTGGGACAAGGGCCGTGATGGCTTCGTGCTGTCCGACGGTGCCGGTGCCTTGGTATTGGAAGAGTTGGAACACGCCAAGGCGCGTGGTGCCACCATCTATGCCGAATTGATTGGCTTTGGCATGAGTGGCGACGCCTACCACATGACTTCGCCACCGTCCGATGGTGCTGGCGCCGCGCGCTGCATCACCAATGCGTTGCGTGATGCAAAGGTCAATGCCGACCAGGTGCAGTACATCAACGCTCATGGTACCTCGACCCCGACCGGCGATCTGGCGGAAGCCGAGGCCATCAAGTCGGTGTTCGGCGAGCACGCCTATAAGCTGGCGGTCAGCTCCACCAAGTCCATGACCGGTCACCTCTTGGGTGCGGCGGGCGCGGTTGAGGCGATCTTCAGCGTGATGGCCATCAAGGATCAGGTCGCACCGCCGACCATCAACCTGGATGAGCCGGACGAAGGCTGCGACCTGAACTTCGTGCCTCACGAAGCCCAGCCGATGCCGATCGATGTGGCCATCTCCAACTCGTTTGGCTTTGGTGGCACCAACGGCTCCCTGGTGTTCCGCCGGTTCGCCGAGTGATGCACTGCTGGGTCGACGGTCAGCCAGCGGACACCGTGCCCCTGAAAGACCGGGGCCTGGCATACGGCGATGGTCTATTCGAGACCATTGCCGTCAAGGCCGGGCGGCCCGTGCTGCTCGACCGACATCTGCAGCGCCTGGAAGAGGGTTGCCGGCGCCTCGCTTTAAAGGTCGACCACAGCCTTGTGCGCAATGAAGTGCTGGCCTACGCCGCCGGCCTCGGCGAAGGCGTTCTCAAGTTGATTCTCACCCGTGGCGACAGCCTGCGCGGTTACGGCATGAACCCCGACGCAGCGGTGCGTCGCATTGTGCAGGGCAGCCCGCCCGCCTCCTATCCCCTGGCCCACGGAATTGACGGCATTCGTCTGTTTCCGTGTGCCACCCGTCTGGCCGAGCAACCGCTGTTGGCCGGGCTCAAACACCTCAATCGGCTGGAACAGGTGATTGCCCGTGCCGAGTGGCAGGACGTCGAGCATGCCGAAGGCTTGATGCTGGATATGTCCGAACGTGTCATCGAAGGCGTGTTCAGTAATTTATTTATCGTAAGCAACGGTTTGTTACTAACCGCCGATCTGAAGCGTTGCGGGGTTGCTGGCGTCATGCGTGCCGAGATTCTGGCTCAGGCCGAAGCGCTGGGCGTCCCGGTGGCCGTGGCCGACATCAATGTCGAGCAGTTACGGCAGGCGGACGAAGTCTTTGTCTGCAACAGCGTTTATGGCATTTGGCCGGTGCGTGAGTGCGCGGCGATGAGCTGGTCGGTTGGCCCGCTCACCCGTAAACTGCAGGGCATTGTTCGCGCCTTATTGGATATTTGAGTTGATACGAAAACTGGTTGTACTGCTGCTGATCGGTCTGTTTTCCGCCGGTTTGCTGTTGGGCTTTTCTGCCTGGAAACTCGACTCTGCCCTCAAGCAGCCCTTGAAGCTGACCCAGGAGCAATTGCTTGATGTACCGGCCGGGGCAACCCCCACCGGTACCTTCAATCGCCTCGAAGCCGACGGCGTGCTCGACGACGCCTTCTGGTTGCGCCTGTACTGGCGCTTGAACTTGGATGGCCAACCGCTGCACAGCGGTGAATATCGCATGACCCCCGGCATGACTGCCCAGGGGCTGATCGGTTTGTGGCAGCGTGGCGAAGTGGTGCAATACAGCCTCACGTTGGTGGAAGGCTGGAACTTTCGCCAGGTGCGGGCGGCGTTGGCCAAGCACGAAAAAATCGTGCAGACCTTGGCGGGCCTGCCTGACAGCGATGTCATGGATAAGCTCGGTCATCCTGGTGTGTTCCCCGAAGGGCGATTCTTTCCCGATACCTACCGCTTTGTGCGGGGCATGACTGACGTCGAATTCCTGAAAAAAGCCTATAACCGCTTGGACGATGTCCTGGCTCAGGAGTGGAGCAAGCGCGCCGCCGATGCGCCATACACCGATCCTTATCAGGCGCTGATCATGGCGTCTTTGGTGGAGAAGGAAACCGGCATACCGGAAGAGCGCGGTCAGATTGCCGGTGTGTTTGTGCGTCGCTTGAAGATCGGCATGTTGCTGCAGACCGATCCCACGGTGATCTACGGCCTGGGCGAGCGCTACAACGGCAAATTGACCCGCGCCCATCTCAAGGAAGCCAACCCGTACAACACTTACATGGTGGCCGGGTTGCCGCCGACACCGATCGCCATGGTCGGCCGTGAGGCGATCCATGCGGCGTTGAACCCCGCACCGGGCAGCAGCCTGTATTTTGTCGCGCGTGGCGATGGCAGCCATATTTTCTCGGATGATCTGGATGCGCATAATGCAGCCGTGCGCGAGTTTCAACTCAAGCGTCGGGCCGATTACCGCTCCAGTCCGGCACCGGTGGTGAAGCCGCCGGAAGAGGCGGCACCTCCGGCCGAGGCGGTGCCGGACACCGCCGCGCCGCAAAGCCCGCAATGACTCTGACTAAGGACCGCCTGTGACTGGCTTGTTTATTACCCTGGAAGGCCCGGAAGGCGCCGGCAAAAGCACCAACCGCGACTACTTGGCCGAGCGCTTGCGCGCCGAAGGCATCGAGGTGGTGTTGACCCGTGAGCCTGGCGGTACGCCTCTGGCCGAACGCATCCGTGAAGTGCTGTTGGCCCCGGGCGAAGAACAGATGAATCCGGACACCGAGCTGCTGCTGGTGTTCGCCGCCCGCGCCCAGCACCTTGCCGAAGTGATCCGTCCGGCCCTGGCCCGCGGCGCCGTGGTGATCTGCGATCGTTTCACCGATTCGACCTACGCCTACCAGGGCGGTGGTCGCGGCTTACCCCTGGAGCGCATTGCCACGCTGGAAACCTTTGTACAGGGCAGCCTGCGCCCGGACCTGACCCTGTTGTTCGATCTGCCGGTGGAAGTGGGCATGGCGCGCGCCAGCGCCCGTGGCCGTCTGGACCGTTTCGAGCTGGAAGGCCAGGTGTTCTTCGACGCGGTGCGTCGCGCTTTCCTCGCGCGCGCCAAGGCTGAACCTGCGCGCTATCACCTGCTGGATGCGGCGCAACCGTTGGCCAATGTGCAACATGCCATCGATGCGCTGTTGCCCGCGCTACTGGAGCGCGCCCGTGGCTGAAGCCTACCCCTGGCAGGACAGCCTTTGGCAGCAGTTGGCCGGACGTGCCCAGCATGCCCATGCCTATTTGCTGCATGGGCCGGCAGGCATCGGTAAGCGCCATCTGGCCGAGCGCTTGATGGCCAGTCTGTTGTGCCAACGGCCGGTCAACCTGGAGGCTTGCGGCGAGTGCAAATCCTGCTTGTTGCTCAAGGCGGGCAGCCATCCGGATAACTACCTGCTCGAACCGGAAGAGGCCGACAAGGCGATCAAGGTCGACCAGGTGCGCGATCTGGTCAGCTTCGTGGTGCAGACCGCGCAGATGGGCGGGCGCAAAGTGGTGCTGATCGAGCCGGTGGAGGCGATGAACATCAATGCCGCCAACGCCCTGCTCAAAAGCCTCGAAGAGCCTTCCGGCGACACTGTTCTGTTGTTGGTGAGTCACCAGTCCAGCCGCTTGTTGCCCACCATTCGCAGCCGCTGCGTGCAGCAGGCTTGCCCTCTGCCAAGCGAGGCGATGAGTGTGCAATGGCTGGCGCAGGCCCTGCCGGATTGCTCCGCTGAGGAGCGCGTGGAGTTGCTGACCCTGGCGGCCGGCTCGCCACTGGCGGCCGTCAAGCTGCAGGCCCAAGGCGTGCGTGAGCAGCGGGCCCTGGTGGTCGATGGAGTGAAGAAACTGCTCAAGCAGGAGCTGTCCGCCACTCAGTTGGCCGAGACGGCCTGGAAGGATATCCCTCTGCTGCTGTTGTTCGACTGGTTCTGCGACTGGTCCAGCCTGATCCTGCGCTACCAATTGACCCAGGACGAAGCCGGTCTGGGTCTGCCGGATATGCGCAAAGTGGTGCAGTACCTCGCGCAGAAAAGCCCCCAGGCCAAGGTGCTGACTATCCAAGACTGGATCCTTGCCCAGCGCCAGAAAGTCCTCGGCAAAGCCAACCTCAACCGTGTGCTGCTGCTTGAAGCGCTGCTGGTGCAATGGGTTGGCCTGCTCGGGCGCCGTTGATCCTTCGATGGCCGACGAGTGTATCGTTGGTCAGACATTTACCGTGACTTAAGTCGTACCTTCTTATGCTCGTAGATTCCCATTGCCACCTTGACCGCCTTGATCTCGCCCAGCACGCCGGGTCCCTTGACGCTGCGCTTGAAGCGGCGCGCCAGCGCGGGGTAGGGCATTTCCTGTGCATCGGCGTCAGCGCCGAAAACGCCGCTGATGTCAAAGCCCTCGCCGAGCGCTACGCCGATGTGGATTGTTCGGTGGGTATCCACCCGCTGGACCTCAAGCCTGGTGAAGCGCCAGCGCTCGATTGGCTGCTGGCTGAGCTCAATCACCCACGCGTGGTGGCCATTGGCGAGACCGGCCTGGATTACCACTACGAGCCCGAAGCCGCCGAGTTGCAGCAGGCGTCCTTCCGTTTGCACCTGCAAGCCGCCCAGCAGACCGGTAAACCGGTGATCGTCCATACCCGTGGCGCCCGTGCCGACACATTGACGCTGCTGCGCGAAGCCGCCTTGCCCCAGGCCGGTGTGTTGCATTGCTTCACAGAGGACTGGGACATGGCCAAGGCCGCCCTGGACCTGGGTTTCTATATCTCCTTGTCGGGGATTGTCACGTTCCGCAATGCCGATGCCCTGCGCGACGTGGCGCGACAAGTACCGGCCGACCGTCTGCTGGTGGAAACCGACTCGCCATATCTGGCCCCTATCCCCCATCGCGGCAAGCCGAACCTGCCGGAGTACGTACGCGATGTGGCGGATTACCTGGCAATGCTGCGCGGCGTGCCCTACGAGCGGTTCGCCGAGCAGACCACCGAGAACTTCAAACGCCTGTTCCCGTTGGCTCATGTCGCCGCTTGAGGGACCAAATCCCAGGCAAAAAAAACCCGGGTTCTGGGGGGTGAATCCGGGCTAAGACCATTAGGAGTAAACAAGGGTACGCAGTCCGTCGGTACCCAGATCGGCGTTTCACTTGGGGGAGATGTCACGCCGACAGTTGAAGTATTGATCAGTATCCGATTCAGTCCAGTCGCCCCTGATCGTTTTTTAAACAGATTTGGAATACGTGCGCTTCAGTTGAGTTCTCATCGACGCCATGGGCATGGGTGGATGTTGCGTATTATTTCTGACTGATAACCGCTGATTCGTTGGCATGTTGTCATTAAAGTGCAGGGTGGGTTCACATAGGCGTTGCCCAACGACCGTTCAGTCGGGATAATCCCTCGCATCGGGTAAATCGTATCGCCACGTATCCGTGGCCTTGCATGGCCCTCCCTCTACCGACCTCTGCAGATCTCTTCCTCATGCACAAAGAACCCCGTAAGGTCCGTGAGTTTCGCCGCCGAGAGCAGGAAATTCTCGACACCGCGCTCAAGTTGTTCCTCGAACAAGGTGAAGACAGCGTCACCGTCGAGATGATTGCGGATGCCGTGGGTATCGGCAAAGGCACCATCTACAAACATTTCAAATCCAAGGCCGAGATCTACCTGCGCCTGATGCTCGACTACGAGCGCGATTTGAACGAGTTGCTGCATTCGGCCGACGTGGACAAGGACAAGGAAGCCCTGTCCCGCGCCTACTTCGAATTCCGTATGCGTGACCCCCAGCGCTACCGCCTGTTCGACCGACTGGAAGAGAAGGTGGTCAAAGGCCATCAAGTCCCGGAAATGGTCGAGGAGCTGCATAAGATCCGCGCCTCGAACTTCGAACGCCTGACCCTGCTGATCAAAGGCCGTATCAGCGAAGGCAAGCTGGAGGATGTACCGCCGTATTTCCACTATTGCGCCGCCTGGGCGTTGGTGCACGGCGCCGTGGCGCTGTATCACTCGCCGTTCTGGAGCAATGTGCTGGAAGATCAGGAAGGGTTCTTCCAGTTCCTGATGGATATCGGTGTGCGTATGGGCAACAAGCGCAAGCACAGTGCCGAACCGGCGCTTGAAGCCACGCCCGCCACTCAAGATTAGCTGCCAGGCGCAGTAACCCAGGAATATACTCAGGCAAGGATCTTGCTAAAAGCTGATTTATAGGTCAGCTTTTAGTGCGCCCGAATTATCCTCTGCCGGAGTGTTCCATGATCGTTGATCGTCAAGGCAGGCGTTTTCGCAATTTGCGGATCAGCCTGACCTCAGCCTGCAATTACGCGTGTACCTACTGCGTGCCTGATGGCAAGCGGCTGGTGGCTGCCCAGGACGAACTCTCGGCCCAGGCCATGGCCCGTGGCGTGGCGTACCTGATTGAAGCGGCCGGCATCGAGCGTTTACGCATCACTGGCGGTGAGCCGCTGGTCAGTCCCAAGCTGGAAGTGTTCCTCGGTGCCGTGGGCCAGCTGGGGCTGAGCGATATCAGCCTGACCACCAATGGCCAACTGCTTGCTCGCAAATTGCCGCTGCTGGTGGATGCCGGCATCCGGCGTATCAACGTCTCCCTCGATACCCTGGACGCCGGCGCGTTCCGCAGCATTGCCCGTGGCGGCGACCTGGCCACCGTGCTCGATGGCATGGATCAGGCTCGCGCCGCCGGGCTCAAGATCAAGGTCAATATGGTGCCATTGCGCGGCCAGAACCTGGATCAGGTGATGCCGCTGCTCGATTACTGTCTGGAGCGCGGCTACGAGTTGCGCTTTATCGAGTTGATGCGCATGGGCCACCTGGCCAAGGATTCCAATGCCTTTCTGCAGCAGTTCGTCAGCCTGCAACAACTGTTGAGCCTGATCGGCGAACGCTACGAATACTTGCAGGCCAATGCCCCCGTGGACGCCACGGCGGTGCGCTATGAAGTGCCGGGCAAAGGCCATTTCGGCGTGATCGCCAACGAAAGCGTGCCGTTCTGCCGTACTTGCTCGCGGTTGCGGCTGTCGTCCACCGGTTGGTTACATGGCTGTCTATCGTCGAGCAACCGCCACTATGTCGGCGACTTGCTCGACAAGCCCCGTCATCAGGCGCTGCCGGCCTTGCAGGGTTTGTTGATGAAAGCCCTGGGTGATAAGCAGGAAGTGGCATTCTCCGGCGGCGCAACCATCATGAAAATCATCGGCGGCTAACGCCGCATGTGTGCAGCTGCCCTGGCCCAGATTCTGCATCTCGTGCCCATTCGCCGGTTTTCCGTCACCGGCTTCTGGAGGAATAGGATGCGTAGTCTGGTTTTGTTGCTGGCGTCGTTGACGCTGAGTGGTTGCATGACCGTCAGCGATATGGCCGAAGGCACCCGCTATCAGATGAGTGACGCCGGGTTGCTGGATCACAGCGACACTCGCCGCACGGCGTCGATTCGTGTGCAGCCGGATTCCTTTATATTTATCGCCCAGGGCGCGTTTGTGCCGCCGGGCAGTGCCTATCCGCGTCCGAACGTGGTGGCTGAGGAAGCCTTCAATGGTTTCGTCGAATATTTCCCCATGGTACGTCGCGCCCGGCAACCTGAAGGCCTTGAGCAAGCCATGGCTGAAGCCCGTGCGGCGGGCGCTCATTACCTGCTGTACTGCCGCTTCGCCAAGGCCGACGACCGTATCGGTAATGCCGATGAATGGGCCGATCAAGAGGCGCTCGACCGCGTTGGCCTGGACAGCGGCGTTATCCAGATCATGTTGATCGAGACCAGCACCCAATATTTGATTGATACTGCACGTATTCGCAGTCGTGGCGGTTTACTGACATTCCACGACAATAAGCCACAAGACCTGATTGCCCGCCCTCTGGCGCAGTATGCACGCAGCTTGCTGGGTATGAGTGATCAATAGGTCCGGCGCATCCTCAAGGGAGAACCCATGACCGATTCCGCCAAGGCCAACGATCTGTTGGCGCAACTGCCCAAAGGCAAGGGCCCGGCACCGGTGCATCTGTGGAACCCGGAGTTCTGCGGCAATATCGACATGCGCATCGCCCGCGACGGCACCTGGTTTTACCAAGGCACACCGATCGGGCGAAAGCCGATGGTCAAATTGTTCTCCAATATCATTCGCCGCGATGGCGATGATTACTTTCTGGTTACCCCGGTGGAAAAAGTCGGGATCGTGGTCGACGACGCGCCGTTCGTTGCGGTGACATTGGAGGTGGAAGGCGAGGGCGAAAGTCAGCGGCTGCGCTTGACCACCAACGTCGACGAGCAGATCGAGGCGGGTCTCGAACATCCCCTAAGGGTGGTGATTGACCCGGTCACCGAAGAGCCATCGCCTTATCTGCGCGTGCGCGCCAACCTCGAAGCCCTGGTGCATCGCAACGTGTTCTATCAATTGGTCGAGTTGGCGGTGAGTCGTCCGATCAACGGGCGAAATTGGCTGGGTGTGTGGAGCGGCGGGGAGTTTTTCCCGATTGGCTTGGAACCCTGAGGCCGGTTTTTACCAGGCCCTGACATAATTCGCTTGCCGCTCACCGGGCCTTTCGGTTATCAATTTGTACATGATTAGACATGTGCGATTCGATAAGAAAAAACGCGTCGTCGACGAACTCATCCGCCGCATTGAAGGTGGCATGATGGCCGACGGTTTCCTGCTGCCGGGCGAGCACCAATTGGCCGAAGAGTTCGGGGTCAGCCGAGGCACCTTGCGCGAGGCGCTGGCCGAGCTGAAGCGCCGCAACTACATCGCCACCCAGAGCGGGGTCGGCTCCATTGTCACCTTTGACGGCATGGTGCTCGATCAAGCCAGCGGCTGGGCGCAGGCCTTGGCCGATACGGGGGCGTTGATCACCACTGACGTCCTGCGCCTGGAAGCGGTAACCCGCCCGGACTTGCTCAACCGCTTCGGCAGCGATCAGTTCATCGCCCTCGACCGGCGCCGTCGGACCACCGATGGCACTGCCGTGTCCCTGGAACGCTCGTTGATGCCCGCCGCTGGCAGTCTTGAGAGCCTGCCCCGGGTCGGCCTGATCGACAATTCTCTGACCATTACCCTGGCGGCCTATGGCTATGTCGGCGCTGATGGCGACCAGTGGATCGGTGCCGAGCCATTGAGCGACGAAGACGCCGAGCTGCTGGGTCGCCCAGTCGGCACGGTGTTTTTGAAGGCTTCGCGAACCACTTTCGACCGTCGCGGACGTTTTATGGAGTACGTCGAAAGCGTGCTTGACCCTGTGCACTTTCGCCTGCACCTGCAATTCGGAACCGCCAAATGACCCCGCATAATCGCGCCCTCGGCGCCTTTTACGGCCTGGCCCTGGGCGATGCCCTCGGCATGCCGACCCAATCCCTCAACCGCGAGCAGGTACGCGCGCGGTTCGGCGCGATCACAACGCTGGTCGATGCCCACGCCGACCAACCCATCGCCCCCAACATGCCCGCCGGCTCGGTGACCGATGACACCGAGCAAGCGATTCTGGTGGGCGAGTTGTTGGTGCAAGGCCAGGGCACGATCGAGCCTGCGGTCCTCGCCCAGCGCCTGATCGACTGGGAAGCGAGCATGCGCGCCAAGGGCTCCCAGGACTTGCTCGGTCCCTCCACCAAGCGCGCGATCGACATGATCCTCGCCGGCCATACTCCAGAGGAATCCGGGCGTTATGGCACCACTAACGGCGCGGCCATGCGTATCACGCCGGTGGGCATTGCCGCCGATGTCAACGATTCGGTTCGATTTGTCCAGTCGGTGATCCAGGCGTGCCAAGTCACCCACAACACGACCCTGGGCATCTCCAGCGCGGCAGCGGTGGCGGCGGTGGTTTCGGCCGGTATCAACGGCGTGGATCTAGGCGAAGCGTTAAGCATCGGCACCCAGATTGCCCAACAAACCGAGAGCCATGGCCATTGGGTGGCGGGTGGGCGGATTTCCACGCGCATCAGTTGGGCGCGCACCTTGAGCGTTGGCAGCGGCGATACCGCGCTGTTCGCTGACCTGTTGTATGAGTTGATCGGCACCTCCGTGGCCTCCCAGGAGTCAGTGGTGGTGTCGTTCGCCCTCGCGCAGCGGGTGGCGGTGGGTGAGCTGACGGCGCTGGACGCGTTGTGCCTGGCCGCCAGCCTCGGCGGCGATACCGACACCATTGCAGCGATGCTGGGCGCCATGCTTGGCGCTTGTCTGGGCATGCAGTGCTGGCCACCAGCGATGATCGAGCAGGTCAAACGGGTCAATGGGCTGGATTTGCAACCCTTGGTCCAGGGGCTGCTCGCCTTGCGTTAAGCGCGCGTTGCGACGTGCGTTGCTGAACACAGTCAGGATGACGGGTTAACCCTTTAACTATTTGCCATCACCACAACAAATACAGGCATCAGGAGCAGCACCATGAGCAGCACGTCTGCCGGCCATAACGCCGGGCAATTGGAAACACGCGGTATCGAACCGGTCCCCGAAGCGGAGTGCAATGGTCATCCGCTGCAGCTGTTCTGGGTGTGGTTCGCCGCCAATATCAGCATCCTCGGCCTGCCGCTGGGCGCCACGTTGGTGGCGTTTCGCGGCTTGGCGATCTGGCAGGCGGTGATCGTGGCGATCCTCGGCGCCGCCGGTTCCTTTGCTGTGGTGGGCATCATCTCCATCGCCGGCCGACGCGGCCGCGCACCCAGCCTGACGCTGTCGCGCGCCATCTTCGGCGTGCGCGGTAATATCGGTCCGACTTTGGTTTCGCTGATGTCGCGCCTGGGCTGGGAAACCGTCAACACCACCACCGCTGCGTTTGTGCTGCTGTCGCTGTGCTCAATCCTGTTCGGCTCGGCGGTCGAGGCCAAAAGCGCGCCGGTGCTGACCCTGATCTTTATCGGCATTTTCGTGCTGCTGACCCTGGCGGTCTCCGGCCTGGGCCATGCCACATTGTTGGTGATCCAGAAATGGGCCACTTACGTGTTTGGCGCGTTGAATATCCTAGTGGGTGGTTTTCTCTGCGCCACCATCGACTGGAACGCCGTGTTCAATGCCACGCCGGCACCGCTGAGCGCGATGATCATCGGCATCGGCACCATGGCGGCCGGTACCGGTATCGGCTGGGCCAACGCCGGTGCCGATATGTCGCGCTATCAGCACCGCAGCGTGAAGGCCACGCGACTGGTGGCGTCCGCTGCCTTTGGCGCGGGCATTCCGCTGGTGCTGTTGATCACCCTGGGCGGCCTGTTGTCGGTGGGCAATAACGACCTGGCGGCGGCCACGGACCCGATCATCGCGATCCGCGACATGCTGCCCACCTGGATGGCGGTGCCGTACCTGATCACGGCGTTCGGGGGGCTATTGCTGTCGAATAACCTGTCGGTGTATTCGGCGGGGCTGACCACCCTGACCCTCGGTTTGAAGGTCAAGCGCGTACATGCGGTGATCGTCGATATCGTGGCGATCTTCGCCGGTTCGATTTACTTCATGCTGATTGCCGACAGTTTCTACGGCCCGTTTATTACCTTCATTTCACTGCTGGCGGTGCCGATTACCGCGTGGGTCGGCATCTTCGTGGTCGACTTGATCCACCGTCACTACTACAGCGCCCAGGATCTGCTGGACGTCAGCCCCAGCAGCGCGTACTGGTATCGCGGCGGCGTGGAATGGCGCGCATTCGGCGCGTGGGCCGTGGCGATCGTGCTGGGTTTCAGCTTTACCACCATCGGCACTACCGCTGACAACATATGGTTTGCCGGGCCGTTGTCCGACTCCTGGCTGGGCCATAACGGCCTGGGTTGGATTGTCACGTTCTTGGTCGCGGGTGGGATCTACGCCGTGCTGGGTGGTGCATCTGATCGACGCCCGGCGCTGGTCGAGGGCGCGCATGTCTAGATTGCTGCACACGGGGCAGGTCATCGTCGACCTGGTCATGGCCCTCGATACATTGCCTGCCACGGGGGGCGACGTACTGGCCCAATCGGCCAGTTTCGAAACCGGCGGCGGCTTCAATGTGATGGCCGCCGCGCGACGCAACGGCATGCCGGTGGTGTACTTGGGGCGCCATGGCACCGGGCGCTTCGGCGATCTGGCCCGTGCGGCGATGCAGGCGGACGGCATCGACATGGCCCTGGCACCGAGCAGTGGCAAGGACACAGGCCTATGCGTGGCCCTGACCGAGGCGTCCACGGAGCGAACTTTTATCTCGCGCCTTGGGGCAGAGGGGGAACTGAGCGCCGAAGATTTGGCCAGCGTGGTGCCATGTGCCGATGACTACGTGTATGTCAGCGGCTACAGCCTGCTGCTGGAAGGCAAGGCCCAGCCGCTGATCGACTGGCTGCTGGCCTTACCGCGGACCATCGCGGTGGTGTTCGATCCGGGACCGCTGGCCAAGGGGCCGAATTCGGCACTGATGGTTGCCTTGCTGCCGCGCATCGATATCTGGACCAGCAACGGGCCAGAAGCACTGGCATTCACCGGGGCGGCGGATATTGCGCAGGCGTTGACCGACCTCGCTCTGCACTTACCCGCTGACACGCTGTTGGTGGTACGGGATGGTCCGAATGGCTGCTGGGTAGGGCGTGGGGCTCAGATCGAACATGTGCCTGGGTTCATGGTGCAGGCGGTGGATAGCAATGGCGCTGGGGACGCGCACGCGGGGGTGATGATTGCCGGTCTGGCCCAAGGCCTCGAACCGGTGGAATCGGCGCGCCGTGCAAATGCGGCGGCGGCGTTGGCGGTGACGCGCTGGGGCCCGGCCACTGCGCCGACCGGTGCTGAAGTCGACGCCTTCCTCAAACCATGACAACCAACGGTGGCAGGACGCGGACGTCCTCCCACCGCTGCCAAGACAGGGTCAACCGGCCTTCTTCAACGCTTCGATCAACTGATCTTTACGCATGCTCGAACGCCCGCGGATATCTTTCGCCCGGGCTTCTTTGAGCAGGCTTTCCTTGGTCTGGGTGCTTAAGGACACGCGGCTGTTGCGCGGGTGCCCTTCACGGCTGGCGGCAGCCCGCTTGGCCGAGTCATGACGATCCTGGGCCTTCTTCGCCGGGGCCTTGCGCTGACCCGAGCCGCCGGCCTTTTCGCCCCCGCCAGACTGCTTGTTGACGGTGGCCCACGCACGGGCTTCGGCTTCGGATTTGGGCACGCCTTTGTCCTCGTAACTCTGTTCGATACGGGAGGCTTTACGCTTCTGTGCGGCGGTGTATTTGGCTTTGCTTCCAAGAGGCATTGCGATACTCCTACTGGCCCTGTCGCCAGGGCCAGACCAGACAAAATGAATTACTGAGGGTCGGCACTTTCCAGCTTGCGCGCCTCATCGACACCCGACGCGGTCAACTTGATCGGCAGGTTCAAGGCATATTCACCGGCAGCGTCGGTGGTCACGTGACCGTCCTTGATAAGTCCACGGTCTTGAAGGAACGCCAAGGCACTGGCGACTACTTTCTCACCGCGGTAGTTGTCGAGCACCTCCTTGCCCAAACCATGGGGATGGGCGTGCAACAGGCGGGTGAGGACTTCTCTCTCAAGGTTCTTATCGACGTTCATGCGTACCTCTTCATGGGGAAATGATCGGGTGTTCGACTCGCGTGCGATGAATCAAGGTGCAGGTTGCTTCGGCGCACCCGGCAGGTTCGAGTCGTCGCCTTTGTTGATCTTCGGCTCGTTCACCGACGGGCCCATCTTGCCGTTACCCACCGCAGCCGGTGCCTGGCGTTGGGTGTCATGGCCTTGAGTGTGCGGGTCGGCGGCGTTGGTGTTATCGATCACCGCGCCGCCATTGGTGTCCAGGCCCGTGCCCATGGACTTCTGCGACTCGGTGGTGGCGTCCGGGTTGGTCGGGCCGGTGGATGAGGTCGCGGCGAAGCTGCTCAGGGAAACCGCGGACAGCAGACCGGCGAGGGCGAGGGCAGCACATTTGGAATGGTTCATGAGGGTGTCTCCTTATGATTAATGTCCTTACCCTTTGTTGGTCAGCCGACGTTTATTGATCGTGCCTCGATGGCGACGAACGGTATCAAGTTGCCTGTAAAAATTTGTGTGTCAGCGCACCGGGCCACATCGACGCCACCTCGTAGCCCATAAAATTGCGCTGCAATCAGTCATCAAAGCGCCTTAGTATGTGGGCTTTGACATTGCCAAGGCTCGCCCATGACCATCGAGATTCGTCCCGCCGTGCCCAGTGACGCTGCGCAGATCCTGACTTTTATCACCGAGCTTGCGGAGTACGAAAAAGCCCGGCATGAAGTGATCGCCAGTGTGGTGGACATTGAACGTAGCCTGTTCAGCGAGGGCGCCACCGCCCATGGTCTGATTTGCTTGCGGGACGGCGTGCCCATCGGTTTTGCAGTGTTTTTCTTCAGCTACTCCACCTGGCTGGGCAGTAACTGCCTGTACCTCGAAGACCTCTACATCAACCCGGAACAACGTGGCGGCGGGGCGGGCAAGAAGTTGTTGCGCCATTTGGCCAAGATCGCGTTCGACAATGGCTGCGGGCGCTTTGAGTGGAGCGTGCTGGACTGGAACGAGCCGGCGATTGCCTTCTACAAATCCATTGGCGCACAGCCGCAGGAAGAGTGGGTGCGGTACCGCATGGAAGGCGATGCGTTGCGTGACTTCGCCTTGGGTTGAGGCTGAAAGTCGTTCTATTACTTGATCAATTACCGGCATGGATGTGCCGGTTTTTTTACATTTTTTCTCACAATATGGGATGTAAATTTATATATTGAGATGTTTCAAGTTCTAGGTTTATAGTCGGCGGCATCAGCACTCACTACCAAAAATAAAACAGGTGAAGCGATGCAGGCACAACCGTTGTCGTTGCCCAGGGTGCCCGAGCCTACTTACGGCGAGCGTCTCAAAGGCAAGGTGGTCGTGATCACCGGTGCCGCCCAAGGTATTGGCGAGGCGATCGTCGCGTGCTTTCAAGCCCAGCAGGCGCAGTTGGTGATCGGCGATATCCAGGGCGACAAGGTCGAGGCCGTTGCCGCTCACTGGCGCGAACGCGGCGCCCAGATCCATGCACTCCCTATCGATATCACCGCCAAAGAACAGTGGCAGGCGCTGGTCAACCTGGCCATCGAGCGCTTCGGGCGTGTGGATGTGCTGGTCAATTGCGCCGGGGTCAATGTGTTCCGCGACCCGCTGGAAATGACCGACGAAGACTGGCGCCGCTGCTTCGCCATCGATCTCGACGGTGCCTGGTTCGGCTGTCGCACGGTGTTGCCGCACATGATCGAGCAGGGCATCGGCAATATCATCAACATCGCCTCCACCCATTCCAGCCACATCATTCCCGGGTGCTTTCCGTACCCGGTGGCCAAACATGGCCTGCTCGGCCTGACCCGCGCGCTGGGCATCGAATACGCGCCCAAAGGCATCCGCGTGAATGCGATTGCGCCGGGCTATATCGAAACCCAGCTGAATGTCGATTACTGGAACGGTTTCCCCGACCCCCACGCCGAACGCCAGCGCGCCTTCGACCTGCACCCGCCCAAGCGCATCGGCCAACCGGTCGAGGTGGCGATGACGGCGCTGTTCCTGGCCACCGACGAAGCGCCTTTTATCAATGCCACCTGCCTGATGATCGATGGCGGGCGGTCTGTGATGTACCACGACTAGAACCTGCCGCTCTCCAATAACAACAAGAGGTGCCGTTCATGAAAAAAGCCTTACGTGTTCTCGCTACCGCCGTTGCGTTCAGCAGCCTCAGCTCCTTCGCCGTGGCTGCGGATACAGTCAAAATCGGCTTCCTGGTCAAACAAGCCGAAGAACCCTGGTTCCAGACCGAGTGGGCCTTCGCCGAAAAGGCCGCCAAGGACAAGGGGTTTGAGTTGATCAAGATCGCCGTGCCCGACG
>NZ_VFEU01000001.1 GCF_007858255.1 Pseudomonas rhodesiae | reverse complement strand
GAGTGGGGTCCGGGTGGCGAAAACGTAAGAAATACTCGTCGAATTGATTGTTTTTTGATCATTTGGCGAGTTTAAAAGTTGCGCTAGGTGGTATGCCGGGGAAATACATGGCTACTTCAGACCATCCCTAAATATTGGAAAGATGAAACATCGTTGATCCAGCGCAGCTTCCTGTGGCGCCATCGGGCGATCAGGTATGCTTTTGCACGCAGGAAACAAAAAGAAACAATTCCCCCAACCTGTTCGATAAGGAGTTCCGTTTTGGAGTTATCGACTGCTGCGTGGATGGTTCACGACACTCGCCTTATGTTTTGCGTCTTACTGGCTATCGCCAGCATCATCGTGCTGATCAGCGCGACCAAGTTACCGCCGTTCCTATCGATTTTGATCGGCACCTTTATCGCTGGGGTCGGCGCCGGCCTGCCGCCGGAAGAGGTGGCTAAGGCCTTCAGTAAAGGCGCCGGGGCGATCCTTGGGGAGGCTGGAATTATCATCGCCCTGGGCTCGATGCTCGGTGCACTGATGGCCGAGTCCGGCGCGGCCGACCGTATCGCCACCACGCTGTTGGGGCTGGGTAAGGGCAAGTCATTACCGTGGGTCATGGCGTTGGTAGCGATGGTGATCGGCTTGCCACTGTTCTTCGAAGTGGGCTTGGTGATGATGGTGCCGATCATCTTTGTCATGGCTAAGCGCTCAAACCAGCCTTTGCTGAAAATCGCCATCCCGGCGCTGGCGGGTATGACCACGTTGCACGCCCTGATGCCGCCCCATCCGGGGCCGTTGATAGCGGTGGGCGCGTTGCACGCCGACCTGGGCCTGACCATGTTGCTGGGCTTTTGCCTGGCGGTGCCGGCGGTGATGCTGGCCGGGCCGATCTATGGCAACTGGTTGTCCAAGCGCCTGCATGTGGATGAACCTGCCGATATCGGCGCGCTGTTCAGCGCACCGCCCAAGGCCCCGCGCCAGCCGGGCTTTGGCGTGTCGTTGCTGATCATCCTGTTGCCGGTGATTCTGATGCTCGGCAGCACCTTGGCCAAGGTTGCGTTGCCCGCCGACAGCAGCGCCGGCCTGACGCTCAAATTCCTCGGCGAACCGCTGATCGCCCTCGGCCTGGCGGTGATTGGCGCGGTGATCTGCCTGGGCTGGGCCGCCGGCATGCCGCGGGCTGAGGTCGGCAATACCTTGCGCAAGGCCCTCGCGCCGATTGCGGTGTTGCTGTTGACCATCGGCGCCGGTGGCGGCCTCAAGCAAACCCTGCTCGACGCAGGCGTTAGCCAGACCATCAGCAAAGTTGCCGAAGGCGCACACATGCCCTACCTGCTGCTGGCCTGGCTGATCGCCGTGGCGTTGCGCCAAGCCACGGGTTCGGCCACCGTCGCCACCACCACAACCGCGGGCATCTTGGCACCGATGATGGCGGGCCTGGCGGCGACGCAAAGCTCACTGGTGGCCCTGGCGATCGGTGCCGGCTCGGTGTTCTTCTGCCACGTCAACGATGCCGGGTTCTGGATGGTACGCGAATACTTCGGGCTGCAGCTCAAGCAGACTATCTGGGTCTGGTCAGTGCTGCAGACCATCGTGTCCGTGGTCGGCCTGGTCGGCACGTTGCTGCTCTGGCACTTCTTGACCTGACCCTCAGGCCATCAAGGTGTGGCGCTTGCCAAACAGCGCCACACTGCCCACTCCCACCGCCCCCATCACCACGCAGTAGCCCACGCAAATCCACGGGCTGGTGGGCATCAATGCGATCAGCATCAACGGGGTGGTGCTGGCCCACAGCGCGTAGGCGATGTTGTAGGTAAAGGAAATACCCGATACCCGCACCGGCGCCGGAAACAGACCAACCATCACCGACGGCACAGCGCCCACCACGCCACAGCTCAAGCCCGCCACGGCATACGCCGCACCCAGCCACACACCGCCGGCGATGAGGCTGGCGTACAACAACGCAATTCCCACCGGCAGCAAAAGGCTGTAGACCAGCACCGCGCGCCAGGCCCCAATGCGGTCCACCAGCAGGCCGGCGAGCACGCAACCGACATTGAGGAACACGATGCCCAGCGCGCTTAACGCAAAGGTGTGACTGGGGCTCATGCCGAAGGTTTTTTGCATCATGGTCGGGGTGATAACCACCAGCACCACCACTGCCGAAGTGAGGACGCAGGTGAGGATCATCGCCGGCAGCAGCACCGCGCGGTGGTCACGCAATACGGTGCGCAGCGGCAGTTCGGCAGCGGCTTGGCGACGCGCCTGCATCTCCAGGAAGACTGGCGTTTCACTGAGCCAACGGCGCAGCCAAACGCCGATTACTCCGAATACGCCGCCGAGCAGGAAGGGGAAACGCCAGGCGTAGTCGAGGATCTCAGCAGCTGTAAAGACTTGCGCCAGCAGCGTTGCGGTCAGGGCGCCGAGCAGGTAGCCGAAGGTTAGCCCCGCCTGTAGGAAACCGAGGGCATACCCGCGATGGTTACGCGGCGCGTGCTCGGCGACGAAGGTCCAGGCACTGGGCACTTCACCGCCCACCGCCGCGCCTTGCAGCACTCGCAGCGCCAGCAGGATCAGTGGTGCGAAATAACCGATCTGGGCATAGGTGGGCATGATCCCGATGAGCAGGCAAGGCAAGGCCATCATCAAGATACTCAGGCTGAATACCCGTTTGCGCCCCAGGTGATCGGCAAAATGCGCCATCAGGATGCCGCCCAGCGGGCGCGCGAGGTAGCCGGTGACAAAGATGCCGAAGCTTTGCAGCAGACGCAGCCATTCGGGCATTTCCGGCGGGAAGAACAGTTGGCTCAGGGTGAGCGCGAAAAACACAAAGATGATGAAGTCATAGATTTCCAAGGCACCGCCTAAGGCGGCCAGGCCCAGGGTTTTGTAGTCGGAGCGGGAAAAGCGCTGCGCCTGTGCGACAGAGGTGGCAGTCATGGAATGGCTCGGCAGACAAACAAAATGGCGTGCAGGTTATGAGTTGAACCGGATCATGGCAATCGCGGCAGATATATTTGTTTTCCTCATGGATCGATGAAGATAACTGCATTCCCATATCAATGGCCGTAGCGGAACATGCCGGAAAACTGCCAAACCCATAATAACGACAAGAGGAATGACTCGTGGCCGACGCTATCGAAGAAAGCCGCTATGCCCGATTTGCCCTGCGCTGCTCCAACTTTGCCGAACGCTGGTTCCCGGACTCCTGGGTGTTCGCCGCACTGGCGGTGATCATCGTGGCCGTGGCGACCCTGGGCATGGGCGCCGCCCCGACCGACGCCGCCAAAGCCTTTGGCGATGGTTTCTGGAGCCTGATCCCGTTCACCATGCAAATGGCCTTTGTGGTAATCGGCGGTTATGTGGTCGCCAGCTCACCGCCAGCGGTGCGCCTGATTGACCGCCTGGCGCGCATCCCCAAGAACGGCCGCTCGGCCGTAGCGTGGGTGGCGCTGATTTCCATGGTCGCGTCGCTGCTGAACTGGGGCTTGTCCCTGGTGTTCGGCGGGTTGCTGGTACGCGCCCTGGCCCGGCGCACTGATCTGCGCATGGATTACCGCGCGGCGGGTGCGGCCGCCTACCTGGGCCTGGGCGCCGTGTGGGCCCTGGGGTTGTCGTCGTCAGCCGCGCAGTTGCAGGCCAACCCAGGCAGTTTGCCGCCATCGATCCTGGCGATCACCGGGATGATCCCCTTCACCGAGACGATCTTCCTGTGGCAGTCCGGTGTGCTGTTGCTGGCGCTGATCGTGGTGTCGCTGATCATCGCCTACGCCACCGCCCCCGGCCCGAACAGCGCCCGCGACGCCCAGGCTTGCGGCGTCGACCCGGCCTTCAACCTGCCCAAGCCACAGGCGCCGACGCGCCCCGGCGAATGGCTGGAACACAGCCCGCTGCTGACCATCCTGCTGGCGCTGCTGGCCGCCGGTTGGCTGTTCCATGAGTTCTCGACCAAGCCGGCGATCAGTGCCATCTCGGGGCTCAATACCTATAACTTCCTGTTCATCATGGTCGGTGCGCTGTTGCACTGGCGCCCGCGCAGCTTCCTGGATGCCGTGGCCCGCGCGGTGCCGACCACCACCGGGGTGCTGATCCAATTCCCGTTGTACGGTTCGATCGCCGCGCTGATGACGGTGGTCAAGGGCGGCGACGGCCAGACCCTGGCGCACCATATCTCAACGTTCTTCACCTCCATTGCCTCCCACGACACCTACGCGCTGCTGATGGGTGTGTACTCGGCGGTGCTGGGCTTCTTTATTCCGTCGGGCGGCGGCAAGTGGATCATCGAGGCACCGTATGTGATGCAAGTGGCCAACGATCTGCAGTACCACCTGGGCTGGTCGGTGCAGATCTACAACGCCGCCGAAGCGCTGCCGAACCTGATCAACCCGTTCTATATGCTGCCGCTATTGGGCGTGCTGGGGCTTAAAGCGAGGGATTTGATCGGTTTCTCGTTCGTGCAATTGCTGGTGCACACGCCGCTGGTGTTGTTTTTGTTGTGGGCACTGGGGACCACGCTGGCGTATTTGCCGCCGGTGATGCCGTAGGCGATTGGGGACTGCGCCAGTTATTGCAACGGGCGCAGTCGGTCAGACGCGCCAGCCGGTATATGATGCGAAATTCTAGTCGACTGTCAGGCCGTCATCGGGGGCAAGCCCCCTCCCACAGGGCCTCGCAGCTCCGGCAGGTCGCGCTGTTGTCTTGGTTCCGTCATCTCCCCCTGCTACCGTCCTGCGAAACATCTTGCAACATCTCGCCAGGACTCCCCCGCAATGAGCGACGAGCACGAAGACCGCCCTTCCACCGATTCCGTAACTCAACCGCCCGTGGACACCAGCCGTCGGCGCTTCCTGGGAGGCGCGGCGGTACTGGGGGTGGGCGCTACCTTGAGCGGCTGCGGCCACACCGGCGAAGGGCCAAACCCACCCCAGACACGGCCACTGACCCCGCAGGAGCTAGACAAAGCCCTGCGCGACCAGGTTAAAACCGTGGTGGTGATCTACGCCGAAAACCGCAGCTTCAATAATTTGTTTGCGGATTTCCCCGGCGTGGAGAAACCGCTGTCGGCGCTGTCTGCCGCCCAATACCAGCAACGCGACCGCGACGGCAGCCTGTTGGCCACCCTGCCTCCAGCCTGGGGCGGTGTGCTGCAGGTCGGGCCGCAAAGCGTGGACGGGGTGACCTACCCCAACACAGTGCAATTCCAGGAAAACCTGCCCAACGCACCTTTCGCCCTCAAGGGCCCGAATGCCGAAGACTTGCCGTTGAGCCTTGTGACCCGCGATCTATGGCATGTGTTTTACCAGAACCAGATGCAGATCAACGGTGGCAAGAACGACGGTTTTGTCGCCTGGGCCGACGCCGGCGGGCTGGTGATGGGCCATTACGCCCAGAGCCGTTATTCCCTGCGCCTGTGGGATGTAGCCAAAGAGTTCGTGCTCTGCGACAACTTCTTCCAGGGTGCGTTTGGCGGTTCGTTTCTCAACCACCAATACCTGATCAGCGCCACCGCGCCGGTGTACCCGAACGCCGCACAATCGGTGGCTAAATCGCAGATCGCCACGTTGCAAAGCGATGACCCCACCGACACGCGCCTCAAGCCGCTGGACAATTCTCCGGCCAGCGCGATGAGCGGCCCGCCGCAGTTCGGTCCCAGCGCACTGACCCCGGACGGTTACGCGGTCAATACCCTGGCCCCGCCCTATTGGCCGACCTGGATACGCGACCCGCAAAACCCGGATTACTCCAAGCCCGACCTGCCCAATGTGCTGGTGCCGCAGACCCACGAACACATCGGCGACAAGCTGTCGCAAAAGAATATCGACTGGGCCTGGTACGCCGGGGCGTGGCAGGCGACGCTGGATCAGTTCAAGGACTCGGGCGGTATCCCGAAGATCCCTAATTTCCAGTACCACCATCAGCCGTTCAATTACTTCAAGCAACAGGGGCCGCAGAACCCGGCGGAACGCAGCAAACGTCTACGTGATGGTGGGTTGGGCGATGAGTCCAGTACCAACAAGTTCCTGGCCGATGCACAAGCCGGAAAGCTGCCGGCGGTGACGTTCTACAAGCCCCAGGGCAACCTGAACATGCACGCCGGTTATGCCGATGTGGCTTCGGGCGATCGCCATATCGCGCGTGTCTTGAAGGTGCTGCAGGAAAGTCCCCAATGGAAAAACATGGTGGTGGTGGTGACCGTCGATGAAAACGGCGGCTGGTGGGACCACGTCGCGCCGCCTAAGGGCGACCGCTGGGGGCCGGGCAGTCGGGTGCCGGCGCTGGTGGTGTCGCCGTTTGCGCGCAAGGGCACCGTGGACCATACGGTATACGACACCGCATCGATCCTGCGCCTGATCACCCGGGTATTCCAGTTGGAGACCCTGCCCGGCCTCAAGCAGCGCGATGACGCCATGGTTGCGCGCGGTCAGGCACCGATGGGCGATCTAAGCAACGCCCTGCAGTTTCTTATCCAATAGCGACACCCTTGGCGATTTAGCACGCGGTTTTCCTGGTCAGCCGCTACTGTGTGCAAGTGGGCCTTCATCCCGCGCAGACGGGCTTTCGCTGACAAGGAATCAATTATGTTCAAATCGACCAGGCTGTCCCTGACCCTGGCCGCACTGATGGCCAGTGCGGTCGTGCAGGCCGATATCGAAGTACCTTTGGGCAGCACGCAACGCGTCACCCAATTATTCGCGTTTCCCAATAACTGCAATGTGATCTGTTTTCGGCCATGGACACTGGAGCAGACCGCCGAGCATTACCTGAACCAGAGCTTGCAACGCGACGGTTACAGCCGCGCCAAAGTCAGCGTGAAAAGCCATGACGGCCAGCTCACGGCGACGTTCAGTGGTGTGCCGGACACCTATGGTCAACCGTTGACCACCCTGCTCGACACCGCCGACCTGGCGTATCAGGGCGCCAGCAAACTCAACAGCGACGGCAAGTGGGCCTATAACTGGTACCTGTTCCTGCCGCTGGGCATGGCCTTGGAGAACCGTAAGAGCATCGAGTTGTTGCACTTCCCGCCGGACTACTCGTTGACTCAGGCCCAGGACTACCTGGAATCGGCCACTACCGACCGCTGGGCGACGCTGCTCACCGATAATGGCGTCCCCGCCACCGAGACTCCGGCCTATCAGACCATTATCGATATCGCCCCCATCGCCGCGCCGTCCAACGCCGGTAAAGACCTGGAGGCGGTCTACAGCTACTTCACCGACTACCAGACGCGTATGGTCAAGGAGCTGAGCCTGTTGCCCAACGGAGCGCTGCCGATGGTGGCGTTCGGCGCACCGGTGCGTAACTGGATCAAGCAGCAATATGGGCAAACCGTGGGCGTGCTCGGCCTGGCGCAGATCAGCCCGGCCGCCGGCCAGAACGTATCGGTGCTGGGCTCCAACCACCCCAGCTACATTTGGTATGCCGCCGACCCGGCGACCTATGACGGCAACGAGCAGAAGGCCGATGAGGCAGGTTTGAAAGTCATGGGCCAGGATTTGAGTGCCGCCTGCTGGCAGGCCGGTATGGGGCAGAAACCGGCCAGCGACCCGAATGTGTTGCTCAAAGCCTGCATGAATACCTGGCAAGTCACGCGCAAGGAGCAGACCTGTGAGCTGTTCTACACCTCGGTACGCAAGCTGACGCCGGAACAAGCCAATGCCAAATGCGCCACGCCGCCGATCAAAACTCATCTAAAACAGCTGAAGGAACCGGCGCCAACCCCCACGATCACGGCGCCAGCGCTGTAAAAGGCACAAAAAACAGCCGATTTCTACTGTCAGATTTGACAGTAGAAATCGGATCCAACATCAGCGAGTCTTGCCCGGAGCCCATCTGCTGCAAGACTGGTCGTCAGCCACCAACGGAGTCGATGCAGCCTGACCAAGGAGAGTTATGAAGACTCAGGCCATGGCTAAGGCTAAAAACGCCAGAAGTGACTGTCTTTACCCGTTCAAGCCCGCGCTTGGAAACGACTACCCCTCCACACGCGACTTCGACGTCGTGCCATCGGCCGATGGGCTGACCATGCGGATCACTGCGCGCGTACCGTTCGAAAGCCGCGTTTGCATCGCCAAGATATCGGGCTACGCCTTGAGTGAGCGGCGCTTGCATACCCTGCAACTGTCGTCGCGCATTCATCTTTACGATGGTTGGTTCAGCGGCCTGTTCCCGCACTCCTGCACGCCGAATGTGTTTCTCGACCTGCATTACCTGGAAGTCTGGACCTTGTGCGACATCCCTGCCGGCGCCCCACTGACCCGCGATTACGCCAACACCGAAGACGTGCTGTTCCGGCAATTCGCCTGCCAGTGCGGCGAGTTGAACTGCCGGGGTTGGATCACCGGTCGCGATGAGCCACTGAACGCCGAAGGGCAGGCGTTCATGGCTCGATGGCGCGAACGCAAGCGGCCTTAGGCTTCGCCCAACGGACGCAGGCGGTATTGCGGCGGCAGTTGCTCGAAGCCACTGATGGTGGTGTTCAAACTCTTCCAGCGGCCATCCTTGATGCCGTAAATGCAACCGTGGATCGACAGGCTCTGCCCGCGATGCCAGGCGTTCTGCACGATGCTGGTGTGACCGACGTTGGCCACCTGCTGAATCACGTTCAACTCGCACAAGCGGTCGACGCGCTCCTCTTCGGTCGGCAACTGGGCCAGCAGGTCACGGTTTTCGTAGTAAAGGTCGCGAATGGTGCGCAGCCAGCCATCGATCAGGCCGAACTGGCGGTCCTGCATCGAAGCCCGCACGCCACCGCAGCCATAGTGGCCGGTGACGAGGATATGTTTGACCTTGAGCACATCGACCGCGTACTGGATCACCGACAGGCAATTGAGGTCGGTGTGCAGCACCACGTTGGCCACGTTGCGGTGCACAAACAGATCGCCCGGCAACATGCCGACGATCTCGTTGGCCGGCACCCGTGCATCGGAACAGCCGATCCATAGGTATTCCGGGGTTTGCTGGCGGGCGAGCTTGGCGAAGAATTCGGGATCTTCCTGTTTGATCGCATCCGCCCAGCGTTCGTTGTTATCAAGCAGGTCTTGTAGTTCGTTCATCAGGAAAGCCTCAGGAATGATGCGCAGCTGTGTGACACACGACCACTCGTCCAGGTCACGCCGCGCGGCAATTAGCTTGAATCTTTCGGGCGCGGTGCCTGTCCACACACTATATGCCCCACAGTATGAGGATTGGCCATGACTGAATCACGACGTCCCTACGGCGCTACCCAGCCCGAACCGATTGATGACAACGAAGACCGCATGGGCTCAATGCGCGAGCTGGATTTCGACGACGAGGCACCCAGCGCAGAAATCGGCGACGAAATCCCCCGTGGCGAGCGCGAACACCTGATGCCTGATGAACGCGTGCGTGAAGCCGGGATGACCGGAGCCTCCACCGACGATCATGAAGCCACCGACGACGACATGAGCCCGGAAACCCTGATCCACGAAGACGGCGCGCGGGATGCGCGAGAGGCCGGGGAAGACAGCCCTGCCGATTTCGATCTCAGTGTTGTAGACGAGGACGATATCGGCGGTGGGAATGGACTGGATGAGGCAGAACTGGCGGATATCGACCCTATAGGTGGCAAACGCTGACTGGCGCGGTTCACCTGTGGGAGTCGGCTTAACCCCTACCACATTGGCTCGGGTGGTCAGTCGACCAGAGTACAGGCCATGACCACCGCATCTTCCCGGCCACCCACGGTCGGGTAGTAATCCCGGCGACGGCCGATTTCGTTGAAACCGTAGCGCTCGTACAACCGGAACGCTGCGGTGTTGCTGTCCCGCACTTCCAAGAAGCACTCCCGCGCGTTCGCGGCATGTGCGCGGGACATCAGGTGTTCGAGCAATGCCAGGCCCAGACCGCGGCCCTGGTTTTCCGGCTTGACGGTGATATTGAGCAAATGCGCCTCGTCGAGAATGATCTGCACCACACCGTGCCCCACTTGCTGCTCGCCTTCGAACATCAACCAGATCTGGTACCTGCCCAGCCCATCGAGAAAAATCCCACGGGTCCAGGGATGACTGAACGCCGCATATTCGATTTTCAGCACGGCGTCGAGGTCGGCCTCGGTCATCGGGCGGAAGGATAAAGCCTCACTCATCGGTTGTTTTCCAGCGCGCCATCAGCCGGCGCATGGCTTGCCAGACATCAGCCTTACGCTGTGGCTCTTCCATTAATAGTTCCAGGCCCGGCAGGGCCCATACCGAGCCCAGGCTGTCGACCTGCAGCTCGCGATACCACGCCTCGGCGTTGGCTTCACCGGCAAAACGCACAGCAGGCAGGCCGATCAACCACACACACACGCTGGGCTCGTCTTCCAGGCGCGCCGCCACAAAGCCTTGCACGAAGTCGCGCGCAGCCTCGGGGCCTTGATCCATGGTGCCGCGCGTCAGCAGCGGCCAGCGCACCGGGTCGCCGACGATCTGCGGGCTGTCGGGCAGGCCGGCGGCGCGCAGCATGTCCTTGAGCAATAGGTAGGCCGGGTCGCGGGTCTGGAAGCGCTCGCCGGTGGGCAGCTCCACCAGCAGCAGGCAACGCCCGGCGCGCAGCAATTGCAGGGCAAAACGCGGCGGCGGCACCACCGGCGCCTTGACCACCGGCGCAGCCTCTTCGACCACGGCCGGCTTGGCCACTGGCGAGGGCCGCGGGACTTCGATCTTGGCCCGCTCCACCGTTGGGCGTGCCTCGGGCGCAGACTTGATCACCGCGACCGGCGGGGCCGCTTCCTCCCCCGAAGACTCGAACACCGCGTCGGGCTCAAGCGCTTGCAGCAACTCGGGCCGCGACGGTGCGGCAAACGGCAGTTCGGTACGGGGCAGCCAATTGACCACCTGCATGGCGGTCAAGTAAGCGCGACGTCGGGACTCGATAAGCACAGCTCGGCCACTTGTGGATAAGTAAAGAGCGGGGATTCTACCGCTGTTCGCTCACAATCGCCCACTGCACACTGACCGGCTGTGGATAAATCCCCCGTCCGATGCAGTACAATCGCGACTTTTAATCGCCAACCAGCGGCCATTCCCATGATCGAACCCAAGCGCGTCCTGCGCGCCCTCGCCGAACACTGGGCCTTACTTGAGCCACTGTGCGAACACTTCGACCAAGGCACCCTGAGCCTCGGCGAGCTGCGCGCGCAACTGGCCGCCCAACAACTGGACAGCACGCCCCAGGACATCACCAGCCTGTTGGACGTGTGGATTCGCCTCGACATCCTCGTACCTGTGGCCAAGAGCCCGAATCGCTTCGAGCTTAACGCGCAGATCCACGATTTCCTGGCCTATCTTCGCAAGGAGCACCGGCTGGGCCTGTGCCTGGAGATCGAAGCCTACCTGCGCCACCTTGAGCGCCTGGCCGGTTATATCCAGGACGCCTTCGACATCCGCGACGGCCACGACCTGGCCCGCCAGCTGCGCTTGCTCGACATGCGCGTGCGCGACGTGCTGAAGAAACTCGCCAACGACGAACAGGCCCTGGCCGCCGTGGCCGACCGCGCCAAGACCAGTGACCGGCAGATCCCGTTGCGCCAGCGTTACGCCGAGGTCTTGGCGACCTGGGACGAATACGTCGAACCGATGATCCAACTGGTGAACGCCGACGGCGCCTTCGAACAAGGCGTGCGCAAAGTGGAAAACGTGCTGTTGCGCCTGCTCACCGAACAGCAGCGCCTCGGCCATCTGGTGGACGATGACATGCTGCTGCGTACCCACGCGCGCATCCTCGAAATGCAGACCAGCGCCCAACTGACCTTGCGCCATGCGCGGGAACTGCTGCTGCCGCTGCGTGAAGAAGCGCGCCGGCACAACGCCGTGACCCGTGGCGCGGCGCTGGCCTTGTCGGCCATTCGACGCAAGGGCCTGGACGCGGTGCCGCAAGCGGCAATGCCGATGTTTACCCGACCGCAAAGCACGTTCCTGGGCAGTGCGAGCCAGGTCGAAGCCTATGTGTATGCCCTGGCGAATTTCGAGCCCAAGCCTGCGCGGTTTCCCAAGGCTCACAAGTCCCACAAGGGCGAAGCCCAACGCGCGCCGCGCACGGTCAAAGAGATGCTCGAACGCTGCGAAGACGCGTTGCCGATGCCAGACTTGATGACCTGGCTGCTGGAGCAGGAACCGGACGGCGCCACCGACGAATTGCTGTACTGGTTCTCGCGCCTGTCCCGCGAAAAACGCTTCAAGCGCGAACGCCTGGAACGTCGCGACTATCACACCCACGAGCACCAGGTCAGCCTGCGCTCCTTCGCCCTGCTCCCGGCCACGCCTGACGCGGCCGAGCATTCTGCGAGCACTCCTCATGCATCTTGATCTATCCGAACTGTCCCAGCTGGCGCCGATCTTCCGCGAGCTGTTCAAGGGTTACCATGTCAGCCGCCGCGACCCGGAGCTGTACGCCCAACTGTCGAACTTCCAGGACCAGTACCGCACGTTGTTCAAGGCCCTGGGCTTTGAGCTGGTTTGCGACACTCGGGGCTTCTACTACTTCGTGCCCGACACCGCCGTGGCTGCCGCACAGGTCAACAAAACGGCGCAGCGCCTGGCGCTGTTCACCTTCATCATTGTCGAGCACCTGGCCGACCAGGGCCGCGACCCAATCGCTGTGCTGGACGGTGGCAGCCTGGGCCGCGACGAACTGCCGTCGCTGCTTGAAAAGTACCGCGACCTGTTTATCCAGGCCGAAGTGCAGACCCAGGAAGAACTCGAAGAAAAAATCATGCGCCGCATGACCCAGCTCGGATTCGCCAGCGAAGACAACGGCGTGTACCGCTTCCTGCCGCCGATGCACCGTTTCCTCGACGTGTGCCTGTCGGTGCAGCAGGACCGCGACCTGGCAGCCAGTGTGCACAGCGTCTTGCCTCTGCCGGTGCCGGTGATCATCGACGAAGACAGCGATGAGAAACTGCTGAAGACCGATGACCCGCTGGACCTCAGCGAGTTTGACAACGAGAGCGAAGAAGACGCCCTGGCCCGCGCCATTGCCGAAGAACAGGAGACCGACGCATGAGTAAGGAACGCTACGGCATCCGCCGCTTCGCCCTATTGAACACCGCCGGTTACAGCCTGGGCTTGTTTCCGCTGGAAGAGCCGCTGTCGGTGTACGGCGCGAACAACCTGGGTAAGTCCGCCTCGATCAACGCCCTGCAGTTCCCGATCCTGGCACGCATGTCGGACATGAGTTTCGGCAAGTACACCCTGGAACAATCGCGACGTTTCTACTTTGCCAGCGACACCAGCTACATCCTCGTGGAAGTCTCCCTGCCCCACGGCCCGCATGTGATCGGTGTGGTCGGTCGCGGGCCGGGCGGTGGTTTCGGCCACCAATTCTTTGCCTATGCCGGCAAACTCGACCTGGCCCACTACCAGAAAAACGACACCTGCCTGCGTCAGAAAGAACTGTTCACCAACCTTGAGCGCGAGGGCCTCAAGGCTTACGAACTCAAGCCGGATGAACTGCGGCGTTTGCTGGTCGGCGGTCACACATCGATCCCGCTGGACCTGACATTGATCCCGCTGCGCTCCACCAGCGAGCAGAGCCTGAAAACCTTCCGCGCGCTGTTTATCAACCTGCTGCACATGCGCGAAATCACCGCGGCCAAGCTCAAGCAGCTGTTCCTCGATGCGTTTGAACACAGCCTGCGTTCCGGCAGTGTGGATTACATCGCCGCGTGCGAAGAAGCCTTCCGCGATGTGCGACGCATGGAACAGGACTACAACGCCCTGGTGGCCGCCGGGCCGCTGGTCGAAGCCCTGGCCAATGGCGTGAAGCACCGCGACATCCTGCGCGGCAAACTGCATCGCCTGTCGCCACTGTTGGATTCGCTGCTGGGCACCTGGTCGGACTACGCCAGTGCACGCAAGGAAGAGCTGACCATCCAGGCCGAGCATTACCGCAACGAACAGGATGCGCTGCAGAACGACCAGCGCGGCGGCACTCAAGAGCTGATGCGCCTGGAGCGGGAGATCAGCGGCATCCAGCGTTGGCTGGGTGAATTGTCGGTGCTCAAACATCGCTTCGCGTTGGTGGACGATGTGAAAGTGCTGGAGCAGCAATTGCTCGCAGCCAAGGATGCTCACGACGAACTCGCGGGCGCGCTGGCGCAGTCGCGACAGTTCAGCGCCGAAGACTTGGACGAGCGCTTGCGTGACCTGGAAAAGCGCCTGAAGTCGGTCAAGCAGCAGCTAGACCATGCGGACAACAACAGCTACGCCAAGCTGCGCGAAGAATTCTCACAGCAGGATGTCGAGCGTCTGATGCGACTGTTCAACAGTTCGTTGTTCAGCCTGCCGTTGGGCGAGCATGGCATCACGCTGGATGAGGATGGTCTGTGGGTTAAATCCCTGGAGCAGATCCTTGATGGCTTCAAGGGCGAGCGCTTTGAAGTACCGGGGTTGTCTATCGACATTTCCCACATCGAACCGCCGGCATTGCAGGCTTTGGCAGACCGTGCGGCGTTGCGCGACCAGAAAGAGCGCTTGGAAAAAGAACTCAAGCAGCTCAAAACCCAGCAAGCCGTGGCAGCTGACCGCGCCGCGAGCAAAACCCAGACCGAAGCGCTGTACCAGCAGGTGCTGGACGCACAGAAAGCCTTGGAGGATTTCCGTCGCGCGCAGACCTTGAGCGCTGAAGAAGGTGAGAAGCTGGAAAGCCTGGCGCAGATGGAAGCGGCCCAGGACGAGTTGAAGCGCTCCAGCGACGCGTTTACCGAACGGGTCCAGCAACTGTCGGCCAAGCTGCAACTGGTCGGGCGTCAAATCGGCGACATGGAAGCCAAGCAACGCACATTGGATGACGCGTTGCGTCGTCGTCAGTTACTGCCTGCGGACTTGCCGTTCGGCACGCCGTTCATGGACCCTATCGACGATTCCATGGACAACCTGCTGCCGCTGCTCAATGACTATCAGGACAGTTGGCAGGGCCTGCTGCGCGCCGATGGTCAGATCGAAGCGCTGTACGCTCAGGTGCGCCTCAAGGGTGTGGCCAAATTCGACAGCGAGGATGATGTGGAACGTCGCCTGCAATTGCTGATCAACGCCTATGCCCACCGCACCGATGAAGCTCTGACCCTGGGCAAGGCACGCCGTGCGGCGGTCACCGATATCGCGCGCACCTTGCGCAATATACGCAGCGACTACGACAGCCTGGAACACCAACTGGCGCTGTTCAACCGCGAGATCAACAAGCGTCAGGTGTCCAACCTGCAGAGCTTCCGCATCGTACTGGCACCGAACAAGGAAGCGCTCAAGCATATCGACCAGATCATCCACAGCGCCGGTCAATACGAAGAAGGCGAAACCCTGTCGGTGTTCGATCTCAGCCAGAGCGCCGAGCAGGACAACAAGAACGAAGAAGCCAAGGAATACCTGGCTCGCCTGGTGGCCGCCAACCATAACCAGTTGGGTCTCAAGGATCTGTTCGAGCTGGCCTTCGAAATCACTAAGGTCAACGGCCCGCCGGTGATTCACACCGATATCGATGGCGCGGCGTCCAACGGCACCACCATGACGATCAAGGCGCTGACCAACATGTATTTGTTGCTGCACTTGATGGACCGCGACCAGGCCGGTCGTGTGCGTTTGCCGTACTACCTGGATGAAGCGGCGGATATTGACGAGAAGAACCAGGCCGCGCTGCTGGAAACCAGTTTGCAGTTGGGCTTCGTGCCGATCCTGGCGAGTGTGAAACCCCAGGTTTCCGCCCAGGTGGCTATCGACTTGGAAGGCGGTAGCGGACCGAATGGTATCTACATCGACGAGGCGGACTGGAAGTACATCCGTCGTCGTGATGTGGTGAAGGCCACGGTAAACGTGCAGGCGGATGAACCGGAGCTGGATGAAGTCTGACCGGTTGCACTGAAATGCAAAAAGGCCGCGATCTTATGGATCGCGGCCTTTTTTGTGGTTGCGTTGAGGCTCTTGTCGGGAGCAAGCCCTCCCACATCCTGATTTATGTGGGAGGCGGCTTGCCCCCGATTGCCGCGCCTCGGTTTATTTGCCCAGTGGAATCTTGGGCGCCCAGGTCAGCCATTCATCTTCGAACTTGTCGAACAGCGGAAAGGTTTGTTGGGCACGCGCGGCGTTACCCATGCGCTCACCCTCCGGCGTGGCGAATGCAATACCACCCGCCACTAGAGTCTCCAGGGACTCGGTGCGTACCGTTGCGCCTTTGAACAGGCCGAAGTCGATCCCGAACCCACTGGTGTTCCAGAAACGGCTGCCACTGCGCACCAACGGCGCGTACTTGGGTTCAATCAGGATATGGATCAACACACGGTCGGCGGTCTGGCCCAGCTCGTAACCGGTGACTTTACCCACGGTGACTTCACGGTAGGTAACCGGCACGCCTTCCTTAAGCGAACCGCGACGCGCTGCGCTCAGGACCAGTCTCAAACCAGCTTCTTGGTTCACGACTTCCGGCGGTTGATTCAGCGCGACGAAATTTTTCTGCGGGCCGGCATTTTTCGCCGCCGGTTGCACCTCGATGTACTGACCGGTGACCAGGGTGTCGAGGTTGGACGTTTTCATCAGGCCCAACTCAGGCTTGACCACCCAGAACTGACTGCCGACGCGCGCGACGCGATCGGCCACTTGGGTGATACGCGCACTGAGCATGACCGACTGCATATCGGCACTCAGGTCGACACTCTCGATCTTGCCCACATCCAAGCCCTTGAAACGCACCGGGGTTCCTGGGCGCAGGCCATCGGCGCGGTCGACCTTGATGGTGACGAGGGTCCCATGTTGATTGGCGGCCTCACGGTCAGCAAACAGACGGAAACGAGGGATACGTTTTTTCAGCGGAACGTTTGCTTGCGGGGTTTCGAAAGCGATACCGCCGGCCATCAGGCTCGCCAGGGACTCACTTTTTACTTGGATACCGCCGGTCAGGCCGCCGGTCAGAGTGACGCCGCTGGCATTCCAGAACCGAGTCGAACCGTTGACGAGGTTTTCGTATTCCTTCTCGATGTGAACGCCAATCACCAGTTGCTTGCTCTTGCGCGAGAATTGATAGCTCTGCACCGAACCGACTTTGACCTGCTTGTAAAGGATCGGGCTGCCGACATCCAGGGAGCCCAGGTTGTCGGTGAACAACACCATATGCAGGCCCGGAGAACGCAGGTCCAACGGCGGCGCTTTGGCCCGCGCGACAAACTCACGTTGCGGGGCACTGCCTTTGTCACCAGGGCGGATGGCAATGTAGTTACCTTTGACCAAGGCTTCCAGACCAGTAATGCCGGCAAGGGAGATGGAAGGTTTCACCACCCAGAACTGCGTGTCCTGCACCAGGTAATCTTCAGCCAAGGGGTCGAGGGTCAATTCCGCATTGGCGCTGGACAGATCCGGATCGATCTTCAGAGTTTTCAGGCTACCGACCTGGATGCCCTTGTACATGACCGGCGTGCGCCCCGCTTGCAGGCCTTCGAAGTCAGCCAGCTTGACCTTCACACGAATACCGGCGGCGGCCGCGTCGAAATCTTCGTACAAGCGGAACGGCAGGCTTGGATCGGTGGGTGGACTGTCTTTGCGATTTTCTGGCGTGGCGAAGGCGATACCACCGGCCACGATGCTGGAAAGCGACTCGCTGCGCACTTTGACGCCGGAGAGGTTAGCGTCGATGCTGATACCGCTGGCATTCCAAAAACGCGTGTGTTTGCGCACCAGGTGCGCGTAAGTCGGCTCGATGTAGAGTTTGATCTCAACGGTGCTTTGGTCTTCGGACAGCAGATAGCTTTTGACCTGACCCACCTGGATCTGCTTGTAGAACACCGGGCTGCCCCGGTTGAGTGAGCCGAGGCGGTCGGCTTTGACGGTCAGGTGCAGGCCGGGCTTGGCGTCGGACAGAGGCGGTTCTTCGGAGAGCGCCTTGAATTTGCGAGTGGGTTCGCCATCACCAGGGCTGGCAGCGATGTAGTTGCCTGATACCAGGGTTTCCAGACCGGTGATGCCCGCGAGACTGACGCTGGGCTTGACCAGCCAGAAGCGCGTGTTGGTTTTGAGGTATTGCTCGACGTCCTTACCCATCTCGATGGTGGCGATCACCCCGCGATTGTTGCCTTCGTCATCAAGTGCCAAGGCTTTGACCTTGCCCACGGGCATGCCTTTATAAACCACTTCGGTTTTGTTGACCTGGATGCCCTCGCCGCTTTCAAAGCGCACCTGGATTTCGATGCCCTGCTGGGAGTAAGCACGCCACCCCAGCCATCCGCCGATAATCAGGGCAATCAGAGGCAACACCCATATGGCTGACCAGTTGGAAGCAGGGCGGGTTTTAGCTTTAGGCAAGTCACTCATGGTCGTCGTCCGACTCCGTGTTATCCCAAATCAGTCGGGGATCGAAAGTTACAGCGGCAAGCATCGTCAAGATCACCACACTGGCGAACGCCGCAGCGCCGAGGTTGGCCTCAACGCTGGCAAGTCGTCCGAAGTTTACGACCGCCACGAGGATGGCGATCACGAAGATATCCAACATGGACCAGCGGCCAATGAATTCAATAAAACGGTACATCACGATACGTTGTTGCGCCGAGAGTGGTTGATGGCGCTGCACCGAGAACAGTAGCAGACCGATACCCACCAGCTTGAATGTCGGCACAAGAATACTGGCAATGAATACCACTGCCGCAATCGGGTACATACCGTGCTGCACCAGCTGGATAACACCGGCCATGATGGTACTGGGATCGCCCTGCCCCAAGGAGTTGACCGTCATGATGGGCAGCATATTGGCAGGGATGTAGAGCAAAGCGGCGGTAATCAACAACGCCCAAGTACGAGTAAGGCTATCAGGGCGGCGAGCATGAACCAGCGCGCCACAGCGGCTGCACACTTGCTCATCGACATCTGGCTCTTGCTTATTCAACTCATGGCATTCGGTGCAAATCAGAATGCCCGCATCAATCGCCCGCATGATCATCCTCCCCTGACAACGCTTGCCAGATCTGGTGGGGCGACATCACCACCTCAAGCAGGACCTGAACCATCAACAAACTGACAAAACAGCCAAGGCCCAGGCCAATCGTGATGGACGCCATGTCAGCGAGCTTGACGATCGCCACCAGTACGCCCATCAAGTAGACCTCCAGCATCCCCCAATCTCTCAAGTGGTGGTAAATACGATAGAGCAGCAGGCCATAACTGCGGCCGATGTTCCACCGTATGCTCAGCAGCACGGCTAACTGACACAGCAACTTGAGCAAGGGAATGCCCATGCTGCACAGGAACACCACGATGGCCACACCCTGCATGCCCGTGTCGAAGAGACCGACAACGCCGCTCCACACGGTGTCCTCTGAAGACTGACCCAGTAGATTGAGCTGCATGATCGGCAGAAAGTTCGCAGGGATGTACAACAACAGTGCAGCAAGTACCAAGGCAAGGCTTCGCTCAACCACTTTATGTCGGTGAGCGTACAGCTCGTAACCGCAACGTGGGCACTGGGCTTTTTCGCCAAGAGCGAGCGCGGGTTTGCGCATCAGCAGGTCGCACTCATGGCAGGCCACCAGGTCGTCCAGCGGTAAATCCGACACCTCTGTGGCATCAACCGGATCAGGCATAGTAGGGCTCTGACTCTAAAAATGGTTAGGTGCCTATTCTAGTGGTCTGGTTCAGAAATAACTGTGCAAATTTGTCGGGCGATTTGGCGGTGCTCTTGGGCTGATTAAAAGATATGTCTAATAGAGCTTCCTAGCACCGAAGTCGGCGCTGATGATGCCCACGGCTTTTCGAGCGCGCAAAACAAAACCCCAACTGCTTTCGCAATTGGGGTTTCGGAATTTAATCTTGACGATGACCTACTCTCACATGGGGAAACCCCACACTACCATCGGCGATGCATCGTTTCACTGCTGAGTTCGGGATGGGATCAGGTGGTTCCAATGCTCTATGGTCGTCAAGAAATTCGGGTACTGACTCGTGACCTTTTGGTTGGCCTCGCTTCAGCAAATTGGGTATGTGACAGCTATCGGTGTTTTGTGAGCATCGAATTTTCGGTTCATTGCGTCTTCACACACCGCAATCTGGCCTTTCGACTCAAATTGCTTGGGTGTTATATGGTCAAGCCTCACGGGCAATTAGTATTGGTTAGCTCAACGCCTCACAGCGCTTACACACCCAACCTATCAACGTCGTAGTCTTCGACGGCCCTTCAGGGAACTCAAGGTTCCAGTGAGATCTCATCTTGAGGCTAGTTTCCCGCTTAGATGCTTTCAGCGGTTATCTATTCCGAACATAGCTACCCGGCAATGCCACTGGCGTGACAACCGGAACACCAGAGGTTCGTCCACTCCGGTCCTCTCGTACTAGGAGCAGCCCCTCTCAAATCTCAAACGTCCACGGCAGATAGGGACCGAACTGTCTCACGACGTTCTAAACCCAGCTCGCGTACCACTTTAAATGGCGAACAGCCATACCCTTGGGACCGGCTTCAGCCCCAGGATGTGATGAGCCGACATCGAGGTGCCAAACACCGCCGTCGATATGAACTCTTGGGCGGTATCAGCCTGTTATCCCCGGAGTACCTTTTATCCGTTGAGCGATGGCCCTTCCATACAGAACCACCGGATCACTAAGACCTACTTTCGTACCTGCTCGACGTGTCTGTCTCGCAGTCAAGCGCGCTTTTGCCTTTATACTCTACGACCGATTTCCGACCGGTCTGAGCGCACCTTCGTACTCCTCCGTTACTCTTTAGGAGGAGACCGCCCCAGTCAAACTACCCACCATACACTGTCCTCGATCCGGATAACGGACCTGAGTTAGAACCTCAAAGTTGCCAGGGTGGTATTTCAAGGATGGCTCCACGCAGACTGGCGTCCACGCTTCAAAGCCTCCCACCTATCCTACACAAGCAAATTCAAAGTCCAGTGCAAAGCTATAGTAAAGGTTCACGGGGTCTTTCCGTCTAGCCGCGGATACACTGCATCTTCACAGCGATTTCAATTTCACTGAGTCTCGGGTGGAGACAGCGCCGCCATCGTTACGCCATTCGTGCAGGTCGGAACTTACCCGACAAGGAATTTCGCTACCTTAGGACCGTTATAGTTACGGCCGCCGTTTACCGGGGCTTCGATCAAGAGCTTCGCGTTAGCTAACCCCATCAATTAACCTTCCGGCACCGGGCAGGCGTCACACCCTATACGTCCACTTTCGTGTTTGCAGAGTGCTGTGTTTTTAATAAACAGTCGCAGCGGCCTGGTATCTTCGACCGGCATGGGCTTACGGAGCAAGTCCTTCACCCTCACCGGCGCACCTTCTCCCGAAGTTACGGTGCCATTTTGCCTAGTTCCTTCACCCGAGTTCTCTCAAGCGCCTTGGTATTCTCTACCCAACCACCTGTGTCGGTTTGGGGTACGGTTCCTGGTTACCTGAAGCTTAGAAGCTTTTCTTGGAAGCATGGCATCAACCACTTCGTGTTCTAAAAGAACACTCGTCATCAGCTCTCGGCCTTAAGATCCCGGATTTACCTAAGATCTCAGCCTACCACCTTAAACTTGGACAACCAACGCCAAGCTGGCCTAGCCTTCTCCGTCCCTCCATCGCAATAACCAGAAGTACAGGAATATTAACCTGTTTTCCATCGACTACGCTTTTCAGCCTCGCCTTAGGGACCGACTAACCCTGCGTCGATTAACGTTGCGCAGGAAACCTTGGTCTTTCGGCGTGGGTGTTTTTCACACCCATTGTCGTTACTCATGTCAGCATTCGCACTTCTGATACCTCCAGCAAGCTTCTCAACTCACCTTCACAGGCTTACAGAACGCTCCTCTACCGCATCACTTACGTGATACCCGTAGCTTCGGTGTATGGTTTGAGCCCCGTTACATCTTCCGCGCAGGCCGACTCGACTAGTGAGCTATTACGCTTTCTTTAAAGGGTGGCTGCTTCTAAGCCAACCTCCTAGCTGTCTAAGCCTTCCCACATCGTTTCCCACTTAACCATAACTTTGGGACCTTAGCTGACGGTCTGGGTTGTTTCCCTTTTCACGACGGACGTTAGCACCCGCCGTGTGTCTCCCATGCTCGGCACTTGTAGGTATTCGGAGTTTGCATCGGTTTGGTAAGTCGGGATGACCCCCTAGCCGAAACAGTGCTCTACCCCCTACAGTGATACATGAGGCGCTACCTAAATAGCTTTCGAGGAGAACCAGCTATCTCCGAGCTTGATTAGCCTTTCACTCCGATCCACAGGTCATCCGCTAACTTTTCAACGGTAGTCGGTTCGGTCCTCCAGTTAGTGTTACCCAACCTTCAACCTGCCCATGGATAGATCGCCCGGTTTCGGGTCTATTCCCAGCGACTAGACGCCCTATTAAGACTCGCTTTCGCTACGCCTCCCCTATTCGGTTAAGCTCGCCACTGAAAATAAGTCGCTGACCCATTATACAAAAGGTACGCAGTCACAGAACAAAGTCTGCTCCCACTGCTTGTACGCATACGGTTTCAGGATCTATTTCACTCCCCTCTCCGGGGTTCTTTTCGCCTTTCCCTCACGGTACTAGTTCACTATCGGTCAGTCAGTAGTATTTAGCCTTGGAGGATGGTCCCCCCATATTCAGACAAAGTTTCTCGTGCTCCGTCCTACTCGATTTCATGACTAAGAGATTTTCGCGTACAGGGCTATCACCCACTATGGCCGCACTTTCCAGAGCGTTCCGCTAATCTCAAAGCCACTTAAGGGCTAGTCCCCGTTCGCTCGCCACTACTAAGGGAATCTCGGTTGATTTCTTTTCCTCAGGGTACTTAGATGTTTCAGTTCCCCTGGTTCGCTTCTTGCACCTATGTATTCAGTACAAGATAACCATCTTATGATGGCTGGGTTCCCCCATTCAGACATCTCCGGATCAAAGTCTGTTTGCCGACTCCCCGAAGCTTTTCGCAGGCTACCACGTCTTTCATCGCCTCTGACTGCCAAGGCATCCACCGTATGCGCTTCTTCACTTGACCATATAACCCCAAGCAATCTGGTTATACTGTGAAGACGACATTCGCCGAAAATTCGAATTTCTCAACTAAGAGAACTCACAAATTTTACCTTAGCCTGATCCGTTACCAGTGAAAGTAACGTTCAGTCTATCTTTCTATCACATACCCAAATTTTTAAAGAACGAACTAGTCAAAGACTAGAAATCAACATTCACCATCCACGCGATGGAATGCTCATTTCTAAGCTTTATACAAACAGAAGCAGTAGTGGTGGAGCCAAGCGGGATCGAACCGCTGACCTCCTGCGTGCAAGGCAGGCGCTCTCCCAGCTGAGCTATGGCCCCGTATTTCTACAGGCGTTTCCCACACAAAATTGGTGGGTCTGGGCAGATTCGAACTGCCGACCTCACCCTTATCAGGGGTGCGCTCTAACCAACTGAGCTACAGACCCAATTTCGGGCTGCTTCTTTCGTCTTCTTCAATGAATCAAGCAATTCGTGTGGGAACTTATGGAGCAGCTGATGTCGTCGATTAAGGAGGTGATCCAGCCGCAGGTTCCCCTACGGCTACCTTGTTACGACTTCACCCCAGTCATGAATCACACCGTGGTAACCGTCCCCCCGAAGGTTAGACTAGCTACTTCTGGTGCAACCCACTCCCATGGTGTGACGGGCGGTGTGTACAAGGCCCGGGAACGTATTCACCGCGACATTCTGATTCGCGATTACTAGCGATTCCGACTTCACGCAGTCGAGTTGCAGACTGCGATCCGGACTACGATCGGTTTTATGGGATTAGCTCCACCTCGCGGCTTGGCAACCCTCTGTACCGACCATTGTAGCACGTGTGTAGCCCAGGCCGTAAGGGCCATGATGACTTGACGTCATCCCCACCTTCCTCCGGTTTGTCACCGGCAGTCTCCTTAGAGTGCCCACCATTACGTGCTGGTAACTAAGGACAAGGGTTGCGCTCGTTACGGGACTTAACCCAACATCTCACGACACGAGCTGACGACAGCCATGCAGCACCTGTCTCAATGTTCCCGAAGGCACCAATCTATCTCTAGAAAGTTCATTGGATGTCAAGGCCTGGTAAGGTTCTTCGCGTTGCTTCGAATTAAACCACATGCTCCACCGCTTGTGCGGGCCCCCGTCAATTCATTTGAGTTTTAACCTTGCGGCCGTACTCCCCAGGCGGTCAACTTAATGCGTTAGCTGCGCCACTAAGAGCTCAAGGCTCCCAACGGCTAGTTGACATCGTTTACGGCGTGGACTACCAGGGTATCTAATCCTGTTTGCTCCCCACGCTTTCGCACCTCAGTGTCAGTATCAGTCCAGGTGGTCGCCTTCGCCACTGGTGTTCCTTCCTATATCTACGCATTTCACCGCTACACAGGAAATTCCACCACCCTCTACCATACTCTAGTCAGTCAGTTTTGAATGCAGTTCCCAGGTTGAGCCCGGGGATTTCACATCCAACTTAACAAACCACCTACGCGCGCTTTACGCCCAGTAATTCCGATTAACGCTTGCACCCTCTGTATTACCGCGGCTGCTGGCACAGAGTTAGCCGGTGCTTATTCTGTCGGTAACGTCAAAACCATCACGTATTAGGTAATGGCCCTTCCTCCCAACTTAAAGTGCTTTACAATCCGAAGACCTTCTTCACACACGCGGCATGGCTGGATCAGGCTTTCGCCCATTGTCCAATATTCCCCACTGCTGCCTCCCGTAGGAGTCTGGACCGTGTCTCAGTTCCAGTGTGACTGATCATCCTCTCAGACCAGTTACGGATCGTCGCCTTGGTGAGCCATTACCCCACCAACTAGCTAATCCGACCTAGGCTCATCTGATAGCGCAAGGCCCGAAGGTCCCCTGCTTTCTCCCGTAGGACGTATGCGGTATTAGCGTTCGTTTCCGAACGTTATCCCCCACTACCAGGCAGATTCCTAGGCATTACTCACCCGTCCGCCGCTCTCAAGAGAAGCAAGCTTCTCTCTACCGCTCGACTTGCATGTGTTAGGCCTGCCGCCAGCGTTCAATCTGAGCCATGATCAAACTCTTCAGTTCAAACATCTTTGGGTTTTTAAGAAACCCTAAACTTGGCTCAGCAATCGTTGGTTACATCTTTGATTTCTCGCGGAGTAACTTGTGATGCTGATAATCTTGTTGACTATCAGTCTGACTCCACAAGCACCCACACGAATTGCTTGATTCAGTTGTTAAAGAGCGGTTGGTTAAGATCTTTCGTCTCAACCGAGGCGCGCATTCTACAGCAGCCTCATTTGCTGTCAAGTGATTATTTTCAGAAGTTTTAGAAGATTTCTTCAACAACTTCAACCACTTGCGCCTCCGATCTCTCGTTAGCGGGAGGCGAATTCTACAGCGTTACACGCTGCTGTCAACACCTCTTTTTCTCCGCTTTCGACCGAGAAGATCGAAACGCCAATAGAGCCAAACAACACTGCTCTACCAACTCCTTCTGGGCTTCGATAAACTGAAGCGATCCGCTGTCGAATATTGCGTAACTCTTTGTTTACCAAGGAGTTTTCCGTTTCGACTGCGCCGGAAGTGGGGCGAATTATAGACTTCTGGAATCTGCCGTCAACCACTATTTTCATATTTCTGTCGCACTGGTCAAAAAATGCCCAAAAACACGAAAGCCGGCCCTAATGGGCCGGCTTTCCGCCTACCTAATGAGGGCTAAAGGCTGGGAAAAGCAAACTGTGACGCTTCATGACTGGCCCGCTGCGGCCAACGCTGGGTAATCGCCTTGCGCCGAGTGTAAAACCGCACACCATCCGGCCCATACGCATGCAAATCGCCAAACAGCGAACGCTTCCAACCACCGAAGCTGTGATAGGCCACCGGCACCGGCAGTGGAACGTTCACACCCACCATGCCCACTTCGATTTCGTCACAGAACAGACGTGCCGCCTCACCATCGCGGGTGAAGATACAAGTGCCGTTGCCATACTCGTGATCATTGATCAGTTGCATCGCAGCTTCCAGGCTGTCCACTCGGACCACGCACAACACCGGCCCAAAGATCTCTTCTTTATAGATACGCATCTCAGGGGTTACGCGATCAAACAGGCTACCGCCCAGGAAGAAGCCCTGCTCATGACCGGCAACACTCAACCCGCGACCATCGACCACCAGCTCAGCGCCGGCAGCCACGCCGTCTTCTATATAGCCGCTGACCTTCTCCCGGGCCTGCCCAGTGACCAACGGCCCCATATCCAGGCCGCAAGACGTGCCTGCGCCAATCTTCAATGCCTTGACCTGCGGCACCAACTTGGCAATCAAAGCATCGGCGACCTGGTCCCCCACGCACACCGCCACCGAGATCGCCATGCAACGCTCGCCGCATGATCCGTAGGCAGCCCCCATCAAGGCACTGACCGCGTTATCCAGATCGGCGTCCGGCATCAATACCGCGTGGTTCTTCGCTCCACCCAGCGCCTGTACGCGCTTGCCGCGTTTGGTCGCTTCGGAATAGATGTACTCAGCAATCGGCGTCGATCCTACAAAGCTCAATGCTTTTACTTCAGGCGCTTCGATCAACGCATCCACCGCCCCTTTGTCTCCGTGCACCACATTGAGGACGCCTCTGGGCAGACCGGCTTCTTGCAACAGTTGTGCGATCAGCAGCGTCGAACTTGGATCGCGCTCCGAAGGTTTGAGAATGAAGCAATTGCCGCAGACGATCGCCAACGGGTACATCCACAAAGGCACCATCGCCGGGAAATTGAACGGCGTAATACCGGCCACTACACCCAGGGGCTGGAAGTCCGACCACGCATCGATGTTCGGCCCAACGTTACGGCTGTATTCGCCCTTGAGAATCTCCGGCGCCGAGCACGCATACTCGACGTTTTCGATCCCGCGCTTGAGCTCGCCGGCGGCGTCTTCCAACGTTTTGCCATGCTCCTCGCTGATCAACTGCGAGATGCGGGCTTCGTTCTGCTCCAGCAATTGCTTGAAACGAAACATCACCTGAGCGCGCTTAGCCGCCGGCGTATTGCGCCAGGCCGGAAAGGCCGCCTTCGCTGAGTCGATTGCACGCTGGATAGTTTCACGGCTGGCCAACGGCACTTGGTGAATCACCTGGCCAGTGGACGGGTTGTACACATCGGCGCTGCGACCGCTGTCGTTGACCAACTCGCCATTGATCAAATGCTGGATAAGGCTCATGCAGGGCTCCTGAAAAGTTGTTCTATATAGAAGGAGAAATCAGTCGATTTTGTTCAGCACGTCGCCGACCGCGTCGAACAAGCGATCCAAGTCCTGCGGCTTGCTGTTGAAGGTTGGCCCGAACTGAAGCGTGTCGCCACCAAAGCGCACGTAGAACCCCGCCTTCCACAAAGCCATGCCGGCCTCGAATGGACGCACAATGGCGTCTCCGTCACGCGGGGCGATCTGGATCGCGCCGGCCAGGCCATAGTTGCGAATGTCGATTACGTTCTTGCTGCCCTTCAAACCGTGCAGCGCATTCTCAAAGTGCGGAGCGACTTCGGCTACGCTCTGCACCAGGTTTTCCTTCTGCAACAGGTCCAACGCCGCCAAGCCCGCCGCGCAAGCGACCGGGTGCGCCGAGTAGGTGTAGCCGTGGGGGAATTCCACTGCGTACTCCGGCGTCGCCTGGTTCATGAAGGTTTGATAGATCTCGCTGCTGGCAATCACTGCGCCCATGGGGATCGCGCCGTTGGTGACTTGTTTGGCGATGCACATCAAGTCCGGGGTCACACCAAAGCTGTCCGCACCGAACATCGAGCCGGTGCGGCCGAAACCGGTGATCACTTCATCGAATACCAGCAGGATATTGTGCTGATCGCAGATCTCCCGCAGACGCTTGAGGTAACCCTGTGGCGGCACCAGCACGCCCGCCGAACCGGCCATTGGCTCGACGAACACCGCGGCGATGTTCGACGCGTCATGCAGCTCGATCAACTTGAGCAACTCATCCGCCAAGGCGATGCCGCCCTGCTCAGGCATGCCGCGGGAAAACGCATTGCTTGCCAGCAAGGTGTGCGGGAGATGGTCAACATCCATCAGCGCCTGGCCAAACATCTTACGGTTACCGTTCACACCGCCAAGGCTGGTGCCGGCGATGTTCACCCCGTGATAACCCCGTGCGCGGCCTATCATCTTGGTCTTGGTAGCCTGGCCTTTTAAGCGCCAGTAAGCCCGCACCATCTTCACTGCGGTGTCGGCGCACTCGGAGCCAGAATCGGTGAAAAACACATGATTGAGGTTTCCGGGGGTCAGATCGGTAATCTTTTCCGCCAGTTGAAAGGACAGCGGATGACCGTATTGGAAACCCGGCGAGTAGTCCAAAGTGCCCAATTGCTTGGCCACCGCGTCCTGAATTTCTTTGCGGGTGTGCCCGGCGCCGCAGGTCCACAGACCTGATAACGAATCGTAGACCTTGCGCCCCTTGTCATCCGTCAGCCAGCTACCCTCTGCGGCCACGATCAGGCGTGGATCGCGCTGGAAATTACGGTTAGCGGTATACGGCATCCAATGCGCATCCAACTTGAGTTGGCTGGCCAGGGACGAAGGGGCGTTTTCGGGCATGTTCATCAGCAAAACCTCGCAGGGCAAAAGGCAGCGTCGGGATTGAAAGCGTTCTTGCAGCTAAATTGCCATGGCGATAAAGTCGGTGAAATCCAACTTTTCTAACCTTCAGTCAGGGCTTCACTAAACTATGAGCATCCGTCGTCCCGATCCTCTGGCTCAAGTCAGCGACTTCGATATCCGCTTATTGCGCATCTTTCGCAGCGTGGTGGAATGCGGCGGGTTCTCGGCGGCAGAAACCGTGCTCGGCATCGGGCGCTCGGCCATCAGCCAGCAAATGAGCGACCTTGAACAGCGGCTGGGATTGAGGCTCTGCCAGCGTGGCCGCGCGGGGTTTTCGCTCACGGAGGAGGGGCGCGAGGTGTACCAGTCGGCCCTGCAGTTGTTGAGCGCGCTGGAAAGCTTTCGCACCGAGGTCAACGGCCTGCACCAGCACTTACGCGGCGAATTAATCATCGGTCTCACCGACAACCTTGTCACCCTGCCTCACATGCGCATCACACACGCCTTGGCACAATTGAAGGAACGGGGCCCGGACGTGCAGATTCAGATCCGCATGATCGCGCCCAATGAAGTGGAGCAAGGCGTACTCGACGGCCGCCTGCATGTGGGAGTTGTGCCCCAAGCCAGCGCGCTGTCCGGCCTGGAATACCAGCCGCTCTACAGCGAACGTTCGCTGCTTTACTGCGCAGTCGGTCATCCGCTGTTCTATGCCGACGACAAAGCGCTGGACGACACCCGCATCGATAGCCAGGACGCAATCGCCCCGACCTTTCGCCTGCCCGCAGACATCCAGGCTCACTACCAGGCGCTCAACTGCACCGCCAGCGCGTCGGACCGCGAAGGCATGGCGTTTCTGATCCTCACTGGTCGTTATATCGGCTATTTACCTGATCACTACGCCAACCTATGGGTACAACAAGGCCGACTGCGTGCGCTGAAACCGGCTACACGTTTTTACGATTTGAGCCTGGCATCGGTCACGCGCAAGGGCCGTCGCCCTCATTTGGTGCTGGAAAGCTTTCTCGACAGCTTGGCTGCAACACGCTAAATCGGGCCTCGGCGCAAAAGCTGAGCAACTGGACAGCTTTTTGCAAGGGCATCAGGACCTAGAACCGTCCGCCTTGAGTTTGCCCGCCATGCCACCAGAATCCTCCAGCCCCAGCGACCTGATCTACGGCCTCAACGACCGCCCAAAACCCGCCCCCGCCCTATTGGCCGCCTTGCAGCATGTGTTGGCCGCCTTCGTCGGTATCATCACTCCGCCGCTGATAATCGGCTCCACCCTCGGCCTTACCGCGCATTTGCCCTACCTGATCAGCATGGCGTTGATGGTTTCCGGTGTGGGCACCTTCATCCAAGCGCGTAGGCCGTTTGGTATCGGCGCCGGAATGATCTGCCTGCAAGGCACCAGCTTTGCGTTTCTCGGCGCTGTGCTGTCAGCCGGTTTTCTGGTCAAGCAACGCGGCGGCAGCCCGGAAGACATCATGGCGATGATCTTCGGCGTGTGCTTTTTCGGCGCGGCCGTGCAGATCGTCCTCAGCCGCTTCATCGGGCAGTTGCGCCGGGTAATTACGCCGCTGGTCACCGGCATCGTGATAACACTGATCGGCATCAGCCTAATCAAAGTCGGCATTACCGACCTGGGCGGCGGTTTCAACGCCGCCGATTTCGGCGCTCCGACCAACCTGGCATTGGGGCTGTTCGTGGTGCTAACGATCATTCTGCTCAATCGCTCGAACACACCGTGGGTGCGGCTTTCGGCGATTGTCATCGGCCTGGCCCTGGGCAGTCTGGCGGCCTGGTTCAGCGGCAAACTGGTGCCTCAGGCCTTGCCGGACTTGCCTCTGGTCAGCTTGCCGATACCGTTTCGGTTTGGTTTCAACTTCGACTGGAGCGCTTTCCTGCCGATTGCGCTGATCTATCTGATCAGCAGCATCGAAACTGTCGGCGACCTGACTGCCAATTGCATGATCGCCCGCCAACCCATCAGTGGCCCTTCCTATATAAGCCGGCTCAAAGGCGGCGTGCTGGGTGACGGGGTGAGCTGCATGATCGCCGCCACCTTCAGTGCGTTCCCCAACACTACCTTCGCGCAGAACAACGGGGTGATCCAACTCACCGGCGTCGCCAGCCGTTACGTCGGCTTATATATCGGCGTGGTGCTGTTCTGCCTCGGTTTGTTTCCGCTGATTGGGGCCGTGCTGCAGCAAATCCCCAAGCCGGTATTGGGCGGCGCGACCCTGGTGATGTTCGGCAGTGTCGCCGCCGCCGGGGTGCGCATCCTCGCGCAGGCGCCACTGGACCGGCGCAGCATGCTGATCATCGCAACTTCGTTCGGCGTCGGCCTGGGGATCGCTGCCCAGCCAAACCTGCTACACCTGATGCCCGCGCTGATACAGAATCTGTTCGATTCCGCCATCACCAGCGGCGGCCTGACCGCGATTGTGTTGTGCGTGCTATTGCCGGAGGCCAAAACCCCCGGCACCGCCGTAAACCACGCAACCGAAAGCGACACGCTGGAGCCGCTTTGACGGTTTTATTGCATCGGGACTTGTCTGGGGCTTGAGGGTGGGTTATCTGTGCACACGTCGTCTCTATCGATCAGCACGGTAATCTCCATGAGCCTCGAAGTTCCTGCCCACAGCCACCACGCCGGTAAGCCCGCCAGCCGCATCCGGCAAAAGAACGAACAAGCGATTCTCCAGGCTGCTGAGGATGAGTTCGCGCGCCATGGCTACAAGGGCACCAGCATGAACACCATTGCTGCCAGCGCCGGGCTGCCCAAGGCCAACTTGCACTACTACTTCACCAATAAGCTGGGCCTGTATATCGCGGTGCTCAGCAATATCCTCGAGCTATGGGACAGCACCTTCAACACGCTGACCGCCGAGGACGATCCCGCCGAGGCCCTGACCCGCTACATCCGCACCAAGATGGAGTTCTCACGGCGCCAGCCCCAGGCCTCGCGGATCTTCGCCATGGAAATCATCAGCGGCGGCGAATGCCTCACCGAATATTTCAGCCAGGACTACCGCGCCTGGTTCAGCGGGCGTGCGGCGGTGTTCCAGGCCTGGATCGACGCCGGCAAAATGGACCCCGTGGACCCCGTACACCTGATCTTCCTGCTGTGGGGCAGCACCCAGCACTACGCCGATTTCGCTACCCAGATCTGCCGCGTCACCGGGCGTACGCGCCTGACCAAACAAGACATGGAAGACGCCGGCACCAACCTGATCCATATCATTCTCAAAGGCTGCGGCATCAAGCCGGCCCTCTAGACGAAGCAACCTATGCCTTTCACGCTCACCGGCCTTTGCGAATTTCGTGAAGAGATACGCAAAAGCCGCTTCATCACCCTCGCTGTACCGATCACCAGCCCACAGGACGCCCAGGCGTTTTTTCAGGAGCACAGCGTTCTCGATGCCACGCACAACTGCTGGGCCTGGAAATTGGGCGATCAATACCGAAGCAACGACGACGGCGAACCCGGCGGCACGGCCGGGCGGCCGATCCTGGCCGCCATCGAGGCCCAAGGTTTTGACCAGGTCGCCGTGCTGGTCATCCGCTGGTACGGCGGTATCCAACTGGGCACCGGTGGGCTTGCCCGTGCCTATGGTGGTGGCGCGAATAAATGCTTACAAAACGCCGAGCGCATCGAGCTGATCAGCCGCGTGCCGTTGCGCTGTGCGTGCGGCTTCTCCGAATTGAACCTGGTCAAACTGCGCGTGGCCGAATTGGGCGGGCTGGTGGTGGAAGAAACCTTCACCGCCAATGGTGTCGAACTGCAACTGGCCCTGGGGGAAGCGCAGATCGAAACCCTGCAAACCCAGCTCGCCGACTTGAGCCGTGGCCGCATCCTCCTGCAACGCTGAAACTGCTACTGTTGTGCGCTGAATCTCCCTGAACCGCGATTTCAAAGGAAGCCTTTCATGTCTACGCCAAAAACCGCACTGATCATCGGCGCCTCCCGTGGGCTGGGTCTTGGCCTGGTCAAGCAACTGCTCCAGGACGGCTGGGACGTGACCGCCACCGTGCGCGATCCGAGCAAAGCCGATGCGCTGAAAGCCGTTGGCCCGGTACAGATCGAGAAACTCGACATGGACGATCAACAAGCCGTGATCGCCCTGAACCAGCGCCTCAAAGAGCGCACCTTCGATCTGCTGTTCATAAATGCCGGCGTCAAAGGCCCGGACAATCAGGAGCCCGGCCACGCCACCCTGGCCGAAGTCGGCCAGCTGTTCTTCACCAACGCCGTAGCGCCGATCAACCTGGCCCAGCGTTTTGTCGGGCAGATCCGCAAAGACAGCGGTGTGTTGGCGTTCATGAGCTCGGTACTGGGCAGCGTCACCATTCCCGACGGTTCGGAGATGGCGCTGTACAAAGCCAGTAAGGCTGCGCTCAATTCCATGACCAACAGCTTTATCACCCAATTGGGCGACCATCGGCTAACGGTGCTGTCGATGCACCCGGGCTGGGTCAAAACCGATATGGGCGGCGAAAACGCCCATATCGATGTCGATACCAGCGTGCGTGGCCTGGTGGATCAAGTGAATGCCTTCGCCGGCAAAGGTGGCCATCATTTCGTGGACTACAAAGGCGACACAATCGCCTGGTAAGTACACACGAAGAAAATGTGGGAGGGACTTATCCTTCCCACACAAATCAATCCGCTTTCCTACAAACCGAACTCCACGTAATCTAGCCCCTCGCCCCCACCGGCGACCCTGGATCAGCAGACAGGGCAACACTGAGCTGGCAAACCTGAACCCATCATTCAGAGGAGCCGGCCAATGCCTGCGACCCGTATCTGGTTAAAAACCCCCCTCGCGATTTTTACTGCCAATGGCCTTGATGCCCGTGGCGGCCTGGTGCTGCAAGACGGTGTGATCGCCGAAGTACTGGCGGCTGGCCAAGTCCCTACGCAACCTTGCGAACAGGTCTTCGATGCCCGTGAACATGTGGTCCTGCCGGGCCTGATCAACACACACCATCACTTCTATCAGACCCTCACCCGTGCCTGGGCGCCGGTAGTCAATCAGCCGTTGTTTCCGTGGCTGAAAACCCTTTACCCGGTATGGGCGCGGCTGACCCCGGAAAAACTCGCCCTGGCCAGTAAAGTGGCATTGGCCGAGCTGTTGCTGTCCGGCTGCACCACTGCGGCCGACCATCACTATTTGTTCCCCGACGGCCTGGAACACGCCATCGATGTGCAAGTGGACAGCGTGCGCGAACTGGGCATGCGCGCCATGCTCACCCGCGGCTCCATGAGCTTGGGCGAAGCCGATGGCGGCCTGCCACCGCAGCAAACCGTGCAGCAAGGCCAGGTGATCCTGGACGACAGCCAGCGCCTGATCCGCGCCTACCACCAGCGCGGCGACGGCGCACAGATCCAGGTAGCCCTGGCACCCTGCTCGCCGTTTTCAGTCACGCCGGAAATCATGCGCGCCAGTGCCGAATTGGCCACTCAACTCGATGTGCGCCTGCACACCCATCTGGCCGAAACCCTCGACGAAGAAGACTTCTGCCTGCAGCGCTTCGGCCTGCGCACGGTGGACTACCTCAACAGCGTCGGCTGGCTCGGCCCGCGCACCTGGCTGGCCCACGGCATTCACTTCAACCCGGATGAAATCGCGCGCCTGGGCGAGGCCGGTACCGGTATCTGTCACTGCCCAAGCTCCAATATGCGCTTGGCCTCGGGCATCTGTCCGACCCTGGACCTGATCGCCGCCGGCGCGCCAATCGGCCTGGGCGTGGACGGCTCGGCCTCCAACGACGCGTCGAACATGATCCTCGAAGCGCGCCAGGCCCTGTATATCCAGCGCTTGCGTTATGGCGCGCAGCACATCACCCCCGAAGGCGTGCTCGGCTGGGCCACTAAAGGCTCGGCGCAGTTATTGGGGCGTACGGATATCGGCGAGTTGGCCGTTGGCAAACAAGCCGACCTGGCGCTGTTCAAGCTGGATGAGCTGCGCTTTTCCGGCAGCCATGATCCGATCTCGGCGCTGCTGCTGTGCGGCGCGGACCGAGCGGATCGCGTGATGGTCGGCGGGCAGTGGCGAGTCATCGACGGGCAGATAGAAGGCCTGGATCTGAAAGGCTTGATTGCCGATCACAGCCAGGCGGCGCGGGCGTTGATCGCCGGGAGCTGATCCCGGCGTCCTCACCCACCTTACGCTGCTGCGCTTACAGGCCCAGCAGCGACAACATGATAAACGTCGCAAACAGCACAAAGTGGGTCATCCCTTCGATGGCGTTTGTTTCGCCATCGTTGAGGTTGATCGCGCTGACGATCAGCGTGATAAACACCATCACGGTTTGCACGGGGGTCATTGCCATCTGGAACGGCTGGCCGGTGTAGAGCGCCATGGCCTCCATTACTGGCACGGTCAGGATCACTGTTGACAACGAAGCACCCAACGCGATGTTGACCACCGACTGCATACGGTTGGCCAACGCGGCGCGCAATGCCGTCAGAATTTCCGGCGCCGCCGAAATCGCCGCCACCACAATCGCCGTCACTACCGGCGGCGCGCCCGTGCCTTCCAGGCCAAGGTCGAGAGTCTTGGACATGACCTCTGCCAACGCACCAATCACCACCACACCGAACACCAAAGTGCCAATGGAAAACGCCAGGCTGACCGGCGGCGCTTCCGCGTCTGCCGGCAACTGCTTACGGCGTTTTTCCGGGTAGCTGTAACTGAAGAAGTAACTGTGCGGCCCCACCTGCATCCTCAGGAACAAGGTGTACAGCACCACCATCGCGCCGATGGTGAAGGCCGAGTAAATTTTCCAATCGCCCCTGGGGATAAATTCCGGCACCACCATCGACACGCCCATGGCGGTGAGGATCATCACGCTGTAGGTCCGCGCCGAATCGTCGTTGTAGGACTGTTCACCATGCTTGATCCCGCCCATCAGCGCGGCAAGGCCAAGGATGCCGTTGATGTCGAGCATCACCGCCGAGTAAATGGTGTCGCGCACCAGGGTCGGTGACGGTTCGTTACTCATCATGATCGCCAGGATCACCACCTCCACCAGCACGGCCGCGAGGGTCAGGATCATGGTGCCGTAGGGGTCGCCGACTTTTTCCGCCAGTTGCTCAGCGTGGTGGGCTACACGCATCGAAGCCATCACGATAAACGCGATCAGCGCCACCCCCGCGAGCAACGCCACCACTTGCCCGCTGTGCAGCATCCAATGCTCCAACGGGTAGGCGGCGATGGCGGCAATCAGCGCCAGCAGCATAAATTTTTCTTGCTTGAGGGATGTGAGCATTCCGGGCCTTTTAATGCGGCAAATCAGTCATTGATGGGGTACAGACTGCGCCACGCCGCTAACGTTTCGTTACACCTTAGTTCACGTCGCCCTTGCGCGAATAAAACGAATACTCTCCTGCTGGTCAGGTTTTGCCGATTATTTCAGCCATGGCCTGTAGAATGCGGCGATTGCACCTGATGAGAATTTAGACATGTACGATTGGCTCAACGCCCTGCCCAAGGCCGAACTGCACCTGCACCTGGAGGGTTCGCTGGAGCCTGAGCTGCTGTTTGCCCTGGCGGAGCGCAACAAAATCGCGCTGCCGTGGAAAGACGTCGACACCCTGCGCAAGGCCTACGCCTTCAATAACCTGCAAGAATTTCTCGACCTGTACTATCAGGGCGCCGATGTGCTGCGCACCTCCCAGGATTTTTACGACCTGACCTGGGCCTACCTGCTGCGCTGTAAAGCCCAGAACGTGATCCACACCGAGCCGTTCTTCGATCCGCAAACCCACACCGACCGCGGCATCCCGTTCGAAGTGGTGCTAAACGGCATCGCCGCCGCGCTCAAAGATGGCGAGCAGCAATTGGGCATCACCAGCGGTTTGATCCTCAGCTTCCTGCGCCACCTGAGCGAAGAAGAAGCCGAGAAAACCCTGGACCAGGCCCTGCCGTTCCGCGATGCGTTCGTCGCCGTTGGCCTGGACAGCTCGGAAATGGGCCACCCGCCAAGCAAGTTCCAACGCGTGTTCGATCGCGCACGGAATGAAGGCTTCCTCACCGTGGCACACGCCGGCGAAGAAGGCCCACCGGAATACATCTGGGAAGCCCTCGACCTGCTGAAAATCCAGCGTATCGACCACGGCGTGCGCGCCATCGAAGACGAGCGCCTGATGCAGCGCATCATCGACGAGCAAATTCCGCTCACCGTGTGCCCGTTGTCCAACACCAAGCTCTGCGTGTTCGACGACATGGCCCAACACAACATCCTCGACATGCTTGAGCGGGGCGTGAAGGTGACGGTGAATTCGGATGATCCGGCGTACTTCGGCGGTTATGTCACCGAAAATTTCTATGCGCTGTATGAATCACTGGGCATGACCCAGGACCAGGCCAAACGCCTGGCCCAGAACAGCCTGGATGCGCGCTTGATCAAGCCGTAACGAAAAAAGGGAGGGTGCTTGCACCCTCCCTTCTTTTGCGCAGCGGTTTTCAGGCTTCGGCCAACTCTTCCAACGTTTTGCCCTTGGTTTCCATCCCAAATACCCACACCACCAGCGCCGCCACCGCAAAACACAGCGCGCCCAAGGCAAATACTCCGCCCTGCCCGGTCACCGGAAACACCAGCCCGGTCACCAACGGCCCCAGCAACGAACCGACCCGGCCAATCGCCGAGGCAAACCCGGACCCGGTCGCCCGCGCCGACGTGGGGTACAACTCCGGGGTGTAGGTGTAGAGCACCGCCCACATGCCAAACAAAAAGAACTGCATCAACAGCCCCGTGGTGATAAGCAAGCCGACATTGCCGCCAAACACCGCACTCTGCCCATACAGAAACGCCATCAAGCCGCCACCGAGCAATGTCACCACACACACCGGTTTACGCCCCCAGCGCTCGACCAACCAGGCCGCCATCAAAAAGCCGGGGATCCCGCCCAGGGAAATGATCACCGTGTAGTACACCGATTGGGTCACCGCGAAACCGGACTGCTGCAACAGCGCGCTCAGCCACGAAGTCAGGCCGTAGAAACCGAGCAGGGCAAAGAACCAGACGCTCCAGATCATCAGCGTGCGCTGGCGATACTGCGCGGACCACAATTGCTGGAACGCCGAAAAGAAATTCCCCGGCACGCTCTGTACCCGTGGCAGGCGAATCGGTTCCGGCAAGTCGGTGCGGCCCAGGGAGGTACGCACTTTGTTCTCGATCCCAATCAGCACGTTGTCCGCTGCGTCATGGCGGCCGGCCTGCTCCAGCCAGCGCGGCGATTCGGGGATGAAAAAACGGATCGCCAACACAAACACCGCAGGCACCGCCAACACCAGGAAGATTTCACGCCAGCCGATCACCGGCAGCAGGAAATACGACAGCACCCCCGCCGCCACAAAGCCCAGCGGCCAGAAACCATCCATCAACGCGATATAGCGCCCGCGCGCCTTGGCCGGGATCAGCTCGGACAGCATCGATTGCGCAATCGGAAACTCCATGCCCATGCCGATCCCCAGCAGGATACGAAACAGCGTCAATGTCTCCACGGTCTGCGCCGTGGAACACAGATAGCTGGCCAAGCCCCACAGCACGATGCTCCACTGAAACACCGGCTTACGCCCGAAGCGATCGGCGAGCATCCCGGACAACGACGCCCCCACCACCATGCCGAAAAAACTCGAACTGGCGAGCAAACCCGCCTGGGCGGTGCTCAGCCCGAACTCGGTTTTGATCGAGCCCAACAGAAACGTCATCATTGCCAGATCCATGGAGTCGAAAAAAAACGCCAAGGCAATGATGATAAAAATCACTCGGTGGTAACCGCTGATGGGTAACCGTTCGAGGCGTTCCGCTGCACTAAAACCTTGCATACCCATGCCACACCCTCAGTAAGAAAAGCCTGAAGACGAGTGTGCGGCATGCTTTTTCCAGATTTTTGCTGGATGCGACCTGATTAAAACTCTCAACGACGCCACGACTATTCAGAAGCGGCCAGCCGGGCGATTTCCTGCTGCCCGATGTCACTGACCTGTAGCGCTTGGGAATCATTGATCAGGCTGACCCAGTTCGATTGCAGAAACAATTGCAGCAACCCCGCCCCCAGCGCACCGCCCAAGTGCGGATGCTGCTGGCTCCAGTCGAAACAATCGCAGGTCAGCGGCGAGCTCAGTGCCTGGGTGAAAATGCCCAAGTTCGCCAGTTGCTGGGCCCCCTTGACGGTGACATCGGTGCGTTGTTCATAACGCTCGATCCACCTCGCCGCCATCATGCGCTCGTACAGCCCCGCCGCCAGCTCGCCGCCGAGATGGCCGTGACACAGTCGCGCCCGACGCAGTGACGGCGGCGCCAACAGCGTCGGTTCCGGCGAACAGGGCGCAGCACGAGCGGCACTGGCCAGGGTGGTACTGGCCAACGCATCGATGGCGAGGCTGACATCGGCGGCGGCCACCCGAAACAGACGCTTGCCGCGCCGCGCCTCGGCCCGTAGCAAGCCACTGCCGGTGAGCCGCGCCAAATGCGCATTGGCCGACGCTGGCGAGAGCCCGGTCAGGCTGGCGAGTTCTTCTGAAGTCTTAGCGGAGCCGTCCATCAAAACCCAGAGCATGGCGGCGCGTTTCGGCTCGGCGAGCAAGCCGGCGATCTGACTGATACAAGGTGCTGCTTCCATCGGTTCACTCCCTGTTAAATCACTTTTCTGCTGCGGTTGGCGCCAAAGTATAGGTGCGCTATGGGCCGGTTCCGCGGCGTCTGACAGCGCGAATAGGGACAGAACATGAGTGAAATTTCTGGCTGTGGTGGAGGCTATTGCCCAGCCCCTGCTGGCTCCGGCATTTGCGCGGTCAAGTTCGCACAACGGGTGACCAGCATGTCCCGCAGCAAGTTGACGGGTTTGCTCAATTGCGCCCGATGGGCACACAGCAGATTGAGCGGTGTGGGCTCGCCGCGCAGCTCTGGGAGGATCAAGCGCAGGCGCCCGGCGAGCACGTCGGTGCTCACATCCAGCCAGGATTTGTAGGCAATGCCCACGCCGGCCACCGCCCAGCGCCGCACCACATCGGCGTCGTCGCTGAAACGGTCGCCGCTGACCGTCAGACTGATGTCGCGCTTACCGTCGCGAAACGCCCAATGGTCATGCACGCGGCTACCGAGCATGTACAACAGGCAATTGTGCTGAGCCAGTTGTTCCAGGTGACGGGGTTCGCCGTGACGCGCCAAATAACTGGGGGCGGCGCATAGCACACGCACGTTGCTCGGCGCCACGGGCAGCGCCACCAGGCTGGAGTCCTCGGGTTCGCCGTAGCGCAGGGCGATATCCACCGGTTGGCGAAACAGGTCGGCGATTCGATCGCCCAACAACAGGCGCACGTTGAGCTGTGGATATTCACGCTGGAACTCATCCAGCCAGGGCAGTAATTGGTTACGGCCAAAGTCCGACGGTGCCGAGAGTTGCAGCACGCCGCTGACATGGTCCTGACCGCTGGCCAGCAAGCGCCGGCCCTCATCCAAGGAACCCAACGCAGCTCGGGCATACTCCAGGAACCCCTCACCCTCGGCGGTCAAGCGCAGGCTGCGAGTGGAGCGCGCCAGCAAACGCGCGCCCAACTGCTGCTCAATGCGCTTGAGCGCCGCACTGGCCACCGCCGGCGACAGGTCCATCACCCGCGCCGCTGCCGACAGGCTGCCCAAGTCCGCCGCTCGTACAAACAATTGCAAATCATCGAAGCGCAGCATTATCAAAATTCCGTTGAAACAGCCCTCTGTTTTAGCCGCTTTTATGATGGCGTGAAATAGCCAATCATCTGCCCACCCCGTGTTTAACGTGCCAGGAGTCGCTTATGTCCGCTGCCTTTAACGTGATCGCCACGCTGATCGCCAAACCTGGCCAACAGGCCGCCCTGGAAACCCTGCTGCGCGGTCTGCTTGAACCCACACGCCGTGAAGACGGCTGCGAGCAGTACGACCTGCATCAGGACCAGCAACACCCCGAGACCTTCTACATGCTCGAACGCTGGCGCGACGACGCAGCCCTGGCCGCCCACGACCAGAGTGCGCATATCCAGCACTTCCGCGCCGAGGCGGCGCAGGTACTCGAACATTTCGAACTCAAACGCCTGAATTTTCTCGCCTGATCACCGCTATTTTCCGGAGCCTCCATGAAAGCCATTGCCTACTACGCATCACTGCCCATCAACGACCCTCTGTCCCTGCAAGACATCGAACTACCGGCCCCCGTCGCCGGCCCACGCGACCTGCTGGTGGAAGTCAAAGCCATCTCGGTCAACCCGGTGGACACCAAAGTGCGCCAGAACGTCGCCCCCGAACACGGCGCTGCCAAGGTGCTGGGCTGGGACGTCGCCGGGGTGGTCAAGGCGGTCGGCAGCGACGTGACCCTGTTCAAGGCTGGCGACAAGGTGTTCTACGCCGGCTCCCTGACCCGCCCGGGCGGCAACAGCGAACTGCACACGGTGGACGAACGCATCGTCGGGCATATGCCCAAGAGCCTGAACTTTGCCGAAGCCGCCGCGCTGCCGCTGACCGCTATCACGGCCTGGGAACTGCTGTTCGAGCGCCTGCAGATTCGCGAGGGCAAGGAAGATGAAGGCCAGAGCCTGCTGATCGTCGGCGCCGCCGGCGGTGTGGGTTCGATCCTCACCCAACTGGCCCGGCAACTGACGGCATTGAAAGTGATCGGCACCGCGTCGCGCCCGGAAACCCAAGCATGGGCCAAGGCACTGGGCGCCCATCGGGTGATCGACCACAGCCAGCCGCTGAGCCAAGCCTTGCAACAGGCAGGCGAAGCGCAGGTGACCCATGTCGCCAGCCTGACCCAGACCGAGCACCACCTGGATCAGTTGGTCGAAGCGCTGCAACCTCAGGGCAAGCTCGCGCTGATCGACGACCCCAAGGCACTGGACGTCAGCAAGCTCAAGCGCAAGAGCCTGTCGCTGCATTGGGAGTTTATGTACACCCGCTCAATGTTCGAGACGCCGGACATGATCGAACAACACCACCTGCTCAATCGCGTGGCTGAACTGATCGACGCCGGCACGCTGGAAACCACCGTGGGCGAGCACTTCGGTGCGATCAACGCGGCCAATCTGCGTCGGGCTCACGCGCTGCTGGAAAGCGGTAAGGCCAAGGGTAAGATCGTGTTGGAAGGTTTCTGAAACAGGTCTGTAGGCGTCGTCTGTTACTCGTGTGAGTGAAGGACGACGCCGCTAGTCAGACAGTTGACCTTTGTCATATTTGCGAGCGCATTCGGGTTTATATTGGCCGCCTTTGCCACGATTCTTTTACGTGAGGAAGTCAGCAATGAAGATCCTGATAAAAGCGTTAGCAAAATCTCAATGGGAGGTCCGTCTGGACCAGAGAACCATTACCTTCCGCAGTGAAGCCGAGGCCCGCGCCTTTGCCGAGACCCTGCAAGCGCGCATTCAGGCGCCGCACAATTTCCGGGTCAACCAGCAGCGCGCCGCCGCTGGCTGACCCCCTCGGTCAGCCCTGCGCCTGCACGGCCCTGGCCCGTTGCAGGCGCAAGGTCGACATGGCCACTGTCACCGCCAATAGCCCGCACAAGCTGATGACCATCGCCATCGGCATCGCTGTGCCATCGTGCAACGCCCCCACCAACGACGCCGCCCCCGCCGCCACGCCGAACTGAATACAACCGAGCAATGCCGAAGCACTACCGGCCCGCGCGCCCTGGCCTGCCATAGCACAGGCCGAGGTGTTAGGCAGGATGCAACCCAGGCTGGCGATACAGATAAACAGCGGTATCAGCAGAGGCCACAGCGCTTGGGTGCGCAGCGCGGCCACTCCCAGCAGCGTCAGCGCCGCCGCCACGTACACCCACACTGTGCGCGACAGCAAAAATGCCGGGCCACGTTTGGCTAACAGCCGGGCATTGAGCTGGGCCACCAGGATAAAACCGGCGGCGTTGGATCCGAACACCCAGCCGTAATGCTCGGCGGGCACGCCGTAGAGTTTGATAAATACGAAAGGTGAACCGGCGATGTAGGCAAACATCCCGGCAATCGACAGCGCGCCGGTGAGGGCATAGCCGAGGTAGACCCGGTCCGACAGCAACCCGAGATAACGACGCAGCGAGCCGGACAATGGCTGGCGGGGTTGATGGGCCGGGAAGGTTTCCGGCAACCCAACCGCCACGGCGACTGCCGCCATCACGCTGAAGATCGACAACGCCAGGAAGATCGACTGCCAGCCCCACAACCCCACCATCAAGCCACCGGCCAGCGGCGCGAGGATCGGCGCCAGGCCGGTCACCAGCATCAGTTGGGAGAACACTTTGGCCGAGCCCACGGCATCGCATTTGTCGCTGACCACCGCGCGGGAAATCACCATGCCCGCGCAGCCACCCAGGGCTTGCACAAAGCGCGCGCCGATCAGCCATTCCAGGGACGGCGCAAAGGCACAGGCGAAGGAGGCCAAGGTAAACAGGGTCACGCCGCTGAGCAGCGGCCCGCGCCGACCGAAACGGTCTGCCAGGGGGCCGTAGATCAATTGGCCGATAGCCAGGCCGGCGAAATACACCGCCAAAGTCAGTTGGATATGTTTTTCATCGGTGGCAAACGCGGTGGCCATCGCCGGAAAACCCGGCAAGTAAAAATCGATCGCCAGTGGAGCGAAGGCGCTCAGGGCGCCCAGGATCAGAATTATGCGAAGGTTCATCAGGCACCCAAGTGAGTCGGCAGCCCGACAGTCTAGCCGTGCTTGGGTGCCTTGAACATTACGATAGCTCGCTAACTATTAAATTTCAGACGACGCTGTAGCCTTCCTCCTTGATCAGCCCGGCAATCGCTTCACGGCTCAGTTGGCTCTGCACGCTGACCTGCTTCGCCGCCAGGTCCACCTTCACTTCGGCTGTCGGGTCCTGGCTCTGTACCGCTTGGGTCACCGCTTTGACGCAATGGCCGCAGGTCATTCCTTCCACAGTGAATACTTGCATGACATGACTCCTTTGATGAGGTTGGACCCAGTCTCGACCTTGCCACGATGGCAAGGTCAAGTTCCTGAGAAATCGGCCGGGCTGGTATTCGGCGGCCACGTCGGCCAAGCTTCAACTTTCTCAAGCTGTGAACCACGGAGTACTCGCCATGCGCTGGTCGTTTTTTGGCCTTGTGGGCCTGATGAGCTTGTCTGCCGCCGCGCCCCAGGCCCTGGCCGCAGAAGACTATGCGGTGCTGATCATTTCCCGGGAACGCCTGGAAGTGCCGACCAATTGCGAGATTGGCCTGTACCTCAACGACCAGTTGGCCGGCCGGCTGTTCCAGGAGCAGTCCACCTCGTTCAACTTGCCGGCGGGTAACCTGTCATTGCGCCTCAAGTTGCTGCCGGGCCAGGCGCCGGGCTGCTTGCCGGGTCTGCTGGCACCGCCGGCGCAGAACATCACGTTGAAGGCCGGAGACGTACGCAAACTGCGGATCGCCCAAGGTCCGGACGGCATGTACCTCAAGCCTGCGGCATTGGAATACTGAAGGCGCTTGACCTTACCCACAGGACAAGGTTGATCCTAGGGGCCACTTCTCTTGGAGGATTGCCCCATGAATGGAACCACCACCTTTGACCTGCCCATCGGCGGTATGACCTGCGCCAGTTGCGCCGGGCGTGTCGAGCGCGCGCTGGGCAAGGTGCCGGGGGTGCAGAGCGTCAGCGTCAACCTGGCCAATGAACGTGCCCACGTCGAAGTCCTCGGCCAGATGGACCCCAGCGTGCTGATCGCCGCCGTCGACAAGGCCGGTTACAGCGCCAGCCTGCCGCAGACCGAAACCCGCACCGCCGCCGATCAAGCCCAGCGCCTGCACCGCGAGCGCTGGGCCTTGCTGTTGGCCATCGTGCTGGCGCTGCCCCTGGTGCTGCCGATGCTGGTGCAGCCGTTCGGCCTGCATTGGATGCTACCGGCCTGGGTGCAATTCGCCCTGGCCACCCCGGTGCAATTTATCCTCGGCGCGCGCTTTTACGTGGCCGCCTGGAAAGCCGTGCGCGCCGGGGCGGGCAATATGGATTTGCTGGTGGCCATCGGCACCAGTGCCGGTTACGGCCTGAGCCTATACGAATGGCTCAACGCCCCCGCCGGCAGCATGCCGCACCTGTATTTCGAAGCCTCCGCAGTGGTGATCGCCCTGATCCTGCTGGGCAAATACCTGGAAAGCCGCGCCAAGCGCCAGACCGCCAGCGCCATCCGCGCCCTGGAAGCCTTGCGCCCCGAGCGCGCCACCCGCGTGCGCGATGGCCATGAACAAGAGGTGGCGATCAACGCCCTGTCCCTCAACGATGTGGTCAGCGTCAAACCCGGCGAACGCTTCCCGGTGGACGGTGAAGTGATCGAAGGCCAGAGCCATGCCGACGAAGCCCTGATCAGCGGCGAGAGCTTGCCCGTGCCGAAACAACCGGGCGATAAGGTCACTGGCGGCGCCATCAACGGTGAAGGCCGCCTGTTGGTGCGCACCACCGCGCTGGGCGCCGAGAGCGTCCTGGCGCGGATCATCCGTCTGGTAGAAGACGCCCAGGCCGCCAAGGCGCCGATCCAGAAACTGGTGGACAAAGTCAGCCAGGTGTTTGTGCCGACCGTGCTGGTGCTGGCGCTGATCACGCTGGTGGGCTGGTGGCTGTACGGCGCGCCGTTGGAAACCGCCATCATCAATGCGGTCGCGGTGCTGGTGATCGCCTGCCCATGCGCCCTGGGCCTGGCCACACCCACCGCGATCATGGCCGGCACCGGCGTCGCCGCGCGACACGGCATTCTGATCAAGGACGCCGAAGCCTTGGAACGTGCCCATGAAGTCAGCGCCGTAGTGTTCGACAAGACCGGCACCCTCACCTCCGGCACGCCCAAAATCGCGCATATGATCGCGGTGGATGGCAATCAAGCCCAACTGTTGCAACAAGCCGGCGCGCTGCAACGCGGCAGCGAGCACCCATTGGCCAACGCAGTGCTGGAAGCCTGCGCCGAACAGGGGCTGAACGTTGCCGATGTCAGCGCCAGCCAATCCCTGACCGGGCGCGGTATCGCCGGCACCCTCGATGGCCGGCCACTGGCCTTGGGCAATCGCCGCCTGCTGGAAGACAGCGGCCTGAACCCTGGCGATCTGACGCAAACCGCTCAGACCTGGGAGGCCGAAGGTCGCACTTTGTCCTGGTTGATCGAGCAAGGCGCACAACCGCGGGTGCTGGGGCTGTTCGCATTTGGCGACACCCTCAAGCCCGGTGCGTTGCAGGCCGTGGGGCAGCTCACGGCTCAAGGCATCAGCAGCCATCTGCTCACCGGCGACAATCGCGGCAGTGCACAGGTGGTGGCGCAGGCGCTGGGCATCGACGATGTGCATGCCGAAGTGCTGCCCGCCGACAAAGCCGCCACCGTCGCCGCGCTGAAAAAAACCGGCGTGGTGGCGATGGTCGGCGACGGCATCAATGATGCCCCGGCCCTGGCCGCCGCCGATATCGGCATCGCCATGGGCGGCGGCACCGATGTGGCCATGCATGCCGCCGGCATTACCCTGATGCGCGGCGATCCGCGCCTGGTGCCGGCCGCGCTGGAAATCAGCCGCAAGACCTACGCCAAGATCCGGCAGAACCTGTTCTGGGCCTTTGTGTATAACTTGATTGGCATTCCCCTGGCGGCCTTCGGCCTGCTCAACCCAGTGTTGGCGGGCGCGGCGATGGCGTTGTCCAGCGTCAGCGTAGTGAGCAATGCCTTGCTGTTGAAAACCTGGAAACCCAAGGATTTGGAGGATCGACACCCATGAACATCGGCCAAGCCGCCCGTCAGAGCGGCCTCAGCGCCAAGATGATTCGCTATTACGAATCCATCGGTCTGCTGAAAGCGGCTCACCGCACCGACAGCGGCTACCGCGTGTACGGCGCGGAGGACCTGCATACGTTGGCGTTTATCAAACGCTCGCGGGATATGGGGTTTTCACTGGAAGAGGTCGGCAAACTGCTGGCCCTGTGGCAAGACCGCCACCGCGCCAGCGCCGACGTAAAAGCCTTGGCGCGCCAGCATATCGACGAGTTGAATCAGAAGATCCTGGAACTGGGCCAACTGCGCGACACCTTGCAGGACCTGGTGGAACACTGCCAAGGCGATGATCGGCCCGATTGCCCGATCCTCAAGGAGCTGGCGTCCGGCTCTTGCTGCTCCTAAGGCCATACGCAAAACCAATGTGGGAGAGAGCTTGCCCGACAGCGGTGGATCAGCCAGCCGTTGCGGTGACTGAAACGCTGCCATCGGGGCATAGGTATCTTCAAGTCTTAAAGGCGGACACATAACGCTGTGGCGAGCAGGCTTGCCCTGCGCTGGGGCGCGAAGCGGCCCCCTCTCCGCACACTGCGGCATATCAGGCCATACCGGTTGTCAGGTTTCAGGGCCGCTTCGCAGCCCAGCGCAGGACAAGCCTGCTCACCACAAAAAATCTCACTTTCTCAGGTTATGTTTTCGACCGAAGCTGTGTGCCACCGGGGGCAAGTCGAATCGTCGCACCGCCCCTCCCACCTGTTGATCTGCATGCAACCGAAGACTATTGCATCCAAGGCGGCGGTGGCGGTTCGTCGGGGACTTTGCTCGACGGCGCATCATCCGCCGCCCGAATCGCCTGGCGACGCTCTTCATCGAGCCGCGCCGCTTCGATCTCGCGGATCACACCCCCCACGTCCGCCAGTTCTTCCGGCTCGTCGAATTCACCGGTCAAGACGCTGCCAGGGTGCAAGGTGCCGGCCTCATACAACGCCCACATTTCCTTGGCGTACTTGGTCTTTTTCAACTCCGGGGCGAAGCGCCCAAAGTAGGAAGCCATGTTGCCCACATCCCGCTCCAGCATGCTGAATGCGTGGTTGTTGCCCGCCGCATCCACCGCCTGGGGCAGGTCGATGATTACCGGGCCGGTCGGCGTGAGCAGCACGTTGAACTCGGACAGGTCACCGTGCACCAGGCCGGTACACAGCATCAGCACGATCTGGGAAATCAGGAAAGCGTGGTACTCGCGGGCCTGATCCGGCTCCAGCACTACGTCGTTCAGACGCGGGGCGGCATCGCCATACTCATCGGCCACCAGCTCCATCAGCAGCACGCCTTCGAGGAAGTCATACGGCTGCGGCACGCGCACACCGGCACCGGCCAAGCGGAACAACGCCGCGACTTCGGCGTTCTGCCAGGCGTCTTCGGTTTCCTTCTTGCCGAACTTTGAGCCCTTGGCCATGGCGCGGGCCTGGCGGCTGTTACGGACTTTGCGGCCTTCCTGGTATTCGGATGCCTGACGAAAACTTCGTTTGTTCGCCTCCTTGTAAACCTTGGCGCAACGCAATTCGTTGCCGCAGCGCACCACATAAACAGCTGCTTCTTTCCCACTCATGAGTGGGCGCAGCACTTCGTCGACCAGACCGTCTTCGATCAGGGGTTCAATGCGTTTAGGAGTCTTCATCAGCTTTTATTGTGGGTCCTTTGTTACCAAATACGCGTATGGCACTCGTTATACGGCAATCGGCTCGCGGGTGGGAGAGGCGACTGATCTTTGCCCGTTTAAGAATGCAACCAATAGGCCAATTCCGGGGCGCCGTTAACGCTCAATGATCGCGGTCACCCCTTGCCCGCCGGCGGCGCAGATCGAGATCAGCCCACGGCCCTTGCCCGCCGTCTCCAACAATTTCGCCAGGTTGGCAACAATGCGCCCGCCGGTGGCGGCAAACGGATGCCCCGCCGCCAGGGAGCTGCCTTTGACATTGAGCCGGCTGCGGTCGATGGCGCCCAACGGCGCGTCGAGGCCCAGGCGGGTCTTGCAGTAATCGGCATCTTCCCAGGCCCTGAGTGTGCACAACACTTGGGCGGCGAAGGCTTCGTGGATCTCGTAGTAATCGAAGTCCTGCAGCGTCAGACCGTTCCTGGCCAGCAGGCGCGGAACCGCATACACCGGCGCCATCAGCAAGCCTTCGGCGCCGTTGACGAAATCCACCGCGGCCGCTTCGCCATCGCGCAGGTAAGCCAGGACCGGCAGGCCACGCTCCTGAGCCCATGCCTCACTGCCCAGTAGCACCAGGGAGGCGCCGTCGGTCAGCGGCGTGGAATTGCCTGCGGTGAGGGTGCCCTTCTCGCTGCGTTCAAAGGCCGGTTTGAGGGCGGCGAGTTTCTCCAGCGTCAGATCGGAGCGCAGGTTGTTGTCGCGGGTCAGGCCCAAAAACGGCGTGATCAGATCGTCGTGCCAGCCTTCGGCGTAGGCGGCGGACATTTTCTGATGGCTCTCAAGAGCAAGTTGGTCCTGTTCTGCCCGGGGGATCTGCCAGGTCTGAGCCATCAACTCGCAGTGCTGGCCCATGGATAGGCCAGTACGCGGTTCGCCATTGCGCGGCAGTTCAGGTTTGAGGTGATGGGGACGAAGTTGTAACAGGACTTTTAATTTATCCGCCATCGACTTACTGCGATTGGCCTGCAGCAGGATCTTGCGCAACCCCTCATTCACACCGATCGGCGCGTCGGAAGTGGTGTCCACGCCGCCGGCAATGCCGCATTCGATCTGGCCCAGAGCGATTTTGTTGGCCACCAGCAGCGCCGCCTCCAGCCCGGTGCCGCAGGCTTGTTGGATGTCGTAGGCCGGGGTTTGCGGCGACAGGCGCGAGCCCAGCACGCATTCGCGGGTCAGGTTGAAATCCCGCGAATGCTTGAGTACCGCACCGGCGGCCACTTCGCCCAGGCGCAAGCCGTGCAGGTTGTAGCGTTCGATCAAACCTTCCAGTGCAGCCGTCAGCATCGCCTGGTTGCTCGCAGTAGCGTAGGGGCCATTGGAGCGGGCGAAAGGAATGCGATTTGCGCCAATGATCGCTACACGCCGCAATTGAGTCATGGAAAGCTCCCTGTGTGTGGTGGGCCGGCCGCCGTGGCCTGGAAGGATAAGCCTAGTCGAACGACTGCTACCCTGGGATGGTCAACCCTTTGAACCCCAGCCTTCGGAGAGCGTTCCATGTCTGACCGTTATATCGACTTCGCCAACTCCAGCCTCGGCCAGCGCCTGGTCGCCGCCATTGGCCTGCCGTCGCCGGGACGCCCGGAGCGCTGGCAGGCCGGGCGCCTGCGGCCGGTCGAGGGCGCCTTGCTGCTCGGCGGCGGCGCACTGGCGGCCCAAGTGCTGCCGTTCGCCAACAGACTCACCGATGCCATTTACAGCTATGGCGCCGAACCGCTGGAAGCCCCCGCATGGATCCCCGGCCATGGCCCCAAGCTCAAAGCGGTGGTGTTCGACGCCAGCGGCCTGCAGCACACCGATTCGCTCAAGCAACTGCGCGAATTCTTTCAGCCGCTGCTGAAAAATCTCGACCATAGCGCCCACTTGGTGATCCTCGGCCGCGCCCCGGAAAGCCTCAGCGATCCGTTTGCCGCCAGTGCCCAGCGCGCCTTGGAAGGCTTCAGCCGCTCCTTGGCCAAAGAACTGCGCACTGGCGGCGTGTTGCAGTTGCTGTATGTCGGCGACGGCGCCGAGGCGCAACTGGAAGGCGCGCTGCGCTTCTTCCTATCGCCGAAGAGCGCCTACATTTCAGGCCAGGTGATTCGCCTGCAAGCCTGCGCCACCCCGGTAGAGGACTGGACCCGCCCCCTGGCGCGGCGCAAGGCCCTGGTCACCGGCGCCGCCCGTGGCATCGGTGCGGCCATCGCCGAAACCCTGGCCCGCGACGGCGCCGAGGTGATACTGCTCGATGTGCCCCAGGCCAAGGCCGATCTGGAAGCCCTGGCCGCACGCCTGGGGGCGCGCACCGTCATCCTGGATATCTGCGCCGAAGACGCCGCCACGCAGTTGATCGGACACCTGCCTGACGGCCTCGACATTCTGGTGCATAACGCCGGCATCACCCGCGACAAAACCCTGGCCAATATGACCCCGGAATATTGGGATGCCGTACTGGCGGTCAATCTGAATGCGCCGCAAGTACTGACCAAAGCCCTGCTCGACAGCGGCACACTGCGCGACAACGCCCGCGTGGTGCTGCTGGCCTCCATCAGCGGCATCGCCGGCAACCGTGGGCAAACCAATTACGCGGCGAGCAAGGCAGGTTTGATCGGCCTGGCCGAAGCCTGGGCGCCGTTGCTCAAGCAGCGGGGCATCAGCATCAATGCCGTCGCGCCCGGGTTTATCGAAACCCAGATGACCGCGCATATTCCCTTCGCCCTGCGCGAAGCCGGGCGGCGCATGAGTTCGTTGGGCCAGGGCGGCTTGCCTCAGGACGTCGCCGAGGCCGTGGCGTGGCTAGGCCAGCCAGGCTCCGGCGCGGTCAGCGGGCAAGCCCTACGGGTGTGTGGGCAAAGTCTATTGGGAGCGTGAGCATGCAGTGGCAGACCTTAAGCAACCGACCGTTCCTGCCGCCGCTGTATTGGCGTGCAGCGCTCAAGCGCAAGATCAGCGGCACCAGCCTGCCGGACCTGGGGTTGCGCTGCCGGGTCAGCGTCGATCCCAAGGCGGTGGCGGTCTATCGCAAGGTGTGCGGCTTTGCCGACAGCCCGATGCTGCCGGCCACCTACCCGCATATCCTCGCCTTCGGCGTGCAGATGCAATTGCTCACCGACAAAGCGTTCCCGTTTCCCCTGCTCGGGCTGATCCACTTGAGTAACCGCATCCGCGTGCACCGCCCCTTGGGCGGCGTGGGCGAACTGTGGATTGGCGTGCACGCACAGAACCTCAAGCCACACGCCAAAGGCGCGACGTTCGACCTGATCACCACCGTCGAGGACGCCCTTGGCCTGCTGTGGGAAGGCGAGAGCCGCATGCTGTGCCGAGGCGTGAAGCTGTCAGGCCCGGCAGAGGATGAGCCTCTGCCCACGCCCGCCCAGGTCAGCGAACTGACGCGCTGGAACGCCCCCAGCGACATCGGCCGCCGCTACGCACGGGTGTCCGGCGACTACAACCCGATCCACCTCAGCGCCCTCACCGCCAGACTGTTCGGGTTTCCCCAGGCCATCGCCCATGGCTTATGGAACAAGGCGCGCAGCTTGGCGGCCCTGGGTGAGCATCTGCCTGCGGCCAATATCGAACTGTTTGTGGAGTTCAGAAAACCGGTGCGGCTGCCCAGCGAAGTGCACCTATCGGCCAGCGCCGCCGGTTCGAGTGGCGAGTGGGTGTTGAACGGTGCGGGCGGGATTGAGCATATGGTCGGCAGGTGGCAGCCCATCGGCTGAGCACCGTTGGCCGCTCAAGGCTTGAACCGTGTGACGTGTTTGGGAAACAGGCTGTTCAATGTATCGACCAGCCGCGCCAGATAGATCGGTTTGCGAAACAGGTCCAGCACTTGCAAGCGTAGTAAGTCGCTGACGTCATCCATCTCGGCATGACCGGACATAACGATCACCGGCAAGTGCGAGCGGTCCGTGTGTTCGCGCAGGCGCTTGATCAAGGAGATACCGCTTTCCTCGGGCATACGCAGGTCAGTGATCACCAGGGCGATGTCCGGGTGCAGGGTCAGTTCCTGCAAGGCGAAGGTGACGGAGGTGGCGGTGTAGCATTCGAATCCTTCGTTTTCGAGGGACTCGGCAAGCTCGACCAGGGCGTCCTCTTCGTCGTCCACCAAAAGAATTTGCTGGCGGGTTGGCGAAGAGGCGCTCATAGACATTCCTGAAATCAAAAAGCCTAAAGGATGATGGCCACGAATAGTTCGTGAAGTTATTTAAGTGGTCATCTTGGTGGCAATACTGTCGAAGATCGATTTGATCTTATCGCCAAGCCCCGCGCCGGCGCCAACAATTACCAGTGCAACTAACGCCACGATAATGGCGTATTCAATACCTGACGCCCCCTCTTCGCGCTTGAAGAAAAGTTGCGCCTGCACATAAAGCTTCAACATCTGGTCAAGGAACATAAGGCTTCTCCCTAATACGACACAGCAAGCCGGTACGGCTCTAGCGCGGTTGATCGCGGCATGCCTTTAGAGCATTGACAACAAACCTACCCCTCACAACTGTAAGAACTAATTAATCACAAAGTATTAGTCGTACGGTTATCGCCGCTGTGTTGCCGTTATTAAGAGGCGAGAAGGAAAGTACGGATTAATTTTCCAGACGGTAATGGCGTTTCGTCCTAGCTGAGCTACCGTCAAATAGCCAAATCGTTAGATGTTCATCACAGCCAGGTTGCGATTTCACCCGTTTGGATACACGGGCAGGCAGTGCAACGGGAAAGGGAGAGCCGTCATGAACAGTCGTATCAGCATGGCGCTGGCTGGCTTGCTGCTCGTCGGTGCATTGATCGCCGGGTATTGGGGCTTGGTGTTGAGCCGCACGCCGGAGCCTGTTGCCGCCCCGGTGGTTTCCGTGGAAAGCACCGCTGCCGCCGTCGAAGACCAGACCCGTCGCCCCGTGGTGGTGCTGGTGCATGATGTGCCAGCATTCGCGCCTCTTACCGCTGCCGACCTGGCGCTGGAAAAACTGCGCACAGTGCCCGCCGGTAGCCTCACGGAAGTCGATCAGGCCATCGGCCGCATACCGTTGCGTGCCCTGGGCGCTGGCACCTGGCTCAACGACCAAAGCTTCAGCGAAGGCGGCCCGCTGGCACGCATGATTCGCCCGGACGAGCGCGCGCTGGCCGTCGCGGTGGATGAGGTGATCGGTGCGGGCGGGCAACTGAGCCCCGGTGATTACGTGGATGTGTTGCTGTTTCTGGGGCGGGACACCGGGAACGCAGAACAGTCGGCCCAGATCATCATTCCCGCGCTGCGCCTGCTCAGCGTCGGCGATCAATTGGGCCTGGCCAACGACGGCCAGCCCGCCGTGCCGGCGCCGGCAACCGTGGAGGAACGTGTGCAGGCCGCCCAACGCCGCGCTGCCGCGCGCACCGTGGTGCTGGCGGTGCCCGAGCCGCTATTGAGCCGCCTGATGCTTGCGGCACAAGCCGGCACTTTGCGCCTGGCCGTACGCAGCGCCGATGAACAACTGCTCGGCCGCTATTGGGCCGGCGAAACCGACGCGGCGAGCAAACTCGCCGAAGCCAATCGCGACCTTTACCAATTCACCCAACTGGCGCTGATCGGCCCGCCTAAAAGTCTCGCGCAGACCGACACCGCCCCTGCCGTTCGCCGAGGTATCGAAGTGATACGTGGCGCCCAAGCCACTCAACAAACCCCGTGACCATGCAAGGATGCAGTGAATGAGCCATCGCTACGCCCCCTCGCTCGCGCAAATGGCCTGGGCCGTGCTGCTGACGTGCTTGCCGGCGGGCATTGTCCTGGCGGCGCAGGGCAATTGCAGCGCATTGGGCCAACTGCCCGCCGTGCTGGAGGTGGGCGAAGGGTTGCAACAGGAACTGCAATCGCCGGTCGCCATCACCCGCCTGGCGATTGGCGATCCCAAGATTGCCGATGTGCGGGTCAACGGCGACCGCCACTTTCTGCTCACCGGCGTCGCCAGCGGCGCCACCAGCCTGATGGTCTGGACCGCCTGCGCCAGCGCGCCGCGCCAGAGCATGGTGTTCGTCAAAGGCAAGGCCACCTCGGCGCTCACCAGCCTGTCGCTGTCGCCGTCCCAGGACCCGCTGCTGCCCAGCCAAGTGCAAACCGACATCCGCTTTGTCGAAGTCAGCCGCAGCAAGCTCAAGGAAGCCAGTACCCGCCTGCTTGGCAACGGCAGCAACTTTTTCTTCGGCAGCCCCAACCTGCTGTCACCGTCAGAGGGTGTGTTCAAACTTCCGGTGAGCGCCGACAGCTTTAACATTGGTTTCGGCGGCGGGCGGGTCAAGGCCATGATCAACGCCTTGGAGCGCAGCGGTTTTGCCTACACCCTGGCGCGCCCCAGCCTGGTGGCGATGAGCGGCCAGAGCGCCAGTTTTCTCGCGGGCGGCGAAGTGCCGGTGCCGGTGCCAAGCGCTGGCAGCGACAGCATCTCCATCGAATACAAGGAGTTCGGCATTCGCCTGACGCTCACGCCCACGGTGATCGACCGCAACCGCATCAGCCTCAAGGTCGCGCCGGAAGTCAGCGAGCTGGACTACAGCAACGCTGTACAGATCCAGGGCATCCAAGTGCCGGCGCTGACCGTGCGCCGCACCGACACCAGCGTGTCCCTGGCCGATGGCGAAAGTTTTGTGATCAGCGGCCTGATCAGCACCAATAACCGTTCCACTATCAACAAGTTTCCGGGGTTGGGTGATATCCCGATCCTCGGCGCGTTTTTTCGCGACGCCACCACCAGTCGCGAAGAAAAGGAGTTGTTGATGATCGTCACCCCGCATCTGGTGCAACCGCTGGCCGCCAACGCACAACTGCCGTCTCTGCCCGGTGAAAAACTGCGCAATTACGACCCGAACTGGTACCGCCTGTTTTTTCTGGAAAACGGTCACTTCGACCGCAGCAGTGGACTGTCCCAATGAGCGATAGCCTGAGCCAGACCTTCCTGGCGATCACCCGCAACAACATCGACCTGGAATGGCTGCAAGGAGCCCTCGCGCCCCTCGGCCAAGTGGTGGGCGCCGGTGGCGGCAGCCTGGATGAGTTGCTCGCGCTGGTGGATGTGACCTTCGCCAACCTGGTGTTCATCGGCCTGGACCGCGAGCATGTAGTGGCCCAGACCGCGCTGATCGAGGGCGCTTTGGAAGCCAAACCGATGCTGGCAATCGTCGCCCTGGGCGACGGCATGGACAACCAGTTGGTGCTCAACGCGATGCGCGCCGGCGCACGGGATTTTGTCGCCTATGGCTCGCGCTCCAGCGAAGTGGCGGGGCTGGTGCGCCGCCTGAGCAAACGCCTGCCGCCCAGCGCGCCGAGCGCTCACCTGGGAGGCCTTACGGTGCTTTACGGCACCCAGGGCAACGCTGATGGCGCCCTGCTGGCCAGCCACCTGGCCATGGTGGTGCAAAAGAGTGGGCAGCAAACCTTGTTGCTCGACCTGGGCCTGCCGCGCGGCGACAGCCTTGCGCTGCTGGGCCTGGACAGCACCTTCAACTTCGGCGACGCCCTGCGCCATCTGCGGCGCCTGGACCCCACCTTGATCGACAGTGCCTTCGCCCGCGCCGACGACAACCTGCGCATCCTCGCCTACGCCGGCAATGACGAGCCGCTGGAACTGACCAGCGCCGCCGAGGTGTACATGCTGCTCAGTGCCCTACGTCAACACTTCCAGCACATCGTCGTAAACCTCACCGGGCAAGCCGACAGCGAAGCCCTGCGTACCTTTGTCAGCCACTGCGACAAGCTGCTGTGGTGCACCGACCAGAGCGTGCTCGACTGTCGGCGCAACCTGGCGGTGCTGAACCTGTGGCGGGAAAAAGGCATGAAACTCGAACACGCCAAGCTGCTGGTGGACCGCTACCTCAAAGCCTGCCCCCCCGACACCGGCACCCTGGAAAAAAGCTTCGGGCTGGAGTGCATCGCGGTGCTGCCCCTGAGCGCGGAACTGCGCATGAACGCCAAAAATCAGGGCCAGAGCCTGTTCAGCCTCGCCCCCCGCGAACCCCTGACCCTGGCGTTGCGCACCCTTGGCGAGCGCCTGGCCAGACGCTCAGAAGGTCTGCAAAAACCGTCAACACGCTGGTTTGAACGCCTGCGCAGGACTGCCCGGTGAACGGCGAAAAACTCTTCGGCGGCCCCGCTGCCGGCACCCCAGGCCATCACGATCACGATGGCCTGAAACTGGTGCTGCACCGCTACATCATCGACGCCATCGAAGAGTCGGGCAAAAACCTGCTGGAAGGCACGCGCCAAACCCTGGCACAACTGGTGATCGACAAGGTTTCGGAATACATCACGCGCATGCACCTGGCGATTTCCCGTTATGAAATGGAGCGCCTGGCCGAGGAAATCGTTGACGAACTGACCGGCTTCGGGCCGCTGGAAGTGCTGTTGCGCGACGCGTCGGTGACCGAAATCCTGGTCAACGGGCCGCACCGGGTCTTTATCGAACGCGACGGCCTGCTGCATCAGAGCGACTTGCGCTTTATCGATGCGCACCATGTGGAGCGGGTGATGCAGCGTATCCTCGCGCCGCTGGGCCGGCGCCTGGACGAATCGTCGCCGATGGTCGATGCGCGCTTGCCCGACGGCAGCCGGGTCAACGCGATCATTCCGCCGATTGCGCTGGACGGCCCATGCCTGTCGATCCGTAAATTCCGCAAGGACATGCTCAAGAGCAGCGACTTGGTGGCGATGCAGACCATCGACCAGAACATCTTCGAGTTTTTCCAGGAAGCGGTGGGCAAGCGGTGCAACATCTTGATCAGCGGCGGCACCGGCACCGGCAAGACCACGTTGCTGAATATCCTCAGCCAATTGATCAACCCTCATCAACGCCTGGTGACCATCGAAGATGTCGCCGAACTGCAACTGGGCCATCCCCATGTGGTGCGCCTGGAAACCCGGCCGCCGAATGCCGAGGGGCATGGCGAAGTCAAGGCCAGCGACCTGATTCGCAACGCCCTGCGCATGCGCCCGGACCGCATCATCCTCGGTGAAATCCGCGGCGTGGAAGTGCTCGATGTGCTGACTGCGATGAACACCGGTCACGACGGGTCCATGAGCACCGTGCACGCCAACAACGCCCAGGATGCACTGCTGCGCCTGGAAACCCTGGTGGGCCTCACCGGTCGCGCGGTGGCGGAAAAAACCCTGCGGCAGATGATCTGCGCGGCGCTGGATGTGGTGATCCAGCTCACCCGCCTGCCCGATGGTCGACGCTGCGTGAGCGAAGTCGTGGAAGTGGTGGGTGTGCGCGATGACATCTACGTGACCAACACGCTGTTTCGCCTCGACCGCCGCACCGGCTTCGGCTTCGCCCGTGAAGCACTCAACCCGGCGGGCGACAAACTGCGCCGCGAAATCACGCTGTAAGGAGACGCACCATGACCGGCCCGATCCTGCTGCTGATCTGCATCGTTCTGGTGGGCCTGTCCTACAGCCTTTTCCAAAATGGCGTGCGCCGCGCCAGCACCGACCGTGTGCTGGAACGGCTTGCCAAAGGCCAGCCCACGACGGTGCCTACCCGCGCCGCCTGGGTCGGCCTGGAGCGCATGTTTCAACGCGCCGGCCTGGGTAAACCTAGCGAGCGCCTGGGCCTGTGGCTGGTCGGTTGGGCACTCGGCGCGTTGTTGGGGCTGCTGGCGGCCGAGTGGCCTGGGCTGCTGTTGATGATCGTGCTGCCGCCACTGGCCGCGCGCGGCTATATCGCCTGGCGCTATCAGCACCGTGTGGCGCGAATGATCGGACAACTGCCGTCCTTGCTCGATTACACCGTGCGCAGCCTCAAGTCGGGACGCACCCTGGCCGATGCGGTGCTCGGCGGTATCGAGGCGTCCGACGAACCGCTCAAGCAAGCCATGGGCCGTATCCAGCGCAACGTACAACTGGGGGTGAGTTTGCCGGAGTCCGTGCATGATTTCGCGCAATTCTACGAACGCGATGAATTTCGCCTGTTCGCCCTGGGCCTGAAGGTCAACCATCGCTACGGCGGCAATGCCAGCGAGCTGCTGGAAAACCTGATCAAGATGATCCGCGAAAAGGAACAAGGCGCGCGCCAGCTCAAGGCCATGACCGGCGAGACGCGCATGACCGCGTATGTGCTGGCCGGGCTGCCGGTGTGCATGGTGGGGTATTTCATGGTGGCCAACCCGAACTACCTGATGACCCTGTGGAACGACGAAACCGGGCGCTACATGCTGTTCGGCGCCCTGGCCATGGAGCTGACGGGCAGCTTCGTGATGTGGCGCATGTTGCGGAGTATCTGAAATGGCCCTGCTGGCGAGCGTGCTGATGTTTCTTGCGGCGTTGGTGCTGGTGGCCGGCCACTGGCTGGAACAGCGCCGCCGCCAGCGCCTGGTGAATCAGCGTCTGCTCGGCCACATGACCCGCGAAGCGCGGTTCGGCAACCTGATGCGCCATCTCGGCACCAGCCCCCTGGCGCAACGCTCAGTGACCCTGGACACCGAGACCCAGACCCTGCTCAACCGTGTCGGCTGGCGCAAGGCCAGCCAGCGCTCGATGTTCGCCGCCTGCCAGGTCGGCACGCCGCTGGTGCTGCTGGGGGTGACGCTGGTGGGCCAGCAATTGCTGTACCCGCATACGTCCTCGCCGTGGATTGCTCCTCTGGTGGCACTCGGCCTGGGCTACCTGTTGCCCAAGCGCATTCTGGCGTCCACCGCCAAGCATCGGCAGCAGCGCATCGCCGTGGAGGTCTCGACCTTTATTCCGCTGCTGCGCATTTTGTTCGAGTCCGGCATGGCGGTTGAACAGGCCCTGCGCGTGCTCAGCACCGAAGGGCAGCGCCTGCTGCCGGAACTGACCCAGGAACTACGCCTGATTCTGGCCCGCGTCGACTCGGGCCTGGAGCTGGGCGAGGAATTGGGCAAGACTGCACGGCTGCTGGCGGTGGATGAGTTCAACGACACCTGCACCATCCTCCAGCAACTGATCCTGCAAGGCGGCGGCGCAATGAAATCGCTGCTGGCCCTCAAGCAATTACTCGACGACCGACGCCTGACCCGTTTGCAGGAATACATCTCGAAGATGTCGGCAAAAATGTCGGTGGTGATGATGGTGTTTCTGTTTCCGGCCTTGCTGATCGTGCTCGGCGGCCCGGCCTTTATCGGCATCGCCCGCGCCTTGAGCCACTTTTGAGGAAAGCCCTGATGAAAGCTCTGATTGCCACATTGGTCGTGATGATGCTCGGCGGTTGCGCCAGCAACGGTCAATCGCCGTGGGCCGCGCTAACCACGCCCGGCCAATGCGCCAAGCCCGGTTCGGAACAGGAACTGGCGCTGAACCTGGCCGATGACTTGGCCAACGAAGGCAAGCTGCACGCCAGCCTGGCCAACCTGCAAAATCTGCCCGATGCCTTGCCCCAGGTGCGCCAGCGCAAGGCCCGAGCTTACCGCTTGCTCGGACGCAGCGAGGCCGAGCCGTTGTATCGCAGCCTGCTCGGCACCTGCATGACCGCCGAAGGCGAACACGGCCTGGGGCAACTGGCCGCGACACAAGGCGATGCAGCCCAGGCCCTGGCCCACCTGCAACGGGCTGCCCGGCTGGCGCCCACCGACGAAAAAATCCGCAATGACCTGGGCGTGGTGTACCTCAAACAACAGCGGCTGGAAGACGCGCGCTTTGAGTTTATGACCGCTATCGAGCTCAAGCAGGACGACCTGCTCGCAGCCGTCAATCTGGTGACTCTGCTGATCTACCAAGACGATTGGGGCCAAGCGGCGACGGTGGTCAGCAAATTGGGGCTGAGCCCGGAGCAGGTCACCGAGGCCCAGGCTCGTGCGCAAAAGCTCAAGGGTTCCAGCACGGCCGCTCATAACGTAGCGGCCGCTAGCGACGCGCCGCCGATGAACCTGCGCTAGGAGTCGACACCATGAAAACCCAGCATCTGCTATGCCTGGCCTTGCTGCCCCTGGCGGCGTCAGCTATCGAACCGGGGCCGTCCTCGCCGCAGCAAGCCGAGACTGAACAGTGGCTGACGTTGCAGGTCAACGGCCACGCCGCCTCGCCCACGCCGCAAAGCAGCAGCCCCGTCGAGCGTGAGCAGGCATTGCAGCGCTGGCTGGACAGCAACAAGCATCCGATCCCGGAGTTCTTCGAACAGGGCAGTGGCGCCGCCGCGTCCGGCGGCACCGGCCGATAAAGCGCCGTCAGTGCGCCGTAACGCGCTGGCGCAGAGCCGTCCCGTTCGGCGACAGGGCCAATGCCAACTGAGTGCGATTGTGCATATGGGTCAGGCGCAACACTTGGGACACGTACAGCTTGACCGTGTTTTCGGTGATCCCCAGCTCACAGGCGATCTGGTAGTTGGTTTGGCCCTTGCCCACCAACCGCGCCACATCGGCCTGGCGCGGGGACAACTGCGCGAGGATCGGCGATAGCGCCAACGGCGCGGCACCCTCCACCGGCAGTTCGCCGTGTTCGGTGCTTCCAGGGCCGCGTCGCACCTTGTCGAGGTCGTGGTACAGGTCATTGATCGAGGCCGAGAGATACTGCAACTTCTGGTTCAGGTGCCCCAGTTGCAGCTCTTTCTGGCGCTCGTCCAAGGCGGCTTCCTGGCGCTGGATGCCTTCGAGCAATTCGTGGAGGTCGATGGGTTTCTGGTAGTAATCCGCGATCCCCGCGCGCAGCGCTTTGATCACGTCCTGTTTGTCGGCGCGACCGGTGAGCATGATCGCTTCGAACGCGCGCTGCTTGCCGGCAATCTTCTGCATAGCCTGCACCAGTTCGATGCCATTCATGTCCGGCATATGCAGGTCGCACAGCACCAGGCCGATCTCGACGTCGTCGCTAAAACACTGCAACGCATGGTGACTCGATTCACAGGGGACGCAGCCATAACCGCTGCTTTCAAGAAACTCACACAGCTCTTCAACGATCAGGGGTTGATCGTCGACCACGAGCACTTTCACTGCCGATGTCAGCCTGTTCACGCGCTACTCCATGCCTGGCAAGCCTAAGGGCGACCTATCCATTTGACGACTACGGCGATTGCCTGTCCCTCCTAAACCTAGACGCAGTTTGTCACTCTGTACACCGCACCGGGCCGTTCCTGCGACTAATGGGCCCACAGCCAATAGAGTGCAAACCCCACCAGTACACAGGGTGCGAACGGCTGCTTTGTTGGCGGGTTCGCGGCCGTTCCCGGTGGGCGCACCGCAAGCCGTTGATGAACCAGCACCCAGCCACCTTGCACAAAGGCCGCGCCGATCAACGACCACAGCAGGCAGTCCACCTCGCTGGCCAAGCCCAGCGCTGCGAGCAACTTCACATCCCCCGCGCCGAACCGTCCCAGGGCGTAGCCTGGCAGGGTCAACAGCAGCGCCAGGGCCAATGCCCAACCGCCGTCAGCGGCGGGCGCGCCGAGCCAAGTGGTGCCGCTGGCGTTCAGGTAGATCAGCGCCACTAAGGCCACGCCCAGGGTCAACGGGTTGGCGATCTGCCGCTGGCGCACGTCCTGCACGGCACAAAGGCCCAGCCACACCAGTATCACCACGCCCTGAATCACGTAAAAAAAGTCCCTTTTCGCTGATTGATTCTATGCTGATATCAAGTAGTAGCCGTCAGGGTAGACGCAGTCATGAAAACCGGCCTCCCTCGCCTGCAAAAAGGCGCAGCCGCCATCGAATTTGCCTTGGTCTTCGGAATTTTCTTTGCGGTGTTCTACGGGTTGATCAGCTTCAGCCTGCCGCTGCTGTTGATGCAGTCGTTCAACCAGGCCGCCGCCGAGGCCGTGCGCCAGGCCATGGCGGTGGACCCGACGAGCGCCGGCAACGCCTACGGGACGCAGCTGACCCAACGCGCCAAAGACACCGTGGTGAGCCAGTTGAGCTGGATCCCCTCCAGCTTCCAATTCAAGCGTGAGTACGTAAACGCGACCTACAGCGCCAACACATTGACCGTCGAGATCGCCTACCCCACCAGCCAACTCTATGCGGTGTTCCCTGCGTTGGTGCTGCCGGGCGTGGGTACCGTCCCCAGGCTGCCAACCAACCTGTCCGCCCGTTCGAGCCTGCAATTTTGACCCCGGGCGAAAACCTCTTCGACAGGCTGCTCGGCCGTACTGGCGCGGTAAGCGTCGAGCCGCATGCCAGCACAGGCAAAGGCCTGTCGGTGCAGTTGGATCATCAAGGCCATGTCCTGACACTCAGCGTCGCGTTAAGGGCGCAACTGGCACCGGGCGCTTTAAACGAGCCTCGGCCCCACCTGAGCGCCTTGTTATGTGCCAGCAGTGCCCTGAGCATCGAAGGCAACCCGGCCGAGTGGCAGCATCAGAACCTGGACCTGGATTTCCAAGGCACCGCCGGCCAGGTCTTGCACACCCGTGGCTGGGTCGAACCGAACAGCGACGGCTGGGTGTTGCGTGTGCAGGACGTCGGCGATTTGCTCGCCGGCCAGCAACTGGCCCAGGACCGCGAACAGAACCATCTGCTGGCCTGCCAGATAAGCCAGCAACTGCGGGTGTGCAGCCTCAGCCGCTTGCCCGAAGTGTTCCATGAGCACCTGCGCAGCCTGGCGCAGCGCTGGCGAATTCCTTGCGTGGCCCTGGCGCTGCTGGATGAAGAAGATCAGGGTTGGCGGATCTACAGCCAGTACGCCGCCCACGACGCACCCGCGCTGTGGCAAACCGGCCAGCGTCTGGGCACGCGCCTGGACAGCATCCACGGCAACGTACCGCTGCGCCTGGACGAAACACTAGGCCGCAGCGACAACCCGCGTCTGCACAGCGTATTCGGGCAAGCAGACGGTTTTCTGGTGCCATATCGGGACGGCCAGGGGGTCGCCGCCTGGTTGCTGTGCGGTTTCTACCGAGGCCAGGCGCCTATGCGCGACCAGGACTGGCTGGACCTGGCCGCCGCCCTCGCCGGTCCGCTGCTCAGCCGCCTGCGCGAACAGCACCATCACCAGCAATTGGAACGGGTCGAAGCCCTGCAAGGCCTGCTCGGCACCGGCTGGTGGGAACTGCTGCCCGGCACGGATGAAATCCAACTGGCTCCGCAGTTGCTGCACAGCCTCAGCCTGGAACACGGCCCCACCCGGCAACCGTTGGCGCGGTGGCTGGAACTGATCCATCCCGCCGACCGCCAGGAGCTGCACAGCCGCCTGCACGACTTGCAAACCCTAGGCACACCGCTGCTGGCAGGGGTGCGCCTGCAACGCAGCGACGCCACGCAAAACCCGCTGTGGTATCGCGTGCAAGGCCAGGTGCTGGGCGAAGGCGAAAACCGGCGCTGGGTCGGTTTTATGCTGGACATCAGCGACATCAAGAACCAGCAACTGCACGCCGCCGCCGCCCATGCGCGCCTGGACAACCTGATCGCCAGCGCCCCGGCGGTGATCTATGTGCAGCGTTATGTCAGCGGCGCGCTGCACTCGGCATTCTTCAGCGACAGCCTATTGCCGCTGCTCGGCTGGACCCTGCCCGACTGCGACCACGAACACCTGCCGGCCCTGATCCACGCCGACGACCGCGACCTCTACTTCGAGCGCACGCGCCAACTGCTGCGCGACGGCAGTGTGCGCAGCCGCTACCGCGTGCGCGACAAACACGGGCATTACCACTGGCTGCTCGACGAGGCCAAGTTGCTGCGCGACGACCTTGGCATACCGGTGGAAGCCGTGGGCTTGTGGCTGGATGTCACCGAAGCGACCCTGGCCGCCGACCGCATCCAACAAAGCGAAGAGCGTTACCGCATCCTGGTGGAAGACTCGCCGGCGATGATCTGCCGCTACCGCCCGGACCTGACCCTCACCTTCGGCAACACGCCGCTGGCCAACTACCTCGAATGCCCACCCGCCCAGTTGCCGGGTATGAACCTGGGCCATTGGTTGTCGGACGAACAGCGCCAGGCCTTTGTGCAGCGCATCCATCAGCTGACCCCGGAGTTCCCGGTGAGCACGGCGGAAATCAGCCTGGAATTACCGGGGCGCGAACATGCCTGGTGGGTGTGGTCGGACCGTGGCGTGTTCGATGCCCAGGGGGTGCTGGTCGAAGTGCAGGCCGTGGGCCGCGACAACACCGAAGTGCGGCGCTCCCAGCAGCAACTGACCCAAAGCGCCAAAATGGCCACCCTCGGTGAAATGGCCACCGGCCTGGCCCACGAAATCAACCAGCCGCTGAATGTGATGCGCATGGCCATCGTTAACGTGCTCAAGCGTTTGGGCGACGGCAAGGCCGAAGTGGCTTACCTCACCGAAAAACTCCAGCGCATCGACGCCCAGGTGCAACGCGCAACCCGGGTGGTCGACCATATGCGCGTGTTCGGTCGCCGCTCGGAAATCGAACAACAGCCATTCGACCCCGCCCAGGCAGTGGACGGCACTCTCGCGTTGCTCGGCGAAGGGTTGCGCGGCAAGGGCATAGAACTGCGCATCACCCCGTCGGCCGTGGCGGTGCAGGTCACCGGTTATGTGGATCAACTGGAACAGGTGCTGATCAACCTGATGGTCAACGCCCGCGATGCGCTGTCGAGCCGGCGCGAAAAGAACCCGCAACTGCGCCCGTGGATCGCGCTGCACTGTGAGCACGACCGCCGGCATGTGCGGATCTGGGTGGAAGACAACGCCGGCGGCATCGACCCGCGGTTACTGGAGCGGATTTTCGAGCCGTTTTTCACCACCAAGCCCATCGGTGTGGGCACCGGCCTGGGCTTGTCGGTGAGCTACGGTATTGTGGAAAACATGGGCGGGCGCTTGAGCGTGGTCAACGGCGAGCATGGCGCGCGATTCTGCGTGGAACTGCCGGTGGCTCAGATCACCAAGTAAGCGCGGCCCATATGGCAACTGAGGTTGGCACCGACTTCGGCATTGCCCAGGCTGATGCCCAGGGACTTGAGCAGGCTGTTGACAACCGGGTCGAGGATCGGTGAAAGCACACCTTGAACCAGGCCGATCACCGCGTTGGTAATGGTGTTCAACGTGCTGGCCATCCCGGCCAGCGCGCCACTGGACACAGTGCCGCTGGGGGGCACGTACGTGACCTGCAAACCACTCAATGTGGCGCTCAGGCTGCCGACGATATTGGTCGAGCCCGACGCCGGCAGATACGTCGGCGTGGTGTTCATTTCAGCCACGGGGGCAAACACCAGCGTCCCGGTCTGGGCGCCCACGGTGGACAGCGCCCTGACCGTCAAACCACCGCCCACCGTGGGGGTACGGTTGGGACTGCAGAGCAGGTTCAAGACCGCACACGAGCGCTTGCCGAAATCCACCAGCCTCAGCGGCTGAACCACCACAGGCGAGGCGGAAGACAACGCCGTCGGGCTGACAGTACCGACCCCCAAGGTGGCCGCCGACGTTGTCGCCTGGACAGTCAGCGATTTGCTGGTCGGCGTTGCGCAGGAATAATCGGTGACATGACTTTCGGCGCTGGCGGCTTCGAGATAAATCGACAACGTATCAGCGATCGCCACGTCGGTGATTTCACACGAAACCAGACACAACAGCCCCCCCACCGCCGCCGGAATATTCAGGTTCAGCAGGCCTGCCACCAGGTTCGAAACCGGTGTACGCAGCCCATTCAATACCGTCGCCACCGAAGCCACCCCGTTCAAAACTGGCGCCTGAACCGTAATGAGCGTGCGCACCTGCGCCGTGCGCACGGCTATCTGATCCGTCGGCGGCACGTTGTTGAGCCCCGCCTTGGCCTTCGCCGGGTTGCCGACCGCCGACAGTTGCGGCGGGTCGATGACTTTGGTCTGCACCGATACATTGCCCACCAGCGGAATATTCAACTGCACCGCTGCGCTCACGGGGTTCTTGCTGCTGGACAACTGCGCGGTGGTTTGCAGCAGTTGGAACAGTTGAAGGTTGGTGTTCAAGGCGGCAGCCGGTGTACCGGTGGCGATCTTGAGCAACTGCCCGACCGTCAACTGCCGGGTGCTGGGGGCAATCGCCTGAACCTTGATCACATCGTTGATAACGGCGGTGGCCACGGCGCCGTTTGTTTGCAGGACTTTCACTGCCGCATCAATCAGCTCATTGGCGGACACCGCCGTGGTGAGCAACGCCTCATAGTCACCCGCCTTGACGTTCAAGCTGATCGCCAACTGGTCCAGGTAGCCGAGCAGATTGACGTTGGTGCCCAGCAGTCCATTCCAGCCAGCGGCTGTCAGCGACAGGCTTCCGCCCAGCAGGCGGCCCATCAGCAGATTCAAAACGTCGGACTTTGCCGAATCGACGGTGCCCAGGTTGCTGCGGATGCTCAGTTGCGCAACGGGCGGTGCATAGGCGGCCACGGCGGTGGCACTGAGCTGGGTTTGAGTGGACGCCGAGCCGCCGCTGAACAGGCTCCAGAGGCCGCTGGCGATGCTGGTCGTCACGTTGCGGGTGGCCACCACGCGCACGGCCTCGCTCTGGGTGACATCGGGGCTGAAGACGCGAATATTGGCGGCATTGGTGATCAGCGTGCCGCAAGTTACCGCCAGGCCACGGCTACTGTCGCCGGCGACCACGGTGAAGCCATTGCGCGCGGCGTTTTGCTTGGCATAGTCGTTGGCCGTGGTGGTGGGGCTACACAGGCCGCCACGCCCGGCGGCCTCCAGGGCCGAAGTGTCGGCGATGGATTGTAATTTGCGCTTGTCCAGATACAGGCGGCCGCTGTCCACCGCCAGCAAAAGAAAGACCAGGGCCACCGCGAGGGTGCCCGCCGCCATCAAGCTAATGGCGCCACGCTGCCTGCAACCGATTCGGGGAGACATCAGGCACTCCTTCGCGCTTACTCTCCGTAGGTTCGATGGAGTGTAGACAAGGATGGCGGGGGCTGCCGCGCAGCCCCCGGTGATCGATCAGTGGGGCGGATAGCTGGAGAGGATGCGCGTGACCGTGGTGCGGATCGCGCTATTGCGGTCCTGCGGGTTCGGGGTGCTGCTCATCAGTTGTTCATCGCTGCCGCGCCACACCAGTTTGCCGTCCTTGCCGTCCAGCAGGTCGATCTGGATGGTCGCCACTTTGTAGGTGACGTTGCGGGTTTCGTTGTACATCGGCGCGCCCCAATAGCCGTTCCATGGACCGCCCCAGGCGCCGCCGTAGTTGGTGGTGACTTGCTGCTGGCGGTCTTCGACGATCAGGTAAGCCTGTACGTTCACGTCTGCCTTGGCGCCGGCAGCCGCCGGGCGCAAACCGCGCTGGTCAAGTTGCTCGCCGACGGCTTGGCGGATGCGCTGCTCGGTAAGGTCGCTTTTGATGCGCGGATCATCGGGGCGGTATTGCAGGGCGGGGTCTTTCCAAGCCCAACTGCGGTAGGCACCGAAGTCCCGGCTGGCATCGAAGTCGTGGTTGACTTGACTGGTCTGGCAACCGCTCAGCAGCACAGCAAACGCAAGCGTAGCGATACGACGAAACATGGTGGTTCTCCAAAAAGCGGCAGACACGTTAAATGAGAATAGCGGTTAACGCGGCGGATACGCGGCCATGGCCTTTTGTACCGCCTGGCGCAGCGCATCGGCCCGCTCGCTGAGGCTGCCCTGGCTGCTGGTTTCCGCGCTGGCGCTCCACACCGGCTGGCCGCTGCGGGCATCGAACAGGTTGATGCGAACCACCACCACTTGCACTTCATAGGTGCGCACCACTGGCACGCTGTTGTACATGCCGTAGCCTGGGCCATAGCGGTTATAGCCGCCGTAACCATAGCCGTAATCATCCTGGACTTGGCGCAGGCGCTTCTCCTGGCGAACATCGGCGCTCACCAGCAGGTCCGCCGGGCGGTTGTCATGCAGCGGGCGCAGGCCGCGCTGGTCGAGGGCCCCGCTGACCGCTTCGGCGATCTGCGCCGAATCGGCCCACGCGGTGCCCGCCGGCAGTTGGCCATTGCGCCACGCCCAATTGCGGTAAGCACCGTAGTCACGCACCGGCGCCGGGTAGGCGCTGGCATCGAACGTGGTGGCGGCCTGAGGCGGCGCCGGCGGGATCGGGGCCGAAGCGGCCACGTAAGGGTTGGGGCTGGAGCATGCTCCGAGCCCGAGGGACAGCAGGATCAAGCACAGACGACGCATTTCGACCTCCGCAGACTGAACCGCTTAAACCGGACGGCAGATCCAGTGCAAATAACGCCCAAGTCCGGCAAAGCTTGGGTGACGACGATGAGCGAGCTCCATCTCGACAAGATCCTGCAAGGCGGCGCGGGCCTGGAACTCCACCGGCATATAGTCGTGGAACACCCGCACGCCACTTTGGCTTTCGACCTGCCACAACCCTTCGAGTTGCGCCGCCAGCTCTCGCGGGTCGAGGGGCTGTTGCGGAGTAAGGCTTTGCTTTTCGCCGGCCATGTCGTTCTTGCGCATTTTGCGGAAATGGCCTTTGAGCAGGTTGCGGTAGATCAGCGCATCGCGGTTGTAGAACGCCAGGGACAACCAGCCCCCCGGCGCGGTCAGCTGATGCAACACCGGCAGGATGGCGTGGGGTTCGGCCAGCCACTCCAGCACGGCGTGGCACAGCACCAGGTCATAGGGTTCGGTGAGCTGGCCGAGCAGTTCCTGCCACGGCGCGTGGATGAAGGTAGCGTGCTGCCCGGCTTCGGCGAAGCGTTGGCGAGCGCCTTCGAGCATCGGCGCGGCGGGTTCGGCCAGCGTCACCTGATGCCCACGCTCGGCCAGCCACAGGGACATATGCCCGAGCCCGGCACCGATATCCAGCACGCGCAAAGGGCGCTGCGGCAAGGCTTCGGCCAGGTCGGCCTGCAACACCGCCAGGCGGATCGCGCCTTTGGCGCCGCCGTAGATTTTTTCGGCAAAGCGCGTGGCCAGTTGGTCGAAGTGACGGTCACTCATGGATAAACCGCCGTTCGCTATCGGCCAGTTTGGCGCGCACCACCTCGTTCATGTCCAGGCCCAGCTCACTGCACAGCAACAACAGATACAACACGATATCGCCGACTTCCTGGCCGGCGTGGGCGAGTTTGTCGGCGGGCAATTGGCGGGATTGGTCTTCGGTGAGCCATTGGAAGATTTCCACCAACTCGGCCATTTCCACACTGGCGGCCATGGCCAGGTTTTTCGGGCTGTGAAACGGTTTCCAGTCGTTGGTATCGCGGATGCGATGCAGGCGTTCGGTGAGGTGTTCGAGGTTCATGGGGCGGGCTCCTGAAGGTGTATAGCTTCGGGGGGATGAGCGTTGAAGGCAAGTGAATCACCTGGGATGGCCTTCAGGCTGCCATCGGGGGCAAGCCCCCTCCCACATTTGAATGCATTTACATAACAAAAAGTGGGAGGGAGCTTGCCCCCGATGAGGCCCTAATCCACCACGCTGAATTCAAGCCTGGCGGTTTGACCGGCCTCATCCAGCACACTGAGCTGGTAGCGGCCCAAGCGCTCGAAACTGGCATTGATGCTGTCCTGGTTGGCACTGTCGCCCAGTGGCGCGCCGTTGAGGAACCACCAGCGCCGGCCACTGCCGCCCAGGGCCGATAGCTTCAGCTGCAAAGCCTGCTGGCTGCCGGCCGCGCAGTGAGTCGCCTTCAGGTCGCCATCGGGGGCAAGCCCCCTCCCACATTTGAATGCATTTACATATCAAAAAGTGGGAGGGGGCTTGCCCCCGATGAGGCCCTAATCCACCACGCTGAATTCAAGCCGGGCGGTTTGACCGGCTTCATCCAGCACACTGAGCTGATAGCGGCCCAAGCGCTCGAAACTGGCATTGATGCTGCCCTGGTTGGCACTGTCGCCCAGTGGCGCGCCGTTGAGGAACCACCAGCGCCGGCCACTGCCGCCCAGGGCCGATAGCTTCAGCTGCAAAGCCTGCTGGCTGCCGGCCGCGCAGTGAGTCGCCTTCAGGCCGCCATCGGGGGCAAGCCCCCTCCCACATTTGAATGCATTTACATAACAAAAAGTGGGAGGGGGCTTGCCCCCGATGAGGCCCTAATCCACCACGCTGAATTCAAGCCTGGCGGTTTGACCGGCCTCATCCAGCACACTGAGCTGATAGCGGCCCAAGCGCTCGAAACTGGCATTGATGCTGCCCTGGTTGGCACTGTCGCCCAGTGGCGCGCCGTTGAAGAACCACCAGCGCCGGCCACTGCCGCCCAGGGCCGATAGCTTCAACTGCAAAGCCTGCTGGCTGCCGGCCGGCAGGCGCAGTTGGTCGCCTTCGCGCACGCCGACAATCGACAGCGGTGAAGAGGCCGCCAAGGCCGGTGGCGGGCAGTCCGGGTCGGCCGCCGGAATGCGTGCTTCACGGCGTTCGGCCCTGGGCAACCAGGGCTCCAGCGGCGCGGGCCATAGGGCGATATTCCTGGCCTGCGCGCCGGGGCAGTGGGCATCCACTCGCAAGCCTTTGGCGTTGACCCACACGTTTTCCATCAGCCCTACGCTGAGCGGTTGATCCAATGCCTGCAAGGTCGGCGGCGTGGTGTTGTCCAGAGTCCAGGCAAAGCGCTGGCGTCGGCAATTAGGGTCGGTGCGGCTCATAGGCTGGCCCAGCGGCCAACAGATCGCCGCCACGCCGACATTGGCCGGCACCGCTTTGACCGGCGCGCTGATACCGCGCTGGCTGTCGCGGTTGGTCAGCACATCGTGCACTTGCAGCATCAGTGGCGCCGCCGACGCCAGACCGAACTGACCGGGCACGGGCGTGCCGTCCGGGCGGCCGATCCAGATGCCGATCAAGTAGCGCGGCCCCACACCAATCGCCCAGGCATCGCGAAAGCCGTAGCTGGTGCCGGTTTTCCAGGCCAGCACCGGGCGCTGGACCAACTCGGCGCGCGGGTCGCGGTCCGGCCGGGCCTGGCCGCTGAGGATGCGCCGCACAATCCAGGCGGCCCCTGGCGACAGTAACGGCCGCTCTCTGACCGTATCGTCCGGTTGAAAGCGCAGAGTGGCGCTCTTGCCGTCGCGGGCGAAAGCGCTGTAGCCGCTCACCAGATCCTCAAGGCGGCTGCCGGCGCCGCCCAGAATCAGCGCCAAATTCGGCTCGGCCAGCGCCGGCAGCGCCAGGGGCACGCCGCCGATGCGCATCTGCGCGGCAAAACGCTTGGGCCCGTAGGCTTCAAGCAACTGCACCGCCGGCAGGTTGAGGGAACTGGACAGCGCCGTACTCGCCGGCACCGCACCGGTAAAGCCCATGGAAAAGTTGCCCGGGCGGTAATCGCCGTAGCGCCGAGGCACGTCCTGCAGCAGCGACTCGGAATGAATCAAGCCGTCGTCCAGCGCCATGCCGTACAGGAAGGGTTTCAAGGTGGAGCCCGGCGAGCGCAAGGCGCTGACCATGTCCACATGCCCGAAGCGCCTGGCATCGTTGATGTCCACCGAACCCAAGTAGGCGCGCACCGCCATGGTTTCTTCTTCTACCACCAGGATCGCGGCCGAGGTGTGCTCCGGCAGACGCGCACGCCAGCCCAGCAGCAGGTCTTCCAGACGGCGCTGCAAGGAGGCGTCCAGGGTGGTGCGGATCAACGGCGGGCTGTCGGGACGGTTCAGGCGTCGCGCAAGCAACGGCGCCAGGCTGGGCTCCTGGCGTGGGGCGAGCAGCAGCGGTTCTTCCAGGGCTTCATCGACCGCCGTTTGCGGCCATACCTGGAATTCGGCGAGGCGCCGTAGCACCTTATCGCGGGCCTGCTGCGCACGTTGCGGATGGCGATCCGGGCGCAGGCGGCTGGGCGCCTGTGGTAATACCGCCAGCAACGCGGCCTCGGCGTGGGTCAACTGCGCCGGGGATTTGCCCAGGTACGCCCAACTGGCCGCCGCCACGCCCTGCAAGGTGCCACCGAAGGGCGCGCGGTTGAGGTACAGGTTGAGGATCTCGGCCTTGGACAGGTGCCACTCCAACTGGGCTGTGCGCCACAACTGACGCAACTTGCCGTGCAAGGTGCGCGAGTGCGGGTCCAGCAGGCGCGCCACCTGCATCGACAGGGTGCTGCCACCCGACACCACCCGTTCCCCGGCCAGGTTCTGCCAGGTCGCCCGCACCAACGCCAGCGGGTTCACCCCCGGATGCTGATAAAACCAGCGGTCTTCATAGGTGAGCAGCGCATCGAGGTAATACGGCGACACCTCACTGGTCTGCACCGGATAGCGCCACACGCCGTCGGCATCGGCAAACCGCCATAACGGCGTGCCATCCTCGGCCAGCACCACCCGCGCCAAATCATCCTGAGGCAGCGGCAAGGGCCAGATGCGGTCAGCCAGCCACAGCAGCGCAATCACTGACAGCACAACACCCAAAAACCAGCGCAGCAACCGTGGGAGCCGAGTGAATCCAGCCATGAATAAACGAAACCTCAAACCGGCAAACCTCTATGCTTGTGGGGAACTAGCCCGCTGCAATAACAACCAAAGGCACACACCCGCCCACCTTCTGATCAGGACACATATATGCAGGTAGAAAGCTTCTTCGAATGGCTGGGCCAGGCGCTCGGTTCCGTCATCCGCTTTATCGTCGACGGCCTCAGCGGACTGTTCGGCGCCCTGACCCACGCCGGCAGCAACTTCGTCGAAGGTCTGTCCCGCACCTTGGGCATGGACACTTCGATCATCAGCATCATCACCCTGATCATCGGCCTGATGCTGCTCTACTCGGCCGTACGCGCCTTTATGCGGGCGTCGATCATCATGGGCATCATCTGGCTGATGCTCGGCCTGTGGCTGCTCAGTTGGGTCGTGCATTAACGTTAAGCACGCCACAGCCCCCTGTGGGAGGGGGCTTGCCCCCGATAGCAGCGCTCCAGTCAACGCACCTGGCAACTGACCCACCGCCATCGGGAGCAAGCTCCCTCTCACATTAGCGCCGATTCCGAGTTGAGAAATCAGCGCCCCTTGATCACCAGATCCGCCGGGGTCTCACCCACCGCCTGCCAGTTCGGCCGATACATCGACTCCACCTGCGGCGGCGGCACGCGATAGGTGCCCGGCGTTACGGCGCGCGCCAGGTACAGCAGGTGCGTGGTGACATCGCTGTCCAGATTCAAGGCCGCCACGTAGCGGTCATCGCGGAACTCCTGGTGCTTGAGCGATGCGTTCTGCATCGACTCACGCCACTCCTTCACTTGGCTGCTGGCGTTTTCCAGGCTGGCGGCGCTTTGTGCCAGGTTCTGGTTTTCCAGCTCCAGGCCTGCGGGGAGCAAATCCACCACCAGAGCGTCCGGCACCCGTTGCTTGGCTTTGACTGCCACATGCACCAGCACCAGATCGCCGCTGTTGAGGTTGCGCAGGTTCAACGGCTGGCCATTCATGCCCAGGTACTCGCGGCGGATGCTCAGGTTGTCGCCCCCCGGTGCCGGTGGGACTTGCGGGTAACCGGAGATCGTCAGTTGCTGGTACACCGGCGTCTGCCCCTGATTGCTCAGGGCCAGGTCGGCGGACAGCAGCTTGCCGTCCAATGCCAGTGTCGACTGCTGATTATTCAACTCATGCACCCCGCCGCTGCCGGTAAGCGACACTTGCCAGTTGGCTTCCGGTTGCGCGAACCCCAGACGCCCGGCGAGGAACAGCGAATTGCGCTCCTGGGTCGACAGATACGGGCTGGCCGCCAATTGATCCGACAAGGTAAACAGCCGCTCCTCGCGCTTGCCCTTGGCTAGGTCGTTTTCTTCAAGCAGCGCCAGGATCATCGCCTGATCGCGCAATGGGCTGCCGTAATCGGCCAGCCAATCCTTGTTACTGCGCTGTGCGGCAAGGCCGGCGAGCAAGGCTTGATCGGCACGCGGTTGGTCGCCCATTTTCTGCAGGGCAATCGCCAACTGCACCAACGGCAACCCCGAGCGCGCATCGCTGCGCCGCTCGAACAGACTGCGCAACGCCCCTAACGGCGCCTGCTGGCTACGCGCCAGGACCATGCCGGCATAAGCCTGCACGGCGAAGCGGGTGTGGTCGGCGTTGTCGCTGTAGTCGACGTCGATCAGGTTGCGCTCCTGCACATAACGCAGCAGGCGCTCGCTGGCTTTTTTCAGGGCCTCGGCCGGTACGGCAAAACCCTGGTCACGGGCGCGCAGCAGGAAATCGGTTACGTATGCGGTCAGCCAATATTCCTCTTCGCCATCGGCACCCCACAGGCCAAAGCTGCCGTTGTAGCGCTGCATGCCCAGCAGGCGTTCGATGCCCAGTTCGATTTTGCGCTTGCGCTCGGCGTCCGACTCACCCTTGATACCCAGGCGCTTGAGCAACGCGTCATCGGCATACAGCGAGGGATACAGGCCGCTGGCGGTCTGCTCCAGGCAACCGTAGGGATAGGCCTTGAGCGCACTGATCTGCGCGCCCAGATTCAACGGCGGCCGGCTCGACAGGCTCAGCAAGGCTTCACGCCCCGAGGCATCGAATTGATCCAGCGTGCCAACGGGCAAGCTCCACGGTTCGCTTTTGAGCACCGCGCGGTAATGCTTGAGCAGCGCCGGGTAGGCTGGGCGCACGCCCAACGTCCATTCGCGGCTGAACGGCGGCAGCTGTTCGCCCGGCAAGTCCAGGCCATTGACGGTCACCTTGAGCTTGCCCTGCCCCAGCCCACCCCAGGCTTTCACCGGGATGCGCAGCGTGGTGCGCTGGCCTTGCTTGAGTTCGACCGATTGCGCGCCGGCATCGACCAGTTCCAACTGGCCTTCGGCACTCAGTTGCACATCGAGCTTCTGCGCCTTGCCCGACAGGTTGGACAGGTCCAACGCCAGGCTCGTCTGGTCGCCGCCGGCCAGGAAGCGCGGCGCCGACAGTTCGGCCACCAGGGGTGCGGCGACTACGGTCTTGGCTTCGGCCATGCCGTAGCGGTCATCGCTCCAAGCCTGGGCCATCAGGCGCAACTCGCCGTTGAAGTCAGGAATATTGACGCTGACTTCACCCTCGCCCTTGTCATTCAACGTCACCGGCGCGCTTTGCAGCGCCACGATGGTCAGGCTGGTGTCGGGGCGTTTGCCACCTTTGGCCAACGCCGCGTCACCGCCGAACGCCAGGCTGGCCAGACGGCCCTGACCGGCTTCGATCAACTGGCCGTAGATGTCGAACTGATCCACGCCATAAGCCTTACGGCCGAACAGGCTGGCGTACGGGTCGGGCGTCGGATATTCGGTGATATTGAGGATGCCCACGTCCACCGCTGCCACCAGCACATGCACTTGTTTAGGCACGCTGCCATCGGCATTCCGGGCGGCGACCTTCACCGTGAGCGGCTGCTTGGGACGCATTTTTTCCGGAGCGCTGAGGGTCACGCCGAGCTTGCGCTGGGTGCGATCCAGGGGCAAGTGCAGCAGGCCCACCGCGCGTTTCGGGGTGATATTGGCTTTGCGCTCGCCGGGACGAATCACCAGGGCGCTGACATACAGGTCATGGCGCGACCATTTCGGATCAAGCTTCACGGCAAAGCTTTTGCCTTCGGCCGGCACGTCGATTTCCTGCCACCACAGCGGCCCTTCGGCGGATTCCACCAGCAGGTAGCCCTTGCCCGCGGCCGGCGGCGTGACCGTGACGTTAGCGGTGTCGCCATCGCCATAGGCCGGTTTGTCCAGCGCCAGCTTGACCTGGTCGGGGCGCACGGCGCCGCCTTCGGTATTGTCCTGGGCCTGATAACCGGCCCAGAAACGCAGGCTGCTCACTAAGCCGGTCTGCGGGTCTTCGACCTCCACGCGATACGGCCCCCACTCCACCTGGAAGCTGACCTTGGCGGTATCACCGGCCTTGATGTTGAGGGTCTGCTCGTCGAGGTTGAGGAATTTTTCGTTGTAGTGGTAGCTCCAGCCGTCGTTGTCGGAGTAGTTCCAGTAGTAGTCACGGCGCTCGCGCACCAGGCGCACCTTGAGGTTGGGCGCGGCAAGCTTCTGGCCATCCTGATTGGCCAGCAACACTTCGAATTCCGCCGGGCCGTCGCCATTGGTTTCCTTGCCGTCAAACAGCCCGCGCAGGCCCGGCAGTTGCTTGGCCGGCCAGATCGGTTGCACCAGGCGCCGTGTGATCGGCCGCCCGCCCGACTCATGCAGGCTGGCCTGCACGATCAGTTGCAGCGGCGACTTGGCCTCGGCCCACTTGCTCTCCAGGCTCAGGACCTCCTGGCCCTTGGCGTCGAGCACGTTTTCGTCGATCTCGAAATCCTGGCTCAGGTCCTCCTCGGTGACGGAACCGAACTCGTAGCCCGGCAGCGACTTGACCGCCTCGCGCAACGGCCGCACATAAACCTGGCCGCTCACCCGGTTACCCGAGGCAGGCGCGCCGTAGAGGTAGCGCCCCGTGAGCTGGATTTGCGGGCTGTCCGCCGGGCTCAACGGCGTGTCGCTGCCCTTGAGTTCCAGGGCCAAGCGTTCGGGCAGGAAGTCTTCAACGAGGAATTCGTACAACTGCGGCTTGCCGTCGCCCAGGTCGAACACCAGTTGCCAGCGCCCGGCCGGCGCTTCGCCGGCCAATTGCAGGGCGTATTGATAGAGGCCGGACGCGTCGGCATCCCACACGAATTTGCGGCTGACCTGTTCATCCGGACGACGCACTTCGACGCTCACCGGCTGCGGCTTGACCGTGTTGCCGTCCTTGTCTCGCAGCAAGGCGTTGAGCAGCACGGTTTCCCCTGGGCGATACAGGTCGCGCGGGCCGAACACAAAGAACTGCAAGGGGTGGGACGGCTGGCCGCCGATGTCGAATTCGGCCAGGTCCAGCGCGGCGCTATCCAGGCGCAACAGGCTGGTCTGCTCACCCTGTTTGGCCAACAACACCTGGGCTTTTTTCGGCAGCGCCAACTGCGCGTGGCCGCCCTTTTCGGTCTTGCCCTCGGCCAGCACGCGGCCATCGCCGTCCAGCACTTCCAGGTCCACGTCATCCAGGGCTTTGCCGCCTTCCAGGGCCTGGGTAAAAACGTCGAGGCGATTGCTGTAGCGGTGCACCGACAGGCCAATATCACTCAGGGTGAACAGCGTGGCCGGTTGGGAATAGTTATAAGTGCCCGACGCACGCATCACCGCCAGGTATACGCCCGGTTGCTGCAATTGCTTGAGGCCAGCGATCGGCAGCAGCAGGGTTTCGCGGGTATTGCGCGCAGGGTTCAAATCGAAACGCCCGCCGTAGACCAGATCGGCCATGGGCAGCAACTCGCGGGACTCGTAACTTTGCAGGCTGGTATTGCGCCCCCACTGCGCCAGGAACGACGGCAGGGACTCGGGCTTGATGCGGAAGAATTCGACGTCGATTTTGTCGACGTTCAGCGCGATCACCGGCAGGCCCTCGGCCAGGCGCGTCGGCAGCAGGGTGCCACGACTGGCGAAGCCGACGGTGGCTTGCAGGTCGCGGGTTTCCAGGCGGGCGATGTACTCGGCGGCGAGTTTATTATCGTTGACGGCCTTGAGCCCGGCGTCGACGGTGAGCACCAGTTTGCGCTGCGGCTCGAGGTGACGCAGGCGCAATTCCATCAGGTTATCGGAGAGTTCCCAGGCGCCGTCGACCTTGCCGGACTTACTGTCGACCAGGTGCAGCTTGTCGGCAAACTTCTGCTCCGGGTCCAGGGGAATGGAGAAGCTCACCGATAGCGTGCTGGCACCGTCCAACTGCACCTCGGACACGTCTACCACGCTTAATTCACGCCCGGCGTAGCGCTGCTTGAGCGCCGCCACATCCACCGCCGCTTTGATCGGCTTGGGGGCGGTGCTGGTGGTCGCTACGGGTGCGGTGGGCGCAGTGGGTTTATCGGAAGAATCGCAGGCGCTCAGCAGGGCCAGGGCGCAGGCCAGGAACAATCCTTTGTTAAGCATGGGGCACTCGTTGTCAGAGGGAACCGGGGGTGTGAACTATATATCAGCCCGAGCGGGGCCGATGTGGTGCTGGTCACATTGACCGACGGAGGGTGGGTTGGTTCGCAGCCGTTTGAAACCCCCAGCCAAATCCCACAGCCACCTCCCACATTGGCTCTGCTGCATGGCTAATGGATGGTTACAATGTCGTTCCCCCAAGGAGCCTGCATGTCCACCTTACTGACCGACTGGCGCGACCGCCCCACCCACCGCCGCGTATGGGCCCTGGCTGCGCCGATGATTCTGTCGAACATCTCGGTGCCGTTGGTTGCCCTGGTCGACAGCATGGTGATCGGCCATTTGCCGCATGCCCACCAATTGGGCGCGGTGGCCGTGGGTGCCAGCCTGTACACCTTTCTGGCCTGGGCCATGGGTTTTCTGCGCATGGGCTCAACCGGTTTCGCCGCTCAGGCCGCCGGGCGCAAGGATGGCGCGGCGCTGCGACAGATCCTGCTGCAAGGCTTGCTGCTGGCGCTTGGGCTGGCCATATTGCTGGGCACGGTGGGCATCCCCCTGAGCCATATGGCACTGGAATGGATGCAGCCGTCCGCGCAACTGAGTCAACTGACCCGGGATTTTTTCCACACCCGCCTGTTCGGCCTGCCCGCTGCACTGGCCAGCTATGCGCTGGTTGGCTGGTTCCTCGGCACGCAGAACGCCCGCGCGCCGCTGGCGATTCTGCTGACCACCAACTTGGTCAATATCGCCCTGAACCTTTGGTTCGTGCTTGGCCTGGAGTGGGGCGTGGCGGGGTCGGCACGCGCCTCGGTCATCGCCGAGTGGACCGGTGCCTTGCTTGGCCTGGCCCTCACGCAAAAAGCCCTACGCGCCTACCCCGGGCATATCGCCTGGGCGGCCCTCAAGCGCTGGCAGAGCTGGCGCCCGTTGATGGCGGTCAACCGCGACATTTTTATCCGCAGCCTGGCGTTGCAGTCGGTGTTTTTCATGATCACGGTGCAAGGCGCGCGCCTGGGCGACGCCACCGTGGCGGCCAATGCGCTGCTGCTCAACGGCCTACTGCTGACCGCCCACGCCCTGGACGGCCTGGCCCACGCGGTGGAGGCACTGTGCGGTCACGCCATCGGCGCACGGGACCGGCAAACCTTGCGCCGCTCGCTGGTAGTGGCCGGTGGCTGGTCACTGATCGCCAGCCTTGGATTTGCATTGTTGTTCACCGTCGCCGGCCATCTGTTTATCGCCATGCAGACCGATATCCCCAGCGTGCGCGAAACCGCCGACACCTACCTGCCTTACCTGGCGGTACTGCCCTTGATTGCGGTGTGGAGTTATCTGCTGGATGGGCTGTTTATCGGTGCCACGCGGGCGCGGGAAATGCGCGATGGGATGTTGTTGACGGTATTGATCGTGCTGCCGTTCGCGTGGGTCTTGCAGGGGCTGGGCAATCACGGGTTGTGGATCAGCTTCCTGCTGTTTATGGCGCTGCGCAGTTTCACCTTGTGGGTTATCGCGTGGCGCTTGGGCAAAAAGAACCAATGGTTTGGCGATCCGACCTGTTAGTTTTCACAGGTTACAAAGGTTCAATATGGGGGTTGAATTGGAGCGAACACCCGATTTGGGCAACTACGTTTCAATACGAACAAGGACGACTCTCATGAGCATCAATCCTCCCTTCGGCATTGCTATCGCACTAATCGCCATCTGGACGCACCCCGTCATGGCAGACGCAGAAAGCAACCCTGAGAGTGCGCCGTCAGGGCAAATATTTATCCCCCCCGTCCAAGCGCCCGCTGTAGGTGCAGGCCCCTCCGTCGAGCTTTCACTTTCCTCGGTTGAGGTCTGGAACAACAGCAATTTCCCGATTTACTTAACTCAGGCAAAAATGAAGCAGCAGACGTTACCGTCAAAACAAAAAAGTTCCGATTTAAGCTCCGATAAAGATCCGGAACAGAAACTGAGCCTGGACTTGAACCAAGGGGTTATCAGCCTGACACCCGCCACCAAGGATGCTGCCATCAAGTTCGTCACGTTGACCCCACAAAGTGGAGCGTGCAAAAAAGCTAGCTATTGCCTGATTGTCCAGTAGGCAACAACTTAACAAGCTGCTGAGCCTGAAGGTGGTAACAGCCGCTATTCAACTGAGTAGAGATACCGGTATCGAAGTTCTGCAAGCGTCGCAGCTGTAACCCATCCACGTATTAGAAACCACCCAACCTGTTAATTCTGACAGGTTACAAATCGACACTTCGGGCGTTGAATGGTCATGGGTAATCCCCATCCCATACATTCAAGGAGAGTCGGATATGAACATCACGAAAGCACTGTGGATGGCCGCCGCTTGCACACTCGCAACCACTGCTGGCTGCACTAATGGGCAAGGGCCGGCCAATGTTCAGGGCATGCTGGAGGTGAAAACAGCACCGAGTTCAATCTGATAGTCACCCAAGAAGCCGATGTTCACCAACTTGCGCCAGAAGGTCGAGTTGAGCTGCCCATTGATGACCGAGTCGTCATGGTGCACCGTAGAAACGGTAACGTTGACAGAATTGACCGACTTAGCCTCGAGTTCAACACCGCTCAATGCGGCCACAGTGTGTGCCTGAAAGTGCACTGAAGCGCCCGCCGATACGACGCACGGAAAACACCGTGCGTCGCTCAAGACGGTATCAGGAAGACAAGTAGGACGAACGCGTCAGCCCCAGACGCAACGCATCCAGGAACTGGGTACGCTCCGACGCGCTGATCTTCGCGCTGGCGCACTTGTCACGGTAGTGCGTCATCAACTCTTCCGGCGACAAGTGCACGTAGCGCAGCATGTCTTCGATGGTGTCGTGGGTTTCGATCCCGGCGCTGTACACCGAGCCGTCTTCACGCTGGTAGATGTTCACCGAGTCGGTGTCGCCAAACAGGTTGTGCATGTCGCCGAGAATTTCCTGGTAGGCGCCGACCAGGAAGATACCCAGCAGGTAGTCCTCGCCTTCCTTCAGGGCGTGTACCGGCAGGCTGGTTTCGATGCTCTGCTCGTCGACGTATTGCTTGATCTTGCCGTCGGAGTCGCAGGTCAGGTCCTGCAGCACTGCACGGCGCAGCGGCTCTTCGTCGAGACGGTGCAGCGGCAGGATCGGCAGCACTTGGCCGATGGCCCAGGTGTCCGGCAGGCTCTGGAAGACCGAGAAGTTGCAGATGTACTTGTCGGCTAGTTTGTCGTTGAGTTCGTCCAGTACTTGGCGGTGCGAGCGCTGGCGGGCTTTCAGCGAGTTATGCAGGCGACGGCACACGGCGAAGTAGCACTGTTCGGCCAGGGCTTTTTCCGAAAGGGTCAGCTTGCCGTCGGCGTACTGGGCAGCCACGTCGCTCATATAGTGGGTAGCGCGCCAGTAGGTTTCGGTGACCATTTCGATGTCGGTCGGGCCGAGCAGGTCCACCAGCCATTGCACGGTTTCCGGCAGGCTTTCCTTGTTCTCGATCAGCGGGATTTCGTCGTTGTGTTTCTCGACGTCGGTCACCTGCACCACCAGCATGGCGTGGTGGGCGGTCAGCGAACGGCCGCTTTCGGAGAAAATGTTCGGATGCGGCAGGCTCTGCGCGTCGCAGAACTCCTTGAGCATGCCCACCACCACGCCGGCGTAGTCGTCCATGTCGTAGTTGATGGAGCTGGCATTGCGCGAGTGGGTACCGTCGTAGTCCACGCCCAGGCCACCGCCGACATCGATGTGATCCACTGGCAGGCCGAGGTTACGCAGTTCGCCGTAATAACGAATGGCCTCTTTGAAGCCGTGCTGGTAGTCCGCCAGGTTGGCGATCTGCGAGCCCATGTGGAAGTGCAGCAGACGAATGCCCTGATCCAGGCCTGCGGCGCGGAAGCGCTCGACCACCGACAGCAACTGCGCGGCCGACAAACCGAACTTGGATTTCTCGCCACCGGTGTCCGCCCACTTGCTCGACGCCAAGGACGACAAGCGCACGCGCAAGCCCACCTGAGGCTTGACCTTGAGGCTCGCGGCCTCTTCGATCACCAGGCCGACTTCGGATTCTTTTTCGATCACGATAAACACGTTGTGGCCCAGCTTCTGGCCCATCAGCGCCAGACGGATGAACTCACGGTCCTTGTAACCGTTGCAAACGATGGTGCCGCCCTTTGGTGCCAACGCCAGCACGGCCAGCAGCTCGGGCTTGGAGCCGGCTTCGAGGCCAATGGAAACGTTCTGGGTGGCGATGATGTTCTCGATCACCGCTTCCTGCTGGTTCACCTTGATCGGGTACAGCGCGGTGTACTTACTCTGGTACTCCAGGCGTTCGATGTTGGAATCGAAAGCACCGGTCAGTTGGCGCACGCGGTCTTGCAAGATGTCGGGGAAGCGCACCAGCAGCGGCAGCGACAGACCGCTTTTGCGCAGTTCGTCGACTTGCTCGTAAAGGTCGACGGGCGTGCTGTTCGGGCCGTTTGGACGAACTTCAACGCGACCGGCGTCATTGATCGCGAAATACCCGGCCCCCCAATGGCGGATCCCATAAACACTGCGGCTGTCCGCAACGGTCCATTGGCTGCCATCGTCTTTGCGTGTGCGTCGTACGGACATCGAAGTCCCCTATAAATGAAGTCGAAGGCACCGCCTCGGGTTCGAGGCCGGCGCAGTCTAAAGAATGAAAATGACGATTTGCCTGTAAGAGAGGTAGACCCCACTCGCAGGACAGAGTTTAGACACTGGCCGCTAAGAGGCTCAGCCGCCGGACTTCTTGGCCTTGTATCCCAGCTTGATCAGCTCGGCCAATAACAGCTCGACGTGGTCGCCCTGGATCTCGATGACGCCGTCTTTCAACGCGCCACCGGTGCCACAGCGCTTTTTCAGCGTGGTGGCCAGTTCCTTGAGGGGCTCCGCGGCCAGGGGCACGCCGGTGATGGTGGTCACCGTCTTGCCGCCACGGCCCTTGCTCTCGCGTCGCACGCGGGCAATACCGTCGCCTTCGGGAATCAGGGTCTGTTTGCAGATGCAGGCGTCCACGGGCTGACGACAGTCCGGGCAGTGTCGACCTGCGTCGGTGGAAAATACCAGGCCACCAAGGGCGGCGAAGGATGCGGCTTTTTTGGCCACCGGCAATCCTCTTGGGAGGATGAAGACTGATCGGCCCCCAAAAGGGTCAGCCGACCGCGAAGCCCCACTCAGGCAGGGGCAGCGCTACCGAATCGCCAAAGCGACGCGGGTGAAAAGTCGCGCAGTGTAACGGCAAAAAGCACGCTTGCTAAGAGCCAAATGGCGCCATTTCATGCAACTTTAGCGACGCAAGGCCAGATAGCGGCGCAAGCCCTCTTGGGCGTCGGGGCAGTAAGGTTTTTTCTTGGCGTCCCGCAAGACTTTGCTGATGGGTAAAAAGCGCGCCTCCATCACCTCTTCTGGCTGTAACCGCAGAGGGCCATCCCACACGGCTGAATAGGATTTACACCAGAGCCGACTGTCACCATCCTCGAAATAGAAATGGTCATGTTCGACCAGATCCACCCCGCCCACGCCCAACTCTTCTTCCAGCTCACGGGCCGCCGACACCGCGTAAGACTCACCCGCCGCGACCATCCCACCCGCCGCCGTGTCCCAAAACCCTGGGTACAGGGCTTTGCTCAGGGTGCGCCGATGCACGCACAGCTGACCCTTGGAGTTGAAGAGGAAGATAAACGTGCAGCGGCCGATCAAGCCACGCGCACGCAGATCGGACCTGACGAGGTGGCCGAGCAGGTTGTCCTGCTCGTCGACCCAACAGATCAGCTCGGCATCGGAGGCCGCGCGATGGGCCTCCTCCCGTTGACTGGCATCCATCATCAACCCTGGTTGAGCAGTTGACGCAGGTCGATCACCGCAGCGTTGGCCCGGGAAATGTAATTGGCCATGACCAGCGAGTGGTTGGCCAGCACGCCAAAACCGCTGCCATTGAGGATCATTGGGCTCCACACCGGCTCTTGCGAGGCTTCCAGCTCACGAATGATCTGGCGCACGCTGACGGTGGCGTTCTTCTTGGCCAGCACATCGGCAAAGTCGACTTCGATCGCACGCAGCAGGTGAGACAAGGCCCAGGCCTGACCACGGGCTTCGTAGAACACGTTGTCGATCTGCATCCACGGGGTTTCCACCACTTCTTCGTCAACCTGCGGCACTTCACCCGGCGCGAGCGCCTCGGTTTTCAACGCGGTGTTGAGCTTGACCCGACCGACGCTGGCCGACAGGCGCTGGGACAACGAACCCAGGCGCGTGGCGACATCGCCCAGCCAATTGTTCAGGTTGTCGGCGCGGGCGTAGAACAGCGCGCCTTTCTGGTTGGGATCGGAGAGGCGCGCTTCATAACGGCTCAGGGAATTGATGCCTTCCTGGTACTCGGACTCACTGGACGGCAACACCCAACTCTTGTTGTCGAAGTTAAAGCGCGGCTCGGCCTTGGCCAAGTCAGCGTCTTCAGCCGATTGGGACTGGGAGCGGGCGAAGTCCTTACGCAGAGCGCGGGTCAGGTCGCGCACCTGTACCAGCACGCCGTATTCCCAGCTGGGCATGTTGTCCATCCACAGGCCCGGCGGGAAGCGGTCGTTGGAAATGTAGCCACCGGGTTTGTTCAACAGCGTGCCGACCACAGTCTTGAGGGTTTCAACGGTGGTGAAGCCCACGACCATCTGCTTGCCGTCTTTGTCGGCAGCGATCTGCGCATTTTGCTGGACCGGAAACAACGCCGGCTCTTCGCTCCAATACCAGCCCAGAGCGCCGGTGACCAACAGATACAGGCCGAGTACGCTGAGTACGGCCCGACTCATCAGCAGCGTACGAAAATAGCCGCGGTTGGTCGATTTGGGTTCAGGCGCGGGGCCGGTGGCACTGCCTGCACGGTTTTTCCAGTCCAGCATGGCGATATCCTTTCAATCACTTGAGTTCATGCACTTGAATTGAGGGCGTGCGTTCAAAACACTCCGACCACAACCCTACCCCATCGTGCCGGTCGGTGTGGGGGTTTTATCCAAACTGGCTTATCGGGCGTGTTCGTCTATATAAGGATGCACGTTTTTTTTGCTGCGCGACCACCGAGTCAGTAACTGAATAGCGAAGACGCACAGTTAATTGACGTATGACACTCATTCCCATGAAAAGAGGTGCTAGCATAGAGCCATCAGTCAACCTCAGCATGCACCCTCACCTAGTAGTCAGGATATGACCGAGCCAGAAGACCCCAGCCGTGAGCGCCTCAAGCAGCACTTTGCCCAGCGGGTAATTCATCAGGCACGTCAAATTCTTGAGATCTGGCAGCGCCTGCAACGCAGCGAATGGTCGAGCGCCGACCTCTCCGAACTCAGCGAAGCCAATTTACGCCTGCTGCGCTTTGCCGAGCGCTTCGAACAGCCCGAGCACGGTCAACTGGCTCACCATATCGGCGAATCCCTTAAAGCGGTGGACGAAAACCGCGGCCGCCTGAGCAGCCAGTTGATCACTGAACTCAACCGTTTAATGCAGCGTTTGTCCCGCACCGGCCTGCGCCAGGGCGACCAGCTGGAACAAACCTTTCTGCCGCCGATGCGCAAGCCGATCTACGTGATGCTGGCCGATCACGACCGTGCCGAGCGCCTGGCCAAGCAATTGGAATTCTTTGGTATGAGCGCACAGTCCCTGGACAGCGTAGCGGCATTTCGCTCGTCCATGGCCGAGCGTCTGCCATCTGCCATCGTGATGGACGTGGATTTCTGCGGCACCGGGCTGGGCCTCAAGCTCGCTGCCGAAGCCCAAGAAGGCCTGGAGCAAAAACTGCCGCTGCTGTTTTTCAGCCTGCACGAAACCGACACCCCCACGCGCCTGGCCGCCGTTCGCGCCGGGGGCCAGGAATTCCTCACCGGCACGCTGGAAGCCTCCAGCCTGCTGGAAAAGATCGAAGTGCTGACCTGCGTCGCCCAGTACGAACCTTATAAAGTGCTGATCATCGATGACTCGCGGGCCCAGGCCCTGCATACCGAGCGCCTGCTCAACAGCGCCGGCATCGTCACCCGCACCTTGATCGAGCCGATCCAGGCCATGGCCGAACTGGCGGATTTCCAGCCCGACCTGATCATCCTCGACATGTACATGCCCGCCTGCACCGGCACCGAGCTGGCCAAGGTGATCCGCCACAATGACCGTTATGTGAGCGTGCCGATCATCTACCTGTCGGCCGAGGACGATCTGGACAAGCAACTGGATGCCATGAGCGAGGGCGGCGACGACTTCCTCACCAAGCCGATCAAGCCGCGCCACCTGATCACCACCGTGCGCAACCGCGCGGCCCGCGCCCGTAACCTCAAGGCGCGGATGGTGCGCGACAGCCTGACCGGTCTGTACAACCACACCCATATCCTGCAACTGCTCGAAGACTGCAGCTTCCGCGCGCGCCGCGAAAACAAGCCGCTGAGCTTTGCCATGCTCGATATCGACCACTTCAAGCGCGTCAATGACAGCCACGGCCACCCGATGGGCGACCGCGTGATCAAGAGCCTGGCGCTGTTTCTTAAGCAGCGGTTGCGCAAGACCGACTTTATCGGGCGCTACGGCGGTGAGGAGTTCGCCATCGTCATGCCCGACACCGACCTGGAATCGGCCTGCAAGGTGCTGGATGAAATTCGCGAACGCTTCGCCGAAATCCACTACCCCGCCCAGCCCCATGATCTGTGGTGCACCTTCAGCGCCGGCCTGGTGGAGTTGTGCGACGGTTCCGACAGCCTGATGATGGCAGCCCAGGCCGACGAGGCGCTGTACCGCGCCAAAGGTGGAGGACGCAACCGCGTACAGGCGGCGCGCACATCAAAGCAAAGTGCCATCTTTTCATCGGAATCCACCGACTCCGTCATAACGCTGTAATAGAAACGCAATAACTTCAGGCACTTATCTTTTGCTGCCGGCTGAAACCACGCATGCGCCTGAAGCTGCTGACCAATCTCAACACCCTCCTGTTAGTGGCCGTGTGCCTGGCGCTGGGGGCGACCTTATGGTGGTCGCAACGCGCCTTGGAGCGCCCTTATCTGCTGATGGAACGCTACCTGAGCCTGTCGCAGACCTTTCAGAACCAGGCGGCACGCAATATCGAGGACTATCTGGCCAGCGGCGATGCGCTGCGTTTGAGCGGCGCCAGCCAAAGCCTGGAAAGCCTGCAGCAACATCTGGATGAACTGCCCGCCGAGCTGACGCAGAGCCTACGCCCCAGCCTGGTGGAGCTGGACGCCTTCAGCAAGACCGACCTGCTCGCCGCCGGCAAGTTGGCCGGCGACCCGCAAGCCTTGTTGGTGCAGGCCGAGCGTGAGCTGAGTGCGAACCTGGAACAGCTGAGCCAGTACGCCACCGGCGTGAACTCCCCGGAAGCTGCACGCTACCTCCCAGCGCTGCTGGCCGCGTCCCAGCACTTGGGCAAACTCTCACTGGCCCGCGACAAACTGGTCAGCAGCGGGCGCGCCGAGCTGGCCGATGACGTGGAGCGCGAACTCGGCCAGATCCGTGGCCAGGCCGACCTGCTGGAACAGTTGCCATTACTGGGTGTGAAAGCCAGCGCCGAATCCAATACCGATGACTTCTCCGCGTTGATGGGCCTGGAAAACACTGAAAAAGCCGAAGCCCAGGACAGCGGCGTCGACCTCAAGCGCGAGCTCAACAGCCTGCTGACCCGTTACCCCGCCGAACTCAAACGCACCCGCGCGCAGATCCAGCAGCGCGCCGACCTGGCCGCCGCCACGCATCTGAAGATCAACGCGGTGCAACAGGCCATCGCCGGGCTGGAACCGGTGGTGCGCGCGCAGCATGGCAAAATCCAGGGCGAAGTGCGCCTGATGCAAGGCGTGATGATTGGCCTGATCCTGCTGATCGCGCTGCTGATCGACACCCTGCAACGCCGCCTGGCCCGAGTGCTGACCAGCCTGGCGCCGGCCTTATCGACCTGGGCCGATGGCGACTTCAGCCAACCGATTGCCTTGGGCAAGACCAACCGCGAACTGCACGATATCGAAGCCTCCCTGAACCGCTTGCGTGCCTATCTGGTGGACTTGGTAGGCACCATTCGTGGCAATGCCGAAGAAGTTGCCGGCAGCAGCCGTGCGCTGGCCGAATTGAGCAGCGGCCTGCACGACGGCGCCGAGCGCCAGGCCGGCGATACCGCGCAGATCCGCGACTCCCTGGGTGAGCTGGAAGCGACCATTCAGCAAGTGGCCGGCGACGCCAGCCAAGCCGCCGGCGCCAGCCGCAGCGCAGGCCAGGCGGTGGAACAGGGCCAGCGGGTGATCGGCCTGAGCCTGACCGGCCTGCATGCCCTGGTGGGCGAAGTACAGCAAAACGCGCAGATGATCGAAAAACTCGCCGAAGAATCCGCCACCATCGGCGGCGTGCTGACGGTGATCCGCTCCATCGCCGACCAGACCAACCTGCTGGCGCTCAACGCCGCCATCGAAGCCGCCCGCGCCGGGGAGGCCGGCCGCGGTTTTGCGGTGGTCGCCGACGAAGTCCGCTCCCTGGCCCAGCGCACCGCCGGTGCCACCGCCGAAATCCAAGGCTTGATCGCCGGCCTGCAAAGCGCCGCCCGCCAATCGGTGGAAGGCATGCGCGCCCAGGTGGAACACGCCGAAGCCACCGCCCAGCAGGCCCAGGCCGCCGACGGCGCATTGGACGAAATCGTCGGCGCGATCCAGACCATTTCCGACACCGCCGTGCGTATCGCCGATGTCACCGCGCAGCAGAGTGGCGCGGTGAGTGAGATTCGCGATAACAGCGAGCGGATTCATCAACTGGGCGAAGATAATTTGCTGCGTATCGGCCAAGGTCGCAGCCAGGGTGAGCATTTGCTGGTGCTGGGTGGGCAGCTCAATACCGCCGTACAGGCATTCCGCGTCTAATCCGATCCAGCGTCATATGAAGAACTAATGTGGGAGGGGGCTTGCCCCCGATAGCGGTGGATCAGTTAGAGATACTGAGACTGTCACACTGCAATCGGGGGCAAGCCCCCTCCCACACTTGATCTCCATAGGGTTCAAGGACGTGTCGCCTATGACCGGATACTGGCCCACAGTCATAAATTTTGCGCAATCCTCGCTAATCGTGCCGGCTACTGCATAGAACTGGACAGTCACAAAGGCTTTGCGGCATAGTCGCCGGGTTCTGACGTACCCACCTCTATAACAAGGAACAGCCGATGGCGACCTTACTGGTTCTTCACGGACCCAACCTGAACCTGCTTGGCACCCGTGAACCGGGCGTCTACGGGGCAGTGACCCTCGATCAGATCAACCTCGATCTGGAACAGAGGGCCCGTGATGCCGGCCACCATCTGCAATACCTGCAAAGCAATGCCGAGTACGAATTGATTGATCGCATCCATGCCGCGCGCGACGAAGGTGTGGACTTTATCCTGATCAATCCAGCCGCTTTTACGCATACAAGCGTTGCATTACGTGACGCGCTGCTGGCGGTGAGCATCCCATTCATCGAAGTGCATTTGTCGAACGTGCACAAACGCGAACCTTTCCGCCATCACTCCTACTTCTCCGACGTAGCGGTAGGAGTGATCTGCGGCCTTGGCGCCAGCGGTTACCGACTGGCCCTGGAGGCCGCCCTGGAACAGCTTGAACAACCGGCCAAGCGCCCCTGACCGACCCTTGGGAGTTGATGATTCATGGATATCCGTAAAGTTAAGAAGTTGATCGAACTGCTGGAAGAATCCGGTATCGACGAGCTGGAAATCAAGGAAGGCGAAGAGTCCGTACGGATCAGCCGCCACAGCAAGACCCCGGCTCAACAATTCTATGCCCCGCAGATGCAAGCGCCGGCTCCGGCTGCTGCTGCACCAGCCGCTGCACCGGCTGCCCCGGCTGCTCCTGCCTCACCGGCAGCTCCTGCGCTGAACGGTTTCGTGGTCAAGTCGCCAATGGTCGGTACTTTCTACCGCACCCCGGCACCGACCTCGCCAGCCTTCGTTGAAGTGGGCAAGACCGTGAAAGTGGGCGACACCATTTGCATCGTCGAAGCGATGAAAATGATGAACCACATCACCGCTGAAAAAGCCGGCGTGATCGAGTCCATCCTGGTAGAAAACGGTCAGCCGGTTGAGTACGACCAGCCGCTGTTCACCATCGTTTGAACCGCGGAGCACCTTCGATGTTGAAACCTGCGAAGAAACTGCAAAAAGTCCTGATCGCCAACCGCGGCGAGATCGCGCTGCGTATCCTGCGCGCCTGTAAGGAAGAGGGCATCAAGACCGTCGCTGTTTACTCGACGGCCGACACCGAATTGATGCACGTTAAGCTGGCGGACGAGAGCATCTGCATCGGCCCGCCACTGGCCTCGAACTCCTACCTGAATATCCCGAACATCATCGCCGCGGCAGAAGTGACCGGCGCTGATGGCATCCACCCCGGCTACGGCTTCCTCGCGGAAAACGCCGATTTCGCCGAACAGGTGGAAAAATCCGGGTTCGCCTTCATCGGCCCGAAAGCCGAGACCATTCGCCTGATGGGCGACAAGGTGTCGGCCAAGGACGCCATGATTGCGGCCGGCGTGCCAACCGTTCCAGGTTCCGACGGCCCACTGCCTGAAGACGAGGAAACCGCCCTGCGCATTGGTCGCGAAGTCGGTTACCCGGTGATCATCAAGGCCGCCGGTGGCGGCGGTGGTCGCGGCATGCGCGTGGTGCACAAGGAAGAAGACCTGATCGAAGCGGCCAAGCAGACCCGTGCGGAAGCCGGCGCCTGGTTCGGCAACCCGATGGTCTATCTGGAGAAATACCTGACCAATCCACGTCACGTGGAAGTGCAGGTACTGTCCGACGGCCAGGGCCACGCCATCCACCTGGGCGACCGTGACTGCTCGCTGCAACGCCGTCACCAGAAGGTGTTGGAAGAAGCGCCGGCTCCGGGCCTGGACGAAACCGCTCGCCAGGAAGTTCTGGCGCGCTGCGTCAAGGCGTGCATCGACATCAACTACCGTGGCGCCGGTACCTTCGAGTTCCTCTACGAGAACGGTCGTTTCTACTTCATCGAGATGAATACTCGCGTGCAGGTGGAGCATCCGGTTTCGGAGATGGTCACCGGTATCGACATCGTCAAGGAGATGCTAAGCATCGCCGCCGGCAACGTGCTGTCGTTCACCCAGGCTGACGTGAAGATTCATGGCCACTCCCTGGAGTGCCGGATCAATGCCGAAGACCCGAAAACCTTTATGCCGAGCCCAGGCCTGGTCAAGCACTTCCATGCTCCGGGCGGCAACGGCGTTCGCGTCGATTCGCACCTGTACAGCGGCTACAAGGTTCCGTCCAACTACGACTCGCTGATCGGCAAGCTGATCACCTGGGGCGCCACGCGCGACGAGGCCATGGCCCGTATGCGCAACGCCCTGGACGAAATCGTGGTCGACGGCATCAAGACCAACGTTCCGCTGCACCGGGAACTGGTCCGCGATGAAGGCTTCTGCGAAGGTGGTGTGAACATTCACTACCTGGAACACAAACTGGCCGACCAGTAAGTGCTCCACCCAACAAAACCGCCTTCGGGCGGTTTTGTTGTTTGTGGCCCCTCTATTGTGAAAATGTACACAAGCCAAATGTGGGAGGGGGCCCCCGATTGCAGTGTGTCAGTCTGAGCATCTCTAACTGGTCCAACGCTATCGGGGGCAAGCCCCCTCCCCACATTTGACCGGCGTGCAGTCAGTAGTGTCGTCTTCTGCCCGCCGCTCGCGTAAACTTGCGCGCTTTCGCGACCCTGTCGTCGCACACTCATTATTTTCAAAGGTGCCCGCCATGCCTTGGCTGCAAGTCCGACTCGCCATCAGCCCAGAACAAGCCGAAACCTACGAAGACGCGTTCCTCGAAGTGGGCGCCGTGTCGGTGACCTTTATGGATGCCGAAGACCAGCCGATCTTCGAACCCGAGCTGAACACCACCCCACTGTGGTCCCACACCCACTTGCTGGCCCTGTTCGAGGGCGGCACCGAAGCCGCCAGCGTACTGGCCCATCTGGAACTGCTCACCGGCAGCCCGCTGCCGGAACATCACAGCGAAGTGATCGAAGACCAGGACTGGGAGCGCAGTTGGATGGACAACTTCCAGCCCATGCGTTTCGGCCAGCGCCTGTGGATCGTGCCGAGCTGGCACGCGGCCCCGGAACCGGACGCGGTGAACCTGCTGCTCGACCCGGGCCTGGCGTTCGGCACCGGCACCCACCCCACCACCGCCCTCTGCCTGGAATGGCTCGACGGTCAGGACCTGCGCAACAGCCACGTACTGGACTTCGGCTGCGGCTCGGGGATTCTGGCAATTGCCGCTCTGCTGCTGGGTGCCAAGGAAGCCGTCGGCACCGATATCGATGTACAGGCCTTGGAAGCGTCGCGCGACAACGCCGGGCGCAACAACATTCCTGAAGGTAAATTCCCGCTTTACCTACCGCAGGATTTGCCCCAGGTGCAGGCCGATGTGCTGGTGGCCAATATCCTCGCCGGGCCGCTGGTGTCCCTGGCGCCGCAGCTATCGAGCCTGGTCAAGCCCGGCGGGCGCCTGGCGCTGTCGGGGATCCTCGCCGAACAGGGCGATGAAGTCGCCGCCGCTTATGCCCAGGACTTCGACCTGGACCCGATCGCTAACCGCGATGGCTGGGTACGCATCAGCGGTCGTCGGCGCTAGAATGAGCGCTTGCCTGAATCGGATGGCCGCATGACCGACAGTTTCGTCACCCAGTGCCCACATTGCCAGACTCGCTTTCGCGTCAACCATGCTCAATTGAGCGTGGCCCGCGGCGTAGTTCGTTGTGGCTCGTGCCTGCAAGTGTTCAACGCGGCTCGTCAGTTACTGGAGCAACGCGCGGCCCATGCGCCTGCGCCTGCGCCGACGACCGAGCCGACGACAGCCGCCGAGGCCTTGCCCGAGGCGCCGCGCGCGATCAGCCAGAAGCAATGGAGCGCCGAAGAGCTGGATCTGGATCACCTGGACCTGGACGAAGAACTGGCCAAGCTGGAACGCCGCCCCACTCAGCCCGCCGCATCGGTGAGCGCCGACCGTCGCCAACCCGGCGATCGTCGGCAGAAGGAAGAACCCCTCAGCGCCAGCCGCGACACGCTCAAGGCCGAAGAGGAAAAGTGGGCCGCCAGCCTGTTCAGCGAACCCGGTGAAGAACGTGACCAAGCCGACGAAGACGAACCCGAAGCGACCCCAGGCGCTGCGACACGTCAGCGCACCGAACCGTCGATGTCGTTCCACACCGACGAGATCGAGGATGAGCCGCCGTTGCGGTCGATACGCGACACCGACGCATTCGATCCCCCCGTCACTCCAGTACACGATGAGGCCCCCACCCCAGAGCCGGAAGAACAGCCTCAGCCGCGCCGCAAGCGTGCGCGCCCCGCGGCCAGCGTCCACGACGACGTGCTTCAGGACCTGGAAGACGACCCGTTGCACCTCTACGCGCAAAAACGCCCTTCAGGGCTGGGCCGCCGCCTGATCTGGCTATTGCTGGTGCTGCTCGCCGCAGCCGGCCTGGCGGGCCAGTACATCGCCTATCAATTCGACGACCTGGCCCGCCAGGACGCCTACCGTCCGTGGTTCCAGCAGTTGTGCCCCACACTGGGCTGCACGGTGCCGTCACGGGTCGATATCGCCCATATCAAGAGCAGCAACCTGGTGGTGCGCAGCCACCCTGAGTTTGCGGGGGCGCTGGTGGTGGACGCAATCATCTACAACCGTGCAACCTTCTCCCAGCCCTTCCCGCTGCTGGAGCTGCGTTTCGCCGACCTCAACGGCGGCTTGATTGCCAGCCGTCGGTTCAAACCGAGCGAATACCTCAGCGGCGAGCTGGCCGGCGTTAGCGAAATGCCATCGCAGACCCCGATCCATATCTCCCTGGATATCCTCGATCCGGGCAACAAAGCCGTGAATTACAGCCTGAGCTTCCACTCCCCCGAGTGAAACCACTCAACCAGCGAAACCTGACGGTGGAAGATTGACTGCGCGCCGCTCAACCAAACCGACGGCGATAAAGAAATAACTGTTCAGATTTTATCCAATTCAGCCTTTATCCAGTCATCGAGAGCGGGTATCATGCCAACCCTTTTTCGAACTCTAATGATCCGGCCCCACAACAGGGAAGTCCTATGTCGGCGGTACGCATCGGCCCATACACATTGCAGAACGGCTTGATTCTCGCCCCCATGGCGGGCGTCACCGACCAGCCCTTTCGTCAGCTGTGCAAACGATTGGGCGCCGGCCTAGTAGTCTCGGAAATGGTCACCAGCGACATGAGTCTGTGGAACACCCGCAAGTCGCGGATGCGCATGATCCACGAAGGTGATCCCGAGCCCCGCTCGGTGCAGATCGCCGGTGGAGATGCGCAGATGCTGGCGGATGCGGCCCGAGCCAACGTGGAGCTGGGTGCGCAGATTATCGATATCAACATGGGCTGCCCGGCCAAGAAGGTCTGCAACAAGGCCGCCGGTTCAGCGCTGTTGAAAGATGAGCAGTTGGTTGCCGAGATCCTGCAGGCCGTTGTCGCCGCAGTCGATGTGCCGGTAACCCTGAAGATTCGCACCGGCTGGGACCGGGACAACAAGAATGGTCTGACGGTGGCGAAGATCGCCGAACAGGCAGGTATTACAGCGCTGGCGGTGCATGGCCGCACCCGCGCCGACCTTTACACCGGTGAAGCCGAGTACGACACCATCGCCGCGATCAAGCAGGCGGTGTCGATGCCGGTCTTTGCCAATGGCGATATCGACTCCGCCGAGAAAGCCCGGCGCGTACTCCACGCGACCGGTGCCGATGGCCTGTTGATTGGCCGTGCTGCCCAGGGGCGGCCGTGGATTTTTCGTGAGATCGAGCACTTCCTGCGCACCGGCGAAACCTTGCCGGCGCCGGAGCTGATCGAGGTGGAACGTATTCTGCTAGAGCATCTGGCCGCCCTGCACGCCTTCTATGGAGACGTCATGGGAGTACGCATTGCTCGTAAGCATGTGGGCTGGTATCTCGCAACCTTGCCGGGCGCCAAGGAGTTTCGCGCCCACTTCAATCGTTTGGATGATACGGAAGCACAGTGCGCCAACGTTCGTGAGTTCTTCGCCGGACGTTACAAGAGCCTGGTGACAGGGGACGGAGAGGGGGTGGCCGCATGACGATGATGACCGAGACTTTAGTGAGTGGAACAGCACCCGTGAGCGACAACGTCAATTTGAAACAGCACCTCAACACGCCGAGCGAAGAAGGTCAGACCCTTCGCGGGAGTGTCGAGAAGGCGCTGCACAATTATTTCGCCCACCTTGAGGGCGCTTCCGTCACGGACGTGTACAACCTGGTGCTCTCCGAAGTCGAGGCGCCCTTGCTCGAAAGCGTGATGAACTACGTAAAGGGCAACCAGACCAAAGCCAGTGAGCTGCTGGGCCTCAACCGTGGGACCCTGCGCAAGAAGCTCAAGCAGTACGATTTGCTGTAAGCATTCAATCCAACCAGAAAGGCGCCCGCGTAAAACCGGTCGCCTTTTTTGCTGACTCCTTTGCTTTTGATGGAAATTGAAATGACCGACCAGACCACCCGCCTGCCGATCCGCCGCGCCTTGATCAGTGTCTCCGACAAGACCGGGATCCTCGAATTTGCCCGTGAGCTGGAAGCTCTGGGCGTGGAAATCCTCTCCACGGGCGGGACCTTCAAACTGCTGCAGGACAACGGCGTGGCCGCAGTAGAAGTCGCGGACTACACCGGTTTCGCAGAAATGATGGACGGTCGGGTCAAGACCCTGCACCCGAAAATCCACGGCGGCATCCTCGGCCGTCGCGGCACCGACGACGCGATCATGAACGAGCACGGCATCAAGCCGATCGACTTGGTGGCCGTCAACCTCTACCCATTCGAAGCCACCATCAACAAACCCGGCTGTGACCTGCCGACCGCCATCGAAAACATCGACATCGGCGGCCCTACCATGGTCCGCTCGGCGGCCAAGAACCACAAAGACGTGGCCATTGTGGTCAATGCCAGCGACTACGCCAGCGTGCTGGAAAACCTCAAGGCCGGTGGCCTGACCTACGCTCAGCGTTTCGACCTGATGCTCAAGGCGTTCGAACACACCGCCGCCTACGACGGCATGATCGCCAACTACATGGGCACCGTTAATCAAGCCGCCGAAACCCTCAGCACCGAAGGCCGCAGCCAGTTCCCGCGCACCTTCAACAGCCAGTTCATCAAGGCCCAGGAAATGCGCTACGGCGAGAACCCGCACCAGAGCGCGGCGTTCTACGTGGAAGCCAAGCCTGCCGAAGTGGGCATCGCCACCGCGACCCAGCTGCAAGGCAAAGAGCTGTCCTACAACAACGTGGCCGACACCGACGCTGCGCTGGAATGCGTCAAGAGCTTCGTCAAGCCGGCCTGCGTGATCGTCAAGCACGCCAACCCGTGCGGCGTGGCCGTCAGCCCGGACGCCGAAGGCGGCATTCGCCAGGCCTACGAACTGGCCTACGCCACCGACACCGAGTCGGCGTTCGGCGGCATCATCGCCTTCAACCGCGAACTGGACGCCGAGACCGCCAAGGCCATCGTCGATCGTCAATTCGTTGAAGTGATCATCGCCCCATCCGTGAGCGAAGAAGCCCGCGCCATCGTCGCAGCCAAGGCCAATGTGCGCCTGCTGGCCTGCGGCGAGTGGTCGGCCGACCGCGCCGCGGCATGGGACTACAAGCGCGTCAACGGCGGCCTGCTGGTGCAGAGCCGCGATATCGGCATGATCAGCGCCGACGACCTGAAAGTGGTGACCCAGCGGGCGCCGACCGAACAGGAAATCCACGACCTGATCTTCGCCTGGAAAGTGGCCAAGTACGTTAAATCCAACGCCATCGTCTACGCCAAGAACCGCCAGACCATCGGGGTCGGCGCCGGCCAGATGAGCCGCGTGAACTCGGCGCGTATCGCCGCGATCAAGGCCGAGCACGCCGGGTTGCAGGTGGCCGGTTCGGTGATGGCGTCCGACGCGTTCTTCCCGTTCCGTGACGGCCTGGACAACGCCGCCAAGGCCGGTGTGACCGCCGTGATCCAGCCAGGCGGCTCGATGCGCGACGCCGAAGTGATCGCCGCGGCCGACGAAGCTGGCATTGCCATGGTCTTCACTGGCATGCGTCACTTCCGCCACTGATCCACTGCGTGAAGTAGCGAGCTTATAGCTGCAAGCGGCAAGCAAGAGTAGACCGGGATCGCTTTTACTTTCGCTTGCAGCCTTATTCATTAGAGGCTGCGCAACGTAGGGTGAGGCAATGCAGATTGCTTTTAACTTGCCGCTTGCAGCTTTTAACTTCCTTCGAAGGAGTCTGACTTGAATGTTTTGATCATCGGCAGCGGCGGCCGTGAACACGCCTTGGCCTGGAAAGTTGCCCAGGACCCTCGCGTCCAGACAGTTTTCGTAGCACCCGGCAATGCCGGCACCGCCATTGAAGCCAAGTGCCAGAACGTTGCCATCGACGTGCTGGCCCTTGAGCAACTGGCCGATTTCGCCGAGAAAAACGTTTCCCTGACCATCGTCGGCCCGGAAGTACCGCTGGTAGCCGGTGTGGTGGACCTGTTCCGCAGCCGTGGCCTGGATTGCTTCGGCCCCACCGCCGGTGCTGCGCAATTGGAAGGCTCGAAAGCCTTTACCAAGGATTTCCTCGCCCGCCACAAGATCCCGACCGCCGATTACCAGAACTTCACCGAGATCGAGCCGGCCCTGGCTTACCTGCGTGAAAAAGGCGCGCCAATCGTGATCAAGGCCGACGGCCTGGCCGCCGGTAAAGGCGTGATCGTAGCGATGACCCTGCAGGAAGCCGAAGACGCCGTACGCGACATGCTCGCCGGTAACGCCTTCGGTGATGCGGGCTCGCGTGTCGTCATCGAAGAATTCCTCGACGGTGAAGAAGCCAGCTTCATCGTGATGGTCGACGGCAAGAACGTGCTGCCAATGGCCACCAGCCAGGACCACAAGCGCGTCGGCGACGGCGACACTGGCCCGAACACCGGTGGCATGGGCGCCTACTCCCCGGCGCCTGTGGTGACCAGCGACGTGCACCAGCGTGTGATGGATCAGGTGATCTGGCCGACCGTGCGCGGCATGGCCGACGAAGGCAACGTGTACACCGGTTTCCTCTACGCCGGTCTGATGATCGACAAGGCCGGCAATCCGAAAGTCATCGAGTTCAACTGCCGCTTCGGCGATCCGGAAACCCAACCGGTGATGCTGCGCCTGCAATCGAGCCTGGTGCTGCTGGTGGAAGCCGCCCTGGCCCAGGCCTTGGACAAGGTTGAAGCACAGTGGGACCCACGTCCGAGCGTCGGCATTGTGCTGGCAGCCGGCGGCTACCCTGCCGACTACGCCAAGGGCGACGTGATTGAGGGCCTGGAAGCGGCGGCTAAGCTGGAAGGCAAGGTGTTCCATGCGGGCACTGCGCTCAAGGACAGCCAGGTCGTCACCGCCGGCGGCCGCGTGCTGTGCGCCACCGCCATGGGCGCCAGTGTCGACGCCGCGCAGCAGCAAGCGTACAAACTGGCCGCGGCAATCGACTGGAAGGGCTGCTTCTACCGCAAGGACATCGGCTATCGCGCCATTGCCCGCGAGCGTGGTGAGAGCCAGTAAATCTCGAACATCGCTAGCATTGTCAGTAGCTATCCGTTCGGTTAGGCAAGGGCTCAAGGCCCTTGCCGTATACCCGCCACCCCGCGCATAGTTAACCCGTGCATCAACCTACGAAGGGATTTCGCCGTGCGCTGGCTCAGGATCGCCATAGGTTTCACTGTCAGTCTGCTGACGCTGCTCTGTTTGCTCCCGGCCCAGGCCGCCGCGCAAGGCAGTGGCTGGGCAGTATTGCTTGATGAACAGGCCGACCTGCAACTGAGCGACATCCGCTCCTCGCGTTACACCAATCAATTCAGCCCCATCGAACTGGACCGTATTACCGCCGCGGAGCCGGACGGTGCGTTGTGGGTACGTTTCAAGTTGCAACCCGGCAAGCACGAGCAAGTGCTGCGCATCTTCGCCCCGGACCTGTCCCACCTGAACCTGTACGTGCTCGATGGTGACACCCTGGTAGAGCAACAAAGCACCGGCACCCGCCAGGCCCAGACGGAACGCCCGCTGCCCAGCAGCGACTTCATGCTACCGCTGCCGCAAAGTCAGAACGTCCTTGAGGTCTACGTGCGGCTGGTCTCGGAACACGAGTTGCGCCCCTATATCACCCTGGAACCGGCCGTATTGGCCGCCGCCGACCAAACGCAGACGCTGATCTACGGCCTGCTGTTCGGCTGCCTGCTGATGCTGATCCTGCATAACCTCACACGCTTCGCCTACCACCGCTCGCGCAGCAGCCTATGGCTAGCCGCCTGCGAGGCCCTGCTAATGCTAAGCGTGGCGCTGCTGCTTAACCTGGTCGGCCCGTGGCTGCCCAACTGGCACGCAGTGCAGACCCCCGGCGCGTACCTGGCCCTGCTGCTGACCGCACCGTGCGGGCTGATGTTTGCCTATCGCTTCTTTATGCCGCTCGGCCCCCATGTACTGAACAAGCTGCTGATGGCCGACATCCTGCTCATCGTGCTGTGCGGTCTGCTGTTGTTGTTCGTCAACACCCTGCCCCTGAATATCATCACCTACGCGCTGGTGGCGTTGGCGGGGCTGAGCATGTTGTTCGTTTCAGCGTATCACTGGCAGAAAGGCTACCGTCCAGCGCGACTGTTCGTGGCGGCGATGGTGGTCTTCAATATCGGCACTCTGATTATCCTGCCGGCGCTGCTGGGCCTGACGATGGTCTCGCCACAGGGCCTGATCGTGACGTTGCTGGCATTCATTTGCCTGAGTGGCCTGTTGATGAGCCTGGCTCTGGGCGAGCGTCAGCGCGCGATTGTCGAGGCACGCTTCAGCCTCAGCCGCGACCTGGCCGCCAGCAATGCCGAGATCGCCGCCAAGGCCGAGTTCCTGGCAAAAATCAGTCACGAAATCCGCACCCCTATGAACGGCGTGCTGGGCATGACCGAACTGCTGCTGGGCACTCCGCTGTCGGTGAAGCAACGGGACTATGTGCAGACCATCCACAGCGCCGGTAACGAACTGCTCACGCTGATCAACGAGATTCTCGACATCTCCAAACTCGAATCCGGGCAGATCGAATTGGACGATGTGCAGTTCGACCTCAATGCGCTGATCGAGGACTGCCTGAGTATCTTCCGCGCCAAGGCCGAGCAGCAGAATGTCGAACTGATCAGCTTTATCCAGCCCCAGGTGCCGCGCGTTATCAGCGGCGACCCGACACGCCTGCGCCAGGCGCTGTTGAGCCTGTTGGAAAACGCCCTGCAGAAAACCGACGAAGGCGAAGTGCTGATCGTGGTGGCCTTGGACGATCGCAGCACCAAACCGCGCCTGCGCATCGCCGTGCAAGACAGCGGCATTCCAATGGAAGCCGCCGAGCGCGATGCCCTGCTGCATAGCGAACTGCACAGTAAGAATTTCCTGTCGGCCACCCGTTTGAGCGGCCACCTGGGGTTGGTGATCGCGCGCCAGCTGATCCTGTTGATGAACGGCGAATTCGGCATCAAGAGCGGCAGCCATCAGGGCAGCACCTTATGGCTGACCCTGCCGCTGGACCCGGAGCGCCTGGAACACCCGACGTCCGACCTCGACGGCCCGCTCAAAGGCGCCCGCGTGCTGGTGGTGGACGACAACGACACCTGCCGCAAAGTGCTGGTGCAACAGTGCTCGGCCTGGGGCCTGAACGTCAGTGCCGCGCCCTCGGGCAAAGAAGCCCTGGCCCTGCTGCGCACCAAAGCGCACCTGCGCGACTACTTCGACGTGGTGCTGCTGGACCAGAACATGCCAGGCATGACCGGCATGCAACTGGCGGCGAAGATCAAGGAAGACCCTAGCCTGAACCACGACATTCTGTTGATCATGCTCACCGGCATCAGCAACGCGCCGAGCAAGATCATCGCGCGTAACTGCGGGATCAAGCGCATCCTGGCCAAGCCGGTGGCCGGCTATACCCTCAAGACCACCCTGGCCGACGAACTGACCCAACGCAGCAAAGGTAGCGCCACGCCGCGCCCGGTCCCCACTACGCCGGAACCGGTCACCGTGCCCAGCGATTTCCGCATCCTGGTGGCCGAAGACAACAGCATTTCCACCAAGGTTATCCGCGGCATGCTCGGCAAGCTCAACCTCAACCCGGACACCGCCAGCAACGGCGAAGAAGCGCTGGAGGCCATGAAAGCCCAGCGTTATGACCTGGTGTTGATGGACTGCGAGATGCCAATCCTCGACGGTTTTTCGGCCACCCAACAACTGCGCGCCTGGGAAGTCAGCCACCAACGCATCCGCACGCCGGTGGTCGCGCTCACCGCGCACATTCTCTCGGAACACAAAGAGCGCGCACGCCAAGCCGGCATGGACGGGCATATGGCCAAGCCAGTGGAACTGTCGCAACTGCGTGAACTGGTGGAGTTCTGGGTGGCACAGCGTCAACAGCGCCCCGAACACGCCCCCTCGTGACCTGAAATCCCATGTGGGCGAGGGCTTGCCCTCCCACATTTGCCCCCTGGCGCCTGTTAGACTCTCCCCACTTCTCCTGCCGCGAGCCTCCTCCATGCTCCACGTGTTATTCAGCGTTTACCTGAAGATGCTGGTGCTCTACAGCCCGTTCTTCGTGCTGTCCTGCTTTATCAGCCTGACTCGCGGCTATTCCAGCAAAGAACGACGCCGCCTGGCCTGGAAAGTGGCCTTGGCAACACTGGCGTCCAGTGTGTTGCTCTACCTGTTCGGCCGGTTGATTTTCAGTGTGTTCGGCATCACCGTGGACGCATTCCGCATCGGCGCCGGCAGTGTGCTGTTCATCTCTGCTCTGGGCATGGCTCAAGGTAAGTCGGCCGTGCAGACCGATAACGTGCAGCAGGACGTAACCATCGTGCCGCTGACCATCCCCCTCACCGTCGGCCCCGGCACCATCGGTGCGTTGCTGGTAATGGGGGTCAGCCAGCCGCACTGGGATGACAAAATCATGGCCATCCTCAGCATCGCCCTGGCCAGCTTCACGGTGGGTGTGGTGCTGTACTTGTCCAACCGCATCGAACGCATTTTGGGTGACCAGGGCTTGCAGATTGTCAGTCGATTGATGGGCTTGTTTGTTTGCGCCCTTGCCGCGCAGATTATTTTTACGGGCGTGCGCGGCTATCTGGTGCCCTAAATCCGGTATTTCGCGATTGCCAGCTGTACTTTGTCTCCCGCGCTCTCGCGCATCAGCTGGATGGTTTTTTCGTTGACCACCGAGGTATTGAGCACCAGGCAGGTTTGCCCGCTGAAGGCCTCGAACGAGGAGCTATCCCACTCCAGGAATGGCAACCCCACCTGTTTACTCACGCCCTGGGTGCTGTAGGTCACCAGCACCATCGTCAATTCACCGTCGGATTCGGCGCAGGACGCCAGGCCGAAATCACCGCCCTGGTGCACGGCGCTGTTGCGTTTGAACAGTTCGAAAGAAGTCGGCTGCTGCTTCAGCGCCTCCAGCGCATCCGCCGCGAGCTTGGGCAGCGTAGCCAGCAACGGCCCGCTCAATGACGTCGAGGCCAGCAACGTCGCAATCATATTCAACGCCGCCAGTTGCACCGTCAGGCCCTTGCCGACGCTGGAGACGCGCTCGAACCGACTGCGCACCGGTAGCCAGCCCAGACTGATCATCACCTTGATAAATTCGTCATACCACGCCTCGCTGCCGCGTTGGACTTTCAACACATCGCTCACGTAACTGCTGGCCAGCAGATAGCTTTTACGGATGTATTCGCGGTTCAGCCCGGACAGGCCCTCGGCAAACGACATGACACTGTTGTTGACCACCGCGGCGTTGCTGTCTTCATCGGTTTCCAGCGGTAACGTGGCGTGCGCCCCGGGCGCTCCCGGCAGTTTGTAGGCGGCGATCAATTTGCGCCGTTTTACATTGTTGATCCGTTTGTGATGTCGCTCCATTTTCCAGTTCTCCACAAGCACCCCAACATGGGGCTTGCCTTCACCCTAGTCCAGCGCCCGGCGGGGTTTCCACACGACAAACAACGCTCGCCGCCACGCCGCGCGAAACGCAGCCCAGCAATTGCGGGGCACATCGCCGGACCTTCCGGTTTTCCTTGTGCAAAAAAGAAAAAAGCTCCGAACACACCCGGTGATCGCCCAGGGTTTATCGGAGCTTTCGTGCAGCCTCAGGCGCCGGTTTTTTCGCCGTACCAACGCGGTGTATAGACCCATGTACCGCCATCGGCCCGCGGGAATGTGCAGGTGGTAGACGAGCCGATCAGCACCATGGTGCGCATGTCCACCTGGTCCGGGGTGAGTTGACCCAGGGTGGTTACGCGCAGCGTCTGGCCAGGGCGGCCAATGTCGCGGCCCAGCACCACCGGCGTTTGCGGCATGCGATGCAGCGCGACGATTTCCAGGGCGCGGCCCAGTTGCCACGGGCGCGAACGCGAAATCGGGTTGTAGAACGCCAGGGCCAGGTCGGCCTGGGACGCGAGGTCCAGGCGTTTTTCGATGATCGACCAGGGCTTGAGGTTATCCGACAGCGACATCACGCAGAAGTCATGCCCTAACGGCGCGCCGGCCTGAGCGGCAGTGGCCAGGGACGCCGAGACGCCCGGTAGGATCTCCAGGTCGACCTGATGCCAGGCCGGATCGTCGGACTCGTGCAACGCCTCGATTACCGCCGCCGCCATGGCGAACACACCCGGATCGCCGGACGACACCACCACCACCGAACGGCCCTGGGCGGCCAGTTCGAAAGCATGGCGCGCACGCTGCATTTCTTCGCGGTTGTCGGTGCAATGCTGTACCTGATCGTCACGGAATGGGCCGGCCATGCGCACGTAGGTTTCATAACCCAGTACATCGGTGCAGCGCGCCAGTTCGGCTTTCACCGCCGGCACCATCAACTCGGCGGCGCCGGGGCCCAGGCCAATCACAGCGAGGCGACCACGGGCGCGGCCCAGCTTGGACACATCCAATGGTTGCTCGGCAACATCGATCAGCAACTGCGCGCCGGGCTGCACATCGGCAAACCGCAGCGGCACGCCCAGCGCCAGCGCGGCTTCGTGCAGCGTCGAGTCGGCCATCTGCTTGTGGCTGGCCAGCAGGCAGGCCAGGGATTGCACGGCAATACCAGCTTCTCCCAAAGCGCTGCGCACGCGTTCGGCCAAGTACGGGCCCGGAGCACAGGTCACACACACGGTTTTCGGATAGATCAGCAATTCATTGGCCGCAGGTTTGCGCTCGGCACTGCCCACATGAATCGCCAGGCGCGCCTGTTGATCCTGGGGCAGATTGGCCTGTTCCAGCCACGGCGCCGCGCCTTCGATGCGCACGCTTTCACCGGCCAGCAGGTCGGAGACGAAACGCTTGCCCAACTCCAGATCGGCCAACTCATAACCACTCGGAGGGTTGAGCAGGCAAGTGCCGAAACGCAGTTCACCACTGGTGGTGATTGCCGCCGCCACGTTCAACGCCGCCGCGATCTCGCGGGCCATGACGTTGACCCCACCCAGGCCCCCCAGCAACGGCACCACAGCGCTGCCGTCTTCGGCCACCGCGAGTACCGCAGGCTCTTCGCCTTTTTCCAGCAGCAACGGCGCCAGGGTGCGAATCACGATGCCGGCCGCGCACAACGCAATCAACGGCGCGCCCTGTTGATAGAGCTGGCGCAGGGTGGTGCCGAACTCGCTGTAGAGGGTGTCCGCACCCTCAATACGCCCCGCCAGGCCGTGGATCAGCGCGCCAGGGTAAACCTGCTGGATCTTGCGCGCCGTAGCCAAGCTGCCTTGGCCCAGGATGACAATCGCCGGGCGCATCATCCTTGCCACCGTTCACCGGGCACGATGATCAGCGAAAAATATGGCGACGACATCGGTTCCACTTGATCCAGCGGCACGATCTTCTGGTTGGCCATGGTCGCGCGTTCCACATACAGCGCGCGCTCGGCCAGGCCGAGCTCTTCGAGCACCTGGCGCACCTTGGGGAAATTGCGCCCCAGCTTCATGATCACCGCCGCGTCAGCGTCCGCCAGGCGGCGCTTGAGGTCGTCATGGGGCAACACGCCCGAAAGCACCGACAAGCTCTGGTTGCGATACACCAGTGGCGCGCCGAGCACCGAGGCGCCGCCGAGCATTGAGCACACGCCAGGGATGACCTGCGCTTCGTAGCGCTCGGCCAGACGGTCGTGCAGGTACATATAGGAGCCGTAGAAGAACGGGTCGCCTTCGCAGATCACCGCCACGTCGCGGCCGGCATCCAGGTGCGCGGCCACATCGACGCTGGCGGTGTCGTAGAAATCGCTGATCACCTGCTCGTAGGACAGCGGTGCCGGCAGCGCTTCGGTGGTCACCGGGTACACCAGCGGCATCAGGGTCTGCTGTGGCACCAGATGGTCTTCGATGATGCCGAAGGCGTTACCCTTCTTGCCCTTGGCCACGAAGTACGCCACCACCGGCGACTCACGCAGCAGGCGCAGCGCCTTGACGGTGATCAGTTCAGGATCGCCGGGGCCCACGCCCAGGCCGATCAAGCGTCCGCGCGCCGACATTATTCAACCTCCGTGGCGAGCGCATTCACCGCTGCGGCGGCCATGGCGCTGCCGCCCAGGCGACCTTGCATGATCACGAACGGCACGCCACGGCTGTCGGCGGCCAGCATCGCCTTGGATTCGGCGGCACCGACAAACCCCACCGGAAAGCCCAGGATCAACGCCGGTTTCGGTGCGCCGGCATCGAGCATCTCCAGCAGATAGAACAGCGCCGTCGGCGCGTTGCCGATCACCACCACGCTGCCCTCCAAGTGTGGGCGCCAAAGTTCCAGGGCGGCGGCGGAACGGGTGTTGCCCAGCTCCCGCGCCAATTCCGGCACGCTGTCGTCACGCAGGGTGCAGATCACGGGGTTGTTGGCCGGCAGGCGCGCACGGGTCACACCCTCGGAGACCATGCGCGCGTCGCACAGGATCGGCGCGCCGGCGGCCAGTGCATCGCGCCCGGCCTTGCCTGCGCCGTCGGAAAACTGCAAGCCGTCGATGGCCTCGACCATGCCGCAGGCATGAATCACGCGCACCGCGAGTTTTTCCAAATCAGCCGGGATACGGGCCAAGTTGGCTTCCGCGCGAATAATGGCGAAGGAGTTGCGATAGATCTCCTGACCGTCGCGGATGTAATCAATCATCGGTGTTGCTCCGTGGGCGGGCACGCAGCAAGGTGCCCGTCGCTTCAATAGAAAGGGTGCGCGCCTGCAGCCGGCCAAAACCGGGCTGGGCTGCATCGCGAAAATAGACGTCGTAGTGACCGGGGCTTACCGCCAGCAAGGTAACCGGCGCGGTGTGCGCCGCAGCGCAGGAGCGCGGGCAGCCGGACAGGTGCACCTCCACGCCGGGTTGCAGCGCGGCCAGTTGCACAGCGTCAGCTTTGGTATCGGCCAGGGCTTTGCCGCAGCCGCTGGAACCGGTGCAGGCGATCAGGCACGCGAGGGGATCGTCGATTGCACACAGGAAGCCCAACTGCGCCAAGCGCTGGGTCACCACGACCGGACGCTCGATATTGGGCAGCAACACGCCCTGCCAAGGGGTCAGGCGCAACGTCCCATCGCCGTACTCGCAGGCCAGTTGCGCGGCGCCCTGGAGCATCATCGAGTCCAGGCGGCCCAGCGGCGCGCCTGCCGCGACATAGAACTGATTCTTTTGCTCTTGTGGATAACTTCCGATGTGCAGCAACGCGCCAGTGGCCGGGCGTTTGAAGTCCTCCACCGACAGCAGCGGCAGACGCAGGCGGCGCATGAGGTTATCCACATCCAGATGGCGCATGCGGGTTTGCTCGGGGGTCGCCAGGTCGAGAAAAGCTTCCAGCACTGCCACCACCAGCGCATGGCCCTGCTCCAGCGGCACCGCCGCCACGGGGGCATCCTGGCCTGGGCAGCCGGCCAGGCCGAACGCCAGCAATGTCTTGCCATCGCGCACAAACGCCGATAGCCACAGGTCATGGTGATGGTCGAGCATCGCCAGGGCCTCGCCGCCATCCAACTGGATCGCGAACTTGGCCGACAGTTGGTGAAACCGCGAATGGTTTTGCAAGGTGGCGAGAATCTGCTCGGCCAGCGGGCGGGTATCGAACAGCATCTGTGGGTCAATGCCGGCGCTGGGGCTGAGCATCAGGTTGCGCACGTCATCGCCGGCGGGGTTATTCGGCCCAAGATCGGCGGCGAGCAGCATGGCAATCAACGCGTCCTGCTCGGCGCCGATGCCGCGAATCTGCAGATTGGCGCGATTGGTCGCCTCGATCACCCCACCGGCATAGGCTTGGGCGGCGTCCGCCACCGCGTGGGCCTGGGCGGCGGTGATGGAACCGCCGGCCAATTTGATCCGGCAGATGCCGCCATCCAGCGCCTGGACAATACGCAGCAACCCCGGACAAGCCGAGGGGCGCAAGGTATTCACAGCGGGCGTTGGCTTCACGGGGCTACCGGTTCATGGGCAAAGGCGCGGTATTATGCCTGCTTTGTCCGGCGGCATGAAAAGCCTGCCCGTCGGATGTCGTTCAAGGAATCCCTATGTCGCCCTGGCTGACGGTAGTAGGCATCGGTGAAGACGGCTTCAAGGGGCTGGGCAGGAACGCCCGGCACGCCCTGTTGCGCGCCTCACGGATAATCGGCGGGCAACGCCAGTTGGATCTGTTGCCGATGTGTATTCGAGGCGAGCGGCAATTATGGCCGAGCCCGTTTTCCCTGGAGCCGGTGTTGGCGCGGCGCGGTGAGCCTGTGTGCGTGCTGGCCAGCGGCGACCCGATGTTCTACGGCGTAGGGGCCAGCCTGGCGCGGCAAGTGGCCGCACAGGAGTTGCTGATCTTGCCGGCGCCGTCGTCGGTGTCGTTGGCGGCGGCGCGGTTGGGCTGGCCGTTGCAGGACGTAGTGACGCTCTCCGTGGTGGCGCGCTCGTTGGCGGCGCTTAACGCGCATCTGGCCAGCGGCGTGCGGTTGTTGGTGTTGAGCAATGACGGTCGCAGCCCTGCCTTGATCGCCTCGCTATTGGCTGAGTCAGGCTTTGGACCTAGCCGGTTGAGCGTGTTCGAACACCTGGGCGGGGCGCAGGAACAGCGCATCGATGGGTTGGCGCAGGCGTGGCAACACACATGCGTGGCCGATTTGAACCTGGTTGCCATCGACTGTGTGGCGGATGCCACGGCGCCGCGCCTGTCACGCCTGGCGGGGTTGCCCGATTCGGCGTTCCAGCACGACGGCCAACTGACCAAGCGCGACGTGCGCGCCATGACCCTCGCCCGCCTCGCCCCCATGCCCGGCGAACTGCTGTGGGATGTGGGCGCGGGCAGCGGCTCCATCGGCATCGAATGGATGCGCGCCCACCCCAGCTGCCGCGCGCTGGCGATCGAGGCCGATGAAGGCCGCCAAACCCTGATCGAACATAACCGCGACGCCCTTGGTGTACCCGGCCTGCAACTGATTCGTGGTAAAGCGCCGGACGCGCTGCAAGGCCTTGAAGCCCCGGACGCGATCTTCATCGGCGGCGGCGTCACCCGCGACGGCGTACTCGATACCTGCTGGCAACACCTACGCCCCGGCGGCCGACTGGTCGCCAACGCGGTCACTCTGCAAAGCGAAATAACCCTGATGAACTGGCGCGCCCGGCACGGCGGCGAACTGACGCGCATCCATGTGGCCCAGGCCCAGCCGTTGGGCGACTTCGATACCTGGCGCCAGGCGCTGCCGATCACTTTGCTCGAAGTGATCAAGCCACTATGAACAGGATTCTGCTGCTGGGGGGTGTGACCGAGGCCCTCGCCATTGCCCGCACATTGGGCCCGCAGCACACCTACAGTTTGGCGGGGGTGGGGCGTGTGCCGACCGATCTCAGCTGCCAAGTGCGTGTCGGTGGTTATGGCGGCGCTGAGGGCCTGGCGCAGTTTGTCCGTGATGAAGGAATCAGCCTGATCCTCGACGCGACCCATCCCTATGCGGCGCAGATAAGCCGTAACGCCGCCGAGGCTGCGCGGTTGAGTGGCATCCCTTGCTGGGCCCTGCGCCGTCCGGCGTGGCAGCCGCAGGCCGGTGATGACTGGCGCGAAGTGAGTGACTGGGCCGAGCTGATCGAAGCCCTGAAACCCTTCAAGCGCCCGCTCTTCACCTTGGGCCGCGAACCGTTGCAGCACCTCGACGAAATCCCCGCCGAGCAATTCTGGACACTGCGCGCATTGGATGTGTACCCCGGCAATGATCGCTGTGAAGTGATTGGCGCACGCGGGCCGTTTCTGCTCGAAGATGAACGCGCGCTGTTTGAACGGCGTGGGATCGATGTACTGATCAGCAAGAACAGCGGCAGTGCCGCCACCGAGCCGAAGCTGGAAGTGGCGCGGGAACGCGGGGTGCCAGTGCTGGTGTTGAAGCGGCCAGTGTTGGCGGCGGTGGACCGAGAATTCACAGCCGTGTCAGCGCTGCTACAGGCAATACACACTCGTGGAGCACCACAAACCTAATGTGGGAGGGGGCTTGCCCCCGATGGCGATAGTTCAGCCAGCAAATCAGCGACTGACACAACGCTATCGGGGGCAAGCCCCCTCCCACCTTGTTTGTTGTGGCGTTAGCGGCTTGTGGCTATCGCCTGTCCGACACCACTGTGCACACGATCCGCCAGTCACTGCGCCAGTTTGATCAACTGCGCAACGCCGAGCAATCGCTACTCAGCGCATTGGCCGAGGCGAGTGCTTCGCTGAGGTTGACCAACAGGTCTCCGGTGCTGATGCCAGCGGCTACGGTAAACAGACGCCGATACCACCCGAACGGTCGCCGATTTTTACCCCGCCTTAAATGCAGAATCCACCTACAGACACTTCCGAGCCAGCTGGCTGGCTCAGCCAAAAGCCCCCGCCCTAACCTCCCGTTTCGCGGTTTTGCGTCAGCGCCCGCGAGGGGGGGCACGCCGTTTCGACAACGTGTCACAGCTTGCCAACTTGTATCCTGAGGAATACGATCCATGACAATCGAGTTCAATGAAACCATTGAGTTTGCCAACTGGCTGGAAGCTGTTCGGGACCCGTTCGTAAAAGTTCGTGTGGTCAAGAGAGTGCGAATGGCTGAAGCCGGAAATTTTGGCGACTGCGAATCAGTGGGGGATGGAGTGTTTGAAATGCGGATCCATTACGGCCCTGGGTATCGCGTTTACTTCACCCGCCGAGACGAAGTGGTTTATCTATTACTAATCGGCGGTGATAAATCAACACAGAGCAGAGACATCAAACGAGCAAAGCAAATTGCGATAAATTTTGGTAGTGAGGAATAAATTATGAGCGAGTCCTTTTCCCGCTTCGATGCGGCAAAATATCTGAAAACCCCTCTGGAAATGGCTGCATATTTAGAGACCTGCTTTGAGGATGATGCTGGCGATGGTCTATTGATTCGCACCGCTCTCAACGACATCGCCCGCGCCCAAGGCATGACCCAAGTAGCCCGCGACGCCGGCCTCGGCAGAGAAAGTCTGTACAAAGCCCTCTCCAACAGTGGCAATCCCGAGTTCGCGACTATCATGAAAGTCATGAAAGCGTTGGGCCTCAAGCTGCACGCCACAGTGATCTGATAGCACTGCGACACCAAACCACACCGCCGCTTTTTACTTATCCCCGCCGATCAGGCTAAATACCGGCCTGATCGTTTAACCCTACGGATTTTCCGCCATGGCCCGTCAACGCTTTGCAATCGTCTGGATCGCCTGCTTTGCAGTGCTGTTCAACGCGTTTGCCATGCCGCTGGCCGGAGCGATGCAGCAGTCCAAGGACCCTGTGCAGCAACTGCTGTGGGGTAGTTTCTGTTCATCCAATGGCGCCAGCCTCAAGACTATCGAACTGGGCAAACTGGAGATTCCGGCACCGCAGCCGGACGATCATTCCACCATGCAGCATTGCTGGTGTTGCTCGGGCTCACCTTCGTTGGTGGCATTGCCGGGGCATGTGCCGCAGTTGTATGTGACGCGCTTCGAGCCGCTACAAAGCCTATCGCCGCCGTTATTGCAGACCCCCACCCCGCGCCAACAATGGCCGAGCCTCAACCCCCGCGCCTCTCCAACGGTCTAGTTTTTTCGCAAGTGAACTGCGTTTAGAACCGTTCTGGAGAACTGCCATGCTCAAATCTTCCCTGCTTCTGGCCGCGTTGCTGCTGCCGGTGTTCAGTGCTGCCAATGCTCAAGACTACAAGGCCGGCGACCTGCTGGTCAGCGATCCCTGGTCCCAGGAGTTGCCACCCAATGCGCCCACCGTCGCGGCGTATTTCGTGGTGCATAACACCGCAGAAACACCGGACCGCCTGCTCAGCGCCGAGACGCCAGTGGCGCAAGAGGCGCAGTTGCACGAGCACGTCATGCAAGGCGCCCTGATGAAAATGCAAAAGGTGCCCAACGTGGCCGTGCCGGCCAAAGGCGATCTGACGTTCGCGCCCATGGCCTACCATGTGATGTTGCTGGGCCTCAAAGACCGCAGCCTGCTGGCCGATGGCAAACAGTTCCCGCTGACCCTGACCTTCGAAAAGGCCGGCAAGGTCGAGGTGCAAGTGTCAGTGCAGAAAATGCCGCCCATGGCCAGTCACGAGCACCAGCACCCGCAATAGGCTGAAGCTCGATGGGCGCCCCTCGCGCCAGGTTGTCTCCCCGCCGCCGTGTAACACGCGGCAGTTGGATCAGCCTGTTCGCCATGCTGATGATCTTTATCGGCCCGCTGATTTCCCAAGCGATGCCGATGGATCATCACGCCGGTATGTCCATGGCAATGCCCATGGAGATGCCCGCTGACCACGGCGACTCCCATCATCCCAAGGCCCCTAGCGAGCACCACGCGCTGTGGGCCAAATGCGGCTACTGCGAGCTGCTGTTCAGTTGCCCGGCCCTGCCCGGCAACGCGTCCTTCGTGGCCGTCGGCGCCCCACCGCCGGCCAACGCCCTCACCCCCGCCACGCGCCTGGGCCATGCCCGGCAGAGCATCTTCCCCGGCGCCCGCAGCCGTGCGCCGCCCATCGCAACGTAAGCACTCAACCCCGTTACTTCACCCCGGCCGACTTTAGATAGACAGCCGCAGGCTGCTGGCCGTGTTGTTTACGATTGATTGATGGAATTTGTCATGTCCAGGTTTTCTGCTGACTCCCGTTTGGGAAGCACCCCCGTGTTCGCCGTTCTGTGCGGCGCACTGTTGGTTCCGATGGCCCACGCCGACGAACATGAATTGAGCCCCACGGTGATCACCGCAATCGCCCCCAGCTCGCCGCTGACCGTGGTCACCAACCCCAAGGATCCCCGTCAACCGGTGCCCGCCAGCGATGGCGGCGACTACCTCAAGACCATCCCCGGCTTCGCCCTGGTACGCAACGGCGGCACCAATGGCGACCCGGTGCTGCGCGGCATGTTCGGTTCGCGCCTGAATATCCTCACCAACGGCAGCATGATGCTCGGTGCCTGTCCCGGTCGTATGGATGCGCCCACCTCCTACATCTCGCCGGAAACCTACGACACTCTCACCGTGATCAAAGGCCCGCAAACCGTACTCTGGGGCCCGGGCGCCTCGGCCGGCACGATCCTGTTCGACCGTGAGCCTGAGCATTTCGGCGAACTCGGCACGCGTCTCAACGCCAGTGTGCTGGCCGGCTCCAACGGACGCTTCGACAAGGTCATCGATGCCGCCGCCGGCGGGCCGTTGGGCTACGTGCGAGTGATCGGCAACCAGGCCCACGCCGATGACTACAAGGACGGCCATAACGACACAGTCGCCTCGCGCTATGACAAGTGGAACGGTGACGTTGCGGTGGGTTTCACCCCCGACGCCGACACCTTGCTGGAACTTACCGCTGGCCGTGGCGACGGCGAAGCGCGCTACGCCGGGCGCGGCATGGACGGTTCGCAGTTCCTGCGCGAGAGCCTGGGGCTGCGCTTCGAAAAGTCGAATATCGGCGAGGTGCTGGATAAGGTCGAAGCCCAGGTTTACTACAACTACGCCGACCATGTGATGGACAACTACAGCCTGCGCACGCCGTCGGGCACCGGGATGATGGCCGGCCCCATGGCCTCCAACGTCGACCGACGCACCCTCGGTGCCCGCATCAAGGCCACTTGGCGCTGGGCCGACGTGCAGTTGATCGGCGGCCTGGACGCCCAGACCAACGAACACCGCCAACGCAGCAGTATGGGCATCGACACCTACAAAAACCTGCCGCGCGACAAGGACGCCGACTTCCACAACTACGGCGTGTTTGGCGAACTCACCTGGTATGCCGCCGACCGTGATCGCCTGGTCAGCGGCGCGCGCCTGGACCGCGCCTCGGCCAAGGACTTTCGCCAGACCACCGGCTCGGGCATGAGCAAACGCGCCAACCCCACCGCCGACGAGACCCGCGCCGACACTTTGCCGTCGGGCTTTATGCGCTATGAGCACGACCTGGCGGACAGCCCCACGACTGTCTACGCCGGGCTCGGCCATTCGCAGCGTTTCCCGGACTACTGGGAGCTGTTTTCGCCCAACACCGGCGCGGTCGGTTCGGTGAATGCATTCGAGGGTGTGAAGCCGGAGAAAACCACCCAGCTCGACGTCGGCGCGCAGTACAAAACCGACACGCTCGAAGCCTGGGCATCGGGCTACGTCGGCCAGGTGCGCGACTTTATCCTGTTCGATTACAAGCCCGGCATGATGGGCACCACCTCCCAGGCACGCAATGTGGACGCACGCATCATGGGCGGCGAACTGGGCGCGGCTTACAAATTGACCCAGCACTGGAAAGCCGATGCGACCCTGGCCTACGCCTGGGGCAAGAACAGCAGCGACGGCCAGGCCCTGCCGCAAATGCCGCCGCTGGATACCCGCCTGGGCCTGACGTACAGCGAGGATAACTGGAGCGCCGGAGCCCTGTGGCGGGTAGTCGCGGCGCAAAACCGCATCGACCAGAACAAAGGCAATGTGGTCGGCAAGGACTATGACAAGAGCGGCGGGTTTGGCGTGTTCTCGCTGAACGGGGCTTATCGCATCAATAAAAACTTCAAAGTCAGCACCGGCGTCGACAACCTGTTCGGCAAGGCCTACGCCGAGCACCTGAACCTGGCCGGCAACGCCGGGTTCGGCTACCCGGCGAGCGATCCGCAAGCCCTCAAGGAGCCGGGGCGCACGCTCTGGACCAAGGTGGACATGAGCTTCTAAAAGCATCAGGGCAAGCCCCCTCCCACATTTTGAGATGCGCACCCAATGTGGGAGGGGGCTTGCCCCCGATGGCGGTACATCTGAAACAAAAAAAACAAAGCCTTGCGGAGCCCCTGATGAGCACTCAAAAAGTTTCCTTCTACAACCTGGCCTGGCGCTGGCATTTCTACGCCGGCCTGTTTGTCGCTCCCTTTATGGTGCTGCTGGCCCTGACCGGCATCATCTACCTGTTCAAACCCCAGCTCGATCCGCTGATGTACGGCGACCTGCTCACGGTGCAAAGCGCCGAACACGCGCTGAGTGCCGACGAGCAACTGCAACGGGCCCAGGCGGCCTTTCCCCAGGGCAAGATCAGCAAATACCTACCGCCGGCCACCGCCACCAGCAGCGCACAGTTTGTGATGCGCAACGATGGCCGCGAAGTGACGGTGTTTGTCGACCCCTATCGCGGCACCGTGCTCGGCGAGCAGGACGCCCAATACAATCTGCAAGCCATCGCCCGTGCATTGCACGGTGAATTGATGATCGGCACCACCGGCGATCGCTTGGTAGAACTCGCCGCCGGTTGGGGCGTGATGCTGGTGGTGTCCGGCCTGTACCTGTGGTGGCCGCGCGGCAAGTCTTCAGCCGGCGTGCTGTGGCCACGTCTCGGCAGTCGCGGGCGGCTGTTCTGGCGCGATCTGCACGCGGTGGTGGGCTTCTGGGGTGCGGCGTTTCTGCTGGTGATGCTGCTCAGCGGCATGACGTGGACCGGCTTCTGGGGCAAGCAATACGCCGAGCTCTGGAACCGCTTCCCCGCAGCGATGTGGAACGACGTGCCGCAGTCCGATCAGCAAGCGCGGGCACTCAACACCGCGACGCAACAGACCGTGCCCTGGGCCATGGAAAACACGCCGATGCCGATGTCCGGCGACCATGCTGAACACATGAATCACGGCGCCATGCATTCGGGCCCGGCCGCGCCGACCGTGCGCCTGCAACAGGTGGTCGACCTGGCCACCGCGCGCCAGGTCGAGCCCGGCTACAGCATCACCTTCCCCACCACCGCCGACGGCGTTTTCACCATCGCCGTGTTCGCCGACGACCCGCGCAACGACGCGACCCTGCATGTGGATCAATACACCGGCAAGGTCCTGGCCGACGTGCGCTGGGCGCACTACAACCTGGTCGCGCGGGCCACCGAGACCGGCGTGATGCTGCACGAAGGCAAGATGTTCGGCTGGGTCAACCAACTGCTCGTGTTGCTGATCTGCCTGATGATCCTGCTCAGCGCGGTCAGCGGCGTGGTGATCTGGTGGAAGCGCCGGCCCCAGGGCGGGGTCGGGGTGCCGCCATTGCGCCATGACCTGCCGAAGTGGAAAACCGCGATGGCCATCATGCTGGCGCTGGCGATCATCTTCCCCTTGGTGGGCGCCTCGTTGATTGCGGTGTGGGTGTTGGATCGCCTGGTGCTGTCGCGGTGGTTCGGGCAAGGCCAATCGGCGCGCCCATGACACAAGCCGGGGCCAACGCACCAGTGCAGTGCCGGCCCCGCACCACGGCCAGGTTCAGGCGCCGATTCGGTGCAGAGCCTGGCCGCCAGCGCGGTGTGAGCGCCGTATTCACTCGTTAGGGCAAGCAGGCACAGCCCTTGCAATCACCGGAGTATCTGTCCAACAACAACACTTGGGTACTCGGAGATCGCACCATGAAGCGTCGCAGCTTGATCAAGGCTTTCACTCTTTCGGCATCCATTGCCGCCATGGGCATGACTTGGACCGTCCAGGCCGCCGAGACCATCAAGGTCGGCATCCTGCACTCGCTGTCCGGGACCATGGCTATCTCCGAAACGTCGCTTAAGGACATGGCGTTGATGACCATCGACGAGATCAACGCCAAGGGTGGTGTGAACGGAAAAATGTTGGAGCCTGTGGTGGTTGACCCGGCGTCGAACTGGCCGCTGTTCGCTGAAAAAGGTCGGCAGTTGCTGACCCAGGACAAAGTCGCCGTGGTGTTCGGCTGCTGGACTTCGGTGTCGCGCAAATCCGTATTGCCGGTGTTCGAGGAACTCAACGGTCTGCTGTTCTACCCGGTGCAGTACGAAGGCGAAGAGATGTCACCGAACGTGTTCTACACCGGTGCCGCGCCGAACCAGCAGGCGATCCCGGCCGTTGAATACCTGATGAGCGAAGAAGGCGGCGGCGCCAAGCGTTTCTTCCTGCTCGGCACCGACTACGTGTACCCGCGCACCACCAACAAAATCCTGCGCTCGTTCCTGCATTCCAAAGGCGTAGCGGATAAAGACATCGAAGAGGTCTACACCCCGTTCGGCCATGCCGATTACCAGACCATTGTCGCCAACATCAAGAAGTTCTCGGCCGGCGGCAAGACTGCCGTGATCTCCACCGTCAACGGCGACTCCAACGTGCCGTTCTACAAAGAGCTGGCCAACCAGGGCCTCAAAGCGACCGAAGTGCCGGTAGTAGCGTTCTCTGTGGGCGAAGAGGAACTGCGCGGCATCGACACCAAGCCGCTGGTGGGCAACCTCGCCGCCTGGAACTACTTCCAGTCGGTGGAGAACCCGGTGAACCAGAAATTCGTCGCCGACTGGAAAGCCTATGCGAAGAAACACAACCTGCCGGGCGCCGACAAAGCCGTGACCAACGACCCGATGGAAGCCACCTACGTGGGTATCCATATGTGGGCGCAGGCGGCGGAGAAAGCCAAGTCCACCGACGTCGACAAAGTGCGTGAAGCGCTGGGCGGCCAGACCTTCGCCGCGCCGTCGGGCTTTACCCTGACCATGGACAAGACCAACCACCACCTGCACAAGCCGGTGATGATCGGCGAGATCCAGGCCGACGGGCAGTTCTCGGTGGTGTGGCAGACCCAGGAGCCGATTCGAGCACAGCCGTGGAGCCCATACATCCCAGGCAATGACAAAAAGCCGGACTATGCGGTGAAGAGCAACTAAGCCCCGCCACAGGCCAACTGTGGGAGGGGGGCCCCGATAGCTGAGTGTCAGGCACTGCATGTGCTGACTGATACGCCGCCATCGGGGCAAGCCCCCTCCCACACGATCAGGACATTTTGTATGCCCACTGCCCTGCACCGTTTCATCGTCACAGCCTTGCTGTTGCTGCCTTTGGTGGTACACGCCGGCGATGCCGAAGACTTCCTGGCCGCCAACCCGACGCAACAGGCCAAGCTGTTGCAGGACTGGGCCGCCAACCCCGACCCTGCGCGCATCGAGCTGGTGGACGCCCTGCAACAGGGCCAACTCACCGTCAATGGCGAAACCAAGACCGTGCGTTTGAACAATCGTCTGCGCGGCTTGATCGATAACGTACAGGCCAGCCAACAACTGCTGGCCGCCGACCCCAAAGTGCGTCTGGCGGCTGCGCAAACCCTGCAAAAAAGCGCCCAACCGGCGCAATTGAAATTTCTCGACCAGCAGGTCGCCGCCGAAACCAATGAGGACGTTCACACCGCCCTCAGCCTGGCCCTGGCCAACCTGCAACTGGTCGACGCCGACCCGGCGATACGCCTGGCCGCCGTGCGCCTGCTAGGCAGCACCGGCGACCCGCTGGCGCGCACGCGCCTGGAAGCGCTGCTGGCGCCGGGCGTGGAAACCGACGCCGCCGTGCATACCGCCGCCGAAACCAGCCTGGCCCAAGTCAAACGCAAACTGATGCTGGGTGAAATCCTCGGCCAGGCGTTCAGCGGTATGTCCCTGGGCTCGATCCTGCTGCTGGCCGCCCTCGGCCTGGCGATCACCTTCGGCCTGCTCGGCGTGATCAATATGGCCCACGGCGAGATGCTGATGCTCGGCGCCTATTCCACCTATGTGGTGCAGTTGCTGATGCAGCGCTACGTGCCCGCGGCCATCGAGTTCTACCCCTTGATCGCGTTGCCGGTGGCCTTCTTTGTCACCGCCGCCATCGGCATGGCCCTGGAACGCACGGTGATTCGTCACCTGTACGGTCGACCGCTGGAAACCCTGCTGGCCACCTGGGGCATCAGCCTGATGCTGATCCAACTGGTGCGCCTGGTGTTCGGTGCGCAGAACGTCGAAGTGTCCAACCCGGCATGGCTGTCCGGCGGTATTCAAGTACTGCCCAACCTGGTGTTGCCGTACAACCGCATCGTGATCATCGCCTTCGCGCTGTGCGTGGTGGTGTTGACCTGGCTGCTGTTGAACAAGACGCGCCTGGGGCTCAACGTGCGTGCCGTGACCCAGAACCGCAACATGGCCGCCTGCTGCGGCGTACCCACCGGGCGTGTGGATATGCTCGCGTTCGGCCTGGGTTCCGGCATCGCCGGCTTGGGCGGTGTCGCACTCAGCCAGATCGGCAACGTCGGCCCGGACCTGGGCCAGAGCTACATCATCGACTCGTTCCTGGTGGTTGTACTCGGCGGCGTCGGCCAACTGGCCGGTAGCGTCATGGCCGCCTTCGGCCTGGGCATCGCCAACAAGATTCTGGAACCGCAGATCGGCGCGGTGCTGGGCAAGATCCTGATCCTCGCGCTGATCATTCTGTTTATCCAGAAACGCCCGCAAGGACTCTTCGCACTGAAAGGACGGGTGATCGACTGATGAACCAGCCATTGATGCTCACGGCCACGCAAAAGGCCGGCCCCAAGGTGACCATCGCCGTGGGCGCGGTGATCCTGGCGCTGCTGCTGGCGTTGCCATTGCTGTCGCTGTTGCCGGTGGACAACGCCTTGCACGTATCGGCCTACACCCTGACCCTGGTGGGCAAAATCCTGTGCTATGCCATCGTCGCCCTGGCCTTGGACTTGGTGTGGGGTTACGCCGGGATGCTGTCCCTCGGCCACGGTTTGTTCTTTGCCCTGGGCGGTTACGCGATGGGCATGTACCTGATGCGCCAGGCTGCCGGCAGTGAGCTGCCGGCGTTTATGACCTTTTTATCGTGGACCGAATTACCCTGGTATTGGGCCGGCACCGATCACTTTCTCTGGGCCTTGTGCCTGGTAGTGCTGGCGCCGGGGTTGCTGGCCCTGGTGTTCGGGTTCTTCGCCTTTCGCTCGCGAATCAAGGGCGTGTATTTCTCGATCATGACCCAGGCCCTGACCTTTGCCGGCATGCTGCTGTTCTTTCGCAACGAGACCGGCTTTGGCGGCAACAACGGCTTCACCAACTTTCGCAGCATCCTCGGCTTCGGCATCACCGAGCCGGGCACGCGGGCGGTGTTGTTCCTGGCCACGGTGCTGTTGCTGGTGGCGAGTCTGTTCATCGGCTGGCGCCTGGCGCGCAGCAAGTTCGGCCGGGTGCTGACCGCCCTGCGCGACGCCGAGAACCGCCTGATGTTCTGCGGCTACGACCCACGCGGGTTCAAGCTGTTCGTGTGGGTGTTGAGCGCGGTGCTGTGCGGCCTGGCCGGGGCGCTGTATGTGCCGCAGGTGGGCATCATCAACCCCAGCGAAATGTCGCCGACCAACTCTATCGAGGCCGCCGTGTGGGTGGCCCTGGGCGGGCGCGGCACGCTGATCGGTCCGCTGCTGGGTGCCGGGGTGGTCAACGGCATGAAGAGCTGGTTCACCGTGGCCTTCCCGGAATACTGGCTGTTCTTCCTCGGGGCGCTGTTCATCATCGTCACCCTGTACCTGCCCAAGGGCGTGATCGGGCTGCTGAAGAAATGAGGAATGTGATGCTTGAACCTATTCTCGATGCGGGCAGCGGCCGCGACGCCATCGGCTTGGGCCAGGTGGCCGGCAAGGGCCTGAACACCCGCCATGGCACCATCCTGACCCTGGAAGATATCAGCGTGAGCTTCGATGGTTTCAAGGCGCTCAACGACTTGAACCTGTACATCGGCGTCGGCGAACTGCGCTGCATCATCGGCCCCAACGGCGCGGGCAAAACCACGCTGATGGACGTGATTACCGGCAAGACCCGCCCCAGCCACGGCAATGCCTGGTTCGGCGAAACCCTGGACCTGACCAGCCTGAGCGAAGTGCAGATCGCCCAGGCCGGCATCGGTCGCAAGTTCCAGAAACCCACGGTGTTCGAAGCTCTCAGCGTGTTCGAAAACCTGGAGCTGGCGCAAAAGACCGACAAGTCGGTATGGGCCAGCCTGCGTGCGCGCCTGAGCGGCGAACAAAAGGATCGTATCGATGAAGTGCTCGACACCATCCGCCTCAGCGCTTCGGTGCATCGCCCGGCCAGGCTGCTGTCCCACGGCCAAAAGCAATTCCTGGAAATCGGCATGCTGTTGATGCAAGACCCGCAGTTGCTGTTGCTGGACGAACCGGTGGCCGGCATGACCGACGCCGAAACCGAATTCACCGCCGAACTGTTCAAGGGCCTGGCGGGCAAGCATTCGCTGATGGTGGTGGAACACGACATGGGCTTTGTCGGCGCGATTGCCGACCACGTGACGGTGTTGCACCAGGGCAGCGTGCTGGCCGAAGGATCGCTGGAGCAGGTGCAGGAAAATGAACGGGTGATCGAGGTGTATTTGGGACGGTGATACATCGGCCAGCTTCGAGCCTAAAGCTTCAAGCGGCAAGTTAAAGCAAAGCAGGCATCCGCCCGCTCTTACTTGCAGCTTGAAGCTTGAAGCTTGAAGCTTGCCGCTTAACGCCAACTAACGGAGTTCGTTGATCATTCCCACGCGGAGCATGGGAACGATCATTGGGGAGAATTGAACATGCTGCAAGTCGACAAGCTGCATCAGTACTACGGCGGTAGCCACATCCTGCGCGGGCTTACGTTTGACGTGAAGATCGGCGAAGTGACCTGCCTGCTCGGGCGCAACGGCGTGGGCAAGACCACCCTGCTCAAGTGCCTGATGGGGTTGCTGCCGGCCAAAGAAGGCGCGGTGAATTGGGAGGGCAAGCCGATCACCGGGTTCAAGCCCCATCAGCGCGTACACGCCGGGATCGCCTATGTGCCTCAGGGCCGGGAGATTTTCGGGCGGCTGACGGTGGAAGAAAACCTGCTGATGGGCCTGTCGCGATTCCCCGGCGCCGAGGCCAAGGAAGTGCCCGCGTTTATCTATGAACTGTTCCCGGTGTTGCTGCAAATGAAGCATCGTCGTGGCGGTGACTTGTCCGGCGGTCAGCAGCAGCAATTGGCAATCGGCCGCGCCCTGGCCAGTCGCCCACGCCTGTTGATCCTCGATGAACCCACCGAGGGCATCCAGCCGTCGGTGATCAAGGAGATCGGCGCGGTGATCAAAAAACTCGCGGCCCGGGGCGATATGGCGATCCTGCTGGTGGAGCAGTTCTACGACTTTGCCGCCGAGCTGGCCGACCAGTACCTGGTGATGTCACGTGGGGAAATCGTCCAGCAAGGCCGTGGTGAAAATATGGAAAGCGAAGGTGTGCGCGGCCTGGTAACCATCTAATCTGTTGCGACCTCACGAAAAGCACGCCGTTATGAACCTGCCCGTTTCCCCTGCCCTGTTCACCCCCAGCTGGCACGCCGCGCTGGAGCTAGGCTACGCGCGCTTCGGCGACACCACGCGCCCGGTGATGCGCCGCCACCTCGGCCCGCTGCGCGTGCAAAAGCATCTGTATGCCGAAGGCCCCGAGGTGTGCCAGCACATCATTGTGCATCCACCGGGCGGCATTGCCGGCGGCGACCGCCTGGACATCAGCGCCCACGTCGCCGAGGGCGCCTGGGCACAACTGACCAGCCCCGGCGCGGCCAAGTGGTACCGCGCCAGCGGCCCGGCGTTTCAGCAACTGGCGCTGACGGTGGAGGCCGGCGCCACGCTGGAGTGGCTGCCCCAGGAAACCATCGTGTTCAGTGCGGCCCAAGCCGAACTCACCACGCGCATCGACCTGCACGGCGATGCCCGGCTGTTCTATTGGGACGTGGTTGCGCTGGGCCGCCCGGCCAGTGACGAACGCTTCGACCTTGGGCACTTTCAATCGCACTTGGATATCCGCCGCGACGGGCAGTCGCTCTGGCATGAACGCCAACGCATCGTCGGCGGCGACGGGCTGCTGGATTCGCCCATCGGCCTGGACGGGCAACCGGTGTTCGCCACGTTGCTGGTGACGGGCGATATCGACCCTGAGTTATTGGAACGTTGCCGCGCGCTGCCCCACGCCGTGCGCGGCGACCTGACCCAATTGCCCGGCTTGCTGGTGGCCCGCTGCCTGGCCAGCGAGGCGTTGCTGGCGCGGGGATGGTTGATTGATGTGTGGCGGCTGTTGCGCCCGGCCATATTGGGCCGAGAAGCGGTATCACCGAGAATCTGGAGCACATGAAGATCAAAAATGTGGGAGGGGGCTTGCTCCCGATAGTGGCGTGTCAAGCAGAGCATTTTTCACTGACCCACTGCTATCGGGGGCAAGCCCCCTCCCACACTTAATCTTCACTGTATTTACGAATGTATTTCACGACGGACTGAACCATGGACCTGACCCCACGGGAAAAAGACAAACTGCTGATCTTCACCGCCGGCTTAGTTGCCGAGCGCCGCCTGGCGCGTGGGGTGAAGCTCAATTACCCGGAAACCATCGCCTACATCTCCGCCGCCTTGATGGAAGGCGCCCGTGATGGCCGCACGGTGGCCGACCTGATGCACTACGGCACCACCCTGCTGAGCCGTGAACAAGTGATGGAAGGCATCCCGGAGATGATCCCGGATATCCAGGTGGAAGCCACTTTTCCGGACGGCACCAAGCTGGTCACCGTTCATCAACCGATTGCCTGAGGCACGCTCATGATTCGTGATGCAACTGAAAAGGACCTTCCCGCCATTCGCGATATCTACAACGACGCGGTGCGCAACACTACGGCGATCTGGAACGAACAACCGGTGGACCTGGCTAACCGCCTGGCGTGGTTCAACGCGCGCCAGGCCCAGGGTTACCCGATCCTGGTAGCGGTGGAAAACGACGAGGTGACGGGCTACTCCTCGTTCGGCGACTGGCGACCATTCGAAGGTTTTCGCTACAGCGTCGAGCACTCGGTGTACGTGCGCAACGACCAACGCGGCAAGGGCCTTGGCCCACGCTTGATGGAAGTGCTGATCCAACGAGCGCGCAGCGCCGGCAAGTACGTGATGGTCGCCGCCATCGAAAGTGGCAATCAGGCCTCGATCCGCCTGCACGAACGCCTGGGCTTCGTCACCACCGGGCAAATGCCGCAAGTGGGCATCAAGTTCGGCCGCTGGCTGGACCTGACCTTTATGCAACTGGCCCTGAACCCCGGCGCCGAACCGCCCAAGGAGTGAGATCGATGAGTGCTGCGCAAATCCGTCGCGTCAATGCGGAGAGTTTCGCCCATTACCGCCAGGGCTTGAGTGAACTGCTGTTGGACGCTGTCAGTCACGGCGCGTCGGTGGGTTTCATGGCCGACTTCGATGACGCCCAGGCGCGCAGTTACCTCAACGGCGTGCAGGCGAGCCTGCAAGACGCCAGCCTGTTGCTGTGGGTGGTGGTGCGCGACGAGCAGGTGATCGCCAGCGTGCAGTTGGCGTTGTGCCAGAAAGCCAACGGCCGCAATCGCGCCGAAGTCCAGAAGCTACTGGTGCACAGCAGCGCCCGCCGCCACGGCCTCGGCCAGCAATTGATGAACGCCCTGGAACTCGCCGCTCGCCAGCACCGGCGCGGCCTGCTGTACCTGGACACCGAAGCCGGCTCGCCGGCCGAAGCCTTCTACCAGTCGCTGCGCTACACCAAGATCGGTGAACTGCCCGACTACTGCCAAAGCCCGGACGGGCGCTACAGCCCGACCGCCATCTACTACAAGACCCTGGGGCAACCTGCATGATTCCTGGTGAATTTCAGATCCAGCCCGGCGAGATCGAACTCAACGTCGGCCGCCGTACCGTCACCCTGAGCGTGGCCAACAGCGGCGACCGGCCGATCCAGGTGGGTTCGCATTACCACTTTTTCGAAACCAACGACGCGCTGACCTTTGACCGCGCCGCCAGCCGTGGCATGCGTTTGAATATTCCGGCGGGTACGGCGGTGCGGTTCGAGCCGGGGCAGAGCCGTGAGGTCGAGCTGGTGGATTTGAGCGGCGGTCGGCGGGTATTCGGGTTTGCCGGGCGGATCATGGGCGACCTTTAGGGCCTCATCGGGGGCAAGCCCCCTCCCACAGGGGAACGCATTCCAAAGGTGGGAGGGGGCTTGCCCCCGATAGCGATTTCACATTCAACACAAATATTTCAGGGCACACACATGAAAATCAGCCGCCAAGCCTACGCCGATATGTACGGCCCCACCGTCGGCGACAAGGTCCGCCTGGCCGACACCGAGCTGTTCGTCGAAGTGGAACAGGACTTCACCGTGTACGGCGAAGAGGTCAAATTCGGTGGCGGCAAGGTGATCCGCGACGGCCAGGGCCAGAGCCAGTTGCTCGCCGCCGAGGTGGTCGACACCTTGATCACCAATGCATTGATCATCGACCACTGGGGCATCGTCAAGGCCGACGTGGGCCTCAAGAACGGGCGCATCCACGCCATCGGCAAAGCCGGTAACCCGGATATCCAGCCCGGCGTGACCATGGCCATCGGCGCCAGCACTGAAGTGATCGCCGGCGAAGGCATGATCCTCACCGCCGGCGGCATCGACTCCCATGTGCATTTCATTTGCCCGCAGCAGATCGAAGAAGCCCTGACCAGCGGCGTCACCACCATGATCGGCGGCGGTACCGGCCCGGCCACCGGCACCAATGCCACCACCTGCACCTCGGGGCCGTGGCACCTGGCGCGCATGCTGCAGGCCAGCGATTCGTTCCCAATGAACATCGGCTTTACCGGCAAGGGCAACGCCAGCCTGCCGGGCCCATTGATCGAACAGGTCAAGGCTGGCGCCATCGGTTTGAAGCTGCATGAAGACTGGGGCACCACCCCGGCGAGCATCGACAACTGCCTAACGGTGGCGGACGACTACGACGTGCAAGTGGCGATCCACAGCGACACCCTCAACGAGTCCGGTTTTGTCGAAACCACCCTCGCCGCGCTCAAGGGTCGCACCATCCATACCTACCACACCGAGGGCGCCGGCGGCGGCCACGCGCCGGACATCATCAAGGCGTGCGGCTTCCCCAACGTACTGCCCAGCTCCACCAATCCGACGCGGCCGTTCACCCGCAACACCATTGACGAGCACCTGGACATGTTGATGGTCTGCCATCACCTGGACCCCAGCATTGCCGAAGACGTGGCCTTCGCCGAAAGCCGCATCCGCCGCGAAACCATCGCCGCCGAAGACATCCTGCACGACCTCGGCGCGTTCTCGATGATAAGTTCCGACAGCCAGGCTATGGGCCGCGTCGGCGAAGTGATCACGCGCACCTGGCAAACCGCCGACAAAATGAAAAAGCAACGCGGCGCCCTGCCCGGCGACGGTCCGGGCAACGACAATTTCCGCGCCAAACGCTACATCGCCAAGTACACCATCAACCCGGCGATCACCCATGGCATCAGCCATGAGGTGGGCTCCATCGAAGTGGGCAAATGGGCCGACCTGGTGCTGTGGCGTCCGGCATTTTTCGGGATCAAGCCGACGCTGATCCTCAAGGGCGGCGCGATTGCCTCCAGCCTGATGGGCGATGCCAACGCTTCGATCCCGACCCCGCAACCGGTGCACTACCGCCCGATGTTCGCCAGCTTTGGCAGCTCATTGCACGCCACCAGCCTGACGTTTATCAGCCAGGCGGCGCTGGACGAGGGGCTGCCCGAAGCGCTGGGTTTGAAGAAACGCATCGGCGTGGTCAAGGGCTGCCGTGATATGCAGAAAACCGACCTGATCCACAACGATTACCTGCCGGAGATCGACGTGGACCCGCAGACCTATCAGGTCAAGGCGGACGGGCAATTGCTCTGGTGCGAACCGGCCGATGTGCTGCCGATGGCGCAGCGTTACTTCCTGTTCTGACCGTTCATCGGCACAGGCCTGCAGGGCCAGTGAATGAAGCACGCGTATGGCGCTACGATGCGCCACGCGCTTTCATCGTTCTGGAAACCTGGCCATGCGTTTATCCGAATTCATCGTGTTACACGCCGAGCAGATCGTTGATGAATGGGAGCTGTTCGCCCAGACCCTGACACCCGCCGCCGACACCCTCAACCGCACACAATTGCGCGACCACGCCCATTCGATCCTGCTGGCCGCCGCCCGTGACATGAACACCCGCCAAAGCGCCAGCGAACAAGCCGCCAAGGCCAAGGGCGAAGGCCCGGAGAAAACCCCCAGCCTGGATCAAGCCGCCGCCAGCCATGGCGAGCTGCGCCATACCGTGGGCTTTGACCTGGTGCAGATGACCTCCGAGTTCCGCCATTTGCGCGCCTGCGTGATCCGGCTGTGGGTCGACAGCGTGCAAACCCCGCAACGGGCAGACCTGCAAGACATGATCCGCTTCAATGAAGCCATCGACGAAGCCCTGGCCGAGTCCACCGCAGCCTACGCCGAACAAGTGGCGCGCTCGCGGGACATCTTCCTGGCGATCCTCGGCCACGACCTGCGCGCGCCGTTGCAGGCAGTGAACATGTCGAGCGAGATGCTGTTGCGCAAGGCCCAGTTGGATAACCAGGGGTTGAGCCTGCTGGGCAATATCCGCAACGGCGCGCGCCACATGGGGGCGATGGTCAGCGACCTGCTGGAGTTCGTACGCAGCCGTTTGGGCAGCAGCCTGCCCATCGACCCCAAACCCATGAGCCTGGCGGACGCCGCGCGCGAGGCCATCGACGAGGCGTGCGCAGGTCGCCCGGAATGCAACCCGGCCCTGATCATCCATGGCGACACCCACGGTCAGTGGGACCGTGGCCGCGTCGACCAACTGCTGCAGAATCTGATCGGCAACGCCTTGCAGCACGGCACCCACAGCCAGGCGGTGACCCTGACGCTCAAAGGCACGGCGGACAGCGTGGAATTGCGCATGCACAACTACGGCCCGCCGATCCCCGAAGCCGCCCTGGGCACGGTATTCGACCCACTGGTGCGCAGCGCCAATGAGGAACCGGGCAGCACGTCGACCAGCCTGGGGTTGGGTTTGTTTATCGTCAAGGAAGTGGTGCTGGCCCATCGGGGCAGCATTGAAGTGACGTCCAGCGAGGCGGACGGCACCACCTTTACCGTGGTGCTGCCGCGCTCGCTGTGACGGTCCCGCGCCGGGGCGGGTTTAGACGTTTTCGCGCGGGTTGAAGTTGGCCTTCTTGGCCAGCGCCTGCCACAGCGCGATGGTTTCGTCGTCGGCCTGCTTAGGCATCACTGCCTTGAGCTGCACGTAGAGGAACCCGCGCTGCCCGGCCTTGTTCATCAAACCGTGCCCCTTAACGCGCATGCGCTGGCCGTTCTGGCTGCCGGCCGGCACTTTGAGGTTGATCCTGCCGGTCAAGGTCGGCACCGCGACTTCCGCGCCCAACGCCAATTCCCACGGTGCCAGCGGCAAGTGGGTGATCAGGTTTTCGCCGTCCACTTCGAACTTGGGGTGCGGCGCGAACTTGATGATCAGGTACAGATCGCCATTGGGCCCACCGGCCACGCCGGGCGCACCTTGCCCCTTGAGGCGGATACGCTCGCCGTCGGTGACGCCGGCGGGGATCTTCACGTTCAGGCTCTTGGTGGTGTTGCTGACATGCCGGCCCGAGGCGTCGTATTGCGGCACCTGGAAGCTGATCTGCTTGGACTCGGTGGACAGCGTCTCCTCAAGGAATACCGAAAGTTGCATCTCCACGTCCTGGCCCTTGCGCGCTGCGGAGCGGCGCTGGCCGCCGCCAAAAGCGTCGCCACGGGAGCCGAAGATCGAACTGAAGAAGTCCGAAAAATCGCCCGCGTCCTGGCCGCCACCAAAGCCGCCACGGCTCTGCCAGCCCGGTGGCCCCTGGAACGGCTGACCATGCTGGCCATACTTGCGCAGCTCGTCGTATTCGGCGCGCTTATCCGCGCTTTTGAGCGCTTCATAGGCTTCGGACGCGTCCTTGAACTTGGCTTCGGCGTCTTTTTCCTTGCTCACATCGGGGTGATATTTGCGAGCCAGCTTGCGATAGGCGGTCTTGATTTCCTTGTCATCGGCCGTCGGCTCGACACCCAGAATCTTGTAGTAGTCTTTGAAATCCATCGGCGGTTCACCATCCTCTCATCGGGATCGCACAGCCCAGGGCACAAGGTGCGATGCTTTGCACTTGTTGAGTCTTATGGCCTGGGGGTGCGTCAAAGTGTTATCGGCGCTAGCCGTATGCAACAGATGTGGGGGCAAATCGGCGACTTTCAAGCGTGATTTAACAGATAGTCGGCCTACGCATCGGCTCTGGACTGGCATACACTGCGCGGCCGTTTTTCGACCGGAACCCGATAGACATGAAAAACCCATCCCCAGCCCGTGCCTGCGGCATCGACTTCGGCACGTCCAACTCCACCGTCGGCTGGATCCGCCCCGGCGAGGAGACGCTTATTGCGCTGGAGGACGACAAAATCACCCTGCCGTCGGTGGTGTTCTTCAACTTCGAGGAGCGTCGCCCGGTCTACGGTCGCCTGGCCCTGCACGAATACCTGGAAAACTACGAAGGCCGGCTGATGCGCTCGCTCAAGAGCCTGCTGGGTTCCAAGCTGATCAAGCACGACACCAGCGTATTGGGCACGGCGATGCCGTTCACCGACCTGCTGGCGCTGTTTATCGGCCAGCTCAAGAGCCGCGCCGAAGCCAACGCCGGCCGCGAGTTCGAAGAAGTGGTGCTGGGGCGCCCGGTGTTCTTTGTCGATGACGACCCGCTGGCCGACCAGGAAGCGGAAAACACGTTGGTAGATGTGGCCCGCAAGATCGGTTTCAAGGACATCTCGTTCCAGTACGAACCGATTGCCGCAGCGTTCGACTACGAATCCACCATCGAAAAGGAGGAGCTGGTGCTGATCGTCGACATCGGCGGCGGTACGTCCGACTTCTCGCTGGTGCGCCTGTCACCGGAGCGTCGCCACAACGACAACCGTCACGATGACATCCTCGCCACCGGCGGCGTGCACATCGGCGGAACCGACTTCGATAAGCAACTCTCGCTGGCCGGCATGATGCCGCTGTTCGGCTACGGCAGCCGCATGAAGAGCGGCGCCTACATGCCCACCAGCCACCACATGAACCTGGCGACCTGGCACACCATCAACTCGGTGTACTCGCAAAAATCCCAGTTGGCCCTGGGCAGCATGCGCTACGACATCGAAGACACCGGCGGCATCGACCGCCTGTTCAAGCTGATCGAACAGCGCGCCGGGCACTGGCTGGCGATGGAAGTGGAAGAAACCAAGATCCAGCTGACCCACGACGACAATCGCCATGTGCCGCTCGACCGCATCGAGCGTGGCTTGAGCGTGGACCTGAGCCGCAGCTTGTTCGAGTCAGCCATCGACGGGCTGCTCGAACGTGTACGTGGCAGCGTGACTCAACTGCTCAACGATGCCTCGGTCAGCGTGGCGCAGGTAGACACCGTGTTCTTCACCGGCGGCTCCAGCGGCATCCCGGCACTGCGCCACAGCATCGCGGCGATGTTGCCGAATGCGCGGCATGTGGAAGGGAATATTTTCGGCAGTATCGGCAGCGGGTTGGCGATTGAGGCGAGTAAGCGCTACGGCTGCTGAATTTCACCTGGGATACCGAGGTGTGTTATCGGGGGCAAGCCCCCCTCCCACATTTTGATTTGTGAACGCATTCAAAGGTGGGAGGGGGCTTGCCCCCGATGGCGTCAGCCCAGGCAAAACAAGCCTTAAACCATCCCCCCCAGCTTCAACTCACTCTTGAGGTACGCATAGTAAATCGGCCCCGCCACCACCCCCGGCAAACCGAATGCCGCTTCGAACACCAGCATCGCCAACAACAATTCCCACGACTTGGCACTGATCTGCCCGCCCACGATGCGGGCGTTGAGGAAGTACTCGACCTTGTGGATCACGATCAGATAGCCCAACGCAGCCACGGCGACCCAGATCGACAACGACAGCGCGACGATGGTGATCAGGGTGTTGGACATCAGGTTGCCAATCACCGGCAACAGGCCGAGCAGGAAGGTCAGCACAATCAGGGTCTTGGTCAGCGGCAGGTGGATGCCGCACAGCGGCAGCACCACGGCCAGGAACACGGCGGTGAAGGCGGTGTTGAGGGCGGCGATTTTGATTTGCGCGAAGACGATATTGCGAAACGCCTGGACCAGCAGGTGCAGGCGGTCGAACAACGCTGCGGCCAGGGGCTTGCGCTTGGTCAGGTCGGGAATGCGTTGCAGGGCAATGATCGCGCCGAGCACCATGCCGATCAGCAGTGTCACGAACATGTGCGCCGCGTCTTTGCCCACCAGTTGCAGTTCGCTCAGGTGCTTGCTCAGCCAGTCGCCGATGGCCACGCGGAACTCGGCGGCGCTGGCGGGCAGGTAGGCGTCGAGGAACGGCGGCAGTTGGCCGCGCGCACGATCGACCACGCCCATGAACTTGTCGAGGGAAGCGCCAGGGTTTTCCGCTTCGTGGAGCAGGAAGCTGATAGCGCCGGCAAAGATCAGCGTCAGCACGCTGACGATCACGGTGCCCAGCAAGGCCACCGCCAGCCAGCGCGCGCGCCGGCCTTCGATCAGCCGTTGCAGTTGAGGGGTGAGCATGTTGACCAGTTCGTAGACCAACAGACCGGCCAGCAGGCTGGGTAGCAACTTGAGCGGCAATACCAGCAGCAATCCGCCAAAAATAATGATGTAGCTGGCCAGCAACAACATATGACGCTGAGAAAACGTTGGCATACAGCCTCAAAACGAACGGCGTTAAAGGATGGGCAGTCTGCCAGCCTTAAGGGAATCAAGCGAGTGCGATCAAGCGTGGGAAGGGGCTTGCCGCCGATTGCGGTGCATCAGTGGACGCAAGAGCTGACTGATACACCGTTATCGGGGGCAAGTCGATGAGTCGCCCAAGAGGAGTCGCCTACTCAACTGCCCTTGAGGCAGCTACTCATAAAGGTCTTGCGCGCATCACCGGTCAGCGCCTTGGTCTTCGCCGACGCGTTGCAATCCTTCATTTTCTGCTGCTGCGGCGTCAGCGTCTTGGCATCGTTGGCGGCCGGGGCCGACAGGCAGGTTTTCATAAACGCCTTGCGCTCATCGCCCTTGAGCGTCTTGGTGGTGGCTTCGGCGTTGCAGGTGGTCATCTTGGTCTGCTGGGCGGTGGCGGCAAAGCCCTCGGCACACATCAGCAGGCCCATCATCAACAACGGAATACGCAGCATCTTCATGGAGTTTTCTCCCGGTTACCATGCGGAGGGCACGGCCTGTGGAGAGTGTAGTCAAACCTTGTTACACCTTCCGGCGCTGAGAGAGGATAATCCCCGCTCATTCATCCATGCGGCGCTGTCATGCAATACGCTTATCCCTTGCTGGCCATCTTTATCTGGGCCGGCAACACCGTGGTCAACAAATTGGCCGTGGGTTCGATCTTCCCTGCCGAAATCGGTTTCTACCGCTGGCTGCTGGCGGCCCTGCTGTTTACCCCGTTCATGCTCAAACCGGTGATCGCTCATTGGCCGACCATCCGCCCCAACCTGGGCAAGGTCTGCATCCTCGGCGTACTAGGCATGGCGGTGTACCAGAGCCTGGCGTATTACGCCGCGTCGCTGACCAGCGCCACCAATATGGGCATCATTCTGTCGCTGATGCCGTTGATGGCGTTGACCGCCGCCATTATCAGCCTCGGCCAGCGCCTGACCTTCGGCGCGCTCACCGGTGCGGTGCTGTCGTTTGCCGGGGTGGCGGTAGTGGTGTCGGCCGGCAGCCTCGGCGCCCTGCTGCAACATGGGGTCAACCTGGGCGACGCGATGATGCTGGTGGCCACCCTGGCCTACGCGGTCTACAGCACGCTGCTGAAAAAATGGCAGCTGCGCCTGCCGCCGTTGGTGTTGTTGTATTTGCAGATACTGGTGGCGGTGGTGGTGCTGTTGCCGCTGTACCTGTTCTCCGCAAAGGCCGGCCTGGGCTGGGCGAATATTCCGTTGGTGCTGTACGCCTGCGTGCTGGCGTCGATGCTCGCACCGCTGGCGTGGATGCATTCGGTCAAAACCCTCGGGCCGAGCCGCACCACGCTGTTTTTCAACCTGCTGCCGTTGATCACCGCACTCATTGCGGCGGCGGTGCTCAAGGAAGAACTGGCGTTGTATCACTTGGTGGGTGGGTTGCTGACCCTGGGCGGCGTGGTTCTGTCGGAACGCTGGACCACACCGGTGCGTCGATCCGCCTAAACCCCGGCGTCCTTCAAGCGTCGTGCGTGCTCGACAAACAGGCGGATCGGCTCGGCGCCCTTGCCCACCAGGCCCAGGGACTGATTGACGATGTCGAAGTGGTCCAGCGCATAGTCGTCGCCAATCACCACGCCCAGGTGCGAACTGTATCGCCCGACCATGCCATCGCACTGGCCTTTCTCCTGTACGAAACTGCGGGCGAACAGGCGGCAACTGCGGTGGGTGCCATCGAACAGGTTGCGCCCGCGGTCGGTCTTGCCTGGCTGCAAGGTGCCGGACCATGAGTAATAACGCACGCCGTTGACCTGCGCCGCGCCCTGACCGCCCCAGCTGTCGGGCAGCCCCTGGGGGTATTGGCGATTGAACAGCGCCACGCCGGCACTGGTCAGGGACTGATGCGACGCCTGCAAGTCCGCCTTGAAGCGCGGGCCCCGATAGCCGGTTTCCAGCAGGCCCATTAGCCAGGCCACCAGGTGCAACAACGCGCTCACCAGCCGCCCCTTGACGCTGTCGATGGGGTAATGGGTGTGGAAGTAGTCGGCCAGTTCCGAGCCGTGATTGGGCCCAGCCACCGACGTCACCGACGCCACCCACTCCGGCCGTTTGGCCGCCGCATAGCGTGCGGTGAGCGAGCCCTGGCTATGGCCGATCAGGTTGACCTTCTCTGCGCCGGTCTCGCGGCGGATGCGCTCGATCTGCACCAGCAATTGCTCGCCGCGCACCTCGTTGGAATCCAACGGCGCCACCTGCACCGGGAAGACTTGCGCCCCACCCGCGCGCAGGGCCGGGACGATGCCGTACCAATAGGGGAACAGCCCGATACGCACGAACCCCAGCATGCCGGGCACCAGTACCAACGGATAACGTGTGGCTAACGACTGCGGCATGAAGCGAACGTCCTCGAAAATACTTGGATGCCGTGCAGCCTAGCCCAACTGCAAGTCCGGCTGATGACGCCAGCGCCAAATCCGATAAAACTTTTTGCCTCGCCCGGCACTCACAACTTGTAGCGATCACGCCGACAGAGCGTGGCGTAACCCGGATTAGCCCCAGGAGATTGAGATGACTGAAGCAAACTTGACCGACGTTGCCACCCTGCGCAGCCGCGCCCGCCAGAACGTCGAAAACGGTGCCGTGACCGAGGGCTATGACGCTGACCGCGAAGAAATCATTCGCCTGCTCAACGCGTCCCTCGCCACTGAACTGGTGTGCGTGCTGCGTTACAAGCGCCACTACTTCATGGCCAGCGGCATCAAAGCCGCCGTCGCCGCGCAGGAATTCCTCGAACACGCCACCCAGGAAGCCGAACACGCCGACAAACTCGCCGAGCGCATTGTGCAATTGGGCGGTGAACCGGAGTTCAACCCCGACCTGCTGTCGAAGAACTCCCACGCGCAATACGTGGCGGGCAACACCCTCAAAGAAATGGTCTACGAAGACCTGGTGGCCGAGCGCATCGCCGTAGACAGCTACCGCGAGATCATCCAATACATCGGCGACAAAGACCCGACCACCCGCCGCATCTTCGAAGACATCCTGGCCCAGGAAGAAGAGCACGCGGACGACATGGCGGATATTCTCGAAAGCCTGTAAAACGCCACACAAACAAAAGGGGAGCTGATCAGTCAGCTCCCCTTTTGTTTGTGTGGCAGAGGGCCTGCCTGCTCCCACTTATTCAACGTGCGTCACGTCACCCCTTCACCGTCTTCGGCGCCTTGCCTTCCTTCATCTGCTGCAACAACGGCGCACACTGGTTCGGCGCGTCACCGCTCGGGGCCACCAGGGCGAGCAGACCGGCGGCCGGGCCGGCGATCACACCGAGTGCCACCATGCCTGCACCGCGCAGGGCCAGGGGAATGGCTTTGACGCCCGCGTTGGGCTTGATAAATGGGCCGTTGACGTACAGCGGCGAGCGCAGGGAGAACAGGCGAAAGCCTTTGGACTCAGGGGTGATGGTCAGGTCCAACTGCTCCGTGGCCATGTTGGCCGTGCCGTCGACATAGATGATCGCGTTCTCGGTGTCGAACACGAACAGCCGCGTGGTGGCCAAGCCGCTCTTGACGCCGAAGTCCGCCGCCGCGCAGTTGATCTTTACTTCCTTGTCGCCGAACAGGCGCCCCACTACGTAATTGCCCACGTTGAGGCCGGCGATTTCCATCAGGCCACGGCTGATGGCGCCGTCGTTGATCAGCATCTTCAGATCACCGTTAGAGGTGCCCAGCAGCGCCGCGACGGAGTTGCCGCGCCCGGAAATATCCGCATCGCCGTTGAGTTCGCCGAAGCTGGTTTTCATCGGTTCGAAGCTGGGGAACAGTTGCTTGAGCTTGAAGTTGCGCGCGGTGAGCCGGGCGCGACCTTCCATTGGCGTGGTGCGGCCATTCAAGCGAATCTGCGCATCGAGCTTGCCGCCGGCCACGCCGAAACGCAGGGGTTCCAGGCTCAGTTCGCCATCGTTGAGCACCAGGTGCGTGTAGAGGTCGGTGAAAGGCAAGTCGGCGCTGTGCACGATGCGCTTACCGGTGAATTCCACATCGGCGTCCATGTCGCGCCAGCGCTCGGTGCGGAACTCTTCCACCGGCAGCACCTTGGTCGCCGGCTGCTTGCTGTCACCGCCACGGGCCTTTTGCTTGGCATTGGAATCGGCGCCGATCAGGGGCGCGAGGTCGGTCATCAGCAACTGGTTGGACACCAGCGTACCGCTGAGTTTGGGCCTTGGCTGGCTGGCGACATAGGCCAGGTCGCCGTGGATATCACTGTTGCCGATCTTGCCGTTGAAGTTATCGTAGCGAAACGACGCACCACTGGCGTCGTGCAGCTTGGCGATCAGGTGACCGTCGGTAGCGTACGCCGGTGAATCGGGCAAGGTCACGCCGGTCAGCGGGTACAGGTTGCTCAAGCTGGTGCCGGCGAGCTTGAGGCGCAGGTCAAGGGCGCCAAGGTTAAGAGGGTCGGTCAGCGTGCCGGCCAGGGCGATGCTGGTGTCGGCGATCTTGACCTGAGCTTGCAGCGGAAACGGTTTGTTTGCGTCCTGCAGAGCCAAGAGCCCGCCGATTTTGCCGGCACCGTCGAGCTTCTGGCCGTGGTACTGGCCTTTGACCTTGAGGGCGAACACGTAGTCCTGAGGAGCCGAGCCTTTTTCCAAGGCTTTTTTGGCATCGGCATCGCCGACGATTTCGCCGAAGGGAATGGGTTTGCCCAACAGGTCGATGATCACGTCGAGCTGGGTTTTGAGGGTTTGATCGTCGAGGGTCACATGGCCTTTGTCGAACCCGATGGCACCAATGTCCACCACCCAATTGGAGGGCTCGGCGTCGGGGTCTTTAGGGTCGAACGTGAAGGTCCAGTTGGCGCGGCCATCGGCCAGGCGCTGCAACTCGGCACTCGGCTCAGTGAGGTCGATACGTGGGATAACCACCCGTTGCGCCAACAATGCCAGGGGCGAAATGCGCAGCTCCACTTTTTTGAGGGTGACCATCTGCGGCTTTTTCGACCAGTCGGGGTTGCCCAGGGTCAGGTCTTCGGCAATCACATGGGGCCACGGCACCCAGGCGCGCCAGCCGCCTTCGTCGGGCTCGCGCTGCCACTTCACGGCAAGGTTGCCATTGATGGCAAACGGGCGATGCAGCTCTTCGGACGCTTTGGCATTGAGGGGCGGTTTGATGCGGTTCCAATCAAAAAACACTAGAAACAGCACTACCGCAGCGATTAACACGACGAAGCTGGCGCAGCTCCAAACCACGACTTTACGAGTGCGCGTCATTGCACAGAACTCCTGAATACGACCGGCTGGGTGACAGCCTTTAGAACAGCTTACAAGACTACGACTGGCAAACCGCCCACGGGTTTAACCTGATCGCGTTTTAAGGGCGAGAAGTCGCGCAAAACACTGGTTTTCCTGACCGGACCGACAGTTTCTACCATCGATGGCGCACCAATGTTACCCGCCAACGTGTCGAAAATACCCACCACGGTGCAAAACCGCGTGCTTGAGAGGCGCGATCTAGAGCCTTCGGCGGGAACAATCAATTCTGTTGATTATTACCATTGTGTTTATGAACTTTTATATCGACTTATCGAGAGTAGCATTAGCCACGTACCCACTTTATCGCCCTCCCAAGGAGCAACTGATCATGAAACGCCAAATACTCGCTACCGCCCTGTTATCTGTCCTGGCTTCGAGCGCTTTCGCCCTGCCAGCTGCCGAACAAGCGATCCCACAAAATAAAGCCCAAGCCGTGCAGACCAGCCAAACCCTGGCACGCAGCGGTTCGCAAGAAGAAGAGAACCGCGACTACGCCAAAGGCGCCGTTGCTGAAAATGGCTTTAATCGTCTGCAAGAAAAAGGTTTGGTCGAAGGCGGCGCGGATCGTTTGATGGAGCGCAACGCAGTGGCCGAAGGTGGTTCCGACCGTGCCAACAAACGCACCTACACTGAAGGTGTTGCCGAAGGTGGTGCTGATCGTCTGCTGGAACGCAATGCCGTTGCCGAAGGTGGTGCCGACCGCCTGGAAGAAATGCATCAAGCACAGAGCTGAGCCTGTGGTGGCCCAGAAAAAAGCCCGATCCGCCGATCGGGCTTTTGACTTTCTGCAGAACCTGTCTCGCCACTGACCCCGCCAAGTTCGACGCCGATCAAGCGGTTTTGCTAGAGTGCGTCGCTGTACTTGTCCACAAAGCCCGCCCGCCCATGCTGCCCCGTGCCGAACAAAAGCAACAGACCCGCCTTGCCCTGATGGACGCTGCTCGTCATCTGATGGAGTGCGGCCGTGGGTTTGGCAGCTTGAGCCTGCGCGAAGTGGCCAAGACGGCCGGCATTGTCCCCACCGGTTTCTATCGACACTTTGCCGATATGGATCAACTGGGCCTGGTGCTGGTCAGCGAAGTCGGCCAGACCTTCCGCGCCACCATTCGCCTGGTGCGCCATAACGAATTCGTCATGGGCGGCATCATTGATGCCTCCGTACGCATCTTTCTCGATGTGGTGTCGGCCAATCGCTCGCAATTCCTGTTTCTGGCCCGCGAGCAATATGGCGGCTGCCTCGCCGTGCGTCAGGCCATCGCCGCACTGCGCGAAGACATTACCCGCGACCTGGCGGCCGACCTGACGCTGATGCCAAAGCTGCAACACCTGAATGCCGAAGGCTTGCATGTGATGGCCGACCTGATCGTCAAGAGCGTGTTCGCCACCCTGCCCGATATCATCGACCCTCCGGCCCAGGCTCTGCCGGCCCACCTCACGCCCCAGGCGAAGATCACTCAACAGCTGCGCTTTATCTTTATCGGCCTCAAGCACTGGCAAGGGCTGGGCAGCACCGAGTAGACCAATCAACCCGCCGCGTGGAAACGCTTGGCGGTGGTGTAGTGCTTGTTCCAATAACTGTTGCTCAACGAGTCGATGCGTACGTTCTTGCCGGTACGGGGCGAGTGAATGAATTTGCCCTCGCCAATGTAAAGCCCTACGTGACTGACTTGCCCGCGACCATTGCCCTTGAAAAACACCGCATCGCCGGGTTTGAGGGCGTTGCGCTGGATGGTGGCGGCCGTTGAACGGTGCATCGCCGCCGTGGTGCGTGGGATCTGGATATTGGCTTGGGTCTTGAACAGGTAGACCAGCAAGCTGCTGCAATCGAAGCCTTGCTCCACCGACATGCCGCCCCACTTATAAGGTGTGCCCAACAATTCATGGGCCCGGTCGATCACATTGGTAATCGAGGCAGACGGCAGGCTTTGCAGTGACGCGCCGAGGGTCGGACGCGGTTGATAGTTGGCTGAAGCCGACGACACAACAAACGACAAGCCGATAAAAAACGAACATAAAAATGACTTAAACATGATGAACATCGCAGCGGATTAAACACGGCGCAGAGCCTAATCACCGGCCGTGTAGCGCGCTGAGCGCCGAATCCCGAGATGTCGTAGGAAAAATCCCAAAGCGCCCATGTCCGGGGCAAGCCACCGGCAGACGCACCATATTGAGGCGCTCCCTGCGCACAGCACTGCCCCATTCGGTGGCAGCCGCCTCCCCACCTACAGGTAATTCCTACGCTTTTGCGGGGTTGGCAAGGCCCTTGCTCTAGCTGGTTCATTGCCCCTAGCTGGAAGCTTTCTGATGCTGGTGATCCATCGCCGAATTGCCCCCCAAGCCCTCTGGGCCGCTGAATTGCAGCTGAATTTCGAAGCGCGCAGCAAAAGCCGCCTGCGCTGTTTCAGTGCCGATGGTGAAGACGTCGGCCTGTTTCTGGAGCGTGGCCAGCCGCCGCTGCACGATGGCGAATGCCTACAGGCGGAAGACGGACGTGTCGTACGCGTCACTGCACGCCCTGAACAGCTGCTGCACGTCACCTGCAGCAGCGCTTATGAGCTGACCCGCGCCGCCTATCACCTGGGCAACCGCCATGTGGCGCTGCAGGTCGGGGATGGTTGGTTGCGCCTGCTCGATGACTACGTGCTCAAGGCCATGCTCGAACAACTGGGCGCCCACACCGAAACCATCGAGGCGCCCTTTCAACCGGAGCACGGTGCCTACGGCGGCGGCCATCACCACTCGCGCCATGGCGATGAAGACTTCAACTACCCGCCCAAGCTGCATCAGTTCGGCGTGCGTCTATGAACCCAGCTTGGGCGTTGCTGCGTCTGGCCAGTCCGCAATTGCCGATTGGCGGCTACAGCTATTCCCAGGGCCTGGAGATGGCCGTGGAGAACGGCCGCGTCTGCGATGCGGCCAGCGCCAGGCGTTGGATCGGCGACCAGTTGCTGCTCAACCTGGCGCGCTTCGAAGCGCCTTTGCTGCTCGCCCACTGCCGGGCGGCCGCCGCTCAGGATTGGACGCGGCTGACGCAATTGTGCGAAGAACACCGCGCCAGCCGTGAGACTCGCGAGCTGTATCAAGAAAGTCGGCAGATGGGCTATTCCCTGCAACAACTGCTCAACGGATTGCCCGAACTGGACGCCGCCGCACGTCACTTTCTCGACCACCTCAGCGAACCACACCTGGCCCTTGGCTGGGCGTTGGCCGCGCGCGCCTGGAGCATCAGCGCCGAAGACGCCCTCGCCGCGTGGCTGTGGAGCTGGCTGGAAAACCAATTGGCCGTGCTGATGAAAACCCTGCCCCTGGGCCAGCAAGCTGCCCAGCGCCTGACCAGCGAACTGCTGCCGCTGTTGCAACAAGCCCAGCAGGACGCCAGTCGCATCGACCCCGACCATTGCGGCAGCGCCGCGTTTGGCCTGTCCCTGGCGTGCATGGCCCACGAGCGCCAGTACAGCCGCCTGTTTCGTTCATAGGTTCTTTTAATTTTGGCGCCCTTTACTTCGGAGAAGCACATGCACACACAACCCTTGCGCGTCGGCATTGGCGGCCCGGTAGGCTCCGGCAAGACCGCCCTGACCCTGGCCCTGTGCCTCGCCCTGCGCGATCGCTACAACCTGGCGGTGGTCACCAACGACATCTACACCCGCGAAGACGCCGATTTTCTGGTGCGCAACCAGGCTTTGGCGCCCGAGCGCATCATCGGCGTGGAAACCGGCGGCTGCCCGCACACGGCGATTCGTGAAGACGCCTCCATCAACCTCGAAGCGGTGGATCAACTCAACCGCCGCTTCCCCGGCTTGGACCTGATCCTGGTGGAATCCGGTGGGGATAACTTGTCGGCGACCTTCAGCCCGGAACTGTCGGACCTGACCATCTACGTGATCGATGTGTCCGCCGGCGACAAGCTGCCGCGCAAAGGCGGCCCGGGCATCTGCAAATCCGACCTGCTGGTGATCAACAAGATCGACCTCGCCCCCTTGGTCGGCGCCTCGCTGGAACTGATGAACAGCGACACCCAGCGCATGCGCAACGGTAAACCCTTTGTGTTCAGCAACCAAAAAACCGGGGTCGGCCTGGACGACATCGTGGCCTTTATCGAACGCCAGGGTCTGCTGACCGCCGCCTGATCTCTCTTCAAGGAAGCTAGTTATGAGCCTCAACAAACTCTTTGCCACCGCTGCCCTGCTTCTCGCTCCGGCGCTGGCCTTCGCCCATCCCGGCCACGGCGATAACGGCCTGGTGGCCGGTATCAGCCACCCCTTGGGCGGCCTCGATCATTTGCTGGCCATGCTGGCGGTGGGCTTGTGGGCCGCCCAGCAAAAAGGCGCCGCGCGCTGGGCGCTGCCGTGCACGTTTGTGGGCACGATGCTGATCGGCGGCTTGCTGGGTTTCGAAGGCCTGGCGCTGCCGGCGCTGGAAAACGGGATTGCCGCCTCGGTGCTGGCCCTGGGCCTGGCCGTGGCGCTGGCGGTGCGGCCGCCGCTGTTGATGGCGATGGGCGCCACGGCGTTGTTTGCGCTGTTTCACGGTGTGGCCCATGGCCTGGAACTGCCGGAGATGTCCAGCCCTTGGGCATACGCCGCCGGTTTTGTCGGCGCGACGGCAGCACTGCACGCAGCCGGTTATGCACTGGTGCGCTTCCTGCCGGCGGCAGCGGCGCCATTGGTGCGAGTGGCCGGGGCGGCTTCGGCGGCGACTGGGGTCTGGTTGCTGGCGGGCTGACTGGCAGCGCGGCTGAAGGCCTCATCGGGGGCAAGCCCCCTCCCACATTTGGCTGCATTGCTATCAAAAGGTATGAGAGGCCTGGTTGCTGGCGGGCTGATTGGCAGCGCGGCTAAAGGCCTCATCGGGGGCAAGCCCCCTCCCACATTTGGCTGCAGCGCTATCAAACGGTGGAAGGGGTCTGGTGGCTGGCGGGCTGATTTACAGCGCGGCTAAAGGCCTCATCGGGGGCAAGCCCCCTCCCACATTTGGCTGCATTGCTATCAAAAGGTATGAGAGGCCTGGTTGCTGGCGGGCTGATTGGCAGTGCGGCTGAAGGCCTCATCGGGGGCAAGCCCCCTCCCACATTTGGCTGCATTGCTATCAAAAGGTATGAGAGACCTGGTTGCTGGCGGGCTGATTGGTAGTGCGGCTAAAGGCCTCATCGGGGGCATGCCCCTTCCCACATTTGGCTGCATTGCTATCAAAAGGTGGGAGGGGGCTTGCCCCCGATAGCTGTGCCACAGACACCACAGAACCCAAGCCTGCTACCATGCGCGCCTACACCTCTGCCGTGACGACGCCAGCCAATGCCCAGCGCTTCCCAACCCTCTTTGAACACCGTGCTCACCCACTTCCATGACCTGATCGTGCCGCTATGGCAGGGCCCAGGCTGGAATGCCGAGCTGGCGTTGCCTTACGAGGCGCTGGACGCCGATCACCATCCTTTACCGCCGCAACGCTACCGCGCCATGGCCTGCGCCCGGCAGTTGTATCTGTTCGCCAGCCTGATCGGCCAACCCGATGCCGAGTTTGCCCAAGTGCGGGCAGCGGCGTTGTTTCGCTCCTTGCAGCGGCACTTCCACGACGCCGAACACGGCGGCTGGTTCTACAGCATCGACCCCGCCGGCCAGCCGCTGGACATGCGCAAAGACCTCTACACCCACGCATTCATCATCTTCGCCTGTGCCCATTACTGGGCCAAGGTGCGCGAACCGTTGGTGGAATCGGTACTCAACGCGGCCCTGGAAGTCGTCGCGCAACGCTTCGCCATAGATGACGGCCTGTACGAAGCCGTACTGGAGCGCAACTGGTCGTCGCTCGATTCCGGCCCGCTGCAGAACCCGTTGATGCATTTGGCCGAAGGCTTTCTGGCCACCCTCGCGGTGCGTGAGGACGCCGCCGTGCAAGCCGCTCTGCTCAGCCTGGCAACCGCTATGCAAAAGCGCTTCATCGACCGCCAGCACGACGTGATGATGGAAAAACCGCTGAATGCTGTGGATAACTGGTTTGAGCCCGGGCACCAGTTCGAATGGTTCTTTTTGCTGGAATCGTCGGATGTGCTGCGCGGTACGCCGTTGCACGCCTCACTGACGCGGGCGTTTGCCTATGCCGAACTCAAGGGTGTAGATAACGTGACCGGCGCGGTCAGCGGCATGCTTGCCCTCGATGGCAGCGTGCGCGACGGCACCCAACGCATTTGGGCCCAGGCCGAATACCTGCGCGCGCTGACTCTGCGCCCCAACAGCCAGGCCGTGTTGCAACGCCAATTGCTGGCGCTGCAGCAGCACTTCCTGCACGACAAAGGCTGGCACGAATGCCTGGATGCCAACGGCGCCGTGAGCCGACGGGACATGCCGTCGACCACGCCGTATCACTTGGCGACCTGCTACCAGGGCCTTACGCAATCCACTTACGATCTGCGGTAAAGCTGATCGTCAACCAGCGCGCCGCATCCGGCGTGCCGAGCCCTGTGGATATCTCTTCGCGCAGTCCGTCGAGGGTCGCAACGTTATCCACCGGGTAATCCGCTGGCAACACCACATGGATTTCGATAAACCGAGCGCGTCCATGCTTCTGCACGTACGACACGTACTCTTCGAAACCATGTCTCGCCGTCGCGGCGTCCATTACCTCGCGGACCTTGTCGTCCAGATGATCCGGGGCAATCCCCAGCACGTCGCGCAACGCCGGGCGCAGGATCTTGAACGCCGGCGCCAGCATGCTCAGGGCCAGCAGGATCAGGATCATGGGGTCGACATACACCGCCCATTCGCCATAGCCCTGGGACTTGAGCAACAGCGCGGCCAGAAAGCTGATCAGCAGCCCCACCGACAGCATCGCGTCCACCAGCCAACTGATGTTGTCGAACTGGATCAGCGATGATTTGAGCTTGCGATTGCGGTAGCGCACATAGAAGAAGTAAGCGAATTCAACAACGGTAAACACCGCCGCATAGATGATCACCAGCCCCAACTCGATCTCACGCCCGCCATTGATAATGCCGAACACACCGTTGAGAAACGCATAGATAGCGATCAGCAGCAGGAAACTGCCTTCGATCAGCAGCACCATGGGTTCCAGGTGCCAGTAGCCAAATTGGAAACGCTCGTTGCTTTTCTTGGCGATCAGCTTGGCCGTGATCAGCATCAGCACCTTGATGGCGGTGGCGATCAGCGAGAAAAAGCCGTCGAACAGAATGGATTGGGCGCCGGATATCACACCCGTGACAATCCCGGCGATCGCGACTGCGAACATCAGAATCGTCGATTGTTTGAGCAGTGCCTGCTCACCTCGGTTACTCACATTTCCTCCCGTCAAAACCCTGAATCCGCACGATGCGGAGGGGCTTTCAGGCAGGGAGTGTACCTTATGTCGTGTTTTGGCCGGTTTGACGCCATCGGGGGCAAGCCCCCTCCCACAGTTGTACACGGTCGAGTGTGGGAGGGGGCTTGCCCCCGATGGCAGCGACCCGGTCTAAAGCCTTACTTGCCCCCTCGCTCAATCGCAAACCCCGCCCAGCTCTGGCTCACCGGCATCAGTTCCAAGCGGTTGATGTTCACGTGCGCCGGGGTGTTAAGCACCCAGAAAATGGTGTCGGCGATGTCCTGGGGCTGAATCGGCTCGGCGCCGGCGTAGGTGGCGTCGTATCGCGCCTGGTCACCGCCAAAACGTACCAGGGAGAACTCGCTTTCGCACAGGCCCGGCTCGATGTTGGTCACGCGCACGCCGGTGCCTTGCAGGTCGCAGCGCAGGTTCAGGGAGAACTGTTTGACGAACGCCTTGGAGCCGCCGTACACATGGCTGCCCGGGTATGGGTAGCTGCCGGCGATGGAGCCCAGGTTGATGATGCCCGCGCCACGACCATGGGCGATCAAACGTGGCAGCAGCAGATGGGTGGTGGTCAGCAGGCCTTTGATATTGGTGTCGACCATGGTTTCCCAGTCGTCCAGGTTGCACTTGGGCGCCGGGTCGGTGCCCACCGCCAGGCCGGCGTTGTTGATCAAGCCGCGCAGGGTGGCGAACGACGGCGGCAGGTTAGCGATCGCGTCTTCCATGCCCTTGCGATCACGCACGTCCACCACCAGGCCATGCACTTCGGTCTGCTTGGAAAGTTCTTCCACCAGCGCATTCAAACGCTCGGCACGCCGGCCAGTGAGCACCAGTTTCCAGCCAGCCTGGGCGAAGCGACGAGCACAGGCTTCGCCGAAACCTGAAGTGGCGCCAGTAATAAACAGCGTGTCGGACATGGTGTTCTCCTTGCGAGCGACGGGTAAAAATCAGCCAGCAGAATGCCCGTCCACCGCCGTTGCGGCAACCGCTAAGCGCACGCACTGCGGCACGACTGGTTATTTTATGATCACTTGGCTCAAACCCTTGTACTGCGCAGCCTGTAGCCATATGCACGCAGGTTATCCACAGCTGCGCCCACAGGCTTTGGGGGCAAGTGCAAACCGACCAAACCCGCTGTATACAAGGGCTGCGGGCTGTTTCGGAAAGTATTTTGCTTGACCTTCAGCGAGGCCTATGTAGCCCCGACACACGCTGAAAAATCCGCGCGATGGCTCCAGGCCAGTTATTTCGGCCTCTGCGGAGGTCTTTCCAGAGTTTAATCACAGACTTATCCACAGGCTTAACGGACATAATTCGGTCATATACCTGTGTCTTTAAACAGGTTGACAAACCCCTCGAACGCTCCCAAAAAAACCACTACTCAAAAAACAACCACCAGGCTACAAGCCCCGGAAACAGAGGCTTTCAGCCAGCTACTCCCACGTTACCCACAGCCGGTTCCACAGTGGATGGGGACAAGTCAAAACTGTGACAAAACAGCGATTTGCGGCGGCTATATGTCGCGCTTTGGAGGGAGGCTGGATTTGTTTTCCACAATTTGGATCAGCCTTGTGGATCACTCAAAAGAAATGCGGGGGAGGGGCTTGCCCCCTCCCCCACGTACTCAGTGCCCGCCGAGATAGGCGTTGCGCACTTCCTCGTTCACTAACAGCTCCTTGCCGGTGCCGGTCAGGCGAATCTCACCGTTGACCATCACATAGGCGCGGTCCGACAGACGCAACGCGTGGTTGGCGTTCTGTTCCACCAGGAAGATCGTCATCCCGGTAGCCGCCAATTCGCGCAGGGTGGAAAAGATCTGCTTCACCACAATCGGCGCCAGCCCCAGGCTCGGTTCATCCAGCAGCAACAACTTGGGCCGGCTCATCAACGCACGGGCGATGGCGAGCATTTGCTGCTCGCCGCCGGACATGGTCATGGCGCGCTGGTTACGCCGCTCCTTGAGGCGCGGGAACAGCTCGAACATGCGCTGCATGTCTTCGCTGGCGAACTTGTCGCCGATCGGGATGGTGCCCATCAGCAGGTTTTCCTCGACGGTCATGTCGGGGAACACCCGCCGCCCTTCCGGCGACTGCGCGATGCCGTTGGAGGCGATGTAGTGGGACGACTTGTGGGTAATGTCGACGCCGTTGTAGAGGATCTGCCCGGACTCGGCCCGAGGCTGGCCGAAGATCGACATCAACAGTGTGGACTTACCCGCACCGTTGGAGCCGATCAGGCTGACGGTTTCGCCTTCATTGATGTGCAGCGAGACTTTTTTCAGGGCCTGGATCGGGCCGTAGAACACGTCCAGTTCCTTCATTTCGAGGATAGGTGCACTCATACCAGCTCCTCTTCGTCAGCGCCCAGGTAAGCGGCGATCACTTTCGGGTCGTTGCGGATCGCATCCGGCCCGCCTTCGGCGATCACGTTGCCGTGGTCCAGCACCACGATGTGGTCGGAAATATTCATCACCATGCCCATGTCGTGTTCGATCAGCACCACCGTCAGGTCGTGTTCGTCGCGCAACAGGCGAATCATCGCGCTGAGGGCTTCGGTTTCCTGGGGGTTGAGGCCCGCCGCCGGCTCGTCCAGGCAGATGATCTGCGGCCGGGTGCACATGGCCCGGGCGATTTCCAGGCGCCGCTGCTGGCCGTAGGAAAGCTCGCCGGCCAGACGGTTGGCGCAGTCCACCAAGTCCACCACTTCCAGCCAGTAAAACGCGTGGTCGAGGGCATCACTCTCGGCTTTGCGATACGCCTTGGTGTTAAGGATGCCCGCCAACATATTGCGGTTGACCCACATGTGCTGGGCCACCAGCAGGTTTTCCACTACGGACATTTCCTTGAACAGGCGAATGTTCTGGAACGTACGCGCCAGCCCCGCCCGGTTCACCAAGTGGGTGCCGCCGAACATCTTGTAGTAGACGCGGCTGAGGAAGCTTTTCGGCGATACAAAATCGGTAGCCTGGAAGCGCTCGCCCAGCAGTTGGATCACATTGGTCTGCTTGCCCCGCACGTTGAGCTCGATCTTGCCGCCACTGGCTTTGTAGAAACCGGTGAGGCAGTTGAACACCGTGGTCTTGCCGGCGCCGTTGGGGCCGATCAGGGCGAAGATCGAGTTGCGTTCGACCTTGAGGCTCACATCGCTCAAGGCCTTGATGCCACCGAAGTGCATCATCAGGTGTTCCACGCAAAGCACAACTTCCTTGCTCATGGCGCCACTCCTTTACGTGGTGTCACGCCGGTACGGCTGATGCGGATCAAACCGCGCGGTCGCCAGATCATCATCACCACCATCAACACCCCGAACAGCAATACACGGTACTCGGAGAAACTGCGCAGCAGTTCCGGCGCCACGGTCAACACGAACGCCGCGATCACTACGCCCACCGTCGAGCCCATACCGCCCAACACCACAATGGCCAGGATCAGCGCCGACTCGAAGAAGGTGAACGACGACGGGTTGACGAACCCCTGATAGCTGGCAAAGAACACCCCGGCCAAACCGGCCGTCGAGGCGCCAATGGTGAACGCCGAGAGCTTGACCAGCACGTGGTTCAGGCCCATGGAGCGGCAAGCAATCTCATCTTCGCGCAGGGCTTCCCAGGCGCGGCCCACCGGCATGCGCGTGAGGCGGTGCTTGATGTACAGCACAGCCAGCACCACCAAAAACAGCACGATATAGATGAACATGAACTTGATGTTGGGGTTGTAATCGATGCCGAAGAACTCGTGGAACGGTATCCCGCCCTCCTTCGCTCTGCGCCCGAACTCCAGACCCAGAAAGGTCGGCGACGGCACGGGCATGCCGTTCGGGCCGCCGGTGAACGACAGCCAGTTATTGAGCACCAGCCGGATGATTTCACCGAAGCCCAGGGTCACGATGGCCAGGTAGTCGCCGTGCATGCGCAACACCGGGAAGCCGAGGATGCACCCCGCCAGCGCCGCCGCGACGGCCGCCAATGGCAGCACCGACCAGAAGCCCAGGCCCAGGTATTGGTAACCCAGCGCCAGACCGTAGGCCCCGATGGCGTAGAACGCCACATAACCCAGGTCGAGCAGCCCGGCCAGGCCAACCACGATGTTCAGGCCCAGGCCCAGTAACACGTAGATCAGCCCGAGGATCACCACGGTCAGCAGGTACTTGTTGGCGAAGATCGGGAACACGATGGCGATCACGATCAACGCCGGAATGATCCAGCGCAGCCGCGATTTGTAGTCCGGTGCCAGCACATGCACGCCGGAGCCACTGCTTTCGAAGCCCTGCAGGATCTTCACGCCCTTGGGGGTTTGCAGGAACAGGCTCATGGCAAAGCGGCCGACCATCACAATGGCGACCAGCAAGCCCACACGGGCGGGTTCCAGGTTGAAGCTGTAGCCGTCGAGGACCACGCCGACGATCGGACCGAACACGATCAGCGAAATCAGCCCGGCAAGGACCGTATCGACGACACTTTTCTTGATATCGATGGGTTTGGCAGCAGACATGTTTTACACCTTAGCCACGAGCGGACGACCCAGCAGGCCCTGAGGACGGAAAATCAGAATCACCACCAGCAGGGAGAAACTGAACACGTCTTTGTAGTCAGAGTTGATCAACCCCGAGAACAGCGATTCGGAGATCCCGAGGATGATCCCGCCGAGCATCGCCCCAGGTAGGGAGCCGATGCCGCCGAGTACCGCTGCGGTAAACGCCTTGATGCCGATGATGAAGCCGGCATAGAAGTCGAACGTGCCGTAGTTGAGGGTGATCAATACGCCGGCCAGGGCCGCCATGGCGGCACCGATCACAAACACGTAGGAGATCACGCGGTCGGTGTTGATCCCCAGGATCGAGGCCATCTTGCGGTCTTGCTGAGTGGCGCGGCACATGCGGCCGAGTTTGGTGTACTTGATGACGTAGGTGAGCAATGCCATGCCGGCGAAGGCCGCCAGCAGGATGAACACCTTGGTGTAGGTGAGCTGCACGAAGCCGGTGCCGATATCGACACGCCATGCGCCGGCGAGCAGCGTCGGCACGCCTTGTTGCTTGGCGCCCTGGGCGATCTGTGCGTAGTTCTGCAGGATCAATGAGATGCCGATGGCACTGATCAGCGGCGCCAGTCGGGTGGAGTTGCGCAGCGGTTTATAGGCGACACGTTCGATGACCCACCCGTAAACGCCAGTGACGACCACGGTAAAGATCAAGGTGCCGAGAATGAGCAGCGGGAAGGATTCGATGCCGAAGTAAGCCAGCAGTGCCAGACTGATCGCCGCGAGGTAAGCGGAAATCATATAAACCTCGCCGTGGGCGAAGTTGATCATGCCAATGATGCCATAGACCATTGTGTAGCCGATGGCGATCAGGCCATAGACCGACCCGAGGGTCAGGCCGTTGACCAGTTGCTGCAGGAAAATACCATCCATAACGCAATCTCACGCGGTGAGCACCTGCACACCCGGAGGTGCGCGGCGCTTCTGGAGGAAAAGTCAGATCTCAATCACAACGCAGTCCCAATGTGGGAGGGGGCTTGCCCCCGACGTGGTGGGTCAGCTAGACAACTGTTGACTGACACACCGCTATCGGGGGCAAGCCCCCTCTCGCATGGATTACTTCTGCTTTTCCAACTGATGGTATTTGCCGTCTTTATCCCACTGGTAAACCACGTAGTCGGAGACTTTCAGGTCGCCTTTGGCATCCCAGTTCTTCTCGCCCATCACGGTTTTGACTGGGTTGGCCTTGAGCCACTTGGCCGCGTCTTCGCCTTTGTTGGATTTGGCGCCATTGAAGCCGGCGGCCAGGGCCTGGAGCGAGGCGTAGGCATACAGGGTGTAGCCTTCCGGCTCGTAGCCCTTTTTGCGGAACTCTTCCACCACGGCCTTGCTGTCCGGCAGCAGACGCGGGTCGGCACCGAAGGTCATATACACGCCGTCCACGTATTTCGCGCCACCGGCAGTGGTCACCAGCTCGTCGGTGACGATACCGTCATCGGACATGAACTTGACGTCCTTGAGACCCTGCTCGCGCAGCTGACGCACCAGCGGGCCGGCTTCCGGGTGCAGGCCGCCGAAGTACACGACGTCAGCACCGGTGGCACGGATCTTGGTGACCAGGGCGCTGAAGTCTTTCTCGCCGCGGGTCAGGCCTTCTTCCAGCACTGGCTTGACGCCACGCTTGGTCAACTGCGCCGAGGTGGCGTCGGCCAGACCTTTACCGTAGGTGTCCTTGTCGTTGATCACCGCGACCTTCTTGCCCTTGAGCACATCGACGATGTAGTCGCCGGCCACGATGCCTTGCTGGTCGTCACGCCCGCACATACGGAACATGGCGCCCAGGCCGCGCTCGGTCACTTGCGGGTTGGTGGAGCCTGGGGTGATTGCGATCACGCCGGCCTCGTCGTACACCTCAGACGCGGGGATGGTGTTCGACGAGCAGAAGTGCCCGACCACGCCAATCACTTTGTCCTGGTCCACCAGGCGGTTGGCCACGGCCACGGCTTGCTTGGGTTCGCATGCGTCGTCACCGGCTACCAGCACGATTTTCTCGCCGTTGATACCGCCAGTCTCGTTCAGGGCGTCGGCCGCCGCCTGGGCACCCTTCATATACTGCTCACCGAACGACGCGTTGGCGCCGGTCATCGGCCCCGCTACGCCGATCTTCACATCAGCTTGAACAAACGTAGAAACACCCAGCGCCGCTGCAACGGCGAGAGCAAGAAAGCCTTTCTTGTAAAACGTCTGGGACATGAGTGGTGCTCCGATATTTTTGATTATTGGCACGACAACTTGCATTCAAACCTTTCACCGAAAGCTCAGAGCAAGCCTCGTGCCATTACGTTTTTATTCTTCAAAAAGACACGGTGTCATTGTTATTACAGGTGTTTCGGCTCCGCTCGCCAGGACGTGCAACCCCCTGGCGCGCACAGGCGCAACCGCAAGCCCAAAAAGGTACAACCTCTACCGGTGCCACCTGCAACCAGAACCACAAACGACAGTTCCTACAGCGGTAACCCAAGGCGTAACGGAACTGCACATTTACAGTGCGTGATTGCTACGACTTGCACCAATACAGATTAGTAGCTTGCTAAGAAAACCCAGGGATTTGAAGGGTATTTCGCTGATCAGATGACAATCCTCAAGCACTGCCCCGCGTGATACAGCGAGAATCCTGCCTCATACAGGCAGCTGCGCAGGCCCACCGCCGCCAACGGCTGCATCGGCGCAAACGGAATCGGCAATGCCTGGGGATTCTGGTGACAGATGTAGTCGGCAAACGCCTTGCCCACCACACTGCCGGTGGTCACGCCGCGGCCGTTGTAGCCAGTGACCGCCACCAGCCCCGGGGCCGGTTCGAACAGGCGCATCAAATGGTCGGGTGTGAAGGCAATGCAGCCGGTCCAGGTGTACTCCCACTGCACCGATTTGAGGTAAGGAAAATAGTGCTGCTGCACCCGATCGGCCCACGCCTTGAGAAACCATGCCGGTTTCTGGTTGCCGTTGCCCAGGCTGCCCAGCAACAGTCGGCCATCGGCATCGCGGCGGATGCTGCTCAAGACCTGGCGGGTGTCCCAGGAGCCCTGACCGCCAGGCAGGATTTGCCGCGCAGCGTCGTCACTCAAAGGCGCCGAGGCGACCTGGTAGTAGTAACCGGGGAAAAAGTTGCGGCGCAGCTCGGTCCATTCGCCTTCGGTGTAGGCGTTGGAAGCGATCACCACCTGTGCCGCCCGCACCGCACCGCGCTCGGTTTGCACCGACCAGTTCGAGCCCTGGCGTTCCAGTTGGGTCACCGGGGAATGGTCGAACAACTGACCGCCGAGCCCCATTGCGGCGTTGGCCAAACCACTGGTGTAGGCCATCGGGTTCAAGGTCCCCGCGCGCCGATCCAGCAACGCAGCAGCGATCTTTTTGGTGCCCGTGGCTTGCTCGCACGCCTGGCCGGTGAGTAATTCCACCGGCGCGCCACGGCGCTTCCATTGTTCTTCACGACTGCGCAGATCCGCCTCGCCACGGGCGTTATGCGCCATGTGCAACGTGCCCTCGCGACGCAGTTGGCAATCGATGTTGTATTTGTCGATCAGGCTGAACACCAGCGCCGGCGCCGCACCCAACATGCGGTTGAGCTGGCTGCCCACCGCTTCGCCGAAGCCGGCTTCGATATCGTCAGGGGGAATCCACAAGCCGGCGTTGACCAGCCCGACATTGCGCCCCGAACCACCGTGCCCGGTGCGATGGGCCTCCAGCACGGCGACGCTCTTTCCCTGTTCCAGCAAGTGAATGGCCGCCGACAGGCCGGTGATTCCGGCGCCGATTACGCACACATCCACGTTGACCTCGCCTTTGAGCGCGGCGCGATCCGGCCGGCTGGGGGTGAGGTGTTCCCACAAACATGTTTCGCGTAATGCCATTGCCAGACTCCGATGAGACCCAACAAACAACCATCTTGATGTGCTAGTGCGATCAAATGTGGGAGGGGGCAAGCCCTCTCCCCAGATTCAGTCCAACGTGCAGTAATCAGTCGAAAGTAATGCCCTGCGCCAACGGCAACTCCAGCGAATAGTTCACGGTGTTGGTCTGGCGCCGCATATAGCCGCGCCAGGCATCCGAACCCGATTCACGCCCGCCGCCGGTCTCTTTCTCACCGCCAAACGCGCCGCCAATCTCCGCGCCGCTGGGGCCGATGTTGACGTTGGCGATGCCGCAATCACTGCCCACCGCAGACATGAACTGCTCGGCTTCACGCACGTCGGTGGTGAAAATGCACGAGGACAGGCCCTGCGGCACGGCGTTGTTCAAGCGCAGGGCTTCGGCGAAATCGGTATAGCCGACTACGTAGAGGATCGGCGCAAAGGTCTCAGTGCACACCACATCGCTTTGCTCGGGCATTTCCACAATGGCCGGCGACACGTAGTAAGCGTTGGGGTACTTGTCTTCCAGCTGGCGCTTGCCGCCGAATACCTTGCCGCCTTCGCTCAAGGCTTGCTCCAGGGCATCCTGCATAGCGTCGAAGCCGTGTTTGTCGATCAGCGGGCCGATCAGGTTGCCTTCCAGCGGATGTCCGATGCGCACTTTTGCATAGGCGGCCTTGAGGCGGGTGACAATTTCTTCTTTGACCGACTCATGGGCGATCAAGCGACGCAGGGTGGTGCAACGCTGGCCGGCGGTGCCGACGGCGCTGAACAAAATGGCGCGCACCGCCATGTCCAGGTCGGCGCTCGGGCCAAGGATCATGGCATTGTTGCCGCCCAGCTCGAGAATGCTGCGGGCAAAGCGCGCGGCGACCTTAGGCGCCACTTCGCGGCCCATGCGGGTGCTGCCGGTGGCGCTGATCAGGGCCACGCGCGGGTCATCCACCAGCGCGGCGCCGGCGTCGCGGCCGCCGATGATCACCTGGCTCAGGTACTCGGGGGCATCGCCGAAGTTTTTCACCACGCGCTCGAATAGCGCCTGGCAGGCCAGGGCGGTGAGCGGGGTCTTTTCCGAAGGTTTCCAAATCACCGCGTCGCCGCACACCAGTGCCAGCGCGGTGTTCCACGCCCACACCGCGACTGGAAAGTTGAACGCGCTGATCACGCCGACCACCCCCAGCGGGTGCCAGGTTTCACGCATATGGTGGCCAGGGCGCTCAGAGGCGATGGTCAAACCGTACAACTGACGCGACAGGCCGACGGCGAAGTCGCAGATGTCGATCATTTCCTGCACTTCACCCAACCCTTCCTGAGTGATCTTGCCAGCTTCCCAGGACACCAGCTCACCCAGGTCGGCCTTGTACTGGCGCAGTGCCTCACCGAACTGGCGCACCAGCTCACCGCGACGCGGTGCGGGCACCTTGCGCCAGGCTTCGAATGCATGCTCGGCGCGACTGACCTGCTGCTCCACCTCGGCGGCGCCCTCCCAGTGCACGCTGCCGATACGGCTGCCATCGATCGGCGAATGCACGGGCTGTTTCCCCGACTGGTACAACGCCGGGTTCACCCCGAGACGATCAAGCAATGCGGCAACCATGGGTCACTCCTTCAATCTGCGTACAAAAAATGCGCTGCGACCGGCGCGGCGATCCAAAGCTTATTTGTAGCTGGCCCAAGACTTGCCAACAAACGACGATTAGGCGAGATATCATTCCGTTTATTCATGCCAAGAATTAAAAGAGGCACCCCGTGCTGAACAAACGACATTTGCCGTCAATCACCGCCTTGCAGTGCTTCGAAGCCGCCACGCGCCACCTGAGCTTCACCCGCGCCGCCGAGGAGCTGAACCTCACCCAGAGCGCGGTGAGCAAACAGGTGGCGCAATTGGAAGAGTTGCTGCAACACCTGCTGTTTCGCCGCGTGCGCCGGCGCTTGCAGATGACCCCGGCGGGCGATCTGTATTTGGTGGAAGTGCGCAAGATCCTCACGCAGGTGGAGATGTCCACCCATTACCTGCGCTCTTACGGCGGCGAGACCGAAGTGCTGCGGGTGTCCACGCCCTACACCTTCGGCGCGCGCTGGCTGGTGCCACGCCTCAAGGGCTGGCGCTTGCGGCACCCACAGATCCATTTGGACCTGTGCAACGAGCAGGAGCCGGACGAACTGCTGCAAGGCAAGGCCGACATGGCCTTCTACTTCGGCCCAGGCTCACGCCCCGGCACCGAGAGCCTGAAGCTGTTCAGCGAAGAGCTGGTACCGGTGTGCGCCCCGGAAAGCCTGCCCCCGCAGCCCTTTACCGACCCGACCCAATTGAGCGAACTGGTACTGCTGCAAAACGCTTCGCGGCCTCAAGGCTGGCACGACTGGTTCGCCAGCCAGGGCTACCATACCGAGCACAGCTACCACGGCCCGCGTTTCGACACTTTCTATATGTGCATCCGCGCGGCGCAGGTGGGGTGCGGCGTGGCGTTGTTACCGCGTTTTCTGGTGGAAGAAGAACTGGCCGACGGCAAACTGGTAATTCCCTGGCAGCATGCGATGCCTAGCCAGGATGCGTATTACCTGGCTTACCCGGAGCACGCGGCCGAAGTGCCCAAGGTGCGCGAATTTGTGAAGTGGATGATGGAGCAGGTGATTTAGTGCCTGGAGTGGAATGCATTTCAAATGTGGGAGGGGGCTTGCCGCGATTAGGCCAGTGGCCTCACCGAAAAAATGTCTGGCAAAACCCCTCAGGTCTATGCGCCACTAGCCCCCTTCCTTAATTGTGCGTAAAGGTCGGCCCCCTCGCCGACCCATCTGGAGATTCCCGTTATGAGCGAGAGTGTGTTTGCCGATCGCATCGTGCAGAACCTGCTCGACACCGACTTCTACAAACTGACCATGATGCAGGCGGTGCTGCACAACTACCCCAACGTGGAAGTTGAATGGGAATTCCGTTGCCGTAACAGCGAAGACTTGCGCCCCTACCTGGCGGAGATTCGCTACCAGATCGAGCGCCTCGCCGAGCTGAGCCTGAGCCCGGATCAGCTGGGTTTTCTGGAGCGCATCAGCTTTATGAAGCCGGACTTTTTGCGCTTCCTCGGGCTGTTCCGCTTCAACCTGCGCTACGTGCAGACCGGCATCGAGAACGGCGAGCTGTTTATCCGCCTGCGCGGGCCATGGCTGCATGTGATCCTGTTCGAAGTGCCGTTGCTTGCCATTGTCAGCGAAGTGCGCAACCGCTACCGCTACCAGACGGTGATCCTCGAACAAGCGCGCGAGCAGTTGTACCGCAAGTTCGACTGGCTGACGGCCAACGCCAGCAGCGACGAGCTGTCGGAGCTGCAAGTGGCCGACTTCGGCACCCGTCGGCGCTTCTCGTACCGGGTGCAGGAAGAAGTGGTCAGTGTGCTCAAACATGACTTCCCCGGGCGATTCGTCGGCACCAGCAACGTGCACCTGGCCCGCGAGTTCGACATGAAACCCCTGGGCACCATGGCCCATGAATGGATCATGGCCCATCAGCAGCTCGGCCCGCGCCTGATCGACAGCCAGATCGCCGCGCTCGATTGCTGGGTTCGCGAATACCGTGGCCTGCTGGGTATCGCCCTGACCGACTGCATCACCACTGACGCGTTCCTCGGCGACTTCGATCTGTACTTCGCCAAACTCTTCGACGGCCTGCGCCACGACTCCGGCGACCCGGTGCAGTGGGCGGAAAAAGCCATCGCTCACTATCACAAGCTGGGCATCGAGCCGATGAGCAAGACCCTGGTGTTTTCCGACAGCCTGTCGCTGCCCAAGGCCCTGGAGATTTTCCGCGCATTGCGGGGTCGCATTAATGTGAGCTTCGGTATCGGCACCAACCTGACCTGTGACATTCCAGGGGTGGAGCCCATGAGCATTGTGCTTAAAATGACCGCCTGCAATGGCCAGCCGGTAGCGAAAATTTCCGATGAGCCGGGCAAGACCCAATGCACCGACCCGAATTTCGTCGCCTATTTGCGTCACGTTTTCAAAGTACCTGCCCTATCCAGCAAGGAGTGAACCATGCAAGCCGTACAGCGTGAGATTGCGCAGCAGCTCAAGGTCCAAGCGCCATTCAATGACCAGGCCGCGCTTGAAGCCGAAGTGGCGCGGCGCGTGAAGTTTATTCAGGACTGCCTGCGCAACTCCGGGCTCAAGGCCCTGGTGCTGGGCATCAGTGGCGGCGTCGATTCCCTGACCGCCGGCCTGCTGGCTCAACGGGCGATGCAGGAATTGCGCGCCAGCACCGGCGACGAGGCCTACCGCTTCATCGCCGTGCGCCTGCCCTATGAAACCCAGTTCGATGAAATCGACGCCCAGGCGTCAGTGGACTTTATCGACCCGGACGAGCGCCACACCGTCAATATCGGCCCGGCGGTCAAAGCCCTGGCCAATGAAGTGGCGGCGTTTGAAGGTCAAGCAGCGGTGTCCCGCGATTTCGTGTTGGGCAACACCAAAGCGCGGATGCGCATGGTGGCGCAGTACACCATCGCCGGTGCGGCGGGCGGCCTGGTAATCGGTACCGACCATGCGGCGGAAGCGGTGATGGGCTTTTTCACCAAGTTCGGCGACGGGGCCTGCGACTTGGCGCCGTTGAGCGGGCTGGTAAAAAACCAGGTACGTGCGATTGCACGGCACTTTGGCGCGCCGGAATCCCTGGTGGAGAAGGTGCCGACCGCCGACCTGGAAGACTTGTCGCCGGGTAAGCCGGATGAGGCGTCACATGGGGTGACTTACGCTGAGATCGATGCGTTCCTGCATGGCGAGCCGGTGCGGGAAGAGGCGTTCAGGATCATCTGCGAGACGTATCGCAAGACCGAACACAAGCGGGTCATGCCGTTTGCGCCGTGAGTTGAACCAGGCAGAACGTCATCGGGGGCAAGCCCCCTCCCACCTTGGATTGTGAATACAGTCAACTGTGGGAGGGGGCTTGCCCCCGATGAACGATTACGCGCGCTTACTTGACGACCACAGTGCCCTTCATCATCGAGATGTGGCCTGGGAACGAGCAGAAGAATGCGTAATCAGTACCCGCGGCCAGCTTCGACACGTCGAAGGTCACGGAATCTTTCTCGCCGGCACCGATGATCTTGGTGTGGGCGATGATGCGGGCGTCGTCTTCTTTCAGGTAGTTCTTTTCGATACCGGCGGCCATGCCATCGGTCGCGACCGGCTGCATGTCAGCGGCGCTGGTCAGCACCCAGTTATGGCCCATGACGTTTTTTGGCAGGCTGCCGGAGTGAGTCAATTCGACGGTGAATTTTTTGCAGCTCTTGTCGATCGTGATTTCCTTGGTGTTGAAGGACATCTGGTCAGTGGAGTCGACGGTAATCTTGCACTCTGCAGCCAGCAACTGGCCGCTGGCCAATGTCAGCAGGGAAACAGCAACGATTTTGGCAAACATGTGAATCTCCAAGGCAGGGTTAAAAACGCATGATGCGGCAAGGGTGCCTGAGACAGGCACGATTTCCTATGATCTGAATCAACAAATTGTATACAACTTTAGGCTATCAGACCTATCGACATAATCAACCGGCCAAAGTGCCGCAGCCTGCTTATGATCGGCTCCCTCATCCACTGGAGTCCGAGCCATGCGCCTCAACCAACTGTTCAACGGCCTGCTGGCCGCCTACGCCTGCGGTAAGTGAAGGCCAAGCGCGCTGCTAAGCTGCTACCATGGCGACCCGAGGCAGCCGCGTGCCGCCCACCCTCACCTTCGACCCTAGAGGATTGCCCATGGCCAAACCTAATTACTCCTTCGCCAAACGTCAGAGAGACTTGGCCAAGGAACAGAAGAAAGAGGAAAAGCTGCAACGCAAGAAAGCCGCCGCCGATGAAGAAGCCGGCGCGCTGAACCCGGATGCCGATGGTGAAGAAACGAGCGACGAGACCGAAACACCAAAAGATCCGGCTGAATAATTTTCTTTGTGGTGAACAGGCCCGCCCTGTTCACCACAATCCACCGTTACTCCAGCGGCATCACCGTCACCCGCACTTCCGGGTCATGGCTCCCTCCCCCCAGAATCACCCCACGCAACGGCGACACATCGGAAAAATCCCGGCCCCAGGCCAGGGTAATGTGCTCCAGTGCCGGCTGTACGTTATTTGTCGGATCGAAATCCACCCAGCCCGACACCGGGCAATACACAGAAACCCACGCATGGGACGCATCGGCGCCGATCAGACGTGGCTGGCCGGGTGGCGGCTGGGTGAGCAGGTAGCCGCTGATATAACGCGCCGCCAGGCCACGGGAGCGCAGGCACGCAAGCATCAGGTGGGCGAAGTCCTGGCACACGCCGCGACGGCGTTCCAGCACCTCCACCAGCGGAGTAGCGACCTGGGTGGCTTCGGCATCGAAGGTGAATTCGCTGAAGATCTTCTGCATCAACGCCTGCACGCCCATCAGCAATGGCCGCCCCGGCGCAAAACAGCTTTCCGAAAAATCGACGAAGGTGTGTTTCAAATGCACATAGGGCGACTCGAAGCGATAACGGCACGCTTCGATCACCTCGGGCGACATCGGGCGACTGCTGTAGGTCAGGCTGTCGCGGGTCTGATCCCAGGCGGGTGACCGGGCGAAATCCGGCGCCGGGCGCGCCAGCACTTCCACGGTCAATCCGGCATTGACCAGCAGCTCGTCATGGGGCCGCTCGAACGCCAGGCGCGTGATGGGGTTGCCGAACACGTCCAACTCATCGCGGCGTGAAGACGGCGACGGGCTGATATCCAACTGTTGCGCGCTGCAGCGTTGCCACTCACACGCACGCGGCCACAGATGCGCCAACTGCTGGGCCAGGGACACCGGGCTGTCGTAGTGGTAATGGGTATCGTGGAAAATCTGATAGCGCGCACTCATCACAGCGACACCGTTTGCTGGCTCACATCATCCACATGGGCAAAGTGGCGCAGTGCCAGGCGATCCGACACTTGCCCACTCTCATCGGCCACCGCTTGCAGCAGGTCGGCCAGGCCATCCAGCGCGGCGCGTACGCCGGACTCGCCGAACAGCGGGTTCTCCAGGCAACTCAGGTCGAAGCGTGTAAGGCGCTCCACCAACGGCCCCAGGCCGGTTTCTCGCGGCACGCCAAAGTCGTCGTTGAGCCGCCGCAAGGTGCGGCTCACCAGTTTGAGCTGGAACAACACCGCATGGGGGTTCTGCTCGTCCAGCAGCAACAGGTCGAGCACCGGGATCAGTTGCGGCACCGCCAGGTAGCGCGAGCGGTAGGTGATGCTGCTATTGCCCAATTCCAGCAACCATTCCAGCCCCGCCTGATCGAACACCGCCACGCCGCGCAGAAACGCCGCAAGGCTGCTGCTGAGAAACTGCAGGCGCTCGATGCGCCGCCCCATCATCAAGAAGCGCCAGCCTTCATCGCGAGTCATGTCGTCCAGGGCGAACCCGGACAGCGCCGCGAGGGACATCACCAGGCGGTTGAGAAAGTCCAGCAACTCGCCGAAGTCCGCCGTTTCGCGCTCCAACTCCAAGGCTTCGCGCTGCAGCTCCACCAGGGCCTGCCAGTTTTCCCGGGACAACTTGCCGCGCACCTGGGACGCCGCCCACTGCAAGCGTTGCAGGTTGGCGCGCAGGCTCGACGGCCAGTCGTCACCCAGCAACGCGGCCAGCAGACGCTCGGGCAGGTCGCCCTCCTCCGGCAACAAGCGCAAGTTCTCGCCCAGTTCCACCGCCGCCTGCAACGCCAGCGGGTCGTCGCCGTCGACATAGCGCGCCAGCACGATCCGCAGCCAGCGCGCGCTGTCATCGCAGCGCTCGCAATACCGGCCGAACCAGAACAGGTTTTCCACCACCCGCGAGGGCAGATACGGGTCGCGGCGCACCAGATCATGGGCGCCGATGGAACGTTGTGCGCGCCACTGTTCGCCGCCGGGCGCCCGCTCGCCGAGCACCCAGGTGTCTTTGCTCGCGCCACCGCGCTGCATCGACACCACCTCGGCATCGGCCTCGGCGGCGACGCGCGTCAGGCCGCCAGGCAGCACGCGATAGCCGTCGTCGCTGGCCACGGCATACACACGCATGCCGATGGCACGGTGTTGCAGGTGATCCTCTTCGGTGTGCCACACCGGCGCCTGGGACAGTTGCGCCAGCTCCTGGGCCACGTACGCGTAAGGGCGCGCGCGCATGCGTTCGGTCAGGGCCTGGCGCTGCGCATCATCCAGATCGCGGCCAAACACGGGGGTAAAACTCTGCGAGGCAAATGCCGGTTTGATCAGCAACTCCGGCAGTTTTTCCAAGGCTTCGGCAAGCACTGGCGCCTCGCCGCACCACCAAGTGGCGATGGACGGCAGGATCAGTTCTTCGCCAAACAAAAACTGGTTGATTTTCGGCAGAAAGCCCAGCAAACCCGGAGACTCCAGCACGCCGCTGCCCAGGGCATTGGCCACCAGCACATTGCCCTGGCGCACCGCATCGAGCAGGCCGGGCACGCCGAGGGCTGAGTCGGTGCGCAGCTCCAGCGGGTCGCAAAAGTCGTCGTCCAGGCGGCGCATGATGGCGTTCACGCGGCGCAGGCCACTGAGGGTTTTGAGGAACACGCGGCTGTCGCGCACGGTGAGATCGCCCCCCTCCACCAGCGGGTAACCGAGCTGACGGGCGAGGTAGAGGTGTTCGAAGTAGCTTTCGTTGAAACGCCCTGGGGTGAGCAGCACGATCAGCGGCGTCTGATCATCGCCGGGGGCCTGGCGCGCCAAGGTTTCCTGCAGTGTGCGGAAAAAACCGGTGAGGTGCTGCACCTGCAAGTCGCGGTACAGGTCCGGGAAGGCACGGGACACGATGGTGCGGTTCTCCAAGGCGTAGCCGGCACCCGACGGCGCCTGGGTGCGGTCGGCGGTGACCCACCAGCGGCCATCCGGGGTGCGCGCCAGGTCAACCGCATACAGGTGCAAAAACGTGCCATCGGGCGGCTGGATGCCCTGGCACGGCCATAGGAAGTTGTTATGCCCGAACACCAGTTCCGCCGGCAGCAGACCTTCCTTGATCAAGCGCTGCGGGCCATACAGATCGGCCAGCACAGCATTGAGCAAGCGCGCACGCTGGGCGATACCGGCCGCCAGGTGCTGCCACTCGTCAAAGGCCAGCACATGGGGCAGCAGGTCCAATTCCCATGGGCGGTCGGCGCCTTTAGGGTCGGCGTAGACGTTGTAGGTCACGCCGTTTTCCTGGATCTGCCGGGTCAACAGCGCCTGACGCTGGGCCAGCTGCGCCGGGGTGCTGCGCTGCAGGTGATCGAGCAGGCGTCGCCAATGGGCACGCACTACACCGCTGTCGTCCAGCAATTCATGATAAGTGCCCGCGGTTAGCGGGTAACGGTCGAGCAAGTCGGACATGGAACGCTCGGCAGAGGCAAAGGGGCTCAGATTAACTCAGATTCATTGCAATCAACGGTGGGCGGGAGCTGGGCCCTCCCACCTTCAATCGCAGTCAGTCATTCTTATTGGCAAAGCGTCGTAGATCCAGGGTCATCGGTAATTCATCGTTGATCACGATGGTCGGTACGGGGAGCTTTCCGGGTGTATGGCCGAGCCGGAAAAACCGCGCCATGCGCCGGCTCTCCGCCTCGTTGGCATTCACCGGCAAGCTGTCGTAATTGCGCCCGCCCGGATGCGCAACATGGTACTGGCAGCCGCCCAGCGAGCGCTGCATCCAGGTGTCGAGCAGGTCGAACACCAGCGGCGCATGCACCGGGATGGTCGGTTGCAGGCAGTTGGCCGGTTGCCAGGCGCGGTAGCGCACACCCGCGACGAACTCACCGACACGACCAGTGGGTTGCAGCGGCACCGGGATGCCGTTGCAGGTCAACAGGTATCGTTGCGGCGGCAGGCCGGTGAGCTTCACTTGCAGGCGTTCCAGGGACGAATCCACATACCGCACCGTGCCGCCTGCCGCGCCCTCTTCGCCCAGCACATGCCAGGGTTCCAGGGCCTGACGCAATTCCAGCTCGATACCGCTGACGGCATAGTCGCCGACCTTGGGAAAACGAAACTCCAAGTGCGCGGCAAACCATTCAGCCCGCAGCGGATACCCGGCGGCATTGAGTTCGACGATGACGTCGGCAAAGTCCTGCTCGATAAAGTGCGGCAGCAGGAAACGGTCATGCAGCTCGGTGCCCCAGCGCGCCAGCTTGGCCGGGGCATAGGGTTCACGCCAGAACCGCGCGACCAAGGCGCGCAGCAGCAACTGCTGGGTCAGGCTCATGCGCGCATGGGGCGGCATTTCAAAGGCACGCAGTTCCAACAGGCCCAGACGACCGGTGGCGCCGTCGGGGGAGTAGAGTTTGTCGATACAGAACTCGGCGCGGTGGGTATTGCCCGTGACATCGATCAGCAGGTTGCGCAGCAGGCGGTCGACCTGCCACGGCGGGCATTCCTCACCGGGTTCGGGCATTTGCGCGAAGGCGATCTCCAGCTCGTACAGCGCATCGTTGCGCGCTTCGTCCACCCGCGGCGCCTGGGACGTGGGGCCGATAAACAGCCCGGAAAACAGGTAAGACAACGACGGGTGGTTATGCCAGTAACTGATCAGGCTGCGCAGCAGATCCGGACGACGCAAGAACGGCGAATCCTTGGGCGTGGCGCCGCCGAGTACGAAGTGGTTGCCGCCGCCGGTGCCGGTGTGGCGCCCGTCGATCATGAATTTTTCCGTGGTCAGTCGGGTTTGTCGCGCCTCTTCGTAGAGAAACTCGGTGCGCTCCACCAACTCGTCCCAAGTGGCGGACGGTTGCACGTTGACCTCGATCACGCCCGGGTCCGGCGTGACCCGGAAGTTGCTCAGCCGCGTATCGGCCGGTGGTTCGTAGCCTTCCAGCAGCAGCGGGCAATGCAGTTCTTCTGCGCTGGCTTCGATGGCGGCGACCAGTTCCAGATAATCTTCCACGCGCTCCAGCGGCGGCATAAACAGGTACAGCCGCCCTTCGCGAGCCTCGGCGCACAGCGCGGTGCGGGTCAGCCAATCGGCGGATTCGTCCACCTGCGGCACGCGCTCGTCGTTGGGGGCCGGCTCGGCGTGGTTGTGCAGCTGCGCATTATCCGGCAGTTCCGGCAGATCCTGGTTAGGGTCTGTGGGGTGCACGAACGGATACTCCGCTGCCGTCACCCAGGGCTGCGACGCCAATGGCAGGCGGTAGCCCAGGGGCGAGTCCCCCGGCACCAACCGGCAATGGGTATCGCGCAGGTACCAGCGCCCGCTCTGCCAGCGGTCATTGGCCGCCGTGCGCGCCAGCGGCAGCACATGGCCGATGACTTTATCCAAACCCTGGCTGAACACTTTGCGCAGGCGCTCGCGTTCCAGTTCGTCGCTGAGTCGCGGGTCTTGGGCCGTGACGTTCCGCGGCAGCGCACCTTCGCGCCACAGGTAATAAAAATTATCCTCGAAGGCCGGGAACACGAAACGCGCCGGCAATTTGAGGCGCTCGGCGACGCTGGCCAGGAAGCGCCCAGCCAACTCGTCGTTGGCGCCGTAGTCCTGCTGCTCGTCGGCGATCAGTGCGCTGTTGTGCCAGATCGGCACGCCGTCGCGACGCCAATAGCAATTGAGCGACCAGCGCGGCAGTTGTTCGCCGGGGTACCACTTGCCTTGGCCGAAGTGCACCAGGCCCTGGGGCGCGTAGTGCTGGCGCATGCGCTGGAACAACTGGGCGGACAGGCGCCGTTTGTCCGGCCCCAGCGCGGCGGTGTTCCACTCGGCGCCGTCGGGGTCGTCGATGGACACGAAGGTCGGTTCGCCGCCCATGGTCAGGCGCACGTCGTGCTTGAGCAGGTCGCCGTCGATCTGCCGGCCCAGGGCCTGGATCGCGTGCCACTGCTCTTCGGTGTAAGGCTTGGTGACGCGTGGCGCCTCCCAGATCCGCTCCACCGACATTTCATGGGCAAACTCGCACTCGCAAGGCTCCACCAGCCCACTGATCGGTGCGGCAGAGGAAGGATCGGGGCTACAGGCCAACGGAATATGCCCTTCCCCCGCGAACAGGCCGGAGGTGGCATCCAGGCCGATCCAGCCGGCACCAGGCAAGTACACCTCACACCAGGCGTGCAGGTCAGTGAAATCCACATCGGTGCCGGACGGCCCGTCCAGGGCTTTGAGGTCGGCGGTGAGCTGGATCAGATAACCCGAGACAAACCGCGCCGCCAGCCCCAGGTTGCGCAACAGTTGCACCAGCAGCCAGGCCGAGTCGCGGCACGAACCCGAGGCGTTTTCCAAAGTGAATTCCGGGGTCTGCACACCGGGTTCCATGCGGATCAGATAGCCGATGTCCGCCGCCAGGCGTTGATTGAGGCCCACCAGAAAGTCCACCGCCGGCAGCGGCGTGCGGTCGATACCGGCCAGGTAAGCAGCGAACTTCGGCGTCAACGGCAGGGTTTCCAAGTACGGCGCCAGCTCGCGCTGCTCGTCGGCGGCGTAATTGAAGGGAATGTTTTCGGCGTAGGGCTCAAGAAAAAAGTCGAACGGGTTGAACACCGCCATCTCGGCGACCAGATCGACTTCAATGCGCAGTTCGGCGGTTTTTTCCGGAAACACCAGGCGCGCCAGGTAATTGCCCTGGGGGTCTTGTTGCCAATTGATGAAGTGCTGCTCGGGCAGCACTTTCAGCGCATAGGACAAAATCCGCGTACGGCTGTGGGCCGCCGGGCGCAAGCGCACAATTTGCGGGCCGAGTTCGACAGCACGGTCGTAGCGGTAATGCGTAACGTGGTGCAACGCGACATGAATCGACACGGCGGCCTCCTGCGAGCCAGGGCATGGGCACATAGCGCGCAAGACTTATGCCAGAGCAGCGGTCATTGCGCGTTATCGTAAGACCCGGTGCAGTACAGCACCAAAACGGCGCCATCGTAGAGGGCAATAGTGCAAGCGTTGCACCTATTTGTGACGCGAGTAGGCGAATGAAGAGCAAATCCAGCCAATCAACGGGCTTTTCGCTGCGCAACGACGGCTTGGCGCAGACGACGTATTTCGAGGAGTCTGTGGCGCATTTCGCGGTGGCGCTTGCTGTTGAGCAATAGCAACCCCAGCAACGGAAACAACAACGCCGAGCCGTATACCAGCAAGTGAAGGTCGTATTGAATCATCGGCACGACGAACAACAGGCAGCACACCAGGTAGCCTGCCACCAGCCTGGTCGCCCAGGGATAGCCTCGAGCGATCATCACGTTGCCAAACACTAGCACCGCCACCAATACCAGGATCGCAGCCCCTGAATAACTGGACTTGAGCGCGGGATCAACTCCGCGCAGGTACGTCACGCCCGCCATCGACACTGCGGCCGAGCCGGAAAAGATCGCCATGAACACGGTACCCATGAATACGGGAAAATAACGCGCCAGGAAGCTGCCCATGTCGGGAAAGCCCTTCATTCCGTCAAATCCTCGAACAGACCGATCGCAATGGTTTCAGCCGTGCCCACATGGCCGGTTCGATAGCTGCCCCAGATCCCCAGCAGGCCCCCCAATGCATCCTTGATTTGCGTCAGCGTGGCATGACGGATTTGCGTCGAGCTGTAGCTTTTGGTCAGTTTGCCGGCACGCTGCTGCAATTTGATCAATTTGGGGGTCAGGCTCGGGTCTCTCAGGCTGAGCAACTCCTTGGTCAACTTCTTACGCTCCTGGCGCGTCAGACCTTTGAGCAACTCGTACCAACTCTTGCCTAATGCGGCAGCTTTTTTGGCCTTGAGCAGCCGGAACGTGGTCAAGGCGCCCGTGCCGATGCCCACCAGCGAGGCGGCATCGAGAACTGGGGAAACGGCGCCATACCATTCCGCGTCGTCCATGCGGTCGTTGGCTTCAGGGTCAAGCACTTCGTTGTAAGTACGCGCCACGCCAAAACCGCATTGCGCGCTGCTGGCCAATGCCGCCGTGACGCCAATGCCCACCACAAAAGCACTGGCGCCGGCGGTGAACGGTACAGCGACACTGCCGCTGAACACCACAATCCAGCCAATCACCGCCGCGCCGCAGGAAAGCCCCATATCAAACGCCTCCTTCTGCAGGCGACCTTCACGGGGGTCGGTCTTCACCTGCTCTACAAACTGGGCAGGCGAAATGTACTTCTGCGCTTCACGCAAAATGATGCGCTTGGGCTTGATACTGCAAATGGGCTTGAATTCGCGCAGGGTGACGACGTTGAAGTCGGCGTCGATATACACCACGCCTGCGCCGACGATGCCGGGGTCGGCGTCAATGGCGGCGAATAAGCGTGGCAAGTTGATCTGACTTTCGATGCGCTGGCGCGCCATGAACTGGGAGCGGTTGGAGTCCATACCGATGCCGGCCAGAGGGTTGCCCATGAGGAGTTCTTCCTTGAAGGGTGGAGACTGGACTGACGCTATCGGAGGCAAGCCCCCTCCCACAATTGGAGCGTGAATGCGGTCAAGTGTGGGAGGGGGCTTGCCCCCGATAGCGATTTAATGAGCGCCACCTTACCAAACAGCCTCACCCCCGACCAGAAAGCAAAACGCCAGCACAAGGCTGGCGTTTTGCATTTTCAAGCGACGATCAACGCGGCACCACAGGCTTGCGGGCTGGCTTGCCGCCCTTGCCCTTGGCCGCATCGCTACGTTCCTTAGCCGCCTGCTTGTTACGCGCCTGGGCCGCGGCCTTGGCTTGTTCACGCTTGTCCCACGGGTTGCTGCCGTCGCTGCCACGAGGTGGCAGGCCGGTGTGCTGGGTGAGGATCTTGGTGGTGGTCTGCTTGGCGACCTTGTGGCTACCGGCCGGCGTCGAGTTCTTGCGACGGGCGCTCTGGTAGCTGTCGGTGCTCGGCTGATGCAGCGGGATCAGTTGGTCCTTGCCCGGCCCGATCAGGTCGGCGCGGCCCATGCGGGTCAGCGCTTCGCGCAGCATCGGCCAGCCTTTCGGGTCGTGGTAGCGCAGGAAAGCCTTGTGCAGACGGCGCTGCTCCTCGCTCTTGACGATGGTTACTGCGTCACTCTTGTAAGTGACCTTGCGCAGCGGGTTCTTGCCCGAGTGATACATCGCGGTGGCGGTGGCCATCGGCGACGGGTAGAACGCCTGCACCTGGTCGGCGCGGAAACCGTTGCCCTTGAGCCACAGCGCCAGGTTCATCATGTCTTCATCGGTGGTACCGGGGTGAGCGGCGATGAAGTACGGGATCAGGTACTGTTCCTTGCCCGCTTCCTTGGTGTACTTCTCGAACATGCGCTTGAACTTGTCATAGCTGCCGATGCCCGGTTTCATCATCTGGTTAAGCGGACCTTCCTCGGTATGTTCCGGGGCGATCTTCAGGTAACCACCGACGTGGTGAGTCACCAACTCTTTCACGTATTCCGGCGATTCCACGGCGAGGTCGTAGCGCAGACCGGAGGCGATCAGGATCTTCTTCACTCCCGGCAATGCACGGGCGCTGCGGTACAGCTGAATCAGCGACGAATGGTCGGTGTTCAGGTTCGGGCAGATGCCAGGGAACACGCACGATGGCTTGCGGCACGCGGATTCGATTTCCGGGCTCTTGCAGGCGATACGGTACATGTTCGCGGTCGGGCCGCCGAGGTCGGAGATCACCCCGGTGAAGCCTGGGACTTTGTCACGGATCTCTTCGATCTCGCGAATGATCGACTCTTCGGAACGGTTCTGGATGATGCGGCCTTCGTGCTCGGTGATCGAGCAGAAGGTGCAGCCACCGAAACAGCCACGCATGATGTTCACCGAGAAGCGGATCATGTCGTAGGCCGGGATCTTCTCCTTGCCGTACGCCGGATGCGGGACGCGTGCGTAAGGCATGCCGAACACGTAGTCCATTTCTTCGGTGGTCATCGGGATGGGCGGCGGGTTGAACCACACGTCCACTTCACCGTGCTTTTGCACCAGGGCGCGGGCGTTGCCCGGGTTGGTTTCCAGGTGCAACACACGGTTGGCGTGGGCATAGAGCACCGCGTCATTGCGCACTTTTTCCACCGACGGCAGGCGGATCACGGTTTTGTCGCGGGTCATCTTGGGGCTGGCCAGGATCTGCACGACCTTGGCTTCTTCCGGGTCTTCGACCGGGCCTTTCTCCTGCTCGATGGCGCAGGCCTGGGTGTCCTGGGTGTTCACGTACGGGTTGATGATCTTGTCGATCTTGCCCGGACGGTCGATGCGGGTGGAGTCCACTTCGTACCAGCCCGCCGGCGTGTCACGGCGGATAAACGCGGTGCCGCGCACATCGGTGATGTCTTCGATCTTGTGGCCCCAGGATAGGCGCTGGGCCACCTCGACGATGGCCCGCTCGGCGTTACCGTACAGCAGGATATCGGCGGTGGCGTCGATCAGGATCGAGTTGCGCACGCGATCCTGCCAGTAGTCGTAGTGGGCGATGCGGCGTAGGGAAGCTTCGATGCCGCCGAGCACGATCGGCACATTCTTGTAGGCTTCCTTGCAACGTTGGCTGTACACCAGGCTGGCGCGGTCCGGGCGTTTGCCGGCCATGCCGCCAGGGGTGTAGGCGTCGTCGGAGCGGATTTTTTTGTCGGCGGTGTAACGGTTGATCATGGAGTCCATGTTGCCGGCCGCGACGCCGAAGAACAGGTTCGGCTCGCCGAGCTTCATGAAGTCGTCTTTGGACTGCCAGTTCGGTTGGGCAATGATCCCGACGCGGAAGCCCTGGGACTCCAGCAGCCGGCCGATGATCGCCATGCCGAACGACGGATGGTCAACGTACGCATCACCGGTGACGATGATGATGTCGCAGGAATCCCAGCCAAGCTGATCCATCTCCTCCCTGCTCATCGGCAGGAATGGCGCAGGGCCGAAACATTCGGCCCAGTACTTGGGATAGTCAAATAACGGCTTGGCTGTTTGCATGACGGTGACCGGTGTTGAGATGAAAAATCGCGGGCGCGGAATATAGCACAAAATATGACCAATTCCGACGGTAATGGTCGGAATTGAGCAGAAGGCTTTATTCGTCGTCGTCGAAGTTGTAGCTGCCCGGCGCCAGGTTTTCGAAGCGCGTGTACTTGCCGATAAACGCCAGGCGGATAAAGCCGATCGGCCCGTTCCGCTGCTTGCCGATGATGATCTCGGCGATGCCTTTATGCTCGGTCTCCGGGTGATACACCTCGTCGCGGTATACGAACATGATCACGTCGGCGTCCTGCTCGATCGCACCCGATTCCCGCAAGTCGGAGTTCACCGGGCGTTTATTGGGGCGCTGTTCCAAGGAACGGTTGAGCTGGGACAGTGCCACCACCGGGCAGTTGAATTCCTTGGCCAGGGCTTTCAAGGAACGGGAGATCTCGGAAATTTCGTTGGTGCGGTTATCGCCGCTGGAGCCCGGGATCTGCATCAGCTGCAGGTAGTCGATCATGATCAAGGCGATGTCGCCGTGCTCACGCACCAAACGACGGGTACGCGCACGCATCTCCGAAGGGCTGATGCCCGCCGTGTCATCGATAAACAATTTGCGGTCGTTGAGCAGGTTGACCGCCGAGGTCAGGCGCGGCCAGTCGTCGTCTTCCAACTGACCGGAACGCACTTTGGTCTGGTCGATGCGGCCCAGGGACGACAGCATACGCATGATCAGCGATTCGCCTGGCATCTCGAGGGAGTACACCAGCACGGTCTTGTCGCTGCGCAACACGGCGTTTTCCACCAGGTTCATCGCGAAGGTGGTTTTACCCATCGACGGACGGCCGGCCACGATGATCAAGTCGGCCGGTTGCAGGCCGCTGGTCTTCTCGTCGAGGTCGGTGTAGCCGGTGGAAATGCCGGTGATGGCGGCGTCGGTGTTGAACAAGGTGTCGATCCGGTCAATGGCCTTGGTTAACAGCTCGTTGACGCCTACCGGGCCGCCGGTTTTCGGTCGGGCTTCGGCGATCTGGAAGATCTGGCGCTCGGCTTCATCTAGGATTTCTTCAGCGGTGCGGCCTTCGGGGTTGAAGGCGCTGTCGGCGATTTCGGTGCTGATGCCGATCAACTGACGCAGCGTGGCGCGCTGACGCACGATCTGGGCATAGGCCTTGATGTTGGCGACGGACGGCGTGTTTTTCGCCAACTCGCCCAGGTAACCGAGGCCGCCGACCTGGGAGGTCTGGCCCTCTTTATCGAGTTGCTCGGCCAGGGTCACCACGTCGATCGGGGAGTTCTGGTCGGCCAGCTTGGCGATGGCGCGGAAAATCAGGCGATGGTCATGACGATAGAAGTCCCCGTCCGAGACTTGATCCAGCACGCGTTCCCAGGCGTTGTTGTCCAGCATCAAGCCACCGAGCACGGCCTGTTCGGCCTCGATGGAATGCGGCGGCACCTTCAGGGCAGCGGTTTGCAGATCGTATTGCTCAGGAGCGGAAATATCGTTCATGGCCACTTGGAATTTGGGGTGTGTAGAAAAACAAAAGGCACGACCTGTAAACAGGATCGTGCCCGATGTTAACTGGCTGACACGCGAGGTGCCAGTCAGTTAGGTACAGCCTTAAGCAGCTACCACAACAACGCGTACGGTGGCTTCAACTTCGGCGTGCAGGTGCACGGCTACGTCGAATTCACCTACGTTGCGGATGGTGCCGTTCGGCAGACGAACTTCGCTCTTCTGCACTTCAACGCCGGAGGCGGTCAGTGCATCAGCGATGTCGTGGGTGCCGATCGAACCGAACAGCTTGCCTTCGTCACCGGCGGTGGCAGTGATAGTCACTTCCAGCTCAGCCAGTTGGGCAGCGCGAGTTTCGGCCGATGCTTTTTTGTCAGCTGCGGCTTTTTCCAGCTCAGCGCGACGCTCTTCAAACGCAGCCAGGTTGGCAGCGGTTGCAGCGGTGGCTTTGCCGTATGGCAGCAGGTAGTTACGACCGTAGCCGGCCTTAACGTTCACTTTGTCGCCCAGGTTGCCCAGGTTGGCGACTTTTTCCAGAAGGATCAGTTGCATGTGAAAATCCTCTAACTTTTAACCTTCACCGTTCGCGTTATCGGCGTCTTTCGGCGCCAGACGACCGCGAAAATCAATCAGGCCGTCGACAATGGCCAGAACCACGAGTAACGGATAGATCAGCTGCATGAACAGCAACAGCGTCACGTACAACCCCACCAGCCAAAACTTGGCCAGGCGCTTCTGCGCGGCGAGCCCATGGATCAGGGCCAGCCCGGCAAACACCAGCGGTACACTGCAAATCGGCGCCAACAAGGCCATCTGTGGACCGAAGTTCGGTCCGACAACCATGCACGCCAGCAGCAACATCGCCGGTCCCGCGGGGATTCTGATACTGCGAAACTCGCGACCAAAACCACCCGGGTTGTACAACAACGCCTGCCAATAACGCCCAAGAATCAGGCTCAGCACGCTGACGACCTGCAACAATGCCGCAATCAGGCCGGTCAGGACCGGCGCAATCAGTGACGCAAACCGCGCTCGCTCATCTACCGACAATTGCTGGTAGAGATCCCCGAGGGCCAGCGGCAGGATCTTGACGATCTCCTGCGCCAGCGCCTCGATTTGCGGGCGGAAAGCCGCGCCAAGCATCACTGAGTACACCAACCCCAATGCCACGCTGACCAGCAGCGTGCGGACCCAGGACTCGCTTGCGCGCAAAACCAACGCAAGGCTCGATGACCCCAGCAGTACCAGAAGCACTCGTGGATCACCCATTTGCAGCCACCAGATCAAGGCCGGCAACAAACCCAGGGCAAGAACGCCAACGGCGTCCTTCAAACCGCGCCGCAGCAGCACAAGGCAACCCGCGGCAGCACCCAACCAATAAAGCAACGGCAACGCCGCACAGCCAGCCACTACCAGAGTGGCCTGCATACGACCGCGCATGATGAACTCAGCTAAGGCGCGCATGCATTCAATCCCTTACTACTTGTCGACTGCCCGGTCTCAGCGGCCGTGGCTGTCGGTGTAGGCCAGCAGGGCCAGGAAGCGGGCGCGCTTGATAGCGGTGGCCAGCTGACGCTGATAACGTGCTTTGGTACCGGTGATACGGCTTGGAACGATTTTGCCGGTCTCGGATACGTAGGCTTTCAGAGTGTTGAGATCTTTGTAATCGATCTCTTTCACGTCTTCAGCGGTGAAGCGGCAGAATTTACGACGACGGAAGAAACGTGCCATTTGATAGGCTCCTTAAAAGGTCCGTGGATTACTCGTCAGCGTTATCGCTGTTGTCGCTGTCATCACTGTCAGCGCTATCAGCGCCTTCGTGCTCAGGACGGTCGCGACGCTCACGGCGCTCACTGCGGTTTTCTTCAGCCTTGAGCATCTCGGATTGGCCGGTAACGGCTTCTTCGCGACGGATGACCAGGTTACGGATCACTGCATCGTTGTAGCGGAAGTTGTCTTCCAGCTCGGCCAGGGCCTTGCCAGTGCACTCAACGTTCAGCATCACGTAGTGAGCCTTGTGAACATTGTTGATTGCGTAGGCCAGTTGACGACGGCCCCAATCTTCCAGACGGTGGATTTTGCCGCCGTCTTCTTCGATCAGCTTGGTGTAACGCTCAACCATGCCGCCGACTTGCTCGCTTTGATCCGGGTGGACCAAAAAGATGATTTCGTAATGACGCATGAATGCTCCTTACGGGTTGTAGCCTGCCGCTCAAAAACGGTCAGACAAGGAGTGAATGACACTTATGGATCTTGCTGCACGGAGGCACATCAATGCCTGCCAGGAAGGCAAGGGGCGCAATAGTAGAGGAGCAGGGGGGAAGCTGCAAGCTACAAGCTACAAGTGGTCAACCACCGTGCTGTTAACTTGCAGCTTTAAGCTTAGGACTTGCGCGAAGCGACCGCCTTTTTGGCCCCACGCTGACGCTGGGCTTCAAACAAGCACACGCCGGTCGCGACCGAAACGTTGAGACTGCTGACGCTACCGGCCATCGGCAAATGCACCAGGTAATCGCAGTGCTCGCGGGTCAGGCGGCGCATGCCTTTGCCTTCGGCACCCATGATCAGAATGGTCGGGCCGGTGAGGTCCTGGTCATAAATGCTGACCTCGGCCTCGCCCGCCGTGCCCACGACCCACAAACCGCGTTGCTGGAGTTTCTCCAGGGTGCGCGCCAGGTTGGTCACGGCCACCAGCGGAATCACTTCCGCTGCGCCGCAGGCCACCTTACGCACCACCGGCGTCAGGGTGGCGGACTTGTCTTTAGGCACAATCACCGCCAGCGCGCCGGCAGCATCCGCCGAACGCAGACAGGCGCCGAGGTTGTGCGGATCGGTCACGCCGTCCAGCACCAGCAACAGCGGCGAGCCTTCGGTACGGTCGAGCAGCTCATCTAGCATGGCCTCGCCCCACACCTGGCTTGGGCTGACATCAGCCACGACACCCTGGTGAACACCCTCGACCCAGGCGTCCATCTCACGGCGCTCGGCCTGGCCGATGGCGACACGGTTTTCATTAGCCAACTCGACCAGCGCCTGCACGCGCGGTTCGCTGCGACCTTCCGCCAGCCATACCTGCTTGACGCGCTTGGGATGGTGACGCAGCAGGGCTTCTACGGCGTGTACGCCGTAGATTTTTTCCAGACTCATGACTTGGCCTTAGGTTTGCGCGACCCGCCGCTTTTCGCGGGAGCCGAACCCGCTTTCGGCGGGCCTTTACGATGTTTACTCGGTTTGCTCGACGGTTTTTCCGCGCCGTGGGACTTTCCCCCAGACGCCGCTTTACCACCACTTTTGGCTTCGTTGAGCAACTGCTGCTTCAACTCGCGACTCTTGCGCAGCTCGGCGTTTTTCGCCGCCGCGTCGCTTGGGCGATAGGCATCGGGAGCTTTGTCTTTGGCGGACGAACGGCGAGCGGCTTTAGCCGGCTCAGGTTCAGCCGTCTTGGCAGCCGTACCTTTGCCCTTGCTGGCTGGCGCAGCGGTATCGCCGCCACGTTTTTTACGGCCAGTCGGCTCGACCGGTTTATCAGGCATACCAAAGTCGATCTTGCGCTCGTCGAGATCGACGCGCATGACCTGCACTTCCACCGTGTCGCCCAAACGGAAGCTGCGACCGGTGCGCTCGCCCGCCAGACGGTGATGTACAGGGTCGAAGTGGTAGTAGTCGCCTGGCAAGGCGGTGACGTGCACCAGACCCTCGACGTAGATATCGGTCAGCTCGACGAACAGACCAAAACCGGTTACGGCAGTGATCACGCCCGGGAAGGACTCGCCCACGCGGTCTTTCATGAACTCACACTTGAGCCAGTTCACCACATCGCGCGTGGCTTCGTCGGCGCGGCGCTCGCTCATGGAGCACTGCTCGCCCAACTGTTCCAGGGCCGCTTCGTCGTACGGATAGATGCGCGCCTTCGGAATGGTCATGGCACCGGCGCGCTTGACGTGCGGGGTGTTCATCTTGGAATGGATCACACTGCGGATCGCGCGGTGCGTGAGCAGGTCCGGGTAACGACGGATCGGCGAAGTGAAGTGAGTGTACGCCTCGTAATTCAGGCCGAAGTGGCCTTGGTTGTCGGCGCTGTACACCGCCTGGCTCAGGGAGCGCAGCATCACGGTCTGGATCACATGGTAATCCGGACGATCCTTGATGCTCGCCAGCAGTGCCTGATAATCCTTCGGCGTCGGGCCTTCCTTGCCTTTGTGCAGGGACAGGCCAAGCTCGCCGAGGAATGCGCGTAGTTTCTCCAGACGCTCCGGCGGTGGGCCGTCATGCACACGGTACAGCGCAGGAATCTCATGCTTCTTGAGGAACTCAGCCGTGGCCACGTTGGCCGCCAGCATGCACTCTTCGATCAGCTTGTGGGCATCATTGCGGGTCGTGGGTGTGATCGCCGCAATCTTGCGCTCGGAACCGAAAATAATCCGGGTTTCCTGGGTTTCAAAGTCGATGGCGCCACGCACATGACGTGCGCCCAGCAGCACCTTGTACAGCGCATACAGCTGCTTGAGGTGCGGCACTACACCCGCATACTCGGTACGCAGAGCCTTGGCTTCGCTGGATTTCGGCGTTTCCAGGATAGTGCTGACCTTGTTGTAGGTCAGGCGGGCCTGGGAATGGATCACGGCTTCGTAGAACTGATAGTCGGTCATTTCGCCGGTTTTCGAGATGGTCATCTCGCACACCATGGCCAAACGGTCGACTTTCGGATTCAGCGAGCACAGGCCGTTGGACAATTCCTCCGGCAGCATCGGAATCACGCGCTCAGGGAAGTACACCGAGTTACCGCGCACCTGGGCCTCGTTATCCAGGGCCGAGCCGATCTTCACGTAGCTGGAAACGTCGGCGATCGCCACGTACAACTTCCAGCCGCCGGAGAACAGGCGCAGCTTGCCCGGCTTGGCTTCGCAGTAGACCGCGTCGTCGAAGTCGCGGGCATCTTCGCCGTCGATGGTCACGAACGGCAGATGGCGCAGGTCGATGCGCTTCTCTTTGTCCTTCTCTTCAACTTCCGGCTTGAGCTTGCGCGCTTCCTTCACCACGGCTTCGGGCCAGACGTGAGGAATGTCGTAGGTACGTAGCGCGACATCGATTTCCATGCCCGGCGCCATGTAATTGCCGACCACTTCGATCACATCGCCCTGAGGCTGGAAGCGCGGGGTTGGCCAGTGGGTGATTTTCACCTCGACGAACTGACCGACCTTGGCGTTGGCGTTGCGGCCTGGAGTGATCAGCACTTCCTGCTGCACCTTGGGGTTGTCCGGAACGACAAAACCAATACCGCCCTCTTCGAAGTACCGGCCGACAATGGTCTCGTGACCACGGGATACCACTTCGACAATCACGCCTTCGCGACGACCGCGACGGTCGAGGCCGGAAACGCGTGCCAAGGCACGGTCGCCGTCGAACACCAGACGCATCTGCGCAGGGCTCATGAACAGGTCATCGCTGCCGTCGTCCGGGATCAGGAAGCCGAAGCCGTCACGGTGGCCGGCGATGCGACCGAGGATCAGGTCGAGCTTGTCCACAGGCGCGTAGGTGCCACGGCGGGTGTAGATCAGTTGAGCGTCGCGCTCCATGGCGCGCAGGCGGCGGCGCAGGGCTTCGAGCTGGTCTTCGGTGGTCAGACCGAATTCTTCAACCAATTGCTCGCGGCTAGCAGGCGAACCCCGATCGGCGAGATGCGCCAGGATCAGTTCGCGGCTAGGAATAGGGTTTTCATATTTTTCCGCTTCACGAGCGGCCTCGGGATCGAGGGACTGCCAATCGGCCATTAGAGAGTTTTCACCTTGTCTATATGCGGGTTAGTTTGGCATACGCGTATTGAAACGGGAAATTTCAGGCATCAACAAGCGTTTAAACGCCCTTTAAAGCCCTCGCCGGGCACCTTGCACGACCACTGGCGAAATTTTCCAGGTTTTTTTCATGGCGGGGGTTTACAGCTCAAAAAGCGCTCCGTATAGTGCGCGCCATCGACGACGGCAACGTCGCAGATACTGCCCAGATGGTGAAATTGGTAGACACGCCAGCTTCAGGTGCTGGTGGCCGCAAGGCCGTGGAAGTTCGAGTCTTCTTCTGGGCACCAATTCAAAACTTGAGGTTCGCCTTGAGTCTCACAAAAACCCGCGAAAGCGGGTTTTTGCGTTACAGGCCTTTGATTTCTAACGAAAAACTTGATTTATATTTTTGAATCAGGGGTTTACAGATCAAAAAGCCCACCGTATAGTTCGCCCCATCAACGGCGGTAACGCTGCTGAGAATGCCCAGGTGGTGAAATTGGTAGACACGCCAGCTTCAGGTGCTGGTGACCTTACGGTCGTGGAAGTTCGAGTCTTCTCCTGGGCACCATACTCAGATCAAACCCGCGAAAGCGGGTTTTTTCGTTTCCGGGGCTTGAAAACTTTTCCCGCAATTGTCCCCTCACCCGCACTTGAGAAGTTTTATCGTTTATCCTTGCAATGATTTGTTGCACTCAAGTGAGGAAAACCCCGGATGATGATCCGCGATACCCGTCCCAAGACATCCCTTCTGCGTGGCCTGACCATCACTCTACTCGGCCTGACTCTGCTCTCCCCCACTGCCTATTCCGCCGACAAGGTCTCCCTGACCTTGTACAACGGTCAACACAAAGAAGTCGGCGACGAACTCGCCAAAGCCTTCGAAGCCAAGACAGGCATCCACGTCAATGTGCGCAAAGGCAGCAGCAACCAGCTGGCCAGCCAGGTCGTGGAAGAGGGCGAGCGCTCTCCCGCCGACGTGATCTACACCGAAGAATCCCCACCGCTGAACAAGCTCGGCGAGCAAGGCCTGCTGGCCAAGATCGACGCCAGCACCCTGGACGTCTTGCCCAAGGACTACGTGGGCAGCAATGGCGACTGGATGGGCGTAACCGCACGCACCCGCGTCGTGGCGTTCAACCCCAAGTTGATCGCCGAGAAAGACCTGCCCAAGTCGGTGCTGGATTTCGCCGGCCCCGAGTGGCAAGGCAAAGTCGGCTTTGTCCCCACCAGCGGCGCGTTCCAGGAACAAGCCGTGGCAATCATCAAGCTGCACGGCCGCGAAGCCGCCGAAGAATGGCTCACTGGCCTGCGCGCGTTCGGCAAGGTGTACAGCAACAACATGGTGGCACTGAAGGCGGTGGAAAACGGCGAAGTGGCTACGGTCCTGGTGAACAACTACTACTGGTTTGCCTTGAAGAAAGAAAAAACCAATCTCGACTCCCAACTGCATTACTTCACCGATGGCGACGCCGGCGGCCTGATCACCGTGTCCTCCGCTGCGGCGCTGAAGTCGAGCAAGCATCCCAAGGAAGCGCAGCAACTGCTGGCGTTCATGGCCAGCGAAGAAGGCCAGCGTGTGATCACCAACACCTCGGCGGAATACCCACTGCGCAAAGGTATGCAGTCCAATCGCGGGCTTAAGCCGTTCAACGAACTGCAACCGCCAAAAGTCACCCCCGCCGACCTGGGCAATGCCGAAGAAGCCCTGGAGCTGGAACGTGAAGTTGGCCTGAACTGATGAACCCATCGCTCCCCGCCATGGGCGGGGGATTCAACCCTCGACGCAAGCGCCCTTCGATCTGGCTGCTGATTCCCGTGCTATTGCTGGTTGGCTTGAGCCTGTTGCCGCTGGCCTATGTGGGGCTGAAGGCCTGGGAGGCGGGCTGGGCGCAAGCGGTGCATCTGCTGTGGCGGCCTTACGTGTTCGGATTGCTGCGCAACACCTTGGCGCTGATGGTCGGTGTGACGCTGACCTGCGGTGTGATCGGCCTGTCCCTGGCGTGGCTGCTGGAACGCAGCAACCTGCGCGGGCGGCGCATCTGGGGCGTGATCCTGTGCCTGCCATTTGCCGTGCCGGCGTTTGTCAGCAGTTTCACCTGGGTGTCGCTGAGCGCCGACTTCGAGGGGCTGGGCGGGGCGATTCTGGTGATGAGCCTGTCCAAATACCCATTGGTGTTTCTGCCGGTGGCGGCAACGTTGCGTAACCTCGACCCGTCACTGGAAGAATCGGCGCGCACCCTGGGGCTGAATCGCTGGGGCATATTCCTGCGCGTCACGCTGCCGTTGTTATGGCCATCCTTACTGGCCGGGGCGCTGCTGATCGCATTGCATATGCTGGTGGAGTTCGGTGCGCTGTCGATCATCGGCCTACAGACGTTTACCACCGCGATCTATCAGCAATTCGAACTGGAATTCAGCAACGCCAATGCCGCGATGCTCTCGGCGGTGCTGCTGGTGATGTGCCTGACCCTGTTGTGGCTGGAGCTGCGCGTGCGTGGCAAAGGTCGACATGTGCGCATCGGCCAAGGCGCCGCGCGCCATGCCGAGCCGGTCAAACTAGGCAAGTGGGCGCCGCTGGGCCAGGTGTATTGCCTGGCGCTGGCGATCATTGGCAGCGGCATTCCCCTGGGGATGCTCGGCTATTGGTTGGCGGTGGGTTCGTCGGCGGCGTTTCCGCTGGCTGAAATCAGCGAGGCGCTGCTCTCCTCCTTGGCCCTGTCGCTGGGCGGTGCGGCGCTGTGCCTGGTGCTCGCGGTGCCGGTCGGGCTGCTGGTGGTGCGCTACAAGGGCCAATTGGCGATCTGGGCGGAACGCTTGCCCTACTTGCTGCACGCCCTGCCTGGGCTGGTGATTGCGCTGACGCTGGTGTACTTCGCCCTGCACTATGTGCCGGTGCTGTACCAGACTTCGGCGTTGCTGCTGATCGCGTATGCGCTGCTGTTCCTGCCACTGGCCCAGGCGCCGATCCGCACCGCGCTGAACAAGGCGGCACCGCAACTGGAAGAGGCCGCGCGCACGCTGGGGGCATCGTCATTCAGCGCGTTTTGCCGGGTAACCCTGCCGATCATCTTTCCGGCATTGGGCGCAGCGTTCGCACTGGTATTTCTCGATGCCATGAAAGAACTGACCGCGACGCTGCTGCTCAGCCCAACCGGGTTGAACACATTGGCGACAGCCGTGTGGGCGCACACCTCAAATGTGGAATTCGCGGCGGCGGCGCCTTATGCGGCGCTGTTGATCGTGGTGTCGGGGCTGCCGGTCTATTTGCTCACGACGCGGATGTATTTGAGTCGCTGAAAGCGTTATCGGGGGCAAGCCCCCTCCCACAGGTTGTACGGCAGGCAACGCTAAGCCCGAAACTGACCCAGACTCGCCTTCAACTGCGCAGCCAACCCATCCAACACCTTGCCGCTGGCGGTGGTTTCCACCACTGCCTGTGCGGCACGCTCGGCCTGGGCATGGATCACCTCGACCCGTCCACGCACGGCTTGGGCGCCTTTAGCCTGATGTTCAGCGGCACGAGTGGCCAGGCCAATCGCGGCGTGCACCTGCTCCACCGACGCCTGCACCGTCTGCTGCAAGCGCACGCTATCGCGCAGCACCAACAAACCCTCATTGGCTTGGCGACCGGCCTTGCCAATGGTTTCCACCGCCTCGCGGGCACCTTGCTGCAAGGCCACGATATGCGCCTGGATATCCCCAGTGGAGCTTTGAGTCTTGCTCGCCAAGGCGCGCACCTCATCCGCCACCACAGCAAAGCCGCGCCCAGTCTCGCCGGCCCGCGCAGCCTCGATGGCCGCGTTAAGCGCCAGCAGGTTGGTCTGCTCGGCAATGCCATGAATCACCGTCAACACCACCTCGATCTGCTCGCTCTGTTGCGCCAGACGCTCGATAACCTGCGCGCCCGCCTCGACCTGCCCAGCCAATGCCTCAATCAAGCTACCTACTTCGGCCGAAGTGCGTGAGTTCTGGTCCGTAGCCTGGCGAATATCCACCACCTGCTGCAAAGCAGCCTGCATAGCCTGGCTTTCGGCCTGAGCCTCGTCGGCCATTTCCGAGAGGGCACGCAGGCTTTCGGCCACTTCATCACGCTGCAAACCGGCTGCCGCATCGGCACCGGCATTACGCAAGGTCATTGCACCGATCTCAACCCCGGTACGCTGGGCCACATCGCCCGCCTCACGCACGATCGGTTGCAACTTATCCACAAAGCGATTAACCGCCGAGGCCATGTCGCCGATCTCGTCTTTGCTGCTGATTTGCACGCGCTTGGTGAGGTCACCCTCGCCCGCCGCCAGATCATCCATGGCCGCAATCAGCAATTTCAGGCGATTGACCACGCGGCGCCCGAGCACCACTGCAATCAGCAGCAGAACCCCCAGCCCCACCAACGCCAGGCCCATGCCGATGCGCCAGCGCAGCGTACCGGCCGCTTCCTGCACGGCATTGGTGGTATTGGCCGTCATCTGGGTGGCAGTGGCCTGCGCCGACTGCAACTTCGCGCCCATAGCGGCTGCGCTGTCCGCCGCCGCGCCCTTTAGGCTGTCGCCCACCAGTTGGTCGCCGCTGGCGATCAGGGCGGCAAAACGCTTATCCAACGCCTGCAGGTCGGCTTCCACCGAAGCGGTGGACACCCCCATCAGCACCTTGCCGATCTCCACGCCATTCGGACTGATGGACGCCTCAACGTAGTAAACCGACGGGTCGGTCTTGGCCGCATTGAGCACTTTGTCCAAGGCACGATCGCCTTGGCCTTTTTCCAACAGCGCTTTGTTGATTGGGTTTTCGCGGTTCAGGTAACGCGTCAAATGCTCACCGGTCGCGTCGTCGTAGACCACGAACAACACGTTGGGATTGCGCTGAGCACGCCGGGCAAACTCGGACAAAGTCGGCACATCGCTGTCCCACATGGCCCGCGGCGCCACCGAAGCCAGCAGCTGCGCCATATCATTGGCGGAGTCTTGCAGGTCTTTTTCCAGGGTTGCGCGCAGTTGCTTCTGCTCTGCCTGCAAACGCGAAGACAAACCGCTGGTCAAGCGCTGACGCGTACTGGAGGACAGGCTGTCGAGACTGGAAGTGACTTCCTTCCCGGCTTGCGCCAGCTCGTTCGACAGTTTTTGACTGTCGATGCCTAGGCGGTTGCCCAGATCGGCTTCCAACACCGTGACGGTGCTCCGCGTCAGCGCGACGGCCACCAGCACCTGCACCAAAAGAGCGATACCCAGGGTAACGAACACCGGGCGCAGCAATCGGCTTTGTAACAATGAAAGAACGGCAGACATCGGAAATTCCCTCCACCACGGGTGCCATTAATTTGATAGCACCGCGAAAGAAGGAAATACAGCAAGGGTCGTGCCGTTTATTGCCTGGAAACGACAAAGGGCTCCCGAAGGAGCCCTTTGCGTTTTAGATCAACAGCTTATTAAGCGAACGGGTGACGCAGAACGATGGTTTCGTTGCGGTCAGGGCCCGTCGAAATAATGTCAATCGGTGCGCCGATCAGTTCTTCAACGCGTTTGATGTAGGCACGGGCATTGGCCGGCAGCTCTTCCAGGGACTTGGCGCCCACGGTCGACTCGGTCCAACCCGGCACTTCTTCGTACACAGGCTGCAGGCCTACGTAGCTGTCGGCATCAGTCGGCGCAACGTCGTTACCGTTTGCATCTTTGTAGCCGGTGCAGATGTTGATGGTTTCCAGACCATCGAGTACGTCCAGCTTGGTCAGGCAGATGCCCGAGATGCTGTTCACATCGATAGCGCGACGCAGGATAACGGCGTCGAACCAGCCACAACGGCGAGCACGGCCGGTGGTTGCACCGAACTCATGGCCTTGTTTGGCCAGGTGCGCGCCTACTTCGTCGAACAGCTCAGTCGGGAATGGACCCGAACCGACGCGCGTGGTGTACGCCTTGGTGATGCCCAGGATGTAATCCAGGAACATTGGGCCCACGCCCGAACCGGTGGCAACGCCGCCAGCCGTGGTGTTGGAGCTGGTCACGTACGGGTAGGTGCCGTGGTCGATGTCCAGCAACGAACCTTGGGCACCTTCGAACATGATGTCCTTGCCGGCGCGACGCAGGTCGTGCAACTCAGCCGTCACGTCCAGCATCAACGGCTTGAGCAGCTCAGCGTATTCTTTGCACTCGGCCAGGGTCTTGTCGAACTCGATGGCCGGCTCTTTGTAGTAACCGACCAGCATGAAGTTGTGGTAATCCACCAGTTCACGCAGCTTGTCTTCAAAGCGCGGCATGTTGAGCAGGTCGCCCACACGCAAGCCACGACGTGCAACCTTGTCTTCGTAGGCCGGGCCGATGCCACGACCGGTGGTGCCGATCTTCAGCTCGCCGCGGGCCTTTTCACGGGCCTGGTCCAGCGCGACGTGGAAGGACAGGATCAGCGGGCAGGACGGGCTGATACGCAGGCGCTCGCGCACCGGTACGCCTTTCTCTTCCAGCTTGGTGATTTCCCGCAGCAGGGCGTCCGGTGCAACCACCACGCCGTTACCGATCAGGCACTGCACACCTTCGCGCAGCACGCCCGACGGGATCAGGTGCAAAACGGTTTTTTCGCCATCGATGACCAGGGTGTGGCCAGCATTGTGACCACCTTGGTAGCGCACTACGGCGGCAGCATGTTCGGTCAGCAGATCAACGATCTTGCCTTTGCCCTCATCACCCCATTGGGTGCCCAGGACTACGACATTCTTACCCATAACACTTGTCCTCATTCGCGCAAACTTGGTGCCGGCGATGGCCGGCAGGAAAACTCAAGAAGCCAGTGGCGATACTTGCCAAAGCCCGTTCTGCAGAATCAATTGCCGGTCGCAGTCCGCTTCACGGGCGGCGGCCAATGGCTGCCCAGGCAATGCCTGGACGACACGCTGACCCTCACTGCGCAACTGGCAGACCTGCTGCCAGAGTGCTGCGTCCGTACTGTCGGGCATCCAGATGCCACCAGACGGCAGCTCGACCTCAGCACGCCCCAGGGTCACCAGGGTTTTCAAATCGGTGGAGAAGCCGGTGGCCGGACGCGCGCGACCGAAGTCGGCGCCGATATCGTCATAACGACCGCCTTGGGCGATGGCCTGGCCAACGCCCGGAACAAACACCGCGAACACCACACCCGTGTGGTAGTGATAACCGCGCAGCTCGCCCAAATCGAAATACAGCGGCAACTGCGGGAAACGTGCCGACAACTGCTCGGCAATGGCCACCACATCATCCAACGCCGCCAAGACCGCCGCCGGCGCGCTCGCCAGTTGTTCACGAGCAGCCGAAAGCACTTCGCGGCCGCCACACAAGTTCACCAGCGCGCGTAGCATGCGGGCCAGATCGGCGGGCACACCTTCAGTCAGCGCGATGACTTCATCGATGGCCTTGCGCTGCAAGGCATCGAACAACTGTTGCTCCACTTCACCAGACAAACCGGCCGCACGGGCCAAGCCGCGATAGATACCGACGTGGCCCAGGTCCATGTGCACATCCGGGACGTCAGCTAGTTGCAGCATGGCCAGCATCAAACTGATGACTTCCACGTCGCTGCTCGGGCTGGCGTCGCCGTACAGCTCGGCGCCCAGCTGGATCGGGCTACGGGAAGACGACAAGGCGCGGGGCTTCGCATGCAGTACGCTGCCGGCGTAGCACAGGCGGTTCGGGCCTTCGCGACGCAGGGTGTGTGCGTCGATGCGCGCCACCTGCGGCGTGATGTCGGCACGGAATCCCATCTGCCGACCCGACTGCGGATCGATAACCTTGAAGGTGCGCAGATCCAGGTCCTGGCCCGCGCCGGTCAGCAGGGATTCGAGGTACTCGATATGAGGGGTTACGACAAAGTCATAACCCCAGCTCTGGAACAGATCCAACACCTGGCGGCGCGCTACTTCGATGCGCGCAGCTTCCGGTGGCAGTACTTCTTCGATGCCATCTGGCAGCAGCCAGCGGTCTACCGTTGCCATTACGCCATTCCCCTTTGATCCGGGCGGCCAGCCCTCGGCCGAGCCTTGAGTGAAGCAGAAAATGCCCGCCGCCTGCATAAACCACGCGCAAGAGCGACGTGACGAACGGCCTGCCAGCGGCCTCGTCGGGCACTTTCCTCGAAAAACCTGTCACGCCTGCCGAATCAAACATGCAGACGCAAAAAAGCCGGGAATTTCCCGGCTGCCGCATCATACACCCGTTTTCTGAAAGGATCACCCCGCCAGGCGTTTTACCCGCCCGACGGAGTGTGCCCTACGCAGTCACAGGCGCTTACTTGGCTTTTTCCAGGTAGCGAAAGAAATCGCTGCTTGGGTCCAGCACCATGACGTCGGTTTTGTTGGCGAAGCTTTCACGGTAGGCACGCAGGCTGCGATAGAACGCGTAGAACTCCTGATCCTGACCGTAGGCCTTGGCGTAGATCGCCGCAGCTTGAGCGTCGCCATCACCACGGGCCTCTTCAGACTCGCGATAGGCTTCGGCCAGCAGTACACGACGCTGACGATCGGCATCAGCGCGGATACCTTCGGCCAACTCGTTACCCTTGGCGCGATGCTCACGCGCTTCACGCTCACGCTCGGTGCTCATACGCTCGAACACGCTGCGGTTTACTTCCTTCGGCAGGTCGATGGCCTTGACCCGAACATCGATCACTTCGATGCCCAGCTCTTTTTCCGCCATCTTGTTCAGCGAAGCCGTGATATCCGCCATCAGCGCATCACGCTCACCGGACACCACCTCGTGCAGGGTGCGCTTACCAAACTGGTCACGCAGGCCCGATTCCAGACGACGCGACAAACGTTCGTCGGCAATCTGCTTGAGACCGGAAGTTGCGGTGTAGAAGCGCTCGGCGTCCTTGACGCGCCACTTGGCGTAGGCGTCAACCATCACGGCTTTCTTTTCCAGGGTCAGGAAGCGCTGTGTCGGTGCATCCAGAGTCATCAGGCGTGCATCGAACTTGCGCACCTGGTTGACGTAGGGGACTTTTACATGCAGACCCGGCTGGACATCCGCCTGGACCACGCGACCGAATTGCAGCAGCACCGCACGCTCGGTCTGAGCCACGATGTAGAAGCAGTTCCAGGCAGCGATGACCACGACGACGCCCACAATCAGGGCGGTCAGCGATTTATTGCTCATCAACGACTCTCCCTGGTACGTGTTTGCTGTTGCAGCAAGTCAGCAGCCGCACGGGCGCTCGCTTCATTGGCAGCGGCATTGGAACCGGTAGACGGCGCGCTGGTGCTGCTACGACCACCTTCGATCATCTTGTCCAGCGGCAGGTAAAGCAGATTGTTCTGCCCACCCTTGCTGCCGGTCACGAGAACCTTGCTGGTATTGCTGAAAACTTCCTGCATGGTGTCCAGGTACAGACGCTCGCGGGTAACCTCGGGCGCCTTGCGGTACTCGGCCACCAGCTTGGTGAAGCGATCGGCCTCACCCTTGGCGCGAGACACTACTTCGTCGCGATAACCGTTGGCATCTTCGATGATGCGCTGAGCTTGACCACGGGCTTCCGGCACGACGCCGTTGGCGTAGGTTTCAGCCTGGTTGCGCGAACGCTGTTCGTCCTCACGGGCACGGATCACGTCGTCGAAGGCTTCTTGCACCTCACGCGGTGCCGCTGCGCTCTGTACGTTCACCTGGGTGACGGTGATACCGGTGCGGTAGGTATCGAGGAACCGTTGCAGGCGCTCCTTGATCTCGCTGGCCATCAGCTCACGACCTTCGGTGAGCACCTGATCCATGGCGGTGGAGCCCACCACATGGCGCAGTGCACTTTCGGTTGCGTGTTGCAGGCTGATTTCCGGCTGATCAACGTTCAACACGAAGTCCTGCAGGTTGCTGATCTTGTACTGCACGGTCAGCGGCACTTCGACGATATTCTCGTCTTCGGTCAGCATCTGGCCCTGCTTGGTGTAGGCACGCTCACGCGTGACGTTCTCCATGTACTTCTTGTCGATCGGCGGGAAATAGATATTCAGGCCCGGACCAACAGTCTCGTAGTACTTGCCGAAGCGCAGCACCACGGCCTGCTCCTGCTCGTCCACCACGTAGACCGCGCTGTACAGCCAGACAGCTGCCAGCACCACAAGGCCCAAGCCGAGCAGGCCGTAACCACCGCCCTTGCCCGTGCGACCGCCGTCGTCACCACCACGTTTTTTTCCACCACCGAACAACCCATTCAGGCTTTCCTGCAGCTTTCGGAAGGCCTCGTCGAGATCTGGTGGCCCCTTGCGGTCGCCATTATTGCGGCGCTTACCACCCCAAGGATCCTGATTATTCGAGTTGCCACCCGGCTCATTCCAAGCCATAGCGCTCTCCATCTGATAAAGCAAAGACGCACCCACGGCGCGCCGACCAATGCTACAGAATGCCTGCTACTGCGGCACAACCGCTTTCGGAGGCTTTTATTGCAAAGTGTGTTGTTCGATGAACTCTGTCGGCACCACACCTTCACGACTGACCAGCCGATTCAGCTCCGAGCGCGGCAATCGAACGGCCAGCAAGCTGACACCTTCTTCGTCGTGTTCTTCTTTCTGTACCGCGCCCAGCTCGAAAAACTGTGCACGCAGTCGAGCAAAACGCTGGGGCAAGCGCAAGGTGCCGACAAACAAATCACTGCCGAGCAACTCGGCAATCGCTTGTTCAAGCAGCTCCAGGCCACTGCCATCGCGCGCCGACAGCCAGACCCGCTGGGGCTTGCCGTTCTCATCGCGCTGGATTTGCGGCTCCACGCCTTCAAGCAAATCGAGTTTGTTATAGACCTCGAGGATCGGCAAGTCCTGGGCACCAATCTCGCCCAGCACCAGCATCACCTGCTCGATCTGCAACATGCGGTCCGGCTCGGCCGCATCGATTACATGCAGCAGCAAGTCGGAATTGCTCGACTCTTCGAGCGTAGACCTAAATGCCTCGACCAGCTTGTGCGGCAAGTGACGAATAAAACCCACGGTATCGGCCAACACGATCGGCCCCAGGTCGGCCAGATCCAGACGACGCAAAGTAGGGTCGAGGGTGGCGAACAGTTGGTCCGCCGCGTACACGTCGGACTTCGTCACGTTGTTGAATAGCGTGGACTTGCCGGCGTTGGTGTAGCCCACCAGAGACACGGTAGGAATATCCGCCCGCGAACGCCCACGGCGCGACTGCTCGCGCTGGCTGCGGACTTTCTCCAGCCGCCCCTTGATCTGACGCAGGCGAACCCGCAGCAGACGGCGGTCGGTTTCGAGTTGGGTTTCACCCGGCCCACGCATGCCGATACCGCCACCCTGACGCTCAAGGTGAGTCCAGCCGCGCACCAGACGCGTACTCATATGGTCAAGCTGGGCCAATTCGACCTGAAGCTTACCTTCATGGGTGCGGGCGCGCTGGGCGAAGATATCGAGAATCAGACCGGTGCGGTCAATCACGCGACACTCGAAAACACGTTCGAGGTTACGTTCCTGACTGGGCGTGAGGGTGTGATTGAAGATCACCAGATCGGCTTCTTCGGCGTGAACCAGGTCGCGCAATTCCTCGACCTTGCCGCTGCCGATCAGGTATTTGGCGGTTGGCCGATGACGCGGCACGTTAAAAAACGCAACGGTCTCGGCGCCGGCCGAATTTGCCAGCTCCTGAAACTCCTGCGGATCTTCGCGCGCCTCAGGGTCCTGTCCATCCAAGTGAACGAGGATTACTCGCTCACCACCACCGTGGCGCTCAAAGAACAAAGGAGACTCCTATCAGGCGTTACCTGGCTCAGCGTCAGCTTGCTCGTCACCCGCTGCGCTAGGCAGGCGGATTGGGCGAACAGGGACGACTGTCGAGATAGCGTGTTTGTAAACCATCTGGCTGACGGTGTTTTTCAACAGGATCACGAACTGGTCGAACGACTCAATCGTACCTTGCAACTTGATACCGTTGACCAGATAAATGGAAACCCCCACTTTCTCTTTACGTAAGGTATTCAAGTAAGGGTCTTGTAGCGAATGCCCTTTTGACATGTGCCGCACTCCTTTAAGGATCAATAATAAAAATCGGAAAATAGAAAGCTTTAACCGTCACACCCCCAAGGATAGACGGCAATTGCAAGGACTCAGCTCAATATGGAGACCGTTCCCAAGTATTTCAAGGCGCGTGACAGATTGTCGCTTTCCAGGCTGTCCAGCCAGTGCAAATCGCTCCAACTGCGCAACCAGGTGAACTGGCGTTTCGCCAATTGGCGCGTGGCGATGATGCCGCGCACCTGCATTTCGGCTGACGTCAGCTTGCCATCCAGATGATCCCAGACTTGGCGATAGCCTACAGCACGTATCGAAGGCAACCCTGGATGCAGGTCACCTCTGGAACGCAGTGCTACGACCTCTTCCACAAACCCCTGTTCCAACATAATTGTGAATCTTTGTGCAATTCGTTCATGCAGCACCTGGCGATTTGCCGGAGCGATGGCCAGATTGGCCACAGTATAGGGCAATTGTGACTGCCCAGATGCGCCTGCATCAGCACTTTGCGCAGATTGTCGCTGCCGATGCTCGGTCATGGTCAGCCCGCTGACACGCCAGACTTCCAGGGCGCGCGTCAGGCGCTGAGGGTCATTAGGATGAATGCGCGCCGCCGACACCGGATCTACCGCTGCCAACTGATCATGCAGGGCTTGCCAGCCAAGGCGTGCAGCTTCGTCTTCAAGCTCGGCGCGCACCTGGGCGTCCGCTGGCGGCATATCCGCCAGACCTTCCTGCAAAGCCTTGTAATAGAGCATCGTGCCGCCCACCAGCAGGGGAATATTGCCCCGTGCGGTGATCTCAGCCATGGCGGCCAGGGCATCGGTGCGAAAATCCGCCGCCGAATAACTCTCGGCGGGGTCAATGATGTCGATCAGCCGGTGCGGATGCTGCGCGAGCAACGCCTTGGAGGGCTTGGCCGTGCCGATGTCCATGTCCCGGTAAACCAGGGCAGAGTCGACGCTGATCAACTCGCATGGCAGCACCTTGGTCAGCTCGATAGCGAGATCGGTCTTACCGGCGGCCGTGGGACCCATCAGGAAGATTGCGGGGGGCAAGGCACTCATCAACGACCGCGCAGGAACAGTTTGTCCAGATCGTCCAGGCCCATCTGGGTCCAGGTCGGTCGGCCATGGTTGCACTGCCCGCTGCGCTCGGTGTTTTCCATGTCGCGCAGTAGCCCGTTCATTTCCGGCAACGCCAGGCGGCGGTTGGCGCGGATGGCACCATGGCAGGCCATGGTGCCCAGCAATTCGTTGATGTGGGCCTGAATACGGTCGCTGGTGCCGTACTCCATCAGGTCCGCCAACACATCGGCGACCAGCCGGTTGGCCTCGGCCTGCTTGAGCAGCGCAGGGATCTGCCGGATCGCAAGGGTTTCCGGCCCCAGACGCTGCAGCTCAAAGCCCAGCTTCTGGAAAACCTCGTGATGCTCTTCAGCGCAATCGGCCTCACGCTGGCTGACCGCCAGGGATTCGGGCACCAGCAACGGCTGGCCGCTGAGACCTTCGCTGGCCATGGCGACCTTCAGCCGCTCATACATGATCCGCTCATGGGCGGCATGCATATCGACCAGCACCAGGCCATGGGCGTTTTCCGCCAGGATGTAGATACCTTTGAGCTGCGCCAACGCATAACCCAGCGGCGGAATATCACCGCCGCCTTCGGGCAAGGCCGCCGCACTCGGCTGTGCGCCCGGCAGCGGCGCGAAGAATTCGCGATAAGCGGCCTGAGCTTCGGCCACCGGCACCGCTGACTGCGGACGCGGTGTGTATTGATATTGATAACCCGCACCCGAGCCAGCGTTCGGTGCTGTGTAAGCCGGCTGCGGTTGCGGCGATTGCAGCAGGTTGCCTGCCAGGCTCATTTCGCCCTGGGGGCCGAATTCACCGGCCTCGGGCCCACTTGGCCGCACCACCGCGGTTACGATTGGCGCCGCCAGTTGGTCATCCGGGCGCACATCGCCCAGCGCGCGGTGCAACGTGCCATAAAGGAAGTCGTGCACCATGCGCCCATCACGGAAACGCACTTCGTGTTTGGTCGGGTGCACGTTGACGTCCACCACCGACGGGTCGACCTCGAAAAACAGCACAAACGTCGGATGCCGCCCATTGAACAGCACGTCGCGATAAGCCTGGCGGACCGCGTGGGCCACCAATTTGTCGCGCACCGCGCGGCCATTCACAAAGAAATACTGCAAATCCGCCTGGCTGCGGGAGAAAGTCGGCAAGCCCACCCAGCCCCACAGACGCAAGCCGTTGCGCTCGATTTCGATCGGCAGCGCCTGCTCCAGGAAGCCCGCGCCGCACACCGCCGCGACTCGACGCGCACGGGCGGCGTCATCATTGGCTTCGTGCAGGCTGAGAATGGTCTTGCCGTTGTGGCGCAGGTGAAACGCCACATCGAAACGCGCCAGGGCCAGGCGCTTGATGACTTCCTGCAGGTGATCGAATTCGGTTTTTTCGGCTTTGAGGAATTTGCGCCGCGCCGGGGTGTTGAAGAACAAATCGCGCACTTCCACCGAGGTGCCCACCGGATGCGCCGCCGGCTGGACTCGGGGCGCCATGTCGCGCCCTTCGGTTTCCACTTGCCAGGCCTGATCGGCGCTGCGGGTGCGCGAGGTCAACGTCAGGCGCGCTACGGAGCTGATGGACGCCAGGGCCTCACCGCGAAAGCCCAGGCTCATCACCCGTTCAAGGTCTTCCAGATCGCGAATTTTGCTGGTGGCGTGACGGGCCAGGGCCAGCGGCAGGTCGTCGGAGGAAATACCGCTGCCGTCGTCACGTACGCGCAGGAGTTTTACACCGCCCTGCTCCACATCCACATCGATGCGCTTGGCACCGGAGTCGATGCTGTTTTCCAGCAACTCCTTGATCACCGATGCCGGTCGTTCCACCACTTCGCCCGCAGCGATCTGGTTGGCCAGGCGCGGGCTGAGCAATTCAATGCGCGACCCGCTGGTGAGGTTTGATTCGCTCATTACTGTGCCGCCAATTCTGTGCCTGGGATGGTCAACACCTGGCCGACTTTCAACTCATCGGTTTTCAGGTTGTTCGCATTGCGCAAGGTCGCGGGCGATACCTGGAAACGCACCGCCAGCATGGCCAGGGTATCGCCGGGCTGCACGCGATGGTCACGCGGGCCTTGGGCGATCTTGCCGGAGTCCCGTAGCCAGGCGATGTAAGTGCCAGGAGGCGGGTTCTGCTGGAAGAACTGGCGCACGCCAGCGCTGATGGAACGCGCCAACGCCTGCTGGTGACTGGCGCTGGCCAGTTTGGACGCTTCGTTGGCGTTGGAGATAAAGCCAGTCTCCACCAGGATCGACGGGATATCCGGCGACTTCAACACCATGAACCCCGCCTGTTCTACACGCTGTTTGTGCAACGACGTGACGCGCCCAATGTTGCTCAATACTTTCTGGCCGACGTTCAGGCTGGACGTCAGGGAGGCCGTCATCGACAGGTCCAATAGTACGCCAGCGAGCATTTTGTCCTTGTCGTCCAGGGACACATTGCCAGCTCCGCCGATCAGGTCGGAACGGTTTTCACTGTCGGCCAGCCAGCGCGCGGTCTCGGACGTGGCACCACGGTCCGACAGCGCGAACACCGAAGCACCGAAGGCGGCCGTCGACGGCGCGGCGTCGGCGTGGATCGACACGAACAGGTCGGCGCCTTTCTTACGCGCAATTTCGGTACGGCCGCGCAACGGGATGAAATAGTCGCCGGTGCGGGTCAGTTCCGCACGGTAGCCTTTCATGCCATTGACCTGGCGCTGCAACTCGCGGGCGATGGCCAGTACCACGTCTTTTTCATGCTGACCACGCGAGCCGGATGCGCCCGGGTCTTCACCACCGTGGCCAGCGTCGATGACCACGATGATGTCGCGCTTGCCGGCCGGGGCTGGCGGCGGCGGTGGCAGCTTGACCTGAGGCTGCGAAGGGTTGACCGGCACCGCCGGTACAGTTGCCACGCTCGGGGTCGGCGCGGGCGGCGGCGCGGCGTCGGCGGCGTTGTCAAACAGGTCGACCACCAGTCGGTTGCCGTACTGAGCATTTGGCGCCAAGGAGAAACTCTTGGGCGTCACGACTTTTTTCAGGTCGATAACCACGCGCAGATCGGTCGGCGTACGCTGTGCCGAGCGCATGGCGGTAATCGGGGTATTGGCGGTGGAGACTTTCAGCGGCGCGGCCAGGGTCGCACCATTGATGTCGATCACCAGGCGATCAGGCGCCGTCAGGGTAAAGACGCTGTGCTGGACCGGCCCAGACAGGTCGAACACCAGTCGCGTGTTATCCGGCGCTCGCCACAGGCGCACACTCTTTACCTGTGAAGCAGCCAGAGCATTGACAGTCATTGCCGCAAGCAACACCCCTACGACAGCAACCAACGCGCGAAAGCGCATACCTAACCCCACCAATTATTTGAATTCCAAAGCCAAAGCGGCACACCACGACTCGGCGCGCGCGCTCTGGGGCAACAACTTCAGCTGACGTCCATGCTCATGCGGCGTAATGGTAATGGTCAGGTCCGGCTTTGGCAAAAAGCCTGCACCTTTATCTGGCCATTCGATCAGGCATAAAGCATCTTCATCGAAGTAATCTCGGATACCCATGAACTCCAATTCCTCAGGGTCCACCAGGCGATAAAGATCGAAGTGAAAGGCACGCACCGCACCAATCTCGTAGGGCTCCACCAGTGTGAACGTCGGGCTTTTTACCGCCCCTTGATGACCCAATCCGCGAATAATTCCACGGGACAGCGTGGTCTTGCCGGCCCCCAGGTCACCCTCCAGGAAAACCAGACCGTTGCCGGCCGTCAGTTGCGCAAGGCGATGGCCCAACGCAACCATGGCGTCTTCATCGGCCAGAAAAAGAATTACTTCAGGCACGGTGACTGCTCCTCCAGCAATTGACGAATGGCGGGGATCAGGTCACTGGCGGCGAGCCCGCGACCCAAGGTGCCCTGTCGTTCCCCAGCCGTGGCGTGCAGCCAAACGGCCAGGCAGCTGGCCTCGTACGCGGGCATGCCCTGAGCCAGCAAGGCCCCGACCAGGCCTGCCAATACATCGCCCAGCCCTGCGGTGGCCATGGCCGGATGGCCTTGATCGCAGCGGGAAACGCGCCCATCCGGGCAGGTAATCAAACTGCCTGCACCCTTAAGAATGGCGACGGCATTGAATTTCAGACTCAACGCGCGCGCTACCTTAAGACGGTCGGCCTGAACGTCGGCTGTCGAGATCCCCAACAGTCGCGCCGCTTCGCCCGGGTGCGGGGTGATAACGCAGTTGGCCGGCAGGCTTACACCGCCGTTGGCCAGTTGATTCAACGCGTCGGCGTCCCACACCTGCGGCTGGCGGGCATTGGCCGCGACAGACAACAGACTTTTGCCCCAACTGGCAGCACCCAGGCCAGGCCCAATGACGATCACCGAAATCTTTTCCAGCAAGCCCATCAATTGGTTGGCAGAACTGACGCCAAGGGTCATGACTTCCGGCAAACGGGCCAGCGCCGCGGGCACGTGCTCAAGGCGCGTGGCCAGAGACACCATGCCCGCACCACTGCGCAAGGCACTTTCAGCGCTCAGTAGCGCGGCGCCGCCAAAACCAAGGTCGCCGCCGATCACCAGCAGGTGGCCGAACTGGCCTTTATGGGCGTCAGGGGAACGCGCAGCCAGTGTCGGCAAATGGCCGGGCAACAGTGGCTGAACGTCGGTAATTTCGTGTTTTGTCTGCGGCATGCGTCTTCAAGCTCCGATGTCTGGCAGAATTATACGCATCTAACCTGTGGTTTCCCGTGTCTCATGCCCGCTATTACCTCCGATCTGCCCGCCCTCGCCCAATCGATCAAAGACTGGGGCCGCGAGCTGGGCTTTCAGCAAGTCGGCATCAGCGGCCTGGACTTGGCCGAGCATGAGCAGCACCTGCAACGCTGGCTCGACGCGGGCTACCACGGCGAGATGGATTACATGGGCGCCCACGGCAGCAAACGCTCCCACCCCGAAGAACTGGTACCCGGCACCCTGCGCGTGGTGTCGCTGCGCATGGACTACCTGCCGGGCGACACCCAGATGGCGCATCTACTGGCCCAGCCGGAAAAAGCCTACATCTCGCGCTATGCCCTGGGTCGCGATTACCACAAGCTGATCCGCAAACGCGTGCACCAACTGGCCGATCGCATCCAATCCCAGATCGGCCCCTTTGGCTTTCGCGCATTCGTCGACAGCGCGCCAGTGCTCGAAAAAGCCATCGCCGAGCAAGCCGGCCTGGGCTGGATCGGCAAGAACACCCTGGTACTCAACCGCAAGGCCGGCAGTTATTTCTTCCTCAGCGAACTCTTCGTCGACCTGCCCTTGCCGGTCGATCCGCCCCACAGCACCGAGCACTGCGGACGCTGCACCGCCTGCCTGGATATCTGCCCCACCAATGCCTTCGTCGGCCCGTATGTACTGGACGCCCGGCGCTGTATCTCGTACCTCACTATCGAGCTGAAAACGGCTATACCGGAAGACTTGCGCCCGCTGATCGGTAATCGCGTCTTCGGCTGCGATGACTGTCAGATCGTTTGTCCGTGGAATCGTTTCGCTCGCCCCACTGGCGAAGGCGATTTCCAGCCACGGCATAACCTGGATAACGCAGAGCTGGCCGAACTGTTTATGTGGGACGAGGATAAATTCCTCAGCAGCACCGAAGGCTCACCTCTGCGCCGCGCCGGTTATGAGCGCTGGCTGCGCAACCTGGCGGTAGGACTGGGCAATGCGCCATCAAGTATTCCGGTACTGGAGGCCCTGAAAGCGCGGCGCGAGTACCCGTCGGAGCTGGTGCGCGAGCATGTGGAATGGGCGCTCAAGCAGCATGCCGAGCGTCAGTGCACATCATCGTTGTAGACGAACTTGGGCATTTCCCAGTGAAAGCGGATCGCCAGCAGACGCAATAGAAAGCCACTGAACAACGTCAGCAGGATGGCTTGCTCGCCGGGCAGCTCCAGATGCAGGCACAACAGATAGAACCAAGCGGCGAGGAACGACACGCTGGCGTACAACTCGCGGCGGAAGACCAGCGGGATGTCGTTGCAGAAGATATCCCGCAGAATGCCACCGAATACCCCGGTGATCACACCGCTGACCGACGCCACCAGCATGCCGTGCCCCATTTCCAGGGCGGTCATGCAGCCAATCAAGGTGAACGCCACCAGGCCCACGGCGTCCAGGGCCAGGAATACCGAGCGCAGGCGTCGCATCAGCGGCGCGATAAAGATCGTCACCAGCGCGGCCACCGAGGTCAGCACCAGGTATTCAGGGTGCTTGACCCACGTCAGCGGGTAGTGCCCCAGCAACACATCCCGCACCGAACCGCCCCCCAGCGCCGTCACGCAGGCAATCAACACCACCCCAAACCAGTCCATGCCGCGCCGACCGGCGGACAAGGCGCCGGTCATGGCTTCGGCGGTGATGGCAATGAGGTAAAGCATCAGCAGCATGATGGCGATCCTTGTAGTGAGCGGGCTTGCCCCGCGCCGGGCTGCGCAGCAGCCCCAAATACTTGGCGATGATATCTATAGGGAAAAATGCGGCAACAGCAGTGGGGCCGCTACGCAGCCCGGCGCGGGGCAAGCCCGCTCACAACAGGAAGCCCGGACACGGTAAGAAACCGTTTCAAGCCTTGATGAAGTGCTTGCGGTAATGCTGCAGCTCGGCAATCGATTCGCGAATATCGTCCAGCGCCAGGTGAGTGCTGCCCTTGTGGAAACTGTCTTTGACTTCCGGCGCCCAGCGCGCAGCCAGTTCCTTGAGTGTGGACACGTCCAGGTTGCGGTAATGGAAGTAGCTTTCCAGCGCTTTCATATGGGTATAAAGGAAGCGACGATCCTGGCAGATGCTGTTGCCGCAGATCGGCGACTTGCCCTTGGATACCCACTGCTCCAGGAAGGCGATGGTCTGGGCTTCAGCCTCGGCCATGCTGATGCGACTGTCGCGCACGCGCTGGGTCAGGCCGGAATTGCCATGGGTGCGGGTATTCCACTCATCCATGGTGGCTAGCACTGCGTCGCTGTGGTGGATGGCGATCACCGGACCTTCGGCCAAGGTATTGAGGTTGCTGTCGGTAACAATCGTCGCCATCTCGATGATGACGTCGGTGTCGGGGTTCAGACCGGTCATTTCCAGATCGATCCAAATCAGGTTCTGTGGGTTTTGCATGGCTCGTTTCTCTTGGCACCTTGGCGTAGCTGCGCAGTTTAGCAGGCGGGGGCGTGCTAGACTCGCGACCGTTTCACCCAAACCTTTGCATTATCGATACGGAACACCAATGGCCAAACGCCAGCTCAACCGTCGCCAAAACTGGCGCATCGAAAAGATTCAAGGCGAACGCGCTGCCCGCGCCGCCAAACGTGAATCCTCCGCCGTGGAAGCGCTCGAGGGCGGCGACCTGGGCCCCGAACAAACGGGTCTGGTGATCGCGCACTTTGGCGTGCAGGTCGAAGTCGAGGCGCTGGAAGGCGAACTCGCTGGCCAGGTGTTCCGTTGTCACTTGCGCGCCAACCTGCCGGCGCTGGTCACCGGCGACCGCGTGGTCTGGCGTGCTGGCAACCAAGGGATCGGCGTGATCGTCGCCCAGTTGCCCCGCAGCACCGAACTGCGCCGCCCCGACAGTCGCGGCCAGCTCAAGCCGGTGGCGGCCAACGTCGACATGATCGTGATTGTTTTCGCGCCACTGCCCGAGCCCCATGCCAACCTGATCGACCGCTACCTGGTGGCCGCCGAGCACGCCGGCATTCGCCCACTGCTGCTGTTGAACAAATTCGACCTGATCGACGAACAGAATGCTCCGGCGCTCAATGCGTTGCTGGCGGTCTACCGCACCCTGGGCTACCCGGTGCTGGAAGTCTCGGCCCATCACGGCAATGGCATGGAACAACTGCAACAACAGTTGGACGGGCGCATCAGCGTGTTCGTAGGCCAGTCCGGCGTCGGCAAGTCGTCGCTGGTCAACAGCCTGCTGCCGGAAGTCGACACCCGAGTAGGGCCGCTGTCGGAGCTGTCCGGCCAGGGCACCCACACCACCACCACCGCGCGACTGTTTCACTTCCCCGGCGGCGGCGAGCTGATCGACTCCCCGGGTATCCGCGAATTCGGCCTCGGCCACGTCAGCCGCAGCGATGTGGAAGCCGGCTTTATCGAGTTCAACGACCTGATCGGCACCTGCCGCTTCCGTGACTGCAAGCACGACCGCGAACCGGGCTGCGCCCTTCTCAAGGCCCTGGAAGATGGCCGCGTGCAACAGCAGCGGATGAATAGCTATCGGTCGATCATTGCGAGCTTGCCCGAGAGCAGTTACTGACCGGTTCCTTGCCCTGCGAGGAAGATGTGAAAAGGCCGCGATGATCGCGGCCTTTTCTATACAGCTTATGAGCCCGCTTTGGGCACCGTCGGGTCTTTCACCCCACCGTCATCGAACAAATTCAACTTCTGCCGCAGTTCATGGGCCGGCAACGGCTCCTGCCCTGGCGGGATAGCGTTCGGGTCAGTGGGCACTTCACCTGGCGCGCCGGCGCCTGGAGCCGGCGTCGCAGGCGGTTGATCGCCTTCGATCGCACGCTGAGCCTTTTTGGTCAGCACGACAATGTCGATACGCCGGTTGACCGGGTTGTACGGATCCTTCGCATCAAACAGTTGCGAAGAGGCAAAACCCACCACTCGCGCCACTTGCGCATCCGGGTAGCTGCCGGCCACCAGGGCACGACGGGCCGCGTTGGCGCGGTTGGCCGAAAGTTCCCAGTTGCCAAAGTCGCCCTGGCCCGCGTAAGGCTTGGCATCGGTATGGCCGCTGATGCTGATCTTGTTCGGCACCGCTTTGATGGTGTCGGCCATGGCCAGCAGGATGTCCTCGAAGTACGGCTTCAAACGCGCACTGCCGGAATCGAACATCGGCCGGTTGGCGGCGTCGGTGATCTGGATGCGCAAACCCTCGGGGGTGATCTCGAAAGAAATCTGGTCCTTGAACTTCAGCAGTTGTGGGTTTTCCTCAACCTTGTTCTGCAACTCCTGCAGCAGTAGCTCAAGACGCTCCTGCTCGACCTGTTCGGCCATGGACTCGACCGTATCGCGCTCAATCGGGATTTTCTCCTGAGGCGCCTCGGTCTTCACTTCCGGGTTGATGGTGCGTTCAGGCGCCAGTTGAGGCGAGCCGCCCAGGTCGATCACAAAGGGCGTGCCGCTTTCCGAGAAACCGATGGGGTCTTTGAAGTAGCCGGCGATGGCGATCTTCTGTTCAGGCGTGGCGGTAGACATCAGCCACAGCACCAGAAAGAACGCCATCATCGCCGTCGCAAAGTCGGCGAAGGCGATTTTCCAGGCACCACCATGGTGCCCCGCAGCGAAGCGCTTGACGCGCTTGATGATTATCGGCTGGTTGTTTTCCATGGCTTAGCGACCGCGAACCGCTTGTTCCAGCTCGGCGAAGCTTGGGCGATGCTTGGGGTACAGCACCTTGCGACCGAACTCCACCGCCAGCGAAGGCGGCATGCCGGAAGCGGACGCCACCAGGCTGGCCTTGATCGATTCGTACAGGTTGATCTCTTCCTTGGCGTCGTGGGCCAGGGAGGTCGCCAGCGGACCGAAGAACCCGTAAGCCGCGAGAATACCGAAGAAGGTACCCACCAGGGCCGCACCTACGTGCATACCGATGGCCGCCTGATCACCCTCGCCCAGCGAGGCCATGGTCACCACGATACCGAGTACCGCCGCCACGATACCGAAGCCGGGCATGCCGTCGGCGATACCGGTCACCGCGTGAGACGGGTGCTCCAGTTCTTCTTTGAGGCTGAACAGTTCCATGTCGAACAACCCTTCCAGCTCATGGGGGGCCATGTTGCCGGAGGACATGATGCGCAGGTAATCACAGATATAGGCGGTCATGCGCTCGTCTTTGAGCACGGCCGGGTATTTGGCGAAAATCGGGCTGGCGGCGGCGTCTTCAATGTCGGCCTCGATGGCCATCATGCCTTCGCGGCGGCTCTTGTTGAGGATCTCGTAGACCAGGCCCAGCACTTCCAGATAGAACGTGTGGGAGAAGCGCGAGCCGAACATGCTCAGGGACTTCTTGACCACGTGCATGGTCATGTACCCAGGGTTGGCTTGCAGGAATGCACCAAATGCCGCCCCGCCGATGATCATCACTTCGAAAGGTTGGATCAGCGCGGCGATCTTACCGTGGGAAAGGACGTAACCGCCGAGCACGCTCGCGAAGACGACGATGATGCCGATAATTTTAGCCATAGGAGATGAGTACTTGCGCCGTCAGGTTCATGGACATATTTGGGGGAACTGAAAAACTCTTGTTCTACTTATCGGCAAAACTGCGCCAGACTATAGCCCGTTAAGGCGAAAAGCCAGTTCGGCCCGCTCTGGGCGTGTTGACCGCAAGTGATGATCGCGCCCCTACCATGGCCAAACAAAAAATCGACCCAACCGCAAAACCTGCTTCCCTCCCCGACTGGATCAAGCGTCTGGACGAGGTGCGCCTGCCCGTTCCACAGACCAGCCACGACCGTGTGTGCAAAGCCATCCGCGACAACCGCAGTTCGTTGCGAGATATTGCCGAGCTGATGCAAAACAGCCCGGCGCTGGTGCTCAGCGTGATGCGCGAGGCCAACAGCCATACCCATGGCAGCCTAGCCGAACCGGCGGAAAACCTCGAAGTGGCGCTCAACCGCCTGGGCCTCAAGCGCGCCGAGGAACTGCTGGCACGCTTGCCGTCGGTGCCCGACCAAGACATTCCCGTGGCGTTGCGCCAGCTATTGTTGGTCAGTCAGCACGCCTCGCAGCAAGCCAACGGTCTGTTTGGCAGCCGATTGGCGCGACTGTGGCAAGACATTCATTGGGGCAGCCTGCTGTTTTTGTCGCCGCTGTGGCCGATGGCGGTGGTTTATCCCAAGCTGCTGGAAGAATGGGAACTGCGGGTTATCCACAAGGGTGAGTCGGCGCGCGTGGTTGAACAGCAGTTATTCGGCGTACGCCTGCTGGACTTGTGCATCGGCCTGACCGAAGCCTGGCACCTGCCGATGTGGGTATCCCAGGGCTATACCCTGCTGCTGAATGAGCAACGCATGTTGGTCAAAGCGCTGCGTATCGCCCGTGACGAAGACCCACTGCACCAACAGCAATTGCTGGACGCCGCCCCCCATCTGCGCCGCTGGTTGAACCAGCCGGCCAACACCGTACTGCTGGCCAATGGCCTAGCGATGTCCGCCCAAGAATCCTGGACCTGCCCGCACACGCAGCGCTGGCAATTCCTCACCGCTCTGTACCTGCAACAACCCTTGGCCGAAGTGCAGCAGCAAGTCCATCAACAGGCAGTGACCAGCGCCCGCACCACGCTGATGCCCGACCTTTGGCACCCGGCGCTGTCGTTGATTTGGCCGTGGCATGTGCAGAAGATCCACCGTGGTTTGCTGCCCGCCCCGCCGCCCACCGCCGAGGCGCTGGCCGTGTGGCGCAGCCGCTGCACCGAACTGCTAATGGAACCGAGCCGCTTTGCCAACGCCATGCACCTGACTACCTGCGCCAAGGAGGCGCTGGTTGCCAGCGGCATGCAACGGGTGATGCTGTTGATGACCGACCGCGCCCAAAGCACCCTGCGCGTGCATCAGGTCGACGGCCTACCCAAGGATGCCGCCAACCTGAGCCTGGATGTGGTCCACAGCACAATGCTCCAGCGTCTGCTGGAAAAATCCGCCCAGGTGCGCTTCACACCGGACAACCACGCGCAGTTCTCCGCGCTGCTGCCGCCGATCCTGCGCCGCCTGTTCAATGGCGAACACTTGCTGCTGCGCTCCCTGAGCTGCAACGGCAAAGTCGTGATGCTGATGGTGGCCGACCAGGGGGGCGGTCCGTTCTCGGAAACCACCGTGCAGGCGTTCGGCAAAACCGCTCAATGCATCGAAAAGGCCCTGCACTGCTTTACCAACCGCGGCGCCTGATGCTTGCGCTACAATCGCCGTCCTTTATCGCCAACTTTTACGCCCAGGAGACCTCACATGCCTGACTTCTCTGGCTTGCCGCTGGTGATCGAATCCGCCGACCTGCAAAGTCGCCTGGGTGCCGAACACCTGATCGTGGTGGACCTCACCAGCGCCGCCCGCTACGCCGAAGGGCATATCCCCGGCGCGCACTTCGTTGACCCCAAACGCACCCAACTGGGCCAACCGCCGGCTCCGGGCCTGCTGCCGAACAAGGCCGACCTGGAAAAGCTGTTTGGCGAACTCGGCCACACGCCGGATGCGACCTACGTGGTCTACGACGACGAAGGCGGCGGCTGGGCCGGGCGTTTTATCTGGTTGCTCGACGTGATCGGCCATCAGAAATACCACTATCTCGACGGCGGCCTGCTGGCATGGTTGGCAGACGGCCAGCCCGTCTCCACCGACGTCCCCCCGTTGGCCGGCGGCCCGGTCAGCGTCACGTTGCACGATGGCCCCACCGCCACCCGCGAATACCTGCAAAGCCGTCTTGGCGCTGCCGACCTGGGCATCTGGGACGCGCGCGGCCCGCTGGAGTATTCCGGCGAGAAGGTGCTCGCGGCCAAGGGCGGGCATATCCCCGGTGCGGTCAACTTCGAATGGACTGAAGGCATGGATAAGGCGCGCAACCTGCGCATCCGCCGCGACATGCCACAGATTCTTGAAAACCTGGGCCTGACGCCCGACAAAGAAATCATCACCCATTGCCAGACTCACCATCGCTCTGGCTTCACCTACCTGGTGGCCAAGGCGCTCGGTTATCCGCGAGTCAAAGGTTATGCCGGTTCCTGGGGCGAATGGGGTAATCACCCCGACACGCCCGTTGAAAAGACTTAAGGTTTAAGGACAGTTATGAAAAAGCAGTTGTTTATCCTCAGCCAGTACTTGCTGCCGCACCACTTACTGTCGCGTCTGGCCGGTTGCGTGGCCGAGTGCCGCGTGCGCTGGTTCAAAAATGCCTTCACCACATGGTTCGCCAAGCGCTATCAAGTGGATATGTCCCAGGCACTGGTGGAGGACGTGACCGCTTATGAGCACTTCAACGCGTTCTTCACCCGTGCCTTGAAAGACGGCGCGCGCCCACTCGACCCCACCCCCGGCGCCGTGCTGAGCCCCGCCGACGGCGCAGTCAGCCAACTGGGCCCGATCGAGCATGGCCGTGTGTTCCAGGCCAAAGGCCATAGCTTCAGCGTATTGGAATTACTGGGCGGCGATGCAGCCATGGCGGCGCCTTTCATGGGCGGCGATTTCGCCACTATTTACCTGTCGCCGAAGGACTATCACCGCGTGCACATGCCGCTGGCCGGCACGCTGCGCGAGATGGTCTATGTGCCGGGGCGGATTTTCTCGGTCAACCAGACCACCGCCGAAAACGTGCCGGAGCTGTTTGCGCGCAACGAGCGGGTGGTCTGCCTGTTCGACACCGAACGCGGCCCGATGGCTGTGGTGCTGGTGGGCGCAATGATCGTGGCGTCGATTGAAACCGTGTGGGCCGGCCTGGTTACGCCACCCAAGCGCGAGCTGAAAACCTTCCGCTATGACGAAGCCGCCCGCGCGCCAATCCACCTGGAAAAAGGTGCGGAGCTGGGACGTTTCAAGTTGGGTTCCACCGCGATCGTGCTGTTCGGGCCGGATCAAGTGCAGTGGTCAGAAGCGCTGCTGGCCGGTTCGCCGGTGCAGATGGGTCAAGGGATCGGCCTGCCGAAAGCCTGATCCAATATTTGCAGAGACCCAATGTGAGAGGGGGCTTGCCCCCGATAGCTGAGTGTCAGTCAACATCAAAGTGACTGATCTACTGCTATCGGGGGCAAGCCCCCTCTCACATTTTCTGACCGGATTGAGTCAGTCAGAGCTGGCCATCGCGGTCGCGAAAGCCCAACAGATACAGCACACCGTCCAACCCCAGGGTCGAAATGGCCTGCTTGGCCGACTGTTTGACCAGCGGCTTGGCCCGGAACGCTACGCCCAACCCGGCAATCGCCAGCATCGGCAAATCGTTGGCACCGTCGCCTACCGCGATGGTCTGCTCCAGACGCAACCCTTCCTTGTGCGCCAGCTCCTTGAGCAGGTCGGCCTTGCGTTGCGCGTCGACAATCGGCTCAACCGCCACGCCGGTCACTTTGCCGTCGACCACTTCCAACTCGTTGGCGAAAACGTAATCGATGCCCAGCTTGGCCTGCAACTGTTTGGCGAAGTAGGTAAAGCCGCCGGACAAGATCGCGGTTTTGTAACCCAGGCGCTTGAGTTCGGCGAACAGGGTTTCGGCGCCTTCGGTCAGGCGCAGGGAAGCGCCGATGGAATCCAGCACGCTCACATCCAGGCCTTTGAGCAGTGCCAGGCGCTCCTTGAAGCTGGCGCGGAAGTCCAGCTCGCCGGCCATGGCACGCTCAGTGATGGCGCTGACCTGATCGCCCACACCGGCGGCCTTGGCCAGTTCGTCGATGACTTCGGCTTCGATCAAGGTGGAGTCCATATCGAACACCGCCAGGCGGCGGTTGCGTCGGAACAGCGAATCCTCCTGGAAGGCGATATCGACGTTCAACTCCTGGGCGACGCTGAGGAATTCCGCGCGCAGGGCCTGCGGGTCAGCCGGCTCGCCACGCACGGAAAACTCGATGCAGCCTTTGCCCTGGTCGGCCGGCGTGTCCAATGGCATGCGCCCCGACAGACGGTCGATGTGGTCGATATTCAAGCCGTACTGCGCGGTGATGGAGCTGACGCGCTGCAGTTGTTCAGCGGTGACCTTGCGGGTCAACAACGTGACGATATGGCGTTTCTTGCCCTGGCCGGCCACCCAATGCTGGTAGTCCGCTTCGGATACCGGAGTGAAACGTACCTGTTGATCCAGCTTGTACGCGGTAAACAGGATGTCCTTGAGCACGGACGATGACTGCTCGTTGCTGGGAATTTCCACCAGGATGCCGAACGACAGGGTGTCGTGGATCACGGCCTGGCCGATGTCGAGAATGTTCACACCACCCTGGGCCAGCACACCGGTAATGGCAGCGGTAAGACCCGGGCGGTCTTCCCCAGTGATGTTAATCAGGACAATTTCGCGCAAGGCGCACCCCCAGGCTGGAAAAAAACCGCATTCTACCCACTTTCAGTGACCATCGGGCACAGCCAGCGCTTTGCCGGTCATGGGCCTGTCGCTATACTGCGCGTCAACTTCACGGACCAAGAGCCGAGCTCAAGTGAACCGGCCCACGCCAGTAAAAACCGACAACTTCTTCCTGCTGATCTTCCGGGCACTGCGCCACCGCCGTGTACCGATCGCATTACGCATCGCCAGCCATAACGTGATCCTGGTCGCCCTGGCCCTGGTGATCTACGCCTGCGTAATGGGTTTGCAGTTCAAACAGGCCATGCACGAGCAAGCCGACGCCCTGGGCGAAAGCTTGACCACCCAGACCGCTACCTCGGCGACCGAGCTGCTGGTGTCCAACGACATCCTCAGTCTCAACGTGCTGCTCAATAACCTCACCAAGAATCCGCTGGTGGCCCACGCCGCCATCTACAGCGTCGACAACCGGATCATGGCCGAAGCCGGCCAGCGCCCGAAGAACGGCTTGCTGGGTGAGGCCGAAGGCTTGTACCAGAGCAATATCACCTTTCAGGACGTGAAGGCCGGCCAGTTGCGCATCAGCCTGGATATGCAGCAATTCCAGCAGCCGATGACCATCAGCCTGCAAAGCATGGGCATCCTGAGCGCGATTCTGCTGGCCCTGGCCCTGGCCTTGAGCCTGCGCCTGGGTCGGCATATCTCGACACCGCTGATGCAACTGCGCATCTGGCTGCGGGATATCGACGAACACACCCCGGCCACCGACCGCCAGGATGAAATCGGCGACCTTGCCCGCCAACTCCACGCCAGCTTCGCCCCGGAGCCGGTGGTTCGCGAAGTTGAACCGGAACCCGAATTCGACGACACCGATTACGACGAAGAACCCGAATTCGAAGTACGCGACCTGCGCGATCCGGGCTTCGACGAAAAGCCGCCGGTGGCGGGCCTCAAGCCGGCGACACGCAGGGCACTTATCGCCGAAGAGGATGAGTTGGACGACGAAGACCCGTTCGCTGATCTGCGCGATACCGCGGCCAGCAGCCCGGCCGTCGCGCCCAAAGCGGTGCCGGCGAAAAACGCCGAGCCTCAGCACAGCGCGGTACTGGCCGTACAACTCGGCGCCCAGGACCAACTGCGTCGCTTGCCCCGCGCACGCCTGACGGAATTGCTGGAGCGCTACCGCGACTGCCTCGACCAGGCCGCCTCGCTGTACCAGAGCGAACTGCACACCCTCAACGATGGCAGCACCTTGATGCTGTTCCACAGCGAAGACAGCGGTGAAGACTACCTGACCAACGCCATCTGCTGCGGCGAGCTGCTGCGCGCCTTGGGCCATGCCCTGCAGATCGAAGTGGCGGACAGTGGCATCACCTTGCAACTGCAACTGGGCCTGACAGTGGGCGACGATCTGTTCGGCATGAGCCAGATCGACCTGCTGCTCACCGAAATCGCCCAGGACGCGCTGGCCTTGTCCCAACACAGCCGCAACCTGCTGCTGGTGGAGCGCAAGATCAGCGAAGACCCGCTGATTCGCCAGCGCGCCCGTATCCGCCCGATTGCCAGCCCCGAAGGCGCAAGCTGTGTGGAACGTTTGATGGAACCGTATCCGTCGATGCTGGAGCGTCAGTTAGCGCGGATGCACGAGACCCGTACAAAGCCTTGAAGCAAACCGCAAAATCAGTGTGGGAGGGGGATTGCCCCCGATGGCGATGTGTCAGTGACAGCTGGGCTGACTGACCCACTGCTATCGGGGGCAAGCCCTCTCCCACATTTGGATCCCTATAAACTTCAAGTAAATCGCACGCAAACAAAAGGCCCGCTGAATCAGCGGGCCTTTTGTTTGGGTGGCATTCAGATCAAAACCGGAACACTTCCATATCGGTACGAATCGGCGTGGCCATCGGCATCTTGGGCTTTTCCGGAGCAACCGGCTTGGCCTGGGCCGGCGCTTGTTTGCGCGGGGCCTCGGCGGCAATCGGTGGCTGGTTGGCCAATGGCTTGAGCGCCACCGACAGTTGCTGCGCCAAATGCTGCAACAGCACGCCCTGGGCCTGGACCTGGGACGCGGTGGTGCCGGTGTGCTGTTCCTGCAAGTGCACGATGCGGTTGTCACGCACCTGGCCACGGCGATCGATCAAGCGCCACTGCGCATCGAGAATTGCCGGTTGCGAAGCACCCGAGTCCAATCGGGTGATGGTCAACAGCACCTGCACGTCCGGCGTAAAGCCGGCAGGCGCGGGGGCGAGGACCACACGCTGGCTGTCCAACTGACCGGCCACCTGGCGCAGCATCAGCTGGTTGATGTCGGACGATAAACTGCCCGCCCAACGACCATCGGTGGAACCTTGCAGGCTGCCGTCGTTCTGACGTTGCAGCAGGGTCTCGCGTTGCAGGTAGTCGGCGACGATTACCGGCCCCAGCAACACCGCCATGCCGGCGGTTTGAGCTGGCTGAGCCGGACTTCCGCTGTCCAGCTGGTACAGCGACACCGGTTGATGTGTGCTGCAACCCGCCAGCCCCAAAAGGCCAGCGAGCATAAAAATAAAAGGAAGGCGTGGAGCAGTCATCATCCCATCCAGGTGGCTGCCACAAGGCGAACCACAATGTAATACTAAAAAATAACCTGTACACGCTCGGCCACGCCGGCGCTGAAGAGGCCATATCATCCGTGAATATGCGCCATGACTCCAGCGCCAAAGCGTCGATCTACGGGTTAAATCGTAGATCGAGGGCTCTAAAACGCCTTAAACGGGCGTTTCAACCAACAAAGCATCCACCCGCTGGAAGCCACGAGGCAATTTATTACCCCGGCGGCCACGCTCGCCCTTGTAGTGCTCAAGGTCGTCAGGGCGCAGCGACAAGGTGCGCTTACCTGCCTGGAGCACCAGGGTTGCACCTTCCGGAATCACGGCGATGTCGGTCACGTACTCTTCGCGACTGGCCACCCGCTCCCCGGGGATTCCAATAATCTTGTTGCCTTTGCCTTTGCCCAATTGCGGCAGGTCGCTGATCTTGAACACCAGCAGACGCCCTTCGGTAGTGACCGACGCCAGCCAGTTGTTCTCACGGTCGTGAACCGGCCGCGGCAGGATCACTTTGGCGTTGTTGGGCAGACTCAACAGCGCCTTGCCCGCCTTGTTCTTGGCTTGAAGGTCTTCCCCCTTGACCACGAAGCCATATCCCGCATCGGACGCAATCACGTACAGCGCGTCATCGTCCGGTAGCAGCACACACTCGAAATTTGCCCCCGGTGGCGGTGTCAGACGCCCGGTCAGCGGCTCGCCCTGCCCCCGTGCCGACGGCAAGGTATGGGCCGGCACCGAGTAACTGCGCCCGGTGGAGTCGATAAACACCGCAAACTGGTTGGAACGCCCAGCAGCTGCGGTCTTGAACCCGTCACCGGCCTTGTACGACAGGCCAGTGGCGTCAATATCATGCCCTTTGGCGGAGCGAACCCAACCCTTTTCCGACAGAACGACGGTAATTTTCTCGTTGGGCAGTAGCTCGGTTTCTGTCAGAGCTTTCGCTTCGGCGCGCTCGACGATGGGCGAGCGGCGGTCATCGCCGTAAGTTTCGGCGTCTTTGATCAGTTCGCTACGCACCAGCTTTTTCAGCTTGGCTTCGCTACCCAGCAGGGCTTGCAGTTTGGCTTGTTCCTTGAGCAAGGCATCCTGTTCATCACGCAACTTCATCTCTTCCAGACGCGCCAACTGACGCAGGCGGGTGTCGAGGATGTAGTCCGCCTGAATCTCGCTCAGCTCGAAACGGGCGATCAGTTCGGCCTTCGGATGCTCGGCGGTGCGGATGATATGAATCACTTCATCCAGGTTGAGGTAAGCGATCAACAAACCGTCCAACAGATGCAGACGGCGCTCGACCTTGTCCAGACGGAACTGCAGGCGGCGCCGAACGGTTTGTATCCGGAACTCCAGCCACTCCACCAGCAGGTTGCGCAGGTTCTTCAACTGCGGCTTGCCGTCCAGACCAATGATGTTGACGTTGACCCGGTAGCTGGACTCCAGATCGGTGCTGGCAAACAAGTGCTGCATCAGCACTTCATGATCGACCCGGCTATTGGTCGGGATAATCACGATGCGGCACGGGTTTTCATGGTCGGACTCGTCACGCAAGTCGGCGACCTGCGGCAGTTTCGACGGTTTGGCCTGCATCAGCGCGGCGATCTGCTCCAGCACCTTGGCGCCGGACACCTGGTGCGGCAGCGCGGTGACGATAATGTCGCCATCCTCGACGTGGTACACGGCGCGCATACGCACCGAGCCCTTGCCGGTTTCGTACATTTTCAGCAGATCGGCGCGCGGCGTGATGATTTCCGCTTCGGTCGGGTAGTCCGGCCCCTGGATATGCTCGCAGAGCTGCTCCACGGTGGCCTTCGGCTCATCCAGCAGGCGCACGCAGGCGGTGGCCACTTCGCGCAGGTTGTGCGGAGGCACGTCAGTGGCCATGCCCACCGCAATACCGGTGGTGCCATTGAGCAGGATATTCGGCAAACGTGCCGGCAACACCAGGGGTTCGTCGAGGGTGCCGTCGAAGTTCGGCCCCCAATCCGCCGTGCCCTGGCCCAGCTCGCTGAGCAGCACTTCGGAGTAACGCGACAGGCGGGCTTCGGTGTAACGCATGGCGGCAAAGGACTTGGGATCGTCCGGCGCACCCCAGTTACCCTGGCCGTCTACCAGTGTGTAGCGATAGCTGAACGGCTGCGCCATCAGCACCATGGCTTCGTAGCAAGCCGAGTCGCCGTGGGGGTGGAACTTACCGAGCACGTCACCGACGGTACGCGCCGACTTCTTGTGCTTGGAGTCGGCATCCAGGCCCAACTCACTCATCGCGTAGATGATGCGCCGTTGCACAGGCTTCAGGCCGTCGCCGATATGCGGCAAGGCACGGTCCATGATCACGTACATGGAGTAGTTGAGGTAGGCATTTTCGGTGAAGTCAGCCAGCGACCGGCGTTCTACGCCATCTAAGCTGTCTGCGAGGATGTCACTCATGCGGGCCTCATCAATAGTGGGTAAGGCGCAGCGGAACGGCCGCTGCGCTGATTCGATTCAAAAAGGGGCCGATTCATGGCTGGGCGCTCCAGCCGCCGGCCGGGGCGGCGAAACGATAGACCATGGGGCGTTTTTCACCATCGGCCCGGGGGCCGAAATTGTTGTCGATACCCAGCCAGGCCCCGCTTTCGTCAATGACCAGCGCCTCGGCCAAGCCATAGGGCTGGGCGTAGCGGCGTTCGGGGGTCAGGGTTTCGTCGGCGAACGACCAGCACAGCTCGACCTTGGCCGTGACCGCATCGCGCCGGCAAATCTGGAACGCATTACGCTCCAGGGTAAACAATTTGCCGTTGTACAGCGCCAGGTCGGAAAAATCCTTGGACACCGCCTTGGCATCGGTGAACTTGGCCGGCTGCACTTCCTGGCCGGCCTCGCTCAGCAGTACGCACGGGCCATCGCAATCCCAGAGGCTTTGCGCACGCTTGATGGAGATCAGCCCGCGCCGCTCGCGCTCGGCCGCCAGCCAGAGCTGGTTGCCTTCCGGGTTGATCGCCAATCCTTCAAACAATGCGTTGAAGTGCAGCAACATGCCGCTGGCGCGGGCCTCTCGCACCATGCTCGGGGCGATTTTCAGCCATTGCGGCGCGCCGCTCACTGGCACCTTCAGCACCGCGGCATGGGCTTCGCTGACAATGTACTGATTACCCATGCCATCACAGCTGATGCCTTCAAAGTCCAGGTCACCGCCGCGAATGAACGAAGCGGCCTTGGTACGCGAGCGCAGCCCCCAGGGCAAGCCGGAGTCCGGCACCGGCGGCACCTCGATCTTTACCGCGTCGGCCTGCCAAGTGGGCGCACTGGTATCCAGGCGATAGATCTGATCGTCATCACGATCGGACACCGTAAACAGTTCGTTACCGCACTGCGCCAGCCCCGACAGGTTGCCGCCGCGCATGCCGTCCACCGGGTGTTCGGACACGAGTTTGAGTTCCACCACGGGCGCGGCGGCGACGGTGGTCGCTGCCAGCCCGCTCAACATCAGGATCGCCAGGGCGAAGCCTGTGCGCATCAGCCCAGAACCTCGGCCAGGTTGCCCTTGGATTCCAGCCAGGATTTGCGGTCCCCGGCGCGCTTCTTCGCCAGCAGCATGTCCATCATTTCACTGGTGGCGGCGAAATCGTCCAGGGTCAACTGCACCAGGCGCCGGGTGTTCGGGTCCATGGTGGTTTCACGCAGTTGCGGCGGGTTCATCTCGCCCAGGCCCTTGAATCGGGTGACCTGGGGCTTGCCGCGTTTCTTTTCGGCTACCAGACGGTCGAGGATGCCATCGCGCTCGGCTTCGTCCAGGGCGTAGAAGATCTCCTTGCCCAGGTCGATCCGGTACAACGGCGGCATGGCGACGTAGACGTGGCCGGCATCCACCAGCGGGCGGAAGTGCTGCACGAACAGCGCGCAGAGCAAGGTGGCGATGTGCAGGCCGTCGGAGTCGGCGTCGGCGAGAATGCAGATCTTGCCGTAGCGCAACTGGCTCATGTCCGCCGCGCCGGGGTCGACACCGATCGCCACGGCGATGTTGTGCACTTCCTGGCTGGCCAGGACTTCGCTGCCATCGACTTCCCAGGTGTTAAGGATCTTGCCACGCAACGGCAGGATCGCCTGGTATTCCTTGTCCCGCGCTTGTTTGGCGGAGCCGCCGGCGGAATCACCTTCGACCAGGAACAGTTCCGAGCGCATCGGATCCTGCCCTGCGCAATCGGCCAGTTTGCCCGGCAGCGCTGGGCCCTGGGTGATGCGCTTGCGCTCGACTTTCTTGCTGGCCTTGAGGCGACGCCCGGCGTTGTTGATCGCCAGCTCGGCCAGGGCCAGGCCCAGTTCCGGATGCTCGTTGAGCCAAAGGCTGAAGGCATCCTTGACCACCCCGGAGACAAACGCCGCCGCTTCACGGGACGACAGGCGCTCCTTGGTCTGCCCGGAGAACTGCGGCTCCTGCATCTTCATCGAGAGCACGAACGCGATGCGCTCCCACACGTCTTCCGGCGCCAGCTTCACGCCGCGCGGCAGCAGGCTGCGGTATTCGCAGAATTCGCGCATGGCATCCAGCAAGCCCTGACGCAGACCGTTGACGTGAGTACCGCCCTGGGCGGTCGGGATCAGGTTGACGTAGCTTTCCTGCACGCTGTCGCCGCCTTCGGGCAACCACAGCAGAGCCCAGTCGACGGCTTCCTTGTTACCCGCCAGGCTGCCGCAGAACGGCTCGTTGGGCAGGCGTTCGAAGTCGCTGACCGAGTCTTCCAAATAGGAACGCAGGCCGTCTTCGTAATGCCACTCGACCTTCTCGCCGGTGCCTTTGTCTTCAAAGGTGACCAGCAGCCCCGGGCACAACACGGCCTTGGCCTTGAGCACGTGCTTGAGGCGGCTGATGGAGAATTTCGGCGAATCGAAGTATTTCGGGTCCGGCGCGAAGTACACGCTGGTGCCGGTGTTGCGCTTGCCAACGGTGCCGATCACTTCCAGGTCGGTGGCTTTGTAGCCATCGGCGAAGGTCATCTGATACTCGTTGCCATCGCGCTTGACCTTGACCCGCACCAGGGTGGACAAGGCGTTGACCACGGAAATACCCACACCGTGCAAACCGCCGGAAAACTGGTAGTTCTTGTTGGAAAACTTGCCGCCGGCGTGCAGCTTGGTAAGGATCAGCTCGACGCCCGGCACGCCTTCTTCTGGGTGGATGTCCACGGGCATGCCGCGACCATCGTCGGACACTTCCAGGGAATGGTCTGCATGAAGAATGACGTGCACCGACTTGGCGTGCCCAGCCAAGGCTTCGTCGACGCTGTTGTCGATGACTTCCTGGGCAAGGTGGTTCGGCCGACTGGTGTCGGTGTACATGCCGGGGCGTTTGCGCACCGGGTCGAGGCCCGAGAGGACTTCGATGGCGTCGGCGTTATAAGAGCTAGCGCTGGGAGTGGCCATGGGGTCTCATCGTGAGTCGTTCGATTAAAAAGTAACCTGCGGTTTGCAAGGCAATTACAGTGCCGAGAAATCGAAGGATTGATACTGATCTGCGCCAATGCCGGCAAAACTGAGCAGCGCCGGCAGTTGCCGGGCAAACCCCTGGTAACCATGATCGCCACCGGCCTGGATGCGTAAGGCACAGGCCCGGTAATACTGCTGGGCGAGGCGATAATCCAGTGTTTCATCGCCGGTCTGCAACCACACTTGATAACGCGCGGCATCCTGGGGAGCCGGCACTTCCAGCTCGGCCAGCGCCGTCACATGGTCCTGGGTCAGTTCCCAGGTTTCATCGGTGTAGAGGTTCTTCTGGGTGCCCAGGTAACCGTCGAACATCCGATGGGGGCTGACCGCCGGGTTGACCAGCAGCGCCTTTAGGCCATGGCGCTCGGCAAGATGGGTTGCATAGTAGCCGCCGAGGGAGCTGCCGACCAGCAGCGGCCGCCCCAACTGGGCAATGGCTTGTTCCAATTGAGGAATTGCCTGACGTGGATGGTGATGCAGGGCCGGCACGCGCAACTGATCGGCCAGGCCCAGAGCGTCCATGACACCTATCAACTGGCTGGCCTTGTTGGACGCCGGCGCGCTGTTGAAACCGTGGATATACAGGATCGAAGCCGACATGCCGGGCTCTCCATGCTTACGCGAAAAAGGCGCAGTTTACAGGGATCGAGGTGGCGTGAGCAGCCGATGATCCAACTGGGCGCAAGCTATCTCCCACCGTTATGAGGAGTGTTTGCGGTCTTTAATAGCCGTTGCTGCCGTAATCGACGGTAAAGGCGAAATCTTTGAGCCGCTCCACCCCGGTCTCCAAACTCCCATCGGCATGCAAACGCAACCAGCGATAGCCCGGTGCCTGCTCGCTGACCTTGAAATCCTCGCTGCCCGGCGCGAACTGGATGCAGGTGGAAGGCGACGCCAGCAGGCGCACGCCATTGCGCTCGCGGTCGATCTCCTGGTGCACGTGGCCCCAGAGCACGGCCTTTACCTGGGGAAAGCGGTCCAGCACGGCAAACAGGGCCTCGGGGTTGCGCAAGCCGATGGGCTCCATCCATGCGCAGCCGAACGACACCGGATGGTGGTGGAAGCACACCAGGTGATGACGATCCGGCGCCTCGCTCAAGGACTGAGCGAGCAATTGCAGCTGCTGGTCCTCCAGATAACCCGGTACGGAGCCAGGTACGGCGGAGTCCAGCAGGGTAATGCGCCAGTGGCCGATATCGACCACCGGTTCCAGCAAATCACTGTGCTCGGCGGCTTGGGCCATGAGGAGCGGTTCGTCGTGATTACCGGGGATCCAGCGCGCGGGAGCGTCAATGGCCGCGGTCAAGGCGCGAAACTGCTGATACGACTCAAGCGTACCGTCCTGGGACAGATCCCCCGTGGCCAGCATCAGGTCGATAGACGGCTGTTGCTTGCGCACCAATTCGATCACCCGTTGCAGGCTCTCGCGGGTATTCATGCCCAGCAACGTGGCGTCGCCCTCGGCAAACAGGTGGCTGTCGGACAGTTGCACCAGCAACGCCGAAGCGTCGGGGCTCACGGTGGATACGCTCGGCAAGGCGCTCTCCCAAGGCAATCACAGAAATGGACGGTTGGCGCGATTATGCTGGGCAGGACACAAAGAGGAAACCTAAGGAAGCAGACGCAGTTCACATCTACCGCACGACTTCGAACTCGTGCCCCAGTGCCAGACAATGGCTCAGCCATTCACCAAGGAACACATTGAGCTGGGCTTTTTCATCGGGCTGATGCATGAACACATTCGGGTAAGGATAGATGCTGCGAAAGCGCCGCGCATGTTCGGCGCTGATCACTTCGGCCATGCGTGCATCGTGGTACACCTGCACTTCCAGTTGCGGTACCGGCAACCATGGCAGGCTGTGTTCCTGGCGCACGCGCAGGGTGGTGGTGTACGGGCAATTGACGATGACTTCCAGGGCCAGTACGCCGAGCATCTGGTCGCCATGGGTCACGCCGATGCGCCGCGCCTCGGGGGCGTGGCGCATGTCGGGGAGCAAGCGCATCAGCCGCGCATAGTTGGCCTCGCAGGCCGCTTGCAGCCCGATCAGGTCGACCCGATAACGTTCCCGTGCCTTTACTGCCATAACCCCCTCACTTCCGCGCGGTTAAGCGCTAGCCATTGCAGGGCGATAATGCTGGCTGCGTTGGAAATTCTGCCGTCGCGCACCGCTTGCAGGGCGTCTTCGAAGGCCCAGGTGGTGACGCGGATGTCTTCTGCTTCTTCTTCCAGGCCGTGAACGCCGCCTGCGCCCGTGCTGTCGCAACGGCCCAGGTACAAGTGGACGAATTCGGTGCTGCCGCCGGGCGACGGGAAATACTTGGTGATCGGCCACAACGCGGAGAAGGTCAGCCCAGCTTCCTCCTCGGCTTCACGGTGCGCAACCTCCTCCGGTTGCTCATCCTTATCGATCAAGCCGGCGACCATCTCCACCAGCCACGGGTTGCTCGCGCGGCCCATGGCGCCCACGCGAAACTGCTCGATCAAGACCACCTCGTCGCGCTGCGGATCGTAGGGCAATACACACACGGCGTCGTGACGGACGAAGACTTCGCGGTTGATCACCCGGCTCATGCCGCCATCGAATTTCTCGTGGCGCAGTTGCACGCGATCGAGTTGGTAGAAGCCCTTGTAGGCATTGTCGCGCTTAACGATTTCAATCGTACTCGGCGTCGATTTTGCAGTGTCCGTCATATCCCTTCCTCGTTATGCCTGGGCGATTCGCGCCATCCTAACGCGCTCGCGCCCCTTGGTGCAGCCCCTTTCCGGTTGCCGGGATAGACGGCGGACGTCAAACTCACTCTAAATAGCTTAGTGGCGAACTGACTGCCTCGCTGGCAGTCGAAGCACCACAAATTTCGCTCTTATCGTTAGACGAAGGACATCCATGTCGCTCTTAAAGATTGCCTCCGTGGCCTGCATCGCATTGACCCTCGGTGCCTGCCAAAGCCTGTTCCAACCGAGCTATCGCCCCCCGCTGGAAGCCACTCGCGACGCCACCGAGCAGAGCAAGCCGGGCTGCGCCAGCGCCGACTGCCCGCTGGTGAACATCGACACCGTGCACTTTGCCAAAGAGCCCAAGCTCGACGCCTTGATCGAGCAGCGCCTGCTGGACATGACCCGCACCACCCCGAACGAGCCCTTGCCCACAAGCCTGGAAACGTACCGCGAGCAGTTCCTGAAAACCGCCGCGCCGCGCAACAGCATGTATTTGCAAGCCAAGGTACGCGAGCAGCATGACGGCTTGGTGATCATCGAACTGTCCAGCTATCTGGACCAAGGCGCCACCCATGGCGAGCCGGGCCGCGCGTTCATCAACTATTCGCGCCAGCAGCAAAAAGCCCTGTCCCTGACCGACATGCTGCTGCCGGGCAAGGAAGACGCATTCTGGAAAGCCGCCCAGGTCGCCCACAATAGCTGGTTGATCAGCACCCGCCTGAGCCTGGAGCAGGAGTTCGTGAAGACCTACCCCTTCCAGAAAACCCCGAACGTGGCGCTGACCTACGGCGGCGTGATCCTTAAGTACCCGACCTCGACCATCGCACCGTACGCCCTGGGCCACGTCGAGTTGCAGATCCCCTACTCGCGCCTGGAAGGCATCCTCAAGCCCGAACTGGTGCCCGCGCGCCGCTGAAGGCCCGCCCGAGCATGAACTGCAGCAACCCTGCCAGCACCAGCGCCGGCAGGGTCGCGCCGATATCCGGGTAGAGATTGGCCAGCAGGTGATAGGTGCCAACCCCACCCAACCAGGCCAACAGCGCCGGCCAACGCAGAGCAGTCGGTACGCCCTGGCCACGACGGCGCAGGGCAAAATGATCCACCAGCACCACGCCGAACAGCGGCGCGAACACCGAACCGATCAACAGCAGGAAATTCTGGTACTGCGCCAGCGGCGCCAGGCAGGCGATCAGAGTACAGATCACGCCGATAGCCAATGCCAGGTGCTCGACTTTCAAACGCAGCAACATCCCGCTGGACACCGCCGCCGAGTGGATATCGGCAAAGGCGTTTTCAGATTCATCCAACAGGATCAATAGCAGCGGAATCCCCAGTCCAGCCCCAGCCAATGCCAGCAGCAACGCATTCACTTCACCGCTCGGCGCGAACGCCAGGGTGTAGGCCACACCCAGGCTCATCAGCCAGAAATTACCGATTAAAAAGCCCAGCGCGGTACCGCCGAATACGCTTTTGGCGCGTTTACCGAAGCGTGAGTAATCGGCGATCAGCGGCAGCCAGGACAGCGGCATGGCGATGGCGATATCAAACCCCACCGCAAAGGGCATCGAACCGTCACCGGCCTGGGCCCAGAGTGCGCCTAGGTCGGCCTTGGCGAACAGGTTCCAGGTCAGCCACAGGCAGGCCGCCAACAGCAACCAGATGCCCCATTTACGCAGGATCTGGCGCACGAACGTCAGCGGCCCGCTGACCGCCAGCAAGGTTGCCAGACCACCGAAAAACAGCGTCCACAATAGCGGGCTGGCCAACAGGCTGCCCTCGCCGAACGCCCGCCTGCCCAACAGGCTGGCGGCATCACGCATCACGATGATTTCGAACGAGCCCCAGCCGATCAACTGCAACAAGTTGAGCAGCGCCGGCAGGCTGGCGCCCTTGGCCCCAAGGCTGAGCTTGAGCGCAGCCATGGCGGACAAGCCGGTGTCGCTACCGATCACACCGGCAGCGGCCAGCAACAGCACGCCGACCAGAGTGCCGAGGAAAATCGCCAGCAAGGCACCCGACAAGCCCAGGCCCGGCGCGAGCAATGCGCCGGTTTGCAGGACCATCAGGCCGATGCCGAGGGAGAACCACAGGGAAAACAGGTCGCGGGCGCCGAAGACTCTTTTGTCAGCAGGCACCGCGATGTCAGGGGAATAGGTACTCGATTGAGTGCTCAAGGCGGGTATCTCTGAGGGGCATGTGTTGTTAGGGAGATTGCAATCGGGGCGGTGCGACGACTCGACAAGCCCCCCACACTTGAATGTGTTTGCCATTCAAAATGTGGGAGGGGGCTTGCCCCCGATAACGGCGGTACAGGCACCGCCGTCTCCGCCTTAGACCTTCTTGTACAACTGGCTGCCTTCCTGTCTGAACCGCTCCGCCTGCTCCGCCAGGCCCTTGGCCACGTCCACATCCACCGCGTCAATGCGCTGGTTGGCCGCGTACTCACGCACTTCCTGGGTGATTTTCATCGAGCAGAACTTCGGCCCGCACATCGAGCAGAAATGCGCGACTTTGGCCGAGTCCTTAGGCAGGGTTTCGTCGTGGTAGGAGCGCGCGGTATCCGGGTCCAGGCCGAGGTTGAACTGGTCTTCCCAGCGGAACTCGAAGCGCGCCTTGCTCAAGGCGTTATCGCGGATCTGCGCGCCCGGGTGCCCCTTGGCCAGGTCGGCCGCGTGGGCGGCGATCTTGTAGGTGATGATGCCGGTCTTTACGTCATCCTTGTTCGGCAGGCCCAGGTGCTCCTTGGGCGTGACGTAGCAGAGCATGGCGCAACCGAACCAGCCGATCATCGCCGCACCGATGCCGGAGGTGATGTGGTCGTAGCCAGGCGCAATGTCGGTGGTCAGCGGGCCGAGGGTGTAGAACGGCGCTTCGTCGCAGCATTCGAGCTGCTTGTCCATGTTCTCCTTGATCAACTGCATCGGCACGTGGCCGGGGCCTTCGATCATGGTTTGCACGTCGTGCTTCCAGGCGGTCTTGGTCAGTTCGCCGAGAGTTTCCAACTCGCCAAACTGCGCGGCGTCGTTGGCGTCGGCAATCGAACCGGGGCGCAGGCCGTCGCCCAGGGAGAAGCTGACGTCATAGGCCTTCATGATTTCGCAGATTTCGTCGAAATGCGTGTAGGTGAAGTTCTCTTTATGGTGCGCCAGGCACCACTTGGCCATGATCGAACCGCCACGGGACACAATGCCGGTGACGCGCTTGGCGGTCAGCGGCACGTAGCGCAGCAGCACACCGGCGTGGATGGTGAAGTAGTCGACACCCTGCTCGGCCTGCTCGATCAGGGTGTCGCGGAACAGCTCCCAGGTCAGGTCTTCGGCGGCGCCGCCGACTTTTTCCAGGGCCTGGTAGATCGGCACGGTACCGATCGGCACCGGCGAGTTGCGGATGATCCACTCGCGGGTTTCATGGATGTGTTTGCCGGTGGACAAGTCCATCACCGTGTCCGAGCCCCAGCGGATGCCCCAGGTGAGTTTTGCCACTTCTTCTTCGATGGACGAACCCAGGGCGCTGTTGCCGATATTGCCGTTGATCTTCACCAGGAAGTTACGGCCGATGATCATCGGTTCCAGTTCGGTGTGGTTGATGTTGGCCGGGATGATTGCGCGGCCACGGGCGATTTCTTCGCGCACGAATTCCGGGGTGATGATCTTCGGCACGCTGGCGCCGAAGCTGTGGCCGGCGTGCTGCTGGTCGAGCAAGCCACTGGCCCGGGCTTCTTCGAGCTTCATGTTCTCGCGGATGGCGACGTATTCCATCTCGGCGGTGATGATGCCTTTGCGCGCGTAGTGCATCTGGGTGACGTTGGCACCGGCCTTGGCGCGGCGCGGGTTCTTCACATGGGCAAAACGCAGGGCGGTCAGCTCGGCATCGCTCAGGCGCTGCTGGCCGAAATGCGAGGTCAGGCCGGCCAGCCGCTCGGTGTCGCCACGGGATTCGATCCACGGCGAACGCACATCGGCCAAGCCTTTGCGCACATCGATGATCACATTGGGGTCGGTGTAGGGGCCCGAGGTGTCGTACACGGTGACAGGGGCGTTGATTTCACCGCCGAAATCGGTGGGGGTCACGTCCAGGCTGATTTCGCGCATGGGGACGCGGATATCCGGGCGAGTGCCCTGCACGTAGATTTTTTGCGAGCGGGTAAACGGCTGCACGGAGCCAGAGTCGACCTTGGCCGATTCACTCAAATGCACGGTATTTTTTAGTTTTGTAGTCATCACGGGCTCTCCAACTTATCCAGGCGGTGGATGTTTGTCGGAGCGAACCTGTGACGGATGGACGCACTGGAACCAGTGCTGTGCTTGGCGCACGAGGGCTGCTCGGTAAACGAACAACATCCCGGACGAAGCACAAGAGGACTCGCCGGGTGACGAGAAATCTTGTTCCCTACGCAGGCGCTAACCTGATCAGGTTCAACGGGATCCGGTATTTACCGATCTCAGCCTTCCAACAAGGCACCCCGACAAGAACGCGGCCAGTCTAGACCATGGAATGGGCAAATTGCCAATGGTGCTGCTTTCAGCGTGATGAATGGCATGATTGCAGGATTGTTGCGTCGGGTCGGCGCCACTACACTCGGCTACTGCCCAAGGCTTGACGCTCTGAAACAGCCGCCGTAGCCTTGGCCGTCGAATTATCACCGTAATATTTATTCAGGGATCGCCTCATGCTGCGCAAACTCTCACTGGCTATTGCCGTGTCTTGTGCGACCAACGGAATGGTCTGGGCAGCTGAAGCGCCCTTGTCCGCCAGAACCGACCTGGTCAGCGTCTATCAGGAAGCGGTGGATAACAACGCCGACCTGGCCGCCGCCCGCGCCCAATACGGCGCGCAAAAAGAAGTGGTGCCTCAGGCCCGCGCCGGCTTGCTGCCGAACCTCTCCGGCGGCGCCGACATCAACAATGTACGCACCCAGATCGACACACCGGCCGCCACCGCCAACCGCGATGCCCACTCCTGGCGCGCGACCCTCAGCCAGCCGCTGTTCCGCGCCGACCGTTGGTTCCAGTTGCAGGCGGCTGAAGCCACCAATGAACAGGCAGCGCTGCAACTGTCGGCCACCGAACAGAACCTGATTCTGCAGAGCGCAGAGAACTACTTCGCCGTGCTGCGCGCCCAGGACAACCTGGCCTCGACCAAGGCCGAAGAGAACGCCTTCAAACGCCAACTTGATCAGTCCAACGAGCGCTTCGACGTGGGCTTGTCGGACAAGACTGACGTGCTGCAATCCCAAGCCAGCTACGACACCGCGCGGGCCAACCGGATTCTGGCGCAGCGTCAGGTAGAAGATGCGTTTGAAGCATTGATCACCCTGACCAACCGTCAGTACAACTCGATCCAGGGCATTGTCCACACGCTGCCGGTGTTGCCGCCGCTGCCGAACGACGCCAAGGCCTGGGTCGAGACCGCTGGGCGCCAGAACCTCAACCTGCTGGCCAGCAACTATGCTGTCACCGCCGCCGAGGAAGTCCTCAAGCAGCGCAAGGCCGGTCACGCGCCAACCTTGGACGCGGTGGCGCAATACGAAAAAGGCGATAACGATGCGCTGGGGTTCAGCAACCCGAATGCCTTCGGCACGCCCTATCGCGGCGATGTGGAACAACGCACCATCGGCCTGCGCCTGAATATCCCGATCTACAGCGGCGGCCTGACCAGCTCGCAGGTCCGCGAGTCGTACTCGCGCCTGGGCCAGACCGAGCAGCAACGCGAAGGCTTGCGCCGCCAGGTGGTGGAAAACACACGCAACCTGCACCGCGCGGTTAACACTGATGTGGAACAGGTACAGGCGCGCCGCCAGTCGATCATCTCCAACCAGAGCGCGGTGGAAGCCACGGAAATCGGCTATCAGGTGGGTACGCGCAATATCGTCGACGTGCTCGACGCCCAGCGCCAGCTCTATGCCTCGGTACGCAACTACAACAACAGCCGCTACGACTACATCCTCGACAACCTGCGTTTGAAGCAGGCCGCGGGCACGTTGAACCCTGGGGATCTGCAGGACCTGGCGCGCTACCTCAAGGCTGACTACAACCCGGACCGCGACTTCCTGCCGCCGGACCTGGCCAAGGCCGCCGCCGAACAGCTCAAGGCCCGCCCGAATAATTAATCACGCGGCTAAATCATGTGTGAGGGGCTTGATCATGCGGGAGGGGCGGTGCGACGATTCGACTTGCCCCCGATAGCGCAAGACAGCCAACACTTTTTGACCTGACAGATCGTCATCAAGGGCAAGCCCCTTTCTCCCTTTAAATCGCGATCAATCGGCCCAAACCATTGAGCAAGCGCTCAAGCGCGCCCTGGTTGGCCTGCATCACCTTGAGCCCCGCCTGCGCCATCTTGCGGGCATCCTGAGGCAGCTCGAACAACTGTCGCACGGCTTCGGCCAACCCTTCGGCGTCATCCACTTCGCGCAACGCACCGGCTTCGCGCATCATCGCGGTGATTTCGAGGAAGTTGAACACATGCGGCCCCATGATCACCGGCAGCGCCAACGCTGCCGGCTCCAATGGGTTGTGCCCTCCGGTCGCCACCAGGCTACCGCCGACGAAAGCACTGTCGGCCAGGGCGTACAGAAACAGCAACTCCCCCATGGTGTCGCCCAGCAGCACCGATGTCTGCGCCGTGACGGGCTCGCCGCTGGAGCGCCGAACCGTGGCGAAGCTTTGCTGCTGGCATAGATCGAACATCGGCCCGAAGCGTTCCTGATGGCGCGGCACCAGGATCAACAACGCATTGGGGTAGCTGTCGAGCAGTTGACGATGGGCGGCAAGTACCACTTCATCTTCGCCGGCGTGGGTGCTGGCGGCGATCCACACCGGCCGCTCAGTGGCACCCCATTGCGCACGCAGCGCGGCGGCGCGGGCCGGCAACTGCGGGTCGATGGTCAGGTCGAACTTGATCGAACCCGTCACTTCCACGGTCTCGGGGCGTGCGCCCAGGCTCAGGAAACGCTGGGCCTCGGTCTGCGTCTGCACGGCAAGCAGGCTCATCTCGGACAACATCGGTGCGGTCAACTTGGCGAAGCGCCCATAGCCCTTGGCCGAACGCGCCGACAGCCGCGCATTGGCCAGCGCCACCGGAATGCCGCGCTGGGCGCAGGCGTGAATATGGTTGGGCCACAGCTCGGTTTCCATGATCACCGCCAGTTTCGGCTGCACGCGATCCAGAAAACGCTTGGCCGCGCACGGCACGTCATAGGGCAAATAGCAGTGCTGGATGCGCGGCTCGTTGGCGAACAGGGCCTGGATACGCTCGGAGCCGGTGGGCGTCATGCAGGTGAGCGTGATCGGCAAGTCCGGATAACGCGCCAGCAACCCGCGCACCATGGGCGCAGCCGCGATGCTTTCGCCCACCGAGACGGCGTGCACCCAGATCCCGCCCGGCTGCATCGCCGGCAAACCGTAGGAAAACCGCTCGCCCACGCGCTGGGCATAGGCCGGCGCCTTGCGCGCGCGCAGCCACAGACGTAAAGCCACCAATGGCAGCGCCAGGTAAAACAGGCAGGTGTAGAGAGTTCTATTCATGGCGGCGGAGTTTATCGGCTTTTTCAGTCAATCGCCCGCAGGCACTCGGCAAAACGTTCGGCGAGAAATCTCGCGGCGGGCCCCAGGGGTTCATCGCGCCGCCAGACCAGCTCCACCACCAGCGCCGGCGGAGTCCATTCACTGTCGAGTTCGACCATCAGGTTCTGATACGCGGGGTATTGCACCACATGCCGGGGAAGCCAGGCCCAACCCAGGCCACGGATCAACCATTCGGCCAGCACGTAGAAGCTGTCGGCCCGCCAGACCTGCGGGCTGGCGGCTTCACTGCCGGGGTAGACACTGGTCTGGGTCGACATCAGCAACTGACGGTATTGCGCCAGGCCCTGACAATCCACGCGATTCTGCGCCGCCAGCGGGTGGTGGCGCCCGCAGACCGTGACCATCTCCACACTGCCCACCACGCGGCGCTCCAGCGCTTCGGGGATTTGATCGTGATAGAACAGCATGCCCAGGTCAGCCTTGCGCTCCACCAATTTGCGTGCGACATCGCCCTGGGCTGCACTGGAAAGCTGCACTTCCAGATTGGGAAATTGCCCGGCCAAGGCGTCCAGGCTGTCGAGCACTGGCTGGTACAGCATGGCCTCGTCCTGAGCCAGGCGCAGGCAGGCTTCTTCGCCGCGCATCAATGACAAGGCGCGACCGTTAAGGCGTTCGCACTGGCGCAAAACTTCCCGGGCCTCTTCGAGCAACACCGCGCCGGCTTCGGTCAGCCGCGGCTGGCGGCCGCTGCTGCGCTCGAACAAGCTCACGCCCAGGTCAGCCTCCAGCATTGCAATCCCACTGCTGACCGCCGACTGCGCCTTGCGCTGCCCCCGCGCCACCGCCGAAAAAGAACGCTGCTCGGCAACGTTCACAAATAAGCGCATCTGTTCCAGATTCCATTGAACGCTCATGGAGCAACCTATCTCTCATACTGATAGGTAATGACTTTACCCCATCTAAGCAGCCGCTAAAATGCCGGCCTATTGACCCGCCCTACGCCGAGGATTGACCTATGAATGCCGCCTACTGCTACCTGGCCATCGCCATCTGCTCGGAAGTGATCGCTACGGTATCCATGAAAGCCATTAAGGGCTGGAGCACGCCGATCCCACTGCTGTTGGTGATCGTCGGCTACGGCGTGGCGTTCTGGATGCTGACCCTGGTGGTGCGCACGGTGCCGGTGGGCGTGGCCTATGCCGTGTGGGCCGGGATGGGGATCGTGATGGTCAGCGTGGCGGCGCTGTTTATCTACGGGCAGAAGCTCGACCTGCCGGCGATGCTGGGCATGGGCCTGATTGTGCTGGGGGTGGTGGTGATTCAGCTGTTCTCGAAAACGGCTGGGCATTGAGTCGCGGCCAACGTGTCGCACTGATGAGGCAGCGCAGCGCGCTATACTAGGCGCCCATTTCCAACGCAGAGGTCCCGCGCGCATGCCTATTTCCACCGACGTTCTGATTGTCGGCGCCGGGGTTGCCGGCCTCTGGCTCAACGTGCGCCTGCGCCGCCAGGGGTTTTCCACGGTGCTGGTAGAAAGCGCCACCCTCGGCGGCGGACAAAGTGTGAAGTCCCAGGGGATCATTCACGGCGGCGCCAAATACGCCCTGCACGGCGCCCTCACCGGCGCCTCCGAAGCCATCGCCGACATGCCGCGCCGCTGGCGCGAGGCCCTGGCCGGCAGCGGCGAGCTGGACCTGTCCGGGGTGCGCGTACTGTCCCAGGCGCACTACCTGTGGTCCCCCGGCACCCTCGCCGGCAATCTCACCAGCTTCTTCGCCAGCAAGGCTGTGCGTGGCCGTGTGGATCAGGTCAAAGGCGACGATTTGCCGCCAGCTCTGCAAGACAAGCGCTTCAAAGGCAAGGTCTATCGCCTGGCCGAACTGGTGGTGGACGTGCCCAGCGTGATCGAGCGCCTGGCACAACTGGGCGGTGACAGCCTGCTCGCCGGGCAGCACATCGAACCGCTGCAGGACGGTGGCACCTTGGTGGGCCTGAAGGTGGACGGCCGCGAGATTCGCGCCCAACGCATTGTATTGAGCGCGGGCGCCGGCACTGCCGACTTGCTCAGTGCCCTGGGCTTGAGCCAGCCGGCCATGCAGACGCGGCCACTGCATATGATCCTCGCCAAGGGCCCCGGCCTGAAGCCGCTGTATGCCCATTGCCTGGGCGGCGGCACCAAGCCGCGCCTGACCATCACCACGCACCCGGCCGCCAATGGCGAATGGGTGTGGTACATGGGCGGCGACATCGCCGAGGCCGATGGCGTGGCGCGCACACCGGAAGCACAAATCGCCACAGCACAGAAAGAGCTGGCGCATTTGCTGCCCTGGATCGACATGCACCAGACCCGCTGGGCCACCCTGCGAGTCGACCGTGCCGAACCGCTGCAGTCGGGCCTGAGCCGTCCCGATAACGCTTTCCTCGCCGAACAGGGCCGCCTGCTGGTGGGCTGGCCGACCAAATTGGCCCTGGCGCCAGATTTCGCCGACCGCGTGCTGCACAGCCTGGAACGCGATGGCATCCAGCCAGGCCCCACGCAACCGCTGCCGGAGTTGCCCAAACCCGCCCTCGGCGTACCCGCCTGGGAGACCCTGCTGCCATGAGCTTGCCGACCCTGCACGACCTGCATCGCCCGCTGGGCAACACCGGCCTGCTTGTTTCGCCGCTGGGCCTGGGCACCGTCAAACTGGGGCGCGATCAAGGGGTGAAATACCCCAACGGCTTTCAGATTCCAGGGGATGACGAGGCGCGCATGCTATTGCGCCAGGCTCGCGAGCTGGGGATCAACCTGATCGACACCGCGCCGGCCTATGGCATGAGCGAAGAACGCCTGGGGCCGCTGTTGCGTGGTCAGCGCCAGGACTGGGTGATCGTCAGCAAGGTGGGTGAAGAGTTCGAAGCGGGTGTCTCCCGTCACGATTTCAGTGCAGCGCATACGCGCATGTCGATAGAACGCAGCTTGAAACGACTTGAAACGGATTTTATCGACCTGGTACTGGTGCATTCCGACGGCAACGACTTGCACATCCTCAACGACTGCGAGGTGTACCAGACCCTGGCGCAGCTCAAGCAAGAGGGCAAGATTCGCGGTTTCGGTTTCTCCGGCAAAACCGTCGAAGGCGGCTTGAAGGCCCTGGAGCAAGGCGACTGCGCGATGGTCACCTACAATCTGAACGAACAGGCCGAGAAAGCCGTCATTGATTATGCAGCGGCCCACGGCAAAGGCATCCTGGTCAAAAAAGCCTTGGCCAGCGGCCATGTCTGCCTGGAACCCGGAATGGATCCAATACGCGCCAGTTTCACCTTGTTGTTTGCGCAAACGGGCGTCGCCAGTGCTATTGTCGGGACCATTAACCCGCTGCACCTGGCCCATAACGTGGCGACCGCTGCCCAGGTCATTCGTCAACGCTGATGCCGCCCACGCGGCCGACCCCGTCGCAAGAAGGAGCCGACATGCCGCGCACGCTCATAAGAAAAAACCCCAGCAACTTCAAGACACTGCCGCTGCACGTTGAAGCCACCCCCGAGGGCCTGAGTTACCAGAGCGTCGGCATGCCGCTCAACTTCGCCCAGACCCTGCAACGGCGCAAACCGGTGGACGTACCGGACGCCGAGCGCTTCGCAGTGGAACTGGCCAACCTTGGGGTCTCGGTGCGTCTGACCTTGCACTGGCAGAACCGCGATTATTGGGTGCTGGTGCGCCAGCGCCGCCAGGACCGGGGCGACGTGGTGCTCAAGCTGATTTCCGGCTACGTCCCGGCTCACGAATTGAACCTGCCGCTGCACACCGCCATCCAGGAAATCGCCGAAGAGTGCCTGCTGGAAACCCCCGAAGGCTGGCTCGGCGGGCGCTTCAACGATACCTGGCTGCCGGCGCCCTACTCCGCCGCCCTGCATTACCGCGAGGCGCTGCCGTTTCGCCTCAGCCCATTGTCCGGCGCCGCGCGCCCGGTCCGCTGCGCCACCACCCAGTTGATCGAACGCCCACGGGCCTATGTGCACCTGCCCACCGCCTCGCTGCAATTGATTTACGACCTGCGCCTGGAAGTGCCCAAGGAAGCCAAGTCCCTGAGCCTGTTCCATGTGGATGAGCGCCTGGAAGGCGACCAGTTGGTAGCGCGCCTGGACCGTCAACGCCCGGACTTGTACCTGATGCCACTGAAAGACGGTCAACCACTGGCCGAGTTGTACACAGTCAAGAAAGACCAACTGCACCCCGCCAGCACACGGGGCCTGTTCCTGGCGGAGAGCTTCGCCCAGCAGGACGGCTGGGTGGTGCGAGAAGAGCGGATTCGCTGGAAGGATTGGCTGCGCCAGCAGGGCCTGGCGCAGCCGGAGAAAGAATCGAAACTCAAACGCCTGACCGGCAAAGCGCGGCGGATGCTGGGCAAGATTGTGCCGAGGAAAAAGGCCAGCCGCTAATCAAGCAATTAGCGTACTGGCCACAGGATTCAGCCGTTAAGCAGGCGCTGCAAACCGACCTTCAACGGCGTGGGTTCAGGCAGGGTGAAGCTGGCCAGCAACCGCTGGTTGTTCGCCCGCGAATGTCGGATATCTCCCGAACGCGCCGGCCCGTAAGTCACGGCGGGCAACGAGCCCACCGCTTCTTCCAATGCCTGCAAGACCTGCTTGAGGGTGGTGGTGCGGTTCCAGCCCACGTTGATCGCACCCAGCGGCGCATCCGGCGCTTCGATGGCCTGCACCAATACGTCCACCAGGTCTTCCACGTACATGAAATCGCGAGTCTGCTCGCCATCACCGAACACGCTGATGGGCAGGCCCTGCTGGGCACGTTCGCAGAAGATGCTGATTACGCCGGAGTACGGCGAGGACGGGTCCTGACGCGGCCCGAAGATATTGAAGAAACGGAACATCACCGGCTCCAGACCATGCTGGCGACGGTAGAAATCAAAGTAGTATTCGCCGGCCAACTTGTCGGACGCGTAGGGCGTCAGCGGCGCCTTGGTGGTCTCTTCGTCGATCGAGGCCCCTTCGCCATTGTTGCCATACACCGCCGCGCTGGACGCAAACACCACGCGTTTGACCCCGGCCTTGCGCATGGCTTCGCACACATTCAAGGTGCCGACGAAATTGCTCTGGTGCGTGCTGACCGGGTCGTCCACCGAGGCCTGCACCGAGGCCACGGCGGCCAAGTGTACGACCGCCGTCGCGCCGAGGGCAGCCTGACCCACCAGTTCGGCGTCGGCCACATCGCCTTCGAGCAGCTCCACGCGCGGATTGTCCAGGGGCAGGTTGCTGCGTTTGCCGGTGGACAGATTATCCAGCACCCGCACGGCATAGCCTTTGGCAAGCAGTGCATCGACCAGATGCGAGCCGATAAAGCCCGCGCCCCCGGTGATCAAAACCAACGGTTCAGCCTTATTCATTGTTGCGGATCTTCTCGACGATTGCCGTGGTCGAGCTGTTCTCCACCAGGCCCAGCACTTTGACCGTGCCGCCGTAAGCGCTGACGATATCGGCGCCGACCACCTGGTCGACGGAGTAGTCACCGCCCTTGACCAGCACATCGGGTTTGACCTGGGCCAACAGATTTTCAGGGGTCGCTTCAGGGAAGCTGATCACCCAGTCCACCGCGCCCAAACCGGCCAGGACCGCCATGCGCCGGTCGACGCTATTGATCGGACGGCCGGGGCCCTTCAGACGGCTGACCGACGCATCGTCATTGACCGCGACGATCAGACGATCGCCTTGGGCGCGGGCCTGCTCCAGGTACGTCACATGACCAGCGTGGAGGATGTCGAAGCAGCCGTTGGTGAACACAATGCTTTCGTTGTGGGCACGGGCGTCATCAATCGCCAGCAGCAATTGCTCGATGCTCAGCACACCGCGCTCCGAGCCTTCGGAACGCTGGATCGCGCGACGCAATTCCGGAGCACTGATGGCCGCGGTGCCCAACTTGCCGACCACGATGCCCGCCGCCAGATTGGCCAGGGCCACCGCGTGGGGCAGTTCTTCGCCAGCGGCGATGGACGCGGCCAGGGTGGAGATCACTGTGTCGCCGGCGCCGGTGACATCGAACACTTCACGGGCCCGCGCCGGCAGATGCATCGCCGGGTGGCCGGGGCGCAGCAGGGTCATGCCGTGCTCGCCACGGGTGACCAGCAAGGCGCCCAGATCAAGGTCAGCCATCAGCGTGGCGCCTTTGTTCACCAAGTCGTGCTCATCGGCACAACCGCCGACGATAGCTTCGAACTCGCTGAGATTCGGCGTGATCAGGCTGGCACCTCGATAAATCGAGAAGTCCTTGCCCTTGGGATCGGCCAATACGGGGATGCCCTTGGCTTTGGCGGCCTGGATCAGCATTTGGTGGTTCTTCAACGCGCCTTTGCCGTAGTCGGACAGCACCAGCACCTTGATGCCTTCGAGCAGTTCGTCGACCTGACCGCTGAGGGCCAGGGCGTCGGTGGCGAAGGGCTCTTCGAAATCGATTCGCAGCAACTGCTGGTGACGGCTCATGACCCGCAGCTTGACGATGGTCGGCTGATGGGCGATGCGCTGGAACAGCGCACGCACGCCGGCGCCGCGCAGGCTGTTGGCCAGGCTGTCGGCGGCTTCATCGTCGCCGGTCACACCGACCAGCGAGGCCGGAGCGCCGAGGGCGGCGATATTAAGGGCAACGTTGGCAGCGCCACCTGGACGGTCTTCGATTTGCTCGACCTTGACTACCGGTACCGGTGCCTCAGGGGAAATCCGTGAGGTACCACCATGCCAGTAACGGTCGAGCATGACATCGCCGACCACCAAGACAGGGGCTTGATCGAATCGCGGCATGGACAACTTCATGGAGCAACCCACATACAAAATGAACAGGGGCGCGATATTAGCACAGGGTTACAGCAGGCTTGTGGGGGGTGTGACAGAAGATGGTATGGCGAGGGAGCGCACTCCCCCGCCATCGTCAGCCGTAGCGCAGGCGGGCTTAAGTGATATCCGCCGAGACCGGGGCATCCAGGCCCATGGCATGCAGACGGGCGTAATAGCCGTTCTGGGCCAGCAACTCGGCATGGGTGCCACGCTCGACGATCCGACCGTCGTCCATCACCAGAATCAAGTCGGCCTTCTCGATGGTGGAAAGACGATGGGCGATCACCAGGGTGGTGCGGCCCTGCATGACTTTATCCAGCGCGCCCTGGATATGCCGTTCCGATTCGGTGTCGAGGGCCGATGTGGCCTCGTCCAGAATCAGCAGCGGCGCGTTCTTCAACAAGGCACGGGCAATTGCCAGGCGCTGGCGCTGGCCGCCGGACAGCAGCACACCGTTTTCACCCACCTGGGTATCGAAGCCTTTGGGCAACTGATCGATGAAGTCCTTGGCATAGGCGTCCGCCGCCGCCGCTTCAACATCGGCCCGTGGCGCGCCGGCCAGATCGCCGTAGGCGATGTTGTTGGTGACGGTGTCGCTGAACAGGGTTACGTGCTGGGTCACCTGGGCGATGTGCTTGCGCAGGTTGAGCAGTTTGTAATCTTCGATCTCTACGCCGTCGAGCAGGATCTCACCGCTTTCATGGTGATAGAAACGCGGGATCAGGCTGGCCAGCGTCGATTTGCCGCTGCCGGAACGCCCCACCAGGGCGATCATCTGCCCAGGCTCGGCGGTAAAGCTGATGTCCTTGAGCACATGGCGATCGGTGCCTGGGTAAGTGAAGTTCAGCTGACGCACTTCCAGGCGGCCGCTGACCTTGTCACGCTCGACAGTACCGCGGTCGACTTCCGGTGTTTCGTCGAGCTGTTCGAAAATACTTTCGGCACCGGCCACGCCTTTCTGGATGGTCGAGCTGACTTCCGACAGCTGGCGGATCGGCTTGGGCAACAGACCGGCCAAGGTGATGTAAGCCACCATATCGCCCGCCGACGCATCGCCACGCAGGTACAGCACCAGGAACATCAACACGGCCATGGCGGTGTAGATCACCAGTTGCAGCGCCGGTGTATAGATGGCTCCGGTGCGGGTCATGCGCAGTTGCTTGTCGGTATTGCTCTGGCTGGCCTTGAGGAAACGCTTCTCCTCGTAGACTTCGCCGCCGAAGCTGCGCACGACGCGGTAACCCTGGATAGTCTCCGAAGCCACATGGGTCACATCGCCCATGGCGACTTGGATCTTCTTGCTCTGCTTGCGGAATTTCTTGCTGGCCGTGCTGACCATCACCGCGATCAACGGCAGGATGGCGATCATCACCAATGTCAGGCGCCAGTTCATGAACAACAGGGAGGCGAACAGGAAGATCACTGTCATGCCTTCGCGGATCACCACCTTGATCGCGTCTGTCGCCGCACCGGTGACCATGGTCACGTTAAAGGTGATGCGAGAGATCAGGTGCCCGGAGTTGTGGTTGTCGAAGTAGCGGTTGGGCAGCGTCAACAGGTTGTTGAACAACTGCACCCGCAGGTCGTGAACCAGCCCCAGAGAGACCTTGGCCAACAGGTAGTTACCCAGGAAAGACCCCAGGCCCTGCCAGGCCGCGATCAAAATGATCAACAGCGGCACAGCCTGCAGCAATTGCAGGTCACGCAGGTACGGCACTGTTGGGAACAGCACCGCTTCTGGGTTGGAGAGGCCGTCGACAAAATATTTAAGGATGTAACCCAGCATCGGCTGGGTCGACGCGAAAATCAGAAATCCGACGATACTCAACGCGAACAAGCCCGCGTAGGGCCTCACGTAACTGAGCAGGCGGAAATATATTTTCAAGCTCGAAGGGCTTGCGCTCGGACTGGAGTCGGTCATATCACGCGGCGTTTTAAAAAAGGAGGCTGACTTTAGCACAGCTTCTCTGTTGTACTTGCACCCGGCATGACCCAACACCCGGCCGGCCTCAATCGGCGACATTATATAGCCACTACTTTAAGATGGTCGGCTTTCTCTTCCTGGAATGGCTTTCTGTATGCACTCCAACCGCCTCAGCTATGGCGCAAATCGCGTTTTCGACTTCCTGGTTCTATGGATTCTACCCATAGGTTTATTACTGCTTTTAAGTTCGCTGTTCTTCGTGACCAACCGCAATGTGCTGCACAAGTTCTACTACGGACTTTTCAGCGCGCCGACCTTGCTGTTGCTGTGCCTGCGCCCCAGGGAAATCAAGGAGCTGTTGCGCGAGCCGCTGGTGATCGCGTTTCTGGTGTTTTGTGCGTGGGCGTTGACCACGCTGCTCTGGAGCCCGCAACCCACGGTGGATTCCGACCTGTTCAAGCGACCGCTGCACACATTCATGCTGTTTGCCGGCTGTGGGCTGCTGCTGCATTACCGCAACGACATGTTCAAACCGATCTTCTTCAGTGCGGCGGTAATTGCGCTGATCGTCTGCCTGGCCAACCTGATTGCGTTCGCCAAAGGCTTCGAGCCGAGCATGCGCATGATCGGCGGTCGCGGCGCCCTCGATAACCCGTTGCTCAGCTCCCACGTATTCGGCTTCTTCTGCATCTACTGGCTGTACATCTGCATAACCGCCCAGCGGTTGCGAGTACTGTGGTTCAGCGCTCCCGCGCTGGCGGTGATGACGCTCGCGGTATTGGCGACCGGCTCACGCACCCCGCTGGTTGCCCTGACATTGGCAGCCTTCTGGATCGCCTTCGTGCGACGTAATCGCCGTTCGGCAATGATGATCGCCACGCTGGTACTGGGCGCTGCGGCGCTTTTGCTGTTTTATCCCGAGGCGATTACCGAACGAGGCAGTTCGTACCGTCTTGAATTGTGGAGCATGACGCTACACCGCATCGCTGAACACCCGTGGATCGGCCACAGTTTCAACTCGGATCTGTCGCTGGTCGTGGACGCTTACGAGCTGTACGAACCTCACAGTTTTGCCCTCGGCGTGCTCTATTACGTCGGCATCATCGGGTTCATCCCATGGATCTTCATGCTGGGCTGGGGGCTGTACAAAGGCTTCAAGGAACGCGCACAACCGCTGTTCCTGCTGACATCGGCCCTGTTGGCGTACGGCATCGGCGCCGGCTTGACCGAAGGTGGCGGCATCCTGTCGCGCCCTAAGGAACACTGGTTCCTGCTGTGGATCCCCCTGGCGCTGATCGCCGGCCTGAGCATTGCACAGCGCCGTCGCAGTCTGCTGGGCATGGCGGTGCAGACACCTGCCCCACAGGCGTTCGAAGCGCTATCCAAAGGCGCGCAGGTGATAGAAGAGGACGGTCTCGGCCCCAAAGTATTGCGCCTGGAGGACGGCAGTTTCCTCAAACTGTTCAGGGCTCGGCGCTGGTATACCTCCGGCGGGTTCAACCCCTACTCCCAGCGCTTCGCCACCAACAGCCAACATCTGCAGCAACTGGGTATTGCTGCGCCACGCATTCTCGATGTGTATAGCTTGCGCGATGGCAGCAGTGCTGTGCGCTATCAGCCCCTGACCGGCTTGACGGTACGCCAGGCCCTGCAAAGCCTCGACAGCGGCGTTCGAGAAGCGCTGGTGGAGCGACTAGGCCGGTTCATGGCCGTGTTGCATGAGCGCGGCATTTATTTCCGCTCCCTGCATTTGGGCAATGTATTGCTCTTGGAGGACGGTGAGTTCGGGCTTATAGACCTGGCCGACATGCGCATCTACCCGTCAGCGCTTCGCAGCGCCCTGCGACAGCGTAACTTGAAGCACATGCAACGCTATCCGCAGGACCGTAACTGGCTATTCGACACGCACTTCGAACCATTGGTCAGCGGCTACGCATCGGTTGCATCGGCACACGCCACTGGCAAAATCCGCGAACAGGTGCTGACGCTCACTCGCCCCGCGACTTGAGGCCCTAGCAAGAGGCGCCTCGAAGCTGGGGCGCCGGGCAGCGATGTCAGTCTTTTTCCAATGGAGAAAGATACAGCCGGCTCAAACCACGCCAGGTTTTCTTGTTCCACGCGCGGAACGGAATCTGCGCGAGCAGCTCACGCGCCAATGTGCGATCGCGGTTGGCGGTTTTGAGGAACATCGAGCTGAGAAACTTGTAACGCACCTCGTCATAGCGAGGATGATCGCTGAACAGCGCGTATGAGCGCAGGATGTTGTCGATCATGAATCGATGATTCTTGTATGAGTTAGTGGCGTGTTTGCGGTAGCGAGCCATCAGCACATTCAGGCCATCGATGAAGTACCCGGCGCGGGTGATCTTCAGCTCGATCAACAAATCTTCCAGACGGATCTCGGGGTCGAACCCGCCGACCTTTTCCAGCGCCTCGCGCCGAATCATCAGCGTGGGCGCTGGCGGATAAGGTTTGCGCTCCAGAAACATGTCATCGAAATCAAGCCGCCGAAAGGGTACATCCCGGCGCTGGCGTTTCTCTGGGAACAGTTCGCCATTCGAATCGATCAGCTCTATATTGCCGGCACAGATACCGACTTCAGGCTTACCGTCCATATAGGCGACCTGGGTGGCTATGCGCTCCGGCAACATGATGTCATCAGAACCGAACGGCACAACCAACGGCCCCTGGGACCGCGCCACAGCGCCATTGAGCGTGTTGGTAAGACCTTGATTCTGTTGGACACGAAAGTCGAACGAGTAACGCTCCTGCAAGCGACGAATACGCTCTACGCTGTCGTCGGTCGAACCGTCATCAATCACCAGCAACTCGATATTGGAGTAGGTCTGATTCAGGACGCTGAGAATGCTCTGCTCGATATAGGGAGCGTGGTTGTAAGACGCAATGATCACAGTGACCAAGGGCTGACTCTGGTTCATACGTTGTTCCTGTCTACTTGAGCCAAGCCTGAATCAATCAACTTCAGGTATTGCTGGCGAAACACTTCAATATCGTGCTGCGCTTGGAGGTACTGGTAAGCCTGCTCGCCTTTTTGAGCGAGGGCTTCATCGGGCAACGCCAAGTAGGTATCCAGCGCCTGTGTCAGGTCGGGCACATTGGCCGGTTCCACCGCCAGGCCACCCGCGCCTTCGATCAGCGGAAGCATGGCCGGCACGCTGGAGGCGATCACCGGCAAGCGGCCGCTCATACCTTCCAGCAAGGCCAGTCCGAGACCTTCTGCCAGCGAGGGCATTGCCCAGATATCGAAGGCCCGCACATATTGCAGTGCGTTCTCCTTGAATCCCAGCAAATGGACTCGGCCTGCCAGGCCAAGGCTCTGGATTTGGGCCGCGAGGTTGGACTGCTCACGTCCCGCACCAATAATGGCGAGCTGCGCATTAGGGTATTTATCTTTAAGCGCCGCGAATGCCTGCAACAAATAGGTATGGCCCTTCACGGGGACCAGACGCCCCAAGGCACCGATCAAGCGCACCGAAGGGTCGATGCCCAACAACTGACGCGCGCGCTCCCGCGGATGCTGCAAGGCTTCGGCCTGTTCGATATCGATAGCATTGGTAATGGCGTAGGTGTTCTGGTCGGTAAATCCGCACTGGCAATCCAGCAGGTACTGTTTGACCGCAGGCGAAACTCCGACAAACCGCCAGTGTTCGTCGATCCAGCGCGAGGCCTGCTTGCGCCGGTACAGACGATCATATTCACCAAAGCCGTGGGAAATGCCGACACACAGAGGAATTTTCAACCAGCGGTTCAACTGCAACATCATGTTGACCGGCTTGAAGCGGTTGCACACGACGGCATCAAACTTTTCCTTGCGGCAGAATTGATAGAGCCGCCACATGGCGCGCAGCCTCATCCCTTTAAGGGACTTGTCGGAAAACTCGAAATAAACGGACGTTTCGGCGCGACTGACCGGGTCCGCCGGCCCAGGACGGCCGCGCAGGAATGCCGCCGTGACTGTATAGCGCTCTGCGGGCAATGCCTTGACGATCTGCTCAGCCAGGTCGGCAAAATCATGGGATTTGACATTGTAGTCAGGCTGTAATTGCAGGACCTTGAAACGCCGACTCATAACTCTCCTCGATGGAAACCGGTGGCATCAACGACCCAGGATGGCTCAGCAGCCAGCGCCTGGATGTACTCCGCGCTCGACTCTGGCAACAACGGCCACTGATTTCGTTTCCAACACACGAAATGGAAATAGGGAAATTCCTGCTCGCCGTCCCTGTCGTTGGTCAAGCGACCGTCCTTCCAGAACCACTGATGGGGAAAGCGATCACTGCCGTCGTGCCACTTGATCACGCCACCCGGTGTGCTGAACGCTTCAGTGAAATCGCTACGTCGACGCCAGGGGTTGAACTTTCCCACCAACTCAAACAGCGGCTTCGGGAAATTCTTACGCCACAGAAAAATTCGGCTGAAGGCACCTTCATCCAGCGCATGATGCGCTTCATCAGCAAAGCGCGCCTCCCAATCCTTGATCCGCATAAAAACACGCTGCATCTCAGCGGTGTTGCGAATCAGGCACAAATGGCCAGCGACCCGCCGTTCATGGGTGGAGAACAGGTCATAGCCGGCCAACCGCTCGGCAGTGAAATAGCGACGCAGGTTGCCGTAGATAAGGTCCAGGTCACCAAATGCCCAAAAATCATAACCCGTGAGGCGATCCGCATGGATGTACCCCAGCGCGGGTTTGATGTCGCACAGTTTGTAAGGCGCCTGAGGCCCGAAGCGGATGCTCAAGCGTTGGGATACCAACGCGCAGTATTCGTCAAATGTCGTGCTTTCGATCCTGACATTCTCCGGGACGTTTTCCGGAATAGGGCAGTCGCTGAATAATAGCCAGTCAATATCCGGGTTGCGCCGACAGCTTTCCAGAAAGAAAGGCATCCAGAATGGCCAGCGGCCAAAATACGGAATAAGAAAGAGAATGCTGGGGCACGGATTATTCAAAACGGACTCACTGTCATATTAACGGGGGCACTCTGCGCCCCTCACGTTGCGTAACGTTACTTGGGTTTTATGACCCAGAAGAGTTCATGGCGCCGAACGGCTTTGCGGAAAAACTCGTTTTCCCCCCAGGGAGACACCTTCCTACCGGCCAACAAACACTGTATGACGCGTCGCACGCGCCGTTTCAACGGCATCTTCGGCTGCAGGTCATGCATCATCCCCAGCGACATAGCCTTGTCACGTTGAATCTCTGCGGGTAGCGATAAGCAGTAGGGCCGCAGAGTGTAAGCCGGATCAAAGGATGGTGGCAAAGCGACACCATTTCCAGAGTCCCCCATCGGCCAGCGATCGTTGTCGTGCAGGTGATTGGCATAGCCCAGCAATGTGGTGGGTTGCCACTCCAGTCCCTGCAAAGCTTGCAAAACCGCCTCCTGCGCGCAGACGTGGTCAGGATGGGGATCGAGCACCGGATGGGGCAGCACGATGACCTCAGGACGCGCCTTCAACAACACCGCGCGTAAGTCGGCCAACAGATTGTTCCAGGTTGGCCGCCCATCCCCATCAGCCGGTAGCGGGAAGGGGTTGAACTGGCGAAACAGGCGGATATCACTCAATTCTGCCTCCCGGGAGCCCACTGCCAGATCAGGCTCGGCCTGCATTGCCGCCAATTGCAGGCAGAAATACCCGAGCTGCACGCAGTTTTCCTGGGGCACACCTGCCCAACGAGGTACGGCAATGCTGTCCCAGGCACGCAAGCGGCCCTTGAGCCGTGCTGCATCCCGTGTGGTCAGGCCCATTCGCTGATAATGCTCGGCTTCGATCTCGCCAGCGGTCAATGTGACGATCCACGGCTGGGTCGCCTGGCTGTACAAACCAAACGCGGCAAGTTCGGCATCGTCGGCATGGGGCGCAATGACCATTACTCGCTGCTGTCGCACATCAGGCTGGCGCCATACCGAAAGTACAGGCTCACCCAGTACCCGGCACCATCGCCCTTTTAGCGCCAGACCGCCCTCAAGCAACGCGTGCGCCTGACCCGTGAGGTTCAGATAACGCAGGCCGTCCACGCCCCGCTCGAACGTTTGGCGATCATCCGTCGACAGAGCAATGAAGGGGTCGATAAAACGCCCTGCCAGGCTGCTTTTGATGCGCAGCGCCAGGATCAGGGTCTCATCCCCCGACAACGCCAGCGGCTCGCAGAGCATCAGCCGCCCCTTGTCCAGAATGACGGTGGGCTGCTCGGCATCGGCTGCGAACTGATACCGATAGTCGTCCTTGGGCGAGTAGAAGAGATGGTCGGCAAACCAGGCCTCATGGGCAACCCACGCCAAGACCGCTAATAAAAGCGGCAGCCACCACGCCACCGTTACTCCCACCACGACCAACAGCAACAACGCAACCACCAGCCCCAGCCGCTTATTACGGCGATGACGCTTGAGCAGTGCCTGCTTACGGTTCTGGGATTGGCTCATACGGTGTACACCGGCACGGGATTGCACCAGCGATCCTTGTACTCCCGATCCGCACGCCCAAAGGAAAAACGCAAGGGTTTGCCGACCTCACGAGCCTGCTCCCAAGCACTTTGAGTGTTGAGGAAACTGAGCACGCTGCCTGGGCTGAATGCCCGGGTTTCGGGATCGACGCCACCGTTGACGTATTCCACACTGATCCACTCGGGTGACTCGACCCGGTACACCAACTGGATGGCAACAGGAGCATCGTTGAGAAAAATCACCGAGCCGATCAACCACTCGCGCAGTAACTCGATCACCTCGGCCATGCGCTCGGCGCCCGTAGCGACAAAGCCCCAGCGGCGTAAAAATAAATCGCAGTACATCGCGCCAAGTTCAGTGCTGGAAAACTCACTCACCGGCCGTACCGAGCCACCAGCTTCCTCCAGCAGACGCAGTTCGCGGCGCTGGTTGTAGCGGAATTTTTTCGATAGCTCTTCCGGGGGCCGTGCCATGGCCAGTTGTTCGGCCTGTAGCTTGAGACCGCTGAAACGACCTTCATTGAGGGCTGAAAGGTAGCGCGCCCGGTGCCTTAACGGTGCCTGTGCCTGGGCGCAGGCCGGTAGGATCAATTCAGCGTTGCCCAGGTCGAACAGCCCCTTTTTACCCCGCTGCTTGAGGACGTCTTTGGACAGTGCCAAATCCCGCCCCCAGGTCGCGATGCAAGCTTGCAGCTCACCGCCTTGCTCCCATGCCAGATAACGCACCGGGATATCCGCCAGCCCCGCCAGGCGCTCAACGATTTGCGGATGAGTGGCGACACTGCCACCAAAACGCCCCCAGGCCTCGCTGTAGACAGGGGCGTCGACGACGGACCAGCCGCGCTCGCGCCAGCCTTGGAATCGATTGAGCATCAAGCCCCCGCGGTCAGTTCAATAACGTGCGGCAATTGCCAGAAAGTATCGCGTACCGCCCGATCCGAGAAACGCGTGCGCAGGCGCTCCAGCATCATTTGGGCACACTGCCGCTGCTGTTGCTGATCCATCGCAGCCAAGTGCCGCAGCCCTTGAGCGAGATGTTCGGCATCGCCGAAGGGAAACAGGACGCCCACGCCTTCGACCACTTCCCGCGCCCCGCCGCACGCCGTAGCCAGCAGCGGCACGCCTGCCGCCATGGCTTCGAGCAGCACCATGCCGAAGGGTTCGTGATCGGAACTCAGGGCAAAGGCATCGAACGCACGGAAATATCGACGCGCATCCGGCACCTGACCGAGGAACAACACCTGGTCGGCAATACCCAACTCCTGTGCCAGGTGCTTGAGGCTTTGCTCCAGGCGCCCTTTGCCAAGAATCGCCAGACGGCTTGCGGCCGGCAGGTGCGGCAGCGCGAGGGCGAAGCCCTTGAGGAGCGTGGCCTGGTCCTTGTCCGGGTGCAGGCGGCCGACATTGCCGACCACCCACGCATCCGGCGACAGCCCCAAGGCATCGCGCGCCTCGCCTACCGAGACCTGGCTGGCCTGCAACGCGTCGACATCAATGCGGTTGTACAAGGTCTGGATACGCTCGCTGGGCCAGTCGGGCAGGCAACGCCGCATATCGTCGCGCACCGCATCGGACACACCCAGCAAACTCAGGCGTTTACGGAAAATTCCGGCGAACAGCTTGCGGCTGCGGCGCTGGTAGTCGCCGAAGGCGTGATGCACACCGATCACGGGCAAACGGGTGCCCAGCAAGGCGATATAGATCGGCTTGAAACGGTGGGCGATACAAAAACTGAAATGGCGCGACGCGGCAATTTTGCGCAACTGCGCGATGGCCGAAAGCTTCAGGCCACGGATAGCCTTGGAACTGAACGCCATGAACAGCACTTCATCGCTGGCACACGCCGCGGCCACGGCAGGGTCGGGGACCCCGGTGAGAAACACCGTGGTCACCTTATAGCCGGAGCCTGCAAACAAACTGGCGTACTGTCGCGCACAATCGAGGAAAGGCCCGTCATAGCCATGGCAGAACTGTAGGACGTGGCGATCAGCCGAGCGCGTCATAAGGGTCCACACCGTCCTTGACCACGAGGATGTCTTCCATGATCAGGTATTGCAGGTCGGAGCCGAAGAACATGTTCAGCGCGTCGGTCGGCGAGCAGATCATCGCTTCGCCACGGCGGTTGAGCGAGGTGTTCAGGGACACGCCGTTGCCGGTCAGTACCTCCAGCTCTTTCATCATGTCGTAGTAGCGCGGGTTGTATTCGCGCTTGAGCACCTGGGCGCGGGAGGTGCCATCTTCATGGACTACTTCCGGCACGCGGGTCTTCCACTCTTCAGCCACTTCGAAGGTGAAGGTCATGAACGGCGCCGGGTGATCGACCTTGATCATTTGCGGGGCCACGGTGTCGAGCATCGAAGGGCAGAAAGGCCTCCAACGCTCGCGGAATTTGATCTGGTGGTTGATGCGGTCGGCCACGCCGGTGGCGCTCGGGCAACCGATGATCGAACGACCGCCCAGGGCACGCGGGCCAAACTCCATGCGGCCCTGGAACCAGGCCACCGGGTTGCCGTCGACCATGATTTTGGCGATGCGCTGCGGCATGTTTTCGATCTTGCGCCAGTTCGGCTTGCTCTCGTGCTTGGCGCACGCGGCAATCACATCTTCGTTGCTGTAGGACGGGCCGAGGTAGACGTGTTCCATCTTCTCCACCGGCACACCACGAGCGTGGGATACATAAGCGGCCGCACCGACGGCGGTACCGGCATCGCCGGACGCAGGCTGCACGAACAGCTCCTTCACGTCGTCACGGGCGATGATTTTCTGGTTCAGTTTGACGTTCAGCGCGCAGCCGCCGGCGAAGGCCAGCTTGCCGGTGTCCTTGAGGATGTCGCCCAGGTAATGGTCGATCATCTGCAGGGCCAGCTTCTCGAACAGCGCCTGCATGCTGGCGGCGTAGTGGATGTACGGCTCGTCGGCGATGTCGCCTTCGCGCTTGGGCCCCAGCCACTCGATCAGTTTCGGCGAGAAGTAGAAGCCCTTGCCCTTCTCTTTGTAGCGACGCAGGCCGATGACGTTGGCGTAATCGGTGTTGATCACCAGCTCGCCGTTTTCAAAGGAAGCCAAACGCGAGAAATCGTATTTGCTGGCATCGCCATAGGGCGCCATGCCCATGACCTTGAATTCGCCGTCGAGCATCTCGAAACCGAGAAACTCGGTGATCGCGCCGTACAGGCCGCCGAGGGAATCCGGGTCGTAGAATTCTTTGATTTTGTGGATCTTGCCGTTCTCGCCGTAGCCGAAGAACGTGGTGGCGTACTCACCCTTGCCGTCGATGCCAAGGATCGCGGTTTTTTCCTGGAAGCCCGAGCAGTGGTAGGCACTGGAGGCGTGGGCCAGGTGGTGCTCAACCGGCTCGATCTTGATCTTCTTCGGATCGAAGCCCAGTTGCTCCAGGCACCACACGATTTTGTTGCGGTAGCGCTTGTAGCGGCGGTTGCCCATCAGGATCGCGTCGAGGGCGCGGTCCGGGGCGTACCAGTAACGCTTGGCGTAGTGCCAGCGCGCCTCGCCGAACAGGCTGATCGGGGCGAATGGGATCGCCACCACGTCAACGTCGGAAGGCTTGATGCCGGCCTGTTCCAGGCAGAACTTCGCCGATTCGTAGGGCATGCGGTTCTTTGCATGTTTGTCGCGTACGAAGCGCTCTTCTTCGGCGGCCGCAATCAGCTTGCCGTCGATATACAGGGCTGCGGAAGGATCATGGCTAAGGGCGCCGGACAGGCCAAGAATCGTCAATGCCACAGGGGTCTAGCCTCTTTTAGTCTGCATGCAGGCGGGTCGCGCCTGAAAAAAGTGTGCCTCCCGCGCGGGCGGGAAACAGCTAAAGGGCGGGATTATAGCTTAAAAGCAGTGGGAAGCTGTTAGCGGCAAGCGGCAAGTGGGCCTAGCGGTAGATCTCGATGCTGCCGTCTTTGTTCTGGCGGTAGATCGTATAAGGCAGGACCAGGGTATCCAGCACGCCGGACCCCAGGAATTCGATGGCGATGATCGGTAGAGCGTTGCCGGTACTGTTCGACAGGCTTGGATCGTTCAGGCTTCTTTCAGGCTTGGGTTCACCGTTGAGCGTACAAAACCCGTACAGCACGCCGCTGTAGATGCGCGGCACGTTTTCGCAATGGCTGCGCGAGTCCTTGAGATTCTGGCTGGTCACGGCGTCGGGGCGGAACACGGTGTTGATCGTGCCGCAACCGACCAATGCCAGTACCCCAACCAGCCAGATGACCCTCGATAAATGCCGCATGTCCGCTCCTTTGGTCCATTTACTCAGGAACGGCCACGCTAGCACCGCACGCCATGAAGTCCCAGTACGGACGCGTCGATTAGCCGCGTAGGAAGATTCCCGAATGATAGAAATCGCCCGGTTCACTAAAGTCGCGCCCCTTTGTGCGCTCACTTCCAAAACGCCACTGATTTACGACTGTTCGATGAGCGGCCTCACCCGCTTAACCCTGGCGCTGCCACCCTGGCGGGCAGCGACGGGTTGAGCAAAAACCGGCGCGACTGCCGACGCCGAGCCTCCATTCTGATGGTCAGAGCGATCAGGTGGGTTGCTTGGGCAACCGCTGGTCGATCAGTTGATATAACGCACTGTCCTGCGGCCAGTTGCGCATAAACCGCGCGCGGTCCTTGGCGTAGGCCGGGGCGAAGCTGGCGAGACTGCGGTGCTGGCACATCGCGTCGAGATCAATCAGGGCCCAACGGTCTTCGTGCCAGAACAGGTTATGGCCCTTGAAATCCCCGTGGCTGATGCGCTCGCGGATCAGCTCGGCGAATAAATGATCCAGCGCCTGCAATTCATTTTCCGGCGCGTCGCCGTGTTCAACGTAGGGCGCGAAACGCTCGATGATGTCTGGGCCCGGCAGGTATTCGGTGATCAGGTACGCACGGCTGCGCAACCAGAGAAAGCGCTTCTCCAACACCGCCAGCGGCTTGGGCGTGGCGATGCCGAGGAAGGCCAGGCGATTGCCCTCGCGCCAGGAATGCCAGGCGCGGCTCGGGCGCCAAAAACGCTTGAGCCAATGGGCGAAGCCCTTGATGTTGTAACGCTTGATCACCAGTGGCCGACCGGCCACCTCGACTTTGGCCACACTGGCCGCACCACCGGTCTTGTACAAATGGCCCTGGTCCAGCAACACATCGGCCTGCTCCAGCACCGGCAGCATTGCGGGCACTTCTTCGCGCCTGATTGCGCGCAAGGCGAAAGCACCGCGCACGACGCTGAACAGCGTGCATTCGCGGCCAACCTTTTCCAGAAAGTCCTTCAAACGCCAGGCACTGACTTTGCGCACTTGTTTTTCCAAGGCTTCCAGGGGCAAGGCATGTTCGCTGTTGCTCAGCAGGTAATACACCAGCAACTCTTCGGTAAACGGCTCAAGATTCTTCGGCAATTGCGCAAAAAACACCCCGAGGTTTTCCAGCACCCGGTTGCGCGACAGCGGCTTGCCGGCTTCTTCGACGCGAATTCCGGCGCCATCGATCAGGTACAACTTGCCGTCCTTGCGCAGCAGGTTGTCCAGGTGCAGGTCTTCCTGCCACAAGCCTTTGGCGTGCATTTGCGCAATCGCGCCCAATGCTTCGGCGAGCACCGCCGTTTGCTCATCAGCCAAGGGCGGCAAACCTTGGACCGCCTGCCAGGCATCGGCCAGGCTTTCGGCACCCTCGATAAATTCGAACAGCAACCAGCCACCCTCGCCTTGCTGCAAACCGTCCGCCAGCAGCAAAGGCGTGGTCAGGCCCTGTTCGGCCAACAGGCGAACACCGCTGAGCTCACGCTGAAAATGCCGCGCCGCCTTACTGCCTACCAGCAATTTGGCCAGCACTGCGCGCCCGCGCCAGACGGCCGCGCCGACATAGCGCTCGCCCGGCAACACGCGCAACAGGCTCAACAGCTGCAGTTGACCGGGGCCGGCGGCGTCCGCCAGGTCCAAGGTCAGGGGCAGGCTTGGGGTGCGGCCGGCGTTTTTCAGCTCCGACAGGCGCATCAGCGCTTCTCCTTGTGGCCGCGCCGGGTCGTCAGGCGTTGCAGCCAAGTGGCGACCTCTGCGCTGTCTTCAGGTTGGTCCAGGTAGGCCGCCAGCAGCTGGCGCACCTGTGCGTCGGACCATTGCGGGGACCGGCGCAGCAACGGCTCCAGGTCCTTGACCCGATCCCGCCAGCCAAACAACAACGGGCGGGTTTTCTCCAGATCGATCAGCTGCGCGGCATAACCGTCGCCGGTGGCCTGCAGGAAAATATGCTTGGGGTAGAAACAGCCATGCACCTGGCCGACGCCGTGCAGCCGGCGCGCCAGTTCGCCGCACGCCCGCAGGATGGCGCGGTGCTGGGCATCGCTGAGCGAAGGCCACTCCTCCAGCAGCGAATCCAAGTCGTTCCAGCCGTCGAGGGCACGGGTCAGCAGCATCGCGCGGTACTCGCCGGCCACCTTGCGTTCGCCGTAGAACGCCGCCTGCAAGGCCGGGATACCCAACGTGCGATAACGGCTGATATTACGAAACTCGCGGGAGAAGCTCGGCTCGCCCCATGGGCGATGAAGGCTGCGGGTCAGGTAGTTGCTCTGACGCTTGAGGTAATACCCCTGCCCCTCCAGCTCCAGGCGAAACACGCTACTCCAGCCACCGCGACTGGTATTCGGTTCGTCCACTGCGTCGAGCTGTTTGGCCCACAAGGCGTCGAACGTAGCCAGACCGTTGCGCTCCAACAAAGCCCGGTCTTCAGCCGCCACAAAATCACTCATTCGCGCCCCTCAAAAAACTTCACCACATGGCGAATACGCTGTTTGTCCGATGCACTCAGGTGCTGGCGCTGACGGTATTGCAGATAGAAGCGCAGGCGCTGGGTGGCCGACAGGTGATACTTGGCCACCTTGTCCAGGCAGGCCAGGTCTTTGGTAATGCGGTACTTGAGCCAGAACCCGCGCCAGAAATCGCCGTTGGGGCAATCGATCAGATACAGGGTCTGCTGGTCGTCGATCAGCAGGTTGCGCCACTTCAGATCGTTATGAGTAAAGCGGTGATCGTGCATGGTGCGGGTGTATTCGGCGAGCTGGCGGCTGACCCCATCGACCCAGCGCGGATCGCGCAGACGGGGGTCGTTGCGATCGGCCAGCGCCGACAGGTCTTCGGTCTTGGGCAATTCACGGGTGATCATCGCGCCGCGATCATAGGCCAGGCCTTTACGCTCCAAGCCCCAGGCCACCACATCGGCGGTGGGAATGCCCCATTTGGCAAACCGCTTGAGGTTCTGCCATTCGGACTTGACCCGCGGCTTGCCCAGGTAGCGACGCAAGCCCTTGCCGGCGCCAACGTAGCGCTTGACGTAATAATTGACCCCCGCGCGCTCCACTCGGATCACTTCGGACAACGGATCGCGGGTCAGCCGCTCGCCTTGCAGGGCGAACACCGCGTCGAGGCTGCCAAAGTCTTCCGCCAGGCCGGCGTAGGCCGGTTCCAGGTTCCAGCCCGCCATCAGAGCGCATCCCCGTATCGCAGTTTACGCGCGTAGAGCTTGTCGGCCTTGCCTTGCAGCCACTGCAACAAAGCGCTTTCTTCGGCCAGGATCTGGCGCAACGGCTGCTGGAAGTAACCCTTGAGGAACCGCAGCTTGTCGCGCCGGGTCAGGCCGATGTCCAGCGCCGAGAAGTACAGCGCGGCCAGGTCTTTGTTGCGCCAGCGCAGGCTGATTTTCGGCCGGGTCTGGGCACGGTGCAGGTCGATTACCGACAACTTGAAGCGATCAGGCGTGACCGGCGTGTCGGTGTGCAGCAGGAAGTGGCAGATGTAGCAGTCACGATGGTTGACCCCGCCGCGATGCATCATGCCGGTCATGCGCGCCACTTCGGCGATCAGCGCGCGCTTGAGGCGCGGCTGCGGTGGCTGCTTGACCCAATCAATGCTGAAGTCTTCCAGGCTGACCGTGGGCGCCAGCTCTTCGGTGATGATGAACGAATGCTGGTCCGCCGGGTTGCTGCCGCGCTCGCCGTAGGCCACGGCAGTCATGGTCGGCACGCCGATTTCCTGCAGGCGCTGGATCGCCAGCCATTCCTGCCCGGCGCCGAGTACCGGCAGCTTGGCGGTGACCAGGTTCTTGACGATCTCACCCCAGCCGATGCCCCGGTGGATCTTCACAAAGTAGCCACGGCCGTCCACCTCGGTGCGCAAGGTGCGTCGGGCTTCCAGTTCGCGGTACACCTCGCCTTCCAACCGCTCTACTTCGGCGAACGCATCGCGTCCGGTCCAGAGGCTCTTGAAGGGTTCGGCAAGCATCAACTTCATGGCTTTGGCTCCGCCAGAATCACATCCGCAGCGCGCTGCGGCATGCTGTAGAGGTCGGCCGTCTCAGCGAAAGCCAACCCGTTGCGGCTCCAGGCCGCGCGCTGTGCAGAATCGGTCAACATGCGCGCCAGGTACTGGTTCAACTGAGCCTGTTCGAACGGCTCATCCAGCACCAGACCGCTGTCGGCCTCGGCGATGTAATGGGCATAACCACACACCGCCGAGACCAGTACCGGCAACCCGGCCACCAGCGCCTCAAGCAGCACGGTGCCGGTGTTTTCGTTATACGCCGGGTGGATCAACAGGTCGGCGCCCAGCAGGAAACGCGGGATATCGCTGCGCCCTTTAAGAAACTGCACGTTATCGCCCAGCCCCAATGTGGCGCTTTGCAATTGGAATACTTTGGGGTCGTCCTGGCCGATTACAAACAGACGCGTGCGTTTTTTCAGCTCCGAGGGCAACGCGGCCAGCGCCTTGAGGCTGCGGTCGACGCCCTTGGTTTTGAAGCCGGAGCCGATCTGCACCAACAGCAGGTCATCCTCGCCCAGGTTGAATTCCTTGCGGAACCCTGCGCGGATTGCGGCGGCGTCCGGCGGTGCGCGACGGTCCTGGGCGATGCCCGGCGGCAGCAGGTGAAAGCGCTCCACCGGGGTGTCGTAGTGCTTGATGAACAGCGGCTGCTGCACTTCTGAAATCATCAGGATTTCGGTCTTGGCGTCCTTGGCGAACACTGCACGTTCATATTCGGCGAAGTGGCGATAACGACCAAAACTGCGGTACAGCGAATGGCGCAGGTTCTGTGCTTTGTCTTCGAAACAACCGTCGGCAGCGTAGTACACGTCCAGGCCGGGCATCTTGTTGAACCCGATCAAACGGTCCACCGGGCGCTTGGCCAGGTCGGCCTCCATCCAGGCACTGAGTTTTTCGTTGCGCCGATGGTTGAAGAATGCTTTGACCGGCGCCACCAGCACTTCAAAGCCGGGCGGAATATCGCCCTCCCAGATCAGCGTGTAGACGCGAATCTGATGGCCGCGCCGCTGGCACTCCAGGGCGATGCGCATGAAGTCACGCTGCAGGCCGCCGAAGGGGAAGTATTTGTACAGAACAAAAGCCAGTTGCATCAGTGCAGTTCCTCAGCCAGTAACAACGTGCTCAGTCGGCTTGCCACACGCTCAGGGTTCAGGCGCGTGAAGCACAGGGGCGATTCGCGCGCGATGTCGAACCGACGCAGGTCGTCGGCCGTCGGTTGATAGGTACAGTGTTTTTGCAGGCACGGCGCGCAGGACCAATCGCTGGCCAGGTGAATCTGCGCCTTGCCGTAGGCGCCGGTCAGGCCCGGATTGGTGGGGCCGAACAGGGAGATGGTCGGCACATCCAGCGCCGCCGCCAGGTGCCCCAGGCCGGTATCCACCGCCACGCAAGCGCGGGCGCCGGCCAATACCCGAGCCACGCCGGCCAGGTTCAACTTGGGCAATACTTCGGCGTTCGCCAGCCCTTGAGCCAGGCGTTCGGCGCGGGCTTTTTCCGTGGCGTTGCCCCAGGGCAGCTTCACGTCCACGCCCAGGCGCCCCATGCGTTCGGCCAGCTCGCGCCAGTAGGCTTCCGGCCAGTGCTTGGTGTCCCAAGTGGTGCCATGCAGCAGTAGCACGAAGGGCTTTTTCGGTGGCAGGCCGAGCAACTTGTCGACGCTCAGGCCGTAGTCGCCCAAGCCTTTGGGCAAGTCATAACCCAGGGCTACGGCGAACAACTGACGCAAGCGTTCCACCGCGTGCTGCCCACGAGCCACGGCCAGACGTCGGGAGTAAAAACGCGCCGCGATGGGCTCACGGGCGGAGTTTTTATCAAAGCCGGCCACCGGCGCCCGTACGTAACGGGTCAGCCAGGCGCTTTTGAACAGGCCCTGAGCGTCAATCACCAAGTCATACTTGGTCGCCTGGATGCGCTGCTTGAAGCGCCGCCATTCACCGCTCTTGAAGGTTTGCCAGAGGTTCTTGCGCCAGCGGCGGATCGCCACCGGGATCACCTTGTCTACCGCTGGGTGCCAGGTGGGGATTTCGGCAAAGCCCTCTTCCACGACCCAGTCGAATTGAATGCCGGGGATCGCCCGCGCCGCGTCGGTCAGTGCCGGTAAGGCGTGGATCACGTCGCCCAGGGATGAGGTCTTGACTACCAGTACCCGCAACTCAGTGAACCTCGACCACGTCGCCCTGCAACCTTTGCAGGGCTTCGCCGACCGACTGCGGCAACAACTGGCGCAGGCAATTGTAGTGGCCGAAACGGCAGGTGCGTTCGAAACACGGGCTGCAATCGAGCCCCAGGCGCACCACTTCCACTTTGTCGGCCAACGGCGGGGTGAAGCCCGGCGAGGTGGACCCATACACCGCCACCAACGGGCGGTTCAGCGCCGCGGCCACGTGCATCAGGCCGGAGTCGTTGGACACCACCGCATCGGCGCAGGACAGCAGGTCGATCGCCTCGGCCAGCGAGGTGTCGCCGCTCAGATTCACCGCTTCTTCGCGCAGGCCCGGGATCAGACGCTGGCGGATGTCTTCGCCCACCGAGTGGTCGTTCTTCGAGCCGAACAACCATACTTGCCAGCCTTCGCGGATCTTCATCTCAGCGACCTTGGCGTAATGCTCCGAAGGCCAGCGCTTGGACTCGCCGAACTCGGCGCCGGGGCACAGCGCCAGCACCGGGCGATCCAGGCTGAGGCCGAACTTGGCCAGCGCCGCGTCGCGGGTGACCGGGTCGATCCGCAGGCTCGGGCGCGGATAGGGTTTGGGCAACTCGGCACCCGGCGCGTAGGCCAGGGCTATAAAGCGTTCGATCATCAGCGGATAGCGGGTTTTGTCCAACGTGCGCACGTCGTTGAGCAGCACATAGCGAAATTCGCCGCGCCAGCCGGTGCGCTTGGGGATGCCGGCAAAGTACGGCACCAGCGCCGACTTGAGCGAATTGGGCAGCAGGATCGCCTGGTCGTACTCGCCGGCCATGGATTTGCCGATGCGACGACGGGTCGCCAGCTCCAGGGCGCCGTGGCCGAGCGGAAAGCTCAAGGCCTTGCGCACTTCGGGCATGCGCTCAAGGATCGGCCGGCTCCACTCAGGGGCGAGCACGTCGATCTGGCAATCTGGATGGCGAGCGCGCAGGCACTGGAACAGTGTCTGTGCCATCACCATGTCACCGACCCAACTGGGCCCAACGATCAGAATATTCATGTAGTTTCCACAAACGATGCGGGGAGGCTTATGCCTCCCCGCCCTAATAGTGTCTTCAGCTCAATCCCAGTTCCTGCCAGATTCGCATCACCTGGCTCCGCTCCTCGACGAACTGATCCCCGGCCACCGTACCGGCCTCGTTCTGCAAGGCCTGACGATGCGCGGCGGAACGGTAGGCTTTATACACCTCACGCAGCAGATGGGCATCGGCGGCGGGCATCAACCCCACCTGCTCCAGGCCTTCCAGAATGCGGATATTGTCGGTGTAGCGCAGCAACGATGGATGTTGCGCAGACCACGCCAAAGCCGCGTATTGCACCATAAATTCAATATCGACGATACCTCCGGCGTCCTGCTTGAGGTCGAACAACGCCGAGGCTTCGAAGGCATTGGCGCCCTTGCCGGCCGCAGTGCTCTTGGTGCCCAGGTTGTCGCGCATCTTGGCGCGCATCTCGCTGACCTCCTGGCGCAGCGTCGCCAGGTCACGCTCGCGCCCCAGCACCCTGGCCCGCACTTGCTCGAACGCCTGGCCAACGTCCTGGCTACCGACCAACACGCGGGCGCGGACCAACGCCTGATGTTCCCAGGTCCAGGCTTCATTTTGTTGATAGCGGTCGAACGCCCCCAACGAACTCACCAACAGCCCGGATGCGCCAGACGGGCGCAGGCGCATGTCCACTTCATATAATTGGCCGGAGTTGGTCTGGGTCGTCAGCAAATGAATGATGCGCTGACCCAGGCGCGTAAAGAACTGCGCACCGTCGATCGGCTTGGCGCCATCGGTTTCGGCATGCGGGTCGCCGTCGTGGATAAACACCAGGTCCAAGTCGGAACCATGCCCCAGCTCGATGCCGCCGACTTTCCCGTAGCCGACAATGATGAATCCAGGATCGCACAAGGTGCCGTCCAGCCGTTGCGGCGAGCCGTGGCGCGCCACGGTCTGGCGCCAAGCCAGGGCGAGGACCTGTTCGAGGATCGCCTCGGCGAGCCAGGTCAGGTAATCGCTGACTTTCATCAACGGCAGGCTGCCGGCGATTTCCGAGGCGGCCACACGCAGGCGATGCGCCAACTTGAAATGGCGCAGGGCTTCCATCTGCTGTTCAAGGTCATCTTCGGGGATGCGTGTAAGGCGTTCGCGCAGTTCGGCGGCCAGTTCCGGCGCCAACGGCGGCTTGAACAGGCGCCCTTCATTGAGCAATTCATCCAGCAACAGCGGGAAACGCGTGATCTGCTCGGCGATCCAGGGGCTGGCGGCGCACAGGGTCAACAGGCGACGCAGGGCGTCAGGGTTTTCGGTGAGCAGCACCAGATATGCCGAACGCCGCGCGACGGCTTCGACCAGCGGCAACACGCGTTCCAGCACCAGGTCCGGGTTGGCATGCTCGACGGCCTGGGCCAGCAGGCGCGGAATAAACGCATCCAACCGTTCACGGCCCAGGCGCTGCATGGCGCGCAGCTGCGGGCTGCCGCGCAGGCTGGCCAGGGCTTTGAGTGCCTTGGGTGCATCGGTGAAACCGCCTTCGGCCAACTGCCGGCAGGCGGCGTCTTCGTCCTGGGACTCTTCCCACAGCGGCAACCACTCACCGCCTACCACCAGCTCGCTTTCTTCGCCTTCATCCTCATCCGGATCGGCGATGACTTGGCGAAAGTGCCAATCAATCCGGCCACGCCAGTACATCAGGCGCTCATGGAACGCGGCCCAGTCGGCAAAACCCAACATAAAGGCAATGCGCGCCTGATCCTGCGGACTGTCGGGGAGCATCTGGGTCTGGCGATCGGCAATCGCTTGGATCGCGTGCTCGGTGTAACGCAGGAATTCATAGCCGTTGCGCAACTCGGCAATCACCGCCGGCGGCAGGTAGCCCTGGCCCTCCAGAGTGCCGAGCACTTTAAGCAATGGGCGCTGCTGCAAGCTCAAGTCGCGGCCGCCGTGGATCAGCTGGAACGCCTGGGCAATGAATTCCACTTCGCGAATGCCGCCCGAGCCCAGCTTGATGTTGTCGGCCATGCCTTTGCGCCGCACTTCCTGCTGGATCAGTTGCTTCATGGTGCGCAGTGCTTCGATGGCGGAAAAATCCAGGTAACGCCGGTAGACGAACGGCCGCAGCATGTCGAGCAATTGCGCGCCCGCCACCTGATCGCCAGCCACCACCCGCGCCTTGATCATGGCGTAGCGCTCCCAGTCGCGGCCCTGGTCCTGGTAATACTGTTCCAGCGCATTGAAGCTCAGCACCAGCGCACCGGCCGAACCGTATGGGCGCAAGCGCATATCCACGCGGAAGACAAAGCCGTCGACCGTCATCGGGTCGAGCGCCTTGATCAATTTTTGACCAAGACGGATGAAAAATTCCTGATTATCCAGCGCACGCTTCACCCCCACGGTTTCGCCGCCTTCGGGGTAGGCGAAGATCAGGTCGATGTCCGACGAGAGGTTCAGCTCAACCGCACCGAGCTTGCCCATGCCGAGGATCACCATGTGCTGGGCCTCGCCGCTGCGGCGCCCGGTGGGCGTGCCGAATTGCACACAGTGGCGCTGGTACAGCCACTGGTAGGCCTGGTCGATGCTGGCGTCGGCCATATCGGACAGGTCGCGGCAGGTTTGCACCAGATCGGCCTGGCGCGTCAGGTCACGCCAGATAATGCGCACTTGCTGACGGGTACGCTGGCGACGCAGCACACGGCCCAGCTCATCTTCTGTTTCGGCTTGTTGCACCGCGCCAGCAATTTGCCCGCATAGCTCGCCAGGTGCGAAACCACGGTCCAGCTCGCCCCAGGCGGCCAGTTCGAGCAACATCAAAGGGTCACGAAGGCTCTGTTCAATAACGAAATCACTGGCGGCGCACACCCGGGCGAAGTCGGCCCAGCGTTGCGGCGTCCATTCAGAAAGGCCATGATCGTCATCCAGCGCGGCCACTGCGTCACGAAATGACTGCTCGGCCCGCTGGGCAGCTGGGAGCAGAATGGCCGGCAATTCGGCCAGCGTTGGAAGGCTCATGGTCTATCCTTGGTCGGCGCGTAAAAGGCTTGTAGCGAGACGTGCAGGCACCACGCTGAATGAAGGACTGTCGAACAAAAGTTAGAAATAGCTGAAAACACTTTAATTTTGGCAGGCAACATTAAACTTCTACCTTTTCTTGTTCGCAAAAGATCAACAATAACGATTATGCTCACCAGCCAGACCGAGCCATACGCTCAGTCTTGTGTAGTTTTACTACTCGTATATACATTCGAAAGGCTGAAATGGCCGACGATTTGTAGTAAAACTACAGGACGCCGAAGCAACCTTCGGCCATCCAAGAATTTATGTCGTCTGCCCACAAGGCCAGTCGCAAACTTCAGGCAACCGATTCTGGTAGCCTTTCCGCCCTGGAGCAAGCCATGCAAGACCTCGATCCCGTCGAAACCCAGGAATGGCTGGACGCCCTGGAATCGGTTCTCGACAAAGAAGGCGAAGACCGTGCTCACTACCTGATGACCCGTATGGGCGAACTCGCGACCCGCAGCGGCTCGCAACTGCCTTACGCCATCACCACGCCATACCGCAACACCATCCCCGTTACCCACGAAGCACGCATGCCTGGCGACCTGTTCATGGAACGCCGCATTCGCTCGCTGGTACGTTGGAACGCCATGGCGATGGTAATGCGCACGAACTTGAAAGATTCGGACCTGGGCGGTCACATCTCCAGCTTCGCTTCCAGCGCAACCCTGTATGACATCGGCTTCAACTACTTCTTCCAGGCCCCGACCGACGAACATGGCGGCGACCTGATCTACTTCCAGGGCCACACCTCCCCAGGCGTTTACGCCCGTGCGTTCATGGAAGGCCGCATCAGCGAAGAACAAATGAACAACTTCCGCCAGGAAGTCGACGGTCAGGGCCTGTCGTCCTACCCGCACCCTTGGCTGATGCCGGACTTCTGGCAGTTCCCGACCGTATCCATGGGTCTGGGCCCGATCCAGGCGATCTACCAGGCGCGCTTCATGAAGTATCTGGAAGCCCGCGGTTTCATCCCTGAAGGCAAGCAGAAGGTCTGGTGTTTCCTGGGCGACGGCGAGTGTGACGAGCCGGAATCCCTGGGCGCCATCTCCCTGGCCGGCCGCGAAAAACTGGACAACCTGATCTTCGTCATCAACTGCAACTTGCAGCGCCTCGACGGCCCGGTTCGCGGCAACGGCAAGATCATCCAGGAACTCGAAGGCGTGTTCCGCGGTGCGCAGTGGAACGTGACCAAAGTCATCTGGGGCCGTTTCTGGGACCCACTGCTGGCCAAGGACGTCGACGGCATCCTGCAACGTCGCATGGACGAAGTCATCGACGGCGAGTACCAGAACTACAAAGCCAAAGACGGCGCGTTCGTGCGTGAACACTTCTTCAACACGCCTGAACTCAAGGCGATGGTTGCCGACCTGTCCGACGACGAGATCTGGAAGCTCAACCGTGGCGGCCACGACCCGTACAAGGTCTATGCGGCATACCACGAAGCGGTCAACCACAAAGAACAACCGACCGTCATCCTGGCCAAGACCATCAAGGGTTATGGCACCGGTGCCGGCGAAGCGAAAAACACCGCGCACAACACCAAGAAAGTCGATGTCGACAGCCTGAAGTTGTTCCGCGACCGTTTCGACATCCCGGTCAAGGATGAAGAACTGGAGAACCTGCCGTTCTTCAAGCCGGAGCCGAACAGCGCCGAAGCCCGCTACCTGAGCGAGCGCCGCTCCGCACTGGGCGGTTTCGTGCCACAGCGCCGCGCCAACAGCTTCAGCGTGCCAACGCCGGACCTCAGCACCCTCAAGGCCATCCTTGACGGTTCGGGCGACCGTGAGATCTCCACTACCATGGCCTTCGTGCGGATTCTTGCGCAGCTGGTCAAGGACAAGGACATCGGCCCGCGCATCGTCCCGATCATCCCGGACGAAGCCCGTACCTTCGGTATGGAAGGCATGTTCCGTCAACTGGGCATCTACTCCTCCGTCGGCCAGCTCTACGAGCCAGTCGATAAAGACCAGGTGATGTTCTACAAGGAAGACAAGAAGGGCCAGATCCTCGAAGAAGGCATCAACGAAGCGGGCGCCATGAGCTCCTTCATTGCGGCCGGTACTTCGTACTCCAGCCATAACCAACCGATGCTGCCGTTCTACATCTTCTACTCGATGTTCGGCTTCCAGCGCATTGGCGACCTGGCCTGGGCAGCGGGCGACAGCCGTACCCGTGGTTTCCTGATCGGCGGCACCGCCGGCCGTACCACGCTCAACGGCGAAGGCCTGCAACACGAAGACGGTCACAGCCACATCCTGGCTGCCACCATCCCGAACTGCCGCACCTTTGATCCAACCTACGGCTACGAGCTGGCGGTGATCATCCAGGACGGCATGAAGAAGATGACCGAAGAGCAGCAGGACGTTTTCTACTACATCACCGTGATGAACGAGTCCTACCAGCAGCCAGCCATGCCGGCCGGTGTCGAGGAAGGCATCATCAAGGGCATGTACCTGCTCGAAGAAGACACCAAGGAAGCGGCGCACCACGTGCAACTGATGGGCTCCGGCACCATCCTGCGCGAAGTGCGTGAAGCGGCAAAGATCCTGCGTGACGAATTCAACGTCGGCGCCGACGTGTGGAGCGTTACCAGCTTCAACGAACTGCGTCGCGACGGCCTGGCCGTAGAGCGCAGCAACCGCCTGCATCCGGGTCAGAAACCAGCGAAGAGCTACGTCGAAGAATGCCTGGCCGGCCGCAAGGGCCCGGTCATCGCCTCTACCGACTACATGAAGCTGTTTGCCGAACAAATTCGCCAGTGGGTCCCGTCCAAGGAATTCAAAGTCCTGGGCACCGACGGTTTCGGCCGCAGTGACAGCCGTAAGAAGCTGCGTCACTTCTTCGAAGTCGACCGTCACTTCGTGGTGTTGGCAGCCCTGGAAGCCTTGGCTGACCGTGGTGAGATCGAACCCAAGGTGGTGGCTGACGCCATCGTCAAGTTCGGGATCAACCCGGAAAAACGCAACCCACTGGACTGCTGAGGAGACTTTTTGTGAGCGAACTCATTCGCGTACCTGACATCGGCAGCGGTGAAGGTGAAGTAATCGAGCTGTTTGTGAAGGTCGGCGACACCGTCGAAGCCGACCAGAGCATCCTGACCCTGGAATCGGACAAGGCGAGCATGGAAATTCCTGCTCCCAAGGCCGGTGTGGTCAAGAGCCTGAAGGTCAAGCTGGGCGACCGCCTGAAAGAAGGCGACGAACTGCTGGAGCTGGAAATCGAAGGTGCCGCCGATGCGGCGCCTGCGGCGGCCCCTGCCGCCGCTGCCGCACCCGCGCCGGCTGAAAAGCCTGCCGCCGCCGAGGCCCCAGCAGCACCGGCCCCCGCCGCTGCACCGGCTGCCGCCAGCGTTCAGGACATTCACGTTCCGGACATCGGCTCGTCGGGCAAAGCCAAGATCATCGAGCTGCTGGTCAAGGTCGGCGACACCGTCGAAGCCGATCAGTCGCTGATCACCCTGGAGTCCGACAAGGCCTCCATGGAGATCCCATCGCCGGCTGCCGGCGTGGTGGAAAGCATCGCGGTCAAGTTGGAAGACGAAGTCGGCACCGGTGACTTCATCCTCAAGCTCAAGGTACAAGGCGCCGCGCCTGCCGCTGCTGCTGCACCGGCCGCCGCTCCGGCTGCCAAAGCTGAAGCCGCGCCGGCTCCGGCTGCTGCACCCGCACCGGCCGCCAAAGCCGAGGCCGCACCGGCCCCAGCCGCTGCCGCGCCTGCGCCAAGCGGTGCCAAGGTTCACGCCGGCCCGGCCGTGCGTCAGCTGGCCCGTGAATTCGGCGTTGAGCTGAGTGCCGTCGCGGCCACCGGCCCTCACGCTCGCGTGCTGAAGGAAGACGTGCAGGCTTACGTCAAAGCCATGATGCAAAAGGCCAAGGAAGCGCCAGCTGCCGGCGGCGCGACCGGTGGTTCGGGCATCCCGCCGATCCGTACCGTGGACTTCAGCCGCTTCGGCGAAACCGAAGAAGTGCCGATGACCCGCCTGATGCAAATCGGTGCGGCAGGTCTGCACGCCAGCTGGCTGAACATCCCTCACGTCACTCAGTTCGACCAGGCCGACATCACCGACCTGGAAGCATTCCGCGTTGCGCAGAAAGCCGTGGCCGAAAAGGCTGGCGTCAAGCTGACCGTACTGCCGCTGCTGCTCAAGGCCTGTGCACATTTGCTCAAGGAACTGCCGGACTTCAACAGTTCGTTGGCGCCAAGCGGCAAAGCGATCATTCGCAAGAAGTACGTGCACATCGGCTTTGCCGTCGACACGCCTGATGGCCTGCTGGTGCCGGTCATCAAGAACGTCGACCAAAAGAGCCTGCTGCAACTGGCTGCCGAAGCGGCTGCCCTGGCCGCCAAGGCCCGCGACAAGAAGCTCACCCCGGACGATATGCAGGGCGCCTGCTTCACCATCTCCAGCCTCGGGCACATAGGCGGTACTGGCTTCACGCCAATCGTCAATGCGCCGGAAGTGGCGATCTTGGGTGTATCCAAGGCCACTATCCAGCCGGTCTGGGACGGTAAAGCGTTCCAGCCGAAGCTGATGCTGCCATTGTCGCTGTCCTACGATCACCGTGTGATCAACGGCGCCGCCGCTGCACGTTTCACGCAGCGCCTGAGCCAATTGCTGAACGACATCCGCACCATTCTGCTGTAAGCCGCAACGGGCCTTCCTTTACTCGGAAGGCTCGTTTGCATCGATTTCCGAGCGCCACGCTCGTACCTCAACCCCGCCACTTGGCGGGGCTTTTTTTGCGCGTCCAGCGGCAAAAATTGGACAGAGAGAACAGGTTTGTACACCTTCTGTCAGCGCGACTGTAGAAATCGCCCACGCGGCCGATAACACCCATATAGCACTTAGCCTTCATCCTCTCTTGTCAGCCCGCGCCGCATGATGCAACCTTGCCGCAGGCAACAGAAAAGAGGGCGTGAGCCCGGCGCCGTGCGCGTTATTTCAAGTGAGTTTCCCCCATGAAAAGCCAACCCGATGTCGCCCGTACGGCGGCCGAGGTAGTCACGCAATTACCGGTGCCTTCGCGCCTCGGTATGCTGCGTTTCGAGCGGCTTAATGAGGCAAGCTGGGCCCTGCTCTACCTCGACCCCAACTGCGAGCGCCAATTCGGTCTGCCGGCGGTCGAATTGTGTGCCCTGATCGGCACCCCCTACGCCAGCCTGATGGAGCCCCAGGCCCGCTATCAATTGCACGACAACATCCAGCAGCAGTTGACCCTGAGCCCCCACTATCTGGTGCGCTACACCCTGCACACCAACGACGGCCCTCTAAGCCTGCTGGAAATGGGCGAAGCCTACAAACAACACAATCGTCACTTGTTGCGCGGCTACCTGATGGTGGTCGACGGTCTGTTCAGTGAAGTGCCTTCGCCGCTGCCCTCCTCGGATGACCTGGAGAGCCAGAACAGCCGCCTGCAGATCGCCCTGGAACTCAACCAGCGGGCCCAGCAGGAACAATTGCAGCACCTGGAACGGGTGCGCGCCCAGCAGGAGCTGATCCTGCTGCTGGCCCGCCAACGCTACACCGCCAACAATTCGCTGCAGGAAGCCGCCGAGCTGATCACCCGCAGCGCCTGCGAAATCTATCAGCTCGACTGCGCCAGTATCTGGAACCTTGAAGGCCAGCGCCTGGTGCCGATTTCGGCCTATCACCGCGCCGACCAGCAGCACCATTTGCCCGACCCTATCGACGCCAGTTGCTTCCCGGACTATCTGGAAGCCTTGCACACCAGCCGCGCCATCGATGCCACCAACGCCATGCGCGACCCGCGCACCCGTGAAATGGCCGAAAACCTGCGCGCCAAAGATATACACGCCATGCTCGACGCCAGTATCCGCGTCGATGGCCAGGTGGTCGGCGTACTGTGCCTCGAACAGGGCGGCAGTTCCCGCGCCTGGCAGGCCGACGAAATCGCGTTTGCCGGCGAGCTGGCAGACCAGTTTGCACAAGTGATCAACAACCATAACCGCCGTACCGCCACCAGCGCCCTGCACCTGTTCCAGCGCGCGGTGGAGCAAAGCGCCAACGCCTTTCTGCTGGTCAATTGCGACGGCGTAGTGGAGTACGTCAACCCCAGCTTCACCGCGATCACCCAATACAGCGCCGAAGAAGTCCACGGCCACCGCCTGGCGCAGTTACCCGCACTGGAGAACCTCAGCGAATTGCTGTTCGATGCGCCATCGAGTCTGGCCAAGAGCAACAGTTGGCAGGGCGAGTTCAAGAGCCGTCGCAAGAACCTGGAGCCCTACTGGGGGCAGTTGTCGATCTCCAAGGTGTATGGCGACAACCGTGAGCTGACGCACTACATCGGTATCTACGAAGACATCACCCAGACCAAGTTGGCCCAGCAGCGCATTGAGCGTCTGGCGTACACCGATAACCTGACCAACCTGGGCAACCGTCCGGCGTTCATCCGCAACCTCGATGAACGTTTCGCCCGCGACAGCGACAGCCCGATCTGCCTGCTGCTGGTGGACATCGACAACTTCAAGCGCATCAATGACAGCCTCGGCCACCAGACCGGCGACAAGTTGCTGATCAGCCTGGCCCGGCGCCTGCGCAACAGTCTGAGCAGCAGTGGCAGCCTGGCACGCTTTGCCAGTAACGAGTTCGCGGTGCTGCTGGATGAAACCGACCTGGAAACCGGACAACAAGTGGCCAGCCAGTTACTGGCGACCCTCGACAAACCGATGTTCGTCGACAACCAGTTGATCAGTGTCACCGGCTCCGTGGGCCTGGCTTGCGCGCCGCTGCATGGCCGCGACCCGCAGACCCTTATGCGTAACGCCGGCTTGGCTTTGCACAAGGCCAAAGCCAACGGCAAGCATCAGGTGCAGGTGTTCACCGAGGCCCTCAATGCCGAAGCCAGTTACAAACTGTTCGTCGAAAACAACCTGCGCCGCGCCCTGACGCAGAACGAGCTGGACGTGTTCTATCAGCCCAAGCTGTGCCTGCGCAGCGGGCGCTTGCTGGGCATGGAGGCGTTGCTGCGCTGGAACCATCCGGAAAAGGGCATGATCCGTCCGGACCAGTTCATCAGCGTGGCCGAAGAGACCGGCCTGATCATCCCCATCGGCAAATGGATCGCCCGCCAGGCCTGCCGCATGAGCAAGCAGTTGAGCGCTGCCGGCCTGGGCAATTTGCAGGTGGCGATCAACTTGTCGCCCAAGCAGTTCTCCGACCCGGACCTGGTGGCCTCGATCGCCACGATCCTCAAGGAAGAAGCGTTGCCGGCCAACCTGTTGGAGCTGGAACTGACCGAAGGCCTGCTGCTGGAAGCCACCGAAGACACGCGCCTGCAACTGGACCAGTTGAAGAGTCTTGGCCTGACCCTGGCCATGGACGACTTCGGCACTGGTTACTCGTCCCTCAGTTACCTGAAAAAATTCCCCATCGACATCATCAAGATCGATCGCAGCTTTATCCATGAGATCCCGGACAACCAGGACGACATGGAAATCACCTCCGCCGTGATCGCCATGGCGCACAACCTCAAGCTCAAGGTGGTCGCCGAAGGCATCGAGACCGCCGAGCAACTGGCCTTTTTGCGGCGGCACCGCTGCGATGTGGGCCAGGGGTATCTGTTCGATCGGCCGATCCCCGGGGCAGAGCTGCCGGCGATGCTTAAACGCTACCCGCGCGGCCCAATCGCCTGACATCGCTGTAACACTCGGGCACACTGACTGTCTGAATTTTTACCATCACTCAACCTGACGAGAGGACTGATCATGGTCTTGCGCTCGGAAATTCTGGTGAACAAAAACGTGCTGCCTACTCAAGAACAAGCATTGCCTGGTCGTGACACCCCGATGAGCCTGCCAGAGACGCATTTCGTCAATGGCAACCCGCTGCTGGGCCCATTCCTCGATGACGTAGGCTTTGCGATCTTCGGCCTGGGTTGCTTCTGGGGCGCGGAACGCAAATTCTGGCAGCGCGACGGCGTGGTCAGCACCGTGGTGGGTTATGCCGGCGGCTTCACGCCCAACCCGACCTACGAAGAAGTGTGCTCCGGCCTGACCGGCCACAGCGAAGTGGTGCTGGTGGTCTATGACCAAGCCAAGGTCAAGTACGAAGACCTGCTGAAGATGTTCTGGGAATTGCACAACCCCACCCAGGGCATGCGCCAGGGCAACGACATCGGCAGCCAATACCGTTCGGTGATCTACGCGACCACACCGGAACAGCTGGAGGCTGCAAAGGCCAGTGCCGAGGCGTATCAGGCCGAACTGAACAAGGCCGGCCTGGGCCAGATCACCACCGAAATCGACCAGGCGCCGACGGTGTATTTCGCCGAGGCGTATCACCAGCAGTACCTGGCGAAAAACCCCCAGGGCTATTGCGGCATTGGCGGAACAGGCGTGGTTTGCCCGATCTGACGTTCGGAGCTGCAAGCTAGAAGCGGCAAGCTGCAAGTGGTGTTTTCTGCTCTCACTTGCAGCTTGCAGCTTCAAGCTTGCAACTCACAGCTACTCAGCTATAAGCCAATCCATCTGCCACCCGCCCTGGGTCTGGCCCAGCTGCTTGGACAGCCACGGCAACAGCTCACGCAGTTCTTCCTCCAAGCCCCATGGCGGGTTGGCAATCGCCAGGCCCGAGCCGGTCAGGGTGTTGGGCGTGTCCAAGGGATGCACCAGCAGTTCCACGCGCAGCAGTTTCGGCGCCCCCGTGCCGGCCAGGTCCTGATAGAAGCGACGCAACATGCGCTGGTCCTTGACCGGGTACCAGATCGCCGCCACGGTCTGGCGCATGCGGCCGACCGCCTCCTTGAGGGATGCCGCGCAGCGTTGCATCTCGTCGAGCTTTTCGAACGGCGGGTCGATCAGCATCAACGCGCGTTTTTCCGGCACTGGCAGCAACGCTCGCGGCACATGCCAGCCTTCGCCCAAATGCACTTTGACCCGACGGTCGCCCTTCATGTTGTCCTTGAGCAACACACCGTCTTCGGGGTGTTTTTCATTGAGCAACACACGGTCCTGCGCGCGCGTGAGGCGTCGGGCCAGCTCCGGCGAACCGGGGTAGTAGCGCAACTGGCCGTCCGGGTTCATCTCGTGCAGCACGCGCATGTAGTCGGCGGTCAGCGGCGGCAGATCGTTCCGGCCCCATAGGCGCGCGATGCCTTCGAGGTATTCGCCGGTGCGGTTGGCCTGATCGCCCTGCAGGTCGTACAGGCCGATGCCCGCGTGGGTATCGAGGTAGGCAAACGGCTGCTCCTTGCGCGACATCAGGGCGATGAGGCGGGTCAAGGTCAGGTGTTTGAAGACATCGGCGTGGTTGCCGGCGTGAAAGGCGTGACGATAATTCATGGTTGCTCCTGCGCAGGGGGCGAAGTTTACCTTCTACACGGGCAAAGGTGCAGGCCGGCACGTCGGGCGGTGCTTATGCCCTAAAAGCAGGGAGCGGACTGAAAAAAATCTAAATGCCTCCATGAGCGCGGATTTATTGTGGCGAGCACCCAATCCAAGGAGGTCAATTGCCATCATGAAAGACGCCACCCTCGCCCTGCACCACGGCTTCAAGTCGGACCCGACCACCAAGGCCGTGGCCGTGCCGATTTATCAGAACGTTGCTTTCGAATTCGATAACGCCCAGCACGGGGCCGACCTGTTCAACCTGGATGTGCCCGGCAACATTTACACGCGCATCATGAACCCTACCAATGACGTACTGGAGCAACGTATCGCCGCCCTCGAAGGTGGCATCGCGGGCCTGGCGGTGTCGGCGGGCAGCGCGGCGATTCACTACGCAATCCAGACCCTGACCCGCGCCGGCGACAACATCGTCACCACGCCGCAGCTCTACGGCGGCACCTACACCTTATTCGCCCACCTATTGCCCAGCTTCGGTGTAGACGTGCGGTTCGCCCGGGACGACTCCGCCGAGGCCATTGCCGAGCTGATCGACGACCAGACCAAAGTGGTGTACTGCGAAAGCATCGGCAATCCGGCGGGCAATATTATCGATCTGGAAGCCCTGGCCAAGGTGGCCCACGCCCGAGGCGTGCCGCTGATGGTCGACAATACCGTTGCCACCCCGATCCTGTGCAAACCCATCCAGTTCGGCGCCGATATCGTGGTGCACTCGGTGACCAAGTACATCGGCGGACATGGCAACTCCCTCGGCGGTGTGATCGTCGACAGTGGCACCTTCCCCTGGACCCAATACCCGGAAAAATTCCCCGGTCTCAACCAGCCCGAGCCGGCTTATCACGGCGTGGTCTACACCGAAAAATTCGGCCCCGCCGCGTTCATCGCCCGCGCGCGTACCGTGCCATTACGCAATACCGGTGCGGCCCTGGCGCCGATGAATGCCTTCCTGTTGCTGCAAGGTTTGGAAACCCTGGCCCTACGCATGGAACGCCATACCGAAAACGCGCTCAAGGTTGCACAGTTTCTACAGGAGCATGCCGAGGTGGAATGGGTCAGCTACGCGGGCCTGCCAGAACATCCGCACCATGGGCTGGCGCAAAAATACATGCAGGGCAAACCCTCGGCGATCCTGTCTTTCGGCCTGAAGGGTGGCTATGACGCGGGTGTGCGCTTCTACGACGCGCTGCAGATTTTCAAACGTTTGGTGAATATCGGCGACGCCAAATCCCTGGCCTGCCACCCTGCCTCCACCACCCATCGGCAGATGAATGAGCAGGAGCAAGCCAAGGCTGGCGTGAAACCGGAGATGATTCGCCTCTCGGTCGGTATCGAAGCCATTGAAGACCTGATCGACGACTTGCAGCAGGCACTGGCTTCAACTCGCCTCTGAGGCGAGGTAGTCCGTCAGCGCTGCATAAGTCACCGTCGAACCACGAGCGAAGTAAGCGACCTTGTGCTGCAAGGTCGCAGGCGTGAAGGCGGTGTAAAGGTCCGGGCGCTGCTCCTCAAGCCATTGCAGCAGGTTGTCGATCAGGGTTTGCGGCGATTGTTCGGCCAGATGCTCCAGTAAGGATGCTGGCACCTGCCACCAGGGGCTGGCCTTGGCGGTAGTAACCGGCCCAGTCGCAACGGCCTGGGGCTGCCCATTGATCAGATAGCGCTGAAACACCGGCAGCACCTGCCCCGCCTCACCGCCCAATTGCCGCAACAGCGGCAGGAACTGCGTGCCGTCCCAAAAGCGCAGGAACACCGAAGGCCCCTCGGGCAGTTTCACTTGGGTCAAGCCTTGCAGATGAGCGAGTACCACGTCCGCCGGGCTGGACGACACCGCCAGCCAACCCCAGTCCTCGGCCTGGGTGTTCGCCACCCAATCGAGAAAGGCGCTGCCGGGCTCGACTTGTGCGAGATAAGGCATGACCTGCGCCCAATCCGCATAGGCCGTGCCCGCCCAGATCGAGCGCGGTGGCGCACCCGCCGCCACACCTTGCCAAGCCTCGAACGGCTTGGCATCGCTGGCATTGCCCAGCACCGCGAACAGTTGCTCATGGGGTTGCAGAGGCCACTGTGCGAGCCAAGCACTGGGCGATAGAGGTTGATCCATTGAGGCGAAACTCCTTGGGTTGAAAAACACTGATCAATGGGGTCGGTGAGCGACATCACACTGGCCGCTCTTGCAGCGTTCACACTCTTCGCAGAACGGCGCGCTGCGCTTCAAACTGGCGATCTGCACGCGGCTCAGGGGCACCGGGATTACCGCCAGCACCTTGTCCTGCAGACCGGGCAACAACGGTGCCGCAGCGGGGGCCGGAGCACCGCCGAGCTGGATCGCCACACTACTGAAAATGCCAGCGGCTGACAGGGTGATCGACTGCCCACCGGCCTGGATCGTGACGCTGGCACCCGCATCGATAACGACGCTTTGGCCGGCGCCGATCTGAATCACCCGCCCCGCGCGGACCTGCTGCGAACCGCCGACCACCAAGTGGTCGTCCTGCTTGAGTTCGGTCAGGCGATTGCCGTGGGTGATGCGCTGCTCTTCGCCCTGCAGCTCATGGTGCGACTCGCCACCCACGGTAATCCGACGCCGGTTATCCACCTGCACCTGCTGGTCATGCAGCACATGCTGGGTCCAATCGCGCTGGGCGCGCAGGTAGATCTCTTCGGCGCCCTTGCGATCCTCAATGCGCAGTTCGTTGTAACCGCCACCACCGGGGCTGCTTTGGCTGCGCAGGATGCTGCGGGTCTTGTCCGCCGGCAGGTCCAGGGGCACCGGCGTCGCGGCATTGGCCAGGCAACCGACCACCACGGGCATGTCCACGTCGCCATTCACAAAGCCCACCAACACTTCCATGCCCACCCGTGGGATCAGCACCGCGCCGTAGCGATCCTGGGCCCAGCCGCTAGCGACCCGCAGCCAGCAACTGGAATGCTCGTTATGTTCGCCGTGGCGATCCCAGGCCAATTGCACTTTGACTCGGCCGTATTCGTCGCAATGGATTTCACTGTCGGCGGGCCCGGTCACCACCGCGTTCTGGTAACCCGTCATCGGCCTGCGCGGCGCCAACGGCGGGCGGAAAACTACATCCCAGGGCGTCGCGACGAAGTGGTTGGAGTAACCCTGGCGCATGTCCCCACCCGCCACCTCGGTCACCGCCTCTTCGAGTACTTGGGGTTGGCTGCCCTCGTGAGTGACTTGGGTCACGAGCCACAAGTCGTTCCATTCCTGGCGAGGATGCCCGGCCAGCCTAAGGAAGCGTCCACAGGCCAACGCCGGCTCATCCCCGCTGCCCACGGCGAGGCGATGTTCGCTGCGGTGACGCTCCAGACCGCGCCGTGCCAGGTGCTTACCCTCCACGCGGTCAGTGAAATGGCCGGGGTAACCCTGCTCTTCAAGGCACAGGGTCTGCTGGTCGGACACTGCGCTTTCCAGCGTCAGGCGCGGCTTGCGCCAATCGTAATCGCGCAGGCTCAGCGCCGTGGTGCGGGTTTGCAGTTGTACGGTGAAGCGCTTGATGGCCGGAGTGTCCGCTACCATCCCGGAGCCTGCAGCGTAAGGCGTTGCGTGCTCGGCCTGGGCAAACACGCTCTGGTCGTCGCCAAATACCAGTAAATGGCCGTCGGGCGAATGCCGAAAATGATAATGAATGCCCTGCTCGGCACACAGGCGCTGGATAAATGCCAGATCGGTCTCGCCGAACTGCACGCAATACTCACGCTCCGGGTACGTGCCGCTTAGATGAAATTCGAATCGGTCCGCCTGGATGCCTTGCTCTTTGAGCACCTGCGCAACGATCTGCGGCACGCTTTTGTGCTGGAAAATACGCGGATGGCTGCTGTGGGCCAGATAAGCCAACTGAGGGACGAGACGAACGCTATAGCGCGTCAGCCGCCGCCCGGAATCGCCCTGCGCCACATGGTCAACCAGGCCATGCACACCGTGGCCCTGATCATCGAAACCCAGAAAAGCCTGGCGATGCAGCAAGTTGCCCAGATCCAGGTCCGGCTGTTCGCCGACCAGTTCCAGGTCAAAACGATAGGGTTGGCTGAGTGTTTCCTGACCGTTGAAGCGGTAGACCTTGAGATCGCTGGGCACCCCGTCCAGGGTCAGGGTGAAAGCACTTTGGTTGGCAGGCGCGAACATCCGATGTTTCTCTGCGAAGGCTGGGGGGCCGATTCTGCACCAGTGCCCAGGCTTGCCGAGCAGCGCGCGCATAAATCAGTAAAACCCTACGAACGAGCGTGCGAATCTTCAGTTTGCCCGATCCAATTCACACATAAAAAAGGCCCGCTATCCGTAGGATGCGGGCCTTTCGTTTAACTCATCAGGCGCAGCGCGCCCGGCGAATTACTTGTTGAGGTTGTAGTCTTTTTCCGCCGCATCAAAACGCTCGACCATACCCGCAGTCGGCGCGCCCAGCTTGCTGACGATGTAGATCGCCAGGCTGGCGAAGATGAAGCCAGGGATAATTTCGTACAGACCCAGCAGCGCGAAGTGTTTCCACACAATCACGGTGATCGCACCGACCAGGATGCCGGCCAGAGCGCCATTGCGGGTCATGTGCTTCCAGATCACCGAGATCAGTACCACAGGGCCAAACGCAGCGCCGAAGCCGGCCCAGGCGTAACTCACCAGGCCTAGTACGCGGTTTTCCGGGTTGGCGGCCATGGCGATGGCGATCAAGGCCACCAGCAGCACCATCAAGCGACCGACCCAGACCAGCTCAACCTGGGAGGCGTTTTTACGCAGGAAGGTTTTGTAGAAGTCTTCGGTCAACGCACTGGAGCACACCAGCAGTTGGCAGCTCAAAGTACTCATGACCGCCGCCAGGATGGCCGACAACAGCACGCCCGCAATCCATGGGTTGAACAGCAGCTTGGCCAGTTCGATAAACACACGCTCGTGGTTTTCGGTGACCGGGCCGGCCACTTCCGGGTGCGCCGAGAAATAGGCGATCCCGAAGAAACCCACGGCCACGGTGCCGCCCAGGCACAGGATCATCCAGGTCATGGAGATGCGACGCGCTTTGGCGATCGACTTCACCGAATCCGCCGCCATGAAGCGCGCGAGGATGTGCGGCTGGCCGAAGTAGCCCAGGCCCCAGCCCATCAGCGAGATGATGCCGATGAAGGTGGTGTTCTTGAGCATGTTGAAGTTGTCGGGGTTCTTGGCTTCGATGGCCAGGAACGTGGTGTCGACGCCGCCGGTGGCCAGCAGCACGATGATCGGCGTGAGGATCAGCGCGAAGATCATCAGCGTGGCTTGTACGGTGTCCGTCCAGCTCACGGCCAGGAAACCGCCAACGAACGTGTAGGCAATGGTCGCTGCCGCACCGGCCCACAGCGCGGTCTCGTAGGACATGCCAAAGGTGCTTTCGAACAGACGGGCACCGGCCACGATGCCGGAGGCGCAATAGATGGTGAAGAACACCAGGATCACTACCGCGGAGATGATCCGCAGCAGGCCGCTTTTATCTTCGAAGCGGCTGGAGAAGTAGTCGGGCAGCGTCAGGGCGTCGCCGTTGTGTTCGGTCTGTACCCGCAGGCGACCGGCCACGAACAGCCAGTTGAGGTAGGCACCGACGATCAGGCCGATGGCGATCCAGCTTTCCGACAGACCGGACATGTAGATAGCGCCCGGCAGGCCCATCAACAACCAGCCGCTCATATCGGACGCGCCGGCCGACAAGGCAGTGACCACGCTACCGAGGCTGCGACCGCCGAGGATGTAATCGGAAAGGTTATTGGTGGAGCGATAGGCCATGAAGCCGATCAGCACCATTGCTGCGATATAGATCACGAACGTGATCAGGGTTGGATTGCTAACGCTCATAAGAAGTGACGCCCTGGCTTTGTTTTTATGTAGCGGCGGTCTGTCAGGCGCCGACCCTTTTGCAAGGGTAGACGAACCCGCGTGCCGCGCATTTATGACTGGCGTTTCCCCAGGAAAGCCGCCAGCCGATGCCCCAAACCCGAAAGCTGGTTGCACCTTGGCCGCGAATGCTATTCAACAAAGCAAATCAGGTGCAACCAGTTTCTCGCGAATAAGTTGCACCTTGAGTGAATTTGCGGAAAACACCCTGTTTTTGCTCCCTTTCGGAGCAAAAACAGCCGATCTCAGAAGCAAATGCACCAGCGCGCAGCACATTACGCTGAGGGCTTAAATATTTCCGACGAACCATCGAAAATTTCATTAACAAAAAAGGTTGCACCCGGTTGCACCTGCGCATGTGCACAGCTAATCTTGCCGCCAGCTAATGCCACTCGGTAGTGGCACCCATGAGGATAAGAAAATGGCGACGACCACCCTTGGGGTCAAACTCGACGACCCGACCCGCGAACGCCTGAAGGCTGCCGCGACCTCCATTGATCGCACGCCGCACTGGCTGATCAAGCAGGCGATTTTCAATTACCTGGAGAAACTGGAGGGTGGTGCAACCCTGACCGAACTCAATGGTTTGAGCAGCAAGGACGCAGACGACGTAGGCGAGGTCCAGACCGACCACGCTCACCAGTGCTTCCTTGAGTTCGCCGAAAGCATCCTGCCGCAGTCCGTACTGCGCGCGTCGATCACCGCCGCTTACCGTCGCCCCGAGCCGGAAGTGGTGCCGATGCTGATCGAACAGGCCCGCCTCCCAGCGCCAATGGCCGAAGCCACCAACAAACTGGCCGCTACCATTGCCGAGAAATTGCGCAATCAGAAAAGTGTCGGCGGCCGTGCCGGGATTGTTCAGGGCCTGCTGCAAGAATTTTCCCTGTCCTCCCAGGAAGGCGTGGCGCTGATGTGCCTGGCCGAAGCGCTGCTGCGCATCCCGGACAAGGGCACCCGCGACGCGCTGATCCGCGACAAGATCAGCACCGGCAACTGGCAGCCGCACCTGGGCAACAGCCCGTCGCTGTTCGTCAACGCCGCGACCTGGGGCCTGCTGCTGACCGGCAAACTGGTCTCTACCCATAACGAAGCCGGCCTGACCTCTTCCCTGAGCCGCATCATCGGCAAGAGCGGCGAACCGATGATCCGCAAGGGCGTCGACATGGCCATGCGCTTGATGGGCGAACAGTTCGTCACCGGCGAGACCATCGCCGAAGCGTTAGCCAATGCGAGCAAATTCGAAAGCAAAGGCTTCCGCTATTCCTACGACATGCTCGGTGAGGCCGCCCTCACAGAACACGACGCCCAGAAATACCTGGCCTCGTACGAACAAGCTATTCACTCCATCGGCAAAGCCTCCCACGGCCGTGGGATTTATGAAGGCCCGGGCATTTCCATCAAGCTGTCGGCGCTGCACCCGCGTTACAGCCGTGCGCAGTACGAGCGCGTGATGGACGAGCTGTACCCGCGCCTGCTGTCCCTGACTCTGCTGGCCAAGCAGTACGACATCGGCCTGAACATCGATGCCGAAGAAGCCGACCGCCTGGAATTGTCCTTGGATCTGCTGGAACGCCTGTGCTTCGAGCCGCAACTGACCGGCTGGAACGGCATCGGCTTCGTGATCCAGGCTTACCAGAAGCGTTGCCCGTACGTGATCGATTACGTGATCGACCTGGCCCGCCGCAGCCGCCACCGCCTGATGATCCGCCTGGTAAAAGGCGCGTACTGGGACAGCGAAATCAAGCGCGCCCAGGTCGAAGGCCTGGAAGGCTACCCGGTGTACACCCGCAAGGTGTACACCGACGTTTCCTACATCGCTTGCGCGCGCAAACTGCTGTCGGTGCCGGAAGTCATCTACCCGCAGTTCGCCACGCATAACGCCCACACCTTGTCGGCCATTTACCATATCGCCGGTCAGAACTATTACCCCGGCCAGTACGAGTTCCAGTGCCTGCACGGCATGGGCGAACCGCTGTACGAGCAGGTAGTCGGCAAGGTTGCCGACGGCAAGCTGAACCGTCCGTGCCGCGTGTACGCCCCGGTCGGCACCCATGAAACACTCTTGGCCTACCTGGTACGTCGGCTGTTGGAAAACGGCGCGAACACCTCGTTCGTCAACCGTATCGCCGACCAGTCGATTTCGATCCAGGAGCTGGTAGCCGACCCAGTGGCCAGCATCGAGCAAATGGCGACGGTGGAAGGCGGCTTCGGCTTGCCGCACCCACGCATTCCGCTGCCGCGCGATCTGTATGGCAGCGACCGCGCCAACTCGGCCGGTATCGACCTGGCCAACGAACACCGCCTGGCCTCGTTGTCCTGCGCCCTGCTGGCCACGGCCCACAACAACTGGAAAGCCGCACCAATGCTTGGTTGCGCGTCCAGCGAGCAAACGTCGACCGCGGTATTGAACCCGTCCGACCTGCGCGATGTGGTCGGTCAGGTTCAGGAAGCCACCGTCGAAGACGTCGACAACGCCATCCAATGCGCGATCAATGCCGGCCCGATCTGGCAGGCCACCCCGCCGGCCGAGCGCGCCGCGATTCTGGAACGCGCCGCCGACCTGATGGAAGGCGAGATCCAGCCATTGATGGGGCTGCTGGCCCGCGAAGCCGGCAAGACCTTTGCCAACGCCATCGCCGAAGTGCGTGAAGCCGTGGACTTCCTGCGCTACTACGCGGTGCAGGCGCGCAACGATTTCACCAACGACGCCCACCGCCCACTGGGCCCGGTGGTGTGCATCAGCCCGTGGAACTTCCCGCTGGCGATCTTCAGTGGTCAAGTCGCCGCGGCACTGGCCGCCGGCAACCCGGTACTGGCCAAGCCTGCCGAGCAAACCCCGCTGGTGGCAGCCCAGGCCGTGCGCATCCTGCTGGAAGCCGGTATTCCGGAAGGCGTGCTGCAACTGCTGCCGGGCCAGGGCGAAACCGTCGGCGCCCGCCTGGTGGGTGATGATCGCGTCAAAGGCGTGATGTTCACCGGTTCCACCGAAGTGGCGCGCCTGCTGCAGCGCAATGTGGCCGGTCGCCTGGATGCCCAGGGTCGTCCGATCCCGCTGATCGCCGAAACCGGTGGCCAGAACGCGATGATCGTCGACTCCTCCGCACTCACTGAACAAGTAGTGATCGACGTGGTGTCGTCGGCCTTCGACAGCGCCGGCCAGCGTTGCTCGGCCCTGCGCGTGCTGTGCCTGCAGGAAGATTCGGCAGACCGCGTCATCGAAATGCTCAAGGGCGCCATGGCTGAATGCCGCCTGGGCAACCCGGAGCGCCTGTCCGTGGACATCGGCCCGGTGATCGACGCCGAAGCCAAGGCCGGCATCGAGAAGCACATCCAGGCCATGCGCGACAAAGGCCGCAACGTGTATCAGGTGGCGATCGCCGACGCCGAAGAAATCAAGCGCGGCACCTTTGTGATGCCCACCCTGATCGAACTGGAAAGCTTCGACGAGCTGCAACGCGAGATCTTCGGCCCGGTACTGCACGTAGTCCGCTACAAGCGTAAAGAGATCGACCAGTTGATCGGCCAGATCAATGCGTCCGGCTACGGCCTGACCCTTGGCGTGCACACGCGCATCGACGAGACCATCGCCAAAGTGATCGACAACGTTCACGCCGGTAACGTCTACGTCAACCGCAACATCGTGGGTGCCGTGGTCGGCGTGCAGCCGTTCGGCGGCGAAGGCCTGTCGGGGACTGGCCCGAAAGCCGGTGGCCCACTGTACCTGTACCGTTTGCTGTCGACTCGTCCTACCGATGCAATCGAACAATCCTTCGTGCGCGCCGACAAGTTGGCGGCGCCGGACGTACGTCTGCGCGATGCCATGAGCCAACCGCTGACAGCCCTTAAAGCCTGGGCCGACAGCCAAAAGTTCAGCGAGCTGAGCGTGCTGTGCAGCCAGTTCGCCGCGCAATCGCAAAGCGGCATCACCCGCCAACTGACAGGCCCCACCGGCGAGCGCAACAGCTACGCCATCTTGCCCCGCGAGCATGTGCTGTGCCTGGCGGACGTAGAAGGTGACCTGCTGACTCAGTTGGCTGCGGTACTGGCGGTGGGTGGCTCGGCAGTATGGCCGGAAACCGACCTGACCAAGGCCTTGTTCCCACGCCTGCCGAAGGACATTCAGGCGAAGATCAAGCGCGTGGCCGATTGGACCAAGGACGACGTGGTGTTCGATGCCGTTCTGCACCACGGCGACTCCGACCAATTGCGCGCGGTGTGCCAGCAAGTGGCGCAGCGTGGTGGGGCGATTGTCGGCGTGCATGGTTTGTCCCAGGGCGAAACTTCCATTGCGTTGGAGCGCCTGGTGATTGAGCGAGCGTTGAGCGTCAACACCGCTGCGGCGGGCGGTAACGCCAGCCTGATGACCATCGGCTAACCCTGAAAGAAATACCGCTAGACAATCTGGGAGGGGGCTTGCCCCTGATAGTGGAGTATCAGTCAGTACCTCGGGCACTGACACACTGCTATCGGGGGCAAGCCCCCTCCCACATTCTGCCGCTCCATCACTTAGATCAATCTTGCTATTCACCCTTAATTCGCACGCTTAGACTCGGGCCAATTCCTCTAAAGGTAATCCGCCATGTCCGAGACGCTGCTCAGTTCCCGCAATCTGGCTTTCGAGCTGTACGAAGTCCTCGATGCCGAGGGCCTGACCCAGCGTGAGCGGTTTGCCGAGCACAACCGCGAAACCTTCGATGCGGCCATCAGCACCGCGCGCAGCATCGCCGAAAAGTACTTCGCGCCCCATAACCGTAAAAACGACGAAAACGAACCGCGCTACGAGGACGGCAAAGCCATCCTGATCCCGGAGGTCAAACCGGCCGTGGATGCGTTTCTAGAGGCCGGTTTTCTCAACGCGGCGCGTAGCTTCGAGGCCGGCGGCATGCAATTGCCGACCCTGCTGTCCCAAGCCTGTTTTGCGCACTTTCAGTCGGCCAACGCGGCGTCCACGTCGTATCCGTTCCTGACCATGGGCGCGGCCAACCTGATCGAAAGCTTCGGTACTGAAGAGCAGAAACAGCGCTTCTTGCAGCCCATGATCGAGGGGCGCTTCTTCGGCACCATGGCGTTGACCGAGCCCCATGCAGGCTCGTCGCTGTCGGATATTCGTACACGCGCCGAACCTGCGGCCGACGGCACCTATCGCCTCAAAGGCAACAAGATCTTTATTTCCGGCGGCGATCATCCGCTGTCGGAAAACATCGTGCACATGGTGCTGGCCAAGTTGCCGGATGCGCCGCCGGGGGTGAAGGGCATTTCGCTGTTTATCGTGCCTAAATTCCTGGTCAACGACGACGGTAGCCTGGGCGCGCGTAACGATGTGTTGCTGGCGGGGCTGTTTCACAAGATGGGCTGGCGCGGCACCACGTCCACGGCGCTGAATTTCGGCGACAACGGCAACTGCGTGGGCTATCTGGTGGGCAAGCCGCACCAGGGCCTGAGCTGCATGTTCCAGATGATGAACGAGGCGCGCATCGGCGTGGGCATGGGCGCGGTGATGCTCGGCTACGCCGGCTACCTGTACTCGCTGGAATACGCCCGCGAACGCCCGCAAGGTCGTCTGCCCGACAGTAAAGATCCTACGACTGCGCCGGTCTCGATCATTCAGCACGCGGACATCAAGCGCATGCTGCTGACGCAAAAGTCCTACGTGGAAGGTGCCTTCGATCTGGGCCTGTACGCGGCGCGCTTGTTCGATGACACCACCACCCTGGCCGATGAAGCGGAACGCAAACAGGCCCACGAATTGCTGGACCTGCTCACCCCTATCGTCAAATCCTGGCCATCGGAGTTCTGCCTCAAGGCCAACGAGCTGGCGATCCAGATTCTCGGCGGCCACGGCTACACCCGTGAATACCCGGTGGAGCAGTACTACCGTGACAACCGTTTGAACCCGATCCACGAGGGCACCCATGGCATCCAATCCCTGGACTTGCTGGGGCGCAAGCTGGCGCAGAACGGCGGCGCGGGGCTCAAGCAACTGATCCGCCTGATCGCCGACACCGGCGCGCGGGCCCAGCAGTACCCGTCACTCACCGCGTTGCGTGAACCGCTGGAACACCTGCTTAACAGACTGCAAAGCGTCACCCTCGGCCTGTTGACGGACCTCGCCCAAGGCAAAGTCAACAGCAGCCTGGCGAACTCGGCGCTGTACCTGAAGGTGTTCGGGCATACGGTAATTGGCTGGCGCTGGCTGGAACAAGCGATTCGCGCCGAAGAAGGACTGGCCAAGGGCAATACAGCGGATGCAGGGTTCTATAAAGGCAAGCTCCAGGCCGCCCGGTATTTCCTGACCTGGGAAGTACCGAGCTGCCATCATGAACTGGCGATTCTGGAAGCACGGGACGATACGTGCCTGGGGATGCAGGATGAATGGTTCTAAGGCTGGATCGCCTTGGAAATCACCTCGACCGTGGCGCTGACTTGCTCTTGGTAACGGTCGAGTTCCTGCTGATGAGCCTGCTGCATTTCGATCTGCTCGGCGCACAGGTTCAGCGCCGCCAGCACCAGTAATTTGTCACCGATCAGGGTCGGGTACTTTTTCTTGGTAGTGGCCAGGGAAGCCTTGAGCATGGTCACGGCGTGCATCAGGGTTTTGTCCTCCCCGGGCGGCGCCTTGATCGAGTAATCCTCTCCGAGAATCGAAACGACCTTTATCCCTTCGTTCATGCGCCCACGGGACCTGCGCTCACGCGCTCAACCAATGCCTGGATACGCGCGGCAGTGGCGCCGTGTTTTTCTTCCTGCTCCATCAGGTTCAGTTGCAGGCTGTCGTTTTCATCCTTGGCGCGGGCAAGTTCTGCCTTGAGGGATTCATTGCTGCCCAGCAGCTCCTGGTTTTGCTGTACCAGGTCACTGACCAGTTGTTCCAATTGGCTGAGGGATGCTTCTAACATTTTGATTTCTCGAGCGTTTTAAAGGGCGGTGACGATAAAGAAAATTCACCTCGGATGCCAGGCTTATCCCTGGCGCGCAGCCCGGTTTTTCAAGGGCCGGGCCACACTTTCGAGCCTTAGTGACTGCATTTCCCCCATCTGGTTCCTGAATCCGTCCAACCCCTCGTCAGGTGCGACAAAAACGCACAGAACCCTTTAGACTTTAGTCGTACGACCGATAGCGATGCACACCCCGTCTCAAGGCCGCACGGATCGCGCTCCTTCCAGGATTCCAGCATGTCGCTTCGTAATATGAATATCGCTCCGAGGGCTTTCCTTGGGTTTGCGTTGATTGGTGCCCTCATGTTGTTTCTCGGTGTTTTCGCCTTGAACCAGATGAGTAAGATCCGGGCCGCCACCGAAGACATCACCCTCTCCAGCGTGCCAAGCATTCGCGCACTGGATGAATTCACCCAACTGACCCTGCGCCTGCGGGTACTGTCATACCGCCTGTTGACCAATCGTGAACCGGACGTGCAGCAAAAAACCCTGGAAGCGTTCGAACTGCGCAACCAGCAGATCCGCACCGCACAGGCTACCTACGAAAAGCTGATTGAAAGCCGCGAAGAGCGCGCTGCGTACGATGAATATGTGCGACTGCTTGGCCAGTACCACCAGATCGAAGCCCGCATGAAGAGCCTGTCCCAGGCCAATCAGATAGATGAGCTGCGCAACCTGCTTAACACTGAGTTGCTGAGCAACTCGGAGCAAGTCAACGCGGTGCTGACGCGTCTGTTGGATATCAACAACACCATGGCGTTGGCAACCAACCAGGAAGCTAAAGACCAATACGACCTGGCCGTTGACCTGGTGGTGGGTTTGCTGGTGATCGCCACAGCGCTGACAATGCTGTTCGCTTGGCTACTGACCCGCAGCATCACCGTGCCGATTTCCCAGGCATTGAATGCCGCCGAGACCATCGCCGAGGGTAACCTGACGCAGCCGGTCCAGGTCGACGGCAGCGACGAAGCCGGCCGCCTGCTCGCCGCCATGGCCAAGATGCAGACCAAACTGCGCGACACCCTGCAACGCATCGCCGGCTCGGCCAGTCAGTTGGCGTCGGCGGCAGAAGAGCTGAACGCGGTCACCGACGAAAGCGCGCGCGGCCTGACCCGACAGAACAACGAAATTGAACAGGCCGCCACCGCGGTCAACGAAATGACCAGCGCCGTCGAGGAAGTCGCGCGCAATGCCGTGAGCACCTCCGAAGCCTCACGCAACGCCACCGCCTCCGCCGGCGACGGCCGCGATCTGGTGCAGGAAACCGTCAGCGCCATCGAGCGTATGAGCGGCGACGTGCAGGCCACCGCCACCTTGATCGGTGACCTGGCCACTGAGTCGCGGGACATCGGCAAAGTGCTGGACGTGATTCGCGGCCTGGCCGACCAAACCAACCTGCTGGCTCTGAACGCCGCCATTGAGGCCGCCCGTGCCGGTGAAGCCGGGCGTGGATTTGCGGTGGTCGCCGATGAGGTCCGTGCCCTGGCCCATCGCACCCAACAGTCCACCAGCGAGATCGAGCGGATGATCGGCAGCATCCAATCCGGCACCGAGCACGCGGTGGATTCGATGCGCAACAGCACCGAGCGCGCGGAATCGACGCTGAACATCGCCAAAGGTGCAGGGCTGTCCCTGGAAACCATCAACAGCGCGGTCGTCGAGATCAACGAACGCAACCTCGTGATCGCCAGCGCAGCGGAAGAGCAGGCGCAGGTGGCGCGGGAAGTGGACCGCAACCTGGTGAACATTCGTGATTTGTCGGTGCAATCGGCCACCGGGGCCAGCCAGACCAGCGCGGCCAGCGGTGAGCTGTCGCGCCTGGCGGTGGATTTGAACGGCATGGTAGGCCGCTTCCGCCTCTAACTGCCTGCACTGGCTTGAAATGTGGGAGGGGCTTGCCCCCGATAGTGGCGGGCCAGTTACAGATAAGCTGACTGACATACCCCCATCGGGGGCTTGCCCCCTGCCACATTTGGATCCATGGAATTAGGAAAAGCTTTTTGACAGGGCAGCAATTCAACAGGTTAGAATCCCTGGCACGCAGACTGCATGGTCAGTTTGCGCCCCGTCTTTTGTATCAGCTCATGGAGTACTGCCTTTGAATGCGACGACCATCAACAGCCTGTTCTTGATCGGCGCGTTGCTGGTGAGTGCGAGCATTCTGGTGAGTTCTCTTTCATCACGCCTGGGCATCCCGATTCTGGTGATTATCCTGGCCGTGGGCATGGTCGCCGGCGTCGACGGCGGCGGCATCATCTTCGACAACTATCCGACCGCCTACCTGGTGGGCAACCTCGCATTGGCCGTGATCCTGCTCGACGGCGGCTTGCGAACCCGAGTAGCGAGTTTCCGTGTGGCGCTTTGGCCGGCCTTGTCGCTGGCCACGGTGGGGGTGTTGATTACCACCGGCCTCACCGGCATGGCGGCGGCCTGGCTGTTCAACCTCAACATTATCCAAGGCTTGCTGATCGGCGCGATTGTCGGCTCCACGGACGCCGCGGCGGTGTTCTCACTGCTGGGCGGCAAGGGCTTGAACGAGCGGGTCAGCGCCAGCCTGGAAATCGAATCCGGCAGCAACGACCCGATGGCGGTGTTTCTCACTGTCACCCTGATCGACATGCTCGCCAGCGGCCAGACTGGCCTGCACTGGAGCCTACTGACCCATCTGGTGCGCGAATTCGGCATCGGCGGCCTGGTCGGATTGGGCGGCGGCTGGCTGATGTTGCAGATGGTCAATCGCATCAACCTGGCCACCGGCCTCTATCCGATTCTGGTGATCGCCGGCGGCCTGTTCGTCTTTGCCCTGACCAACGCCTTCCACGGCAGCGGCTTCCTCGCGGTGTACCTGTGCGGCCTGGTGATCGGCAACCGTCCGGTGCGCAGCCGTCACGGCATCTTGCATATGCTCGATGGCATGGCTTGGCTGGCGCAGATCGGCATGTTCCTGGTGCTGGGCCTGCTGGTCACGCCCCACGATCTGCTGCCCATCGCCCTGCCGGCCCTGGGCCTGGCGCTGTGGATGATCCTCTTCGCGCGGCCGTTGTCGGTGATGGTCGGCCTGCTGCCCTTCAAGGCCTTCCACGGCCGTGAAAAAGCCTTTATCGCCTGGGTCGGCCTGCGCGGCGCGGTGCCGATCATTCTGGCGGTGTTCCCGCTGATGGCCGGCCTGCCCCATGCCCAGCTGTATTTCAACCTGGCGTTCTTTATCGTGCTGGTGTCGCTGCTGGTACAGGGCACGAGCCTGCCGTGGGTGGCCAAGCTGCTTAAAGTCACGGTGCCGCCGGATCCGGCGCCGATCTCACGGGCGGCACTGGAAGTCCACGTCACCAGCGAGTGGGAGCTGTTCGTCTACCGCCTGGGCGCGGAGAAATGGTGCATCGGCGCGGCCCTGCGCGAGTTGAAAATGCCCGAAGGCACGCGCATCGCCGCCCTGTTTCGTGGCCAGCAACTGCTCCATCCGTCGGGTAGTACGGTGCTGGAAGTCGATGATCTGCTCTGCGTAATCGGCCACGAACACAACCTGCCGGCCCTGGGCAAGCTGTTCAGCCAGGCGCCGCAGCGTGGTCTGGACCTGCGCTTCTTCGGCGATTTCGTGCTGGAAGGCGACGCCCAGCTGGGCGCGGTGTCGGCGCTGTATGGCCTCAAGCTCGAAGGTATCGACCCGGATACGCCGCTAAGCCAGTTCATCACCCAAAAAGTCGGCGGCGCCCCGGTGGTGGGCGACCAGGTGGAGTGGAACAACACCATCTGGACCGTCGCGGTCATGGACGGGAACAAGATCGGCAAAGTGGGCGTCAGATTCCCCGAAGGAAGTCGCCCGGGCCCCGGACTCTTCCTCTAAACTGCGGGGCGACAACGCCCCCGATTCTTCACTAGCTCGACCGGTCTCTATGCCAATCCTGCGCTCTTTTCTCGCCACTGCCCTGCTGGGTCTGACCCTTTGCGTCGGCAACGTCTACGCTGCCGACCCGCCCAGCGCCGACGCCATCCAGCAATCCCTGGACAAACTGCCCGACCGCAAACTACCCGATGCCGATATGAAGGCGCTGCAGACCATCCTGCAGCAAACCCTCACGTATCTGAGCAACAAGCAGGATTACGAGCAACGCCTGGTCGATCTCAAGCGACAGCTGGACGACGCCCCGCGCCAGACCAGCGAAAACCAGCGCGAGCTGACACGGCTCAAGGCCACCAAAATCATCCCGGTGGCCCAGCGGTATGCCAGCCTGCCGATTCCACAGTTGGAACAGCTGCTGGTGCAGCGCAGCACTCAGCAAGGCGACCTGCAAAAAGAACTGGCCGACGCCAACAGCCTGACCATCGCCGCCCAAACCCGCCCAGAGCGCGCCCAGACCGAAATCAGCAGCAGCCAGACGCGCATCCAGCAGATCAACGCCACCCTCAAGTCCGGCAAGGACAACGGCAAAGCCCTGAGCAGCGACCAACGCAATCAGTTGAACGCCGAATTGGCGGCCCTGAATGCACTGATCCCGCTGCGTCGTCAGGAACTGGCGGGCAACAGTCAGTTGCAAGACCTGGGCAACAGCCAGCACGACCTGATCCAGGAAAAGACCGCGCGCCTGGAACAGGAAATCCAAGACCTGCAAACCCTGATCAATCAGAAGCGTCTGGCCCAGAGCCAGCAGACGGTGACCCAACAGTCCATCGAGGCGCAGAAAGCCGGCGGTAGCAGCCTGCTGGCCTCGGAAAGCGCAGCCAACCTGAAGCTGTCCGACTACCTGCTCAAAAGCACCGACCGCCTCAACGACCTGACGCAGAAAAACCTGCAAACCAAACAACAGCTGGACGCCGTTACTCAGAGCGATTCGGCGCTGGACGAGCAGATCAACGTGCTCAAGGGCAGCCTGCTGCTGTCCAAGATTCTCTACAAACAGAAACAGGCCCTGCCGCGTCTCACGGTGGACCGTGACCTGGCGGACGATATCGCAAACATTCGGCTGTATCAGTTTGAGGTCAACCAACAGCGCGAGCTGATCAGCTCCCCCAGCGCTTATGTGGATAACCTGCTGGCCAACCAGCCCCCGGACGACGTGACCCCGCAACTGCGGCGCACCCTGCTGGAACTGGCGATCACCCGCAGCGACTTGCTCGAACGCCTGAGCCGCGAGTTGAGCGCGCTGCTGAACGAATCCATCACCCTGCAACTGAACCAGAAACAACTGCTCAGCACCGCCACCACCCTGCGCGCGACGCTGGACGAGCAGATGTTCTGGATTCCCAGCAATAAGCCGCTGGACACCGAGTGGCTGGAAACCGTACCGGCGCACCTGAGCAAGCAAATCACCACCCTGCCGTGGGCGTCGAGCGTCAGCGAATTGTATGACGGCCTGACCCAGCGCCCGCTGCTGTTCCTGCCGCTGCTGCTGTTGATCGGCGCGCTGCTGTGGCGCCGCAAGGCCCTGTATCAGCGCCTGAATAAGGTCCATCTGGACATCGGCCACTTCAAGCGCGACAGCCAGTGGCATACGCCGCAGGCCATTTTGATCAATATTTTGCTGGCAATGCCGGTGTCCCTGGGCCTGGCCCTATGCGGCTACGCGCTGCAGATCGACGCACGCGGGCAGAACGCCAACCTGGGCTCGGCCCTGTTGCAATTGGCCCAGGCGTGGCTGGTGTTCTACACCGCTTATCGGATTCTCGCGCCCGGTGGCGTGGCGGAACTGCATTTCCGCTGGGAAAAACCCCAGGTCGAATTCCTCCAGGGCTGGGTGCGCAAGCTCGGCCTGGTGGTATTGGCCCTGGTGGCCGTGGTAGCTATCGCCGAGCACCAACCGGCGGCGCTGGCCGACGACGTGCTGGGCATCGGCGTGGTGCTGACCTGCTATGCGCTGATGGCCTGGCTGCTGGGGCGCCTGCTGCTCCACAGCCCCACCCACGAAAAAGCATCGTTGTTTCGCAAAGCCGTGGGCCTGTTGTTTACCGCGCTGCCTATCGCACTGTTTATCGCGGTGTGCTTCGGCTACTACTACACCGCCCTCAAACTCAGCGACCGCTTGATCAATACCCTGTACCTGCTGATGTTCTGGCTGGTGATCGAAGCCACCTTCGTCCGCGGCCTCGGCGTGGCGGCACGGCGCCTGGCCTACTCCCGCGCCCTGGCCAAACGTCAGGCGGCCAAGGAGGCCGGCGATGGCGAAGCGGTGATCGAAGAGCCGACACTGGATATCGAACAGGTCAACGAACAGTCCATGCGCCTGATCCGCCTGGCCCTGCTCGGCGGCTTTATTGCGGCGTTGTACTGGGTGTGGTCGGACCTGATTTCGGTATTTTCCTACCTGGACAACGTCACCCTGTACGAATACACCAGCGGCACCGGCGCGAATATCAGCATGGTGCCTATCAGCATCGGCGATTTGCTCGGCGCGCTGATCATCATCGGCATCACCTTCGCCCTGGCGCGCAACCTGCCCGGCCTGCTGGAAGTGTTGGTGCTGTCCAAACTGGACCTGGCCCAGGGCAGCGCCTACGCCACCACTACCTTGCTGTCCTACATCATTGCCGGCGTGGGCTTTGTCTCAACCCTCTCTACCCTCGGCGTGAGCTGGGACAAGTTGCAATGGCTGGTGGCGGCGCTGTCGGTGGGGTTGGGCTTCGGTATGCAGGAGATCTTCGCCAACTTTATCTCCGGCATCATGATTCTGTTCGAACGCCCGGTGCGTATCGGCGACACCATCACCATCGGCAACCTGTCGGGCACGGTGAGCAAGATCCGCATCCGCGCCACTACGATTACCGACTTCGACCGCAAGGACATCATTGTCCCGAACAAAACCTTCATCACCGGGCAACTGATCAACTGGTCGCTGACCGACACCATCACCCGCGTGACCTTGAAACTGGGGGTGGACTACGGCTCCGACCTGGACTTGGTGAAGGAACTGTTACTCAAGGCCGCCAGGGAAAACCCACGGGTTCTGAAAGATCCGGAACCCCACGTGTACTTCCTCAACTTCGGTGAAAGCACCCTGGACCACGAACTGCGCATGCATGTGCGCGACCTGGGCGACCGCAACCCGGTGCTGGACGAGGTCAACCGCTACATCAACCGTGAATTCAAGAAACAGCACATCAACATCTCGTTCCGGCAGATGGAGGTGTACCTCAAGAATATGCACGGCCAGGAGTACAAACTGGTGCCGGTGGAAGACGAGCGTAAGACCATCGTCGGCGCGCAACCGAGCACGGATGCTCCCGAGCCGCCCGCCGGCAAAGTCGTCGATGCACCGGAACCGCCGCCGAGCAAACTCGACTAAACCCTCTATCCCCAGCAGAATGCTCGGACATTCTGCTGGAGATGGCCGGTGAAAGCCCTCGACGACCTGACCTTCGACAACCGCTTCGCACGCCTGGGCGACGCGTTTTCAACCCACGTTCTGCCCGAACCTCTCGACAAGCCGCGCCTGGTAGTGGCCAGTCCTGCGGCCATGGCCTTGCTCGACCTCGACCCATCGGTGGCCGACACGCCGCTGTTCGCCGAGCTGTTTGGCGGCCACAAACTGTGGGCCGAAGCAGAGCCGCGGGCGATGGTGTATTCCGGCCATCAGTTCGGCGGCTACAGCCCACAACTGGGCGATGGCCGCGGCTTGCTGCTGGGCGAGGCATACAACGCCGCCGGCGAGCACTGGGACCTGCACCTCAAAGGTGCGGGAATGACGCCTTACTCACGCATGGGCGATGGCCGCGCGGTTTTGCGCTCGTCGATCCGTGAGTTTCTGGCATCCGAGGCGCTGCACGCGCTGGGCATCCCCAGCAGCCGCGCGCTGTGCGTGATCGGCTCCGACACACCGGTATGGCGCGAGAAACAGGAGCGCGGCGCCATGCTGCTGCGCTTGGCGCCGAGCCATATCCGCTTCGGGCATTTCGAATATTTCTATTACACCCAAAAGTCCGAGCAGTTGGCGCAACTGGCCGAGCACGTACTCAACCTGCACTACCCCGAATGCCGCGAACAGCCGGAACCGTACCTGGCGATGTTCCGCGAAATCGTCGAGCGCAACGCCGAACTGATCGCTAAATGGCAGGCCTATGGTTTCTGCCACGGAGTGATGAACACTGACAATATGTCGATCCTGGGCATTACCTTCGACTTCGGGCCGTTTGCGTTTCTGGATGATTTCGATGCGCACTTCATCTGCAACCATTCCGACCATGAAGGGCGCTATTCCTTCAGCAACCAGGTGCCGATTGGCCAGTGGAACCTCAGCGCATTGGCCCAGGCGCTCACGCCGTTTATCAGCGTCGATGCCTTGAAGGAAACGCTGGGTTTATTCCTGCCGCTGTACCAAGCCCATTACCTGGACTTGATGCGCCGCCGCCTGGGCCTTACCACGGCCGAAGAGGCTGACCAGAAACTGGTGGAACGCCTGCTGCAACTGATGCAAAACAGTGGCGTGGACTACACCTTGTTCTTCCGCCGCCTGGGGGATGAACCGGCCGCGCTGGCGGTGAGCCGCTTGCGTGATGACTTTGTCGACCTGGCCGGGTTCGATGCCTGGGCCGAGCTGTACACAGCGCGGGTTATACGGGACGGCGACTACACCGAAGAACAACGCCGCGAACGCATGCACGCGGTCAACCCGCTGTACATCCTGCGTAACTACCTCGCACAAAACGCCATTACTGCCGCAGAGTCAGGCGATTACAGCGAAGTGCGGCGGCTACATGAGGTGCTGAGCCAGCCGTTCGAGGAGCAGGCAGGCATGGAACAGTACGCGCAGCGGCCTCCGGATTGGGGCAAACACCTGGAAATCAGTTGCTCGTCGTGAAATCGAGAGGTCGACCCCAGCTGGCTACCTTGATAAACACCGGCGGCGGCGCCAAATAGAATCCATTGGCCATCCCAGGAGCCCACCATGTCCGAACCTCTTGTCATCCCTTGCCCCCATTGCAACGGCCTCAACCGCATCCCCGGCGAACGCCTGGGTGATGCGCCCAAATGCGGGCGTTGCAAGCAACCCGTATTGCTGAACAAGCCGTTTGAGTTGAAACAAGGCGACTACGCCAGCCAGATCAAGGGCGATCTGCCGCTGTTGGTAGACGTGTGGGCCGACTGGTGCGGGCCATGCAAGTCGTTTGCGCCGGTGTTTGAACAAGCAGCCGGTCAGCTGGAAGGCAAATGCCGCCTGGCCAAGCTCGACAGCGAGGCCAACCAGCAGTTGTCGGCGCAATTGGAGATTCGCTCGATCCCCAGCTTGATCCTGTTCAAGAACGGCCGCGAAGTGGCGCGCCAGAGCGGTGCGTTTCCGCTGCCGCAATTGATGAGCTGGTTGCGTAGCCAGGGGATATAACCGCACAGAGACAATGCTGGACACTGTGGGTGGGGGGCAACCCCCTCCCACCTTGAATCTGTGTGGCGCTTGAAGGTCAGGCGTTTTCCAGCAGGTTATGCAGTTCCACAAATTGCTGAGTCAGCTTATGCCGTGGGTCCAGGTGGATCAGCGGGCGGCTTTCCTGGTGCGACTCGCGCATGCGCACCGAACTGGCCAGGTACACCGGCAGCACCGGCAGGCCTTCGGCGATCAACTCGTCGAGCATCTGTTGCGGCAAGCTGGCGCGGGCCTGGAATTGGTTGACCACAATGCCTTCTACTTCCAGCCCTTCGTTATGGTCTTCTTTCAACTCTTCGATTTCCGCCAACAGACCGTACAGCGCCTGGCGCGAGAAACTGTCGCAATCGAAGGGGATCAATACTCGATCAGCGGCAATCAGCGCCGAAACCGCATAAAAATTCAAGGCTGGCGGGGTATCGAGGTAAATGCGGTCGTAATCGCCGTCCAGCTCGTCCAGCAGTTTTCGCAATTTATTGATCTTGTGCTTGGCTTCGAGCTTGGGCTGCAGGTCCGCCAACTCGGCGGTGGCAGTGATCACATGCAGGTTATCGAAGGGCGTTTCGTAGATATCCACCTTGTTCTTCTTGGAAAACGGTCCGGAAGACAGGGTTTGCTTGAAAAAATCGGCGATCCCCATGGGGATATCGTCCCCAGTCAGGCCGGTGAGGTACTGGGTAGAGTTGGCTTGTGCATCCAGGTCAACCAACAGGGTTCGATAGCCTTCGCTGGCGCTGACCGCCGCCAGGTTGCAGGCGATGCTGGATTTGCCCACGCCGCCTTTCTGATTGAACACCACACGCCGCATGGAAAAACCTCCGTGTATCAATGAATGTCCGAGTGTAGAGGGCAAAAGCGCCTGTTAGCTACCTCGTTCATCCATGCACTGCTGCATCGACCGAAAGCCGTAGTACGTCACACACGAAGGTTTAGGAAGGGTCCGACAGCCCAACTAGCGCCTGGGTAACGGACAATCTGCAAATCTTTCCCACGATTTTGTAATCGGCCTTGAACAATTTTTTACCAATGTTTGCTAGAACCCCACGGCACCCGGATAATGCGCGCCATTCGGCGCTTGCTGCCTGTCCCGGTATTCGGGGCCAAATGCCGCACATGGAAGCCCGCAGGGGCGGGATAACTTCTCAGTGATCAATTTCAACATCGCCCAATGGCGCGCCTGGGCCCCTGGCCTGGAGAGTGCGGACGACTGGCACGCGTGGTGCCAGGCCCCGGTGTTGCTGCCTGAAAGCGAAGCTGCTCCCGATGTGTCATTTCTGCCGGCAATACAACGTCGGCGCTTGAGCCGTCTGGCGCGCATGGCGTTCAGTGTGGGCTGGCCGCTGGCCGAGGGCCTTCAAGACCTGCCGCTGGTGTTCATTTCGCGCCACGGCGAAACCCCGCGCACCCTCGATATCCTCAGCGACCTGGCCCACGAACAACCGCTGTCGCCGACCCAGTTCAGCCTATCGGTGCACAACGCCGTGATCGGCCTGTGGTCGATCCTGCGTAATGAAACCAGCGAGATGACCGCCCTCGCTGCCGCCGGCGACGGCCTGGAACACGGTCTGCTCGAAGCCGCCGCGCTGCTCCAGGAAGGCGCGCCGGCGGTGCTGCTGGTGATCACCGAAGAACAGCCGCCCGCCGCCTATACCAGTTGGATCCATGACGTGCCGTTTCCGTATGCACTCGGCCTGTTGCTCACCCCAGGCGACGAGTGGCAACTGGAACTCACCACCGGCACTGTCCAAGCCACTCAAACCCAGTGGCCCCACGCCCTGAACCTGCTGCGCGCCCTGCTCACCGACCAGGGTGCCTGCCAACATGCCTGGAAGAACCGCGTATGGAATTGGCAACGCAAGCCATGACCAACAAGCCCCGGGACGCCTACTACTGGCGCCTGTTCGCCACCGCTGCCAGCTTCGTGCTGTTCGGTTTCGGTGGGCTGTGCTTGCGCCTGCTGGTGTTCCCCCTGCTCAGTTGCCTGCCAGGCAGTGCGGCCCGGCATCGAGGGCGCGCGCGGCACACCATCAGTTGGCTTTTCTGGTTCTTTATCCGCCTGATGCAACGCGCGGGCGTGCTGACTTATAGCGTCGAAGGCGCGGAAAAACTCGGACGCCCCGGCCAGATGATCATTGCCAACCACCCGTCGCTGATCGATGTGGTGTTTCTGATCGGCCTGGTGCGCCAGGCCAATTGCGTGGTCAAGCAGAGCCTGTGGCAGAACCCCTTCACCCGCGGGCCGGTGCGCGACGCCGGCTATATCAGCAACGACGGCAGCGCCGAGATGCTCGATGCCGCCGCCGCTGCCCTGCAAAGCGGGCAAACCCTGATCATCTTTCCCGAAGGCACCCGCACCACTCCCGGTGCCGCGCCGGCCTTTCATCGCGGGGGCGCCGCCATTGCATTGCGAGGTGCGACAATCATCACCCCCGTCGTGATCAAGGTCAGCCCCACCACCCTGACCAAGGCCGAACCCTGGTATCGCATTCCTAAACGCCGCGTGCACTTCAGTTTGCGGGTTGGCGCCGATATAGAACCACAGGCGTTCGCTGCACTGGGCCCCGCGCCCCAGGCTTCACGCAAGCTCAACGATTACCTGCACCACTATTTCATTAAGGAGCTCGCCGAAGATGAGCGACAAACAACGCCTTGAGCACGACATAAAGACGCTGATCATCGAGGCCCTGGGCCTGGAAGACATCGGCGCGGACGATATCCCCAGCGACCAAATCCTGTTCGGCGAAGGCTTGGGCCTGGATTCGGTGGACGCCCTGGAACTGGGCCTGGCCATCCAGAAAAAGTACGGCATCAAGATCGATGCCGACGCCAAGGACACTCGCAACCACTTCACCAACGTGGCCAGCCTTGCGGCGTTCGTCACGGCCCGCCAGGCAGCTTGAGACCGGACCATGCAAACTCGTGACGATATTTTCAACACCCTGCGCGATGCCTTGGTGGAACTGTTCGAACTGGAACCTGAACGCGTGACCCTCGACGCCAACCTGTACCAGGACCTGGAAATCGACAGCATCGATGCGGTGGACCTGATCGACCATATCAAGCGCCAGACCGGCAAGAAGATTGCCGCCGAGGAATTCAAGGCCGTGCGCACCGTGAACGATGTGGTTGAGGCGGTGTACCGTCTGGTCCAACCAGCCGCATGAGCCGGCTGATCGGCCTTGGCCTGTTGCTGGCGGGGCTGCTGTACCCCTTCGCGGTGTATTACGGCACCGAGCATTTTGCGCCGTGGCAATTCGGCCTGCTGCTGGGCAGCCTATGGCTGTTGCGGGCGCTCACCGCTGCGCGGCGCCCTGGCAGCCGTTGGATGGCGGTGGCGGTGATCGTGTTCTGCCTGTTGCTGGCCTGGTTCGACAACCCGCAGCTGCTGCGCTGGTACCCGAGCCTGGTCAGCGCGTTCATGCTCACGCTGTTCGGCTTGAGCCTGAAATACGGCCCACCGATTGTTGAGCGCCTGGCGCGGATGACGGAACCGCAGCTGCCCCCCGAGGCAATTGTGTACACGCGCCAGGTCACGGTGGTCTGGAGTGTTTTCTTCTTAGCTAACGGCCTGCTCGCGGCCGCCCTCACCTTGTGGGCACCGCTGAGCTGGTGGACGTTGTACAACGGCCTGATCGCCTACGGGCTGATGGGGCTGCTGTTTGCCGTGGAATGGCTGGTACGACAAAGGGTGCGGGGCCGCGTATGAATTGGTTGAACCTTGAGCATCTGTTGCTTGAGCCGGTGGCGCAGCGTTCGGTGTGCGCAGACCTGAATCACGCCCAACTGTGGGACCAGGCCTTGCGCCTGGGCGCCGGGCTGCAACGCCGTGGCATCCAACGCGTGGCCGTGCACCTGGAAGATGCCGGCCTGCTGGCAATCGCCCTACTGGGAGCCTGGCGTGCCGGGGTCAGCGTGTTGCTGCCCGCCGACCTGCAGCCCCAAACCCGTCAACGCTGGGCCGACGCCGTCGATGCCTGGCTGACCGACGCCGCGGACCTCGACGCCTTGTATCAGGCCGCCCTGAGCCCGTCCGCGCTGAACCTGGACACCTGCCAATTGAGCCTGTGCACCTCCGGCTCCAGCGGCGAACCCAAGCGCATCGACAAGACCCTGCGCCAGTTGGCCAACGAAGTGCAGGCCCTGGAAACCTTGTGGGGCGCCGACCTCGACGGTGCCTGCATCATCGGCAGCGTCGCCACGCAGCATATCTACGGCTTGCTGTTCCGCGTGTTGTGGCCGCTGTGCGCCGGTCGCACATTTGTACGTCAACAACTGGCCTTCCCCGAAGATTTGCAGCGCGCCAGCCGCGAACACGCCCGGTTCGCCTGGGTGGCCAGCCCGGCGCTGCTCAAGCGCATGGGCGACAACCTCGATTGGCCGGCATTGAGCCAAGTGGCGCGGGTGTTCTCATCCGGCGGTGCGCTGCCGGTGGAAGCCGCCAGCAGTCTGTATGAGCGCTTGCGGCAATGGCCCACGGAAATCCTCGGCAGTTCGGAAACCGGCGGCATCGCCTGGCGCCAGGCTAACCGACCTTGGCAGCCGTTTGCCGATGTGCACCTGAGCCAGGATGCCGACGGCGCCCTGCGCATCGCGTCGCCGTACCTGCCCCCTGGGCATATCGAGCAGACCGCCGACGCCGCGCGCCTGCATGCCGATGGCCGCTTCGAGCTGCTGGGACGTCTGGACCGCATCGTCAAGCTGGAAGAAAAACGTATCTCCCTGCCCATGCTCGAACAGGCCTTGATGACCCATCCATGGGTCGCCGAAACGCGATTGGGCGTGGTTCAGGAAAGCCGCGCGTCCCTCGGCGCGCTGGTGGTGCTGAGCGCCGCCGGCCTGCATGCATTGCGCAATCAGGGCCGGCGCAGCGTTACCCAGACCCTGCGCCAGCACTTGAGCCAACATTGCGAAGCCCTGGCCCTGCCACGCCGCTGGCGCCTGCTGAGCCAACTGCCACTCAACGCCCAAGGCAAACTGCCCCAGGCCGACGTGGCGGCGCTGCTCATGGCGCCACGGCCCAAGGCGCCGCAGGTGTTGGAACAGGTTGAAGCTAACGGCGAGTGGACACTGCAACTGAGCGTGCCGCCGGACCTGGCCTATTTCAGCGGGCATTTCCCGGTCACTCCGGTATTGCCGGGAGTGGTGCAGGTGGAGTGGGCATTCAACCTCGGCCAACAACTGCTGGATTTGCCGTCGACCTTTGCCGGTATGGAAGTGCTCAAGTTCCAGCAACTGATACGCCCGGGCGACCGGATCGAACTGCACCTGCGCTTCGACGCAGAGCGCGGCAAGCTGTATTTCGCCTACCGCAACGGCATCGCGGCCTGTTCCAGCGGCCGCATCCAATTGGAAGCCGCCCATGCATAAGCCCTGCGCCCTGATCCCGGTCTATAACCACGAAGCCGCCGTGCCCGCCGTGGTCCATAGCCTGTTGAAAAGTGGCCTGCCGTGCCTGTTGGTGGACGATGGCAGCAGCCCGGCCTGCGCAGCGGTGCTGGCGCAATTGGCGCGGCTGGAGAATGTCACCCTGCTGACCCTGCCGACCAACCAGGGCAAGGGCGGTGCGGTGATGGCCGGTTTTCGTAAAGCCGCGCGCCAGGGCTTTACCCATGCCTTGCAGGTCGATGCCGACGGCCAGCACGACCTGCGCGAAGTCGAGACTTTTATCGACGCCTCCCGCCGCCAGCCCGACGCGCTGATCTGCGGCTACCCCGAATACGACGACAGCGTGCCCAAAGGCCGCCTGTACGCTCGTTACCTGACCCATGTGTGGGTGTGGATCAACACCCTGTCGCTGCAGATCCGCGACTCGATGTGCGGCTTTCGCGTGTACCCGCTGGCCCCGGTGTTGGCACTGATGGACTCGGCCTACATCGGCACGCGCATGGACTTCGACTCGGACATCCTGGTACGCCTGGCCTGGCGCAACCAACCAATGCGCTGGCTGCCCACCCAAGTCCACTACCCGGCCGATGGCCTGTCGCACTTCCGGCTGTTCCACGACAACGTGCGCATCAGCGCCATGCACACGCGTTTGTTCTTCGGCATGCTGGTGCGCGCGCCGATGATCCTGTGGCGGCGGTGGCAGGCATGAGCGACAGCACCAAGCACTGGGCCGACCGCGAAGAACGCGGCAGCTACTGGCTGATGAAACTCACCGCGTTCGCCGCCAAAGTGCTGGGCCGGCGCCTGCTGAGCCCGGTGCTGTACGGCATCGTGTTGTACTTCTTCGTGTTCGGCCGCACCGCGCGCCAGAGCGCCTGGCAGTACCAGCAACGCCTGGCCGAGTGGAGCGGGCGCGATGAACTGCGCCCCTCCCATAGAAAAGTCTTCGGCCAGTTCATGGCCTTCGCCGACGCCCTGCTCGACAAGCTCGATGTGTGGAACGGCAAGCTGCGCATCGAACAAATCGACATCGACGACCCGGCCAAGCTACGCGGGCAATTGCGCGGCGAGCGCGGGCAGATGCTGGTGGGGGCACACCTGGGCAATCTGGAAGTGTGCCGCGCCCTGGCGGAAATCGGCGAACAAGTGACCATGAACGTGCTGGTACACACCAAGCACGCCGAACGTTTCAACCGTTTGCTGGGCGAAGCCGGCGCGACCCATTTGCGCCTGATTCAGGTCAGCGAGCTGGACCCAACCACCATGCTGTTGCTCAGCCAGCGCCTGGACGAAGGCGAATGGCTGGCGATTGCCGGCGACCGCGTGCCGCTGCACGGCGGGCGCACGGTGCTCGTGGATTTCCTCGGGCATGCCGCCGCATTTCCCCAGGGCCCATGGCTCTTGGCCGGCCTGCTCAACTGTCCGGTGAACCTGCTGATGTGCCTCAAGCACAATGGCCGTTATCGCCTGACCATCGAGCCGTTCGCGCCATCGATCGAATGGAAACGCAGCACCCGCGAGCAGGTCATCGCCCAGTGGACCTCACGCTACGCCGCGCGCCTGGCCGATTTCTGCCTGGAAGCGCCCCAACAATGGTTCAACTTTTACCCTTTCTGGAAGACCGATGACGACGCATCTTGAGCCGGTAACCTTTGGCGAACGCCCCCTGCGCATCGAAGACGTGCTGGCCCTGGCCAACCGTCAGGTGCCTACCCAGTTGCAAGGCGACGCGGCCTATCGCCAGCGCATCGCCAAGGGCGCGCAGTTCCTCGACTCGCTGCTGGACAAGGAAGGCGTGATCTACGGCGTGACCACCGGCTACGGCGACTCTTGCGTGGTGGCGGTACCGTTGCAGCATGTCGAAGCCCTGCCCCGTCACCTGTACACCTTCCACGGCTGCGGCTTGGGCAAATTGCTCGACGCCCAGGCCACCCGTGCGGTGCTGGCCGCGCGCTTGCAGTCGCTGTGCCACGGCGTGTCCGGGGTGCGCGTTGAACTGCTGGAGCGCCTGCAAGCGTTTCTGGAACACGACGTACTGCCGCTGATCCCGGAAGAAGGCTCGGTGGGCGCCAGCGGCGACCTGACGCCGCTGTCCTATGTGGCGGCGACGCTGTCCGGCGAGCGTGAGGTGCTATTCCGTGGCGAGCGCCGTGCGGCCGCCGATGTGCATCGCGAACTGGGCTGGCAGCCGCTGGTGCTGCGCCCCAAGGAAGCCCTGGCCTTGATGAACGGCACCGCCGTGATGACCGGCCTGGCGTGCCTGGCGTTTGCCCGCGCCGACTATCTGCTGCAACTGGCCACGCGCATTACCGCGCTGAACGTGGTGGCGCTGCAAGGTAACCCCGAGCACTTTGACGAACGCCTGTTCGCCGCCAAGCCGCACCCGGGTCAGATGCAAGTCGCCGCGTGGTTGCGCCAGGACTTGGCCATCGACGCACCGACCGCGCCGCTGCATCGCCTGCAGGATCGCTACTCGCTGCGCTGCGCGCCCCATGTGCTCGGGGTGCTGGCCGACAGCCTGGGCTGGTTGCGCGGGTTTATCGAGACCGAGCTCAATAGCGCCAACGACAACCCGATCATCGACGCCGAAGAAGAACGCGTGCTGCACGGCGGGCACTTCTACGGCGGGCATATCGCTTTTGCCATGGACAGCCTCAAAACCCTGGTGGCCAACGTCGCCGACCTGCTCGACCGCCAACTCGCCCTGCTGGTGGATGTGCGCTACAACCACGGCCTGCCGAGCAACCTGTCCGGCGCGCCGGCGGATCGCGCCATGATCAACCACGGCTTCAAGGCGGTGCAGATCGGCACCAGCGCCTGGACCGCCGAAGCGCTGAAAAACACCATGCCGGCCAGCGTGTTTTCACGTTCCACCGAATGCCACAACCAAGACAAAGTCAGCATGGGCACCATCGCCGCCCGCGATGCGATCCGCGTGCTGGAGCTGACCGAGCAGGTTGCCGCCGCCACCCTGCTGGCCGCCAATCAAGGCGTGTGGCTGCGTGCCCAGGCCGGCGACGCCCGCCCGCTGCCACCGGCCCTGGCGGCCATGCACGCGGAACTGGCCAAGGACTTCCCGCCGGTGATCGAAGACCGCGCCCTGGAAGGCGAGCTGCGCCTGTGTCTGCAACGCATCGCCGAACAACACTGGAGGCTGCATGCGTAGTCAGGGCGTGTTGCACTGCGACACCGAGATCCTCGTGCCGTTTTTCGATGTCGACACCATGCACGTGGTGTGGCACGGGCACTACGTGAAATACCTGGAAGTGGCACGCTGCGCGTTGCTGGACAAGATCGGCCACAACTACACGCACATGCTCGACTCGGGCTATGCCTGGCCGGTCATCGACATGCAGCTGCGCTATGTGCGCGGGGCAGTGTTCGGCCAGACCCTCAATGTGCGCGCCAGCCTGGTGGAGTGGGAGAACCGCTTGAAGGTCAATTACCTGATCACCGACCGGGCCAGCGGCGAGCGCCTGACCCGCGCCAGCACCGTGCAGGTGGCCGTAGAAATCGCCACTCGCGAGATGCAGCTGGCGTCCCCCAAAGTCTTCATCGACGCCGTCGACAGGGCCTTGTCATGAAATTGATCACCTTCCTTGGCGCGTTGCTGCTGTCGCTTCAAGCCCAGGCCTTCGACCTGCAACAACTCAGCGATCAGTTGGCCAAGCCCTCGGTGATCCACGGCAGCTTCATCCAGGAAAAACACCTGCGCGCCCTGCCGCAGCCATTGGTCAGCAAAGGCACTTTCGTCCTGGCCAAGGACCACGGCCTGCTGTGGCTGCTCAAGACGCCGCTGCAACAGGATTACCGCATCAGCGCCCAAGGCATCGCTCGCCGTGATGCCAATGGCTGGCAGCTGCTGCCGAACAAGAGCGCCGGCGCCGAGCAGAATCGCTTGTTCCTCGCCGTGCTGCAAGGCGACAGCAGTGGCCTGCAACGTGACTTCGAGCTGCAACTGCAAGGCGAGGCCACGCAGTGGAAGCTCACGCTGATCCCGCGCTCGCTGCTGCTCAAGCAAGTGTTCACCCGGATCAACATCGAGGGTGGTCCGCTGGTGCAAACCATCGAACTGCTGGAAACCCAGGGCGACAGCACCGTATTGCGTATGCAGGACAGCACCGCCGATCAACCTTTGAGCGATGCGGAGCAACACGATTTTGCCCAGTGAGCGCCAGTTGCCGCGCCTGTTCCTGATCCTGCTGGTGGCCGTACTGGCCCTGGCCGGCTGGCAGTGGCGTCATGGCGCGCCGCTGTCGGCCAACCTGATGGAGCTGGTGCCCGGCAGCACGCCGGATGCCCTGGAACTGCAAGCCGAGCAGCGCATGCAGGAGCCGCTGAACCGCGAGATGCTGGTGCTGGTGGGCCACACCGACCGCCAACAGGCGGTGGCCGTGGCCCAGCAATTGGGCGAACGCTGGCAGGCCAGCGGCCTGTTTGAAACAGTGCAGTGGAACCTGCAAGCCGACCTGCCGGCACTGCGCGAGCAACTGCTGCGCGGGCGCCTGGCAATGCTGTCGGGCAAAGACCGCGAGCAGTTGATCGAACACCCCGACGCCTTCATTCAGCAGCGGGTGCAGGCGCTGTTCGACCCCTTCACCGGGTTCAGCCTGGTGCCCAGCCAGGAGGATTGGCTGGGCCTGACCGGGCGCATCCAGAACAGCCAGCCGCAACGTGGCTCGGTGCAACTGGACATCGGCAGCGGCGCGCTGATTGCCGATGCCGACGGCAAGAGCTGGGTGCTGCTGCGCGCGCGCACCACCGGCAACGCCTTCGACATGCACCTGCCACTGCGCGTGGCGGACCTGCTCCAAGCCAGCCGCGCCGAGGCCGGCGAGCATGGCGCGCAATTGCTGGCCGCCAGCGGCCTGTTGTACGCCGCCAACGGTCAGCAACAGGCCACTCGCGAAATCACCTGGGTCGGCGGCGGCGCGACCGTGGGCATCCTGTTGCTGCTATTGCTGGCGTTCCGGCGCTGGCGCGTGCTGCTGGCGTTCGTGCCGGTACTGGTGGGGATGTTGTTCGGCGCGGTGGCGTGTGTGGCGCTATTCGACCATATGCATGTGATGACGTTGGTGCTGGGTTCCAGCCTGATCGGCGTGGCCGTGGATTACCCGCTGCACTACCTGTCCAAAAGCTGGAGCCTGCAACCGTGGCGCAGTTGGCCAGCGCTGCGCCTGACGCTGCCGGGGCTGAGCCTGAGCCTGGCGACCAGTTGCATCGGCTACCTGGCGCTGGCCTGGACACCGTTCCCGGCACTGACCCAGATCGCCGTGTTCTCCGCCGCCGGGCTGGTGGGTGCCTACCTGTCGGCGGTGTGCCTGTTGCCGGCGCTGCTCAACGGCGTCGAACTGCGCCCAGCGCAATGGCCGCTGCGCATCGCCGAACGCCTGTGGCAACTGCGCGTAGCCTTGCTCAAGCGCGTCCCGAGTGCCGTATTGCTGGCACTGGTGCTGCTGTTTTGCGCAGGCGGCCTGTGGCAGCTGAACACCAAGAACGACATTCGCCAATGGATCGGCGCGCCGCCGCAGTTGCTCCAGGAGGCCCAGGCCGTGGCGCGCATCACCGGGTTCCAGCCCACCAGCCAGTTCTTTCTGGTGCGCGCGCCGGATCAAACTCAGTTGCTGGAGCGCCTGGACACGCTGGGCCAGCGCCTGGATCAACTGGTGAACATGGACAAACTGCAAGGCTACCTGGCCCTCAATCAATTGGTCAGTCGCCCCGCCGAGCAACAGCAAGTGCGCGATGCGTTGAACCGCCTGCCGCAGCATTGGCAGCCGCTGCTGGACCTCGGCGTTCCCGCCAGTGCCCTGCACGCCGAAATCGCGCAATTGCAGGCCCTGCCCACCGAAGATATCGATGCCGCCTTAGCGGGCCCGCTGGCCGAACCCTGGCGCCCCCTGTGGCTGGGCCCGGTGGACGGCGGTGTGGCGGCGATGGTCAGCCTGCAAGGCTTGAACAACCCGGCGTTGCTGCACGCGCAGGCGGCGGACTTGCCAGGCGTGCAACTGGTGGATCGCCTGGGCGACTTGAATCGGGTGTTTGCCGCCACGCAGATCAGCGCCGCTGAATTGAAACTGCTGTCGTGCGGGTTGATCGTCATCCTGCTGATCGTGCCGTTTGGCCTCGGCGGTGCGTTGCGTATCGTCGCGCTGCCATTGCTCGCCGCGCTGTGCAGCCTGGCCAGCCTCGGTTGGCTGGGCCAGCCGTTGACGCTGTTCAGCCTGTTCGGCCTGCTGCTGGTGACGGCGATCAGTGTCGACTACGCGATCCTGATGCGCGAACAGATCGGCGGCGCTGCGGTCAGCCTGCTAGGAACACTGCTGGCGGCGCTGACGACATGGTTGTCGTTCGGCCTGCTGGCGGTGTCGAGTACGCCCGCAGTCAGTAATTTCGGTCTATCGGTCAGCCTGGGCCTGGCGTTCAGCTTTATGCTGGCGCCCTGGGCCGGCCAACAGAAACATGCCTTATGAATGTGATTATCGCCAATGCGGCAAGGAGCCCTCGTGCCCACAGTTGAAATGGAACGCCGCCAGGTCGTGGTGATCGGTGCCGGCCCGTCAGGTGCCATCGCCGCCGCGCTGCTCAAGCGCAAAGGGCATGATGTATTGATCATTGAGCGCCAGCATTTTCCACGGTTCTCGATCGGCGAAAGCCTGCTGTCCCACTGCATCGATTTCATCGAAGAAGCCGGCATGCTGGACGCCGTGCAGGCCGCCGGTTTCCAACTGAAAACCGGCGCCGCCTTCGCCTGGGGCGAGCGCTACAGCGCGTTCGATTTCAGTGACACCTTCAGCGACGGCAAGCCCACCACGTTCCAGGTGCAACGCGGCGAGTTCGACAAATTGCTGGCCGACCAGGCCGCGCTGCAAGGCGTGGACATCCGCTACGGCGAGACCATCGTCGGCGTGGATTTCAAAGGCGAATGCCGCTACCTGCATGTGCGCCGCGAGAACGGCAGCGAGTATCACCTCAAGGCCAAGTTCGTGCTCGATGCCAGCGGCTACGGCCGCGTGCTGCCACGCCTGCTGGACCTGGAAGCGCCGTCGAATTTCCCGGTGCGCCAAGCGGTGTTTACCCACATCGAGGATCGCATCGAACACCCAGGCTTCGACCGCACCAAAATCCTCGTCACCACCCATCCCACCCAGCGCGATATCTGGTTCTGGACCATTCCCTTCAGCAACGGCCGTTGCTCGGTAGGCGTGGTCGCGGCCAAGGAACACTTCGACGGCCGTGGCGATGACCTGGACGCCTGCCTGCGCGACTTTATCGCCGAAACCCCAAGCCTGGCCGGCGTGCTGCAAAACGCCGTGTGGGACACGCCGGCGCGCACCATCGGCGGCTATTCGGCGAACGTCACGACTTTGCACGGCCCAGGCTTCGCGCTCTTGGGCAATGCGGCGGAATTCCTCGACCCGGTGTTCTCCTCCGGCGTGACCATCGCCATGCGCTCGGCCAGCATGGCCGCCGGCGTGCTGCACCGCCAGTTGAGCGGCGAGGCGGTGGATTGGCAGACCGAATTCGCCGCGCCCCTCAAACGCGGTGTCGACACCTTCCGCTGCTACGTCGAAGGCTGGTACGCCGGGACGTTCCAGGACGTTATTTTCCATCCGGGCAGTGCCCCGGAGATTCGCCGTATGATCAGCTCGATCCTCGCCGGCTATGCGTGGGACGAGCGCAACCCGTTCGTCAGCGAGCCCAAGCGACGTTTGCGGATGTTGTCGGAAATCTGTGCGAGTGAGCCGGTATGAGCACGCAATACCTGAGCAAAAACTACGTCGAGGAAACCCGCTTCGGCCTGTGGTTCCTGCGCAGCCACACCTGGCAGCACCACGTGCTGCGCGTGGCGATCAACGACCTGCGCGGCCTGTTCAGCGAGCCGCTGCCCCAGGCGCCGGTACTGCTGGACGCCGGTTGCGGCCAGGGCAAGTCGTTCACCCTGCTACAACAAGCATTCGCGCCGGCACGCCTGATCGGCCTGGATGCCGACCCTCACAGTTTGCAGATGAGCCAGGCCGAGGCCGAGCGCCAGGGTTTGAGCGTCGAGCTGATCGGCAGCGATTGCGCCACCCTCGATGTGGCGGACAACAGCGTCGACCTACTGTTCTGCCACCAGACCTTCCACCATCTGGTGGAACAGCAGCGTGCGCTGCAAGAGTTCTATCGCGTGCTCAAACCCGGCGGCTACCTGCTGTTTGCCGAATCCACCGAAGCCTATATCGACACCTGGGTGATCCGCTGGCTGTTCCGCCACCCCATGCACGTGCAGAAAAGCGCCGAAGGGTATCTGGCGATGCTGCGCGAGCAAGGCTTTGAGTTCGGCCCGCAGAATGTCTCGTACCCGTACCTGTGGTGGAGCCGTTCGAAGGATTTCGGCCTGCTCGAACGCCTGCGCCTGCGCCGACCGAAACCGGTGGGCCAGCGCGAAGAAACCCTGGTCAACTGCGTGGCACGCAAACCCTTGGCGAGCGTCGTACCATGATCCGCGCACTGTTGATCGGCTGCCTGTTGCTGCTCAGCGCCTGCGCCAGCCAGCCACCGCTGCCCGCCACCACCCCGAGCTTGCCGCTGCCGCTGCAACTGCATGTGCAGCGCCTGGCGGATGGCCAGAGCCAGGATTGGCTACTGGTGGTGCAACGCGAAGGCGGCGCGATTCGCTGGTCGATGATGGATCCGCTGGGCATCCCCCAAGCCCGGCAGAAACTGGTCGATGGCCAGTGGCAGGCCGATGGCTTGCTGCCGCCCAACCCCCAGGCCCGCGAGTTGTTCGCCGCGCTGTTGTTTGCCCTGACGTCGGCCGATGACGTGCGCGCGCTGTACCCCAGCGCCCAGGCACGCGACCTGACCCGCACCCTGCCGGGTCATTGGCAAATCATCTACCAGTCTTCAGAGGTGTTCAGCGTGAACATCGTCGGACAGCCCTTGAGCTACCGCATTACGCCGCTGGGTGCCGCACGATGAGCGCCTACTTGAACGCCCTCGGCGTGATCTGCGCCCTTGGCCGTGGCCAGGCTGAGGTCAGCCGCCGTCTGTTCGCCGGTGACTGCTCGGGCATGCGCGCCGAAAGCGGCTGGGTGCCGGAACGCGTGCTGCCAGTGGGCGGCGTGCAGGGCGAGCTGGCGAGTATCCCGCCTGAGCTGGGCCAGCAAAGCAGTCGCAACAATCAACTGTTGCTGGAAGCGGCGCTGCAAATCGAAGAAGAGATTCGCCAGGCGATCCACACCTACGGCGCATCGCGAGTAGGCGTGGTGCTCGGCACCAGCACTTCGGGCATCGACGAAGCCAGTCGCGGCATTGCCGAGTACCTGCGCGACAACCGCTTCCCCGGCACCTATGACTATCAGCAACAGGAACTCAGCGCCCCGGCCAATTTCCTTGCCGACTGGTTGCAACTGAGCGGCCCGGCTTATGTGATTTCCACCGCCTGCACCTCCAGCGCCCGTGCGCTGATGAGCGCCCGGCGCCTGCTGGACCTGGACCTGTGCGATGCGGTGATCTGCGGCGGCGTGGACAGCCTGTGCAAGCTGACCCTCAACGGTTTCAGCGCGCTGGAGGCGGTATCCGACACGCGCTGCAACCCGTTTTCGCGCAACCGCGACGGCATCAATATCGGCGAAGCCGCCGTGTTGTTTCTGATGAGCAGGCAACCGGCGCCCATCGCCCTGTTGGGCAGCGGCGCCAGTTGCGATGCGCACCATATCTCCGCGCCGGAGCCGAGCGGCAAAGGCGCGCTCCAGGCGATGCGCAAGGCACTGGCCTGCGCGAAACTGGCGCCGGAGCAGATCGGCTATCTGAACCTGCACGGCACGGCTACCCAACATAACGACGCCATGGAAAGCCTGGCGGTCGCCAGCTTGTTCCCCGACGGCGTGAGCTGCTCATCGACCAAACCCATGAGCGGCCATACCCTGGGCGCCGCTGGCGCGCTGGAAGCGGCGTTCTGCTGGCTGAGCCTGCGCCACGGCCAGGTGCCGCCCCATGTGTGGGACGGCGAGGCCGACCCAGGGCTCCCCGCCTTGCAGTGGGCACGCGCCGGCGAACCCTTGAAAAACACGCGCCTGATGAGCAACTCGTTTGCCTTCGGCGGTAACAACGTCAGCCTGATTATCGGAGAGGCCCCATGATCGATTGGCCACTCGCCGAACTGATCCCCCACGCGGGCGACATGATCCTGATCGACCAGGTGCTGTCGTTCGACGAAGAACAGATTCACACCCGCGCCACCGTCAAGCCCGGCGGCCTGTTCAACCGCCCTGACGGCAGCCTGCCGGCCTGGGTCGGTATCGAGCTGATGGCGCAGAGCGTGGCCGCCTATGCCGGCTGCCATGCCCGCCGCAAAGGCGAGCCAGTGGCGTTGGGCTTCCTGCTGGGCACGCGTAAGTTCGAGTGCAACGTCGAACACTTTCCGGCCGGTGCCGAGCTGAGCATCCACGGCCTGCGTTCCCTGGAAGACGACAATGGCATGGGTGTGTTCGAATGCCACCTGCGCGGCGACGGGTTCCACGCCAGCGCGCGCTTGAACGTATTCCGACCGCCCCAGGCGGCCGCCTATTTAGATGAATCGAAGGACGAAACGCCATGACTGAATCCGTACTGGTCACCGGCTCCAGCCGTGGCATCGGCCGCGCCATTGCCCTGCGCCTGGCCCAGGCGGGCCACGACATTGTGCTGCACTGCCGCAGCGGCCGCGCCGAGGCGGATGCGGTGCAGGTGGAGATCCAGGCCCTGGGCCGTCAGGCGCGGGTGCTGCAATTCGACGTGGCGGATCGCGCCAGCTGCAAGCACATCCTTGAAGCCGATGTGGAGCAACACGGCGCCTATTACGGCGTGGTGCTCAACGCCGGCCTGACCCGCGACGGCGCGTTCCCGGCCTTGTCGGAGGACGATTGGGATGTAGTGATGCGCACCAATCTGGACGGTTTCTACAACGTGCTGCACCCGGTGATGATGCCGATGATCCGTCGTCGCGCGGCCGGGCGCATCGTGTGCATTACTTCGGTATCGGGGCTGATCGGCAACCGCGGGCAGGTCAACTACAGTGCTTCGAAAGCCGGCCTGATCGGCGCGGCCAAGGCCCTGGCCATCGAGCTGGGCAAGCGCAAGATCACGGTCAACTGCGTCGCGCCGGGGTTGATCGACACGGCCATGCTGGACGAGAACGTACCCGTCGAGGAACTGATGAAGATGATCCCGGCACAGCGCATGGGCACCCCGGAAGAAGTCGCCGGGGCGGTGAACTTCCTGATGTCCGCCGAGGCCGGTTACATCACCCGCCAGGTGCTGGCGGTGAATGGGGGCCTGTGCTGATGAAGCGCGTCGTCGTCACCGGCATGGCCGGCGTGACCTCCCTGGGCAGCGACTGGCCGACCATCTCGGCCAACTTTCGCGCCAACCGTAGCGGTATCCGGCGCATGGACGAATGGGACCGTTTCACCGAACTGAACACGCGCTTGGCCGGGCCCATCGACGATTTCGTGGTGCCCTCCCATTGGACGCGCAAGCAACTGCGCAGCATGGGCCGCGTCTCGCGCCTGGCGGTGTGGGCTGCGGAGCAGGCGTTGCAAGACGCCGGTTTACTGGGGGATGAGTCGATCAAGGACGGGCGCATGGGCGTGGCCTGTGGTTCGTCCACCGGCAGCACCGATGAGATCAAAGCCTTTGGCAATATGCTGCTCAACTCGGTGGCCGAGGGGCTGAACGCCAACTCCTACGTGCGCATGATGCCGCACACCACCGCGGCCAATATCAGCATCTTCTTTGGTCTGACCGGGCGTTTGATTCCCACTTCGAGCGCCTGCACCAGCGGCAGCCAGGGCATCGGCTATGCGTACGAGGCCATCAAGTTCGGGCGCCTGCCGTTGATGCTCGCCGGCGGCGCCGAAGAACTGTGCCCCACCGAAGCCATGGTGTTTGACGCGCTCTACGCCACCAGCCTGAAAAACGACGCACCGCAAACCAGCCCACGCCCCTATGACAGCGGCCGCGACGGCCTGGTGATCGGTGAAGGCGGCGGCATGCTGGTGCTGGAAGAACTGGAACATGCGCTGGCGCGCGGTGCGCATATCCATGCGGAAATCGTCGGTTTCGGCAGCAACGCCGACGGCCAGCACACCACCCGCCCGGAACAGAAAACCATGCGCCGCGCCATGGAACTGGCCCTGGAAGACGCCGGCCTGGCACCGGCCGCCATCGGCTACGTGAACGGCCATGGCACCGCCACCGATCAAGGCGACATCGCCGAGACCCTGGCCACCAGCAGCCTGTTCGGCAGCCGCATGCCTATCAGTTCGCAAAAGAGCTTCCTGGGCCACACCCTCGGCGCGTGCGGCGCGTTGGAGTCGTGGTTCAGCATCGAAATGATGAACCGCGACCAGTACGTGCACACCTTCAACCTCGACACCGTCGACCCGCAGTGCGGCGAACTGGACTACCTGCAAGGTGGGTTTCGCCAGATGCACCACGACTACGTGATGAATAACAATTTCGCCTTTGGCGGCGTCAATACGTCGCTGATCTTTCGCCGCTGGTCCTGATTTTTAATCGATTGGAGAAAACGGAATGTCTTCCTTGCTACGCGCCACCTTCATCACGTTGGCCCTGCTGACCGTCGCCGGTTGCACCAGCAAACCGGTGCTCAACCCTCACAGTGAGCTACCGGCAGGTACTCAGGTCAGCGAAGAGAAAATGAAGCAGGTGATCGTCAACGCCTTGCAGAAACGCGAATGGACCGTGCAACGCCTGAGCCCGCAACTGGTGCAGGCCGAAATCACCGTGCGCGGCCAGTACCACGCTGAAATCGACATCCGCTACACCCGCAGCAGCTACGCCATCACCTACCGCGACAGCCGCGACCTGGGCTACAAGGACGGCAAGATCCATCGCAACTACAACCGTTGGGTGAACAACCTGGATAACGACATCAAGGCAGGCTTGCGCAGCAATGGTGTGAGTGGCGAGGCAGGGTCAGCGGCGCAGTTGTTTGAGCAGACCGGCACCTCAAAGTAGAACTGAGGCCAAGCACTACCCCTTCGATGGTCGGCCCATCTTATGTGGTGATAAGCCGAGCATTTTTGCAGCGGCTCCTTTTTCAACCGATGCCGTTCAACCGGCACATGGGATCGGGGCGGCTGCCCAGCCCCGCGCGGGGCAAGCCCGCTCACCACAACAACCGACTCACTGCAGGAAGCGTCACCTATGTAGCGAGACAACCTATGTAGTGAGACAACCTCTGTGGTGAGCGAGCTTGCCTCGCGCCGGGGCTGGGCAGCCGCCCCTTTTCGGGCGGCGCGACGATTACTGTGTGGCCTTGCGCGTGAGCAATTCCACGAATGCTTTGCCCATTGGCGTTTGTGCGCTCTTGCGTTGCACCAGCCACACTGATGTCACCGCCTCCGGGTCCAGCAAGGTGCGATACACCACGCCATCGATGCGGATGCGCTGATACGACGCTGGCAGTACCGACACGCCTAACCCCGCCGCCACCAACCCGATGATCGTCATGGCCTCACCCGCTTCCTGAGCGAAGCGCGGGCTGAAGCCTGCGTCGCGGGCCAGGTTGAGCAGTTGGGCGTATAGGCCACTGCCGTAACTGCGTGGGAAAAACACAAACGGTTCTTCCGCCAATTGCGCCAGGTGCAAACCACGCTCGGAGCCTTGCGCCAGGGGGTGGCCGGCGCTTAGCACGGCCACCAGCGGTTCTCGCATCAGCTCGATCACAACCAACGAATCCGGCAAAGGCAACGGTCGCATCAGCCCGACCTGAATCGACTCATCCACCAGCGACTCGGCCACCTCGGTGCTGCTCATTTCCTGCAGGTTGAGGTGAACCGCCGGGAACGCCTGGCGGAACGCAAAGATGGCTTGGGGAATGCTGGCATTGAACGGCGCCGATGACGTGAAGCCAATCTTCAATTCCCCCAGTTCGCCCAACTGCGCACGCCGCGCCACGTCCGCGGCTTTGTCGACCTGGGCCAACACAAGGCGTGCCTCTTGCAGAAACAGACGCCCGGCCTCGCTCAGTTCGACCCGACGATTGGTACGCTCGAACAACCGCGCCCCCACCTCATGCTCCAATGCCTGGATCTGCTGGCTCAGGGGCGGTTGCGAGATGCCCAGCACCTGCGCGGCGCGGCCGAAGTGCAATTCTTCGGCGACCGCGATGAAGTACCGCAGATGTCGCAATTCCATGCCTACCTCATTAGGTCGTTTAAGCTATCAAACAGGTCGAACAATATATTGGAAAGAATCATTAGCCAGCTATATTCTTTTTTCCATTGCCCGCCCTGGCAGGCTTTTGCTCCCCCGAGGTTCCTGTGAAATCTGCTGTTGCGCCACTGGCTCATGATCTTCCGCCCACCGCCCTGGATGAGGTGGTGGCTCAACTCAACGACGAGTACATCGAAAAAGGCACGCCGCTGTTCATGCGCACGGTGCTCGCGCTGTTCTCCGGCGGCTTCGCCACGTTTGCCCTGCTGTATTGCGTACAGCCGATGATGCCGGCGCTGTCCCATGAGTTCTCCATCAACGCGGCGCAGAGCAGCCTGGTGCTCTCGGTTTCCACGGCAATGCTGGCGCTGGGGCTGCTGATCACCGGGCCGATTTCCGACACCCTGGGGCGCAAACCGGTGATGGTGGCCGCGTTGTTCTGTGCCGCGTTTGCCACCATCGCCAGCGGCCTGATGCCGTCCTGGGAGGGCATCCTGTTGATGCGCGCACTGGTGGGGCTGTCGCTCAGTGGCTTGGCGGCCGTGGCCATGACGTATTTGAGCGAAGAGATCCACCCTCAACACATCGGTCTGGCCATGGGTTTGTATATCGGCGGCAACGCGATCGGGGGCATGAGCGGGCGGTTGATCATCGGCGTGTTAATCGATTTCGTCAGTTGGCACACTGCGATGCTGATCATCGGCGCCCTGGCGCTGATCGCCGCGACAGTGTTCTGGAAAATCCTGCCCGAATCGCGCAATTTCCGCCCCCGTAGTTTGCGGCCGCGCAGCCTGTTGGAAGGCTTCGTCATGCACTTCAAGGATGCCGGCCTGCCATGGCTGTTCCTTGAAGCCTTTCTGCTGATGGGCGCGTTCGTGACGCTGTTCAACTACATCGGCTATCGCTTGCTGGCCGATCCGTACGACCTGAGCCAGGCCGTGGTGGGTCTGCTGTCGCTGGTGTACCTCTCGGGCATCTACAGCTCGGCGAAGATCGGCTCGCTGGCCGACCGCCTCGGACGCCGGCGCGTGCTGTGGGCCACCATCCTGGTGATGCTCGGCGGCATGGCCATGACCCTGCTATCGCCGTTATGGCTGGTGGTGCCGGGCATGTTGGTGTTCACCTTTGGCTTCTTCGGTGCCCACTCGGTGGCCAGCAGTTGGATCGGCCGCCGAGCCACCAAGGCTAAGGGCCAGGCTTCCTCGCTGTACCTGTTCTGCTACTACGCCGGCTCGAGCATCGCCGGCACGGCAGGCGGGTTCTTCTGGCACTTTGCCGGTTGGAATGGCATCGGCGCGTTTATTTTGACCTTGCTGACCGGCGCGTTGCTGGTGGCGTTGAGGCTGGCCAAGTTACCGCCGCTGGCCTCGGCCTGAGGCCCCGGCGGCTGCGTAAACGACATCCGCGCCATCACCCGTTTACCGCGACGCTCATGCATCACCACCGCGCCGATATGCAGCACCAGCATCAGCAACAACGCCACGCACGACAGCACATGCACGCGGGTGTAGAGGGCGATGCGCGCCGCGTCGCTCTCAAAAGGCGCAATGGACACCAGGTTAAAGATATTGATCGGGCGGTCCATCATCAGCACACCCGTCGCCAGCACCACGGCCAGCACCAGGTACATCGCCTTGTGCACCAGCAACGCCAGGTACTCCTGCACCGTGCGTTTGCTTGAAAAATCCAGGCCGTGGCTGAAAGAGCAGAACACCCGCAACACGAAGATCGGGATATAGGCGGTGGTCAACGACACATTGAAGAACGCGACCCACGCCTTGACCGACGCCGGCACACTGAACACGGCGACGAAAAAACCGGATAACAATGCCCACAAAATGATGACGGCCGAAATCCAATGCAGGAGTTTCTGGCCGGTTGAATACGCTGAAGTGTTCATCCTGATATCACCTGACAATAAACGCCAATCACTGGCGAGTGGAAGAGTCGGGTAGGATTTTTACCGAGGCAGTTACCGAGGGCTGTAGGAGAAATCCCAACTTCGGTAGCGTATCAAGGCCGGACTTAACAAACGCTGAAGCGCAACGAGCCGCCCACTGCCAGACAGAGGGCGGCTCGCTTGAGGCGGGATGTTACTGGTGGTATTGCGCGGACAGCTCGTGCACTGCTTGCAGGAAAGCGCCGGCGTGGTCCGGGTTTACCTCCGGGGTGATGCCGTGGCCCAGGTTGAACACATGCCCGGTGCCTTTGCCGTAGCTGGCCAGGATACGGCCGACTTCGGCGCGGATCGCTTCCGGCTTGGCGTATAGCACGGTCGGGTCCATGTTGCCTTGCAGCGCGACCTTATCGCCGACCCGGCGGCGGGCGTCGCCGATATCACAGGTCCAATCCAGGCCCAGGGCGTCCGCGCCAGCATCGGCGATGCTTTCCAGCCACAGGCCGCCGTTCTTGGTGAACAGAATCACCGGCACCTTGCGGCCTTCGTGTTCACGGATCAGGCCGCTGACGATTTTGCGCATGTAGGCCAGGGAAAACTCTTGGTAAGCCGCCGCGGACAGGTTGCCGCCCCAGGTATCGAAAATCTGCACCGCTTGCGCACCGGCCATGATCTGGCCGTTGAGGTAAGACGTCACCGACTGGGCCAGCTTGTCCAGCAGCAGGTGCATGGCTTGTGGGTTGTCGTAGAGCATGGCCTTGGTCTTGCGGAAGTCTTTCGACGAGCCACCTTCGACCATGTAGGTCGCCAGGGTCCACGGGCTGCCGGAGAAGCCGATCAGCGGCACGCGGCCGTTGAGCTCACGGCGGATGGTGCTGACCGCGTCCATCACATAGCCCAGGTCTTTGTGCGGATCGGGAATCGGCAGGGCTTCGATATCGGCCAGGGTGCTGACGACTTTCTTGAAGCGCGGACCTTCGCCGGTCTCGAAGTACAGGCCTTGGCCCATGGCATCGGGGATGGTGAGGATATCGGAGAACAGAATGGCCGCGTCCAGTTGTGGATAGCGGTCCAGCGGCTGCATCGTGACTTCGCAGGCGAACGCCGGATTCATGCACAGGCTCATGAAGTCGCCGGCGTGGGCGCGGCTGGCGCGGTATTCCGGCAGATAGCGCCCGGCTTGACGCATCATCCATACCGGGGTGACGTCTACGGGTTGCTTGAGCAGGGCACGAAGGAAACGGTCGTTCTTGAGGGCAGTCATGTCGGCATCCGCAAAAAAAGTGCGGGCATTTTCTCAGAGCGCGACGCAAAAGGCACGGCAAGAGCGGTGCCTTTTGTCTATCGGGTTGATTTACGACAATCTCTTGGGCACATCAAAACCCAATGTGGGAGGGGGCTTGCTCCCGATCGCGGTGGTTCAGTGACAGAGACTGTGACTGAACCACCGCGATCGGGAGCAAGCCCCCTCCCACCTTTTGGTCCCATTTCAACCCGGGATCGGGGTCAGACTTGCAGGTAGTCCAGGATGCCTTCGGCGGCGTTACGGCCTTCGAAGATCGCCGTCACCACCAGGTCGGACCCGCGCACCATGTCGCCACCGGCGAAGATCTTCGGGTTGCTGGTCTGGTGCTTGTACTGGCCTTGTTCCGGGGCGACGACGCGGCCCTGGCTGTCGGTCTGGATCTGGAACTGCTCGAACCACGGCGCCGGGCTTGGACGGAAACCGAAGGCGATGACCACGGCGTCAGCCGGGATGATCTCTTCGGAACCCGGAATCGGCTCGGGGCTGCGACGGCCACGGGCATCCGGTTCGCCGAGACGGGTCTCGACCACCTTGACGCCCTCGACGCGGTCTTCACCGACGATGGCGATCGGCTGGCGGTTGTAGAGGAATTTCACGCCTTCTTCCTTGGCGTTCTTCACCTCTTTGCGCGAGCCCGGCATGTTGGCTTCGTCGCGACGATACGCACAGGTCACCGACTTGGCGCCCTGGCGGATCGAGGTACGGTTGCAGTCCATCGCGGTGTCGCCACCGCCGAGTACCACGACCTTCTTGCCTTTCATGTCGACGAAGTCTTCCGGCGACTTTTCAAAGCCCAGGTTGCGGTTGACGTTGGCAATCAAGAAGTCGAGCGCGTCGTACACACCCGGCAGGTCTTCACCGGCAAAACCGCCCTTCATGTACGTGTAGGTGCCCATGCCCATGAACACTGCATCGTATTCGGCGAGCAGTTGCTCCATGGTCACGTCTTTGCCGACTTCGGTGTTCAGGCGGAACTCAATGCCCATGCCGGTGAACACTTCGCGCCGGTTGCTCAGTACGGTTTTTTCCAGCTTGAACTCGGGGATGCCGAAGGTCAGCAGGCCGCCGATTTCCGGGTTCTTGTCGAACACCACCGGGGTCACGCCGCCACGCACCAGCACGTCGGCACAACCCAAGCCCGCCGGGCCCGCGCCGATGATCGCCACGCGCTTGCCGGTCGGCTTGACCTTGGACATGTCCGGGCGCCAGCCCATGGCAAAGGCGGTGTCGGTGATGTACTTCTCCACCGAGCCGATGGTCACCGCGCCGAAACCGTCGTTAAGGGTGCAGGCCCCCTCGCACAGACGATCCTGTGGGCACACCCGGCCGCACACTTCCGGCAAGGTGTTGGTCTGGTGCGACAGTTCGGCGGCAGCGAGGATATTGCCCTCGGCCACCAACTTCAGCCAGTTGGGAATGAAGTTGTGCACCGGGCACTTCCATTCGCAATACGGGTTACCGCAGCCCAGGCAACGGTGGGCCTGTTCGGCCGAGTGCTGGGGTTTGAAGGGTTCGTAGATTTCCACGAACTCTTTCTTGCGTTGACGCAACAGTTTCTTCTTCGGATCTTTGCGCCCGACATCGAGGAATTGGAAGTCGTTGCTGAGACGTTCGGCCATCGTTAAAACCTCGTACACGACAGCTTTAAGCTACAAGCTTCAAGCTGCAAGAAATCAAATAAACCGGCACAACGCGCGCTGCTGTTAGCGTGCGGCTTGAAGCTCGATACTTGCCGCTGCGTCATCATTGCGGACTCGCAAGTGTGCTGGAGAGCAGAGATTTCAAACTCGCTGCCTTCGGTTTGACCAGCCAGAAACGACGCAGGTAATCATCGAGATTCTCGGCGAGGTTGCGACCCCATTCGCTGCCGGTTTCCTCGACGTACTCGTCCAGCACGTGCTGCAAGTGGTTCCGGTAGGATTCCATGGCTTCGCCGCTGATCCGCTGGATCTCGACCAACTCGTGGTTGACCTTGTCGACGAAGGTGTTGTCCTGATCCAGCACGTAGGCGAAACCGCCGGTCATGCCCGAACCGAAGTTGTAACCGGTCTTGCCCAGTACCGCGACAAAGCCCCCAGTCATGTACTCGCAGCAGTGATCGCCAGTACCTTCCACCACCGTGTGGGCACCGGAGTTACGCACGGCAAAACGCTCACCGGCCGTACCGGCGGCGAACAGCTTGCCGCCCGTGGCGCCGTACAAGCAGGTGTTGCCGATGATGGCACTGTCCTGGGTCTTGTAGATGCTGCCTGTAGGCGGAACGATCACCAGCTTGCCGCCGGTCATGCCCTTACCCACGTAGTCGTTGGCATCGCCTTCCAGGTACATATGCAGGCCGCCGGCGTTCCACACGCCGAAGCTTTGGCCCGCGGTGCCCTTGAAACGGAAGGTGATCGGCGCTTTCGCCATGCCCTGGTTGCCGTGCTTGCGCGCGATTTCGCCGGAGATGCGTGCGCCGATGGAGCGGTCGCAGTTGCAGATATCCAAGGCGAATTCGCCACCGCTGGCGTCGTTGATCGACGATGCGGCCATCTCCACCATTTTCTCGGCCAGCAGGCCCTTGTCGAACGGCGGGTTGCGGTCGACGCCGCAGAACTGCGGTTTGTCGGCCGGGATGTGATCGCTGCCCAACAGCGGCGTGAGGTCCAGGTGCTGTTGCTTGGCGGTCTGGCCTTCAAGCACGTCCAGCAGATCGGTACGGCCAATCAGTTCTTCCAGCGAGCGCACGCCCAGCTTGGCCAGCCACTCACGGGTCTCTTCGGCAACGTAGGTGAAGAAGTTCACCACCATGTCGACGGTGCCGATGTAGTGATCCTTGCGCAGCTTCTCGTTCTGAGTGGCGACGCCGGTGGCGCAGTTGTTCAGGTGGCAGATACGCAGGTATTTGCAGCCCAGGGCGATCATCGGCGCGGTGCCGAAGCCGAAGCTCTCGGCGCCGAGGATTGCCGCCTTGATCACGTCCAGGCCGGTTTTCAGGCCGCCGTCGGTTTGCACACGGACCTTGCCGCGCAGGTCGTTGCCGCGCAGGGTCTGGTGGGTCTCGGCCAGGCCTAGTTCCCACGGCGCGCCGGCGTACTTGATGGAGGTCAGCGGCGATGCGCCGGTGCCGCCGTCGTAGCCGGAGATGGTGATCAGGTCGGCGTAGGCTTTGGCCACACCGGCGGCGATGGTGCCCACGCCGGCTTCCGCCACCAGTTTCACCGAAACCAGCGCCTGCGGATTGACTTGTTTGAGGTCGAAAATCAGCTGCGACAAATCCTCGATCGAGTAGATGTCGTGGTGTGGCGGCGGCGAGATCAGGGTCACGCCAGGCACCGCATAACGCAGCTTAGCGATCAGACCGTTGACCTTACCGCCCGGCAACTGGCCGCCCTCACCGGGCTTGGCGCCCTGGGCGACTTTGATCTGCAGCACTTCGGCGTTGACCAGGTATTCCGGGGTCACACCGAAACGGCCAGTGGCGACCTGCTTGATTTTCGAACTCTTGATGGTGCCGTAGCGTGCCGGGTCTTCGCCGCCTTCGCCGGAGTTGGAACGCGCACCCAGGCGGTTCATGGCTTCGGCCAGGGCTTCGTGGGCTTCGGGCGACAAGGCGCCGAGGGAAATACCCGCAGAGTCGAAGCGCTTGAGGATTGACTCCAGTGGCTCGACCTCGCTGATGTCCATCGGCGTGTCCAGGGTCTTGACCTTGAGCAAGTCGCGGATCATCGACACCGGGCGGTTATCCACCAGGCTCGTGTATTCCTTGAATTTGGCGTAGTCGCCCTGTTGCACAGCGGCTTGCAGGGTGCTGACCACATCCGGGTTGTACGCATGATATTCGCCACCGTGTACGAACTTGAGCAGGCCGCCTTGCTGGATCGGCTTGCGTGCGCTCCAGGCTTCGGCCGCCAGGGCTTTCTGCTCGGCTTCGATGTCGACGAAACGCGCGCCCTTGATGCGGCTCGGCACGCCACGGAAGCTCAGTTCGCAGACTTCTTCGGACAGACCGATGGCCTCGAACAGTTGCGCACCGCGATAAGAGGTCACGGTGGAGATGCCCATCTTCGACAGGATCTTCAGCAAGCCCTTGGTGATGCCCTTGCGGTAGTTCTTGAACACCTCATAGAGGTCGCCCAGCACTTCACCGGTACGGATCAGATCACCCAGCACTTCGTAGGCCAGGAACGGGTACACCGCCGAGGCGCCGAAGCCGATCAACACCGCAAAATGATGCGGGTCGCGAGCGGTGGCGGTTTCCACGAGGATGTTGGAGTCGCAACGCAGGCCTTTTTCGGTCAGACGGTGATGCACCGCGCCGGTGGCCAGCGAAGCATGGATCGGCAACTTGCCCGGGGCGATATGGCGGTCGGTCAGCACGATCTGGGTACGACCGGCGCGCACGGCTTCTTCAGCCTGGTCAGCGACATTGCGCACGGCGGCTTCGAGGCCGAGGCTCTCGTCGTAGTTCAGGTCGATGATCTGGCGGTCGAAGCCTGGGCGATCCAGGGTCATCAGCGAGCGCCACTTGGCCGGGGAAATGACCGGCGAGCTGAGGATCACCCGAGAGGCGTGCTCAGGCGACTCCTGGAAGATGTTGCGCTCGGCACCGAGGCACACTTCCAGGGACATCACGATGGCTTCGCGCAGCGGGTCGATCGGTGGGTTGGTCACCTGGGCGAACTGCTGGCGGAAATAGTCGTATGGCGTGCGCACGCGCTGGGACAGCACGGCCATCGGCGTGTCGTCGCCCATGGAGCCGACCGCCTCGTAGCCTTGCTCACCGAGCGGACGCAGCACCTGGTCGCGCTCTTCGAACGTGACCTGGTACATCTTCATGTACTGCTTGAGCTGGTCGATGTCGTAGAAAGCCGAACCGTGGTCGTTGTCTTCCATGGTCGCCTGGATGCGCAGGGCGTTCTTGCGCAGCCATTGCTTGTACGGATGCCGAGACTTCAAGCGGTTGTCGATAGCGTCGGTGTCGAGGATCTGCCCGGTTTCGGTGTCCACAGCCAGGATCTGGCCAGGGCCTACGCGGCCTTTGGCGATCACGTCTTCAGGCTTGTAGTCCCATACGCCGATTTCCGAGGCCAGGGTAATGAAACCGTTGGTGGTGGTGACCCAACGCGCCGGGCGCAGACCGTTACGGTCGAGCAGGCACACCGCATAGCGACCGTCGGTCATCACCACGCCGGCCGGACCGTCCCACGGTTCCATGTGCATCGAGTTGTACTCGTAGAATGCACGCAGATCCGGGTCCATGGTCTCGACGTTCTGCCACGCAGGCGGAATGATCATGCGTACGCCACGGAACAGGTCGATGCCACCGGTGACCATCAGTTCGAGCATGTTGTCCATGCTGGAGGAGTCGGAACCCACGCGGTTGACCAGCGGGCCGAGTTCTTCCAGGTCCATCAGGTCGTTGGCGAACTTGGTGCGACGGGCCACGGCCCAGTTGCGGTTGCCGGTAATGGTGTTGATCTCGCCGTTGTGGGCGAGAAAGCGGAATGGCTGGGCCAGCGGCCATTTCGGCAGGGTGTTGGTGGAGAAGCGCTGGTGGAACACGCAGATCGCGGTTTGCAGGCGCTCATCGCTCAGGTCCGGATAGAAGGCGGTGAGATCCGCCGGCATCATCAGGCCTTTATAAATGATGGTCTTGTGGGAAAAGCTGCAGATGTAGTGGTCAGTGTCGGCAGCATTGGCCACGGACGAGCGACGACGGGAAGTAAACAGCTTGATCGCCATGTCCTGGTCGCTCAGGCCATCGCCGGCGATGAAAACCTGTTCGATCTGCGGCAGACGCTCCAGGGCCAGACGGCCGAGTACGCTGGTATCGATCGGCACTTTGCGCCAGCCGACCAGTTGCAGACCGGCGGCGACGATTTCGCGGTTCATGTTTTCGCGAGCGGCTTCGGCTTTGACCGGGTCCTGGTTGAAGAACACCATGCCCACCGCATATTGCTTGGGCAGATCGACTGCGAAATGCTCTTTGGCGACAGCGCGCAGGAACTGGTCGGGCTTTTGAATCAGCAAGCCACAACCGTCACCGGTCTTGCCGTCGGCGTTGATCCCACCACGGTGGGTCATGCAGGTCAGGGCCTCGATGGCCGTTTGCAGAAGGGTATGACTGGGCTCGCCCTGCATATGGGCTATCAGGCCGAATCCGCAGTTATCCTTGAATTCATCGGGTTGGTACAGACCTGCTTTCATAGACACTTTCTCACCAGGCTGCCTCTTATACCGAGGCAAATTTCTTTTCAATTCAACCGGTTACCTTCCACGCCGAACGTACGCCGGCTTAGCGGGGGCAAAAGGGAGGTCATTGTACACACCGACACAGACGCTCACAAATTTAGCGACGAAATGTCGCAAATCTATGTCGCATTTATGAAAGGTTTAAAGCGATATGCTGTGCTAGTCAAAACTTTTTTAATTCTGACCGCTACGACTCAAAAGCTACTGTGACGCAGACACCACAAAGCGCGCGGTCCCTAGAGACTGCACGCCATGCGATTTTTTTTGAGGTGCCGGGAGGGCGGCCTGGGTAAGGCCGCCGGATCTTCAGCGAGTTGCTGCCAGTTCTTGTTGAACGCTGGCAACAGTGCGAGGCCAAGGTTTACCAGCCTGAACCTTCGCTGGCAAGGCTTTGATGGCAGAATCAGCTGCCGCACGGCTGGAGAAGTTGCCGTAGGTGATCACATAGAGAGGCTTGCCGTTGAGCACTTTCTTGAAATAACGGTACTCGCCGCCCTGCTCTTTGACGAACGCCTGGGCATTGGCTTCGGAGCTGGTGCCGAGGATCTGCACCACGAAATTGCCGCTCGGCTGGCTGGCGTACCAGCTGCTGCCGGCGGTGCCGGCCTTGGCCACGGTAGCGGCCGGCTTTTCAGCAGGCTTGGTCACTGGCGCCGGTTTGGCAGCTGGGGCTGGAGTGGGCGCTGCGACCACAGGCTTGGTGACCGGTGCAGGTTTGGCGGTAGCGACAGTCGGCGCTGGGTTGGCCGCAGGCTGACCCGCAGGCACGCCTGCAGGCGGTGCGGTGGTGGTCACGGTCGGCGGCGTGGCGCTGGAGCCTTCCACCGGCACGCCGTCGTCGCCTTCGGAAATGCCGCCAGCCTCTTCGGCGAGCGGACCACGCATCACCGGCTGGCCCACCATCGGCAGATTGGTCGGCTGGCCGGAGTTGGCGAACTCTACATTCGGCGTAGGCTTGCCCAGCGGCAATTGCGCCTGCTCGGCAGGCGTGCCGGCAGTAGTAGGTGCCTTGCTGCGACCCGGGATCAACCAGGCGGCGGCAACGGCGACCACGACCACTGCGGAAATGGCCAGTACGTGCTTCTTCGGCATAGTGAACCCCATCTTTGGACGCTTGACCGCAGAGCGGCTGGCAATCATGGCTTCGATCATGGCATCGCGGGCAACCTGGTTGATGTTGCCAGGCCAGCCGCCTGCGCTTTCGTGAATATCAGAGATCTGCGCAGCGGAGAAAAGTTCGATGCCGGCCCCCGCGCCTTCGAGGCGCTGAGCCAGGTATTCGCGGGTCTCTTCTTCTTCGTAGGGCTGCAATTCGATAACGTGGAACAGCTCCTGATCGCCACTGATCTGCTCAAGATCGGCGATCAACGAAGACTCACCAAACAGGAACACATGAGGGCGACCCTCCGGCGTGCCCGCGGCCAGCGCCAGCAGGGCTTCCAGTGCCGACTCGTCGAGCTGCTCGGCATCGTCCACCAGCAGATAGACTTCCTGCCCGGTCAGACCCAACTGCACCACCTGCTTGAGGATTGCGTTCGGCTCGGCAGTGGACACGTCCAGCGCCTGGGCTACCTGGCTCAGAACACCGGCCGCATCGGTGGCACCACGGGCCGACACCACCACGCTCTGCACCGATTGCTTATTAGTGCTGGCTACCAGGGCCTGGCGCAGCAAGGTCTTGCCGCTGCCCAAGGGACCGGTCACTACCAGCAGCAGTTGGCTATAGCGCGCGAGATGATGAAGCTGTCCGAGCACCGGCTTGCGCTGGGCCGGGAAAAATTTGAAACCAGGCACCCGTGGAGCGAAAGGGTCGTGGCTTAACTGGTAATGGCCGAGGAACGCCTCGTCGGCATGCAAACTAGTCATGAGAATCTTATTAACCTTTAAGCTGGGCCAGGGCGCGGTAATCCGCTCCCAGCGTGGCCTGTAAAATCTCTTTCGGATAATCGTCGGTCACTACGGCTTCGCCCATGCGGCGCAGCAGCACCAGTCGCATTCGACCGTCGATCACTTTCTTGTCTATCGCCATATGTTCGAGGAAGTCCGCCTCGGTCATCTCCTGTGGCGGAATGACCGGCAACCCGGCACGCTGGAACAGGCGGATACCGCGATCACGCTCGTCGGCGCTAATCCAGCCCAGGCGGTGTGACATTTCCATGGCCATCACCGTACCAGCCGCCACCGCCTCGCCATGCAACCACACACCATAGCCCATGTGGGTTTCGATCGCATGCCCAAAGGTGTGGCCCAGGTTCAGGGTGGCCCGTACGCCGGATTCGCGTTCGTCGGCGTTCACCACCAGCGCCTTGGCCGCGCAGGAGCGGGAAATCGCTTCAGTGAGCGCCACCTGATCGAGACCGCGCAAGGCGTCCATGTGCTCTTCCAGCCAAGTCAGGAAGGGCTCATCGCAGATCAGCCCGTACTTGATGACTTCCGCCAGACCCGCCGACAACTCACGCGGTGGCAGAGTGTTGAGGGTGGCGGTGTCGATCAGCACAGCATTGGGCTGATAGAACGCGCCGACCATGTTCTTGCCCAGCGGATGGTTGATGCCGGTCTTGCCGCCCACCGACGAATCGACCTGGGACAACAGGGTGGTTGGCACCTGGATAAAGTCCACGCCGCGCTGGTAGCAGGCGGCGGCAAAACCGGCCATATCGCCGATCACGCCGCCGCCAAGGGCGACCACCGTGGTACGCCGGTCATGGCGCGCCGTCAGCAGGCCATCGAAGATCAGCTGCAGGGTTTGCCAGTTCTTGTGGGCTTCGCCGTCGGGCAGCACCACGGAAATCACTGAGTAGGCCGCCAGACTGCGGCTCAGACGCTCAAGATACAGCGGCGCGACTGTTTCGTTGGAGATGATCGCCACTTGCCGCCCGGCAATATGCGGCGCGAGCAACTCGGGCAGGTCCAACAGACCCTCGCCAATGTGGATCGGGTAGCTGCGCTCGCCTAGATCGACCTTAAGTGTCTGCATGTGTCCCCGCGTGAGAGATGAATTGACGACCGGTAACGTCGAGGTCCGACGCTGCCTGATGGCTCTACGCCACACCGCTCAGGGTGATGGCGCGACGCCGAGAATAGCGCATTTCGCCCCTGGCTTTAACGGGGAGGCAGCCGTTGCAGGCGTTCGAGAATGTCCAGCACCACCATGCGTGGCGGTCGCTCATCGGTTTCTACCACCAGATCGGCGATTTCCCGATACAGCGGATCGCGCAGCGCCAGCAGATCGCGCAAGGTTTTCGCCGGGTCGGCGGTGCGCAGCAAAGGGCGATTGCGATCACGAGCGGTACGGCCCACCTGCTGCTCGACCGACGCATGCAGATAGACCACCCGACCACCGGCATGCAGCGCTCGGCGATTTTCATCGCGCATCACCGCGCCACCGCCGGTAGCCAATACCACGCCATCGCAGCCGCACAGTTCGGCGATCATCGCCTGCTCACGGTCGCGAAAGCCCAGTTCGCCTTCTTTATCGAAGATCCACGGGATATTGGCACCCGTGCGCAATTCAATTTCCTTATCGGAGTCTTTGAATGGCAGGCGCAGCTCTTTGGCCAGCAAACGGCCGATGGTGCTTTTTCCAGCCCCCATCGGTCCTACAAGAATCAAATTTCGCACAGAATCAACGACTCACAGCAATCGCCTGGTTATTCATAATACGCGGAGTCAGGAATACCAGCAGCTCGGATTTTTTCTCCGCCAGCATATCGCGCCGGAAAAGGCGGCCAAGATACGGCACATCGCCCAAAAATGGCACTTTATCTACCACTTTGCTTTGGGTATTGGAGAAAACTCCACCGATCACGATGGTCTCGCCATCCCTGACGAGGACCTTGGCATTGACCTCGTTTTTCTTGATCGGCGGTACGTCATTGAGCCGGTTGAGATAGTCGGGCTCATCCTTGGTGACTTTCACCTCCATGATCACCCGGTCGTCGGGGGTGATCTGCGGGGTGACTTCCAGCGACAACGAGGCCTCCTTGAACGACACCGATGTCGCGCCGCTGGAGCTGGACTCCTGATACGGAATCTCGGTGCCCTTGAGGATGCGCGCGGTCTCCTTGTCGGAGGTCACCACTTTGGGCTGCGAGACGATTTCACCATTGCCGGTCTTCTCCATCGCCGTCAGTTCCAGGTCCAGCAGAAGATTGTCGGTGATATAGGCCACACCCAGACCGGACGACGCCGTCACCGCGCCCAGATCGACAAACGGCGAGCTGGGTGGGTTCTCCGGGGGTTGCGCGCCCTCCGGCAGCGGCTTAGGCATACCGCCGGCCTGCCAGTTGCCGCGCGCAAGCCGCCCACCCCAGCGCGCGCCCAGGCTTTTGTCGTAATCGACGTTGGCCTCCACGATTCGCGCTTCGATCATGACCTGGCGCACCGGAATATCCAGCTGCGCCACGATCCTTCGCAGCTCGTCGAGGCGTTCGCCGGTCTGGTAAGCGATGATGTTATTGGTGCGATCGTCCACCGCCACCGAACCGCGCTCGTCGGTAGCACCTTCCAGGCCGGTCACTGATTGGAACAGCTTGGCCAGGTCCGCCGCCTTGGCGTAGTTGACCTGCAACAGCTCGCGACGCAACGGCGCCAAGTCGGCCATTTGTTTGCGTGATTCCAGCGTCAGCAGTTCGCGGGCCGCCAACTCCTCGGCGGGCGCAACCAGCAATACCCCGGCCTTGATCCGCTTGTCCAACCCCTTGGCTTGCAGCACCAGGTCGAGGGCCTGATCCCACGGCACGCCTTTGAGGCGCAGTGTGATCGTGCCCTGCACGTCGTCGCCGGCGACCAGGTTCAGGCCTGCAACATCGGCGATCTGCTGCAGCACGGCACGTACCTCGATGTTCTGGAAATTGAGGTTGAGCGGTTCGCCACTAAAGGCACTCACCACCGCCCTGCCAGGGGGCGGCAATTGGATGAGGTCCACACGATTGGGCACAGCGGCAGCCATCGGTGCCGTAAGCGCTATCCATAGCGCTACACCGAAGGACAGGAAAGTCCTTTTCATTTGCTTGATTCCGTTATGAGTTGACGTTCAGCACGAGGGTTCGTGGGCGCTCCAGCCAGGCACCCTGTTTATCGGGAAACAGCTCGACCAATTCGATATGGTTGTCATGAATGGCCGTGACTCGACCATAATCGGGCCCCAGGTAATCGCCGACTGCCAGGCGATGCACCGTGGACGCCACCCGCAGCAGGGCGAAGGTCTGCGCCCCACGAGAGAGCGTGCCGACCATTTCGAATTGGTCCAGGGCAAGCCCCTCCAGCAGCCCCCTTGGCCGCATCGGGTCCGGCCCAGGCGCGCGCCGCCCTGCCACATGCTCGACCTGCAAGCTCAACGGCTGGAACGGGTCGCGCAGGCCGGCGGCACGGTAGATAAAGCGCGGGTTGCGCAACGGCGACGGCTCAGCCTCATCCCTCACCGACGATGGCAGCACACGCCGGTAGATCCTGGCCTGCAGGTCAAGCCGCAACAAGCGGCCATCCGCTTGCAGGCGCATCTCATGCACCGTGGTAAATCGTGACAGATCAGCCAAGGCACTGACGAACGAGGCGAGGTCGTGATAGGCGCCAGTGAGGCCGATCTGCACGGGCTGCTCGGCATACAGAGGCCGCAGTTGTTCATCCTGGGGGAGCACGGACTCGATCACCAAGCCATTGGCCAAGGCCAATCGGGCGATGTCTTCCAGCATGCCTGGCATCTGGGGCCCACCCGGCAACTGTCGCAACAGCCCCTCGACCTGGGCCTGCTTGAGTTGGAGCTGACGAGCGCGCTCTTCGAGCTCGGACGCTAAAACAGCTGATTCCGCGAGCTGCCGTTGCAGGGCCATCTCTTGCACTTGCGCCTGCTGCAACCGGGCGCGGGCGGGGCCAAGCTGCATCAGCTCACCCATTGCCAGCACCAGGCCGCCCAAGGCACAGCCCAGCAAGACCTTGCCAGGTAAGGGCCATTTTGCAGCGCGGTGAGAGAACGCGGAAAATTCGAGCCTGGGCCGGCTCATGGCTGGGCCTCGAAGGACGCTCCCTGGCGCACCATCAGCTGGAATCCATTGCTGCCTTGCGCGCCTTCGGTGCGCACATGCTGCAAACGAGCCCCATGGGCGCCCTCCGATGCTTCCAGACGACGCATCAATTGGGCGATATCCTGGCTGGATTCGGCGGTGCCGCTGATACTCAGCGTATCGCCTTTGGCCACGACCTCATGCAGATGCACGCCATCGGGCACCGCACGGGCCAACTGATCCAACAATCGGGCACCGGATGAGTGGCCGCTGTGCAGGTCCTGCACGACTTTCATCCGCTCAGCCAGTTGCTGGCTTTGCACCTCTAGGTCGCCAAGGGTCTTGATACTGGAATCCTGAGTGGCGACGTCCTTGCTAAGGTGGCTATTACGCGTCACCTGCCGATCGATCGCTTGGTCGATAACCTGATCCGCCAGCCAAACGACGACCAACGCCGTGCACACGAACGCCAGAAGCAACGCCACAAAATAGTGACGGCGCCGTTCAGCCTGGGCTTGGCGCCAGGGCAAAAGATTGATTCGTGTCTTCAAGCGAAACTCCTCAGGGCCAGCCCGCAAGCAACTCCCATCCCTTGGGCATCCACGGCCCATTGTGCGCCGTCGACGCGATTGCACGGCGTGAAGCTGGCGAAATCCTGACTGCTCGCGCGCGCCAATGCAAACGCTTCAACATCGACCACCGCCGGTATGAGCCCGGCCATGGCCAAAACCGCCTCGCGGGCTTCGACATGTTCTTTCAGGCATGCCACCAGCAACACCTCGACCCGCGCCGCCTCGTGAACCGAGCGCCCCTGGACTTGAAAGTCGATGGCCATGTCATCCAATGGATAAGGAATGTACTGCTCGGCCTCCCGCTCGACCATAGCCAGCATCGCTTCGTCAGTAAGCCCCGCCTCCAGCTCGATGAGTCGCGTAATGACCGATGGCCCGGTCACTGCGACCGCTGCACGCCGAACCCTCGTCTGCAACTTGAGCAAAGCGGTGTGCAACGCCTGGCCGATGCCGTCCAGGTCCAGGAACGCACCGTCGACCACCGCCCCGGCGGGCAGCCCCTGCGTGACATAACCTTGAACGCTGTAACCTGCGGGCGAGCGCCCCAGTTCGACCAGCATGATGGCCGTGTCATTGATATCGATGCCCAGCAAGGTATCGACTTTTCGCCTGAATAATCCCTTTCCCATAAAACTCCCTAGAACATTGCCTGTCATACCGCCTGGTTGCCGCGGGACGCCGTGCATTCGGTCGACTTGTTGCAGAGGCGCGAATGACGCCCCAGGCCGAAAATGCTTTAATGCCCAGCGTTTTTTCCCGCTTTTTATCTGCAGCTCGGGTTGATCCATCATTTGCCATGCATGCCCCGACGCCTAACCCATTCTTTTCTCTGGAAATCCAAAAGCCTTGATTCGTCTGCTGAAGTTTTTCGGGTACTCCATTGTCGCCATCGTCTGCGGGCTGTTGCTCGTGCTCAGCGGGGCGTACCTCTACCTTAGTCCGGGTTTGCCGTCGGTAGAGGCCCTTAGAAGTATCCAGTTGCAGATTCCTTTGCGGGTCTACAGCAGCGATGAAAAACTCATCGCGGAGTTCGGCGAAATGCGCCGCACACCGATCCGTTTTGCCGACATTCCGCCTAATTTCATCAGCGCCCTGCTGTCGGCCGAGGACGATAATTTCGCCAACCACTATGGTGTCGACCCCAGCAGCCTGGTGCGCGCCGCCACACAGTTGGTAAAAAGCGGACACATTCAATCCGGTGGCAGCACCATCACCATGCAGGTGGCGAAGAACTTCTTCCTCACCAGCGAGCGCAGCTTTTCGCGCAAAGCCACTGAAATCCTGCTGGCACTGCAGATCGAGCGACAGCTGACCAAGGACGAGATTCTTGAGCTGTACGTCAACAAGATCTACCTGGGCAACCGCGCCTACGGCATCGAAGCCGCCTCCCAGGTGTACTACGGCAAGTCCATCCGCGACGCCAGCCTGGCGCAGATGGCCATGATCGCCGGTCTGCCCAAGGCGCCTTCACGCTTCAACCCCCTGGCCAACCCGGCGCGTAGCAAAGAGCGACGCGACTGGATCCTGGGGCGCATGTACAAGCTGGGCAAGATCGACCAAGCCGCTTACGAAAGCGCCGTGGCCGAACCGCTGAACGCCAGCTATCACGTACCGACGCCGGAAGTGAACGCACCGTATATCGCCGAAATGGCCCGCGCCGAGATGGTCGGCCGCTACGGCAGCGATGCCTACACCGAAGGCTTCCGCGTGACCACCACGGTTCCGAGCGACCTGCAGGAAATCGCCAACGATGCGGTGCATTCCGGTCTGATTTCCTACGACCAGCGCCACGGCTATCGCGGCCCTGAATCGCGCCTGCCGGGCAAGACACTCAGCGCCTGGACCGCAGAATTGAGCAAACAGCGCCCCATCAGCGGCCTGGAACCCGCCATCGTCACTCAGGTGAAAAAAGACGGCCTGCAAGTGCTGACCCGTACCGGCGAGGCCCATGTGGCCTGGGACAGCATGAAATGGGCGCGCCCTTTCCTGAACACCAACAGCATGGGCGCCATGCCCAAGCAGCCGTCGGACGTCGCGCAAGTGGGCGACTTGATCCGCGTGCAACGCCAGAAGGACGACAGCTTGAAGTTCAGCCAGGTGCCGCTGGCCCAGGGCGCACTGGTGTCGCTGGATCCGCAGAACGGTGCGATTCGCGCCCTGGTCGGCGGTTTCGCGTTCGAGCAGAGCAACTACAACCGCGCCACCCAGGCCAAGCGCCAGCCCGGTTCGAGCTTCAAACCGTTCATCTACAGCGCCGCACTGGACAACGGCTACACCGCCGCCAGCCTGGTCAACGATGCGCCTATCGTGTTCGTCGACGAGTACCTGGACAAGGTCTGGCGCCCGAAGAACGACACCAACACCTTCCTTGGCCCGATCCGTATCCGCGAGGCGTTGTACAAGTCACGTAACCTGGTATCGATCCGTCTGCTGCAAGCCATGGGCGTCGGCAAGACCATCGACTACATCACGCGCTTTGGCTTCAACAAGTCGGACCTGCCGCCGAACCTGTCGTTGGCCCTGGGCACCGCCACCCTCACGCCGATGGAAATCGCCACCGGCTGGAGCACCTTTGCCAACGGCGGCTACAAGATCACGCCGTACCTGATCGACAAGATCGAAAGCCGCAATGGCGACACCCTGTTCACTGCCAACCCGCCACGGGTGCCGGGCGATGTGGTCAACGGCGTAGTTGCCACCGATGGCCTGGCTGCGCCGAGCCACGGCGGGATCACCATCGAGCCAACGCCCGGCACGACTCCGGCAGCCGCCAACCCTAGCGCCCCTAGCGAACCGCAGGCACCGGCTGTGGCCGAACGTGTCGTGGATGGCCGTACCACCTACATCCTCAACAGCATCCTGGAAGATGTGATCAAGAAGGGCACCGGCCGCCGCGCCCTGGCCCTGGGCCGCGCAGATATCGCAGGCAAGACCGGCACCACCAACGAATCCAAGGACGCCTGGTTCTCCGGCTACAACGGCGACTACGTCACCACGGTATGGACCGGCTATGACCAGCCGGAAAGCCTCGGTCGCCGCGAGTTCGGTGGCACCGTCGCGCTGCCGATCTGGATGAGCTACATGGGCGCAGCCTTGAAGGACAAGCCGCTGCACACCCAGCCGGAACCAGAAGGCATCCTCAGCCTGAGGATCGACCCGATCAGCGGCCGCGCTGCCTCGCCAAGCACGCCGAATGCGTATTTCGAACTGTTCAAGAGCGAAGATACGCCGCCGTCGGTCAACGAACTGGGCAATGGCGTCGTGCCGGGCAGCCCGCTGCCGGCGGATGAAGGCGCGCCGATCGATCTCTTTTAGAGAGCGGCAAGCTGTCAGCTACAAGCGGCAAGTTAAGAGCTGCTGTGGGCCGGTCTTGAACTTGCCGCTTGCAGCTTGAAACTTCCCCATAAAAAAACCCGGCGTTCTGAGCCGGGTTTTTTTATGGGTCTACGGCTTAGCCGTTGAACACATCATCCACGCTTTGCAGCGGGTAGTGCTTCGGATACGGCAGGGTGGCCACACCGGTCTCGATCGCAGCCTTGGCTACGGCGTCGGAGATCACGGTGATCAGGCGTTTGTCCATTGGCTTCGGAATGATGTACTCACGACCGAATTCCAGCTTGGCGCCACCGTAGGCGTCGCAAACGTCCTGAGGGACTGGCAGTTTTGCCAGTTCACGCAGGGCGTTGGCGGCCGCTACTTTCATTTCTTCGTTGATGCGCTTGGCGCGAACGTCCAGGGCGCCACGGAAGATGAACGGGAAGCCCAACACGTTGTTGACCTGGTTCGGGTAGTCCGAACGGCCAGTGGCCATGATCACGTCGTTACGGGTGGCGTGAGCCAGTTCAGGCGCGATTTCAGGGTCCGGGTTGGAGCAGGCGAACACGATCGGGTTGGCCGCCATGGACTTGAGGCCTTCGGCGCTCAGCAGGTTCGGGCCGGACAGGCCGACGAACACGTCGGCACCGTTCAGGGCGTCAGCCAGGGTGCGCTTGGAGGACGGGTGGGCAAACATCGCCTTGTACTGGTTCAGATCGGTACGCTCGGACTGGATCACGCCCTTGCTGTCGACCATGTAGATGTTCTCCAGCTTGGCGCCCATGCTGACGATCAGCTTCATGCAAGAGATAGCCGCCGCGCCGGCGCCCAGGCAAACAATCTTGGCGTCAGCCAGGGTTTTGCCAGCGATTTCCAGGGCGTTGATCATGCCGGCCGCGGTTACGATCGCGGTGCCGTGCTGGTCATCGTGGAATACCGGAATGTCGCACTGCTCGATCAGGGCCTTTTCGATCTCGAAGCACTCAGGTGCCTTGATGTCTTCCAGGTTGATGCCACCGAAGGTGATGGAGATGCGTTTGACGGTGTCGATGAAAGCCTGCGGGCTCTCGGAATCGACTTCGATGTCGAACACGTCGATGCCGGCAAAGCGCTTGAACAGCACGCCTTTACCTTCCATGACTGGTTTGGACGCCAATGGGCCGAGGTTGCCCAGGCCGAGAATCGCGGTGCCATCGGAAATCACTGCAACCAGGTTGCCTTTGCCGGTGTACTTGTACGCCAGCTCGGGGTCGCGAGCGATTTCACGTACGGGCTCGGCCACGCCAGGGCTGTAGGCCAGCGACAGGTCGCGGGCGGTGGCGGTGGCTTTGGTGAGCTCTACACTCAGCTTTCCTGGACGAGGATGGGCATGATATTCGAGAGCGGCAGTTTTCAAATCAGACATATCGGCATTCCGCTTTTACTGTTGGTCGACGGACCGCCGAGGATACGCGTGTCGTAAAGCCCCTACAAGACTGGGCAGTCACCGGTGTCAAGGCCCCAAAGCGCCGTACTTTGGTCTAAGGCCACGGGATATAAGGGCTGGACTGTTCACAATCCTATAAAAAAATGTCTACAATTTTTTATTCGCGCTGCACTTTCAGCATGCTGGAATCGGTCAGCGGCATTAACCAGCGCGCTTGATGGTTTTTAAAGCCACCCCGCCGGGAGCGATCCTGTACCCAGCCACGGGCCTCGACGGTCTTGCCTTGCAGACCAGTGAGCAGGCGCGAGTCGAATTGTCGGGCCTGATCGGGTGCAATGCGTAATACCAATGAGCCCTGTAACTCGATCCAGACTCCGCCACGATTGCGTTCGATACTCCGGACTTGCCCGTTGATGACTGCGAACCCGGAACGTTTGATTTGCGCCACCGAGCGCACCGGCGATTGCCGCCACAGCCCCACTCGCGCTTTGCGCGCGCTGTTTTCGGCCGCCTGCTGACAGGCCACCAGATCGATATTCGGCGCGACGCCCACCTGAAACCCCAGCCCATCGGCGAGCAATTGCGCTTCCAGATTGCGGCCATTGGCGCCGTAGAGATGGGCCAGGGTTCGCCCATAGTGATCCTTGGCTTCGCGCCCCGGCACCAGGCCGACCCGCCCGTCACTGGCCTGCACCAAGGCTTGCAGGCGCTCGCGCGCGGCGACGGCGAACGGCTCGTCCGGCCGCCCCTTTTTACCGGTTTCCGGCGCATTGAGGCCGATCATGCGCACACTGCGGCCATCCTTGAGGCGTACGGTGTCGCCGTCCACCACGCGCTGCACTTCCACCTGGACCAAGGACGCCGGCGCCGGGCAAAACACCTCGGCCTGAACCGCCGACAGCCAAATCCCAGGCACAAAAAAGGCGCCCACAAGGGACGCCTTTTTCATCAGCATGGAAAAACCGCAGCGGCTTCCCAAGTTGATCGGCCTTAGGCCTTTTTGGCACCGAAAGCACCGAAACGGTCAGCAAAGCGCTGTACACGGCCGCCGGTGTCCAGAGTTTTCTGCTTACCGGTGTAGAACGGGTGGCACTCGTTGCATACGTCAGTACCCAGTGGCTTGCACAGGTTCGAACGGGTTTCGAACTTGTTGCCGCAGCTGCAGGTTACTTCGATGGTTTCGTACGCTGGATGGATATCGGCTTTCATGGTGACTTCCTCGGGCTAGCGTGCCGCCACTCGACACTATTGTCGAATACCGCACGTAATTAGGCCGCGGATTCTACCAGACCTTTGCAATCGCGCAAGCGGACCTTACCGTCAGCAAGCCCCTTTCATCAGAAAACCACGGCATACCCATTAACGCCCTCCTCTGCTAGGCTCGCGCCCCTGCGCCACCGCCTGCCTTTATATGAGACTCCCCGCGTGCCCGACGCCATTTTGCGCCTCGCCCTGCCTTCGCCCCTGCGCCGCCTGTTCGATTACCGGGCGCCGGCCGGCGTGTTGCGTGCGCAGTTGCAGCCGGGCATGCGGGTACGTGTGCCGTTCGGCCGGCGGGAAATGATCGGCATCTTGGTGGAAGTTGCCGACCACAGCGAAGTGCCCGCCGAGAAACTCAAGCCGGCCGTGGCGATCCTCGACGCCACGCCGCCGCTGCCACCGGCGCTGTTCAAGCTGTGCTTGTGGACCGCCCAGTATTACCAGCACAGCCTGGGCGACACCCTGAGTTGGGCGCTGCCGGTGTTGCTGCGTCAGGGCGAACTGGCCGAGGCGCGCCAGGAGCGTTTCTGGTCGACGGTGCCTGGCGCGCGCCTGGACGACCCACGCATCGCCCGCGCGCCGCGTCAGCGCGAAGCCTTGGCGACGCTGGCCCAACACCCCCATGGCGTAGCCCATCAGTTGCTGAGCAAGCTGATGTTGAGCAAGGACAGCCTCGACCTGCTGCTCGCCAAAGGCCTGGTGCAGGTGGAAATCCGCAAGCATGCCCCAGACCCTCGCCACGAACATTGGCTGGCCCAACCGGAACTGCCGCTGAACGCCGAGCAACGCGCCGCCTATGAAGCCATTCGTGCCGGCTTCGACAGTTTCCACGCATTCCTGCTGGCCGGGGTCACTGGTAGCGGCAAGACCGAAGTCTATTTGCAACTGATCCGCGAAACCCTGCAGGCCGGCAAACAAGCCCTGGTGTTGATCCCTGAGATCAACCTCGGCCCGCAAACCCTGGCGCGCTTCGAACAGCGCTTCAACGCGCGTATCGCCCTGGTGCATTCGGCGGTCAACGACCGCGAGCGCCTGGAGTCCTGGCTGGCAGCGCGGGACGGCGAGGCCGACATCATCATCGGCACACGTTCGGCGCTGTTCACGCCGATGAAAAACCCCGGGCTGATCATCATCGACGAGGAGCACGACGGCTCCTATAAGCAGCAGGAAGGCTTGCGCTATCACGCCCGCGACCTGGCACTGGTGCGCGCGCGCCAGGAAGACATTCCGATTGTGCTGGGCTCAGCCACACCATCCTTGGAGAGCTTGCACAACGCCTACACCGGCCGGTACGGGCTCCTACGCTTGAATGAGCGGGCCGGTGGCGCCAAGCAGCCACGCTTCCTGCGTCTGGACGTGAAAAGCCGTCCGCTGGACAGTGGTATTTCCGGGCCGATGCAACAAGCCATCGGCCAGACCCTTGCCGCCGGCCAGCAAGTGCTGGTGTTCCTCAACCGTCGTGGATTTGCCCCCACCCTGCTGTGCCATGACTGCGGCTGGATGTCCGAGTGCGAACGCTGCGACGCGCGTATGACCGTGCACCAGCGCTACGGCGAGTTGCGCTGCCATCACTGCGGCCATGTGGAGCGGGTGCCGCGCCACTGCCCGCAGTGTGGCAAGGTGGACCTGCGGCCGGTCGGCGCGGGCACCGAACGCGCCGAAGAGCGCCTGGGCATTCTGTTCCCGGATTACCCGGTGCTGCGGGTCGACCGCGATAGCACGTCGCGCAAGGACGCGATGAACCAACTGTTTGCCACCATCCAGAAGGGCCACCCGTGCATTCTGGTGGGCACCCAGATGCTTGCCAAAGGCCATCACTTCCCTCGGGTGACCCTGGTGTCGATCCTGGACGCCGACGGCGGCCTGTTCTCCGGTGATTTCCGCGCCAGCGAGCGCATGGCGCAGTTGATCGTGCAGGTCGCCGGCCGCGCGGGACGGGCCGAGGAGCCCGGGCGAGTGATTATCCAGACGCACCTGGCCGACCATCCGTTGCTGATCCAACTGACCGAGCAAGGCTATTTCGCCTTTGCCGAACAGGCCCTGAGCGAACGCCGTTCCGCCGGCCTGCCGCCGTTCGCACACTTGGCGCTGCTGCGCGCCGAGGCGCATAAACCGGGGCAGGCCGAAGGTTTTCTGGATGAAGCGTGCAGCGCCGCCGAACGTTTGCTCGGTGAGTTGGGTCTGACCGGCATCGAACTGCTTGGCCCGGTGCCCGCGCCCATGGAGCGCCGCGCTGGACGTTATCGGGCACAGCTGCTGCTGCAAGCCAGCGCGCGAGCCCCCTTGCATCGCCTGTTAAGTAGCTGGTTACTTGCGCTGGAGCAAATGCCGAGCGGTCGCCAGGTGAGATGGTCGCTGGACGTAGACCCGGTAGATTTGTATTAAGCCTGGCCACAGGTCCCGCGAAGGTTGGCAAGCCCGCCCCCGCCACGGATAATGCCCAGTTTTTCCACCTGCGCATCGCGCGCCGCCGCTTGCGGTCGAAAGAGAACACCATGAAAGACACCATTCGCCAGCTGATCCAACAAGCCCTCACCCAACTCGTCAACGAAGGTGTGTTGCCTGAAGGCCTGACGCCGGCGATTCAGGTGGAGAACACCCGTGACAAGACCCACGGCGACTTCGCCAGCAATATCGCGATGATGCTGGCCAAGCCGGCCGGCATGAAGCCGCGCGACCTGGCGGAAAAAATCATCGCCGCCCTGCCGGCCGACCCGCAGGTGAGCAAGGCCGAAATCGCCGGCCCGGGCTTTATCAATATTTTCCAGAACACCCAGGCCCTGGCCTCGCGCCTGGACGCCGCGCTGGCCGATGCCCGCATCGGCGTGCGCAAGGCCGGCGACAACCAGCGCGTGGTCATCGACCTGTCGGCGCCCAACCTGGCCAAAGAGATGCACGTCGGCCACTTGCGCTCGACCATCATTGGCGACGGCGTGGCACGGGTGCTGGAATTCCTCGGCGACACCGTGATCCGCCAGAACCACGTGGGCGACTGGGGCACCCAGTTCGGCATGCTGATGGCGTACCTGCAAGAAAACCCGATCACCAGCGATGAGCTGTCGGACCTGGAGAACTTCTACCGCGCCGCCAAGAAGCGCTTCGACGAATCCGAAGAGTTTGCCGACCGCGCCCGTGGCCTGGTGGTCAAGCTGCAGGCCGGCGACGAAGAATGCCTGGCGCTGTGGAACCGCTTCCGCGATATCTCCCTGGCCCACTGCCAGCAGATCTACACCCTGCTCAACGTCAAACTGACCATGGCCGACGTGATGGGCGAAAGCGCCTACAACGACGACCTGATCAATGTGGTCAACGACCTTAAGGCCAAGGGCCTGCTGGTGGAAAGCAACGGCGCGCAGTGCGTGTTCCTCGAAGAATTCAAGACCGCCGACGGCGAGCCGCTGCCGGTGATCATCGTCAAGGCCGATGGCGGCTATCTGTACGCCACCACCGACCTCGCGGCGGTACGCTACCGCAGTGGCGTGCTCAAGGCGGACCGTGCACTGTACTTCGTCGACCAGCGCCAGGCCCTGCACTTCCAGCAGGTGTTCGAAGTGGCGCGTCGCGCCGGTTTCGTCACCCACCCGATGCATATGGAACACATGGGCTTCGGCACCATGAACGGCGCCGACGGCCGCCCGTTCAAAACCCGCGACGGCGGCACCGTCAAGCTGATCGACCTGCTCAACGAAGCCCAGGACCGTGCCTATAACCTGGTGAAGGAAAAGAACCCGGAGCTGGCCGAAGCCGACTTGCGCAACATCGCCCGTGTGGTGGGGATCGGCGCGGTGAAATACGCCGACCTGTCCAAGCACCGCACCAGTGACTACAGCTTCAACTTCGAGCTGATGCTCAACTTCGAAGGCAATACGGCGCCGTACCTGCTGTACGCCTACACCCGCGTGGCCGGCGTGTTCCGCAAACTGGGCAAGGACTTCAGCCAAGTCGAAGGCCAGATCGTGCTGGACGCTCCCCATGAACAGGACCTGGCCGCCAAGCTGGCGCAATTCGGCGAAGTGCTGAACAGCGTCGGCGAAAAAGGCACGCCACATATCCTGTGCACCTATTTGTACGAAGTGGCCGGGTTGTTCTCCAGTTTCTACGAGAACTGCCCGATCCTCACCGCCGACGACGAAGCCCACAAGCAGAGTCGCCTGCGCCTCGCCGCACTGGCTGGACGGACCCTCAAGCAAGGCCTGGAACTGTTGGGCCTGGAAACTCTGGAGCGTATGTAAGTTGGCTGCCAAGAAAAAACCTGCACCCAAGCGCGGCGCCAGCCGCTACCAGGCCCCGGCGAAAAAGCCGATCCCGGGCTGGTTGTGGATGGCCATCGGCCTTACGGTCGGCGCCTTTATCGTGTTTCTGATGAAGCTGGACCCAGGCCAGGGCGACGACGTCAAACGGGTCAAACAAGAGCAGCAGAAAGCTTCGAAGATCGCTGAAGCCAACAAGACCACACCAAGCCCTACGGCGCCGGTGAAGCCGAAATACGACTTCTACACGCTGTTGCCGGAATCGGAAGTGATCGTGCCGCCTGACGCTGTGCCGGAGAAAACTCTGCCGACGCCGCAAGTGCCGACCACGCCGGTCACCCCGGCCGAAGCCGCCAAGATCGATACCGCACGAGCCCAGGCGGCACTGGCCGGCATCACCCCGCCGCCGGCACCGCCAGTGGCGGAAACCAAGGCCGCACCGGTGACCAAGTTCTTCCTGCAGGCAGGCTCGTTTCCCAAACAAGCGGACGCCGACCGCGTGCGTGCCCAGATCATCCTGCTGGGCCAGACGGTGACAGTGGAGTCCGGCACGGTGAAGGATGCCACCTGGTATCGCGTGTTGGTGGGGCCATTCAGCAACCGCGAACAGCTGACCGTGGCGCAGAAGCAATTGGCCGGGGCCGGGTTTAGCAACCTGTTGTTACAACAGCGCCAGAGCCGCTGATTTCGAAGACACACCAGCATGAATGTGGGAGGGGGCTTGCCCCCGATAGCAGTAGACCAGTCAATATTTTCGGTGACTGATACACCGCCATCGGGGGCAAGCCCCCTCCCACATTTGGTTTTGCAGCGCTCTGAAATGGGTGTCAGACCGATAAACACCACTCGTCCGCCATAAACCCCCATGGTTGAAATCCCCCCCGCCACCCCCATATGAGTTTCCATCAGGGCATTTTCGCCCCGCTGCGTGGAGACTCTCCCCTTGACCACCATCGTTTCAGTACGTCGCCACGGCAAAGTCGTCATGGGCGGCGACGGCCAGGTTTCCCTGGGTAATACCGTGATGAAAGGCAACGCGAAAAAAGTGCGTCGCCTGTACCACGGCCAGGTACTCGCCGGTTTCGCCGGTGCCACTGCCGATGCATTCACCCTCTTTGAACGTTTCGAAGGCCAACTGGAAAAACACCAGGGCCACCTCGTGCGTGCCGCCGTCGAGCTGGCCAAAGAATGGCGCACCGACCGCTCCCTCAGCCGCCTGGAAGCCATGCTGGCCGTCGCCAACAAAGACGCTTCCTTGATCATCACCGGCAATGGCGATGTGGTTGAGCCCGAACATGGCCTGATTGCCATGGGCTCCGGCGGCGGCTACGCCCAGGCCGCGGCCAGTGCGCTGCTGAAGAAAACCGACCTGTCAGCGCGGGAAATCGTCGAGACCGCCCTGGGTATCGCCGGCGATATCTGCGTGTTCACCAACCACAACCAGACCATTGAGGAGCAGGACCTCGCCGAGTAAGCCGCAGGCTTATTCGCGCTTGAGGGCCGCCACACATTATGTCCATGACTCCCCGTGAAATCGTCCATGAACTCAACCGCCATATCATCGGCCAGGACGATGCCAAACGCGCCGTTGCCATCGCGCTGCGTAACCGCTGGCGCCGCATGCAACTGCCAGAAGAACTGCGCGTTGAAGTAACGCCCAAGAACATCCTGATGATCGGCCCGACCGGCGTGGGTAAAACCGAAATCGCCCGGCGCCTGGCCAAACTGGCCAATGCCCCGTTCATCAAGGTCGAAGCCACCAAGTTCACCGAAGTGGGTTATGTAGGCCGTGACGTCGAGTCGATCATTCGCGATCTGGCCGACGCTGCGCTGAAGATGCTGCGCGAACAGGAAATGACCAAGGTCAGCCACCGCGCCGAAGACGCCGCCGAGGAACGTATCCTCGACGCCCTGCTGCCACCGGCGCGCATGGGCTTTAACGAAGACGCCGCACCGGCTTCGGATTCCAACACGCGCCAACTGTTCCGCAAGCGCCTGCGCGAAGGCCAGTTGGACGACAAGGAAATTGAAATCGAAGTGGCCGAAGTGTCCGGCGTCGACATCTCCGCGCCGCCTGGCATGGAAGAAATGACCAGCCAGTTGCAGAACCTGTTCGCCAACATGGGCAAGGGCAAGAAGAAAAGCCGCAAGCTCAAGGTCAAGGAAGCGCTCAAGCTGGTGCGCGACGAAGAAGCCGGGCGCCTGGTGAATGAGGAAGAACTCAAGGCCAAGGCCCTCGAAGCGGTCGAGCAGCACGGCATCGTGTTTATCGACGAGATCGACAAGGTGGCCAAGCGCGGTAACTCCGGCGGCGTCGATGTCTCCCGTGAAGGCGTGCAGCGCGACCTGCTGCCGCTGATCGAAGGCTGCACCGTCAACACCAAGCTGGGCATGGTCAAGACCGACCATATCCTGTTCATTGCTTCCGGTGCATTCCACCTGAGCAAGCCAAGCGATCTGGTGCCGGAGCTGCAGGGCCGTTTGCCGATTCGCGTGGAACTCAAGGCGCTGACACCGGGCGACTTCGAACGCATCCTCAGCGAGCCGCATGCCTCGCTCACCGAGCAATACCGTGAGCTGTTGAAAACCGAAGGGCTGGGTATCGAGTTCCAGGCGGACGGCATCAAGCGCCTGGCGGAAATCGCCTGGCAGGTCAACGAGAAGACCGAGAACATCGGTGCTCGTCGCCTGCATACACTGCTTGAACGCCTGCTTGAGGAAGTGTCCTTCAGCGCCGGCGACATGGCCGGTGCGCAGAATGGCGAAGCAATCAAGATCGATGCCGACTACGTCAACAGCCACTTGGGCGAATTGGCGCAGAACGAAGACTTGTCGCGGTACATTCTGTAAGCCGCAAGCTGTAAGCTACAAGCCGCACGTTGAGCACATTCAACTCGCGGCTTGTAGCTCGCAGCCCAAGGGGTCCCCAATGCCGAAATTCCCCACCGCTGTTAATTTGCACAAAACCTCCAACACCCTCGGCCTCACTTACGGGCCCGATGAGGTCTACCAGCTGCCCGCCGAGTTCCTGCGGGTGCACTCGCCTTCCGCCGAGGTCCAGGGCCACGGCAAACCCATCCTGCAATTCGGCAAGCTGAATGTTCGGCTGACCAAGATCGAGCCGGCCGGCCAGTACGCACTGAAATTGACCTTCGACGACGGTCATGACAGCGGGCTATTCACCTGGGACTACCTCTACCAACTGGCCGTGCGTCAGGAAACGTTGTGGGCCGACTACCTCGCCGAACTCAAGGCCGCCGGTAAAACCCGCGACCCGAGTGAGTCGGTCGTACGCCTGATGCTCTAAGTCAGGCGTCTTGCTCTTTAGAGAGCATTTTCTAATTTCATCTGCTTGAATGCCCTGTCGCGTGGCCAATGATTGGCCTGCTTGCGAAAAAAATTAAACTCGGGTAACCAATGGAACTGGCAAGTTCCCTGCATTTGACGATGCGGTATCAACGGTCACCCGAGTCGCAGTACCTGGCTTGTGTTGTGTATCGAAACTTGGTGCGCAGCGGTAGCCGGTACTCGTCTTTCGGACAATGGAGCGTCGTAGATGAGTAACAAGAACAACGATGACTTGAAACGCCAGGCCTCGGAGAACACCCTGGGGTTGAACCCGATCATCGCGTTACGCAAAAAGGATTTATTGGCCTCGGCGAAGATGGTGCTGACCCAAGCCATCAAGCAACCGTTGCACAGCGTCAAGCATGTCGCCCATTTCGGGGTGGAACTGAAAAACGTCATGTTCGGCAAATCGGCGCTGGCGCCGGAAAGCGATGACCGTCGCTTTCACGACCCGGCCTGGAGCCAGAACCCGCTCTACAAACGTTACCTGCAAACCTACCTGGCGTGGCGCAAGGAACTGCACGACTGGATCGGCGACAGCAACCTGTCGGAACAGGACATAAGCCGCGGCCACTTCGTGATCAATCTGATGACCGAAGCCATGGCCCCCACCAACAGCGCGGCCAACCCGGCGGCGGTCAAACGCTTCTTCGAAACCGGCGGCAAAAGCCTGCTCGATGGCCTGTCCCACCTGGCCAAGGACATGGTGCACAACGGCGGCATGCCGAGCCAGGTCAACATGGGCGCCTTTGAAGTGGGCAAGAGCCTGGGCACCTCCGAAGGCGCGGTGGTGTTTCGCAACGATGTGCTGGAGTTGATCCAGTACAAACCGATCACCGAACAAGTGCATGAACGCCCTCTGCTGGTGGTGCCGCCGCAGATCAACAAATTCTATGTATTCGACTTGAGCCCGGATAAAAGCCTGGCGCGTTTCTGCCTGCGCAACGGCCAGCAAACGTTCATCATCAGTTGGCGCAACCCGACCAAGGCCCAGCGCGAGTGGGGCCTGTCGACCTATATCGAGGCGCTCAAGGAAGCGGTCGATGTGGTCACCGCGATCACCGGCAGCAAAGACATCAATATGCTCGGCGCCTGCTCCGGTGGTATCACCTGCACGGCGCTGCTGGGCCATTACGCGGCGTTGGGCGAGAAGAAGGTCAACGCCCTGACCCTGATGGTGAGCGTGCTCGACACCACCCTCGACACCCAGGTGGCGCTGTTCGTCGACGAGCAGACGCTGGAAGCGGCCAAGCGCCACTCCTACCAGACCGGGGTATTGGAAGGTCGCGACATGGCCAAGGTGTTCGCCTGGATGCGTCCCAATGACCTGATCTGGAACTACTGGGTCAACAACTACCTGCTGGGCAACGAACCGCCGGTGTTCGACATCCTGTTCTGGAACAACGACACCACGCGTTTACCCGCGGCATTCCACGGCGACCTGATCGAACTGTTCAAGAACAACCCGCTGGTTCGCCCCAACGCTCTGGAAGTGTGCGGCACGCCGATCGACCTCAAGCAAGTGACCGCCGATATCTACGCCCTGGCCGGCACCAACGACCACATCACCCCCTGGCAGTCCTGCTACAAGTCGGCGCAGTTGTTTGGCGGCAACGTGGAATTCGTGTTGTCCAGCAGCGGGCATATCCAGAGCATCCTCAACCCGCCGGGCAACCCCAAGGCGCGCTACCAGACCAGCGACGGCCTGGCGAGCACCGCCCTGCAATGGCAGGAAAACGCCACCAAGCACACCGATTCCTGGTGGCTGCACTGGCAAGCGTGGCAGGCCGAGCGGGCGGGCAAGCTGAAGAAGGCGCCGACGGTATTAGGCAACAAGACGTACGCCGCAGCCGAAGCGGCGCCAGGTACCTATGTGCATGAACGCTAGCGGCAAGCTACAAGCCTCAAGCCGATTGAGTTCAGCTTAAGGCTTGTAGCTTGAAGCTGCCCCTCTAACCCTAAAGGGTTCCCCAATGCCGCAACCGTTCATCTTCCGTACCATCGATCTGGATGGCCAGACCATCCGCACGGCGGTACGTCCGGGCAAGCCTCACTTGACGCCGTTGCTGATCTTCAACGGCATCGGCGCCAACCTGGAGCTGGTGTTTCCGTTCGTGCAGGCTCTGGACCCGGACCTGGAGGTCATTGCTTTCGACGTACCGGGAGTGGGCGGTTCCTCAACGCCCAGCCGGCCGTACCGCTTCCCCGGTCTGGCCAAGCTCACCGCGCGCATGCTCGATTATCTGGACTACGGCCAGGTGAATGCCGTCGGCGTGTCCTGGGGCGGCGCGCTGGCGCAGCAGTTCGCCTATGACTACCCGGAGCGCTGCAAGAAGCTGATCCTGGCGGCGACGGCGGCGGGCGCGGTGATGGTGCCAGGCAAGCCGAAAGTGCTGTGGCTGATGGCGAGCCCGCGCCGCTATATCCAGCCGTCCCATGTGGTACGCATTGCACCGATGATCTACGGCGGCTCGTTCCGTCGCGATTCGAAGCTGGCCGCCGAACATGCCAGCAAAGTGCGTTCGGCCGGCAAGCTCGGCTACTACTGGCAGTTGTTCGCGGGGCTTGGCTGGACCAGCATCCATTGGCTGCACAAGATCCGCCAACCCACCCTGGTATTGGCCGGCGACGATGACCCACTGATCCCACTGGTCAATATGCGCATGCTCGCCTGGCGCATCCCCAACGCGCAGTTGCACATCATCGATGATGGCCACTTGTTTTTGATCACCCGGGCCGAAGCCGTGGCGCCGATCATCATGAAATTCCTGGAGGAGGAGCGCCTGCGCGCAGTGATTCACCCACGCCCCGCGGTGTAAGGACCACACCGCCGCGCAACTTGCCAGGAACCGACTATGGTTCTGAATTGGCGTGCCTGTTGATGGCTAGACGAAGGAGTGTTGGCTCATGCGAGAAAGACCCGTGACGAACCCGGCGCCCACCCCCGCCGCGTTCATCAATGCGCAAAATGCGATCACCGGCCTGAGGGGCCGCGACCTGCTGTCGACCCTGCGCAGCGTGGCCGCCCACGGTTTGCGTAACCCGGTGCATACCGCCCGTCACGCCCTGGCCCTGGGTGGGCAGCTGGGTCGCGTTCTGCTGGGCGAGACCGTGCATGAGCCCAACCCCCGCGACAGCCGTTTCGTCGACCCCACCTGGCAGCTCAACCCACTTTATCGGCGCAGCCTTCAGGCGTATCTGAGCTGGCAGAAACAGACCCGCCACTGGATCGACGACAGCACCCTGAGCGACGACGACCGGGCCCGGGCGCACTTTGCCTTGTCGCTGTTCAACGATGCGGTGTCGCCCTCCAACACCTTGCTCAACCCCTTGGCCGTCAAGGAGCTGCTCAACTCCGGGGGTAATAGCTTGGTGCGCGGGGTGAGCAACCTGTTCGACGATTTGCTGCACAACAATGGCCTGCCGCGCCAAGTGAGCAAACAGGCATTTGAAGTGGGTAAAACCTTGGCCACCACGCCCGGCTCGGTGGTGTTTCGCAACGAGCTGCTGGAGTTGATCCAGTACAAACCCATGAGCGAGAAACAGTACGCCAGGCCGCTGCTCGTGGTGCCGCCGCAAATCAACAAGTACTACATCTTCGACCTGAGCCCGGCCAACAGCTTCGTGCAATACGCGCTCAAAAACGGCCTGCAGACCTTTATGGTCAGTTGGCGCAACCCAGATGTGCGGCATCGCGAGTGGGGCCTGTCCACCTACGTGGCGGCGTTGGAAGAAGCGCTCAACGTGTGCCGAGCCATTACCGGCGCGCGGGAGGTCAACCTGATGGGCGCCTGCGCCGGCGGCCTGACCATCGCCGCGCTGCAAGGCCATCTGCAAGCCAAGCGCCAGTTGCGCCGCATCTCCAGCGCCAGCTACCTGGTGAGCCTGCTGGACAGCCAGATCGACAGCCCCGCCACCCTGTTCGCCGATGAGCAAACGTTGGAAGCGGCCAAACGTCGGTCCTACCAACAAGGTGTGCTGGACGGCCGCGACATGGCCAAGGTGTTTGCCTGGATGCGCCCCAACGACCTGATCTGGAACTACTGGATCAACAATTACCTGCTGGGCAAGGAACCGCCGGCGTTCGACATTCTGTATTGGAACAACGACAACACGCGCCTGCCCGCCGCCTTGCACGGCGACCTGCTGGATTTTTTCAAGCACAACCCACTGAGCCATCCCGGCGGCCTGGAGGTGTGCGGCACGCCGATCGACTTGCAAAAGGTCACGGTGGACAGCTTCAGCGTGGCCGGCATCAACGACCACATCACGCCGTGGGATGCGGTGTATCGCTCCACGCAACTGCTGGGTGGCGAGCGGCGCTTCGTACTGTCCAACAGCGGGCATATCCAGAGCATCCTCAACCCGCCTGGCAACCCCAAGGCCAATTACGTCGAGAATCCCAAGCTAAGCAGCGACCCCCGCGCCTGGTACTACGACGCCAACCATGTCGAAGGCAGTTGGTGGCCGCAGTGGCTGGCATGGATCCAGCAACGCTCGGGCGTGCAGCGCGAAACCCTGACCGCCCTGGGCAACCAGAATTACCCACCGATGGAAGCGGCGCCGGGCACCTATGTGCGGGTGCGCTGAGCTCAACGATCAGATTAAGAAGACTGGATGAAGACCCGCGACCGTATCCTTGAATGCGCCCTGCAGTTGTTCAACCACAAGGGCGAACCGAACGTGTCGACCATGGAGGTGGCCAATGAAATGGGGATCAGCCCCGGCAACCTCTACTACCACTTCCATGGCAAGGAACCCTTGGTGCTGGGGTTGTTCGAGCGCTTTCAGAATGAACTGGCGCCGTTGCTCGACCCACCGGCCGACGCGCAACTGGAGCCCCAGGACTACTGGCTGTTCCTGCACCTGATCATTGAGCGCATGGCCCACTACCGTTTTCTATTCCAGGACCTGTCAAACCTGGCTGGGCGCCTGCCCAAGCTGGCCAAGGGCATTCGCAACCTGCTTACGGCGCTCAAGCGCACCCTGGCGTCACTGCTGGCACGCTTGAAGGCGGCCGGGCAGTTGGTCAGCGATACTCAGGCGCTGGGGCAGTTGGTGGAACAGATCACCCTCACCCTGCTGTTTTCCCTGGATTACCAGCGCATTCTCGATCGCGAAGGCGAGGTGCGGGTGGTCGTTTACCAGATCATGATGCTGGTGGCGCCGCATTTGTTAGCGCCGGCGCGCCAGGCTACAGAGCGTCTGGCGTTGCGTTATCTGGACGATCCTATTTAACGCCGATCTGTGGAAGGTCAGCCCAGCGCGCCGAATTGCTGAGTGAACTTGAACAACTCACTGTCGTTCCTGATTCCCAACTTGCGATAAGCCGATTGTTTTTGCGTGCTGATGGTACTGGCGCTGCGCGAGAACTTGGCGGCAATCGAGTTCACCGACATGCCATCCAGAAAACAGCGCAGTACTTCCTGTTCTTTAGGGCTAAGACAGGCATTCAAGCGTAATGGCGATGCAAAATCCGTGGTGTTTTTTTGGCTGATGGCCTCCCACACCGATTGCGTGCCCTGCAATGCCGGCACCATGCACGGCTGCAAATAAATCCTTCCTTGGGCGACGGTTCGAATGGCGCTGATCAACTCGGTCAAGTTCTGGGTTTTACCGAGGATGCCCCAGCATCCGGCTTTCAACGACAGCGATACCGTCGCAGGCGTGTAGTGGGAACACACAATCAATGGTCGACACTGGCTGAAACGACGGTTCAGCGCCTGCAGCAGGCTGAGACCATCGATTTCCGCCGGTGCCAGAATGAAGTCCATCACCACGACATCCGCCGATTGTCGCGCAAGGGCGTCAAGCAGTTGCCGGCCCGTGGCAAAAGAACCGATCACCTTGATATCGGACGCTCCACTCAGGCCCAGCTCAATACCTTGCCGAACCATTTCGTGGTCATCCAACAACATGACGGTATACGCATGACTAGTTGAAGTAGGCATACAGACACCCGCATAAGTAACGCAACGGTCTACACAATCCACCCTTATTACCAGCCCGGTATAGCCCAGGCCTACACAGGGTTCAATATCGCCGCACAACGCATATCGATACGCCCTACAGAAGCCGCTGACGGACAGCGCTTACAGCAACTTTCAAAGCTCGAACAAGACTTGCAAAAAACCATAATTAAAACAGCACCGTTTCGAACTATCTCGAACTAAAAGTCGTGGCTTCGCTATAGAACGCATTAACTTTTAGATACAAATTATTCACATCCACCGAGGCCCCTTATCGATCAATCACCCCTGGAAATACCATGAACGTCAATATTCTCTCCCCCGTCGCAGCCCTACTGGCCTTGGCCGCCGCACTCCCCCACGCTGCGTTCGCCGTCGACGGCGTGATCAATTTCAGCGGGCTGGTCACCGATGTGACCTGCACGGTCGAAGGTGCGGCGCCGGGCAGTGGCGCGGTGGTCAAAGACGTCAACCTGGGTGGCGTCTCGGCAGCGCGCCTGGCCACCGCTGGCAGCCGCGCCAACCTGACCGGTTTTACCATTCGCATTGGCGCGCCCGGAGAAGGCAGTTGCACCAACGGGCGCATCGCCATGGTCGCGTTCGACCCAACCAGCCCCGCCATCGACGTGGCTACCGGACGCCTGAACATCGATGGTCATGACGACCCGGCCGACACCACCAACGCCAAGAATGTGCAGGTCGAAGTCACCAGCCGTAGCGGCTCGCCGATCAATGTCTACAGCGAAAAATCTGAGAGCGTGGTGATCGCCGATAACCAGGCAATCATCCCCCTGGCGGCACAACTGTATGCGAGCGGACCGGCCACCGAGGGCAAGGTCAACACGCGGGTCGGCTTTATGATCGAGTACGCCGAGTAACGCCATGAGCAGCCAAACCCAACGGGTGCTGGTCACCTGGGCCTTCAGCCTGTTGTCGTGGTGGACGTCAGCCGGCGAGGCCGGCGTGATCATCCACGGCACGCGAGTGGTCTACCCGGCTGAACAGCAGGAAGTAGTCGTGCGTCTGGAGAATCGTGGCAACCGCCCGGCGCTGGTGCAAACCTGGCTGGACAGCGGTGATCGACACTCGACGCCGGCCACCGCACTCACGCCGATCAGCGTGTCGCCGCCTATCTTCCGCATCGAGCCGGGCCAGCAACAGGCCCTGCGCCTGCGCTATACCGGCGAGCCGCTGACCGAAGCGCGTGAACGGTTGTTCTGGCTGAATGTGCTTGAAGTGCCGCCGCGTGCCGTGGATGCCGCGCAGAACAATCAGATCCAACTGTCGTTCCGCACCCGCCTGCGGGTATTCCTGCGCCCACCGGCTCTGCCCTATCCAGTGGAGCGCGCGGCCTCAAAACTGCAATGGACGCTGGTCCCCCATGAACGTGGGTTTGCCCTGCAAGTCACCAACCCGACGCCGTATCACGTATCGCTCGGCCCGGTGATGTTGCTCAGCGCCGGCAAGCGCTTCAGCAAGGCACCGAGCCAAGCGGCCGACGACAGCCTGCTGCTGCCCGCCGGCGACGTAAAACGCTTTGTGCTGCCGACCCTGCAGCAGCGTCCGCACGGCGCCGCTCAGGTCGAGTTCACCAGCATCAGCGACTTCGGCGCCCGCGTGCGCCATGTGGCGGGCCTCAGCCACACGTCTGGTGGATGACCGCCCATGTCCACTCTTTCGATTCGACACACCCTGGCAGCCCTGTGCGCCATGGTCGTCGCGCTATCGGCGCAGGCGAGCGTGGTGATCAGCAGCACACGGATCATCTATCCGCAGCCCCACAAGGAAGTCACCGTCAGGCTTGAAAGCAGGAACCAAGTACCGGTGCTGATCCAGACCTGGCTCGACAACGGCGACGAACATTCGACGCCAGAACTGGCCGACATACCGTTCGTGGTCACACCGCCGATCTTTCGCATGGAGCCGGGTAAACAGCAGGTCGTACGCGTGGCTTACACCGGCGAAGGGTTGCCGCCAGCGCAGGAGAGCCTGTTTTGGTTCAACGTGCTGGAGGTGCCGGCGCAGGCGCGAGGCGTCCAGCCCAGTAACCAGCTGCAACTGGCGTTTCGCACACGGATCAAGCTGATCCTGCGTCCCCCGGGCCTGCCCCACGGTGCCGAGGCCGCGCCCGCCAAGTTGCAGTGGCGCCGCGTGTCGAGCGCCTACGGCGAGGCGGTGGAAGTGTTCAACCCGACCCCTTACCTGGTGACCTTCGAGCGTGTCGAGGTGCAGGTCGCCGGGCAACGCCATGGGCGCCAAGCCGCTGCCTCCGGGGCCGGCAATATGGTGATGCCCGGCGCTCGCACCCGCTTCGATCTGCCCGACCTCAAAGCGCCGCCTGGAGCTACGGCCAGCGTGGAATTCCAGACGCTGGACGATTTCGGGGTGAAGGTCCTCCACAACGCCAAGGTCGCCCCATGACCCTCCCTATGCCGGGAGCCGAGCAACACCTGTTTTTGGAAACGCTTAACAATGAGTGCGATCACGCCCACCGGCGTCCGCAGCGCGCCCCTGGCACGCCGTGGTTTGAGTCTGACAATGCGTAGCCTGCTGCTGGTGAGCAGCGCCGAGGCGATGGACGCCCACGGCGCCGAGTATGTGGAGTTCAACCCGGCTTTCTTTGCCGATGGCGCGGCAGGCTTGCAGGTCGATATCGCGAAATTCAGCCAGGGCAACGTCGTGTTGCCAGGCACCTACCGTTCAGAGGTGTACCTCAACGGTCAGTGGCTCGGGCGCGAGAGCGTCACGTTTATCGCCGTCCAGGGTCAGCCGTCGGCACAGCTGTGCCTGGAACGTGAGGCGTTGCAACGCTTCGGTATCGAGGTCGACAGCGCCGACCAACAAACATCCGGCCCGCGCAAACCGTTTGACCGTTGTGCCGATATCGCCAGCTATCTACCCGGCGCCAGCAGCCAGTTCGATATCGGCGAAACGCGCCTGGACTTGCAGATCCCCCAGGTTTACCTGACGCGCCAAGCGCGTGGCTATGTCGACCCCAGGCACTGGGAAAGTGGCGTGGACGCAGCGTTCGTGCGCTACAACGCCAACACCTTTACCACCCGTACCAACGGCCGCTCGCTGGACTCCCACTACGTGGGCCTGAACACCGGGCTTAACCTGGGCGATTGGCATTGGCGACATAACGGCAGCTACAGCCACAGCCTCGGCGCCGCTGGCTATCAGAGCAACGCCACCTACGTGCAGCGCGAACTGAGTCGGTGGCGCTCACAACTGATGGCCGGCGAAATCCATACCCCCGGCGAACTTTTCGACAGCATTCGCCTGCGCGGCATCAGCCTGTTCAGCGATGACCGGATGTTGCCGGACTCCATGACCGGCTTTGCGCCGGTGGTGCGCGGTGTCGCCGAAACCAATGCCCGTGTCAGCGTGCGTCAACGTGGTGTATTGCTCAGCGAAGTGTCGGTGGCGCCCGGCCACTTTGTGCTCGACGATTTTTTCCCGACCGGTTACGGCGGCGACCTGAGTGTGACGATCACCGAGGCCGATGGGCGCCAGCGCGCGTTTATCGTGCCGTTCGCCGCCAATGCTCACTTGCTGCGGCCGGGCTATCGGCGCTACACGCTAAGTGTCGGCCAGGTGGATGAGCTGGGGCTGCGCCATCCGCCCAAGTTGATGCAGGCCACTTACCAACAGGGTCTGAGCAATCTGCTGACCGGCTACACCGGCGCGATGCTGGGCGAGGACTACCGCGCCCAATTGGCAGGCGCGGCATTCAACACGCCATTGGGCGCATTGTCCGTGGACCTGACACACTCAAGCGCCGACATCCCCAGGCACGGCTCGCGCAGCGGGCACAGCGTGCAACTGCGCTACAGCAAGAATTTTGCCGACAGCGGCACCCACTTCACCCTCGGCGCTTACCGTTACTCCACCTCCGGTTTTCTGACGGCGGGCGATGCCGCGCAACTGCGTGACCATGCCCTGGACGGACGCGACCTGGACAACGTGTCACGCCTGCGCGACAGGATGGATATCAGCCTTAATCAAAGCCTGAGCCACGGCTCGGTGTATGTGACCGGTTCTTCGCAACACTACTGGAACCGTTCAGGGGGCAACCTGACCTTCAGTGCCGGCTACAGCGGCCACTGGAAAAACCTCCACTACACCCTCAGCGTTCAGCGCGGCCGTGATGTGCTGAGTGGTGAAGTCGATCAACAGCTGGATTTGACCCTGAGCCTGCCTCTGGGCAGCGGCACGCATACGCCTACTCTGACCAGCACGGCCTACCGTGGCGACCACAACAGCGGCGAGCGGATCAGCCTGGGCGGTAGTTGGGGCGAGCACAATCAACTGAGCTACGGCCTGAGCACCAGCCGCACCCAGGGCAGCGGCAACACCCAGAGTGCCGATATGAAGTACCAGGCCGATTATGGCGTGTTGTCCGCCAGCTATGGCCACAGCGAGGCGTACCGCTCGACGTCGCTGGGCATGACCGGAGGCCTGGTTGCGCACGCCGACGGCCTGATCTTCGCCCCGGAGCTGGGCGACACCCTGGGGATCGTCCAGCCACCCGACGCCCAGGGCGCGAGGATCAATGGCAACCACGCCGCCCACGTCGGCAAACACGGCCAGGCGGTGGTGAGCCACCTCACGCCCTATCGACAGAACGTGGTCGAGCTGGACCCCAAGGACTTGTCCGTGGATGTCGAACTCAAGACCGCAGCGCGCAACGTCGCGCCCCGCGCCGGCTCGGTGGTGAAGCTGCAATTCGAGACGGTCAGCGGCCAAGCCTTGTTGATCAGCACACAGCGCGAGGACGGCAGCCCATTGCCGTTCGGTTCGGATGTATTCGATGAAGACGGCGCCAGTGTCGGGATCGTCGGCCAAGGTGGAAAGGCGTTTGTTCGGGTCTCACGGGCGCGGGGCAAATTGACCGTCAAGTGGGGTTCAACCGCCACTGCCACTTGCTGGTTTACCTACAACGCCGCCATCGCGGCCACGGCGCAGAACAAGCAGCGCTTGCGGCATCTGAACGCTGACCTGTGCCAACTCGGTGCAGACCTCGCCGCGCAGCCGCCAGCGGCCGAGCGCGATGCAAGCGGCTGAACGGCACGATCACGCGCCCCTTGATACCCGGCTTCTGATAACGAGGTTGCCCATGACGCACACTGTTAGATGTTGTTTGCTCCTGCTGATAGTCGGGGCGCCGGTCACGGTGCTTGCTGAGTGTCGGCTATATCCCAACTCCGAGCACGGCCTGTCCCTGCCGGATACCATCACCGTTCCCGCCAGCCTTCCCGTCGGCAGCCTGATTATCCGGCAGGCTTTCAACGGCATCGCGCCCAGCTTTGAACTCAACTGCCGCACTTCGACCCCCAGGCAGATTATCGGGCGCTTCACCGACTCGGCGATGGTGCCGGGCGCAGGCGTCACGGCGTATCACACCGGTGTGCCAGGGGTCGGCATACGCGTGCTGGTGCGTAATCACAGGGGACTGGTTTACCCCCATCAACTGCACACCTCGCCCCCGTTCAGTCAGAGCAATGCGTTTGCGCTGTACAGCAATGTCAGCGCGGAGGCGTTGTTCTTCAAAACCGGCCCCGTCACCAGCGGCACGCTGACCAGTGGAAGCCTGGTTGAAGATCGTTGGGACGGCGGTAAAGGCCGCTTTCACTTGCTGCTCAATACATCGGTGCGTTTTGTCGCCCCTACGCCCACCTGCAACCTGGACGCCGGTGACGTCAACCGCACGATCCTGTTCGAGCCGGTGCAAGTCCGTGCATTCGACACCCAGACGGTCGTTGGCGGACGGGATTTCGAATTGACCGCGCAATGCAGCGACGCCATGAACGTGAAGTTCCGTTTTTCCGGCGCACCGGCACCGGGCAATGATCGGATCTTCGCCAACACGGGCACCGCCGCAGGCGTTGCGCTCTGGCTGTACTCACGCCTCGGCGGCGGCGTGCAGAACATACTCGCCAACGGCACCGAAGACACACGCACGCTGGCGGTCTCGGGCAACCGCGCCGTGCTGCCGCTCGGTAGCGCTTATCACAAGAACGGCACGGTCACTCAAGGCACCTTCATCAGCACCGTGACCGTCCACATCACCTATGACTGACCGATTGAGGATCACGCGATGAACACCCGCGCGCCAGCGGTTTGGCTGGCAATCACTGTGGGCGTGGCCAGCCATGGGGTTCAGGCCGCCACCACGGGAACTTTGACTTTTGTCGGCCAGATCAACGCCGGCACCTGCAACCTGGCGGCCGGCGATGAGAACCGCACCATTACCTTGCCCACCATCAAGGTCTCGGACTTCGATGCGGCGGCCAGTACGGGCGCGTTTGATTTCGAGATTTCCGCCGACTGCGAGTCGGATATCAACACTGTGGTTTTTCTGTTCTCCGGCACCCCTTCAACGGGTAACGCCCAACTGTTTTCCAATACCGGGACCTCGGGGGGAACAGCCCTGCAGCTCATACATCGCGGCTCCCCCGCGTATACCATCCCCGCCAACGGCACCGTGGACCAGCGCAGCCGTAGCATCGCAACTGCCGGCAATAAAGCAGTGATGCCGCTGACGGCGGCGTACCACAAAACCGGGGAACCCCTCACCCACGGCAGTCTGGCCAGCGCCGTTACCGTTTCGATCACTTACAACTGATGGCGCTGGCGTTGTTGCCGGTAAAAATCAGCGGGTACAAAAAAACCCGACCTTCGCAGGCCGGGTATTTTTGGATGTCCCGGAAAAATCAGGACTGACTGGAAGGCGTCGGGGTAGCCGGCGTTGCAGTCGGGGTAGTGGCAGCTGGCGTCGGCGCGGAGACCGAGTTGGCAGTAGAGGCGGTTGATGCGGGAGCTGCAGGTTTGGTTGCCGCTGCCGGTTTGGCGGCCGTAGGTTTTTTGGCGGCGGCGGGCTTCTTCGCTGCGGCGGGCTTGGCAGCAGGTTTGGCGGCGGGCTTGGCCGCTGCGGTTTTCGCCGCAGGCTTGGCGGCCGGTTTCGCCGCAGCCTTAGCTGCTGGTTTGGCTGCAGGCTTGGCGGCGGCTTTGGTCGCAGGCTTGGCAGCCGCTTTGGCAGCGACCGGTTTAGCGGCCGCTTTTGCAGCCGGCTTGGCTGCTGCGGTTTTGGCCGCTGGCTTGGCCGCCGCCTTAGCCGGCGCCTTGGCCGCGGTTTTCGCTGCAGGTTTGGCGGCGGCTTTCACCAATGGCTTGGCGGCAGTTTTTGCGGCCGGTTTAGCCGCTGCGGTTTTGGCCGCAGGTTTGGCGGCGGCGGTTTTCACGGGTGCCACTTTAGCGCCGGTGAGTTTCTCGATTTGCTTGGTCAGCGTGTCGACCTTGCCGTGCAGCGCCTTCAGCTCCGCTTTGCTGGGCACGCCCAAGCGCGAAATGGCACTGTTGAGGCGCTTGTCGAAGGTCTCTTCCAACTTGCCCCAGGTATCGGAAATGCTTGCCTTGGCCGAACCTGCGCTGGCCTTGGCCGCATCGACTTTCTTGCCAACGGTGGTCTTGGTCAACTTCTCGGCTTTTTCGCCGTCTTTAACCAAGGTCTCGAAGTATTTGCCGCCATCACTGCTGACCTTCGAGTACACGCCTAAACCAGCAAGCCAGATCTTACGGGAGTATTTTTCAACTTCCCCGATCCACGAGCTGCCTTCTTTCTGAGTATTCTTTTTAACAGCCATCCCGTTGTCTCCTTAATGTTTACGCGCGACACGTTCGAGCAATGCCGTCAGCTCTTCGAGCTTAGCAGAGAGTGTCTCCACGTCATGTTTAGACGCAATGCCGATTCGATTCAAGGCACTTGCAACGCGAGTATCAAAAGCTTTTTCAACTTTATCCAGCTGAACTTCTACCCGACCTTTGACCGCAGTGACATTACTCTTTACTTGGTCAATCTGACTGTTGGCGGCATCAAGTTGTTCAACGGCAACTTTTTTGCCTTTACTTTCAATATGTTGACCGCTCTTAACCAGCTCTTTGAAATACTCGCTGCCCTCACTGCCGACCTTCGCATAGGCCCCCAGGCCCGCCAGCCAGATCTTGCGCGCGTAGGATTTAACATCGCTCAGGGCGCGGGTTTGAGTGTCGATTTTTTTCTTCAGGATAACGTTGGCCATGGTGCACCTCACACAAAATAGGGGGGAGGAACGGCCCGCAGGAGTTGTGGGCTTGGGCACAAAGTAGGAGGAAAAATTAGAATCGGCACCCTAACCCTAAGTAGTCAGGCCAAGGCTTTGTCCAAGGCTTTTTCGATTTCGGACTTGAGGGTGCCGCTCATGGCCGACATCAGCAGGCCCAGTTCCACATCGATACGCAGCGAGTCGTCAGCCACAAGTACGGTGCCTTTAACCCCGGAACGCTTGAGGTTCAAGGTATCGCCAGACCACGACGATTCCAGGCCATATTGTTCCTTGAGTTTGCTCGCCAACTTGTCGGCCTTTGCCCGTGCGCCTTCTTTACCCAGGGAATGTGCACGCTCAACGGTGATACGGGCCATTGCGATGATTCCTCTTGCAGAGACTTGAAAAATAGAGACTTGCACAACGTGAATGCGGCAAAACGTCTCGGCGCCCCTCTATCTTACCTGCAGCCTTGCCAAGACAAAGCAAGCCTTGGGGATTATCATGTGCCGCATTCTCTTTTGGTGACAGCGATATGACTGATCAGCGCAAAGGCAGCGATGCCGAACCCACCACTCACTTCGGCTTCAAGAACGTCCCGGAAAGCCAGAAAGCGGAAAAAGTCGCTGAGGTGTTCCACTCCGTAGCCGCCAAGTACGACCTGATGAACGATGTGCTTTCCGGCGGCATGCACCGCTTGTGGAAGCGCTTCACCATCGAATTGTCGGGCGTACGCCCCGGCAATCGCGTGCTGGACATCGCCGGCGGCACGGGCGACCTGGCCGCCAAGTTCTCCAAGCTCGTCGGCCCGACTGGCCAGGTGGTGCTGGCGGACATCAACGGTTCGATGCTCAAGGTCGGCCGTGACCGTCTGCTCGACAAAGGAGTGGCCGGCAATATCGAGTTCGTCCAGGCCGACGCTGAAAAGCTGCCGTTCCCCGACAACCATTTCGACTGCGTGACCATCGCCTTCGGCCTGCGCAACGTGACCCATAAAGAAGACGCGATCCGCTCGATGCTGCGCGTACTCAAACCGGGTGGCCGCCTGTTGGTGCTGGAGTTCTCCAAGCCGACCAACGCGCTGATGTCCAAGGTCTACGACACCTACTCCTTTGCCTTCATGCCGCTGATGGGCAAGCTGATCACCAATGACGCCGAGAGCTACCGCTACCTGGCCGAATCGATCCGCATGCACCCCGACCAGGAAACCCTGAAGTCGATGATGGTGGAAGCCGGTTTTGACCGTGTGACCTACCACAACATGACCTCGGGCATCGTCGCCCTGCACCGTGGCATCAAGCCCTGATGCTGCTGCAAGGTCTTCTCGCCAGCGTCGAGCACGGTCTCAACCGTGTGCTGCGCCTGGACAGCACTGCCCTGGCGCGGCTCGCACACCTGAACGGCAACGTTATCGCCGTCGACTGCCGCAGCCCCGCCTTGCAGCTGTTTATCCTGCCCAGCGATGAAGGCCTGATGCTGGCGACCCAGTGGGCCGCCGACGCCGACTGCACCCTGCGTGCGCCGGCATCGAGCCTGCTGCACCTGGCGCTGAGCCGCAACAAGACCGCCATCCTGCACAGCACCGAAGTTGAGCTGGAAGGCGACAGCGCGGTGCTGATGGACCTGGCCGCCGTGCTGCAGGATCTGGAACTGGACTGGGAATACGAGCTCTCGCGCTGGATCGGCCCCGTCGCCACCCAGTTGATCAGCGGTCACGTGCGCAGCCGCACGCGCTGGTACCAGCAGGGATTCGCCAGCCTTAACCAGAACCTCGCCGAATACCTGAGCGAAGAATCGCGCACTCTGGTCGGGCAACGGGAAGCGCAAGCGCGCTTTCGCGAACTCGACAAGGCCAAACTCGACCTGGAACGTCTTGAGGCGCGCTTCGAGCGCCTGAGCCGTTCCCTTGATCCAAGCGATAACGCATGAAGCTGCTCGCCGTCCGCCGTTTGTTCCGTATCCAGCGCGTCGTAATCCGCTACCGTCTCGATGACCTGCTGTTCGCCCTGCCCTTGCCATGGTTCCTGCTGGCGGTGCGCTATGTACTGCCGTGGCGCTGGCTGCCCCGCAAACGGCTGGAGCTCAGCCGTGGTGCGCGCCTGCGCCTGGCATTGCAGGACCTGGGGCCGATCTTCATCAAGTTCGGGCAAATTCTCTCAACCCGCCGCGACCTGCTGCCCGAAGACATCGCCGACGAACTGATGCTGTTGCAGGACCGCGTGCCGCCCTTCGATTCGCAACAGTCGATGGCGCTGATCGAAGAGCAACTGGGCAAAAAGATCAGCGAGGTGTTCAGGCGCTTTGACGTCGAGCCCCTGGCCTCGGCCTCCGTGGCGCAAGTGCACGCCGCGCAACTCAAGACCGGCGAAGAAGTGGTGGTGAAGGTGATTCGCCCGGGCCTCAAGCCGATCATCGGCCAGGACCTGGCATGGCTGTTTATCCTCGCCCGCGCCGCCGAGCGTTTCAGCGCCGATGCACGCTTGCTGCACCCGGTGGACGTGGTCGCCGACTACGAAAAAACCATCTACGACGAACTCGATCTGCTGCGCGAAGCGGCCAACGCCAGCCAATTGCGGCGCAACTTTGAAGGCTCGCAACTGCTGTATGTGCCGCAAGTGTATTGGGACTGGTGCCGCCCTAAAGTGCTGGTGATGGAGCGCATCTATGGCGTGCAGGTCACCGACCTGGCCACCCTGGCCGACCAGCGCACCGACATGAAGATGCTCGCCGAACGCGGGGTGGAGATCTTCTTCACCCAGGTGTTCCGCGACAGTTTTTTCCACGCCGACATGCACCCGGGCAATATCTTCGTCAGCACCGTCAACCCGTGGAGCCCGCAGTACATCGCAATCGACTGCGGCATCGTCGGCAGCCTCACTCCGGAAGACCAGGATTACCTGGCGCGCAATCTGTTCGCCTTCTTCAAGCGCGACTACCGCCGCGTGGCGCAATTGCACATCGATTCGGGCTGGGTGCCGGCGGAGACCAAGCTCAATGAGTTCGAAGCGGCAATCCGTACCGTGTGCGAGCCGATCTTTGAAAAACCATTAAAAGATATTTCATTTGGCCAGGTACTGATGCGCCTGTTCCAGACCGCGCGGCGCTTCAATATGGAAGTGCAGCCGCAGTTGGTCCTGCTGCAAAAAACCCTGCTCAACATCGAAGGCCTGGGCCGCCAGCTGTACCCGGACCTCGACTTGTGGAACACCGCGCAGCCGTTCCTGGAACGTTGGATGCGCGAGCGCATGAGTCCAAAGACCATGCTGGGCAACCTGCACAGCCAGTTCGAACAGCTGCCGCACCTGGCCAATATGACCCGTGACCTGCTTGAGCGCATGTCCCAACCCCACGCCAAAGACCCCGCGCCACCGTGGCAAAAACGCAAGGACGACTGGTTCCTGCGCTTATTGGGCGCGGCGCATCTGGTGGGTGGCGTGATGCTGGCGATCGGCGGGCCGCTGAACCAATTGGGCCATTGGCCGGCCGGGATCATGGTCGCCGTGGGTGTTTATCTGATTGTGCGGCGATAGCCGATCCAGTTATACACTGTTGCAAATTGCCGGAGCCGAACATGAAAGACTGGCTGGACGAAATCAAATGGGACAGTGACGGCCTTGTGCCAGCCATTGCTCAGGACTACAAGACCGGGCGCGTGCTGATGATGGCCTGGATGAACCGCGAGGCCCTGAGCCTCACCGCCGCTGAGCAGCGCGCCATCTACTGGTCACGTTCGCGTGGCAAACTGTGGCGCAAGGGCGAAGAGTCCGGGCATGTGCAGACCCTGCACGAGCTGCGTCTGGATTGCGATGGGGATGTCATCATCCTGAAAGTCGAGCAGATCGGCGGCATTGCCTGCCACACCGGCCGTCACAGCTGCTTCTATCGCGTGTTCGAGGACGGCGAATGGAAAGTGGTCGAACCGGTGCTTAAAGACCCGCACGCCATTTACTCCGCAGGACACTGAACATGAGCGATACCCTGAACCGTGTGGCCCAGGTGCTGGAGGACCGCAAAGGTGCGGACGCCGACAGCTCCTACGTCGCCAGCCTGTACCACAAGGGCTTGAACAAGATCCTGGAGAAGCTCGGCGAAGAATCGGTCGAGACCATCATTGCCGCCAAGGATGCCCAGATCAGTGGCGACTGCAGCGATGTGATCTACGAGACCGCCGACCTGTGGTTCCACAGCCTGGTCATGCTCGCCCAACTGGGGCAGCATCCGCAGGCCGTGCTGGATGAACTGGACCGTCGCTTCGGCCTGTCCGGGCACGCCGAAAAGGCCTCGCGCCCGTCCGCTTGAATAACGTTGATTAGAGGATTTGCAGCATGGGCATTTTTGACTGGAAACACTGGATCGTCATTCTGGTGGTGGTGGTGCTGGTGTTCGGCACCAAGAAACTGAAAAACCTCGGCACCGACGTGGGCGAGTCGATCAAGGGCTTTCGCAAAGCCATGAACGACGACGAAAAGCCCGCCGACCCTGCGGCCAATCCGGTGCCACCAGCCCAGCCTGTGCACCCCCAGGCCGCCCAGCCGATCACCGAGCGTCGCACCTTCGACGTGCAGGCTGAAAAAGTCGAAGAGCCGACCCGCAAAGACTCGTGAGCACTGACTAATGTTTGGTATCAGCTTCTCTGAACTGCTGCTCGTCGGCCTCGTGGCCCTGTTGGTGCTGGGGCCGGAACGCCTGCCCGGTGCCGCACGCACGGCCGGGCTGTGGATCGGGCGCCTGAAACGCAGTTTCAACGCCATCAAACAGGAAGTTGAACGGGAAATCGGCGCGGACGAGATCCGCCGGCAACTGCACAACGAACACATCCTGTCGTTGGAGCAAGAGGCGCGCAAGATCCTGTCGCCCGTGCAAGAGCCGGCCAAACCGGTGGAGCCGGTGGCTGAACACAGCATTGCACCAGCCCCAGCCGCCGACACCGCTCCAACCCCGCCAGAGCCAGTACCGGCGCCCACCGCGTCGCCCGCTCCCCATGACCCTACATTGCCGCCGCGAGCCCCATGAGCGCTGATAAACCGGAAAACGACCAGCACATGCCGCTGGTCTCGCACCTCACCGAGCTGCGTACCCGCCTGCTGCGTTGCGTAGCGGCGATCTTCATCATCTTTGCCGGGTTGTTCGCCTTTACCCAGCAGATCTACACGTTCGTCTCCACGCCATTGCGCCAGTACCTGCCGGCCGGCGCAACGATGATCGCCACCGATGTGTCCTCGCCGTTCCTGACGCCGTTGAAGTTGACGATGATGGTCTCGCTGTTCCTGGCGATCCCGGTGATCCTGCATCAGATCTGGGGCTTTATCGCTCCGGGCCTGTACAAGCATGAGAAACGCATCGCGGTGCCGTTGCTGGTGTCGAGCATCCTGCTGTTCTACACCGGCATGGCCTTCGCCTACTTCCTGGTGTTCCCGCTGATCTTCAAATTCTTCGCCGCCGCCACGCCCGCCGGCGTGGAGATGATGACCGACATCACCAGCTACCTCGACTTCGTGATGACGCTGTTCTTCGCCTTTGGCGTGGCCTTCGAGATCCCGGTGGCGGTGGTGCTACTGGTATGGATCGGCGTGGTCAATGTGCAGTACCTGAAGAAGATCCGCCCGTACGTGATCATCGGCTGCTTCGTGGTCGGCATGATCCTGACCCCGCCGGACATCTTCTCCCAGACCCTGCTGGCCGTGCCGATGTGGATGCTGTTCGAGATCGGCATCCTGTTCAGTGGCCTGATCAGCAAGCGCAGCGACCACCCGGATGACCAACCCGCCGACGACGACCAGCCGCCAGTGACCCAGCCGTGAACCTGCTGCTGCTGGAAGACGCCGACTTTATCGCGGCCGACCGAGTTATCCTGCGGGATCGACGCCTGGTGCATATGCAGGACGTCCACCGCGCAGCGGTGGGCGACAACCTGCGCGTCGGCCGCATCGGTGGGCTGATGGGCAACGCGCACCTGCTGCGCCTTGAAGCCGCCGAGGCCGAGTTACAGGTCAGCTTCGACCTGCCGCCGCCGGCCAAACTGCCCCTGACCCTGTTGCTGGCCCTGCCACGCCCGAAGATGCTGCGCCGAGTGCTGCAAACCGTGGCGGCCATGGGTGTGCCCAAGGTGGTGCTGGTCAATAGCTACCGGGTAGAGAAAAGTTTCTGGCAGACCCCGTTCCTGGAGCCCGAGGCGATCCGTGAGCAACTGATCCTGGGCCTGGAGCAAGCCCGCGACACGGTGCTGCCCGAGTTCATCATCGAAAAGCGCTTCAAGCCGTTCGTCGAGGACCGTCTACCGGCCATGACCGAGGGCACGTTAGGCCTGATCGGCCATCCGGGGAATTACCCAGCCTGCCCGCGCGGCTTGGATGAACCGGTCACCCTGGCGATTGGACCGGAAGGCGGCTGGATCCCCTACGAGGTGGAATTGCTGACCAAGGCCGGCTTGCAACCGGTGCAACTCGGTGCACGTATCCTGCGCGTTGAAACGGCCGTGACGGCTCTCCTTGCCCGCCTGTTCTGACGCCCCCAACTGCTGATTCCTACAGAAACGCCCTAGGCAGCCGATAAGGCTTGGATAAGTCCAAGCCTTGTTCCAGGGGAGTTTGCAGCATGTATCGTTGGTTAGCCGAAAAACTGGGGAATGTCAGTGTCAAAACCAAGCTGGCGGTAGGCTTTGGCCTGGTGCTGCTGCTGACCCTATTGATCATGCTCACTGGCTGGACCGGGCTGTCCGGGGTAATCAGCCGAGGGGACAAACTGGGTTATATCGCCAGCCTCAATGACTTGACCAAGGACTTGCGCATTGCGCGCCTGGACTATGAAATGCGTCGCGGCGAACAGGGAACCACCGCCGTCAGCGGGCTGCTGGGGCAACTGGACAGCGGCCTTAAAACCGCGCGCACACTGATCGAACAACCCGCCGATATCGCCTTGATCGAAGACCAACTGGCAGCGGTCGAAACCTACAAACGCGCCTTCGAGGCCATGGCGCAAGCCGGTGCCAACCGAGAGAACGCCCGTAGCAAGCTGGGCGATACCGCCGACAACGCGGTGGCTAAGGTCGCTGAAGTTGAAAAGGCTCTATTGCAAGGCGACAGCGTCAGCCAGTTCAACAGCATCGTCGAACTGAGCAAGCTGATTCAGCAGGCCCGCTTCCAGGTTCGTGGCTACACCTACAGCGGCAAAGTCGAAGCCGAACAGCCCGCGTTGGATGCCATTGATAACGCCCTCAAGAAAATTGCCAGCCTCAACGGCCAGATTGGCGATCAATTTTCGAACAATCTGGAACAGGCCAGCGCATCGTTGCAAGCCTACCGTGCAGCGGTCAGCCAATTCCGAGACTCCCAATTGGCTAGCGCTGCCGCCCTGAAAATCATGGGCGCCCAAGGCGATATCCTGTTGGACCGCAGCAAAAATCTGACCATGTCTCAGACCGTCGTGCGCGACACCGACGCCGCCCACGCAAAAAACCTGTTGCTGCTCGCGACCATCCTGGCACTGATCTTCGGCCTCGTGGCCGCATGGGCCATCACCCGCCAGATCATCCTCCCGCTGGAGCAGACCCTCAAAGTCGCGGAGCGCGTCGCCTCGGGCGACTTGAGCCACAACCTGACCTCGCTGCGCCAGGACGAACTGGGCCAACTGCAACGGGCCATGCAAAGCATGACCGTGGGCCTGCGTGAGTTGATCGGCGGTATCAGCGATGGCGTGACCCAGATCGCCAGCGCCGCCGAACAGCTGTCCGCCGTGACCGAACAGACCAGTGCCGGGGTCAACAGCCAGAAGGTCGAGACCGATCAGGTGGCCACCGCCATGAACGAAATGGCCGCCACCGTGCAGGAAGTGGCGCGCAATGCTGAGGAAGCCTCCGAAGCCGCCGTGGCCGCCGACCAGCAGGCCCGTGAGGGCGACAAGGTGGTGGGCGAGGCGATTGCCCAGATCGAACGCTTGGCCACCGAGGTCGGCAACTCCACCGAGGCCATGGGCGATCTCAAGCGCGAAAGCGACAAGATCGGCAGCGTGCTCGACGTGATCAAGTCCGTGGCCCAGCAAACCAACCTGTTGGCACTCAACGCCGCGATTGAAGCGGCACGGGCCGGTGAAGCCGGGCGCGGGTTCGCCGTGGTGGCCGATGAAGTGCGCAGCCTGGCGCAGCGCACCCAGAAGTCCACCGAAGAGATCGAAGAGCTGATTGCCGGCCTGCAAACCGGCACTCAGCAGGTGGCGGCCATCATGGACAACAGCCGCGGCCTCACCGACAGCAGTGTCGAACTGACCCGCCGCGCCGGCAGTGCCCTGGCCAGCATCACCCGTACCGTATCGACGATCCAGGCGATGAACTCCCAGATCGCCACCGCCGCCGAGCAGCAGAGCGCCGTGGCCGAAGAGATCAACCGCAGCGTGCTGAACGTGCGCGACATCTCGGAACAGACCGCCGCCGCCAGCGAAGAGACCGCCACGTCGAGCACCGAACTCGCGCGCCTGGGCACCCACCTGCAAGCCCTGGTCGGCCGCTTCCGCGTCTGACCCCCTGTGTCACGGCGACCTGCCTCGGGTCGCCGTTGTCAGCCTGTGAAATTTCCTACGAGTTTTTCAGGCTCCCCCCACCGACAACAGAACTAGCGTTGAACTCAGTTCACCGCGTTAGCGCGCCCGTGGTGCGCCGATACGTTGACGAACGTCCCTCGTTCACTTGTCGGAGGTTAACCATGCTTCGTCGAATGACTCACCTATTGGGCGACGCCAGCGTCACCCTCAAACTGGCCCTGGGCTTCGCCCTGGTACTGGCCCTGAGCCTGGTCATCGCCGTGACCGGCTGGCAGGCCCTGGCCGCATCCCTTTACCGCTCGCAAACCCTCACCGTGCTCGCGCAATTGGCCGTGGCCGGCGAAGAACTGCGCTCCGATCGGATCGTTTACCGCACGCTGGACGATGCCAAAAGCCTCGATCGATTAAGCCACGGCATGGAAAAAGTCGAGGCCGCGCTGGCAGAACTCTCCAACCGCCTCAAAGTCGCCCAGTCCATTCAGTATTTGCAGGAGATGACGCGTCTGACCGATGCGTTCAAAACGACCCTCAAGGACATACCCGCCCGCGTGGAGAAACGGGAAAACGCCCGCGAGCAACTAAAACAAAGCACCGTGCGCATCGGCGATGTACTGGCGCAATTGGCCAGCGACCTGCCGGATCAGGAGGATGAAAAGGCCCTGGATGCTATCGAGAATCTTCGCCAGGCCATTGGGCACGCCGAAGACAGCGCCCAGAGCGCGGCCTGGGCCGCCGATTCGCTGGAGGCCTACGCCCAGGCCGTCAGCGACGCGGAGCGCAGCCTGGAACTGACCCTAGCCGCCGTGGCGAAGCTGCCGGTGGATAACAGCGCGCTGACCAACGCCGTGCAAAGCATCCGCACCCATCTCACCCGCCTCAAGGAGGCGCAACTGAGCACCGAGACCGCGCAAGCCCAGTTGGAGCAACAGCTGGATCAACTGCTCGCGCAGAGCGACCTGTTGAGCCAGGACCAGACCCAACGACGCGACCTCGCCGCCGATCACGCACGCACCCAGACCTTGGCGACCACGGCCGCCGCGCTGATCTTCGGCGCCTTGGCCGCGTGGGTTATCGCCGGGCAGATCGTCAAGCCATTGCGCAAAGCCCTGGCGGTGGCCAATCGCATTGCCGACGGCGACCTGAGCCATGATGTCCAGACCCGACGCCGGGACGAATTGGGCCAATTGCAGTGCAGCATGACGCAAATGACGCTCAACCTGCGCGCCCTGATCGGCAACATCAGCGACAACGCCAGGCAGATCGCCAGCGCCGCCGAGGAGCTGTCCACGGTCACCGAACAGACCCGTTCGGGAGTCAACAATCAACGCGACGAAACCGAACAGGTCGCCACCGCCATGAACGAAATGCTGGCCACCGCCCAGGAAGTGGCGCGGCATGCTGAACAGGCGTCGATCGCCGCCAAGCAGGCCAACCAGCAAACCGAGCTGGGCGACCGAGTGGTGACGGATGCCGTGGCGCAGATCGAGCATCTGGCCCATGAAATGGCGCGCTCAAGCCAGGCCATGTTGGGGCTGCAACGGGAGAGCCAGAAGATCGGCAGCGTACTGGAAGTGATCAAGTCGGTGTCGCAGCAGACCAACCTGTTGGCCCTCAACGCCGCCATCGAAGCGGCCCGTGCTGGGGAGGCCGGCCAAGGCTTTGCGGTGGTCGCCGATGAAGTGCGCAGCCTCGCCCAACGCACCCAGCAGTCCGCCGAGGAAATCGAGGAACTGATCGGCGGTCTGCACAGCGGCACGCAACAGGTGGCCGACATTATGGACAACAGCCGTACGCTGACCGACCAAAGCGTCGGCCTGACCCGCAACGCCGGCGAGGCCTTGATGGAGATCGCACGCACGGTGGGAGTGATTCAGGAAATGAACCCACAGATTGCCGCGGCGGCCGAGGAGCAGAGCGCGGTAGCCGAAGAGATCAATCGCAGCGTGTTGAAGGTGCGGGACGTGTCGGAACAGACCGCCACCGCCAGTGAGCAAACGGCCGCGGCGAGCACTGAGCTGGCCCGGTTGGGCACGGATCTGCAGGCATGTGTGGGGCGGTTCAAGGTCTGAACGCGCCCCGGCCGGTTACAGCACCTGGCGCAGGAAGGCTTGGGCGCGCGGATCCTTGGGGGCCTCGAAGAACGCGGCGGGGGCCGCGTCTTCCAGCAACTTGCCGTGATCGAAGAACAGCACACGGTCGGCCACTTCGCGGGCAAAGCCCATTTCGTGGGTGACGCAGACCATGGTCATGCCTTCCAGGGCCAGGGTCTTCATCACATCGAGCACTTCACCGACCATTTCCGGGTCGAGGGCCGAGGTGGGCTCGTCGAACAGCATCACTTTAGGGTCCATCGCCAAGGCCCGGGCGATGGCTACCCGCTGTTGCTGACCGCCGGACAAGCGGGATGGAAACTCGTTGGCCTTTTGCGCGATACCGACCTTTTCCAGCAGCGCCAAAGCCTTGGCCTCACGCTCCTGCTTACCGCGCTTGCGCACGACTTTCTGCGCCAGGCACAGGTTTTCCAGCACGGTCATATGGGGGAACAGGTTGAAGTGCTGGAACACCATGCCGACTTCGCGGCGATAGGCGTTCACGTCGGTTTTCGGATCGGCCAGTTGCAGGCCGTCGATGCTCACCGAGCCCGAGTCGAATTCTTCCAGTCCATTGAGGCAGCGCAGGAAGGTGGACTTGCCGGAACCGGACGGGCCGATCACCACCAGCACTTCGCCCTTGGCCACCTGGGTGGTGACGTTATCCACCGCGCGGACGACCTGCCCACGGGTATCGAAGACTTTTACCAGATCGCGGACTTCAATCACTTTGCGCGAGCCTCCGCTCAAGCCGGCTGGCCATTTTCGACAGCGGCAGGTTGATCAGCAGGTACAGGCCTGCGACGCAGAACAGGATTTCGAACGGTGAGAACGAGGTGGTGATCACTTCGCGGCCGCTCTTGAGCAGTTCGGTGATGGCGATCACCGAAACCAGCGAGGTGTCCTTGACCAGGCTGATAAATTGCCCGGCCAGCGGCGGCAACACGCGCTTGAACGCCTGGGGCAACACGACGTGACGCATCGACTGGCTGGCACTCAGGCCCAGGGATCGCGCGGCCTCGTTCTGGCCACGGGTGATCGACTGCACACCGGCGCGCACGATTTCCGCCACATAGGCGCCGGTAAACAGCGACAGCGCGGCGATCCCGGCAAATTCGCGGGACAGGTTGAGCACCGTGCCGATAAAGAAATAGAAAATGAAGATCTGCACCAGCAGCGGCGTGCCGCGCACCAATTCGACATAGATCGTCGACAGGTCGCGCAGGGTCGGGTTGCTGGACAAGCGACACAGGCCGGTCGCCAGACCGATCACCAGGCCCAGGATGCCGGACACCACCGACAGCCACAACGTGGTCCACAGCCCCCACATCAACGGGCCCAACGCCCAGTGCCGGGTCACACCGACCACATCGCCCTCGGCCACATCATCGCCGCGGGCCACTTGCAAGCTGTTGTCGGCGACGGTGAGCTTTTGCTCGACGCCCGCGTCATTGCGCAAGGTGACTTCGGCTGTGTCGCCATTGCGTGCCAGCTCAACGACGGTGGAGATATCCGCCGCGCGCTGGGCAGTTTCCGCCTGATAGGCGAAGTACTGCGGTACGCGGTTCCAACGCCATTCGTAGGACATCAGCGAGGTGGCGTAATACAAGGCGCCGGCCAAGCCAACCAGCACGACCACCGTCAGCAGGTGCCAGGGCCATTGGGCTTTTTTCTGTTTCATTGATCTTTCCGGATGTGTGTTGCCTGGTAGGCCGCCATCGTGGGCAAGCCCACTCCCACACTTGACCGAGTTCCAACAGTCAAATGTGGCAGTCTTGCCCGCGATGGGCGCTACGCGGTGTTCAGTCGGACCTTATTCCATGTCCTTGAGCCACTCGGAGCTCTTGAACCACTTGTCATGGATGCGATCGTAGGTGCCGTCGTTCTTGATCTGGTGCAGGAAGTTGTTGATGAAGTTAATGCTGTCGTAGTCGCCTTTCTTCAAACCGAACGCCAGGGGCTCGAAGGTGAACGGTTCGTCCAGGAACACCAGTTTGCCGTTGCCGACTTTCTTCTCGGCCACCACGTTGTACGGCGCGTCATACACAAAGGCATCGGCCTTGCCGTTGACCACGTCCAGTACACCTTCCTGCTCGTTGTCGTAGCCGTGGTACTTGGCCTTGGAGATCAGCTTCTTGGCGACCATTTCACCGGTGGTGCCGAGCTTGGAAGTCAGGCGGTATCTCTCGTCGTTCAGGTCTTTGTAGGACTTGATGGTGCCTTCCAAGTCCTTGCGGATCAGCAGGGTCTGGCCGACCACGATGAACGGTTCGCTGAAGTTCAGGCGCAGGTTGCGTTCCTGGGTCAGGGTCATGCCGCTGCCGATCATGTCGAACTTGCCGGTCAAGAAGGCCGGGATGATGCCGTCATAGCCGGTGGAGACCAGCTCCAGCTTGACGCCCATGGACTTGGCCATGGCCTTGAGGATGTCGACTTCGAAACCGATGATTTCGCCGCGCTTGTCCGTCATTTCGAACGGCATGTAAGTCGGGTCCATCCCAACTTTCAGCGTGCCGCGTTTGACCGCATCGTCGATGGCGCCGGCCTGGGCCGCAGTGGCCGCGACCAGTGCGGTGACGCCTAGCAGCAGCATCGAAAGATACTTTTTCATCATCAAGTCCCCTGAACGATTCTTATAAGGTCGGCGCACAAAAGGGCTGCGCCATTTCGGGGTGCGATCCTAACCCACTCACTGCCGGTCACAAAGGTTTCACGGGTAATTGTTATTGCGTATGTCGGAAAAGGCCCACAACGGGATGTTCGAGCACAGAGGGTAGACACGCGCGCAGGGGGCAACGGCAAATAATTGTTATGTAAGCAGTTATGACTTTCAGTCGATTTCCGTAAGCCAGTCGGTGTCCTTGAACCACTTGTCATGCAGGCGATCGTAGGTGCCGTCCTGGGCGACCTGATTCAAGAAATGATTGATCCAGTTGAGGCTGTCGAAGTCGCCTTTCTTCAAACCAAAGGCCAGCGGTTCGAAGGTGAACGGCTGCTCCAGCAAGAACAAAGCACTGTTTTCCGCACGGCTCAGGGCGATCAGGTTATAGGGCGCATCGTGGATAAACGCATCGGCCTTGCCATCCACCACGTGGCGCACACCCTCCTCCGGGGTGGCGAAACGGCTCAATCGCGCCGCCCCCAGAAAGCGCCGCGCCGCGGCTTCGCCGGTGGTGCCTTCGGTGGTGGCGATGCGGTAATGGGGATCATCCAGGTCTTCAACACTGGTGACCTTGCCGACCAGGCTGGGATGCAGCAACACGGTTTGGCCTACCACAATGAAGGAGTCGCTGAAGTTGAGCTTCAGGTTGCGCTCCTGGGTGACGGTCATGCCACTGCCGATCATGTCGAACTTTCTGGCCAGCAACCCCGGTACCAACTCGGTGTAAGGCACCGAGACCAGTTCAAGCTCCACGCCCATGGCTTGGCTCATGACCGTGAGCAGGTCGATTTCAAAGCCGACGATACGCCCCTGCTTATCGGTCATTTCGAAGGGCACATAGGTGGGAGTGGTGCCCACTTTCAGCACACCACGCCGTACAGCATCGTCAATGGCGCCTGCCTGCACGTCTTGTTGAAGCCAGGCGACGGCGCTCAGCAGCAACGCCGCACAATACCTTTTGATCATGAATCCCCCTGTGGCCGAAACGAATTGGGGCGCGATCCTACCCCAGCCACGGGCACGCCAATACGTCCTTGGCAGGGGTATTTTGTTTCGAAATTACAAGGAGTTAGCTAGCTTTTGGAGGGAAAGAAATCGTTGTAGGAAAAGCGCTTGAAACACCCCCGAGGTAAGCCCTCGGGGGTGTTTGAATCAGGCCGGTTGGGCCTGGGACGACAGCGGTTGCAGAGGCAGCAACGGCGCGTGCGGGTCAGCCTTGATCGACTCACGCCAAGCGGCAAGCCATTCGGCGTGCCCTTCACTCCAGACCAGCTCGTGCAGGCGGGCCAGGGCCACTGGATCACTGAGCAAGGCCACACGATCGGCATTGTTGAGGCCGGCGGGGCCGACTTTCAGCGCATGGCGCACGCGTTCGGCACGCAGGTACTCGATCGGCTCGGCCTGACCGTGACGCGACGTCGCCAAGGCACAGGCCAGGGCGTTCTGCTGCGGGTCGACCACCGAGCGCACGAAGCCGTCGTGCAGGGCGTGCCAGCGATTTTCGTGGGTGTACTTGTCGGTCGACACCAGCGCCTGGGGCGGATTGTATTCCTCGGGGATCAGGAACAGGCTCTCGTCACGGGACTTGAGGCCCAGGTTCACCCGACTGGAGATCACCGACACCGGGATCGACAACATCAGCGACCCGACAATCGGCACCAGCCACCACAGGAAGCTTGGGTTCAACCACACCACCAGCAAGGCCCACAAGAAGCCCAGCAAGGTTTGCGTGCCATGGCGCTTGAACGCTTCGCCCCAGGTGGTGGAGTCGTCATCACGCTTTGGCGAATTCCAGGTCGCGGCCCAGCCGAGGAACGCGGCAAGCACAAAACGGGTGTGGAAAATCATCCGCACCGGCGCCAGCAGCATGGAAAACAGCATTTCCAGCAGCATGGACATCGTGACCTTGAACTTGCCGCCGAACTCCTTCGCGCCTTTGGCCCAGATCAGGATGATGCTCAGCAATTTAGGCAGGAACAGCAGCACGATAGTGGTGGAGAACAACGCCACCGCCTTGTCCGGATGCCACTGCGGCCACAGCGGGTACAACTGGCGCGGCGCCATGAAGTACTGCGGCTCCATCAGGGTGTTCACCGCCAGCAACGCGGTGGACAGCACCAGAAACAGGAACCACAACGGCGCCGACAGGTAGGACATCACGCCGGTCAGGAACACCGCACGGTGCACCGGGTGCATGCCTTTAACCAGGAACAGACGGAAGTTCATCAGGTTGCCGTGGCACCAGCGACGGTCACGCTTGAGTTCGTCCAACAGGTTCGGCGGCAGTTCTTCATAGCTGCCCGGCAGGTCGTAGGCAATCCACACGCCCCAGCCGGCCCGACGCATCAGCGCCGCTTCTACGAAGTCGTGGGACAGGATGGAACCAGCGAACGCGCCTTTACCCGGCAACGGCGCCAGGGCGCAGTGCTCGATAAACGGCTTCATGCGGATGATTGCGTTGTGACCCCAATAGTGGGATTCACCCAGCTGCCAGAAGTGCAGGCCAGCGGTGAACAGCGGGCCATATACACGAGTGGCGAACTGCTGCATGCGCGCATACAGGGTGTCCATGCCCGACGCACGCGGCGCGGTCTGGATAATCCCGGCATCCGGCGTGGCTTCCATCAGGCGCACCAGGCTGGTCAGGCATTCGCCGCTCATCACGCTGTCGGCGTCGAGGACCACCATGTATTTGTAGTCACCGCCCCAACGACGGCAGAAGTCGTCGAGGTTGCCGCTTTTACGTTTGACGCGACGACGGCGACGGCGATAGAAGATCTTGCCGAAGCCACCGGCTTCGCGGCACACGTCGAGCCAGGCCTGCTGCTCGGCGATGCAGATGTCGGCGTCGTTACTGTCGCTGAGCACGAAAAAGTCGAAGCGGTCCAGGTCACCGGTCGCGGCCACCGATTCGAACGTGGCGCGCAGGCCGGCGAATACCCGGGGCACGTCTTCGTTACAGATCGGCATCACCAGCGCGGTGCGGGCGTCTTTCGGGATCGGCTCGTTGCCGGCACTTTTACCGGAGATCCGGTATTTATCGTGGCCAGTGAGCAACTCCAGGAAGCCCATCAGCGCTGTCCAGAAACCGGCCGACACCCAGCAGAACAAAATCCCGAACATGATCAGGATGCTGGTTTGCAGGGCGTAAGGCAGCACCTGGGTGGCGGTCTGCAGCAGGGTCTGATTGCGGATTTCGTCGAAGTCCACCAGCGACCAGCCCTGGTACGGCATGATGCCTTTCATGTACCAGCCGGCCACGATGGTCTGGCCGAGCATCAGCACCAGCAGGATATAGCGACGGATCGAACCGACGGTGCGCCAGCGCGCGGCCGGCAATACCCGTTCATCCTTCGGCGGTTTGGGCGGGTTGCTGCGCCCGGTGAGGCGGCGCCAGCCGCGCACCAGAATATTGGTGCGCCACGGCTCCGGCACCACCCGGGTGCGATGGATCGGCGGCGTGGCTTTGAGGCAGACGCGACCGGCAGCATCGACCGCAAGCATTTCGGCGTCTTGCAGCTCTTCGGCCGTGCTGAGGGTCAACCGGCGACCCACCGACGCTTGAGCGGCGTCGACCGGTTCGTCGAAGGTCGCGGACGACAGGCGTTGATGCAATTCGGCGAAGGAGGAGCAGCCCGCCAGTTCGGCGCGCTGCTCTGCAGTCATCGGGAGATGCGCCAGATACTCGGACAGAGTCTCTGGCTGGACTTGAGAATTACTCATCGGCAGGCAACTGATAGCTCCAGGTTTCGGTCAGGACCTGTTCGGTCTTGATCGGCTCCGGTGTGGCTGGGGCAGCTTCTGGCTGCTTGGCTTCCTTGTCTTTGGCGTCTTTCTTGGCCTGTTTCTCGTGTTGCTTGGCCAATACCTTGTCGGCCTTGAGGACCTGGGTCGACACATGCTCAGGCTCTGGCTGAGCAACGTCCTGCACCAGGGCGGCACGCATTTCGGTCGGTTTGCTCGGGTCCTTGATCTTCATGCGCAGGGTCAGGCGCCAGCCTTTGGTGTGCTCGTTGTAACGCACGCTGTTTTCAACCAGTTCAGCGTTGTCACCCACGCTCACCTGGCTGCGCACAGGGGCATCCGGCAGCAGTTTCTTCAGGGACGGGCCTTCGAAGTCCACCAGGTAAGCGACGCTGCCATCCGGCTGACGGATCAGGTTGGATTGCTTGACGTCACCGGTGGAACGCAGGGTCTGCTTGACCCAGGCGCTGTCCGGCGAATGGAACGCGGCGTCGTCCAGAGTCCAGTGCAGGCGGTAGGCTACGTCCAGCGGCTGACCGACTTCCGGCAGTTTTTCCGGGCTCCAGAACGCAACGATGTTGTCGTTGGTCTCGTCGGCGGTCGGGATCTCGACCAGGTCCACGGAGCCCTTGCCCCAGTCGCCTTCAGGTTCGATCCAGGCGCTTGGGCGCTTGTCGTAGTTGTCGTCCAGGTCTTCGTAGTGGCTGAAGTTGCGACCACGTTGCAGCAGGCCGAAACCGCGCGGGTTCTCTACGCTGAAATTGCTGACCGACAGGTGTTTAGGGTTGTTCAGTGGACGCCAGATCCACTCGCCGTTGCCGGCATGGATCGACAGACCGCTGGAGTCGTGCAGTTCGCGACGGTAGTTGAGCACTTTGGACGGCTGGTTCGCGCCGAACAGGAACATGCTGGTCAGCGGGGCCACCCCGAGTTTGCTGACCTTGTCGCGCAGGAACATCTGGGATTTGACGTCGACCACAGTGTCGGTGCCCGGACGCAGGATCAGGCGATAGGCGCCGGTCGCGCGCGGCGAATCCAGCAGGGCAAAGATCACCAGGTGCTTGTCACCCGGCTTCGGACGCTCGATCCAGAACTCGGTGAACCGCGGGAATTCTTCGCCGGACGGCAGCGCAGTGTCGATCGCCATGCCACGGGCGGACAGGCCATAGACCTGGTCCTTGCCCACGACGCGGAAGTAACTGGCGCCGAGCATGGTCATGATTTCGTCTTGCTTGTCGCTCTTATTGATCGGGAACAGAACACGGAAACCGGCATAACCCAGTTGTTCGGTGGCCTTAGGATCGAATTTCACATCACCGAAATCGAAACGCGACGGGTCGTATTTGATTTCCTGAACGCTGTCAGCGGTGACTTCGTTGATTTTCACCGGCGTATCGAAGTGCATACCCTGGTGATAGAAGGACAGCTTGAACGGGGTGTTCTGATCGGCCCACTCGGCTTTTTCATTGCGGAAACGAATTTTCTGATAGTCCGCAAACTTCATTTCGCGGAATTCGTTTGGCAGATTGCTGCGCGGAGCTTCGTACTTCTGCCCGGCCAGCTCTTTTGCCTTGGCCGACACATCATCCAGACTGAATGCCCACAGTTGACCCGCGCCGAACAGGCAAAACAGGGCAGAGCCCGTCACCAGTGCGTTTCGTAACCGTTTGGCAGACAATTTTGGTGCATTACAGGGACTAACAATCACGAGCAACCCTCGCCGAAAACAGATCAAAAAACCAACGGCCAGCTATCTATATGCCAGGTTGGCGAGCATTGTTCCGACTCCCCTGGGTCAAAATGATTCCCCAATGGTTGTCGGACAAGTCTCTACCTAAGTCAAAAATGGACCAAACAACGCTGATCCCCGTAGCGCGCGATTATCTAGTAGCCCGCGAGACAACGCATCAGGGGCAACGAAGTATTTGTAGCGAAATCCTGCGTTTTTAAGCATTAAAAGTCGTTTTCAATACATTCACGTCTGCAAGAGGAAGGTCACAGGGCCATCATTGACCAAATGCACCTGCATATCCGCGCCAAAACGCCCCGACGCCACCCTGCCATGCAATTGTTGCGCTTGTAACAGCAAGTGCTCAAAAAGCGCCGCTCCCAGGGCCGGAGGGGCCGCCGTGGAGAAGCTGGGCCGCAAGCCACTCTTGGTATCCGCCGCCAGGGTGAATTGCGAGACCAGCAGCAAACCGCCGTCAATGTCCTTGAGCGACAGGTTCATCTTGCCTTCGTCATCGCTGAACACCCGATAGTTCAGCAACTTGTGCAGCAATTTGTCGGCACTCTCAGGGGTATCTGAAGGCTCGACAGCCACCAGCACCAGCAACCCCTGATCGATGGCCCCTACGATTTCACCTGCTACCTCGACCCGGGCACCACGCACCCGTTGCAGCAGCCCCTTCATGCTTCTTCAGGCGGCAGGTCGAGCAAACGCCGGGCCATTTCGCCGGTCGCGCGCACCAGCGCGTCGGTGATGCCAGGCTCGGACGCCGCATGCCCCGCCTCGCGGATCACCTGCAGCTCGCTGTTGGGCCACGCCTGGTGCAACTCCCAAGCGTTATCCAACGGGCAGATCATATCGTAGCGCCCATGGATGATTACGCCAGGCAGGTGCGCAATCTTGTGCATATCGCGGATCAGTTGGTTGGGTTCCAGGAACGAGTGGTTGGTGAAGTAATGGCACTCGATGCGCGCAATCGACAACGCCCGCTGCGGCTCGGAAAACCGCTCCACATGCTGCGGGCTCGGGCACAAGCCGAGCATGCGCCCTTCCCATCCGGACCACGCCTTGGCCGCGTGCATCTGGGCGATCTGGTCGTTACCGGTGAGGCGCTTGTGATAGGCCGCGATCATGTCATGACGCTCATCGGCCGGGATCGGCGCGATGTAGTCCTGCCAGTAATCCGGGAACAAGCGACTCGCGCCTTCCTGGTAGAACCAGTGAATGTCCTGCGGACGGGCCAGGAAGATGCCGCGCACGATCAGGCCATGCACGCGCTCGGGATGGGTTTGCGCATAGGCCAGGGCCAGGGTCGACCCCCAGGAGCCACCGAACAGCACCCATTTATCGATGCCCAGGTGCTCGCGGATGCGCTCCATGTCGGCGACCAGATCCCAGGTGGTGTTGTTTTCCAGGCTGGCGCGTGGTGTGGAGCGACCGCAACCCCGTTGGTCGAAGGTCACGATGCGGTACAGGTTGGGGTCGAAATAGCAGCGGCTCTGGGCGTCGCAACCGGCGCCAGGGCCACCATGGATGAATACAACGGGCAAGCCTTCGGGAGAGCCACTTTCATCGACATACAGGGTATGGGTGTCATCGACGGCCAGATCGTGCCGGGCGTAGGGTTTGATCTGCGGGTACCAAGTCTGCATTGCGCGCTCCGTAGGGGGTCGGGTTCATCCCTGGGGGGACGTCTATTATTCTGCCGTCTGGCACTATAAACCCGAATTGTGCAATGAGCATGTCCTTGAGCGCTTAGACCTGTGTCAGCCCTTCGCTCCCCAGGTAGGCAAGGCTTGGGATGAGGGCTTGGCAGTGGTGAGCGGGCTCGCTCACCACAGACTTATTTCAGCCTTTGAGACTAATGTGGATACCTATGGCTATCGGGGGCAAGCCCCCTCCCCCAGTTGGAACTGTATTTGGCTTAGAGCAAGGCCAGCGCTGTAGATCCTCCCTAGCCGTAGCGCTTGCGTCCCCAGCCCAACAAACCTTCGAGCAACTGCTTCAATACCACTCGCGTCGGCTCAGCCAGGTCCGCGCGGTACTTGAACGGTTCGAACTCCTCCATATAGGTGCTCTGGCACAATTCCAGCTGCACGGCGTGGATATTCTCGGCCGGGTTGCCGTAATGCCGGGTGATATGCCCGCCCTTGAAGCGCCCGTTAAGCACATGGGTGTACTGCGTATGCCTGGCGCAGATGGCTTCGAGCTGGCCGGCCAGTTCCGGGTCGCATGCCGCGCCGTTGAAGGTGCCGAGGTTGAAGTCCGGCAGTTTGCCGTCGAATAGATGCGGGATCACCGAGCGAATCGAGTGCGCATCGAACAGCAGCGCATAGCCGAACTCAGCCTTGAGCCGCGCCAACTCTTCTTGCAGCGCGCGGTGGTAGGGGCCCCAGATTTTCTGCAGGTAGGTCGCCCGTTCCTCCTCGGACGGCTCCTGGCCTTCGACAAATAACGGCACGCCATCGAACAGGGTTTTGGGGTACAGGCCGGTGGTGGCGCCGGCGTACAGCGGCGTATCGTCGGACGGTCGGTTCAGATCGATGACAAACCGCGAATACTCCGCCGACAAGGTGCTGGCACCCAATTGCTCGGCAAAGTCATACAGCAAAGGGATATGCCAATCGGTGTCCGGCAGGCTCTGCGCCTCGGGGATCAGCCCGGCCTTTACCGCAGGTGTGAGGCGCAGGCCGGCGTGGGGCATGCTGATCAGCAGCGGTGTGCGGCCTTGCTTGAAGTTCAGAACGTTATCCACAACGGTACTCCTTAAACGTTGGCATCGACGCCATGGCGCACGACGCGTTTATCCAGTTCGCCGCCCAACCAGTAAGCCAGGTCGGCCGGACGATCGATCTGCCAGGCGACAAAATCCGCGACCTTGCCCACTTCCAGCGAACCGTGGGTGTGGCCCATGCCCAGCGCGGTGGCCGCATGTTGAGTGGCGCCGGCCAGGGCTTCTTCCGGGGTCATGCGGAACAAGGTGCAGGCCATGTTCAGCATCAGGCGCACAGACAGCGCCGGCGAGGTGCCGGGGTTGAGGTCGCTGGCGATGGCGATTTTCACACCGTGCTTGCGCAGGGCCTCCATAGGCGGCAACTGGGTTTCGCGTAGAAAGTAGAACGCCCCCGGCAGCAGTACCGCGACGGTGCCGGCGGCGGCCATGGCGATGGCGTCTTCTTCGGTCATAAACTCCAGGTGATCGGCGGACAACGCTTGGTAACGCGCCGCCAAGCTGGAGCCGTGCAACGAGGACAACTGTTCGGCGTGCAGCTTCACCGGCAGGCCGAGTTGCTGCGCGACGTCAAACACTCGCGCCACTTGTGCCGGGGAAAACGCCAGGTATTCGCAAAACGCATCCACCGCATCCACCAGGCCTTCGGCCGCCAGGGCCGGCAGCATCTCCTGGCAGATATGCTCAATGTAGTCGTCGGCGCGGTCCTTGTACTCCGGCGGCAAGGCATGGGCGGCCAGGCAAGTGGCGCGCACGCTGACCGGCAGCGCCTCACCGAGACGGCGAATCACCCGCAGCAATTTGCGCTCGCTGGCCAAATCGAGGCCATAGCCGGATTTGATTTCCACCGTGGTCACGCCGTCACGCAACAAACTGCGCAGGCGCTTATGGGCGCTGGCGAACAGTTCATCTTCACTGGCGGCGCGGGTGGCGCGTACGGTGCTGGCAATCCCACCGCCCTGCGCCGCGATCTTGGCATAGCTCACGCCTTCAAGGCGTTGCTCGAACTCACCGCTGCGATTGCCACCGAACACCGTGTGGGTATGGCAATCGATCAGCCCAGGGGTCACCCACGCGCCTTGCAGGTCGTGGACCTGGGCGTAATCCGCGCTGGGCGCCTGGCTGCGCGGGCCGATCCACTCGATCAGCGAACCGGCGGTGACCATAGCCGCATCCTCGATGATCGAGTACTTGCCCTGGGCCATGGTTGCGACGTGGCAGTGTTGCCAAAGGGTTTTCATCCGACACTCCTTGGGTTACAGGCTCGGCAGCAACTGGGCCGGGACCAGCTCATTCAGACAGCGGCTGGCGAGCAGTTCGCTGGCGGCGAGGATGTCCGGGGCGAAGAAGCGGTCCTTGTCATAAAACGCCACTTGGCTGCGGAGGATGCCCCGGGCCTTTTCCAGCTTGGGGGAGGTTTTCAAGCCTTCGCGCAGGTCCAGGCCCTGGCACGCCGCCAGCCATTCCACGGCGAGGATGCCACGGGTGTTTTCGGCCATTTCCCACAGACGCTTGCCGGCCGCCGGAGCCATCGACACGTGGTCTTCCTGGTTGGCCGAGGTCGGCAGGCTGTCGACGCTATGGGGATGGGCCAGCGCTTTGTTCTCGCTGGCCAATGCGGCGGCGGTGACCTGGGCGATCATGAAACCGGAGTTGACCCCGCCATTGCCCACCAGGAACGGCGGCAACTGGGACATGTGCTTGTCCATCATCAGCGAGATGCGTCGCTCACTGAGCGAACCGATTTCGGCGATGGCCAGCGCCATGTTGTCGGCGGCCATGGCCACCGGTTCGGCATGGAAGTTACCGCCGGAGATCACATCACCCTCGGCGGCAAAGACCAGTGGGTTATCCGATACGGCGTTGGCTTCCACCACCAGCACTTCGGCAGCCTGGCGCAATTGGGTCAAGCAAGCGCCCATCACTTGTGGCTGGCAACGCAGGGAATACGGATCCTGCACCTTGTCGCAGTTCTGGTGCGACTGCGACACCTGGCTGCTTTCGCCCAGCAGATCACGGTAGGCCGCCGCCGCATCGATCTGCCCACGCTGACCGCGAGCCGCATGGATGCGCGCATCGAACGGCGAGCGCGAGCCCAGCACCGCTTCCACAGTCAGACCGCCGCACGCCAAGGCACCGGCGAACAGGTCTTCACCTTCGAATAGACCACGCAAGGCATAGGCGGTGGACACTTGGGTGCCGTTAAGCAGCGCCAGGCCTTCCTTCGCCGCCAGGGTCAGCGGCGCAAGGCCAGCGACCTTGAGCGCGTCTTTTGCTTCAAGCCATTCGCCTTTGTAGCGCGCCTTGCCTTCGCCGAGCAGCACCAGGGACATGTGGGCCAGGGGCGCCAAGTCACCGGACGCGCCCACGGAACCTTTCAACGGAATATGCGGGTAGACCTCGGCGTTGATCAGCGCGATCAGTGCATCGATCACCACGCGACGGATGCCCGAGAAACCACGGCTGAGGCTGTTGACCTTGAGCACCATCACCAGTCGCACCAGCGCGTCGCTGATCGGCTCGCCGATACCGGCGGCGTGGGACAACACCAGGGAGCGTTGAAGGTTTTCCAGGTCTTCGCTGGCGATGCGCGTGGAGGCCAGCAGGCCGAAGCCGGTGTTGATGCCGTAGGCGGTGCGGTTTTCGGCGAGGATCTGCTCGACACAGGCCACGCTGGCGTCGATCTGCGCCGATGCGCTGGCATCCAGGCCGAGGGTTACCGGCTGCTGATAGATGGCCCGCAGTTGGGCGAGGCTCAGTTGGCCCGGAATCAGGTTTAGCGCAGTCACAGTGATGCTCCTTTGGAATTATTGTTCAGTGCAAATGGGGAAATGCTTGATGCAGCAAAGCGCTGTCCTTGAGCAGTGCGGCGGCGGTCGCGATGTCCGGCGCCAGCCAGCGGTCCTGCTCGTAGGGCGGGATCTGTTCGCGCAGTAAACGCCAGGCACGCTCGGTGCCGGCGCCGAAGCGTTGCGTTTTTAGAAATTCAAAAGCCTGGGCCGCCAGTAAGTACTCGATGGCGAGGATCTGAGTCACGTTGGCCAACACCTGGTGCAGCTTGAGCGCGGCATTGGTGCCCATGCTGAGGTGGTCTTCCTGCAGGCCCGAGGTGACGAAATTGTCGAGCGCCGCCGGCTGCGCCAGTTGGCGATTCTGCCCACACAACGACGCGGCGACGTACTGCACGATCATCATGCCGGAGTTGACCCCGGGGTTGCTTACCAGAAACGCCGGCAGGCCACTGACATGGGGGTTGATCAAGCGATCCAGGCGGCGCTCGGCCACCGAGCCGATTTCGGCCATGGCGATGGCGAGCATATCCGCCGCCAGCGCGACCGACTGCCCGTGAGGGTTGGCCTGGGACACCACGCGGTAGTTGTCCGGCGTGCCGAGCACCAGTGGGTTATCGGTGACGCTGTTGAGTTCAGTCTCGATCTGCTGGGTGGCGTGCGCCACCTGGTCACGCGTCGCGCCATGGATTTGCGGGATCGAGCGCAAGCTCAGGGCATCTTGGGTGCGTATGCCCTGGCTGGCGGCGATCACCTCGCTGCCGTCGAGCAACGCGCGCAGGTTGGCGCCCACCAACTGCATGCCGGGGTGGGGCTTGAGGGCGATAATGTTTGCGTCGAACGCGTCGAGCTGACCGCGCTGGGCCTCGAAGCTCATGGCGCCGATCACGTCGGCCCACTGCAGCAGATGATGGGCATCGGCCAGGGCCAGGCAGCTCAGGCCGGTCATGCATGGCGTGCCGTTGACCAGGCACAGACCGTCCTTAGCGCCAAGCTCAACGGGCTGCAAGCCTTCGGCCTGCAAGGCCTGCTGCGCCGAGACAATGCCGCCGCGATAGCTCACATTGCCGACACCCAGCAACGCCACGCCGACGTGGGCCATGTGGGTCAGGTAACCCACCGAACCCTGGGACGGCACTTGCGGGGTGATGCCATGGTTGAGCAGCGCCAGCAGTGCCCGCACCACTTGGGGGTGCAGGCCGCAATGGCCGTGGCTGTAGTTGACGAGGGCCGCGCAGATGATCGCGCGGGTCTGTTCGTCGCTCAGCACCGGGCCGACGCCGCAGGCATGGCTAAGCAAGGTATTGCGCGACAATTGGCTGAGTTGCTCGCCTTGCAGCGATACATTGCACAGCGCCCCCAGCCCGGTGTTCACACCGTAGGCGCGCTCACCGCTGCTGACGATGCGCTGCACGATGGCCTGGGCGTTATCGATCCGCGCCCAGGCCTGGGTCGACAGTTCGAGGACCGCGCCATGGCGGGCCACGGCGACCACGTCCTGCCAGCGCAATGGCGTGTCGCCGATGGTGATTTTTGGTGCCTGGGACATTGTTGACCTCTTCATATTCTCTACAGCTTTGCCGGCCTCATCGGGGGCAAGCCCCCTCCCACATTGGGGCAGTGTGAACCCGATCAAATGTGGGAGGGAGCTTGCTCCGGCCTCATCGGGGCAAGCCCCCTCCCAAGTTGGGACAGTGTGAACCCGATCAAATGTGGGAGGGGGCTTGCCCCCGATAAGGCCAGCAGCCTCACCACAGGATCTGGGTCAGACCACCGCCGCCCGCCGCTGAACGAACCTATCTACATACTCATCCGCCGGCGAATGCAGGATCTCGCGCGGGGTGCCGACCTGGATCAGCTTGCCGTCCTTGAGAATCGCGATGCGGTTGCCGATGCGCACGGCTTCGTCGAGGTCGTGGGTGATAAACACGATGGTCTTGTGCAGGGTCTTCTGCAGCTCCAGCAACTGGTCCTGCATCTCGGCGCGGATCAGCGGGTCGAGGGCGCTGAAGGCTTCGTCCATCAGGATGATATCGGTGTCGGCCGCCAGGGCACGGGCCAGGCCCACCCGTTGGCGCATGCCGCCGGAGAGCTGGTGCGGGTATTTTTTTTCGTAGCCCTTCAGGCCCACGGTGTCGATCCAGTGCAGCGCGCGCTCGGCGCACACCTGCTTGCTTTCACCACGCACCTTGAGGCCGTAGGCGACGTTGTCGAGCACGTTTTTGTGAGGCAGCAGGCCGAAGCTCTGGAACACCATGCTGATCTTGTGGCGACGGAATTGGCGCAAGGCTTCCATGTCCAGTTGCAGGATGTCTTCGCCGTCCACCAGGATCGCGCCGCTGGTGGGGTCGATCAGGCGGTTGAAGTGGCGCACCAGGGTCGACTTGCCCGAACCGGACAGGCCCATGATCACAAAAATTTCGCCGGTGCCGATGCTCAGGGACAGGTCGTTGACGCCGACCACGCAGCCGGTCTCGGCCAGCACCTGGTCCTTGGTCTTGCCCTGGCCGATCAGCGAGAGCGCGTCCTTGGCGCGATTGCCGAAAATCTTGAAGACGTTTTTTACTTCGATTTTGCTGACAGTAGTCATTTGCTCGCCTCATGCCGTGGACGACCGTAGGCCTGGGTGATGCGGTCGATGACCACTGCGAGAATCACGATTGCCAGCCCGGCTTCGAGGCCACGGCCGACGTTGAGAGTCTGGATGCCGACCAATACATCTTCACCCAGGCCACGGGCGCCGATCATCGAGGCGATCACCACCATCGACAACGCCATCATGGTGGTCTGGTTGATACCGGCCATGATGCTCGGCAGCGCCAGCGGCAGTTGTACGCCGAACAGTTGCTGCCAGCGGTTGGCGCCGAAGGCGTTGATGGCTTCCATGACTTCGCCGTCGACCTGGCGAATGCCCAGGTCCGTCAGGCGAATCAGCGGCGGCGCGGCGTAAATCACCGTGGCGAAAATCGCCGGTACTTTGCCCAGGCCGAACAGCATCAGCACCGGGATCAGGTACACGAAGCTGGGCATGGTTTGCATGATGTCCAGCAACGGCATCAGCACCGAACGCAGGCGATTGCTACGTGCCGACAAGATGCCCAGCGGGATGCCGATCAACACCGAGATCACCGTAGCGACCAGCATCAGCGCCAGGGTCTGCATCAGTTTGTCCCATAGGCCGACGGCGCCTACCAGGAACAACAACCCAACGATCACCGCCGTGGTCAGCACTTTACGGGTGGCGTGCCAGGCAACGGCGCCGACGATGGCCAGCATCAACCACCAGGGCGCGGCGCGTAGCAGGCCCTCCAGGTTGACGATGGCCCATAGCAGGGTGTCGGAGATGTGCCGGAACACATCGCCGTAATTGGTGACCAGTGAATCCACCCAACCGTTGACCCAGTCGGCGATGGAAAAGGTAAAACTCTCAGGAAACATAGCGTGCTCTCGATCCAGTGGGGTGTGGCCAGGCGCCCGGCTGCCTCTCAGGGTAGCCGGGCACGCTCGACCTACAAGGCCGCGTCGATTTTCTTGGCAGCCTCGTCGCTCACCCAGGCGTGCCAGACTTCAGGGTGTTCCTTGAGGAAGATTTTGGCCAGCTTCGGCGACTCGATGCGCTCCTTGGCCATGCGGCCCAGGTTCTGGTTCAGCAGGTCGATCGGCAGGTTGACCTTTTCCAGCACGGCCACCAGTTCCGGCGCTTGCTCGTGGAAGGTCTTGGACAGGCCCACCTTGATACTCACGCTCTTATCCACACCGGGTTTTTCTTCCAGTTTCACCAGGTCGACCTGGCCCATCAGCGGCGTCGGCGACCAGTAGTAGAACAGGATCGGCTCGCCGCGCTTGTAGCTCGACAGCACTGCCGCGTCCAACGCCGGGCCGGTGCCTGGGCGGAAGTTGGTGTAGGAACTTTCCAGGCCGTAGCTCTTGAGCATTTCGCTGTTGTCCAGCTCGCAGGTCCAACCGGCCGGGCAGTTGTAGAAACGGCCTTTGGACGGTTCTTCCGGGTCCTTGAACACGGCGGCGTACTGGCCCAGGTCAGCGATGTTTTTCAGGCCCGGCGCCTTGGCTTCCAGCTTGCGCTTGGCGTCGCCTTCGACCACATAGCGCGGCACGTACCAGCCTTCGACAGCCCCCACCACCGGAGCACCGACGCCAACCACTTTGCCGGCCTTCTCGGCCTTGTTCCACACTTCGCTGCGGCCGACCCACTCTTCGGCGAACACCTGGATATCGTTGCTGCTCAGGGCGTTTTCCATGGTGATGGAATTACCCGGCAGGCTATCGGTTTTGCAGTCGTAGCCTTTTTCCAGCACGGTTTGCAGGATATCGGTTAGCAACATGCCGCTTTCCCAGTTCAGGCCGGCGAATTTCACCGGTTTGCCGGACTCGCACCAACCGGCCGCCTGGGTGGCGCCGGCGCTGGCCAGCAGGCCCAGGGAAATCACGGTGGTCAGCAGGGTCTTGTTCGATTTCATTGTGTGACGCTCCTAATCATGAATGGGCTTACGGCAGTCAAGAGGCATCCAGCCCTGTCCACGTCCAGTCAGGCCTGCGCCGCAGCGCGACCGGTCCCGCTTGTTTTAGGTTGTACAACGCTGCTCTGCTCAGGCGGCAGAATCAGGTGATCGGGCACGGCGGCGTGCCATTTTTTCGCGCACAGGTAGTACAGCGCGCCCGGCACGACCAGGCCGATGATCCAAGAAATATCCACGCCACCGAGCACATCCACCAGCGGGCCGGTGTAGAACTTGGTGGAGATAAACGGCAGTTGCACCAACACACCGAACACATAGACGCTGATCCCCAACAGGTTCCAGCGACCGTAACGGCCATTCGGGTCCGCCAAGGCCGGCACGTCATAGCGCTCACGGGTGATGCAGTAGTAGTCCACCAGATTCACTGCGCTCCAGGGCGTGAAGAACGCCAGCAGGAACAGGATGAATGACTTGAACGCCCCCAGGAACGAGTGCTGGCCGAGCAAGGCGATCAAGGTCGCCGCGCCGACAATCGCCAGCACAAAGGCCAGGCGCTGCCAGTGCGTAACCCGCAGGTGGCCGCGAAAGCCGCTGATGATGGTGGCGATGCACATAAAGCTGCCGTAGGAGTTCAAGGTGGAGATGGTCACCTTGCCGAACGCGATGCTGAAGTACAGCAGCGCCGCCGTGGCGCCGGTGCCGCTCAGGCCGACGATATAGGCCACTTCATGGCCGGCGAACTGACCGTTGGCCGACGCAGCAGCGAACACGCCCAGAACCATTGCCACCTGGGCGCCGATCACCGAACCGGCACCGGCGGCAAAGAAGGTCTTCACCGACGACGTTCGACTTGGCAAGTAGCGCGAATAGTCCGCCACGTATGGGCCGAACGCGATCTGCCAGGACGCGGCCAGGGACACCGCGAGCAGGAAGCTGCTCCAGCTGAAGTGGCGAATCTGCAGAAGCGCGCCCACGTCGGTCTGGCTCATCAAACGGCTGAACAGGTACACGAAGGCGATCACCCCCATGACACTGGCCACGCGCCCGATAAAGTGGATCACGCGGTAGCCGAGCACCGTGACCAGCACAATAACGCTGGCGAAGATCAGAATGCCGACGCTGTCGCTGACCCCGAACAGCTGGCCCAGCGCCTGCCCGGACAGCACCGTGCCGGTGGCGGTGAAGCCCAGGTACATCAGGCACACCAGCACGATCGGAATGGCCGCGCCGTAGACACCGAACTGCACCCGGCTGGAGATCATCTGTGGCAGCCCCAGCTTGGGGCCTTGCGCCGCGTGCAACGCCATCACGCCACCGCCCAGCAGTTGGCCGACCAACAGACCGGTCAACGACCAGAACACATCGCCGCCCAACACCACGGCCAGGGCCCCGGTGACGATGGCGGTGATCTGCAGGTTGGCGCCCATCCACAAGGTGAACTGGCTCAAGAGACGACCGTGTCTTTCCGCTTCCGGGATGTAATCGATCGAACGCTTTTCGATCAACGGGGTGGTTGCACGCGTGTCAGCCATTTACTTTCAACCTCTGATGGATTGTCTTGGGTTCGCTGCCGATCAACGGTGGGAGAGGACTTGGCCCCTCCCACATTGGGTTACTTGATCATCGGAAGATTGAGGCCCTGCTCTTTGGCGCAATCGATAGCAATCTGGTAACCGGCGTCTGCGTGGCGCATCACCCCGGTGGCCGGGTCGTTGTGCAGCACGCGGGCGATGCGCTCGGCCGCTTCGTCGGTGCCGTCGCAAACGATCACCATGCCCGAGTGCTGCGAGAAGCCCATGCCGACGCCGCCGCCGTGGTGCAGCGAAACCCATGTGGCGCCGCTGGCGGTGTTGAGCAAGGCGTTGAGCAGCGGCCAGTCAGACACGGCGTCGGAGCCGTCCTGCATGGATTCGGTTTCACGGTTCGGGCTGGCCACCGAGCCGGAGTCCAGGTGGTCGCGACCGATCACCACCGGTGCCGACAACTCGCCGCTGCGCACCATTTCGTTGAACGCCAGGCCGAGCTTGGCACGCTGGCCCAGGCCGACCCAGCAGATACGCGCCGGCAGGCCCTGGAAACTGATGCGCTCGCGGGCCATGTCCAGCCAGTTGTGCAGGTGCGCGTCGTCGGGGATCAGCTCTTTGACTTTGGCGTCGGTTTTGTAGATGTCCTGCGGGTCGCCCGACAGCGCCGCCCAGCGGAATGGGCCGATGCCACGGCAGAACAGCGGGCGGATGTAGGCCGGTACGAAACCTGGGAAGTCGAACGCGTTTTCGACGCCCTCTTCCTGGGCCATCTGACGGATGTTGTTGCCGTAGTCGAAGGTTGGGATGCCTTGCTTCTGGAATTCCAGCATGGCTTTGACGTGCACGGCCATCGACTGCTTGGCGGCTTTGATCACGGCGGCGGGTTCGGTCTTGGAGCGGGCGCGGTATTCGTCCCAGGTCCAGCCGGCAGGCAAGTAGCCATTGAGCGGGTCGTGGGCGCTGGTCTGGTCGGTGACCATGTCCGGGCGCACGCCGCGCTTGACCAGTTCCGGCAGGATTTCCGCTGCGTTACCCAGCAGCGCGATGGAGATGGCCTTGCCTTCCTGGGTGTACTTGGCGATGCGGGCCAGCGCGTCGTCGAGGTCGGTGGCTTGCTCGTCGACGTAACGGCTGTTCAGGCGGAAATCGATACTGACCTGCTGGCACTCGATGTTCAGCGAGCAAGCACCGGCCAGGGTCGCGGCCAGCGGCTGCGCGCCGCCCATGCCGCCGAGACCGGCGGTGAGCACCCAACGGCCTTTGAGATTGCTGTCGTAATGCTGGCGACCGGCCTCGACGAAGGTTTCGTACGTGCCCTGGACGATGCCCTGGCTGCCGATATAGATCCAGCTGCCGGCGGTCATCTGACCGTACATGGCCAAGCCCTTGGCATCCAACTCGTTGAAGTGTTCCCAACTGGCCCAGTGCGGTACCAGGTTGGAGTTGGCGATCAGCACGCGCGGGGCGTTGCTGTGGGTCTTGAACACGCCGACCGGCTTGCCGGATTGCACCAGCAGGGTCTCGTCGTCGTTCAGGTGGGTAAGGCTCTCGACGATCTGGTCGTAGCACTCCCAGTTGCGCGCGGCACGGCCGATACCGCCGTACACCACCAGCTCTTTCGGGTTCTCGGCCACTTGCGGGTCGAGGTTGTTCATCAGCATGCGCAGCGGCGCTTCGGTCAGCCAGCTTTTGGCGGTGAGCTTGTTACCGCGGGCGGCGCGGATTTCAACGTCACGGTATTTTGTAGGCTTGGTCACAACTCAAACTCCTCGGCGATCGATGCGCGAACAGGGATGGTGCAAGGCAGGGTCTTACGCACACATCTTTACTTGTACATACAAGCATATGCAATCAAGCGGCCAACTTTCCGAGCGAGGTGTTTGGTTATTTTTTGAAAGCGCGTGAGAGCCTTGGAAATTAAGGCTTCAAGGCATGATGAAATTTCTTACGACGACGTTTTATTGCGAGGGAGGTGAGGCAAGACAGCGGGGGTTTTGCGCCACGCTGGGGCGTTCGGTAACAAATTGGTGCGAGGCCTGGAAACAGATCGCAAGAACATTGAGAAACAAATATGGGAGGGGCTTGCCCCCTCCCACATGTTTAACCGCGCGGGGTCAGTTCGATGATGCAGCAGCGACCCGTGACGGAAATATCCAGCAGGCCGCTGTTACCGTCCACTTGCAGGCAGTCGTGATGGCCCAACACCTGGTCCAGCACCTTCACTTCATCCGCAACACTGAACACCAGCACGGTTTGCGCAGTACTGAAGAAGTGCTGCACACCATCCACCCACTGCAACCGTGCATGGTAACGCTGGGGCGAGTAGATCAGGTTGAAGTCGCGGATCGGCCCGGTAATCAAGCGGCATGAAACCTGGCTGTCGCCCTTGAAGGCGAACGGTTGCAACGGTAACAACCCGCGCTGCTCCTCACCATCCACTGTCAGCACCATGCCTGCGCCTTTGATCACGGTGATCACACGCTGGTAACCGGCAAAGGTGGAAAACCCGCCCGACTCGCCGATATCGGCAATCGACAGACGCCAGCCGAAGCCTTCCAAGCCCTCGCCAGCATCGCGGGCAATTTCTTCGGTGCTGCCGCCGCCGTTCTTCCACGGCATGCGCACGTATTCGGTGGCGCGCCAGACTTTTACTGCACTCATTTGCTGAAACGTCCTTCCAGGCTGTGACGGGAACCGGGGTGGATCAAGCGTGCGGCGGTCACCGGTTGGCGGCCTGACCAAGTGCGACGACGAATCAACAGGCACGGTTCGCTCGGTTCAATCTGCAGCAGCTGGCATTCAGAAGCGTCGGCAAGAATGGCTTCCACCACATGCTCGCCTTCGGTCAGCGGCGCTACTTGGTTGAGGTACGCGTAGGGGGTTTGCAGGGTGAAATCCTGTTGCAGGTATTGCGGTGCGACCAGGGCGTTGACGAAACGGTCTTCGATTTGCACGGGAATGTCGTTTTCGTAATGCACGATCAACGAATGAAACACCCGCCCGCCTTCGCGCATTTCCAGAGCCACGGCGCGCTCGGAACCGGCGGCCTCCTCGCCCAGGGTAATGACCTGGCAGGTATGCCGGTGGCCACGGGAGGCGATTTCATCGGCGATGTTGTGCACTTCGAACAGCGCCGACTGGCTTTTCGGCTCGGCGACGAAGGTGCCGACGCCCTGCATGCGCACCAACAGACCTTCGGCGGTCAGCTCGCGCAGGGCGCGGTTGATGGTCATGCGGCTGAAGCCCAATTGGCTGACCAGCTCGCTTTCCGATGGCACGCGATAATGAGGCGGCCAGTTACCGTTGAGGATTTGCTGGCTGATCATGTGTTTGACGCGGGCATACAAGGGCGCCGGACTTTCGTCCATGTGGGCAGCCAGCGAAGAGTTGGCGGGCGGAGTCGGCACGGGGGATCCTTGCAGTAGGAAAAGATGCATAGATTGCCGGAGTTTACCGAGCAGGCAAACGTCTGTATATGTATATACAAATAAACACACGACCGGGGTGCTCTAATCATGTCCGCTTTCTTCGCCGAACGCGCGCTGCTGCCTAGTGGATGGGCCAACAATGTACGTCTTGAGGTCAGCGCCGACGGCCTGCTGACCCATGTTGAGTCCAATGCCAGTGCAGACCATGCCGAACGGCTAAGAGGCCCGGTGTTGGCGGGTATGCCCAACCTGCATTCCCACGCGTTCCAACGCGCCATGGCGGGCATGGCGGAAGTGGCCGGCAACCCGAACGACAGTTTCTGGACCTGGCGCGACCTGATGTACCGCATGGTCGGCAGGATCAACCCGGAGCAACTCCAGGTGATCGCACGTCAGCTGTATATCGAAATGCTCAAAGCGGGTTACACCTCAGTCGCCGAATTTCACTACGTGCATCACGACACCCAGGGCCAGCCCTATGCCGACCCCACGGAATTGTCGCGACAAATCAGCCAGGCGGCCGCCGCCAGCGGCATCGGCTTGACCTTGCTACCGGTGCTCTACAGCCATTCCGGATTTGGCGGCCAGGCGCCGAATGACGGGCAGCGGCGCTTTATCAACAGCACGGAAAACTACCTGGATCTGCAAGCGCGACTGCAACCGATCCTGACGGCACAACCGGCGCAGCATTTGGGCTTGTGCTTTCACTCCTTGCGCGCCGTCACGCCACAACAGATCAATGAAGTTCTGGCCGCCAGCGACAAGGCATGCCCGGTGCATATCCACATCGCCGAGCAACAGAAGGAAGTCGACGACTGCCTGGCCTGGAGCGGCAAGCGCCCGCTGCAATGGCTGTATGACCATGTTGAAGTTGATGAGCGCTGGTGCCTGGTGCACGCCACTCACGCCGACGCGGATGAAGTTACACGCATGGCCAAGAGCCGCGCGATTGCCGGCCTGTGCCTGACCACCGAAGCGAACCTGGGCGATGGGATTTTCCCGGCGGTGGATTTTCTTGCACAGGGCGGGCGCCTGGGGATTGGCTCCGACAGCCATGTGTCGTTGAGTGTGGTCGAAGAGCTGCGTTGGCTGGAATACGGCCAGCGCCTACGCGATCAGCGACGCAACCGCTTGTATCGCAGCGATCAGCCGATGGTTGGACGCACTTTATTCGATGCGGCACTGGACGGTGGCGCCCAGGCGCTGGGACAGCCGATAGGCCGGTTGGAAGTGGGTAAACGCGCGGACTGGATCGTGCTGGACGGCAATGATCCGTACCTGGCAACCGCCACAGAGGATGGCATTCTCAATCGCTGGTTATTTGCCGGCGGTGATCGCCAGGTGCGCGATGTGCTGGTCAACGGCCAGTGGGTGGTGCGCGATGGGCGGCATGCCGGGGAGGAAGATAGCCGCCGTGCATTCACGCAAGTCCTGAAGGATTTGTTGGGCTAACAGTTAGCCCATAACCAATGTGGGAGAGGGCTTGACCCCTCCCACATTCTGTAGCGATCCAGGGTTACTGCGAACTCTTGGCCATCTGCTTGTCCGGCGTACGCCAGATCAATCGGGTGGTGTCATACCCTTGCTGACGCGCCCTGCTCAGCAGGTCTTCGCGGGTGTCGGCATTCACCGTCGGCGTGCGCGAGAGAATCCACATATAGCGACGGCTTGGGCTGCCGACGATGGCGGTCTTGTAGTCATCGCTGACGTACAACACCCAGTAATCGCCCTTGGCGACGCCCGGTAACAGCGCGGTGAACCAGTTATTGAATTCGACCCAAAGCTTGTCGGTCTTGCCCGGCACTTGCGGCGTGGCCGTGCCTCGGGCTTCTTCCCACTTCCACTCGTTGGTCAGGCAACGGTTGAACACCGACATGTCGCCATCAGGCAGCAAGGTGTAGCGGGCTTCGGATTGTGCGCAGTTGCGCTGGAAGTACATCGGCAAGCGAGCCAGCTCATACCAGGTGCCCTGGTAGCGATGCAGGTTGACGTTGCTCGCGGTCTTGGGTTGCAGATCATCGCCAGAATGACTGGCGCAGCCCGCCAAAAACAGGCTGGCACAAAGAAACAAAACAAAACGCATCATTCTTCTTCTCCCGTAGGCTCTCGCCCCGGTTTACTTCAGGCCTTGCCCGGAAAACATCAGAACCTTGTCACCGGCATATTGAACGCTGATAAAGCTGTTTTTATCGCCCCAGGTGCAGCTGGACATGCCCAGTGCGCCGGAACAATCCGTTGGCTTACCCAATAGCGACTCCACCTCGGCCTTTGGCATCCCGGCCGACAGCTTTGCGTAGTTCTCTTGGTTGACCTTGCTGCAAGCGGCCAACACAACACAAAAAGTCAGCAGGGCGAGACGGCGTAACGACATGGGAAACTCCTGGAGGGGCGAAGCGGCTTGGGTATCTGCCAGAAGCTTAGAAGGGAAAAGAGGTGTCTGGTTCCCGACGGACGAAAACAAAAAAAGCCCCGAAAACGCTGAAACGTTTCGGGGCTTCTTTAAGGGTGAACCGGCTCACAACCACACCGGTTACCGGTCGCAGCAGGTTACTGCTTGTGGTAGGCCGTTACGCGCTCAACCTCTTCCTTCGAACCCAGGAACACCGCCACACGCTGGTGCAGGCCCTCGGGTTGGATGTCGAGAATGCGCTGGTGGCCGTCGGTAGACGCACCGCCCGCCTGCTCGACCAGGAACGACATCGGGTTGGCTTCGTACATCAGGCGCAGTTTGCCCGGCTTGGACGGCTCGCGGCTGTCGCGTGGGTACATGAACAGACCGCCACGGGTGAGGATACGGTGCACGTCGGCCACCATCGCCGCGACCCAGCGCATGTTGAAGTTCTTCTTCAACGGGCCTTCTTCGCCTTCCATCAACTCGCTGACATAGCGCTGTACCGGGGCTTCCCAGTGGCGCTGGTTGGACATGTTGATCGCAAATTCCTGGGTGGACGCAGGGATCGAGATGTCCTCGTGGGTCAACACGAAGCTGCCCATTTCGCGGTCCAGGGTGAAGCCTTTGACGCCATCGCCCAGGGTCAGTACCAGCATGGTCTGTGGACCGTAGATCGCGTAACCGGCGGCGACCTGCTCGGTGCCTGGCTGCAGGAAGGCCTTTTCGTTCAGCGCTTCGTTCTGGCTCAGGTATTCGTTCGGGCAACGCAGCACCGAGAAGATGGTGCCAACCGGCGCGTTGATGTCGATGTTGGACGAGCCGTCCAGAGGGTCGAACACCAGCAGGTAGGCGCCTTTCGGGTATTTGCCGGGAATCTGGTAGGCATTGTCCATTTCTTCGGACGCCATGCCGGCCAGGTGACCGCCCCATTCGTTGGCTTCAAGCAGAATCTCGTTGGACAGCACGTCGAGTTTCTTCTGCACTTCGCCCTGCACGTTTTCAGTGCCCATGCTGCCCAGGACACCGCCCAGTGCGCCTTTGGACACGGCGTGGCTGATTTCCTTGCAAGCACGCGCCACCACTTCGATAAGGAAGCGCAGATCGGCAGGCGTGTTGTTGCTGCGGGTCTGCTCGATCAAATAGCGACTCAAGGTAACGCGGGACATGGAAGGCTCCGATGAATGGGGGGGCTTAAAAACCCGCGCAGTTTAGCGCGAGTCGGGGCTAATTTCCTCTCATCAGAGGATTTAACCCCAATAGAGTTCACGGCTGGCCCTGCGGTTTGCGCAACAAACTGTAGGCCATGGCCCCCAGCGCCGCCACGCCCAGCAGCAGCACGGCCCACAAACCGAGTTTCTTCCAGTCGCGGCCCTCCTCTGGCGCCACGGTGACGGCGGGCGCCTTGACCACTGCCGCCCCCACCACCTTGGCTTGCCCCAGGGACTTGAGACGCTCGGCGCTGTAGTCAGGAATCAGCGTGGACAACGGCAAGTTCGCCGCCTTCACCGTGGCATTGCCCAACGCCAGGGTGAACGGCGGTTCGCCCCGCGCCAGGAACACCACTTGCGTGGCACGCACCGCAAAGCGCAAGGCCGGCGCTTCGGCGCCCAGGCCGCCGCCGCGTTCGTCGACCTGCAAGCGGATCTGGTTCAGCACCTGGCCCGGCAATGCCAACTCATCCTGCACCACGTCCTGGCCATTCTGGGTCAGGCGGTACAGCAGGCCCGAACTCAGTGGTTGCCAGGTCTGCTTGTTGTCACGGCGCCCCGACACACTCACCGGCGCAAGGGTGTTGGGCTGCGACAATTCGATGCGCACACGCTCGGCACTCAGGCCCGTGGGCAGTTGCCAACTGTATTCACCGGCCCCCAGCCGCGTGCCCGCCAGCGGCGGCGACCACACCAACGGCTGCGGCAGGCTGCTGCGGGTGGCGCTCACCAGCTTGGCCGAAGTCAGCAGTGGCGCGGCCTGGCCCTGCCACAGCAGGCGCAGGTAACGCGCCGATTGCCCGGGCAGGCTGACGTCATGCTGCTCGACCCGCTCGTCGGCGAACGACAATCGCGCCACTTGCCCATCGCCCCAGGATTCCCAGTGCTGCAAATCATCGCTGGCTTCGATAGTGAAGCGCTGGAAGCCTTCCTGCTCACGGCTCCAGTCGAGGTTCAACTGCTGCAACGGCGCCTTGATCGCACTGGCATCCAGCACCCAGCCACGCAACACCTGCGTACCGGGCTTGGCGACCGAGGACGGTTTGATTTCCACCAGGGTGCCTTCGGTGGTGGTTTTCATCACCACGCCGGGCAAGGTTTCGCGGGTGTCGGCCGCGTACAGCGGGAACCACTTCACGTCGGTAACCGAGCGGCTTTCCGTGCTTGAGGCGGCCTGGCGCGACAACGCATACGCCTGGGGCTCACCAGCGGCGTTGAACACGCGCACGTCGCTAAGATCGGCCTGGCGCGCGTTCAGTTGCACGGCCAAGGGCAATTCCAGGCGATACCAGGGGCCGTTGCCGCTGACGGCCAGCGGCACCTGCGTAGTGAAATCAGCCGGGCCCTCCTGGGCCCCCACACACAGCGCCACACACACGCCGGCCAAGGCCACACTCAACTTACCGATCAAGAGCTTGCTCCTTCCGTTTCCAACACAGGTTCGGCACGCTTGGGCGGCAGCGGCGCGAAATAACCCACCACCAGCAACAACCCGCCCACACCGATAAACGACACGATCCGCGCCAGGCCGCCACGGTTGCTCAATTCGACAAAGAACAGCTTGGCGACCACCACTGCAATCAGCGCCGCGCCGATCAGCCACACGTCGCGACGGTAACGCAGATGGCCGCCGATCATCAGGCCGAGGGCGATCAGCGTCCACACGATCGACAGGCTGGCCTGCACCAGCATCGACGCCAGCAGCGCATCCAGATGAAACGGCACGCCGCCCCAATGGTGTGCAGTGCGCATCACCAGCGCGGTGAAGAACGCAAACAGCGACAGCCCCGCCACACCCTGTGCGATCAACTGCGCCCGCGGCCCACGCTGGGGCGCCACACTACGCGACAACAGGTACACACCCAACAAGGCGAACAGCAGGCCCAAGTCCAACGGGTTGAGCAAGGGTACGTAAGGCAGCGGCTTGGCCGTGCCGTCGCTGAACGTGTTGGCCAGCCAGAACCAACCGAGCATCAACACCGCCAACGGCAGCGCGGCCAGCACACGATATTCCCGTGGATACGCCGCCACCGGCCACGGCCATTGGCGCGGCGTGGCGGCCAGCACCAGGTACAGGCTCGGCAGAATCGCCCAACCCAGCCAACGCCAGGCGTTGTATTCGCTGGATAGACTCAACAGGCCGTAACGCAGCTCCAAGGCCAGCACGCCGATCAGCATCCAGCAGCCCAGCACATGGGCGACGCTCAGCACCTTGCCCGGCACCACTGGCGCCAACCGCCGCAGCGAGAGGAAATGCACGGTAAACACCGCCAGCCAAGCCAGCCAGCCGTAATGCGCCGCTGGGTGGTAATAGGTATGGGCGGACACCAGCAGCACCATGCCCGCCGCCGGCATCAGCAGGGTGCATAGCATACCCAGGGAAGCCCAGCGCAGGCGCGTTGCACAGACACTCCAGATCGCCACGCTGAGCGCCGCGATTCCCAGCCAGAATGCGCCCTGCAGTTCGTCGGGAATAAACCGCAGCACTTCGCCGCTCACCGCCAGGGTCCACCAGGCCGCGCCCCACACCAGCAACAGGTCGGACAGACGTTGCAGCTTCAGCGCAGCAAACAAGGGCGCATGGGGTTGACGTTGCAGGCGCCAAGCGCCGACCAGCGCGGCCAGGCCCAGCACCATCGGGGTCCAGAAGCCGCTGTGGGCCAAGGGCCGCAGATCTTCACCGGACAACGGCCCGAGCAGCGCCGGCACCGACAGCAGGAACGAACCGCCACCGATCAATTGCAGCAACAACCCAAATACAAAACTCACGCGTTGTTGCAGGTACAGGCTCAGCCAGATGATCAACAGACCACTGACCGCCCACACGCCGCTGGCGCTGGCCCAAGGCAGCACAAACAGCACCGCGAGGTTGATCAATACCAGGCCGGCGAGCAGCACCACCGACAACCCACGCAACAACCGCACATCGCCGCGCACCGTATCGTCACGTACTGCCAGCAACATGCCGCCGATCAAGGCCAGGCCGATCAACGATGCGGTCAGCAAACCGCTCCAACCGGCGTCGAACACCGCAGCGCCCTCACCGCTTCGCAGGCGCAGCAGGAACAGTGCGCCGCCCAGCAATTGCACGGCGAACGCAGTAAACAGGAAAGTCCGCGAGCCGATGCGCAGGCCGACAAACAGGGTCGCCAGGCCGGCGATGGCCCAACTGATCGCGGTGCCCTGGGTCAGCAACAACAACGGTGCCAGCAGGTACAGACAGCTCAAACCGAGGCTCGCCAGTAGCGGCAGGCCCTTGCGCTCCCATTCTGCGGCCTGCTCGGCCGAGGCTTTGCGCAATTGGTCGAAGCTGAACAGCAACGCCACGCCCAGCAGCAGTGCGCCCAGTGGCGCGCCTTGCAGCAAGGTACGCTCGCCCAGCTGCAATTCGCTGAGGAACACCAGCGCCGAACCCAATTGCAGCAGTAGGCCGAATGCTCGCGCCAATGGCCGCTGCTGGCGCAAGCCCAGCCAGAAAATCCCGGCGCCTTCCACGGCCCAGGCGGCAGCGGTCCAGCGTGCGTCCAGCCCCAGCGGAATAGCCAGGCTGGCGAAAATCACACCGAGGGCCAGACAGGTTTCCGCCAGCAGCAAGGCGCGCCCGCCGCTGAGCACTCGGGCCAAGCCCATATAGATAATGCCCAGGCCCAACGCGCTGAACGCCGCCGCAAATTCCAAGTGCTGCACCAACGCGAATTGCAAGCCAAAGCCCACCAGCGGCGGGCCGAACAGCATACTGCCATCGACGTAATCACCTTTGGCCGCCGACCAGCGCAACAGTGCGCCACGGCTATCGTCTTGCGGCGCGTCGCGCATCTGCAGCAATTTACGGCGCGCAAACAACAGGCCGATGGCCAGGTACATCAGGAAGAACAACACCAGAAACGGTTCGGTGCTCCACAGCAATTCCGGGGTGTAGGAACGCAAGCCCCAGGCGAAGCCAATGCCGAAGGTGCCGACAAAACCGATCAGGTTGAGCAAGCGCCAGGCCTTGAACCAGGCGATGGCGAGGATGCCAGTGTTGAGCAAGGCAAAGTAACTGAACAACGCCACATGATTGCCCGACCCGGTAGAGGTCAGAATCGGCGCGGCGAACCCGCCAAGCGCCGCCGCGCAGGCCAACCCCAGCGCGTCCTGGGTAATCGCCAGGATCGCCGAGAACACCGTCACCGCCACCAACAGACCCAGCGCCGCACTCGGATCGATCAGCGGATGCAGGCGCATCGCGGCGAACACCGTGAGGTACAGCACCGCAATCCCGGTGCCTTGCAGCATCAACCCATAGTTGCTGTTGCGCAGTCGCAACCACCAGCCCAAACCCAGCAGGCCGATGGCCGCCGCCGCCACACCGGCGTAACGCACTTCGATCGGCACCACCATGCCTTCGGTGGCATAGCGCAGCAGGAACGCCAGGCCGAGAAACAACAGCACCACCCCGACGCGCAGCACGGTATTGCCGCCAAACAGCCAATTCCGCGCGCCGCCGAGGGCGCGCTCGATAAGGGTGGGGCCACGGGGTACGACCGGTTCTTTGGGGAGCGGTGCAGGCGTAGGTGTTGGAGCCGGTGCCCACACGTCGGCGGGCAACGGTTGGCTGGCTTGCTTGGTGACGGCCACCGGGGCCAGTTCAGGCGGTAATTCCCAAACCAGTTCGACTGCCTTGGGTGGCGGTGCGGCTTGGGGAGCTTCGGCCACAGGCGTTTCGACAAATACCGGCGGCGCAGGTGTGGGATCGGGTTGTAGCGCGGGTCTTTCCAACTGCGCCAGACGCTGCTCGACGGCGCTCAGGGCTTTTTGCGCGGCCTCCAGCTGACGAGCCTGTTGGTCCGCCTGGGACGACAGCATCGACAGGCGGATCGCCTGGCCAATGCCCAACCCCAACAGCGCACCGATGCCCGCATCATAGAACGACTCATCGAGCGTCCAGCCGAGCATCAGCCCTATCAGCATGAAAATCCATTGCATGAACGATATTCCCTAAGCAAACCGGCGCTCAGTATATCGACGCGCAACCAATGTGGCAGGGGGCTTACCCCCAATAGCGGTGTACCAGTCCACAGATCTGCAAACTGACACACTGCCATCGGGGGTAAGCCCCCTCCCACACTTTCAAATTGCGCTGTTTAGTCGAGCGCTTTCCAGATCTCGGTGGCGTATTCGCGGATGGTCCGGTCCGACGAGAACCACCCCATTCGTGCGGTATTGAGCACCGCCGAACGCCACCACGCCTTGGAGTCGTGCCAATGCGCTTCGACCCGGGCCTGGGCCTCCCAATAAGAATCGAAGTCGGCGCACACCAGGAAGCGGTCGTAATCGATCAGCCCGTCGATCAAGCCCACATAGCGGCCCGGATCGTCAGGCGAGAACACCCCGCCCCGGATCGCTTGCAGCACATCGTTGAGGCGATGGGACGCGGCGATGTCCGGCCCGGCGTGGAATTCACCGGCGTGTTTGCGCGCTTCCACCTGCTGGGCGCTGAGGCCGAAGATAAACATGTGGTCGGCGCCCACGCGCTCGTGCATTTCCACGTTGGCGCCGTCCATGGTGCCGATGGTCAACGCGCCGTTGAGACCGAACTTCATGTTGCTGGTGCCCGAGGCTTCGAAGCCTGCCGTGGAGATCTGCTCCGACAAATCCGCCGCCGGGATGATGCTCTCGGCCAGGCTGACGTTGTAGTTGGGCAAAAACACCACTTTGAGCAGGCCGCGCACGGTCGGGTCGTTGTTGACGGTGCGGGCGATGTCGTTGGTCAACTTGATGATCAACTTGGCCTGGTGATAACTCGCCGCAGCCTTGCCGGCGAAGATCTTCACACGCGGCACCCAGTCGGTTTCCGGCTCGGCACGGATCGCCTGGTACAGCGCCACGGTGTGCAGCAGGTTAAGCAACTGGCGTTTGTATTCGTGGATGCGCTTGACCTGCACGTCGAACATCGCCGCCGGGTTTACCGAAATGCCCAGGCGCTCGTGGATGATCTCGGCCAGGGCACGCTTGCTGTGCAGACGCTGCTCGGCGAAGGATTTGCGGAACGCCTGTTTCTCGGCGAAGGTTTCCAGCTCGCCCAGGCGCGTCTCCATGTTGTCGAGGATGTCAGGACCCAGCGCGTCCACCAGCATCTGGGTGAGCTGGGGGTTGGCCTGATATAGCCAGCGGCGGAAGGTGATGCCGTTGGTTTTATTGTTGATACGTTCCGGGTACAGCTTGTGCAGTTCGGAGAACACCGTGCTGCGCATTAGTTGGGTGTGCAGGCCGGACACGCCGTTGACGCTATGGGACCCGAGGAACGCCAGGTTGCCCATGCGCACGCGGCGGCCGTTGTCTTCTTCGATCAGCGACACGGCGCGCAACACGTCGAAATCGTGGATGCCCTTGGCGCGCAGCGAGTCGATATGCTGGGCGTTGATCAGGTAGATGATCTGCATATGCCGGGGCAGCATGCGTTCCATCAAGCCTACAGGCCAGGTTTCCAGGGCCTCGGGCAGCAACGTGTGGTTGGTGTAGGACAGGGTTTCGACGGTCACGTCCCACGCGGCTTCCCACGGAATATCGTGCAGGTCGACCAATTGACGCATCAACTCCGCCACGGCGATGGACGGGTGGGTGTCGTTGAGCTGGATGGCGGCGTGTTCGCCCAGGCTCAAGACCGAACCGTGCATGTTCTTGTGGCGACGCAGCAGGTCTTGCAGCGAGGCCGAAACAAAGAAGTACTCCTGACGCAGGCGCAGTTCCTGCCCCGCTTCGGTGCTGTCGGCCGGGTACAGCACGCGAGAGATACTCTCGGCACGGGCCACTTCGGCCACCGCACCCAAGTGGTCACCGGCGTTGAAGCGCTCCAAGTGCAAGTCTTCCACCGCGCGGGCACGCCACAGGCGCAGGGTGTTGACGCTGGCGCCGCGCCAGCCGACCACCGGCGTGTCATAGGCCACGGCGCGTACGGTTTCGTTGGGCGACCAGACCTGGATCATCTTGCCGGAGGCATCCGCCAATGTTTCGACGCTGCCACCAAAACCGATCGGGTAAATCACTTCGGCCCGTTCGAATTCCCAAGGGTTGCCGAAATCCAGCCAGCGTTCGGTCTGCTCTTGCTGCCAGCCGTCGACAACGGCCTGGCGGAACAGGCCATGTTCATAGCGGATGCCGTAACCGTGGCCGGCAATGCCCAAGGTCGACATGCTCTCCATAAAACACGCCGCCAGACGGCCGAGGCCCCCGTTGCCGAGGGCCGCGTCGGGCTCCAGCAGACGAATGCGCTCCAGGTCGACGCCCAGCTCGGCCAGCGCATCGCGGGCGATTTCCAGCACGCCCAGGTTGCTCAGGCTGTCGTAGAGCAGGCGGCCAATAAGGAATTCAAGGGAAAGGTAGTACACCCGCTTCTGGCCTTTACGGTAGATGCGTCGGGTGTGATCCATCCAGTGGTCGACCATTTGGTCGCGGGCGGCCAGAGCAATGGCTTCGAACCAGTCGTGGTCGAAGGCATGATCGGGGTCCTTGCCCACCGCATAGGTGAGTTTGGTCAAGACAGCATCGCGAAACGCGGCTACCTCTGCTTCTCGTGCAAGCGGTTCCTGAGACATCGGTGTGACCTCGGGCGAGATTGAAGGAGTTGCTAGAGCCTAGTCGGTCTGACAGACGGCAGAGGCTCTGGTTCGGCAGTTTTTTAACTCATTCACCGTTGCCGGAATTAGATGCAGGGGCCGTGCCCGATCCTGCGCCGCGCCGCCTTTTAGCCGAAAACCGCAAAATATTGTTCAAAAAAGCACCAATCCCGGTATGATCGCGCGCCCTGATACCGCCCCACCCTGGAACCCTGATGAAGCCTCAACTGATCGCCGCCGCGGAACTCGACCGTCTCGAAACCTGGCAGAAATACTCCAGCCATATGTGCGGCGGCTGCGTGTCCAGCTGCTGCACGCTGCCGGTTGAGGTGAAGATCAAGGACCTGATCCGCATTGGTATCGTCGATGAGTTCGAACGCGGCGACCCGCCGAAGAACATCGCCAAGCGGTTGCAGAAGGAAGGCATCGTCGAGCGCTACAACAACAAATCCGAGATTTTTACCCTGCAGCGCATGAGCAACAACGACTGCCTGTACCTGGATCGTAAAACCCGCTTCTGCACTATTTATGACAAACGCCCGGACACTTGCCGCAATCACCCGAAGATCGGGCCGCGGCCGGGGTATTGCGCGTATAAGCTCAAGGAAGTGGTGCGCGAGACTAACTTCAAGACCCTCGATAAGTTCTGATCCGGGTTTTGTGGGGGGCTTGAGGGCCCTATCGGGGGCAAGCCCCCTCCCACATTTTGATCTGTGAACACATTCAAAGGTGGGAGGGGGCTTGCCCCCGATGAGGCCAGAACAGCCACCCCAAAAACTGCAGGCATAAAAAAACGCCCCCGGCCTTTCGACCGGGGGCGTTTTTCATTCAGCCTGAGTTATCTCAGTTCTTGGCTTTCTTGGCAGCGCGGGTACGCTCGCCTTCGTCCAGGATCTTCTTACGCAGGCGGATCGACTTCGGCGTGACTTCGCACAGCTCGTCGTCCTGGATGAATTCCAGGGCCTGTTCCAGGGTGAAGCGAACAGGTGGAACCAGGGCGATGGTTTCGTCTTTACCCGAAGCACGCATGTTGTCGAGCTTCTTACCTTTGGTTGGGTTGACGCCCATGTCGTTGTCACGGCTGTTCAGACCAACGATCTGACCGTTGTAGATCTCTTGACCGTGTTCAACGAACAGCTTGCCGCGTGCCTGGAGGGTTTCCAGGGAGTAGGTCAGCGCCTTGCCGGTTTCAACCGAAACCAGAACACCGTTCTGACGGCCGGACATGTCGCCGGACTTCATGGTGTCGTAGCGATCGAAGATCGAGGTCAGGATGCCAGCACCGTTGGTCAGGGTCAGGAACTGGTTACGGAAACCGATCAGACCGCGAGCAGGGATGTTGTACTCCAGACGAACACGGCCTTTGCCATCCGGCACCATGTTGGTCAGGTCGCCCTTACGCAGGCCCATCTCTTCCATGACCTTGCCCTGGGATTCTTCAGGGGTGTCGATGGTGACGTTTTCGAACGGTTCCTGCTTCACGCCGTCAACCTGACGGATGATCACTTCCGGACGACCAACACCCATTTCGAAGCCTTCGCGACGCATGGTTTCGATCAGTACCGAGAGGTGCAGCTCACCACGGCCGGAGACCTTGAACTTGTCGGCCGAGTCGCCTTCTTCAACGCGCAGTGCAACGTTGTACAGCAGCTCTTTGTCCAGACGCTCCTTGATGTTACGGGAGGTCACGAACTTGCCTTCTTTACCGCAGAACGGCGAGTCGTTTACCTGGAAGGTCATGGAAACGGTTGGCTCGTCGACGGTCAACGGCTTCATCGCTTCTACGGTGTCCGGGTGGCACAGGGTGTCGGAGATGAACAGCGAGTCCATACCGCTGATGCACACGATGTCGCCGGCTGCAGCTTCTTCGACGTCGATGCGGTGCAGGCCGTGGTGACCCATCAGCTTCAGGATACGACCGTTGCGCTTCTTGCCGTCGGCGCCGATAGCCACAACCGGGGTGTTCGGCTTGACGCGACCACGAGCGATACGGCCAACGCCGATAACACCCAGGAAGCTGTTGTAGTCCAGTGCGGAGATCTGCATCTGGAACGCGCCGTCACGGTCAACAGCCGGTGCTGGTACGTTGTCGACGATCGACTGGTACAGCGGGGTCATGTCTTCGGCCATGTCGTTGTGGTCCAGACCGGCAATGCCGTTCAGGGCCGAGGCGTAGACGACTTTGAAGTCCAGCTGTTCTTCGGTGGCACCCAGGTTGTCGAACAGGTCGAAGATCTGGTCCAGAACCCAGTCCGGACGCGCGCCTGGACGGTCAACCTTGTTGATGCACACGATCGGACGCAGGCCGGCTTCGAACGCCTTCTTGGTCACGAAACGGGTTTGCGGCATAGGGCCGTCTTGAGCGTCAACCAGCAGCAGCACGGAGTCGACCATCGACATCACGCGTTCTACTTCGCCGCCGAAGTCGGCGTGGCCCGGGGTGTCCACGATGTTGATGTGGTAGCCGTTCCAGTTGATGGCGGTGTTTTTCGCCAGGATGGTAATACCGCGCTCTTTTTCCTGGTCGTTGGAGTCCATCACGCGCTCGTCGTTGAGCTCGTTGCGCTCCAGGGTGCCGGATTGACGCAGGAGTTTGTCTACCAGGGTGGTCTTACCATGGTCAACGTGAGCAATGATGGCGATGTTACGTAGATTTTCGATCACTTGTGTATCTCGATCAGAGGATTCGGTGTGCTGTCAGGTCGTGGCAGCGATTAACAGTAGAGTCAGGCCTTGCCGTTACAGCTTGACGGCAGAGTCGGGGGGCCGGTGACGCAGGCCACAGGCAAACAGCCCCGGGCTCTTAGCTCGGTCGATAAACGCGCACATTGGCATGCCCCTCACTGAGCAAATGGTGAGCATGCAGGCGACTCATGACGCCTTTGTCGCAATACAACAGGTACTGACGGCTGTTATCCAGTTCCTTGAAACGCGCGTTCAATGCATAGAACGGCAGCGTTTGTACGTCGATGCCAGGAATCTCCAGCGGCTCGTCCTCGGCGGCATCCGGGTGACGGATGTCGATGACGATCTGGCCGGCCAGGGCTTCGCTGACTTCTTCGATCTGCACATCCTGGCCCAACTCGTCGATCACGCGATCGATCGGGACCAGTTTGGCGTTCTCGAGCGCACGCTCCAGAATCGCCATGTCGAATTCTTTCTCTTCATGCTCCACGCGGTGACGCTTGGCGTGGGTCTTGGGGTTCACCGAAATGACCCCGCAGTACTCCGGCATATGTTTGGCAAAGTCGGCGGTGCCGATTTGCTCTGCCAGGTCGATGATGTCCTGCTTGTGACTGGCGATCAGCGGACGCAACACCAGTTTCTCGGTGACGCAGTCGATGATCGACAGGTTGGGCAGCGTCTGGCTGGACACCTGGGAAATCGCTTCACCGGTCACCAGCGCGTCGATCTGCAATTGATCGGCAATTCGGGACGCAGCGCGCAACATCATACGCTTCAATACTACGCCCATATGACTGTTATCGACTTTGCCGAGAATTTCTCCCAGCACTTCCTCGAATGGCACGCTCACAAATAGCACACGCTGGGAGCTGCCGTATTTCTTCCAGATATAGTGCGCGACTTCCATCACGCCCAATTCATGTGCACGCCCGCCCAGGTTAAAGAAGCAGAAGTGGCTCATCAGGCCGCGGCGCATGATCTGGTAGGCCGCCACCGTGGAATCGAAACCGCCGGACATCAATACCAGGGTCTGTTCCAGGGCGCCCAGCGGGTAGCCGCCGATGCTGTTGTGCTGGCTGTGGATCACAAACAACCGTTGGTCGCGAATTTCCATGCGCACTTCAATTTGCGGCGCTTTCAGGGAGATTCCGGCGGCGCCGCACTCGCGACGCAGCTTGCTGCCGACGTATTTCTCGACGTCCATCGAGCTGAAGGGATGCTTGCCGGCACGCTTGCAGCGCACGGAAAAAATCTTGCCTTCCAGCGAGCTGCCGTAGTGCCGTTTGCACTTCTCGGTGACGTCGTCGAAGTCGCCGAGCGGGTATTCGTCCACCTGCAGAAAATGCGCGATACCCGGCATGCAGCTCAGGCGCTCGGTCATATCCTTCAAGGCTTTGGGGTCGGTAACACGGGTTTCCAGTTCGAGGTTGTCCCACACGCCGTTCACCACCACAGCCGGGTCCAGATCGCGGAGCACGGCACGGATGTTCTTGGCCAACTGACGGATGAAACGCGTCCGTACCGGTCGGCTTTTGATGGTGATCTCGGGGAAGACTTTAACGATTAATTTCATGGAAACAGCGCGCGCAGGGCCTGCCGAAAAAGGGGGGCGCGGATTATAGCGGAAATCGCTCAAGGTTTAACCAGTTAATATGCACTTCAACCGTCACGCACTAAAGCAGTGCGTTTAACACGAGTTGCGCCACATTGCGGTGCGCTGTTTTTGCGGTTTTGTCGCAATGCACCTTTATAGGGGCGTTTTTGGAACAGAAAACCCATGTTGGCGCACTGGCATGCAATTTGCTCTCTTGTGAGGCAGGTTGCCATGGCGGAGTATCCGCGCCGGCATCACCCACATTCTAAGGGCTAACTCCACTACCCCAGCCCGAAGCCACCCGGAGGACACTATGTCGAAGTCGGTTCAACTCATCAAAGATCATGACGTTAAATGGATTGATCTGCGCTTCACGGACACCAAAGGCACTCAGCACCACGTGACCATGCCGGCTCGCGACGCGCTGGATGAAGCTTTCTTCGAAGAAGGCAAAATGTTCGACGGTTCCTCCATCGCTGGCTGGAAAGGCATCGAAGCCTCCGACATGATCCTGATGCCGGACGACAGCACTGCCGTGCTGGACCCATTCACCGAAGAACCGACCCTGATCCTGGTGTGCGACGTAATCGAGCCTTCGACCATGCAAGGCTACGACCGCGACCCACGTGCTATCGCCAAGCGTGCCGAGGAATACCTCAAGTCCACCGGTATCGGTGACACCGTATTCGTAGGCCCGGAGCCAGAGTTCTTTATCTTCGACGAAGTGAAGTTCAAATCCGACATCTCCGGCTCCATGTTCAAAATCTACTCCGAACAAGGTTCGTGGATGTCCGACCAGGACGTGGAAGGCGGCAACCATGGCCACCGTCCAGGTATCAAAGGTGGCTACTTCCCAGTTCCGCCATTCGACCACGACCACGAAATCCGTACCTCCATGTGCAACGCCATGGAAGACATGGGCCTGGTCATCGAAGTGCACCACCACGAAGTGGCCACTGCCGGCCAGAACGAAATCGGTGTGAAGTTCAACACCCTGGTGGCCAAGGCTGACGAAGTTCAGACCCTGAAATACTGCGTGCACAACACTGCCGTAGCTTACGGCCGTACCGCTACCTTCATGCCTAAGCCTCTGTACGGCGATAACGGTTCGGGTATGCACGTTCACCTGTCCATCGCCAAAGATGGCAAGAACACCTTCGCTGGCGAAGGTTATGCCGGCCTGTCCGACACCGCCCTGTACTTCATCGGGGGCATCATCAAGCACGGTAAGGCCCTGAACGGCTTCACCAACCCTTCGACCAACTCCTACAAGCGTCTGGTCCCAGGTTTCGAAGCACCGGTAATGCTGGCCTACTCGGCTCGCAACCGTTCGGCTTCGATCCGTATTCCTTACGTGTCCAGCCCTCGCGCTCGCCGTATCGAAGCTCGCTTCCCGGATCCGGCAGCCAACCCATACCTGGGCTTTGCCGCCCTGCTGATGGCTGGCCTGGACGGCATCCAGAACAAGATCCACCCTGGCGACGCCGCCGACAAAAACTTGTACGACCTGCCGCCTGAAGAGGCCAAAGAGATCCCACAAGTGTGCGGCAGCCTGAAAGAAGCCCTGGAAGAGCTGGACAAGGGCCGTGCGTTCCTGACCAAAGGCGGCGTGTTCAGCGACGACTTTATCGATGCCTACATCGCCCTGAAAAGCGAAGAAGAAATCAAAGTACGCACCTTCGTACACCCTCTGGAATACGAGCTGTACTACAGCTGCTGATCCGGTTGCGCTGCTTGACGTAGCGCGATGAAAAAGGCCTCCTTCGGGAGGTCTTTTTTTTGCCCGGACATTACATAGCTCCGTATCTGCAAACCCAATCAAAAAGGTGGGAGGGAGCTTGCTCCCGATAGCGGTGGATCAGCTGATACAGGTGCTGGCTGACACTCTGCCATCGGATGTAGCCCCTCCCACAAGGAGAACAGCCTTGAAACGTCGACTTGTGTTCGCTTTGTTATTGGTCAGCGCCAGCGCCAGCGCTGCGCCGCCCAGCCTGGAACCTTTACTCAACAGCATCACCGAACGCCTAGCCATCGCCGACCAGGTCGCGCTGAGTAAATGGGACAGCAAAAAGCCGGTAGAAGATAAACAGCGCGAACAGGAAGTGCTCGCCAGCGTCGCCGCCCAGGCGCCCAACTACAAACTCGACCCCGCCGTTGCCGAGCAGTTTTTCGCCGCGCAGATCGAGGCCAACAAACTCGTGCAATACACGCGCTTGTCCGACTGGCAGTTCATGGGCAAGGCCCCGGATCTGCCACGCCCGGACTTGGTGGGTAAAATCCGCCCGCAGTTGGATCAGTTGCAAAAGCGCCTCTTGCAGCAATTAGCCGACTTCGCCCCACAGCGCAACAACCCGCAATGCCCTCAATGGGTGGCCAGGGCGATTCACGAGCCGCTGCACGAGCCCTTGATGCAGATAGCAAGAGCCCGCGCCACTGGCGAGCTATGCCTCCAGGCACCCGCCAGCAAATAAATACGTGGACTACCTCATCCTAGGCACTTTCCGGCATCTTCCGATTGGGGGCTCACCCTAGCCTGACGGGTCATTGACCACACAGGATGGCCCCATGAAATCCTTCAACGGCTTGATCGCTGCAGCCGCGTGCTTGTCCGCGCTCGGCTGCACCACCCCACAACCGAATACGGCCCCCATCAAAACCGAGTTACTGCTGCAAAGCAGCGAGTCATGGGACGGCACGCCTTACACGGCTTACCCTTCAGGCGCTCCACAGTTGACCCTGATACGTCTCAACATCCCTGCCAATACCCAATTGCCGTGGCACTCCCATCCCATTCCCAATGCGGCGTATATCCTTTCCGGCGAACTGCTGGTCGAAGCCCGTGAGAGCGGTGCCACCCGCACATTGCGCCAAGGCGATACGCTGGCCGAAATGGTGGGCATCGAGCATCGCGGCAGTACGGGCGACACGCCGGTCGAACTGCTGGTGTTCTATGCCGGTAGCCCCGGTATACCGCTTTCGCAAACCCACTGACCGCCTTACGCAACGCAGGATCGTTTGCCCCAGACGATCCTGCCTTCGCACTTCCTGAACAAACACAACCATTTCGCACTATATTGGTGCGACAAGTTGCACCCTACCCAACCCGCCAACCCATTTTGGTTCGAAACTTCACGATAAAGCTGGCAGAACGCCACAGTTTCGCGCCAAAAACCCTTATTTCAGGGCCTGCGCGCTTCTTTTCGGAGCCTTGGTTTGGTTTTTGCATTTTCTTGGTATCAGCGTGTGCCTCAAGCCCGCGCCTTGCTCCAAAAGAGGTCCTGATGACCATCAGCGATGCACTGCACCGTTTGCTACTCGACAACCTGACCACCGCGACCATCCTGCTCAATGACGATCTACGTCTTGAGTACATGAACCCGGCGGCGGAAATGCTCCTGGCCATCAGCGGCCAGCGCAGCCATGGGCAGTTCATCAGCGAATTGTTCACCGAGTCGGCCGAGGCCTTGAGTTCGTTGCGCCAGGCAGTTGAACAGGCGCATCCCTTCACCAAGCGCGAAGCGATGCTCACCGCCCTTACCGGCCAGACCCTCACCGTCGACTACGCCGTAACCCCGATCCTGAGCAACGGCGCCACCCTGCTACTGCTTGAAGTACACCCCCGCGATCGCCTGCTGCGCATTACCAAAGAGGAAGCGCAGCTGTCCAAGCAGGAAACCAGCAAGATGCTGGTGCGCGGCCTGGCCCATGAAATCAAGAACCCACTCGGCGGAATCCGTGGCGCGGCGCAGTTACTGGCCCGCGAGCTGCCGGACGAGAACCTCAAGGACTACACCAACGTCATCATCGAAGAAGCCGACCGCCTGCGTAATCTGGTGGATCGCATGCTTGGCTCCAACAAGTTGCCGTCGCTGGCGCTGACCAACGTGCACGAAGTGCTGGAGCGCGTCTGCCAACTGGTCGAAGCCGAAAGCCAGGGCTGCATCACCTTGGTGCGCGACTACGACCCAAGCATCCCCGACGTGTTGATCGACCGCGAGCAGATGATCCAGGCAGTGCTCAATATTGTGCGCAACGCCATGCAGGCCATCAGCAGTCAGAACGAACTGCGCCTGGGCCGCATTTGCCTGCGTACCCGCGCCCTGCGTCAGTTCACTATTGGCCACGTGCGCCATCGCCTGGTGACTAAAGTCGAAATCATCGACAACGGCCCGGGCATTCCTGCGGAACTGCAGGAAACCATTTTCTTTCCCATGGTCAGCGGCCGCCCGGACGGTACCGGGCTGGGCCTGTCCATCACCCAGAACATCATCAGCCAGCACCAGGGCCTGATCGAATGTGAGAGCCATCCCGGCCACACCACGTTCTCGATCTTTCTGCCACTGGAACAAGGAGCCCCATCGACATGAGCCGTAGTGAAACTGTGTGGATCGTCGATGACGACCGTTCTATCCGCTGGGTCCTGGAGAAAGCCTTGCAGCAGGAAGGCATGACCACCCAGAGCTTCGACAGCGCCGACGGCGTGATGAGCCGCCTGGCGCGCCAGCAGCCCGACGTGATCATCTCCGATATCCGCATGCCCGGCGCCAGCGGCCTGGACCTGCTGGCGCGGATTCGCGAGCAGCACCCGCGCCTGCCGGTGATCATCATGACCGCCCACTCCGACCTGGACAGCGCCGTGGCGTCCTATCAGGGCGGCGCATTTGAATACCTGCCCAAGCCTTTCGATGTGGACGAGGCCGTGGCGCTGGTCAAGCGCGCCAACCAGCACGCCCAGGAACAGCAGAACCAGGAAGCGCCGCCGACACTGACGCGCACCCCGGAAATCATCGGCGAAGCGCCGGCGATGCAGGAAGTGTTTCGCGCTATCGGGCGCTTGAGTCATTCCAACATCACCGTGTTGATCAACGGCGAATCGGGTACCGGTAAAGAGCTGGTGGCTCACGCCCTGCATCGTCACAGCCCACGGGCGGCCTCGCCGTTTATCGCCTTGAACATGGCGGCAATCCCCAAGGATTTGATGGAGTCGGAACTGTTCGGCCACGAAAAAGGCGCCTTCACCGGCGCGGCCAACCTGCGTCGCGGTCGCTTCGAACAGGCCGATGGCGGCACCCTGTTCCTCGACGAGATCGGCGACATGCCCGCCGACACCCAGACCCGCTTACTGCGTGTGCTGGCCGATGGCGAGTTTTACCGCGTCGGCGGGCACACCCCGGTGAAGGTCGATGTGCGAATCATCGCCGCCACCCACCAGAACCTGGAAACCCTGGTGCACGCGGGCAAATTCCGTGAGGACTTGTTCCACCGCCTCAATGTGATCCGCATCCATATCCCACGCATGTCGGATCGTCGCGAAGACATCCCGACCCTCGCCCGTCACTTCCTCAGCCGCGCCGCCCAGGAGCTGGCCGTCGAGCCGAAGCTGCTCAAGAGCGAGACCGAGGAATACCTGAAAAACCTGCCATGGCCCGGCAACGTGCGCCAATTGGAGAACACCTGCCGTTGGATCACGGTGATGGCGTCCGGGCGCGAAGTGCACATCAGCGACTTGCCCCCGGAGCTGCTGAGCCTGCCGCAGGACTCCGCGCCGGTGACCAACTGGGAACAGGCCCTGCGCCAATGGGCCGACCAGGCCCTGGCACGCGGCCAGTCGAACCTGCTGGACAGCGCCGTGCCGGCCTTCGAGCGGATCATGATCGAAACCGCCCTCAAGCACACCGCCGGTCGCCGCCGCGATGCCGCTGTATTACTGGGTTGGGGGCGCAATACCTTGACGCGCAAGATCAAGGAACTGGGCATGAAGGTGGATGGCGGTGACGATGACGAGGGCGACGACGCCTGATCTCCAATCTACCGAGGTCTAATGTGGAGGGGGCTTGCCCCCGATAGCAGTAGATCAGTCACAACCTCTGTGCCTGATACACCGCCATCGGGGGCAAGCCCCCTCCCACATTTTGACCGTCACAGAGCTTCAGGGTCGTGCACCGATTCAATGCACCATGAACCGGCATCGGGCACCGATACGAGCGCCTGAACACCACCACCGCTTAGCAACGCTGCTGAGTTTAAACCGCCAAAGCCCCGAATTCCGGGGCTTTGCGCTTTTCGGCATGATTTTTTGGCGAAAATTGCAAACTCTGGCACGCGCCCTGCAATAACCCTGGTACTACCCAGTTTCGGGGACCTTGGTACAGGCAGGCCGAGAATCCCCTCTTTAACACCGAAGCCTTTACGGCTTCACCCCGTTTTGGGAGCCCTGGTACAGGCAGGCCGGGAACTCCCTCTTTTATTGCCCTTGGAGATGGATCTCCAGCCGCCAGCGGCCGTCGACCCCAGCGCCTTTCCACTCTCCGCGCAACGGTCGCGCCGCCACCAGGTTCAGCAGCAAGCCACCATCGGTCTTGCGAATGCGCCAATTCACGTCCTTATCGTTGACCTTGAGCTGCCCACTGGCAGCCTTGCCCTGGGCGTCGAACAACAGTGCCACGGTGCCGTCGATATGCTCGCCGTGCAGTTGGGGTTCACTGTTGAACCACACCACCACACCGTCCGGCGCCGTTTCGACCTGCTGCAACTCAACCGGGTCGGGAATGGTCAGGCGGCCGATCATCAGGCCCACCATCAAGCCGACAATCGCCAATGACCCCATAACCCTCGGCAATAGCTTCGGCCTTGGATCCTCTTCGGGGGTAGAATGCAGCGCATCTTTGCCTTCGGAGCCGTGCATGTTTCACGTCATCCTTTTTCAACCAGAAATTCCGCCGAATACCGGCAACGTTATCAGGCTGTGCGCCAACAGTGGCTGCCACCTGCATTTGATCGAGCCCCTGGGCTTTGACATGGACGACAAGCGTCTGCGCCGCGCGGGACTGGACTACCACGAGTACGCCACCCTCAAGCGCCATGCCGATTTGGCCAGTTGCCTGGAAAGCCTCGGCCATCCACGGCTGTTCGCGTTTACCACTAAAGGCTCGCGAGCATTTCATGATGCCCGTTTTGCCGAAGGCGACGCGTTTCTGTTCGGTCCGGAAAGCCGTGGCTTGCCCGCCGATGTGCTCGACGCCCTGCCCGACGGCCATCGCCTGCGCCTGCCGATGCGCGAGGGCTGCCGCAGCCTGAACCTGTCCAATACCGTCGCCGTGGCGGTCTATGAAGGCTGGCGCCAACTCGGTTTCAAGTAATACACAAAACAAATGTGAGAGGGGGCTTGCCCCCCGATGGCGAAGTGTCAGTCAACTTATGTGTGACTGATCCACCGCAATCGGGGGCAAGCCCCCTCCCACATTGGGTGCTGCGTCGGTTACAGATTACTGAACCGTCGGCGCGCCTTCCTGCTGCATACGCTGCAGCTCTTGCGCGTACAGGGCATCGAAGTTCACCGGCGCCAGCATCAATGCGGGGAACGAACCACGGGTCACCAGGCTGTCCAGGGTCTCGCGAGCGTACGGGAACAGGATGTTCGGGCAGAACGCACCCAACGTGTGGCTCATGGAAGCTTCGTCCAGGCCCTGGATCAGGAAGATACCGGCCTGTTGCACTTCAGCGATAAAAGCCACTTCTTCGCCGTTCTTGACGGTAACCGACAGGGTCAGCACCACTTCGTGGAAATCGCCTTCCAGGGCTTTCTGACGGGTGTTCAGGTCCAGGGCAACGCTTGGGGTCCACTCCTGACGGAAGATGGCCGGGCTTTTCGGCGCTTCGAAGGACAGGTCACGCACATAGATCCGTTGCAGCGAGAATTGCGGGCCTTGGGCTTCTGCTGCTTCAGTGTTCTGTTGATCAGTCATCGCAGATCCTTCTCTATCTTGGGGTCTTTAAGGGTTTGGGAGTCAGGCGGACAGCAGCACATCGAGTTTACCGGCGCGCTCCAAAGCAAACAGGTCATCGCAACCACCGACGTGCCGGGTGCCGATCCAGATCTGCGGCACGGACGTACGCCCCGCTTTCTGGGCCATTTCGGCACGCACCTGGGGCTTGCCGTCGACCTTGATCTCTTCGAACGCAACGCCCTTCTTCTCAAGCAGGGCCTTGGCCCGCATGCAGTACGGGCACCAATCGCTGGAATATACGACGACCTGGCTCATATCACTTCACCAGCGGCAGGTTATCGGCGCGCCAGCTGCTGATGCCACCGGAGAGCTTGGCGGCGGTGAAGCCGCTCTTGAGCATCTCGCGGGCGTGGGTACCGGCGTGCTGGCCCTGGGCGTCGACCAGGATGATGGTCTTGGCCTTGTGCTTTTCCAGCTCGGCCAGGCGGGCGATCAGCTTGTCCTGGGGGATGTTCAATGCGCCGACGATATGGCCGGTGGCGAAATCCTTGGCCGGGCGGATATCCACCACAACGGCCTCATCCTTGTTGACCAGTGCGGTCAGTTCCGACGTGCTCAGGCTGCGGCCACCACGGCTCATTTCATGAGCGATCAGCAGCGCCAGCAGAATGACAAAGGCACCCACAAGCAGATAATGGGCAGTGGCAAATGCAATCAGGTGATCAACCATCAAGGAGGTTCCAGGGCGTTAAAATGGCGGTAAGTATACACAGCCGCCAGGGGGGGCCAACCCCCGTAAAGCGGTGACGTGCTCGGAACTTCGCTTTAAACTGCCACTCCCTTTTCAATTGCCTTCCTTTATTAACGCCGCGAGAGGATCTATGACTACCACGCCTAAACCTTTGGTCCTGATAATTCTCGATGGCTTCGGACACAGTGAAAGCCACCACGACAACGCCGTATACGCGGCTAACAAGCCCGTCCTCGACCGCCTCACGGCCAGCGTACCCAACGGCCTGATTTCCGGTTCGGGCATGGACGTGGGCCTGCCGGACGGCCAGATGGGCAACTCGGAAGTCGGCCACATGAATCTCGGCGCCGGACGAGTGGTCTATCAGGACTTCACTCGCGTAACCAAAGCGATCCGCGATGGCGAGTTCTTCGAGAACCCGACCATCTGCGCGGCGGTGGATAAAGCAGTCGCGGCCGGCAAGGCCGTGCACTTCATGGGCCTGCTGTCCGACGGCGGCGTGCACAGCCATCAGGACCATTTGGTGGCCATGGCCGAACTGGCCTTCAAGCGCGGCGCCGAAAAGATTTACCTGCACGCCTTCCTCGACGGTCGCGACACACCGCCTAAAAGCGCGCAATCGTCCATCGAACTGCTGGATGCCACCTTCACCGCTCTGGGCAAGGGCCGCATCGCCAGTCTGATTGGCCGTTACTTCGCCATGGACCGCGACAATCGCTGGGACCGCGTCTCCCAAGCCTACAACCTGATCGTCGACGGCCAGGCCGAGTTCAACGCCGCCACTGCCCAGGAAGGTCTCGAAGCCGCCTACGCCCGCGGCGAGAGCGATGAGTTCGTCAAGGCCACCACGATCGGCGAGCCGGTCAAAGTCGAAGACGGCGATGCCGTGGTGTTCATGAACTTCCGTGCCGACCGTGCCCGCGAGCTGAGCCGCGTATTCGTTGAAGACGACTTCAAGGAATTTGAACGGGCCCGCCAGCCGAAAGTGCAATACGTCGGCCTGACCCAATACGCTGCCAGCATTCCCGCCCCCGCAGCTTTCGCACCGGGCAGCCTGGACAACGTGCTGGGCGACTACCTGGCGAAAAACGGCAAGACCCAACTGCGTATCGCTGAAACCGAGAAATACGCTCACGTGACCTTCTTCTTCTCCGGCGGTCGCGAAGAACCGTTCCCAGGCGAAGAGCGCATCCTGATTCCATCGCCGAAAGTCGCCACCTACGACCTGCAGCCGGAAATGAGCGCACCGGAAGTGACCGACAAAATCGTCGACGCCATCGACCACCAGCGTTACGACGTGATCGTGGTCAACTACGCCAACGGGGACATGGTCGGCCATAGCGGCAACCTGGAAGCCGCAACCAAGGCGGTGGAATGCCTGGATACCTGCGTCGGCCGCATCGTCGACGCCCTGGAAAAAGTCGGCGGCGAAGCGCTGATCACGGCGGACCACGGCAACTGCGAGCAGATGTCCGACGAATCCACCGGCCAGGCTCACACCGCCCACACCACCGAGCCCGTGCCGTTCATCTACGTCGGCAAGCGCGATTTCAAAGTGCGTAAAGGCGGCGTGCTGGCGGATGTGGCACCGACCATGCTGATGCTGATGGGGTTGGAGAAGCCCAAAGAGATGACTGGCACCTCAATCCTGGTCTGATCCAAACAAACAGTGTGAGAGGGCTTGCCCCTCCCACACTGGCTTTTAATGTTTGGAAGATATCTTTTTGCCATACCACCGCCACTCGGCGCCTATCTTGTCCGCTTGCCCGAATTGGGCGTTTTTTTTGCAGCGCTTGGCGGGCATACTAGGCCGTCCCTTTCCCCTGGTGTCGCCCGCCTCTATGCTTCGCGCCTTGATTACCCTTGCTCTTGTCTGCCTGCTCCAACCGGCGTTTGCCGACGAGCGCGCACAAACCCAACAACAGTTGGACGCTACGCGTCAGGACATTGCCGAGCTGAAGAAGCTGCTTGGCAAACTCCAGGAAGAAAAATCCGGAGTGCAAAAGGACCTGCGCGGTACAGAAACCGAAATGGGCAAGCTGGAGAAGCAAGTCCAGGAGTTGCAAAAAGAACTAAAGAAGAGCGAGTCGGAACTGGAGCGACTCGACGCTGAGAAAAAAAAACTCCAGAGCGCACGCGTTGAACAGCAACGCCTGATCGCGATCCAGGCCCGCGCCGCTTACCAGAGCGGCCGCCAGGAGTACCTCAAGCTGCTGCTCAACCAGCAAAACCCGGAAAAATTCGCGCGCACCCTTACCTATTACGATTACCTGAGCAAGGCCCGTCTGGAGCAATTGAAGAGCTTCAACGAGACCCTGCGCCAGTTGGTGAACGTGGAGCAGGAAATCGCCAACCAGCAGTCTCAGCTGGAGGACCAGAAAAGCAGCCTCAATGCCCAGCGCGACGAACTGGACAAGGTTCGCAAGGAACGCCAACTGGCGCTGGCCAAGCTCAACGACGACGTAAAAGCCCGCGATGCCAAGTTGCAGGCCCGCGAGCAGGACCAGGCCGACCTGGCCAAAGTACTAAAGACCATCGAAGAGACCCTGGCCCGCCAGGCGCGCGAGGCCGAAGAAGCGCGGCAAAAAGCGCTGATCGCCCAGCAGGAAGCGGAAAAAAAGCGTCAGCGCGAAGCTGAACTGGCGGCCACCACCGACGCTCCGGCACCGCGCAAACCGGCACATACAGCGCCGGGGCCACTGGTTTCCAGCGCCGGCGAGTCCTTCGGCGGCCCCTTTGCTTCGGCGCGAGGCAAACTTCCATGGCCAGTTGATGGTCGACTATTGGCACGCTTTGGGGAAACCCGTGGCGATGACACCCGCGCCAAATGGGACGGGGTGATGATCAGCGCCGCCGCCGGCAGCCCGGTCCACGCCGTACACGGCGGGCGCGTGGTGTTTGCCGATTGGTTGCGCGGCGCCGGATTGTTGGTGATTCTCGACCACGGCAATGGCTATTTGAGCCTTTACGGCCACAATCAGACATTACTCAAGTCGGCAGGTGATGTTGTAAAAGCCGGTGAGTCCATCTCCACTGTCGGTAACAGTGGCGGCCAGGACACCCCGGCGCTGTACTTCGCTATTCGTCAGCAGGGTCGCCCGAGCGATCCCGCACAATGGTGCAGAACCCAAGGATAAGGGTCGCATCTACATTAGGAGTTCGTTCGACATGCTGCATTTGTCCCGCCTCACTTCGCTGGCCCTGACGATCGCTCTGGTGATCGGCGCGCCTCTGGCTTTGGCCGACCAGGCCGCTCCGGCTGCACCCGCCGCCACCGCCGCGACCACCAAGGCGCCGTTGCCGCTGGATGAGCTGCGCACGTTCGCCGAGGTCATGGACCGGATCAAGGCAGCCTATGTCGAACCCGTGGACGACAAGACCCTGCTGGAAAATGCCATCAAGGGCATGCTCAGCAACCTCGACCCACATTCCGCCTACCTGGGCCCGGAAGATTTCGCCGAGCTGCAGGAGAGCACCAGCGGTGAATTCGGTGGCCTGGGCATCGAGGTCGGCTCCGAAGACGGCAATATCAAAGTGGTCTCGCCGATCGACGACACCCCTGCTTCCAAGGCCGGCATCCAGGCTGGCGACTTTATCGTCAAGATCAACGGTCAGCCGACCCGCGGCCAGAGCATGACCGAAGCCGTCGACAAGATGCGCGGCAAGATCGGCCAGAAAATCACCCTGACCTTGGTGCGCGATGGCGGTAACCCGTTCGACGTGACGCTGACCCGCGCGACCATCACGGTCAAGAGCGTGAAGAGCCAGTTGCTGGAGTCGGGCTACGGCTACATCCGCATCACCCAGTTCCAGGTCAAGACCGGCGACGAAGTAGCCAAGGCCCTGGCCAAGCTGCGCAAGGACAATGGCAAGAAACTCAACGGCATTGTGCTCGACCTGCGCAATAACCCAGGCGGCGTCTTGCAGTCGGCGGTGGAAGTGGTGGACCACTTCATCACCAAAGGGTTGATCGTGTACACCAAGGGCCGTATCGCCAACTCCGAGCTGCGCTTCTCGGCCACCGGTAATGACCTCAGCGAGAACGTGCCATTGGCCGTGCTGATCAACGGCGGCAGTGCCTCGGCCTCGGAGATCGTCGCCGGCGCTCTGCAAGACCAGAAGCGCGGCGTGCTGATGGGCACCACCAGCTTCGGCAAAGGCTCGGTACAGACCGTGCTGCCGCTGAACAATGAGCGCGCCCTGAAGATCACCACCGCGCTGTACTACACGCCGAACGGCCGTTCGATCCAGGCCCAGGGCATCGTGCCGGACATCGAAGTGCGCAAAGCCAAGATCACCAACGAGATCGACAGCGAGTACTACAAAGAGGCTGACCTGCAAGGTCACCTGGGCAATGGCAACGGCGGCGCCGATCAGCCGACCGGCAGCGGCGCCAAAGCCAAGCCGATGCCCCAGGACGATGATTACCAACTGGCCCAGGCGCTGAGCCTGCTCAAGGGCTTGAGCATCACGCGCAGCCGTTGATATGCGTTTTGCCCTGATCATCGCCGTGCTGTGCAGCCTGGCAGGCGTCGCCCATGCGACGCCTGCCAGCGAGACACACAAAGCCTACCTGACCCTCATCATCGACGACCTCGGGCAGAACCTGCCCAGGGATCGTCGCGTGCTGGCCCTGCCCGGCCCCGTGACCACCGCGATCATGCCCGACACACCCCACGCCGCCGAATTCGCCCGCGAAGCGCACAAGGCCGGCAAGATCGTGATCCTGCACATGCCCATGGACCCGGCCACGGGCCCGTTCGCCTGGCACCCGGAGCTACCGATCGAAGAACTCGGCAAACGCTTGGAGGCTGCGTTCGACGCTGTGCCGTTTACCGCTGGCATCAATAACCACATGGGCAGCCGCATGACCGCCCAACCGCAGGCCATGGCCTGGTTGATGGGTGAATTGCAACGGCGCCACAAGTTCTTCGTCGACAGTCGCACCAGCGCACAAACCGTGGCCGCCGCCGAAGCACAGAAAATCGGCCTGGCCAGTGTCTCGCGGGATGTGTTTCTCGACGACGAACGCACCGAAGCGGCCATCACCACGCAGTTGCAAACCGCGATCAAGCTCGCTCACAAACAGGGCTCGGCGGTGATGATCGGCCACCCTTATCCACAGACCCTGGCGGTGCTGGAACGTGAGCTGCCCAAGCTCAAGGCTCAGGGCGTCGAGTGGATCGATATCAAGTCGATGATCAGCGTGCGTAGCAACCGTGCAATGGCAGGCCACGGTCGAGACGGCACTTACCGGCCGGCCCCTAGATAACTACAGCTCGTCGCGCATCCCGGTCCTGAATAGTGAACCCTCCGTTCACTCTTCAAGGGCATTTCATGAACACCATCAGCGTGGTTATTTCGGGGCTGCTGCTCGGTAGCCTCAGCGGCTTGCTGTATGCCGCACCCAAGGATTTCGGCGACGGCCTGGTCAACCACCACTCAGCCCGTTTGCTGAGCAATGCGCAGCATCAGCACGATCATTGGAGCGGCGTGGGTCGCATCAGAAACGAAAACCAAACCCTCTGCACCGCCAGCCTACTGGACACTCGCAGCGCCGAAGGCATATCCGGGCCGGCCTATGTGCTGACCAGCACTCACTGCCTGCATCGCCTCAACGGCGCCGTGCAACGGGACCTGCCGATCAAGGGCAGTATCAGCTTCAATTACTTTGACGACACCCTCGAAACCATCAAGACCTTTCCCCTCAAAACCTTGAAGTGGGGCAGCAGCCAAGGTGTGGACTTGGCGATCATTGAGTTGCAGGCGTCACTGGTCGACTTAATTAAAGCCGGCATCACCCCGCTGAAGCTGGCCAGCCAAGTCCCGGCTACGGGGGATGACATTCTCGCCTTGGCTGCGCCGGAGTGGGACACCTTGCATCTATCCGCTTGCAGTCAACAGGTCTCACAGGAGTTGGTGGAGCAACCGTTCGTATGGCGCGTCACCATGAAGAACCAATGCAAGAACATCGGCCTCGGCGGTTTCGGCGGGCCCTTGCTCGATCGCGCCACCAATACCCTGTTCGGCGTCCTTAGCACCAGCACCGCCGGCCAGCCCGAGGAGCGCAAATGCCAACGCGACGCCCCCTGTGAAATCCAGAATGGCATGCCCCTCTGGCACCCGGATACCAACTACGGCAGCCCGGTGACCTTTCTGAATACGTGTTTCGTCGACGGCATGCTCAAGGCCGACGACGAACACTGCGAGCTATACCCGACCACGTCCATTACGTTCAGGAACCCTGAGCCTATCCAGCAATACTTCTTGAAAAAAACCGGCAGCCGACAGCAGAACATCGTGCCGCGGTGGAACCTGGCGTTCACCGTCAACACACCGTTCTATCGATACAAAACCACTCGCCGCGCGATTGATTGCGAAAACCCGGCGTCCTACAGCGCGCCCATCAGCGCGGCAGACGCCTTTGTGAAGGACCCCATCGGACCGCAAACCGGCATGCACATGTTGTGTATCGTCGGCGTGAGTTCCGCCGATCAGCGGACCACCCATGGCATGATGAGAAACGCCCTGACCCTGGCGGTAGAACTAGCCGAACCTGGGCCGGCACGCACACCCAACCTGACAATCAGCTTGGATAAACAAGGTTCGGCGGCCTACACGGTTATCTGGAACCTGGCCCCTCCCTTTATGAGTCGCTACACCTACAAATATGGTCCGGCCGCCACCACCGACTGCCTGCGGCCTGTTGATTACCACAACATCCCTGAACCCGTTCCGGCTGAAGACGATGACATCATCGATCTGTTCTACGCCCCCAATGACGCTTCCGATGGTTCTCAGGAAAAGTACGCTCAGCTCATCAATGCCTGGAGCACGCCGTACAAGATCTGCACCTATGCGTTTGACCAGGCGGATCAGCCGTCGACCCTGCGCGTGGACCTGCTCAAGCCACGCTAATTACCCAACCACAAAACGGGTAAGGCAATCTCCAAGTGGAATAACAAAGGCCAACACCGCAGGCAGGTGTAGCTAGAGGTAACGCCCCATGATTTCGCTGACCACGCCGTCCTTGCGCAACTGATCCAGTGCAGCTTGCAGCTTGGCGACGACGGCATCGGGCACGTCTTTATTCAAGGCCAGGTACAGCTGAGCACTGTTAAAACGCAGCACCGTCTTGAGCCCTGTCACCCCCACTTGACGCGCCAGGTAGCGCCCAGCCGGATCACCGGTGGCCCAGAGGTCGATCTGGCCCTCCAGCAGTTTTTGCGCGTTGTCTTGATCCCGTAGCACCACTACGGGGTTGAGACCTTGCTTCTCCAGGGTCTCGGCAATGGCATCGCCTTTGTAGGCACCGATCTTGTAGCGCCGAGCCTGCCCCAGTTCGTCCAGCTGAATCTTGCTGTCTGCCTTTGCCAGTAGCACCCAGTCATCCGGGCCGATGGGGCCGACCCATTTGAACAACGCTTCGCGGTCCGGCAGACGCGCCATCACAAACACACCGTAACCAGGATTTTCCAGGGCGAGTTTGTAGATCCGCTCCCAAGGAAAACGCAGGGTGAGGTTGTAGGAAATGCCCGCGCGCTTGAAGGTCTCGCGCACGATTTCCACGGCGATGCCTTCGATGTTCTCGTCCTTGGCGAAGTTCTTGCCGTTTTTCGCCATGTTGTAAGGCGGGAAATTTTCCGTGAGCAACACCAGGGAGGTGCCAGGCGCCTCTTCGGCGTAGGCCGAACCGGCCAACAGGGCGCAAGTACTGGCGAGGGTGAGCAGCAGGTGTTTGAACATGAAGGTTACCGAAATCCATGGCAAGCGCAGAGAGTGCCGCGCGCCTGCCATGGTGTCCAGCAACGTTTAGCGAACGACGATACCGCGTGCCGCCATGTAGGCCTTGGCCTCAGGGACGGTGTATTCGCCGAAGTGAAAAATACTCGCCGCCAGCACCGCGCTGGCGTGGCCTTCGATGACGCCATCGGCCAGGTGCTGCAGGTTGCCAACGCCGCCGGAGGCGATCACCGGAATACCCAGCGCATCGCTGATGGCACGGGTCACGCCCAGGTCGAAGCCGTTTTTCATGCCGTCCTGATCCATGCTGGTGAGCAGGATTTCACCGGCGCCCAGGCCTTCCATTTTCATCGCCCACTCCACCGCGTCCAGCCCGGTGGGCTTGCGGCCGCCGTGGGTGAAGATCTCCCAGCGCGGGGTTTCGCCGGGGCCGGAGACCTTCTTGGCGTCGATGGCCACCACGATGCATTGCGAGCCGAAGTGCTGCGCGGCTTCGCCGACGAATTCCGGGTTGAACACCGCCGCGGTGTTGATCGACACCTTGTCCGCGCCGGCATTGAGCAGGTTGCGGATGTCTTGCACGGTGCGCACGCCGCCGCCCACGGTGAGCGGGATAAACACCTGACTGGCCATGCGTTCGACGGTATGCAGGGTAGTATCGCGGCCGTCGACGCTGGCGGTGATATCGAGAAAAGTAATCTCGTCGGCACCTTGCTCATCGTAGCGACGGGCGATTTCCACCGGGTCGCCGGCGTCACGGATGTTCTCGAACTTGACGCCCTTGACCACGCGACCGTTGTCGACGTCCAGGCAAGGGATGATGCGCTTGGCTAAAGCCATGGGCTTATCTCCGATAAGAGTTGCAAGCTTTGAGCTATAAGCTGCAAGTAGAAGCAGATCTGCTTTTACTTGCAGCTTGCAGCTTACGACTTGGAGCTGGCCGCGTAGCCATCACAAAAAGCTTGAGCTTCAGCCACGTCCAGCGTGCCCTCATAGATCGCACGGCCGGTGATCGCGCCGATGATGCCGGGGGCCTTGGCGTCCAGCAGCGACTTGATATCGTCCAGGTTGTGAATGCCGCCCGAAGCGATCACCGGGATGCGCGTGGCCGCAGCCAATGCGGCGGTGAACGGCACGTTGCAGCCCTGCATCATGCCGTCTTTGGCGATGTCGGTGTACACGATGGCGGATACGCCGTCGGCTTCAAACTGTTTGGCCAGGTCGATCACCTGCACGGTGCTGATTTCCGCCCAGCCGTCGGTGGCGACGAAACCGTCCTTGGCATCCAGGCCCACGATCACTTTGCCGGGAAACGCGCGGCAGGCTTCGGCAACGAAGGCCGGGTCTTTCACGGCCTTGGTGCCGATGATCACGTAGCTCACGCCGGCTTTGACGTAATGCTCGATGGTTTCCAGGGAGCGGATGCCGCCGCCAATCTGGATCGGCAGGTTCGGGTAGCGCTTGGCGATCGCAGTAACCACTTCACCATTGACCGGCTGGCCCTCGAAGGCGCCATTCAGGTCCACCAGATGCAGACGACGGCAGCCCCCTTCCACCCATTTGGCAGCCATGCTGACCGGGTCATCGGAGAACACGGTGGAGTCTTCCATACGGCCTTGACGCAGACGTACGCAGGCGCCGTCCTTGAGATCGATAGCGGGGATAATTAGCATGCTTTTCCTTCGTCAAAGAGCTGCAAGCTGCAAGCTATAAGCTGCAAGCAAGCACGCGTATCAATTCTTGCAGCCTGGGCTTGAAGCTTTCAGCTGCTCTTTTCAAGCGACCACAGGTCACTTTCGATGCTTTCGAACCTTTCTTTAAGGAGCGTCTGCGTATCGAAAATCGCCCTGTTGTAATAGTGCGGTGCCACTTCGTTAGTGAACAACTCAAGGATCTCGGCGACCTCGAACGAGCCCAACTTGAGCTCGAAGCGATCCTCCATGAAGCGCTTGATCTTGACGGTAGCCTCACTCTCCTGCTCGGGAGTGAGGGTCAAGATCGGCGGCTTCGGCTTCCTGGCCATCTACCAGCGTCCATCCCAGGCGGCGAAGTTCTGCAGCAATTGCAGGCCATGGGTATGGCTTTTCTCCGGGTGGAACTGCACGGCAAAACGCGAACCTTCGGCCAGCGCCGCAGCGAAGTCGACGCCGTAGTGCCCGCCACCCACTACCTGACGCGGGTTACCGGCGGCAATGTAGTAGCTATGCACGAAGTAAAAGCGCGCCATGTCGGGGATGTCGTGCCACAGCGGATGGTCCACGGTCTGGCTGACTTGGTTCCAGCCCATGTGCGGAACCTTGAGATGGGCACCGTCTTCGTGCAGGTCTTTGCCGAAGAACTTCACCTGGCCAGGAAACAGACCGATGCAGTCGACGCCGTCGTTCTCTTCGCTGCGTTCGAGCAAGGCTTGCATGCCCACACAGATGCCGAGGAACGGCCGGTCCTGGCTGACTTCGCGCACCAGGCTGTCAAAGCCCAGGCGGCGGATCTCGGCCATGCAATCGCGAATCGCACCGACGCCGGGGAACACCACCCGGTCGGCCTCGCGAATAACTTTGGCATCGCTGGTGATCAGCACCTTGCCGGCACCTACATGTTCGAGGGCCTTGGCCACCGAGTGCAGGTTACCCATGCCGTAATCGATAACCGCGACCGTCTGCATTACAGAACGCCCTTGGTCGATGGCATTTGCCCAGCCATGCGCTCGTCCAGCTCCACGGCCATGCGCAGGGCGCGGCCGAAAGCCTTGAACACGGTTTCGATCTGGTGGTGGGTGTTGGTGCCGCGCAGGTTGTCGATGTGCAGGCTGACCAGGGCGTGGTTGACGAAACCCTGGAAGAATTCCTGGAACAGGTCGACGTCGAAGCCACCTACGGTGGCGCGGGTGTAGGGCACGTGCATCTGCAGGCCCGGGCGGCCGGAGAAGTCGATGACTACGCGCGACAGCGCTTCGTCCAGCGGCACATAGGCATGGCCGTAGCGACGGATACCTTTCTTATCGCCGATGGCCTTGGCAAACGCCTGGCCGAGGGTGATGCCGACGTCTTCCACGGTGTGGTGGTCGTCGATGTGCAGGTCGCCCTTGCAGACGATATCCAGGTCGATCAGCCCGTGCCGGGCGATCTGGTCCAGCATGTGCTCAAGAAAAGGTACACCGATATCAAATCGGGCCTTTCCGGTGCCATCCAGGTTGATCGAGGCTTTGATCTGGGTTTCCAGAGTGTCGCGCTCGACGGACGCCATACGTTCGGCCATCACCAGCTCCGCAAAATCATTGGGCGAAAAAGGCAGCCATTATAGGGGCGCGGGCGCTAAACAGAAACATCGAAGGGGATAAGACTGATGGAGTGTCTGTGTTAGACATGTGCAGACAAGCGGGCGCCCCAGAATGGGGCGCTGAAGGGATGTCTTCTGATGAGAATGTGGGAGCTGGCTGCCCGCAATGCAACTACTCTGGGGTCATTCAACTGACCGCAGCGATGCCATCGCGGGCGAGCCCGGCTCCCACAGGAACCGAGCTCCCTCATAAAGGTGTCAGTGGAACAGTACTGCGGTCTTCTGCAGGGTCACCCACACACCCCACGCCAGCGGAATACCTACCACCAGCCACGCAGCGATAGCCAATGGCTTGCTACCGGCGGACGCTTTCCACTCCAGCACAGTACTGGCATCAGCACCTTTGTCATGGCCCAGCGCCTGTTCGGCGGCCAGTTCGGCGTCGGTCATGAAGTACTTGTCGGCCACAGGGCGAACCAGCAGGTTGCAGATAAAGCCCAGTACCAGCAGGCCGGCGAGAATGTACAAGGTGATGTCATAGGCCGCGGCACGCTCGACGCCGATGCTCAGTTGATATTCACGCAGGTAGTTCACCAGCACCGGGCCGAGCACACCGGCCGCCGCCCAGGCGGTCAGCAGACGACCGTGGATCGCGCCGACCATTTGGGTGCCGAACAAGTCGGCCAGGTATGCCGGCACGGTGGCAAAACCACCGCCGTACATCGATAGGATGATGCAGAACGCCGCCACGAACAGCGATACGTTGCCCAGATGCCCCAGGTTCGGGATCAGCGCGTACAGGGCGAAACCCAGAGCGAAGAACACGAAGTAGGTGTTTTTACGGCCCAGGTAGTCGGAAAACGACGCCCAGAAGAACCGGCCACCAATGTTGAACAGGCTCAACAGACCGGTGAAGCCCGCAGCGATGGCCGCGATGGAAGCCAGTTGCCCGGCATCCAGCTGACCGAAGGGCACATCCACGCCCAGCAGCTTGCCGCCGAACACTTCCTGCAGCAGCGGCGATGCCATGCCGAGGATGCCGATACCCGCCGAAACGTTCAGGCACAGCACCAGCCACACCAAACGGAATTGCGGGGTTTTCCACGCCACGTTCACGTGTACGTGACGGTGGGTGATCATCGCGTTGCTGGCTTTTTTCGCCGGCGCGGTCCAGCCCTCAGGCTTCCAACCGGTCGGCGGAACGCGGTAGGACAGCGCGCCACCGATCATGAACACGAAATAGATCGCAGCCATCACCAGGAAGCTCTGCCATACGCCCACGCTGGTGGGCGAAGCGAAATGGCCCATCAGTGCCGCAGCCAGCGGCGCACCGACCATCGCGCCGCCGCCGAAGCCCATGATCGCCATGCCGGTGGCCATGCCGCGCTTGTCTGGGAACCACTTGATCAAGGTCGAGACGGGCGAAATATACCCCAGGCCCAGGCCGATACCGCCGATGACGCCCGAACCGATCCACATCAACCAGATCTGGTGGGTATAAATCCCCAACGCCGAGATCAGCAGGCCGCCGCACCAGCACAGCGCCGATACCACACCAGCCTTGCGCGGTCCGGCGTGCTCAAGCCAGCCGCCCCAGATCGCTGCCGAGCAGCCCAGGAAGATAAAGAACAGGGTGTAGATCCAGCCCAGCATCGAGATAGGCCAGTCGCATTGGGACGAGAAGACTTGGGCGATGAAGCTCATGTCCGGCGCGCAGGCAACCGGTGCGGTGATACCCAGCGCCTTGGACAGCGGCAACCAGAACACCGAGAAACCGTAGGCCATGCCGATGCACAGGTGAATGGCCAGGGCGGCCGGCGGAACCAGCCAGCGGTTGAACCCGGGCTTGGCGATAATGCGCTCCTTGGACAGGAACGCGGGCTGTGCGGCTGTAGAAGCGGCCGCAGTGCGAGTGCTCATTGGTGTTTCCCCCAGTTATTGGTATGCGTCCGTCAGGCGCGCTTCCCCCATCGGCCTTGCACGCAAAGCGTGGCCGTTTTATTGAGTGAAACTCCATTTTGGCGCGACGATACGTCGCAGAAGGCAGACGAACGCGCAGAGATTAGCATCTAAAAGCGCGAGAAAAACCAAAATGCCATCACCTTTTTAAGGAATTTCGGTTTGTTTGACGTCAAAAACCTGTTCTTGCGGCCATGGATACAATGTAACGATCGATGAACTGACGCAGGCCGTCGGGCGTTATACTCTTCGGCTTATTTTTGAAATCGACATACAAGGACTCGCCCATGAAAGCGTTCGGCAAAATCCTGGGTCTGGTACTTCTCGGGCTGTTGCTGATCATTGTGGCTCTCGGCTTTGCCCTGACCCACCTCTTCGATCCCAACGACTACAAAGAAGAGATTCGCCAGATTGCCCGCGACAAGGCCCACATCGAGCTGACGCTCAATGGCGACATCGGCTGGAGCCTGTTCCCCTGGCTTGGCCTGGAACTGCACGAAGCCAGCGTGGCGACCCTGACCAACCCGACCCAACCGTTCGCCGACCTGCAGATGCTTGGCCTGTCGGTGCGCGTGCTGCCGCTGCTGCGCCGCGAAGTACAGATGAGCGACGTGCGCGTCGAGGGCTTGAACCTGCGCCTGAACCGCAACAAGCAAGGCCACGGCAACTGGGAAGACATCGGCAAGAACGTCCCCGACCCCGCCGAGGCTACCGCCAGTGCGCCCACGCCGGCGCAGCCACCTGCTGAGGTCAAACCGGAAAAACCGGCCCAACCCATCCGCCTGGACATCGACAGCCTGACCATCAACAACGCCCGGGTCGAATACAACGACGAGCAGACCGGCAAGCAGTTCAGCGCCGAAAGCATCCAGTTGAGCGCCGGCGCCATTCATGAAGGCGCCAGCATCCCGGTCAAGCTCACCGCATTCTTCGGCAGCAACCAGCCAGTGATGCGTCTCAAGACCGAACTGACGGGCAACCTGCGCATCCAGCGCGCCCTCAAGCGCTACCAGTTCGAAGACATGCGTATCAGCGGCGAAGCCACCGGCGAACCGCTGCAAGGCAAGACCGTGACCTTCTCCACCCAAGGCCAACTGCTGGTGGATCAAGCGGCCAACATCGCCGAATGGACCAATTTGAAACTGTCGGCCAACCAGCTGCGCGCGCTGGGCGAATTGAAAGTCAACGACCTAGATAAGACTCCACAGCTCAGCGGCGCGTTGTCGATCGCTCAGTTTGACCTGGCCAAGTTCCTCGACAGCGTGGGCAACCCGCTGCCGCCGATGGCCGAAGGCAGCCTGAGCAAAGTCGAACTGGTCAGCCGCCTCAAGGGCACGCCCACCAGCCTGGCCTTGGAAGACCTGAACCTGAAACTCGACGGCAGCACCTTCACCGGTCGCGTCGCCGTGGACGACTTCGCCAAGCAGTCGCTGCGTGTCCAACTCAAGGGCGACACCTTCAACGCCGACAATTACCTGCCGGCCAAATCCGAATCCGCCAAAGGCGCCAGCGCCGCACGCCAGGCCGAAGTCCAGAACAGCGAAGCCGGCGCGATGGCCGCCGGCGGCACCACACCACTGCCGGAGGCTCCGACCAAAGGCGCCTGGAGCACCGACAAACTGCTGCCGCTGACGCGCCTGCGCACCCTCGACGTCAATGCCGACCTCGCCTTCGGCCAACTGACCCTGAGCAAGCTGCCGATCCAGAATGCAGTGCTCAAAGCATCTGGCATCGATGGCCAGCTCAAGCTCGAAACCTTGAGTGGCGGGCTTTATAACGGCTCCTTCCAGGCCAACGGCAATCTGGATGTACGCCAGGACATTCCGGTACTGGCGCTGCAAAGCCGCATCAAGCAAGTGCCTGTCGAACGCATCCTGCAAGCCCAGGGGCAAACGCCGCCGGTCAAAGGCCAGGTGACGCTCGACAGCAACCTCACCGGTCGCGGCAACAGCCAGAAAGCTCTGATCGACAGCCTCAACGGTACCGCCAGCTTTGTGATCAACAACGGTGTGCTGCTCAACGCCAACCTTGAGCAACAACTGTGCACCGGCATCGCCTTGCTCAATCGCAAAACCTTGAGCGGCGAACAACGCGGCAAGGACACGCCTTTCCAGGAACTCAAAGGCAACCTGACCTTCCGTAATGGCGTGGCCAACAATCCGGACCTGAAAGTGCGCATCCCGGGCCTGACGGTCAATGGCAACGGCGATGTTGACCTGCGGGTACTGGGCATGGACTACCGCGTGGGCATCATTGTCGAAGGCGACCAGCGCGAAGTGCCGGACCCGGCCTGCGAGGTGGGTGCCAACTTCCAGGGCATCGAAATACCGCTGCGCTGCCGTGGCCCGCTGGAGCTGGGCGCCAAGGCCTGTCGCCTGGACAAGGACGGCCTCGGTCAGGTCGCTATCAAGGCCGCCGGCAACCGTCTCAACGAGAAGCTCGAAGAGAAACTCGACAAGGTCAACCCGCAACTCAAAGACGCGCTCAAAGGCCTGTTCAAACGATGAGAGACGAGCAGTTTTCAACGGCGGTGCTGGATTGGTACGACCGCCACGGTCGCCATGACCTGCCCTGGCAACAGGGCATCACGCCCTACCGGGTGTGGGTCTCGGAGATCATGTTGCAGCAGACCCAAGTGAGCACCGTGCTCAATTACTTCGACCGGTTCATGGCGTCCCTGCCAACGGTCGAAGCCCTGGCCGCCGCACCGGAAGACGAGGTGCTGCACCTGTGGACCGGCCTGGGTTACTACACCCGCGCACGCAACCTGCAAAAAACCGCGAAAATCGTGGTCGCCGAGTACGGCGGCGAGTTTCCGCGGAGCGTGGAAAAACTCACCGAGCTACCCGGCATCGGCCTGTCCACCGCCGGAGCGATCGCCAGCCTGAGCATGGGCCTGCGTGCACCGATCCTCGACGGCAACGTCAAGCGCGTGCTGGCACGGTTTACCGCGCAAGAGGGCTACCCAGGCGAACCCAAGGTGGCCAAGCAACTGTGGGCCACCGCCGAACGCTTCACGCCCCAAGACCGGGTCAACGCCTACACCCAGGCCATGATGGACATGGGCGCTACCCTCTGCACCCGCAGCAAACCCAGCTGCCTGTTGTGCCCGCTGGAAAAAAGCTGCGAAGCGCACATGCTTGGCCTGGAGACGCGCTACCCGATCCCGAAGCCACGCAAGAGCATTCCGCAGAAGCGTACGTTGATGCCGATGCTGGCCAATGCCGAGGGCGCGATTCTGCTTTACCGTCGCCCGTCCACCGGCCTGTGGGGCGGCCTGTGGAGCCTTCCGGAACTGGACGAGCTGCAAGATCTGGAACACCTCGCCCACCAGCATGCCCTTGAGCTGGGCACGCAACAGGAACTGCCGGGGCTGATCCACACCTTCAGCCACTTCCAACTGGCCATCGAACCCTGGTTGGTCCAAGTGCAGGAATCCGCCCATCACGTGGCCGAGGCCGACTGGCTCTGGTATAACCTCGCCACCCCGCCGCGCCTGGGCCTCGCCGCCCCGGTGAAAAAACTGCTCAAACGCGCGGCCGATGTATTGAACGCAGGAGAGTCGTCATGACCCGCACCGTAATGTGCCGCAAGTACAAAGAACAATTGCCCGCCCTGGAACGCCCTCCTTATCCGGGCGCCAAGGGCCAGGACATCTACGAAAACGTCTCCGCCAAGGCCTGGGCCGATTGGCAGAAACACCAGACCCTGCTGATCAACGAAAAACGCCTGAACATGATGAACGCCGAAGACCGCAAATACCTGCAAGGCGAAATGGATAAGTTCTTTTCCGGCGAGGATTACGCCAAGGCCGAAGGCTACGTACCACCTGCTCAATAACTGATCAAAAACCGGGGTCGGAACGTAAGCGACGGTAATAATTAAATATTTTTTGAAAACTTGCTTGACGACCCCCTGAAAAACCCGTTTAATGCGCCCCGTTGCCCAGATAGCTCAGTCGGTAGAGCAGGGGATTGAAAATCCCCGTGTCGGCGGTTCGATTCCGTCTCTGGGCACCACTCATTAGTTTCAGGTGGTGCACATATCATCTGAAACACATAAGAAACCCGCCTAGTGCGGGTTTTTTATTGCCTGGGATTTGACGCCCCCAGGCCTGTTCGAAGCAACGAACCGTTCCATTAGCCCCACTCCTTCGAGGCTTTCCCGCGAGACAAAAAACTCACCTCACTCCAGCAAAAACACCATCAGCGGATTGTCATTCAACCGCCCATTGAACGCCGGAGCCAGATGCTCCAACGGTGTTTGCTTCAACAGCGCGGTTTCCTTGCGCGCGACGATCACCCAGGCCGGACGCGGTAACGTGGCCAGGCGCTGCACTTGATCACGACCGACAAACAGCGGCTCTTCATCGTGATCCAGGTTCATCATGTAGCGCACCGCCCAGGTGTCCCGCCCTAGATTGACGAACACCAACGGCCCCGGACGCGCGGCACGCAACGCCTCGACCTGGCCGACAAAATGGCGTGTATCGAATTGCAGATCTTTAGCCGGCTCCACCACGCTCACCAGCAGTAACCATTGCCCCAGCAACGCAATCAGACTGAGCCATACCAGGCGCAGCGGCCGACGCCAGCTGATCAGCGCGACCACTTGCAGCACCAGCAGCGCGCCGATCAGCAACGGCAATGAGACGTCTGGCCAGTAGCCGTGCTTCTGCCATGTGTGTCGACACACAAACACCACAACCACACACAAGGTCGGCAGCGCCGCGACAAGCACCTCATAGCAGCGGCGCACACCGATCAGCCAGCCTTGCGCCTGGAGTAGCCCGTAGGCGGCGACAGCGGCGAACATCGGTACCATCGGCAGGATGTAATACGCCCGCTTGAAGTGCGGCACCGACAACCCGAGCAGGATCATCAAACCGCAGGCGCCCAATCGCACCACGAGCTGCATATCATCATTCGCCCATCGCGCAGACCAGCGATGACGCAACGCAAACAACGTTGCCAGCGCCAGGGGCACCACGGGGAAGTAGCGGTACAAACTCAGCTGAAAATAAAAATAGAACGGCTCGCCGCTCTCATCCAGGCGCCCACCCACCTGCATCCTGAATACCTCGGCGGCAAACCCATCGCCCCCACTCAAGCGTGCGAGCTTCATCAGCAGCCACCAGCACATCGCCAGCAGTATCAATCCGATGACCCCATGGACGAGCACCTGCCTGACCCGCTCGCCCGGTTTGCCCAACGCCCAATACACGCACACCACACCGCAGACCTCGATCAACCCCAGCGGCCCGCGTATCGCAAAGCCCAGCACGAATAGCGGGAAGACCGCCAGTTGCCTGAATCGTGAACCCAAGCGCTCCCCCGTGTGCAGCAGATAGAAACTACCTACACACAGCAACGCCACCATCTGATCCAGACATACCGAACGGGACTTTTCGAGCAATTGAGTGGTAAGCAATGTCAGCAGCACACTGAGCAGCCCCCACTGACGACTCGTAGGGGCCAGCAAGCGATACATCAGCGCTACGATACCGGCGGAAGCCAGCGCCGTGGGCAGTACGTTGGCCAAGTGATTGGGCGCGCCGAACAGACGGGCAAACAGGTAACTGAAGAAGGTCGCGGTGCCAGGATAGTCCGCGTAAGGCTGGCCGTACGTCGTAGGAAAAAGACTGGCGCCGTGGCGATACATTTCTTGCAGGAACAGCGCCCAGCGCCCGTCAAATCCCTGTGGCTGCTGGTCCCAGATGCCCAGCGTAAACAGCATCAGGGCGAACAGAAAAATGCCCAGGGACTCCAGGCGAAAGCGGTTGCGGTGGTCCATCGTTTGACCTGTCAGGTAGAAAGCGCCGACCTATGGTGCCGGTCGCCCTGCTGAATAGCGCCTGAACAACCCTCAATATTTCACCCTTCAGCGCCCGCCACGCCATACCAGTGCGGGCACCAGGCGTACGTAGATCAATTCGCCGACCAGCTCCACCAGGGTTTGCAGGATGACCGCCGTCGCGGCCAGCCCACGCATCTCCTCGGGCAATGCCAACGCCAGCGGCAGCACCACCAGCGAATTGCGCGTCGACGCGCTGAACGTCACCGCCCGCGCGGGCGCACTCGGCAGCGCGAACAGCCGCGCGGCCAAGGCGCCCGTCAGCGGCGCCAGCAACAGGAAACCTACATAGGCCGGAATGACCGGCAGCAACAGGCTGAAATCGCGCACTACCGACGTGATCTGCGAACCGATCACCACAAATAGCACCAGCGCCATCGCCGGCACCGGCAGCCAGGCCCAAGCCGCGTTCCAAGCGCCGACGGCTGCCGACCTGCGCGCCACAAACGTGGTCGCCACCGCCGCCAACATCGGCACCACAATCAGCAGCACAAATGCCTGCACAAACGGCTGCGCGCCAATCACCACACCGGATTGCGCCCCCAGCATCAGCCCCAAGTACAGCGGCAACAGCAGCAACTGCAGCAACAGCAGCACCGGCGTCGCCGCGAGCATCAAGCGTGAATCGCCTTTACCGATATGGGTAAACACCACCACGTAATCGATGCACGGCGTCAGCAACACCAGCAACGCCCCCACCAGCAGCGCCGGACGCTCCGCCAAGCCAAGGGTCAGCCCCCACGCCAGCAAGGGCACCAGGATGAAATTAGCCAGCAGCAAGGCCGCCATAAAGCGCTTGTGGCTCAAGCCTTCGCGCAGGTCCAGAAACGGAATTTGCAGGAACATCGCGTACATCAGCACCGCGATGGCCGGTGTGATCCACACACCCAGGCCGTGCCCCCACGAAGGCGCAAGCAGGCCGAAGCCGACAGCCAGGAGGACGGTGATGAAGTAGATAGGGATCTGGTGATGTTCGAGGGTGTCGCGGGTCATGGAAACGCCCTGGTGGAACGCAAAAGCGCAAGCCTAAGCATCTACTGGCGTGATTACCAGGCGAGCGGCTGGAACGGCGAGAACATGTCAGCCAATTAATGGCGGATACCCTTGGGATTTGCGCCAACCTGCGCTTCAATACCCAACCCAGATCCTGACCCCAAGGACGTGAGCCCATGGCCTCGCCGAACAAGCAGCAAAAACGTGCCCACCGGGCCAAGGCCAAGGCCAAGCAGAACCGCGCCCAGCGCGCGGTCGCGACTAAGCCGGATGCGTTCGCCGGCGATGACAGCCGTATCGATTTGGAGTCGGTGGATTTAACAGAGCTGTTCGTGGAGATGCGCGTTGCCGGCGAGATCAGTCAGCAAGCGCTGTGCGCCGCATTCCTGGCCCACCCGCTGCTCGCGCTGGTACTTGAGCAGGAAGGCGAAGAAGAGGCTACCGACTTTATCCTGGCGGCACTGATCGAATATCGGCAGTGGGCCACGGACAGCGACGATGAAGCCGCCGCATTGGCGTGGATCGAATCGCCGCAGTTTCAAGCGGACTACGTTGCCGCCTCCCAAGCCCTTACCAACTCGCAAGACTGACAAAAAATGGGAGGGGCCTGTCCCCTCCCAACATTGGAATGGCGGTCAGTTAAGCACCGCCGCCCCTACTCTCTGAGCCTTGCGCCGGCTCGACACCATCAACCCCGCCGCCACTACCAGCAGGCTCAGGATGCCCGTCGCGATGATCTCCACGCGATGCGCTTCCTGGAACAGCATGATGGTCAACGTCCCCACGATGAACACCATCACCGCGTAGGTCAGGCCGGGGAACAGCCACATCTTGAAGACAATCTTCTCGCCCGCCGCCGTGCGTTTCTGACGCATGCGCAGTTGCGACACCGCGATCACCAGATACACCAGCAGTGCGATTGCACCGGAGCTGGCCAGCAGGAATTCGAACACTGCCGCCGGGGCCACGTAGTTGGCGAACACCGCCAGGAACGCTGCGCCAGTGGACAGCATCACCGCCCAGTAAGGCGTGCCGCTTTTGTTGGTGCGCTTGGACACAGCCGGGGCATCGCCGCGACGCCCGAGGGAAAACAGCATGCGCGACGCGGTGTACAGCGCCGAGTTCAAGCAGCTGGTCACGGCCACCAGGACCACCAGGTCGACGATCAGCTTGGCATTCGGAATGCCCATGCGTTCCAGCACGGTCTGGTAGGAACCTACCGCCGCCAGGGTCGGATCATTCCATGGCACCAGGGAGACGACGATGAAAATCGACAACAGGTAGAACAAGCCGATACGCCAGATCACCGAATTGGTGGCCTTGGTGATCTGCTGGCCTGGGTTCTTCGACTCGGCCGCGGCGATGGTGACGATTTCGGTGCCCATAAACGAGAACATGGTGGTCAGGATCGCAGCCAACACTGCGCCCATGCCGTTCGGCATAAAGCCTTGGGTGTCGAACAGGTGCGAAACGCCGCTGACCTGACTGGTCGGCAGGAAACCGAAAATCGCCGCCAGGCCGAGGATCACAAACCCAACGATGGCCACAACTTTGATCAGCGCGAACCAGAACTCGAACTCGCCGTAGTTCTTCACACTGAACAGGTTGGTGGCGGTCAGCAGCAGTGTGATCACCAGCGTGAACACCCAGATCGCCACATCGGGGAACCAGGCATGCAGGATAGTGGCGGCCGCGTTGGCTTCCAATGGAATCACCAGCACCCAGAACCACCAGTACAGCCAGCCGATGGTAAAGCCGGCCCAGTGGCCAATCGCACGGTCGGCGTAAGTGGAGAACGAACCGGTATCCGGTGAAGCCACCGCCATTTCGGCCAGCATGCGCATCACCAGCACCACCAACGTACCCGCAGCGGCATAAGCCAGCAGCACCGCAGGGCCGGCAGCAGCGATCGCATGGCCGGAGCCGACAAACAGACCGGCGCCGATAACACCGGCAATCGACAGCATGGTGACGTGACGCGGTTTGAGCCCCTGTTCGAGGTCATTGGAGCTTTGCGTACTACTCATTGACACACCTTTGCGAGGAATTGCGAAAACGGTCCGCCCGACCTGGGATCCTCCTCGTGAAAAGAAACCAACAGGGCGTTCTTTATTTTTTACGCAAGATTTGCGCCAAAATGTTACAGAGCCGCGATTGACGCGGGCTGTAGGACTTTTCCACAGCGCACGCAAGTCATTGAGAACAATGGCATTCCGCTATAGCGTTACCGTGCGACTCACTATTCAGGCCGATACGCGCACCAAAAACACACACACAAAATAAGTAACGCCCCATAAAAGCGCCGATAGCGACCGTTTGCCCGTTTAACCCTTCCAACACCTGGCCAAAGCTGGCACCATCGCGCCCTTTTTGACGCGAAGCCTGCGGCTTTCCGGGTTCAAACGCTTGTTCGGTTGTTGACGGCGCGACACGTCGCTGTGCCGATGCGACACCCTGCCGCATGCCGCCCGCTTACCGCCCGCCGCGCTGTTGGCTGCCATCCGGACGCTATGCTAGCTTGGCGCCTCGCCAGGAAGGCGGCCCAACAGCAGGCACGCAGAACACAATGAGGACCCCCCATGGCCGAGGCCACGCCCGCGCTTGAAATCCGCAACTTGCATAAACGTTATGGTGAGCTGGAGGTGCTCAAAGGTATCTCGCTGACCGCTCGCGACGGCGATGTGATCTCGATCCTGGGTTCCTCCGGTTCCGGCAAGTCGACTTTCCTGCGCTGCATCAACCTGCTGGAGAACCCTCATCAGGGCCAGATCCTGGTGGCGGGTGAAGAACTCAAACTCAAAGCCGCGAAGAACGGCGAGCTGATGGCCGCCGACGGCAAGCAGATCAACCGCCTGCGCAGCGAAATCGGTTTTGTGTTTCAAAACTTTAATCTGTGGCCGCACATGAGCATCCTCGACAACATCATCGAGGCGCCCCGCCGTGTGCTGGGCCAGAGCAAGGCCGAAGCCATCGAAGTGGCCGAAGCGCTGCTGGCCAAGGTCGGCATCGCCGATAAGCGCCACGCCTACCCGGCACAATTGTCCGGCGGCCAGCAACAACGCGCCGCCATCGCCCGCACCCTGGCGATGCAGCCCAAAGTCATCCTGTTCGACGAGCCCACTTCCGCCCTTGACCCGGAAATGGTTCAGGAAGTACTTAGTGTGATCCGCGCGCTGGCCGAAGAAGGTCGCACCATGCTGCTGGTCACCCACGAAATGGGCTTTGCCCGTCAGGTGTCCAGTGAGGTGGTGTTCCTTCACCAAGGCCTGATCGAGGAGCAAGGATCGCCACAGCAGGTATTTGAAAACCCGCTTTCGGCGCGCTGCAAACAATTCATGTCCAGCAACCGCTAACGGAGCAACATGCATGCAGAACTATAAAAAGTTCCTTTTGGCCGCCGCCGTCACGATGGCGTTCAGCGCCTCGGCCGTTGCCGCCGAAAAATTGAAAATGGGGATCGAAGCGGCCTACCCGCCGTTCAACAATAAAGACGCCAGTGGCCAAGTGGTCGGCTTCGACAAAGACATCGGCGACGCGCTGTGCGCCAAGATGAAAGTCGAGTGCGAAGTGGTGACGTCCGACTGGGACGGCATCATCCCGGCCCTGAACGCCAAGAAATTCGACTTCCTGGTGTCCTCGCTGTCGATCACCGACGAACGCAAGCAGGCCGTCGACTTCACCGATCCGTACTACTCCAACAAGCTGCAGTTCATCGCGCCCAAGACCACCGACTTCAAGACAGACAAGGCTTATCTCAGCGGCAAGACCATCGGTGCCCAACGCGCAACACTCGCTGGCACCTGGCTGGACAACCGCAATATGGAAGATGACTACAACGTCAAAATCAGCCTTTATGACACTCAGGAAAACGCCTACCTCGACCTGATCTCCGGGCGTGTCGATGGCATTCTGGCGGATAAGTACGTGCAGTATGAGTGGCTCAAAAGCAAAGACGGCTCCAACTTTGAATTCAAAGGTGAGCCTGTCGTGGAAAGCGACAAGATCGGTATCGCCGTACGCAAAGGCGACCCACTGCGCGAGCGCCTGAACAAAGCCCTGGCAGAGATCAAGGCTGACGGCACCTACAAGAAAATCAACGACAAGTACTTCCCGTTCAGCATCGAATGACCTGAACGCCTGCCCGGCGCGCTCCCCCGAGCGCGTCGGTCCTGAGCTTTACCTTGCGAAACGACTAAACCATGAATTTCGACCTTTACGGATTCGGCCCCGCGCTCGCCGCCGGCGCGCTGATGACCGTCAAACTGGCCCTCACGGCCCTGTGCCTGGGGCTGCTGCTCGGCCTGGCCGGCGCCCTGGCCAAAACATCCCCGTACAAGCCGCTGCAATGGCTTGGCGGTGCTTACTCCACCGTGGTCCGTGGTATCCCGGAACTGCTGTGGGTACTGCTGATTTACTTCGGCACGGTCAACATGATGCGTGCCCTGGGTGAGTTTTTCGGTAACCCCGACCTGTCTCTCAGCGCCTTTGCCGCCGGGGTCATTGCCCTGGGCCTGTGCTTCGGCGCCTACGCCACGGAAGTATTCCGCGGCGCGATCCTCGCCATTCCCAAAGGCCACCGCGAAGCGGGCGTGGCACTGGGGCTTTCGAAGTTTCGGATCTTCACCCGCCTGATCATGCCGCAGATGTGGCGCATCGCCCTGCCGGGCCTGGGCAACCTGTTTATGATCCTGATGAAAGACACCGCGCTGGTGTCGGTGATCGGCCTGGAAGAAATCATGCGCCACGCGCAGATCGGCGTCACGGTGACCAAACAACCGTTCACCTTCTTTATGGTTGCGGCGTTCATGTACCTGGGTCTCACCGTCCTGGCGATGACCACCCTGCACTTCCTGGAAAAACGCGCCGCCCGCGGCTTTGCGAGGAGCACCCAATGAGCGGCGACTACAGCTGGCTGGCGCATTTCGACCTGGGCCTGAACTGGGCCGTGATCATCAAGTGGCTGCCCAAACTGGCCCAGGGCGCCATCCTCACCCTGGAACTGGTGGCCATTGCAGTCATTGCCGGGCTGCTGCTGGCAATCCCGCTGGGCATCGCCCGCTCGTCGCGCCGCTGGTACGTGAGCGCCCTGCCCTATGCCTATATTTTCTTCTTCCGTGGCACGCCGCTGCTGGTGCAGTTGTTCCTGGTTTACTACGGCTTGGCGCAGTTCGACGCGGTGCGCAGCAGCTTTATGTGGCCATACCTGCGCGATCCGTTCTGGTGCGCCACCGCCACCATGACCCTGCACACCGCCGCCTATATCGCGGAGATCCTGCGCGGGGCGATCCAGGCCATCCCACCGGGCGAAATCGAAGCCGCCCGCGCCCTGGGCATGTCCAAGCCCAAGACGTTGTTCTATATCGTCCTGCCCCGCGCCTCGCGCATCGGCTTGCCGGCGTACAGCAACGAAGTGATCCTGATGCTCAAAGCCAGCGCCCTGGCGAGTACGGTGACCCTGCTGGAACTGACCGGCATGGCGCGAACCATCATTGCCCGAACCTACCTGCCGGTGGAGATCTTCTTCGCTGCAGGCCTGTTCTACCTGTTGATGGCCTACATCCTGGTGCGCGGCTTCAAACTGCTGGAACGCTGGCTGCGCGTCGATGCCTGCCAGGGACGTTAAGGCGCACTTCCAGGCACTGGATGCCTTCCTGATCGAGCACCAAGGGCTGTGGAAACCACGGCCCTTTACCCATCGCCAACTGGCCTGGGAATCACGACATCCAGAGCTGGCACACTGGTTGCGCCAGCGCTCGCTGGATGACGCCGAAGCCAGCCACAACGCCCCCTATGATCTCCCGGCGCCCGCGCCTTTTGCACAACTTGCCGCACAGGCGCGCCAGCTCAGCACTGTGGATAAGTTGCCGACGCAGCCCCTGCCGCTCGCGCGCCATCGCTTGAATATCGATGTGCCGGGCCGCAAGTGGCAGCAAATCGAAGCCTTCGGCGCCGCCCTGTCGTTTGCGCAAGCCCCCACGCACTGGCTGGATTGGTGTGCCGGCAAGGGCCACCTGGGCCGCCGGCTGCTGCAAACCGGGCAACAGCTGACCTGCCTCGAATACGACCCGGCACTGATCGCCGCAGGCCAGGCCCTGAGCGACCACCATGGCTTGGCCGCGGCCCATCGCCTGCAAGACGTCATGGCGGACCTCACCCTCTGCGCCGAACACACCCCCGTCGCCCTGCACGCCTGCGGTGACCTGCATGTGCGCCTGCTGCAACTGGCCAGTGCGCAAGGCTGCAAACAGCTGGCCCTGGCGCCCTGCTGTTACAACCGCATCAGCGCACCGGCGTACCAACCACTGTCCGAGGCAGGCCGCGCTTCAACGTTGCGACTGTCAATCGAAGACCTCGGCCTGCCGCTCAGCGAAACCGTCACTGCGGGCAAACGCGTACGCCAGCAGCGGGACACATCCATGGCCCGCCGTCTGGGCTTCGATCAACTGCAACGGCAGCTACGGGGTTGCGACGAGTATCTGCCCACCCCTTCACTGCCCACTGCGTGGTTGAGCGTACCTTTCGCCGACTACTGCCGAGCGTTGGCAAACCTGAAAGGTTTATCCACAGGCGAGCAGGATTGGGCCGCGCTGGAGGCCCAAGGCTGGGCTCGCTTGGCCGAGGTGAGAAACCTGGAACTGGTGCGTGGTCTGTTTCGGCGACCGCTGGAGATATGGCTGGTGCTGGATCGTGCGCTGTTTCTGACCGAACAAGGCTACCGCGTTGAACTGGGCAGCTTCTGCGACGCCGCACTGACGCCGCGCAACTTGATGGTGCTTGCCGAGCGCGATTAAGAGGCAAATTGACGCAGCGCAGCCTGTGGATAACTCTGTTGATGGTTTCTTTACAAAGCCTTTAATCATCTGGCTCGCAGGCCAAAACCCGAGCTGTTCATTTTTTGTTCACAAAATAAAGTGCACGTAAAACAGGCAGTTAAGCCCAGATGAGAACCGCTCCACAAAAAGAGTGTTTCTTAATGGCGCATCCAACCGATTGTGCATAAGCCTCTGACGATTAGCCTCTAAACCGCGCTTTACGCGGTTCTTTTACGCGCAATCAATAGCCGGCAAAGCTCATTGATATCCGCACCTGCCTGGCTGGACGCCACGTTATCCAGCGGGTCGGTGGCAAACGCCAGGGCTTGGCTGATCAGCGCGTCGTCATGTACGACCGCCAACGCGTCAGCCTGGCGACGCAGCGTAAAGGCTTCCAGCATTTCCCGGTTAAACGCCGATTGGTCATCTACTTGATTGATCACGAAGTGGCAACGGGGCGGGCGCGCACGCTCAAGGTAGGGCGCCAGCAGTGCGTCCAACTGGTCCTGGGTGCCGAGGCAGGCGGCGTTAGGTTGAGCGATGACCAACACAATATCGGCCACGTTCAGGGCTTGATGCAGATAAACGTTGTTACCCGCGGGGGTATCGATGATCACCGTGTGAGCTTCGCTCAGCCCCATGACCGACAGGTGCTCGGCCAACCAAGTGGGCTCGCGCGTAAGCCAGCGTTGCAGGCCCTCCTTCTGGCGGCTGTCGGTGTCGCCGAATGGGATCACCTGGGAACCGGCGAACCCCGTTTGCAAGGCGCCGGCCCACGGCGCGTTGAGCAAACTGCTGCGCCCCACGCCGGGGCGCTGATGATCGACGCCGAAGTGCTGGCGCAGCGCATTCTGGGGGTCCAGATCCACGGCCACCACCGACTCGCCCAAGCGTTGCAACCCGCTGCTCAAGGCCGTGACCAGCGTGCTACGGCCCACGCCGCCGTTGATCGAAACCACAGCCACCACGGTGGCGCGCAGCGAGGCGGGAGCGGCATGCGCGCAGGCTTGATTGCCGTGAGCCCCATGAGGATGAACGAGCGAACCATCCTCACGGTTTACCCGAGTGCCATCATCAAATGGAATGCTGCCGAAAAAATGTAAACGAGCGTTTTTGCCCTTCGGGTCACGGGAAACGCTGTTGCCGAACAGGGCAAATAGATCATCGGTACGGCTCATGGCCGGGCTCCTTCGCAACGCCATCGGAAGACGTGGAAGGTCGGCCCATCAAGGCTTCCCGTACGTGTTCTTATTGGCGTGTTTATTGGCTGCATTCTGTGTCAGCCCCGATGGAGTGTCATTATTTTGATCAAAAATTCACCACCCTTTCAGACGAGCGGAAAACTGCCAATTTACTGACGAAAAATACCGTCATTTGATAGGCGGTGATTTCATCGTGCCATTGTTTTTTACCGGCCATCCCCGCACCATTGCGGCAACTTCCAGGCTGTACGTTTTGGATAAGCGCAGTGGCGATACGCTTTAAATTCCCTCGGTTCCTCTACGGCCTCGCCATCGCGGTGGTGCTGGGCGGTGGACTGCTGGGCGATTTACTTGCCGATTGGGATTTCAGCCAGATCAGCCGTAAGGCCGAAGCACTCTACGGCCCCCTCGGTCCCGGTCGACAGCGCATTGATGCCTGGCAACAGCTACTGGCCACACAAAAGCAGGTCAGCGAGAGCGAACAACTCAAAGTGGTTAACTTGTTCTTCAATCGTCAGCTGCATTACGAAGAAGATATCGACCTGTGGCACGAGGTGGATTATTGGGCGACGCCCATTCAGTCCTTGTGGAAAGGCGCCGGCGACTGCGAAGACTACGCCATCGCCAAATACTTCAGCCTGCGTCATTTGGGCGTACCGGCCGAGAAGCTGCGCATAACCTACGTCAAGGCTCTGCGCCAGAATCGTGCACATATGGTGCTGACCTACTATTCAAGCCCCGAGGCCATGCCCTTGGTACTGGACAGCCTGATGGACCCGATTCTGCCCGCCAGCCAACGGCCGGACCTGCTGCCGGTTTACGCCTTCAACGGCGAAGGGCTGTGGCTGACCGGTGCGACGGGCAACAAAAAAGTCGGCGATACCAAGCGTCTGTCGCGTTGGCAGGATGTGTTGAAGAAAATGACCGCTGAAGGGTTTCCGACCGGTTCGGATAATTAACAGGAGCTACGATGTCACTGTTCAAACAATTGCTGATCGCTATCTGCGTGTTCCTGGTGGTCGCGTTCAGCGGTAGCTTCTTCGTCAGCCTGGAAAGCTCGCGTACCCAGTACGTCAACCAATTGCGCTCCCACGCTCAGGACGCGGCCACTGCGCTGGCGCTGTCGTTGACGCCGAACATCGATGACCCGGCGATGACCGAGCTGATGGTCAGTTCGATCTTCGACAGCGGCTACTACGCCAGCATCCGCGTGGTGGACCTGAGCAACAACCAAGTACTGGTAGAGCGCGCCGCCGAGCCGGACGCCAGCAGCGTCCCGGCGTGGTTCGTGAAGATGATCGGCCTGGCGCCGGCCGGCGGCGATGCGATCGTCAGCCGTGGCTGGCAGCAGGCGGCGCGGGTCGAGGTGGTCAGCCATCCAATGTTTGCCCTGGCCAAGCTGTGGCAGAGCGCATTGGGCAGCCTGGGCTGGCTGCTGCTCTGCGGCGCCGTGAGCGCGGTACTGGGCGCGCTGTTGCTACGGCGTCAATTGAAGCCGCTGGATTATATGGTCGAGCAGTCCCATGCCATCGCCCGCCGTGAATTCCTGAGCCTGCCCGATCTGCCCCGTACCCCTGAGCTGCGCCGGGTGGTGCAGGCGATGAATCAGATGGTGGAGAAGCTCAAGGCGCTGTTCCATGAACAGACCGAGCGCAGCGAGAAGCTGCGGGTGGAGTCCTACCAGGACAGCCTCACGGGCCTGGCCAACCGTCGTTATTTTGAGATGCAGCTGCAATCGCGCGTCAGCAACCTTGAGGAAGCCAGTTCGGGTTACCTGCTGATGTTGCGGGTCAACGACCTGAGCGGCCTCAACCAACGCCTGGGCGGGCAACGCACTGACCAACTGCTGCAGGCCGTCAGCCAGCAACTGGTGCGCACCTGCGCCAAGTACCCGGAAACCCAGAACCTGATCACCCGCAGCCGCGGCGGCGAGTTCGCGGTGCTCGCCCCGGGGCTGGTGCGCGATGAAGCGCTGCAGCTGGCCCAGGTCCTGGAAAGCACCCTGCAAAGCCTCTACGAAACGGGAGCCACCGATATGCCGATCGTGGCTTACATCGGGCTGGCACCTTACAAACCGGGCGATGCCTCGGCAGACCTGCTAATGCTGGCCGACCAGGCACTGGCCCAGGCCGAAGCCGGTACAGGCCAGACTTGGGTGTGCCTGGAACACCAGACCCAAGGCACCGTCAGCGACGATCACCACAGCTGGCACACCTTGCTCGACGAGGCCCTGACCCAAGGGCGCTTCCGGTTGTTTTTCCAGCCGGTGGTGAGCAGCAGCAATACCCAACAGGTCCTGCATTACAAAGTGTTGTCACGCTTGCTCGACCCGCAGGGCCAGACCATCGCGGCCGGCCACTTCCTACCGTGGCTGGAGCGCTTCGGCTGGACCGCACGCCTCGACCAATTGATGGTTGATCTGGTGATCAAGCACTTGACCCAGCACAGCCCATCGGTGGCGTTGAACCTGTCGGCCGCTACCCTGAACGACCCACAGGCACTGGAGCGCGTCTTCGAGCGCCTGGCTCAAAACCCCGCCCTGGGGCCGCGCCTGACCCTGGAAATCGGTGAAGAACAAGTGCCCGAGCAGTCGCAGCTGGAGCGCCTGACCCGACGCTTGCGCAGCCTGGGCTTCAGCCTTGGCCTGCAGCGTTTCGGCGGGCGTTTCAGCATGATCGGCAACCTGGCGAACCTGGGCCTGGCGTACCTGAAAATCGACGGCAGCTACATCCGTGCCATCGACCAGGAAAGCCACAAGCGCTTTTTTATCGAAGCCATCCAGCGCGCCGCCCACAGCATCGATTTGCCGTTGATTGCCGAACGTGTGGAAACCGAGGGTGAGCTACAGGTGATTCGCGAAATGGGGATTGAAGGGGTGCAAGGCCAACTGGTCGGCGAACCGGCGCCCTGGAAATAGACCGTCGAAGCCTCCTTGACGGCCACGCCGTGAAGGAGGTGCGCGGCTCAGATCAAGCCGGTTTCATCGTCATTGATCAGCTCGCTCAACCCGCCCAATGCTGCCCGGGCCTGGGTACGTTCGAGGAACTTGGCCTGCGCGGCGGGCGGCAAGTCCGTGATGCTCATGACGTTCTTGGTGATCAACACCTGGATCAAGTCGTCCAGCACCCGAATCATCTCAAAGTCACTTTGCTTGAGCTGCTTGAGGCTGTTGTCGACCACATCGTCGGCAAACCACGCCTGTATCTCATGATGGTCGGCCGGTAGCGTCTCGGTGGCCTCGGCATAGGCCTGCGCCTCGACACGGATCAAAGCGTTGTTTTGATCGCGTTGCACGTAGAACATCAACGTTCTCCCAATAAAAAATCCCTGCAGGTGCCGCGCACGGCCTCTGCAGAGATTACACACATTTGCCCGACGCTGATGCCCACGCAGCGCCAATCCCGAAAGATTGGCGCTGCCGGGGGATCAGTCGTGGTGCTTGACGGTCAGGTCGCCACCGGCGATCAGGTTGTTGATCGCGGAGCTGCCAGCCCCCCAGTTGGCGCCATCGACCTTGATGGTGACATCTGCCGTGCCGCCACCCGACGCGGTGAACGAGCCGGTGCTGCTGACGCTCAGCGTCGAGTTGCCCGACGCGTCGGTGGTCAGCTGCAGGTACTTGGACAAGTTGTTGTCGTTATTGCCTTGCAGCAAATCGGACAGGTCCAGCTTGTCGCCTTCGCTGTGCTTGAAGTCAGTGATGCGATCGAAGCCGCCGTTGGTGTTGGTGTCGCCTTTGAGCCAGACGAAGGTATCGGCACCCGCGCCGCCGGTGAGGATGTCGTTACCCTTGCCGCCCACCAGGATGTCGTTACCGGCACCGCCGGAGAGGGTGTCGTTGCCGCCCTGGCCGAACAGGATGTCATTGCCGGCATTGCCGATCAGGGTGTCGCCGCCGTCCTTGGTACCGTAGATGTTCGACGCGCTGGCCAAGGCACCGATGTCTTGCACATGCTCAGTGATGTACTGATGCAAGGTGCGGTCATCGATGTGGTCGACGGTAGTGGACAGCTTCTCGGCGGCGAAGGCCTTGAGTGCGGCACTGCCTTCCTGACCGTTGTAGCTGATCAGGTCACCGAAGATGATGTCGTTGCCCGAACCGCCGGAAACGCTGTCGGCACCGGTATCGGCCGTGTGGCCGGTAATGGTATCCGCCAGTTTCGCGGTATCGATGGTGCTGACCGTCTTGTCGGTATCGAAGTACTTCTGGAGCATGTCTTTATCGACGTTATTGCCCAGACCAATGGCTTGTACCTCGACCCCGCCCGCGACGGAAGTCGTCAGCGCCGTGTAAGCGTCTTTGGCGTATTCCAACGCATAATCGGTCCAGCCCGAACTGCTGGCAGCCCCCGCCACGTTGAAACCACCGTGGCCATCGGACACGACATAGCCTTCAAAGGTCTTGGTGCCGGACGAGTTGTACGAGTACACCTTACCGTCCTTGTCGACGATGACCTGTGTCTGACCGTAGATCGTAGCGGTGACCGGAGTACTTTGACCCAGGGTGTAGGTGGAGCCGTTGACCTTGCTATCGAAGGTCACGTTGGAGCCCCACCAGGAGCTGGTATACCCCAGGCTAATGTTGTCGTACGTCGCGTTGTAGACGTTCGGCTCACCGTCGGTAATGAAATACGTCAGGTTTTTTGCACCAGCGTTGCTGGTGGCGTCGCTGCTCTTGAACCAGTTGGTAGCCGCGTTAAAGGCATCCTGGTAGTTGGTTACATCGCTTGGGTTGGACGCCATGTTGTTCAATACCGCCTGCAGGGCAGCCTTGGCGGCAGCCTGGTCGGCCAGGTTGACCGATACCTGCGATTCAACCTTGGTATCGAAGTCGACCAACAATACTTTCACCACGCCCGACCCTGTCATCTTCGCGTTCGCGATCAAGGTATCGAAAATGCCGGAAAGCTGGGTTTTGATCGACGTCATCGCGCTCGACCCGATACTGCCCGAGGTGTCAACGATAAACGCGATGTTGTAGTTGCTGCCCGGCGTGGTGATGCCGCCCTTGTCGCCGACCACGATGTTGTTGGCCGAGCTGGAGCCCAGGTCGATGGTATCCGCCGCCGCACCGCCTTCAGTGACCGGGGTGTAGACCTGAGGCTTGACCGTGATGGTGGTCGTTGCCACCGACGAACTCAGGCTGTTGCTGCCTTCGTTGTCCATCACCGAAATGTCGATGGTGCGATCACCAAGGGACGGGTATTTGCCGGTGTTGGAGTACTGGAACGACTCAAGCAGCGCCTTGTAGGTCGCGACATCAGCCACGCCCGACAGGGTCAGTACGATCTTGCCGCTGACGTCCGTGCCGACGCTGGTCACGGTGACACCTTTGTAGGTACCGCCCACCGCCACCAGGTTGGAGCTGAGCACATCACCCGAACTGGCGTTTTTCAGGGTGATGGTCGCGCTTTGCATCTGGCTGCTGTCGACGTCACTGATGGCCACATTGCCGGTAATCGCAACACCATTGGTGCCGCGCTCGGTGTACGAGGCGCTGAAGCCCGTGGCGACAGAACCGTCGGCGATGCTGAGGTCCAGGGTCGGCGCGTCGTTGACCGCAGTGACCACGATGCTCACTTTGCCGGTGGTCACCGCTTCCACACCGGTGCTCGACTCTTTGGCCGTCGCTTTTACGGTGATATCGAAGCTGGCGGTCGAATCCTTGAACGGCGTAACCGTCAGGGTCTTCAGGTTCCAGGTGCTGACATCATAGAGCGCGCTGGCACCCGTCGAGGTATAGCTGGCGCCAGTGCTAGTGTCGGTAATCACGGTGCCTTTGGGCAGGCCGCTGATTTCCACCTTGTGGGTTTCCGAGCCATCGTTGTCGACAAACGTGGTAGTGATCGGTGCCACCTTGATGGCGGTGTCTTCCAACCCATGGTTGTAGACATAGCCGGTGTAATAGCCTTCGCCATTGACCACATGGCTGTCGCCCAGCACCGCGCCGGCCGCTTTCAAGGCGTCCACGCTGGTGTAGGTCTGCACGCCGCTGTTGCCCAGCGACATCGACGGGCCATTGTTGATCGACACATTGACGTCGTAGTTGCCCGCGCCGGCCTGGTTGTAGTGGTAGATATCGAGGGTGTAATAGCCCGACTCACTCGGCGTGTAGGCCGTTCCGGTGATCGCGCTGCCCTTGCTCCAGGTTTCGGTCGCGACCAGCTTGCCGCCCACGGTGATTGCCAGGCTGTCGTCGGCCGTACCGGTGAAGGTGTAGCTCTTACCCGCTTCCAGATAGATCAGGCCGGAGACCTTAGTCGCGGTGCCGTCCGCCACATTGGTGTTGCTGACGTCGCTGGTCACACCCGTGGAGACGGCGCTGGCAGCGGTCTTGGCGTCGATCACTTTGATCAGATCGCTGGAGTTGACCACACCGTTACCGTTGGTCCCCAAGTCAGTGCGCAGGTTACCGCCGCTCCAAGTCTGAATGGTCAGGCCAGTCGGCACAGCGCTGAATGCACCGACCGTCACAACAGGAACGTCCGTCACCGGGTGGATATCCACCGTGATGGTTTTGGTGTCGCTGTAGGAGTTGCCGTCGGTCGCCTGAAACTTCAGTTGGGTGTAATCGCTTTGCATGTTACCCACACCGGTGCTGCCGAAGCTGTTGTCGCCTGATTCGTTGGCTGCCGGGGTGTAACGTACGTTGTGACTATCGAAGTCAGCCTGGCTGAACGCCTTGCCCGCCGAGGTATCGGTCTTCAGATCGGCCACGGTCAGTTTGACCCACGTACCGTTGACGTTGTACTCGATGGAACCGGCAGGGAGGCTGGTGAACACCACTTTCGGGTTCGTGGAGTCCTCATCCTTGACGCCGAAGGTCGCCCAGGTCAGTTCGACCGAGGTGTCTTCGTTGCTCTGGATGAAACCGTCGGTGGCGGTCGGGGCGTCATCGACCAGGGTCACGCTCGGCTGGCCATTAGCGGTCGAGCTGGCGTTATCAGCGTCGGTAACGGTCAGGTCGATCTTCGGCAGTTGGTGGCCGGTGTTGACCCAATCGGCGCCTTTCTGCGTCAGCACTACGTTAGTGCCGGACAGGGTGTAGTAACCGTCGTTGTTGGTGCCGGCAGTGAAGGCGACCTTCAGGTTGGCGACCGGCGTTTCTTCGTCGGAGGCCGTGAAGGTACCGGCGACGGTGCCGACTTTAGCGGTGTTCTCAACGATAGTGCTGCCGGTCACGGTGATGACCGGAGCGTCGTTGACCAGGGTGACGCTAGGTTGCGCGTCATTGTGAGACGTGGCGTTGTCAGCGTCGGTAACGGTCAGGTCGATTTTCGGCAGCTGGTGGCCGGAGTTGACCCAGTCGGCGCCTTTCTGCGTCAGCACTACGTTAGTGCCGGACAGGGTGTAGTAACCGTCGTTGTTGGTGCCGGCGGTGAAGGCGACCTTCAGGTTGGCGACCGGCGTTTCTTCGTCGGAGGCCGTGAAGGTACCGGCGACGGTGCCGACTTTAGCGGTGTTCTCAACGATAGTGCTGCCGGTCACGGTGATGACCGGAGCGTCGTTGACCAGGGTGACGCTCGGCTGCGCGTCATTGTGCGACGTGGCGTTGTCGGCGTCGGTGACGGTCAGGTCGATTTTCGGCAACTGGTGGCCGGAGTTGACCCAATCGGCGCCTTTCTGCGTCAGCACTACGTTAGTGCCGGACAGGGTGTAGTAACCGTCGTTGTTGGTGCCGGCGGTGAAGGCGACCTTCAGGTTGGCGACCGGCGTTTCTTCGTCGGAGGCCGTGAAGGTACCGGCAACGGTGCCGACTTTAGCGGTGTTCTCAACGATAGTGGTGCCGGTCACGGTGATGACCGGAGCATCGTTCACCAGGGTGACGCTCGGCTGACCATTGGCGGTCGAACTGGCGTTATCAGCGTCGGTAACGGTCAGGTCGATCTTCGGCAGTTGGTGGCCGGAGTTGACCCAATCGGCACCCTTCTGCGTCAGTACAACGTCGGTACCCGACAGGGTGTAGTAGCCGTCGTTGTTGGTGCCGGCAGTGAAGGCGACCTTCAAGTTGGCGACCGGCGTTTCTTCGTCGGAGGCAGTGAAGGTACCGGCAACGGTGCCGACCTTCGCGGTGTTCTCAACGATAGTGGTGCCGGTCACGGTGATGACCGGAGCATCGTTCACCAGGGTGACGCTCGGCTGACCATTGGCGGTCGAACTGGCGTTATCAGCATCGGTAACGGTCAGATCGATCTTCGGCAGTTGGTGGCCGGAGTTGACCCAGTCGGCGCCTTTCTGAGTCAGTACCACGTCGGTACCCGACAGGGTGTAGTAACCGTCGTTGTTGGTACCGGCGGTGAAGGTGACTTTCAGATCAGCAACCGGCGTTTCTTCATCGGTTGCGGTGAAGCGACCGGCGACGGTGCCTTCTTTGGCGTCGTTTTCAGTCAGGGTGTTGGCTTCGACGGCGATAACTGGGATGTCGTTAACCAAGGTGACGGTCGGCTGACCATTGGCGGTCGAGCTGGCGTTGTCAGCGTCGGTCACGGTCAGGTCGATCTTCGGCAGCTGGTTGCCGGCGTTAACCCAATCGGCGCCTTTCTGCGTCAGCACTACGTCGGTACCCGACAGGGTGTAGTAGCCGTCGTTGTTGGTGCCGGCAGTGAAGGCGACCTTCAAGTTGGCGACCGGCGTTTCTTCGTCGGAGGCAGTGAAAGTACCGGCGACGGTGCCGACCTTCGCGGTGTTCTCAACGATAGTGGTGCCGGTCACGGTGATGACTGGAGCGTCGTTGACCAGGGTGACGCTCGGTTGCGCGTTGGCGGTCGAGCTGGCGTTGTCAGCGTCGGTCACGGTCAGGTCGATCTTCGGCAACTGGTTGCCGGCGTTGACCCAATCGGCGCCTTTCTGCGTCAGGACCACGTCGGTGCCCGACAGGGTGTAGTAACCGTCGTTGTTGGTGCCAGCAGTGAAGGCAACCTTCAGATTGGCGACCGGCGTTTCTTCGTCGGAGGCCGTGAAGGTACCAGCGACGGTGCCGACCTTCGCGGTGTTCTCAACGATAGTGGTGCCGGTCACGGTGATGACCGGGATGTCGTTGATCAGGGTGACGGTCGGCTGACCGTTGGCGCTGGAGGTGGCGTTATCGGCGTCAGTGACGGTCAGGTCGATCTTCGGCAGTTGATTGCCGGCGTTGACCCAATCGGCGCCTTTCTGGGTCAGCACTACGTCGGTGCCGGAAATCGCGTAGTAACCGTCGGCGTTAGTACCGGCGGTGAAAGTGACTTTCAGATCGGCAACTGGAGTTTCTTCATCGGTCGCAGTGAAGCGCCCCGCCACAGTGCCTTCTTTGGCATCGTTTTCCGTCAGGGTGTTGGCTTCGACGGCGATAACTGGGATGTCGTTGACCAGAGTGACGCTCGGCTGGCCGTTGGCGCTGGAGCTGGCGTTGTCAGCATCGGTGACGGTCAGATCAATTTTCGGCAACTGGTTGCCGGCGTTGACCCAATCAGCACCTTTCTGAGTCAGCACGACGTCGGTGCCCGACAGGGCGTAGTAGCCGTCGTTGTTGGTGCCGGCGGTGAAGGTGACCTTCAGATCGGCAACCGGGGTTTCTTCGTCAGTCGCAGTAAAGCGGCCGGCCACGGTGCCTTCTTTGGCGTCGTTTTCGGTCAGGGTGTTCGCTTCGACGCTAATAACCGGGATGTCGTTAACCAAGGTGACGCTCGGCTGGCCGTTGGCGCTGGAGCTGGCGTTATCGGCGTCAGTGACGGTCAGGTCGATCTTCGGCAACTGGTTGCCAGCGTTGACCCAATCGGCGCCTTTCTGAGTCAGAACCACGTCGGTGCCAGACAGGGCGTAGTAACCGTCGTTGTTGGTACCGGCAGTGAACGTAATTTTCAGATCAGCGACTGGAGTTTCTTCGTCAGTCGCAGTGAAGCGCCCCGCCACGGTGCCTTCTTTGGCGTCGTTTTCGGTCAGGGTGTTGGCTTCGACGGCGATAACCGGGATGTCGTTAACCAAGGTGACGGTCGGCTGATCATTGGCGGTCGAGCTGGCGTTGTCAGCGTCGGTGACGGTCAGGTCGATTTTCGGCAACTGGTTGCCGGCGTTGACCCATTCGGCGCCTTTCTGAGTCAGAACCACGTCTGTGCCAGACAGGGCGTAGTAGCCGTCGTTGTTGGTACCGGCGGTGAAGGTGACCTTCAGATCAGCAACCGGGGTTTCTTCGTCAGTCGCAGTGAAGCGGCCCGCTACGGTGCCCTCTTTGGCATCGTTTTCCGTCAGGGTGTTGGCTTCGACGCTGATGACTGGGATGTCGTTGACCAGAGTCACGGTCGGCTGGCCGTTAGCGCTGGAGCTAGCGTTGTCAGCGTCAGTAACGGTCAGGTCGATCTTCGGCAACTGGTTGCCGGCGTTAACCCAGTCGGCACCTTTCTGTGTCAGGACCACGTCGGTGCCCGACAGGGCGTAGTAACCGTCGTTGTTGGTACCGGCAGTGAACGTAACTTTCAGATCAGCGACTGGAGTTTCTTCGTCAGTCGCAGTGAAGCGGCCCGCCACGGTGCCTTCTTTGGCGTCGTTTTCGGTCAGGGTGTTGGCTTCGACGCTGATAACCGGGATGTCGTTGACCAGGGTGACGGTCGGCTGGCCATTAGCGCTGGAACTGGCGTTGTCAGCGTCGGTGACGGTCAGGTCGATCTTCGGCAGTTGATTGCCGGCGTTGACCCAATCGGCACCTTTTTGAGTCAGCACCACATCGGTACCCGACAGGGCGTAGTAGCCGTCGGCGTTAGTACCGGCGGTGAAAGTGACTTTCAGATCGGCAACTGGGGTTTCTTCGTCAGTCGCAGTAAAGCGGCCGGCCACGGTGCCTTCTTTGGCGTCGTTTTCGGTCAGGGTGTTGGCTTCCACGGCGATAACCGGGATGTCGTTGACCAAGGTGACGGTCGGCTGGCCATTCGCGGTCGAGCTGGCGTTGTCAGCGTCGGTCACGGTCAGGTCGATTTTAGGCAACTGGTTGCCAGCGTTGACCCAATCGGCGCCTTTCTGCGTCAGCACCACGTCGGTGCCGGAAATCGCGTAGTAACCGTCGGCGTTAGTACCGGCGGTGAAGGTGACTTTCAGATCGGCAACCGGGGTTTCTTCGTCAGTCGCGGTGAAGCGGCCAGCGACGGTGCCTTCTTTGGCGTCGTTTTCCGTCAGGGTGTTGGCTTCGACGGCGATAACCGGGATGTCGTTGACCAGGGTCACGGTCGGCTGGCCATTCGCGGTCGAGCTGGCGTTATCGGCGTCAGTGACGGTCAGGTCGATCTTCGGCAGTTGATTACCGGCGTTGACCCAATCGGCGCCTTTCTGCGTCAGCACTACGTCGGTGCCCGACAGGGCGTAGTAACCGTCGGTGTTAGTACCGGAAGTGAACGTAACTTTCAGATCAGCGACTGGAGTTTCTTCGTCAGTCGCAGTGAAGCGGCCAGCGACGGTGCCTTCTTTGGCATCGTTTTCCGTCAGGGTGTTGGCTTCGACGGCGATAACCGGGATGTCGTTAACCAGAGTGACGCTCGGTTGGCCGGTCGCGCTGGAGCTGGCGTTATCGGCGTCAGTGACGGTCAGGTCGATCTTCGGCAGTTGATTGCCGGCGTTGACCCAATCGGCGCCTTTCTGGGTCAGCACTACGTCGGTGCCCGACAGGGCGTAGTAGCCGTCGGTGTTGGTACCCGCAGTGAAGGTGACCTTCAGATCGGCAACCGGGGTTTCTTCGTCAGTCGCAGTAAAGCGGCCGGCCACGGTGCCTTCTTTGGCGTCGTTTTCGGTCAGGGTGTTCGCTTCGACGCTAATAACCGGGATGTCGTTAACCAAGGTGACGCTCGGCTGGCCGTTGGCGCTGGAGCTGGCGTTGTCAGCATCAGTCACGGTCAGGTCAATTTTCGGCAGTTGATTACCGGCATTAACCCAATCAGCGCCTTTCTGGGTCAGCACCACATCGGTGCCGGAAATCGCGTAGTAACCGTCGGCGTTAGTACCGGCGGTGAAGGTAACTTTCAGATCAGCGACTGGAGTTTCTTCGTCGGTCGCAGTGAAGCGCCCCGCCACGGTGCCTTCTTTGGCGTCGTTTTCGGTCAGGGTGTTGGCTTCGACGGCGATAACCGGGATGTCATTCACCAACGTCACAGTTGGCTGGCCATTGGCGGTCGAGCTGGCGTTATCGGCGTCAGTGACGGTCAGGTCGATCTTCGGCAGTTGATTGCCGGCGTTGACCCAATCGGCGCCTTTCTGCGTCAGCACCACATCGGTGCCGGAAATCGCGTAGTAACCGTCGGCGTTAGTACCGGCGGTGAAGGTGACTTTCAGATCGGCAACCGGGGTTTCTTCGTCAGTCGCGGTGAAGCGGCCAGCGACGGTGCCTTCTTTGGCGTCGTTTTCCGTCAGGGTGTTGGCTTCGACGGCGATAACCGGGATGTCGTTGACCAGGGTCACGGTCGGCTGGCCATTCGCGGTCGAGCTGGCGTTATCGGCGTCAGTGACGGTCAGGTCGATCTTCGGCAGTTGATTGCCGGCGTTGACCCAATCGGCGCCTTTCTGGGTCAGCACTACGTCGGTGCCCGACAGGGCGTAGTAGCCGTCGTTGTTGGTGCCGGCGGTGAAGGTGACCTTCAGATCGGCGACTGGCGTTTCTTCGTCAGTCGCGGTGAAGCGGCCAGCGACGGTGCCTTCTTTGGCATCGTTTTCCGTCAGGGTGTTCGCTTCGACGCTGATAACCGGGATGTCGTTGACCAAAGTGACGGTGGGTTGGCCGGTCGCGCTGGAGCTGGCGTTATCGGCGTCAGTGACGGTCAGGTCGATCTTCGGCAGTTGATTGCCGGCGTTGACCCAATCGGCGCCTTTCTGGGTCAGCACTACGTCGGTGCCGGAAATCGCGTAGTAACCGTCGGCGTTAGTACCGGCGGTGAAGGTGACTTTCAGATCAGCGACTGGAGTTTCTTCGTCAGTCGCGGTGAAGCGGCCAGCGACGGTGCCTTCTTTGGCGTCGTTTTCGGTCAGGGTGTTGGCTTCGACGGCGATAACCGGGATGTCGTTGACCAGAGTCACGCTCGGCTGGCCGTTGGCGGTCGAGCTGGCGTTGTCAGCGTCGGTCACGGTCAGGTCGATCTTCGGCAACTGGTTGCCGGCGTTGACCCAATCGGCACCTTTTTGAGTCAGCACCACATCGGTGCCCGACAGGGCGTAGTAGCCGTCGGTGTTGGTACCCGCAGTGAAGGTGACCTTCAGATCAGCAACAGGGGTTTCTTCGTCAGTCGCAGTGAAGCGGCCCGCTACGGTGCCTTCTTTGGCATCGTTTTCCGTCAGGGTGTTGGCTTCGACGGCGATAACCGGAATGTCGTTGACCAGAGTGACGGTAGGTTGGCCGTTAGCGCTGGAACTGGCGTTATCGGCATCAGTGACGGTCAGGTCGATCTTCGGCAGTTGATTGCCGGCGTTGACCCAATCGGCACCTTTTTGAGTCAGCACCACATCGGTACCCGACAGGGCGTAGTAGCCGTCGGTGTTGGTACCGGCGGTGAAGGTGACTTTCAGATCAGCAACCGGGGTTTCTTCGTCAGTCGCAGTAAAGCGGCCGGCCACGGTGCCTTCTTTGGCGTCGTTTTCGGTCAGGGTGTTCGCTTCGACGCTGATAACCGGGATGTCGTTAACCAGAGTGACGCTCGGTTGGCCGGTCGCGCTGGAGCTGGCGTTATCGGCGTCAGTGACGGTCAGGTCGATCTTCGGCAGTTGATTGCCGGCGTTGACCCAATCGGCGCCTTTCTGGGTCAGGACCACGTCGGTGCCGGAGAGAGCGTAGTAACCATCGGCGTTCGTGCCGGCAGTGAAAGTGACTTTCAGATCGGCAACCGGCGTTTCTTCGTCAGTCGCGGTGAAGCGACCGGCGACGGTGCCTTCTTTAGCGTCGTTTTCGGTCAGGGTGTTGGCTTCGACGCTGATGACCGGGATGTCGTTAACCAAAGTCACGGTCGGCTGACCACTAGCGGTCGAACTGGCGTTATCGGCATCAGTGACGGTCAGATCAATTTTCGGCAGTTGATTACCGGCGTTAACCCAGTCAGCGCCTTTCTGCGTCAGCACCACATCGGTGCCAGAAATCGCGTAGTAACCGTCGGCGTTAGTACCAGCGGTAAACGTAACTTTCAGATCGGCAACCGGGGTTTCTTCGTCAGTCGCGGTGAAGCGGCCAGCGACGGTGCCTTCTTTGGCGTCGTTTTCGGTCAGGGTGTTGGCTTCGACGCTGATGACCGGGATGTCGTTAACCAGGGTCACGGTCGGCTGGCCATTCGCGGTCGAGCTGGCGTTGTCAGCGTCGGTCACGGTCAGATCAATTTTCGGCAACTGGTTGCCGGCGTTGACCCAATCGGCGCCTTTCTGAGTCAGGACCACATCGGTACCCGACAGGGCGTAGTAGCCGTCGTTGTTGGTGCCGGCGGTGAAGGTGACTTTCAGATCAGCAACCGGCGTTTCTTCGTCGGTTGCGGTGAAGCGACCGGCGACTGTGCCTTCTTTGGCGTCGTTTTCAGTCAGGGTGTTGGCTTCGACGCTGATAACCGGGACGTCGTTGACCAGAGTGACGGTCGGCTGGCCATTGGCTGTCGAGCTGACATTGTCAGCGTCGGTCACAGTCAAATCGATCTTCGGCAGTTGATTGCCGGCGTTGACCCAATCGGCGCCTTTCTGAGTGAGCACGACGTCGGTGCCGGAAATCGCGTAGTAACCGTCGTTGTTGGTACCGGCAGTGAAGGTGACCTTCAGATCAGCAACCGGCGTTTCTTCGTCGGTTGCGGTGAAGCGGCCAGCGACGGTGCCTTCTTTGGCATCGTTTTCCGTCAGGGTGTTGGCTTCGACGCTGATAACCGGGACGTCGTTGACCAGAGTCACGCTCGGCTGGCCATTGGCTGTCGAGCTGACATTGTCAGCGTCGGTCACAGTCAAATCGATCTTCGGCAGTTGATTGCCGGCGTTGACCCAGTCAGCACCTTTCTGCGTCAGTACAACGTCGGTGCCAGAGATCGCGTAGTAACCGTCCGCATTAGTACCTGCGGTGAACTTCACATCCAGCGCCTGGGTTGGCGTCTCTGCGTCACTGGCGGCAAATGTGCCTGCCACAGTGCCGGCTACCGCGGTGTTTTCAACCAGGGTGTTGGCCGACACTTCGATCACCGGCGCGTCGTTGACCGGCGTAATCGTTACCGTCAGCGTGCTGCTCGAACCGGTATTAGTGGTGTAGCCGATCTGCGGCACTTCGCCGCTGTAATCCTTGACCGGGGTGAACGTGTAAGCGCCATCGGTTCCAATCGTGATACTGCCCACGCCTGCAATAACAGCCGTCTGGCCCGCCGCGAAGGTGGTGCCGCCCACATTGAAGGTGGCGACGCTCAGCACATTGTCGATGTCGCTGTCGTTGCTCAGCACATTGCCGGTGGCGACGTTATCTTCGACGATCGTGTTGGTATCGGCGACCAGAACGCTGGGATCATCCACAGCAACAACGGTGGAAGTGGCCGGTGCGGGATTGATCGCCAGGTTTTCGTAGTTGCCGCCGGTGGCGCTGGTAATGGTGGCGCTGACCGTCAGGTCTTTACCATCCGCCAGGTTGGCCGGGGTGTCGACACTGACCGTACCGGTGGTTTTACCGGCTTCGATGGTGATGGTCTGGTCGTTGGACAGTTTGATCACAACGTCGGTCTGCGCCGCGTTGGTGACGGTGGCGGTGTAGACGATCTTGCCACCCTCATCCACCGATGCCGTCGCGGTGAGCGTAACGGTGGTGGTGTCGATGGTGTCGTTGATCTGAGTGACCGCCGGCGTCGGGTCGGTGGTGATGATCAGGTTGCCGCCGCCGGACGTGCCGGTAATGGTGGCGGAGATCGACGATGCGTCCAGGTAAGGGGTGTCATTCCCGGCGAACGTGACGTTCAGTGCGCCCGAGGTCTGGCCGGCTGGGACCACAACAGAGAGGCCGTTGGACAAGGTGACGGTCAGGTCGCTGGTCGGGGCTTGCGTGATGAATACGGTGTAAACCACAACACCACCGGCTTCGGTGATGGTAGGCGTAGCGGTCAGGGTGATGGTGACGTTGCGCGGGTCGACGCCGTTGTTGTCAGCGCCGGTCAGGGCGTTAGCCACCGCATCCGCAGCGTTAAGACCGTTGGTCGGATAACCGATGGTAGGGTCGACCACGCCGGCCGTTGCTTCAAGCACGACAAAGCTATGGCCGCCGCCGACAGCACCGTCAGCACCGGCTGCGGTCGGGCCCGCGGCGGTGGCTTCGAGGTCTTGGGTCGGGTCGGCGCCGGCAGCGATGGCCTGCTGCAATTCGGCGACGGACGGTGCTGCTTGAGCAGTGGCGGCGCTGAGGTCGGTGGTCGAGTCAGGTGCGTTGGCGCTCCACTGAGTGTCGCGGCCCAGATCAATCACGCGGCCGTCGGCCAGTTCCAGCGAAACGGCACCGGCCGGGCCTGTATCAATCTGCTCCCCTGCGAACAGGCGATCGCCTTCTACCAGCAGACGACGAATCCCTTCTGGGGATACCGCGAACACTTGACCGACAATGCTTTTGACGACCGCAACGCTGCTCATAAAAGACTCTCCGTGTATTGCCGTTCAGGGGTATCCACCCAGGAGACCGGCCCTGTCAGTGGTGCCGATTCAATAAGCTGGAGTACTCAATTGCTTCAAAAAAAATAATGGCGTCAATATTTTGTTACTGCGCCAGAAAAATTACTTTTCCGTCAAGGTATTGACCTATTGGGCGTCATCCTAAACAATCCGCCCAGTAATGTCACATTGATATTTAAGCGGCTTCACGACTTTCTGTTTGCGCCCTGCGGCGCCCAATAAAAACGGGCATTTCGAGTTGCCACTCCAGTGCAATATTTCAAGTTTGTTGCGGCTTTCAGGCAACCAATCCCCGGGGAAAAATCAGAATGCGTTTGCACTTATTCACCGCTGTGCCATTTGTTCTCGCGACTAGTTTCGTACAGGCTCAAACCCTTCAAGAAGCCATGCAAAAGGCTGTCGACGTTCACCCGGAAATCCAGGCTGCCGTTAACGCACGTATCGCTGCCGACTATCAGGTCAGAGCGGCCCAGGGCGGCTACCTGCCTAAAATCGACTTGCTGGGCGGTTATGGTCGCGAAAGCTCCGACAACACCTCGACCCGCGCCGCCAGCAACAGCCATGACTGGAAAACCTTGAACCGCGGCGAGTCGAGCATTCGTCTTCAGCAAAACCTGTTCCAGGGTTTCGGCACCGAGAATGAAGTCGGCCGCCAGCAGGCCACCGCCAACTCTCGCGGCTATGCCCTGCTCAATACCACCGAGCGCACCGCACTGACGGTGGCCCAGGTTTATCTGGATGTCCTGACCCGTCGCGAGATGGTGCAGTTGGCAGAAGACAACCTGAAAAGCCACGAACGCATTTTTGACCAGATCAAATTACGCACCAGCCGTGGCGTCGGAAGAATGGCGGACATGGATCAAGCCGAAGCCCGTCTGGCCCAGGCCCGCAACAACTTGCTGACCGAACAGACCAACCTCGATGACGCCAAAGCCAACTACATGAGCGCCGTCGGCCAAGAACCCGACGAGTTGGAGAAGCCCCAGGGCTTTGTCGCCTTGATGCCTGCCAGCCTCGAAGAAGCACGTCGGCAGATGGTAGAGAGCAGCCCGGTACTGCGTTCGGCCGAAGCGGACATCGCAGCGGCTGAAAAGCAATACGAATCCGCCAAGTCGACGTTCTATCCGCGCTTCGATGCTGAGCTGCAGCGCTCGGCCAACAGCAATATCGGCGGCGAAGAAGGCCACGACAATGGCTACTCCGCCATGCTGCGCATGCAGTTCAACCTGTACTCCGGCGGCAGCAACAAGGCAGACCTGCAGTCCAAGGCGTCCCAGGCATCCCAAGCGCTGGATATCCGCAACAACGCCCTGCGTGAGCTGAACCAGGAATTGAGCCTGGCGTGGAACGCCTACAACAACGCCACGGCGCAATTGCCGATCGCTCAGGAATACGTAGACCGCAGCACCCGCGTGCGCACGTCATATCAGCAGCAGTTCAGCCTCGGTGAGCGTACACTGCTCGACCTGCTCGACAGCGAGAACGAACTGTTCACGGCATCGCAACGCCTGGCACAGATCAAAAACCTGCAGCTGTATACGCAATACCGTATCAAGGCCGATATGGGCCAACTGCTCAAAAGCCAAGGCGTGGTTGCGCCGCTGGCATCAGTTGTGCAAAACGAAGTCAAAACGAAGGTGAACCTGCCAGGGATGAACTGATTCTTGACGGAGTTGGACCGCTCAACTGCATTAAGAGAGAGTCAGCTTGGATTCTGAAATAAGTGTGGCGCCGCTCAACCATGACCCGCGCAGTCAGCATGATGACCCCTTGCTGGACGGGTTGCTGACCCTCTGCTCCCTGCATTACAAGCCCGCCAGTCGGGCAATGCTGACCACTGGCCTGCCCTTGGCGGGCCAGCGCTTGAGCCCCGACCTGCTCGCCCGCGCAGCCGCGCGGGCGGGTTTGCAGGGTCGCGTGCTGCAGCGCAAGTTGGAGCAGATTCCATCCATCGCATTGCCGGCCTTATTGCTGTTGAAGGAAGGGCGCAGTGCGGTGCTGGTGGGGTGGGACGGTGATACCGCCCGCTTGCTGCTCAGCGAAAGCGAAGGCGGCGAAGTTCACGTCACCCGGGAAGTGCTGAGTCAGGATTACAGCGGCCGGGTGTTCTTCGCCCAACCGCAGCATAAATTTGACGTCACCACTGGCACGCTTATCCCGCGCGCTCGCTCCTGGTTCAGAGACACCCTCAAACGCTCACGTTGGCTCTACGCCGATGCTATCGCCGCCAGCCTGGTGATCAACCTGATCGCCCTGGCCGCGCCGCTGTTTGTGATGAACGTGTATGACCGCGTGGTCCCCAACCAGGCCACCGCCACCCTATGGGTGCTGGCGGTCGGTATTTGCGGCGCTTACCTGTTCGACCTGTTGCTCAAGAGCATGCGCAGCCTGTGCCTGGACCTTGCGGGCAAGAAAACCGACTTGATCATCTCCGCGACGCTGTTCGAGCGCATCGTGGGCATGTCGATGAAAATGCGCCCTGCACGCGTCGGCAGCTATGCGCAAAACATCCACGAATTTCAGGGGATGCGCGACTTTTTAACCTCGCTGACCCTGGCAAGCCTGATCGATCTGCCTTTTACATTGATCATCCTCGGCGTGATCGCGCTGCTGGGCGGCCACCTGGTGTGGATTCCAATCGTCGCGTTCCCACTGGCCCTGGGGATCGGCCACTTTCTGCAAAAGCCACTGACCGCGACACTTGAGCGCACCATGGCGCTGGGCGCCGAGCGCCAGTCCAGCCTGATCGAAACCCTCGCCGGGCTGGATGCGGTGAAGGTCAATAACGCCGAGAGCGAGCGCCAATACCAGTGGGAACAAACCATCGGTACCCTCAGCCGCCTGGAACTGCGGGTGAAAGTTCTGTCCGGCCTGGCGATGAACATCACGCTGCTGATCCAGCAAGTGGCAGGCGTGGCGATGATCATCTTCGGCGTGTATCAGATCATTGATGGCACCCTGAGCATGGGCGGCCTGGTAGCGTGCTACATGCTCAGCGGCCGCGCACTGGGCCCGCTGGCGCAACTGTCGGGCCTGCTGACGCGTTACCAGCAAGCCAAGGTGACGATGGTCTCCGTCGACCAAATGATGGAGTTGCCGCAAGAACGCAACTTCGAAGAGCGCCCCCTCAGCCGCAAATCGCTGCAAGGTGCGATGACCTTCCGCGAGGTCGACTTCACCTACCCGAACCAACAGAATCTGGCGCTACGCGGCATCAACCTGAACGTTCGCCCCGGCGAAAAAATCGGCATCATCGGCCGTAGCGGCTCGGGCAAAAGCTCGCTGGCCAAACTGCTGGTGGGCCTTTATCAGCCAGACTCGGGTTCGCTGCTGGTGGATGGCGTGGACATTCGCCAGATCGACGTCAGCGAGCTGCGCCACAACATCGGCTATGTGGCCCAAGACATCCAGTTGCTGGCTGGCACGTTGCGCGACAACCTGGTGTCCGGTGCGCGCTACGTGGACGACGAGATGGTGCTGCAAGCGGCAGAGCTGGCCGGCGTGCATGAATTCGCCAGGCTCCACCCGCAGGGGTACGAACTGCAAGTGGGCGAGCGCGGGCAAAACCTCTCCGGCGGCCAGCGCCAGAACGTGGCCCTGGCCCGCGCCCTGCTGCTGAACCCACCTATTCTGCTGCTGGACGAACCCACCAGCGCCATGGACAACACCGGCGAAGAGCGCCTAAAGCAGCGCTTGCAGTCGGTGATCGAAAACAAGACGGTGATTCTCGTCACCCACCGTGCTTCGCTGCTGAGCCTGGTCGACCGCCTGCTGGTGATCGACCGTGGCCAGATACTCGCAGACGGCCCCAAAGCGGCCGTGATGGAAGCGCTGAAAAAGGGGCAGATCAGTGTCGCTTAACTCCGGTCTACGCCGCTTAAAGAAGATGGTCTTCGGTTATTTCAAAGGCACCGACTCACTCGACAACCAGCCACTGCCCGAAGTGGAAAAAGCCCTGGTCGACGACGCGCCACGCATCGTACGCCTGACCATCTGGGGCGTGATCGGCTTCTTCGTGTTCCTGCTGCTGTGGGCGCACTTCGCGATCATCGACGAAGTGACCAAGGGCGAAGGCAAGGCGATCCCCTCCTCGCGCATCCAGAAGATCCAGAACCTGGAAGGCGGCATCGTGGCGCAGATTTATGCGCATGAAGGCCAGATCGTCGACGCCGGGGCGCCGCTGGTGCGCCTGGACGATACGCGATTTGCCTCCAACGTCGGCGAAACCGAAGCCGACCGCGTGGCCATGGAACTGCGCGTGGAGCGTCTGAGTGCGGAAGTCGACAACCGCCCATTGAATATCTCCGACAGCGCACGCAAAGCCGCGCCGAACCAGGCTTCTAACGAAGAGTCGCTGTACCTGAGCCGCCGTCAGCAACTGGCGGATGAAATTGGCGGGCTGCAACAACAGCTGCTGCAACGCCAGCAGGAACTGCGTGAATTCAGCTCCAAGCAGGATCAATACCGTAACAGCCTGGGCCTGCTGCGCCAGGAGATCGGCATGTCCGAACCGCTGGTGCAGCAAGGCGCTATATCGCCGGTAGAAGTGCTGCGCCTCAAGCGTTCCGAAGTCGAAACCCGAGGCATGCTCGACGGCACCACACTGGCCATCCCGCGCGCCCAAGCCGCGATCAACGAAGTGCAGCGCAAAATCGACGAAACCCGGGGTAAATTCCGCAGCGAAGCCCTGGCCCAGTTGAACGAAGCCCGCACCAACCTGAGCAAGGCCCAAGCCACCTCCAAAGGCCTGGAAGACCGCGTCAGCCGCACCATGGTCACCTCCCCGGTGCGCGGCATCGTCAAGCAGATGCTGGTCAACACCGTCGGCGGCGTGATCCAACCCGGCAGCGACATCGCCGAAGTGGTACCGCTGGACGACACCCTGCTGGTGGAAGCCAAGATCCGCCCGCAAGACATCGCCTTCCTGCACCCCGGCCAGGAAGCCATGATCAAATTCACCGCCTACGACTACACCATCTACGGCGGCCTCAAAGGCAAGCTCGAACAAATCGGCGCCGACACCGTGATGGACGAAGAAAAGAAGAACACCTTCTACGTCATCAAACTGCGCACCGAACGCAGCCACCTGGGCACCGACGAAAAACCCCTGCTGATCATCCCCGGCATGGTGGCGTCGGTAGACATCATCACCGGCAAGAAAAGCATCTTGAGCTACCTGCTCAAACCCATCATCAAATCCCGGGCAGAGGCACTGCACGAGCGTTGATTTTTTGCTGAAGGGACAGAGAAAAGCAGGGCAATGTGAGAAAACTTGAGTTTTCGCAAAAATAGTCAGATTTCAGGGGTTTACAGAACCTTGCCAATCGCTATAATCGTCGCCCTAACACGCCGGTATAGCTCAGTTGGTAGAGCAACTGACTTGTAATCAGTAGGTCCCGGGTTCGACTCCTGGTGCCGGCACCATATCTCAAAGCCCCGCAATGCGGGGCTTTGTGGTTTCTGGGGTTTGGGAAACGGCGAAAATCCTATGTCTCGTTTTCGTCAAAACGTCCACAAAACGTCCACACTCATTTTTTGAATCGGTTTTTCATACGCTGCCACCGGGACAATGGTGGCTTGATAAGCTGAGTTCCAATTTCAATCGCGGTCTCCAAAATCCCCGCGGTCTCCCCATATGACTCATGGTCTACAGACCCTATAGCCAAGACCCCACCAGACGAAACATCAGCTCGCACGCTGTCCGCAAGCTGATGAAAACGCACTATTTGAGTAGCCTCAACCACAGAAAGCGCACCTGACGGGAGAATAGAGGGGATCTGGCTCGGTTTTCACTTGGCGTCGCAGCAACAACCCAAGTTAGTGAGGTGTTTGAGGTTATCGCAGCATATCCTCTGGGCATTTCTGGCGCTTGATCGCTACCACGGGCTCTCAGATTTATGACGCATTAGTGAGAAAAATAAAAACCCCATAGCAGCTCCATAAAAAAGTCCGCCTATATGGCGGACTTTTTCTTGATATAAAACACAATTAAAAACAATAAACTAAGTGGAACAGCCAGCGCAAAATAAAAGCCATATAAAAGCGCATACCCGCCATTTGCAGCACCGGTCCTTAACGGACCCGACCTCCAAAAATCTTTAGATGTATAACGAAGCACCAAGTCTTCGACTAGACGCTTGGCAAACGGAAACAAAAATGCATTAATGCCACAAATCAAAAAAAATATTACTGCATTAGCATCTGATTTAAATGCGAACGCGCAAATCGAAAACAATCCCAGCCCAATAATTAGATTTTTCAAATAGTAGCTTTTTTCCATACCCAACTTCCTTCCATGCACTTATACCAAAATTGATATTCCATTCGAATAATCGACTATTTATTACCCCCTCGCCATCACACAGCCGACTAGAATTTTTTCTAATATGACAACAGTGCGAAAAATGCGACACATCTAAAGTCTGAATACTCAAAAAATAGCTAAAGATAGGATAGCGATTCTAGCCCCCCCGGCATGTTCACGAACAGCGACCAGAATTTTCCACGCCTTTGTTCACGCCGATCTGAGCCTGCTGGTGTTCCTCGTCCGCCTGCGACTCGAATTCGCCGAAGCTGAACGCGTTGACCTTGCGGTGCTTGCGGGTGGCGGGTGGCTTGGGTTCTTCCATGGCTACCTTCAGGGCGGGCCAGTGACTGAGCCGCTTTTTGTGGACGTTAAGGGATTCGTGGGCCAGCACGCCCATCACCGCGCAGGGATGTCGGCGTGGCTGGTGACATTGGTGCGCGCATCAAGAGTTAACGATGCACGACAAATTGATCGGCCGACGCTGCTGGAATACACCGGATCTGCGTCAGCAAGTTGACCAAGGCGCGACAGGCATCGCCACGGTGGAAAACAGATTGTCCAGCGTAAACTGGAATATGGTTACGCTCCCCGCTGATCAGTAGGTGAAGGTCATGAGTCCGAGTAAAACAATGGGAATGCGGCGCATCAGTGGTACTTCATCCTCCGCCCGCTTTAACTGGCGCACTAAGCGTCTGGCGAACAACCCCTATGAATGTATTTAACCGAAGATAAGGGGCATCAGCGTTTCAATTGCTCATAGGCTCGGCCCATGACTTCCCAGGTTCTCGCATCAGCAGGAATCAGATGCTCAATACGCAGCGACTCCATAGTAATGTCGAGAGGCATGCCAAATGTTGTGAAAGTTGACATGAATTTCAGTTCCCCGTGCCTTGAGTCGATCCGTGTCAGCACTAACGGAGGCGGTTCGTTTGCCAACGTGGAAGCCTCTTGAGGCGCGGGGAGGCTTTTCAGAAGCGTCGCGAGCCCTGGGTTGCTCAGGGCCTCTCTAGCGGCCCTTTGCCAGGCAATCAATCTGATTTCCTCGGCATTGCTCAGATGATCGCCCAACCCTCCAGGCTCCAGCAGCGTTACCAAAAGATTTAGGCCAATCGCCGCATCGGTACTCAGACCGACCAGTTCGAACAACACTCCAGCGCTGGCGTTGGCGGCCAATATCTCCCACTGACTCCCCAAGACAATCGCTGGTGCGGGGTTGTTGGCATGAAGGAGATGAGTAATAGCGTCACGAACGGCCTCCATGCTTGGCGAGGAAAGAGGTGTCGCTTCGTAGCGCGGTGCGTAACCACTGGCGAGAAAGACACTGTTGCAGAGCTCTAGAGGCGCATTGAGTGCCATAAGTAGGTTATGCAGGGTGCCGGGGCTTGGCTTGGCGCGCCCTGTCTCGATGCAACTGAGATGTCGCTGAGAAATACCCGACATCAAGGCGAGGTCGAGTTGGCTCAATTTTGCCTGACGTCGCAGTTGCCGCAACTGCTCACTTGCGGTGATGGAGGGTGTCGTTCGAGAAAAAGATCGGGGGCTCATTGTTCGACTCTGACGGCGCGAATTGGCTGAGTCCATGACCTGTGAGGTCATTGATCTCGTCGTGACAATATCACTACCTTGTCAGCGTTGATCATCGCTTATTGCTCAAGGAGGACAAATGAACAGACCCTACCTCTCGCTTTCCACGTTGGTGATTTTTTCAATGTATACAGCGGGTACTATGTTCGTTGCCGATCAATCGCTGATCGACTTCGGCCGGGAGTTAATATCCAGCCCGGACACTGCCCAAGTAGTTATTGACCTTTACCTGCTCGGCGTCCTCGCCTGCATCTGGATGTATCGAGACGCTCGTTCCAAAGGCCGATCTGCGGTCTCTCTTGTGCCTTACTTTCTAATAACGGCAGTCTTCGTATCGATTGGCCCATTGCTTTACATCGTTATCAACGGATTCGCCAAGAAGAAGCTGCCTGCGGATAGCACCGGTTACAGCATCAATAATTCGCGCAATTTCGACTAAGAGAAATGAAGAGGAAGTCCGTTGGCGTTTGGCAATTCCTGTGTTTTCAGATATCCGGCCGTGGGGGCTGCTGATCGATATGCATGAGGGCCCAGGTCAGCGAGGTGACCGCCAAAAGCACTTTGCCCACCCCCAACCCTTTTCGGTATAACCAACATCCCCCAGCGTCACGAACGGATTCCCATGAACGCTCTAAAACTCGTCGCCCTTTTGGTGATTTTCCCGCTGCTGTTGGCTGCCCTGGGTAACTGGGAGCGGCAGCGTGCGGAGGAGATGAGCAATGCGATGATCGATTACCACAGCAATGTGAGCATCGCGAAACAACAACTGCGGGCGCTGGCGGCGAGGAACCCTATGGCCAGTGTCGATCTGCCGAATGAGAAGATCAGCGTGCAGTTGGCGCTCTCACGTCTGGAAAAGATCGAGGCGGAGTTACCCACGGCTCATCAGGTGAATCGGGCAATGCGCGGGTTCGCGCCGTGGGTGGTGGGGTTCGGTTTGCTGGCGGCGGTGATCGGCCTGGCGGCGTTGGCCGGGACGCACTGGGCGGGGCGACAGGCGTTGCAATCGCGAGAAACATTACTACGTGTGTTCACCCAAGGCAGTCGGTTGTTGCCTTATGGGCTGGTGAGCCATGTGGTGGCGATGGCGGCGGCGGTGGCGCTGGCCTTGTGTTTCGAAGGTTTGGGGATGTGGCATGTAGGCCGGTTGGGCAGTGGCGAAGTCAAGCTGATGGCGGTGCTGGGGGTGGTTGCGGCGTTTTGCCTGTATTCCATCTGGCTGCTGCTGCGGCAATTGCGCCACATGCTGGCGATGTTCACGCCAGCGCCCATGGAGATTTTCGCGCGGGAAGTCACGCCCGTACAGGCTCCGGGCTTATGGCGCCAGGTGAGTGAATTGGCGGGTCGGCTCGGTGCTTTGCCGCCCGACCATATCGTGGTGAGCTTGGCCCAAGGCTTTTACGTCACGTCCAGCGACGCCACATTGCTGCCGGCGCACACCTCGCTGCATGGGCGGACGTTGCATGTGCCGTTGCCGTATCTGGGGCTGCTGAATCCGGCGGAAATCAATGCCGTGATTGGCCATGAGCTGGCGCACTTTGTCGGGCAGGACACAGAGTACAGCCTGCGCTTTTTGCCGATCTACGATGGGGTCAATCGCAGCCTGGAGGCGCTGCAAGAGACATTGCTGGCCAGCGATCTGATCCAAGGTTGGCTGATGCGTCCATCATTTCTGTTCGGAGTGTTTTTCATACAGCGCTTCGACCACGCGGTGAACCACTGGAGTCGCGAGCGCGAACTGCTGGCCGATGCCGCCGGCGCGCGGTTGGCCGGTAATGGGGCAGCAGCCTCGGCCTTGCTGCGCGTTTCGGTGTTGCAACCGCACCTAGAGGACGCGTTGATCACGCTGTGCGAGACGGCGTCGACCGCAGACCTGACCCAGGGTGTGCTGATTGCATTACGCGAACAAGCCTTGCAACTGCCACCTGACGCACTGGACATTCACCAACCACACCCGACCGACTCACACCCTTCCAACGGCGAACGCCTGCAAGCCCTGAACGCGTCGCTGGATGATGCCACGCGCAACGCTACCCGCGCGGTGGATGTCGAGGCGGCGCAGGCGCAGTTGGTGGTTTTTTTCAGTTCGGTGTCAGCGCTTAGCGAACAGCTGTCCGACGACTTGATCCAGGCCGTCGTCGCCGAAGACGAGGCACAAACCGAACTGCTGGAAACGCTGGCCGCTTCCGCTCAGGGCGAACATGCTTTACACGAAGGTGGCCGGCGGCGCGCCCTGGTCACGGCGGTACTGGCGGTGCCGTTTGTGGTGCTCGGGCTGCTGATCATGAGCCTGCCTTGGCTCGATCCATCGCGCGTGAAAGGCACGCCGCTGTCGACCTTCGGTGCCGGCGCGGCCATCGCCAGCATTGCGCTGATCTTTGTGTGGCTGGGCGTGCGCCGTTACAAACGCGCGCCGCAGATCGCGCTGCGGCTCACGCCGGAGCATTTTGTGTTTGCCAACCTGGCGCAACCGCTGCCGATTGAGCATATCGCCAATGTGTCGCTGCAACCGATCCAAGGCATCTGGCTCACGCTTGAACTGACGGACGAAGCACCGCTGCCCGAACTGCGCAAAACGGCGTTCGGCGTGCCAGGGGTGCGGCTCAATAAGAAGAAGCGCCTGGTGGTGTTGCAGATGGCGCAGTTGTGCATCGATAACCGAAAGATCGCGCCTTACGAAGGGCTGTCGCTGATAACCGATTACGTGAACGCGTCGCTGGCGCGCAGCATCTTGCAAAGCCGTCAGGACTGATCGGCGCTTATAAAAAAACCCCGAACCAGTCGGGGTTTTTTAACGCCTGACATCAGGCGCAACGTGCGGTCAATCAGAACACGTTGATTGGGTAGTCAGCGAACAGACGCAGTTCGTTACCGCCCACGTTGTAGTTGCTGGCGTTGTTGGAGACGCGCAACCAGGACGCACGAGCGCGCAGGCTCAGGTCTTTGGCCGGGCCGCTCTGAACGACGTACTTGAACTGGTTGAAGATTTCCCGCTCGGTGCCATCGCCACGGTTGGAGCCGTCGTCGATGTTGGTGCCGCGCACGTAGGCCACGTTGTAGGTCAGGCCGGCACGCCGAAGGTGCTGAAGTCCAGGCCGTAACCGACCTGCCAGGAGCGCTCGTCCTTGCCGTTGAAGTCGGACCAGTAGGAGTTGGCCAGCAGGATGGTGTTGCCGCCGTCACCGATGCCGCCATCGTTGCGGTAGCCGCCGTACAGGTAGCCAGTGTCGCCAGTGCTACGCTGGTGAGCGACGGTGAAGCTGTGCGGACCAACGGCCCAGGTAGCGCCCAGGCTCCAGATCTTGTTGTCGCGAGCGTCTTCGTCACCTTGGTTTTGCAGGGCGAAGCTCTTGTCCAACTTGGTTTTGTAGCCGTTGAAGTCAAAGGTCAGCGACTGTTTTTCTGGCAGGGCCAGCACGTAGTTGACGTTGACGTATTGCTTCTTCAGCACGTCTTCCATATCGGACGCGTACAGAGCGGCGGACAGGCTTTCGGTGAATTTATAGCTACCACCGAGGTAGTTGATGCTCTTGAGGTTACCGCTGTCGGTACCTTCAGCACTCTTGCGTGCTTCCTTGGTGAAATGACCGGCGTCCAGTTGCAGGCCTTCGATCTCTTTGGAAACGATCGAGGTGCCGGTATAGGTTTCGGACAACAGGCGGGAGTTGTCGTAGGCCAGAACCGGGACGTTAGGGAACTGATCACCGTATTTGAGCACGGTGTTGGACACCCGGAACTTCACGGCAGCGCCGCCTTTGGCCAGGTCGTCTGCGGCCGAGCCGCTATCGCCCTGCTTAAAGAAGTCGATGCCGCCAGCGCCGCTGCGGCCTTTACCGCCGTCCAAACGAATAGCGTACTGACCGATCACGTCCACACCCACACCGACGGTGCCCTGGGTGAAGCCGGACTCGAATTTACCGATGAAACCCTGGCCCCACTCGGCTTTGTCTTGCTTGCCGTTTTTGTAGTCACGGCTGATGTAGGCGTTACGTGCGGCGATATTCAGGTGGCTGTCTTCGACAAAACCCTTGGATTGGTCCTGGTCGTTGGCCATTGCTGTCGATGCGCTCAAAATCCCCAGAGCGATCAGACTCATCCGTTGCTTCAACATGTTCTTGTATTCCTTATTACGGGTTGAGTACGCGCTGTGATACCAGGCTCCATGTCGCTTTCTGATATCGACTTTTTTCGGAAAAAAGAAAGCCCGCGGACGACTGAACATGCCGCGGGCCTTTTTTTATTGGAAGAGTCATGGCGGTTAGCCACAGGCGTTGGGCGCAATCCTAGTCGCGCGTTGAACTATGTGTCAATTTCGCGAATCGTCTGTATTTAGGCGAAATAATTCTAAGGAGATGCTGATGACATGTCTAAAAACGACAACTAATTGCGCATCACCTCGCACAGCGCGTGCACTTCATCCTCACTGAACAACCCCTGCGGGTAGCGTTCACTCAATACACTGCGCAGGTCAGGTTGCCTGACCTGCCGCGCGCTGTTTTCCTTCAACCAGAGCGCCAGGGCATGGATGGCGTCACTGTCGACCCGTGAAGGATGAAGCGGGCGCGCGCGCATGGGGTTGATTTCGACGTTCATTTCAGCGCTCTCTCCGACTGCGTGAGCGGCTAACTTACTCAAGGTTTATGACAGAACTGCGCAGTCATCACCTTGGGCCACTGCTATGGCAAAACCGATACAAGAGCTATGCCAATGCGCCAGGTTCAGGGGCCTGCGCGCGCAAAAAAGCCCGCGGGCTAGTAGGGCCGCGGGCTTGCCTTGGAAGCTGGAGGCGCGTAGCGCCAGGTCGTCGTTAAAGCGCTGTTACAACCGCACTCAGTTTTTATGCGGCGCAGGCTGCTGTTGAGTCAGGCAGTGAATATTGCCGCCCCCCAGTAACAATTCACGACCCGGCACCATCACCACTTCATGTTGCGGGAACAGGTCCTGCAGGATGCGCTTGGCTTCAAGGTCGAGCGGATCGTCGAAGCTCGGCGCGATGATGCCGCCGTTGACGATCAGGAAGTTGACGTAGGAACCCGCCAACCGCACGGTCGGATTACGCTCCTGGGAACCGTCCACCGGGTCGACCCCGGCGCACTCTTCTTCGGTGGCATACAAGGGCCCCGGAATCGGCATTTTGTGCACTGTAAACGAGCGGCCCTGGGCATCGGTGCTGCGTTGCAGGACGTCCATGGCGGCATGGCAGCGCGCGTAATTCGGGTCTTGTGGGTCATCGGTCCAGGCCAGCAATACTTCGCCCGGGCGCACGTAGCAGCAAAAGTTATCCACATGGCCATCGGTTTCGTCGTTGAACAGGCCGTCCGGCAACCAGATGATTTTATCCACCGCCAGATTGGCGCTCAGCACCGCTTCGATCTCGGCGCGGTCGAGGTGCGGGTTACGATTGCGGTTGAGCAGGCATTCTTCGGTGGTGATCAGGGTGCCTTCGCCATCAACGTGGATCGAACCACCCTCCAGCACAAAACCTTCGGTGCGGTAACGGGGGGCGCGCTCGATCTCAAGGATTTTGCCGCCCACCTGTGTGTCACGGTTCCACGGCGCGTAGAGGCCGCCATCGAAACCGCCCCAAGCGTTGAAATCCCAATTGACGCCGCGCACTTCGCCGCTGTTGTTGATCACGAACGTCGGGCCGGTGTCCCGCACCCAAGCGTCATCGCTGGACATTTCCACCACGCGAATATTCGGCACATCCAAACGCGCCCGCGCGTTTTCATATTGGCCGGCGGACACGCACAACGTCACCGGCTCGAACCGCGCAATGGCCTTGGCCACGGCCACATGGGCCGCCTGCGCCGGCTTGCCACCCAGGCGCCAGTTGTCCGGGCGCTCAGGCCAGATCATCCAGGTCTGGGTCTGTGGCGCCCATTCGGCGGGCATATGGAAGCCATCGGCGCGGGGAGTGCTGTGCAAAGTGGTCATGGCGTTCGGTGCTCCGAAGGGGTGATGGCCGACTTTATAACGGATAAAAATCGGCTTTAAAATCAGTTAAGAGGCTTTAGCCTGAGGCATCCGGCCTAATTATCGATAAGAATCGACTATTTATAACTGTTCATCGAGCACCTTCGACAGCATGTCGACGAAGAAATCCACGCTGCTGCGGGAAGTGACCATCGGTGGTTTGATCTTGAGGATGTTCAGATAATCACCGGTAGGCTGCATGAAAATGCCCAACTCCCGTAAGCGGTCGCACAGTATTTTGGTTTCCTCGGTGGCAGGCTCCAGGGTGTGCCGGTCGCGAACCAGTTCCAGGCCCAGGTAGAAACCGGATCCATGCACCGCGCCGACCAACGGGTGACGCTCGATCAGGGCTTCCAGGCGAGCTTTGAAATGCCCACCGACCACTTGGGCGTTTTCCCACAGCTTTTCTTCTTCCATCACATCCAGCACTGCCATGCCGATCCGGCAACTGACCGGGCTGCCGCCAGAAGACGAGAAGAAGTAGCCTTCAGCCTCCAGCGCTTCGGCGATTTCGCGGCGAGTGATCACGGCCCCCAGTGGCTGGCCGTTGCCCATGCCTTTGGCCATGGTGATGATGTCGGGCACCACGCCCTGCTCCTCGAAGCCCCAGAAGAACCGCCCCATGCGCCCATAACCGACTTGCACTTCATCGGCGATGCACACGCCGCCCTGAGCGCGCACCAGGCCATACACTTGTTGCAGATAGCCCGGCGGCAGCGAGATGCCACCGGCGTTGCCATACACCGGTTCGCAGATAAAGCCTGCCAGTTGGCGTTTGCTGGCGGCGATTTTCGCCAGGTTGTGCTCCACGCTGCGTACGTAGTCCAGGGCACTGTCCTGCCCACGGAACTCACCGCGATAGGTGTTGGGCGCCGTCACTGGGTGCACCCAGTCCGGACGACTGCTCAAGGCCTGGGGGTTATCGGCAATCGAGGTGGACACCGCATCCGCCGCCACCGACCAGCCGTGGTACGCCTCCAGCACGCTGAGCATGTCGCGCCCGCCGCTGTAGGCCCAGGCCAGGCGAATGGCCAGGTCGTTGGCTTCGGTGCCGCTGTTGACCAGAAACACACGGTCCATGCCCGCCGGCGCCAAGGCCAAAAGGCGTTCGGAAAACTCCGTGACGGCGGCATAGTGAAAGCGTGAGTTGGTGTTGAGCAGCGACCATTGCCGCGCCGCCACCGCAGCCATGCGCGGATGCCCATGGCCGAGCACCGCCACGTTGTTGAGCATGTCCAGGTAGGAACGCCCCTGCATGTCGATCAGGTGGTTGCGCCAGCCCCGCTCGATACGCGGCGGATCGGTGTAATAGTGCTTTTGCGAGCGCGCAAAACTGGCGTCGCGGCGAGCCAGCAGGGCGTGAGCGTCCAGTTCAGGCTCGGCGTCGCAAGCCAGCCCCAGCACAGCAGCAGGCGACGGGCAGAGGATTTGCCAGGCCGATGCGCGCGAAGGCGTGCAAAACAGCGGCGGTTCGAGATCGGCGCGGCACAGTTGTACGGTCAGCGGCGCTTGAACCTCGCCAAACACTTGCCCTTTGACCAGCAGCGCACCCGGTTTGAGGGAGGGTTTGACCCCCATCAAGCAAACGCTCGACTCGACGCCCTGCAGGCTCACGACCCCATCGGCGTCCTGGTGCAATGTACCGGCGAAAGGCGCTTCCAGCACCGTGCCGTGGGGCACATGCAGCTCGACGTGCAGGGGAAAGGTCTCCGGCTCGGCGGCGCTGTCAGGGACGGTGCGCGACAGCCGATATTGCCCGTAGCGGCTGGCCGCCAACCCATGAACTGCTGCTGCTTCGTCCAGCAGCCTGCGATCGACACCGGGTGTCTCCCAATTGCCAGCCTCGAAATGCGGGCTGAGCACCCCGAGGTCGATCAACGCAAATTCGCGACCGACCAGCTCCGGTAACAGTGGGGCAAAATCCTGGCTGGCGATGGGCGTCGGCGTTTCGCCAACGCTGCTCAAAATCGCCGCTTCCATCAGTTCGAACGGCACCGAGGTCGCCACATGGAAGATTTCCCACTCATGCTCGGCATTTTTCAGCAGGTAGCTGTTATCCGGGTCCAAGCGTTGCTGCTGCTCACTGCTCAGCACCAGCACCGCCGCCCGCGCAACGATCAGCGGCCACAGCACCTGTAACTCTTCGCGTTGCAAAGGGGTCACGGCATGGCAGGCCTGGATCGCCGGCAAAATCGCAAAGGGGTCGCCTTTGGCATGGTGCAGCAGGGCCGCGCAAGTCACCGACAGATCAGCGATGCGCCAGGTGTGAACCAGATCGCCGAAGTCGATCACCCCCTGAATGTGCCAATGACGCTGGGCATCGCGCTGCCACAGCACGTTGTCATCGGTGATATCCATGTGAACGGCTTGCCACGGCAGGCGCTCGGCCAAGGGGCGAATCCGGGCTTGAACCTGCGCGGCCACGCGCTCCAACGCGTCACGGTGCGGGAGACGTTCCAGGCTGGTCAGCAGGTGGGTGATCAGTTCCGGAGCATGGCGCGGGTCCCACTGCAGCGTGCGCTCAAGGCCCCCATGCTCGAACGGCGCGAGCGCCAGGCTCATGCGGCCGCACAGGTCGCCAAATCCGGCGATCACCTCACGGCTCAAGTGCGGCATGTGGGTCAACGGCTGGCCGTCGAGATAGTCCAGCAGCCGCAAATGCAGGGTTTGCCCGCCGATCGTCAGGGTGAGCAACTCATCGCCAGCCAGGGTCTTGATGACCTTAGGCACACGCACCTCGGCGTGCGTCTGCAGGTGACCCAGCGCCGCGTGCTGAGCCTGCAGCTCCAACGCCGCGTAGTCACCCCGGCAGATTTTCAGAACAAACTGTCCCTGGGGGGTGTCGACTCTGTAATTGAGGTCTTGCTGGCTGCCCAGTGACTGCAAAGTGCCAGCAAGGCCATAGTGCTGCGCCAAGAGTTGAGTGGCCTGATCGAGGCCTACTTGCGGGCAAGATAGACTGGCGCGATGGATCAACGTGGCGAGCAGCATGGTCAGAGCCTCTGATTTTTAGGCGTGTATATCGCCATTGTTTTGGGGGGTTAAGCAACCCCCTGCTTATAACCGTGCTTGCGCCGCCCCGCTGCGCAACTCAAGCTATGCTTCATCCGCTTAATGTCCGTCTAAGGAAAAGGCCCTCCGACATGCGCATTTTCATCACCGGTGGCGCCGGATTTATCGGCTCAGCCCTGATCCGCCATCTGATTCAACACACCGAGCACGAAGTGCTCAACCTCGACAAACTCACCTACGCTGGCAACCTGGAGTCTCTGACCAGCATCGCCTCCAACAGTCGCTATGAGTTTGTCCAGGCCGATATCATCGACCAGGCCACCGTCAGCGCCGTGCTGGCACGCTTCGAGCCCCATGCGATCATGCACCTGGCCGCCGAGTCCCATGTCGACCGTTCGATTGACGGTCCGTCGGATTTTATCCAGACCAATATCGTCGGCACCTATAGCCTGCTCGAAGCCGCCCGTGCCTACTGGCATACGCTGACCGAGCCGGCAAAAAGTGCCTTTCGCTTTCATCACATTTCTACCGATGAAGTGTATGGCGACCTGCACGGCGTGGATGACCTGTTCACCGAAACCACGCCCTACGCTCCCAGCTCGCCCTACTCAGCCAGCAAGGCCGCATCCGACCACTTGGTGCGCGCCTGGCACCGTACCTACGGCCTGCCTGTGCTGCTGACCAACTGTTCGAACAACTACGGCCCGTTCCATTTCCCCGAAAAGCTGATTCCGCTGGTGATCCTCAATGCCCTCGCGGGCAAGCCATTGCCGGTCTACGGTGATGGTTTGCAGGTGCGGGACTGGCTGTTCGTCGAAGACCACGCCCGCGCTCTATTGAAAGTGGTCACCGAAGGTGTGGTCGGCGAGACCTACAACATCGGCGGCCATAACGAACAAAAGAACATCGACGTGGTGCGTGGTATCTGCTCCCTGCTGGAAGAACTGGCGCCGCAACGGCCCGCAGGCGTCGCGCAATTCACCGACCTGATCACTTTCGTCAAGGATCGGCCAGGTCACGACCAACGCTACGCGATCGACGCCAGCAAGATCGAACGCGAACTGGGCTGGGTTCCGGAAGAAACCTTCGAAACCGGTCTGCGCAAAACCGTGCAGTGGTACCTCGATAACCTGGAATGGTGCCGCAGGGTCCAGGACGGCAGTTATCAGGGCGAACGATTGGGCAACACCGACACGAAGGATCTGATTGCATGATGAAGGGAATCGTATTGGCCGGTGGCTCCGGCACGCGCTTGCACCCCATTACCCTGGGTGTGTCCAAACAGCTGTTACCGGTGTACGACAAGCCGATGATCTACTATCCCATCTCAGTGCTGATGCTGGCGGGGATCAAGGACATCTTGGTGATTTCCACCCCGGTGGACTTGCCGCAATACCGCAACCTGCTTGGCGACGGCAGCCAGTTCGGCGTGCGGTTCAGTTACGCCGAACAGCCTTCTCCGGATGGCCTGGCGCAGGCGTTTATCATCGGCGAAGAGTTTATCGGTGACGACCCGGTCTGCTTGATCCTGGGCGACAACATTTTCCATGGCCAGCACTTCGGCGATCAATTGCGCACAGCCGCCAATCGCCCGTCCGGCGCGACTGTATTCGGCTATTGGGTCAAAGACCCGGAGCGCTTCGGCGTGATCGACTTCGACAACGAAGGCCGCGCCCTTTCAATCGAAGAAAAACCCGCCAAGCCGAAGTCCAGCTACGCCGTGACCGGCCTGTATTTTTACGACAACGATGTGATCAAGATCGCCAAGGCGGTCAAGCCTTCGCCTCGCGGTGAACTGGAGATCACTGACGTCAACAACGCGTACCTGCAGCGTGGCGATCTGCATGTGGAACGCTTTGGGCGTGGCTTTGCCTGGCTCGACACGGGCACCCACGACAGCTTGCTGGAGGCCTCGACGTACGTACAGACCATTGAACACCGCCAAGGTCTGAAAGTCGCTTGCCTTGAAGAAATTGCCTACGAGAATGAGTGGATCGACCGCAACCACCTGCTGCAGCGCGCCCAATATTTTGGCAAGACCGGCTATGGTCAATACCTGTACTCGCTGGCGGGAGATAGCCAGTGAACGTGGTTGAAACCTCACTTCCCGGTGTTGTAATCCTCGAACCAAAAGTCTATGGCGACGACCGAGGTTTTTTCTACGAAAGTTTCAACGCCAGGACGTTCAAGCAGGCCACGGGCCTCGAACGCAACTTCGTACAAGACAACCATTCGCGCTCGCAAAAGGGTGTGCTGCGGGGCTTGCACTATCAGTTGGTAGACACACAGGGAAAACTCGTGCGTGTCACCGCAGGTGAGGTGCTCGACGTGGCGGTGGATATTCGCCGCAGTTCTCCGAACTTCGGTCAATGGGTGGGGGTCCGTCTGTCGGCTCAGAACCACCGCCAACTGTGGGTACCCGAAGGTTTTGCTCATGGGTTCGTGGTGTTGAGTGAATACGCAGAGTTTCTCTACAAGACCACTGATTACTATCAGCCCAGTGCTGAGCGCTGCATCGCATGGAACGACCCAACGCTGGCAATTGATTGGCAACTGACCGAGACGCCGCAACTGTCCGTCAAGGACCAGGCCGGCAAACGCTTGGTGGAAGCGGACCTGTTCCCATGAAAATCCTCATCACCGGCCAACACGGCCAAGTCTCCCAGGCTCTGCAGCAGCGTCTGCCCCCGCTCGGCGAACTGATCGTGCTGGGTCGCGAGCAACTGGACCTGACCAACGTCGACCAAATCCGCCAGCAGGTCCGTGCCCACCGCCCCGGCCTGATCATCAACGCCGCCGCCCACACGGCGGTCGACCAGGCCGAAAGCGAGCCGGAGGTGGCCTTCGCCATCAATGCCATCGCCCCCGGCATTCTGGCTGAGGAGGCCAAGGCCCTGGGCGCGCCGCTGATCCACTACTCCACCGACTACGTGTTCGACGGCAGCAAACCGGCGCCGTACACCGAGGCCGATACGCCGAACCCGTTGGGGGTGTATGGCCAAAGCAAGCTCGCCGGCGAGCAGGCGATTGCGGCAGTGGGAGGCGAGCATCTGATTCTGCGCACCAGTTGGGTGTATTCCAACCACGGCAAGAACTTCCTGCTGACCATGCAACGCCTGCTGCAGGAAAAGCCGCAGATGCGCATCGTCGCCGACCAGATCGGTGCGCCGACCTGGGCCGGCACCATCGCCGACAGCACTCGCGCCCTGATCGAACATTGGCAGGCTGGGGCCGCCGGCGCGTGGGGGGTGTATCACCTGACGGCCCAAGGCGAAACGTCGTGGTTCGGCTTTGCCCAAGCCATCGGCGAGCATCTGCGGGCCACCGGCAAAGCCTGCGCCGAGCTGGAGGCCATCCCTTCCAGCGCTTACCCGACACCCGCCAAACGCCCGCTGAACTCGCGTCTGGACTGCAGCCGCTTGCAGCACCAGTGGCATGTCGCCCAACCGCATTGGCTGGACGCACTGCGCGAGTGTCTTGCACAGCCGCACTAGGCATAATGCGCCTGTACCCCCAGGCGCACGACTCCCATGACTCCACCCCTTCCGCGACGACCCCGCTGGCGCAGCCTCGCATTGCTGGCGTTGTGCCTGGCCCCGCTGCTGTGGCCGCTGGAACACCTGGCCGAGCGCTACTATCGCAGTGAGCTGGCCGGACAAAACCGCCAGACCCTCGACCTGTACGTCGCCAACCTGTTGGGTACCCTGCACCGCTACGAAGTACTGCCGCAGATCCTCGGCGATCTGCCCGCCCTGCGCACCGCGCTGGCGGCGCCCGAGGTCAGTACCCACCTGGCCAACGCTAACCTGCTGCTCAAAGACGTGGCGGCCCAGGCCGGCGTGGAAGTGATGTATCTAATGGACACCACCGGTAAGACCCTCGCCGCGTCGAACTGGGATAAACAGGACAGCTTCGTCGGACGTAACTTTTCATTCCGCCCCTACTTCAGTGAAGCCATGGCCGGGCGCTTGGGTCGATTCTTCGGCCTGGGCACCACCTCCGCCAAGCGCGGGTACTTCTTCGCCGCGGCGGTGCGCGACGGTGAAATAGTCATCGGCGTGCTGGTGGTCAAGGTGGACCTGGATCACACCGAAAGCCTGTGGGGTAACACCCCGGAACAACTGCTGGTCACCGACCACAACGGCGTGGTGATCCTGACGTCACGCCCGCAATGGCGATTCCGCGCCACGCGCCCGCTCACCGCTGAAGAGCGGCAGGCTATCATCGCAATCCAGCCCTACCCGACCCGCGATCCACAGCCGCTGAACCTGAGCAGCACCGCCTGGTTGCGCCAGTCCACGGCCATCGCCGAAACCGGCTGGAACGTGGAAATCCTCGCGCCGAAATCCTTGATCAGCCGCCCGGTGCGCACCGTGGTGGCCGTGGGCGGCGCGGCACTGCTGGTGTTGATGCTGTTGCTCGGTCTGTTGATGCAGCGCCGTCGCCACTATCTGGAGCGTATTGCCTTTGAGGCCAAAGCCCGCCGCGAACTGGAAATGCGTGTGGCCGAACGGACCAGCGACCTGGAAGGCCTTAACCGACGCCTGAAACAAGAAGTGCTGGAGCGCGAACACGCCCAGCAGGAACTGGTACGCGCTCAGGATGACCTGGTACAGGCCGGCAAGCTGTCGGCGCTGGGGACCATGTCGGCGAGCATCAGCCACGAACTCAATCAGCCCTTGGCTGCGATCCGCAGCTACGCCGAAAACGCCGAAATCCTGCTCGATCACCAGCGCACCGACGACGCGCGCGGCAACCTCAAGCTGATCAGCGAATTGACCGGGCGCATGGCCTCGATCATCGCCCACCTGCGCGCCTTTGCCCGCCGCGACCGCCATGCTCCCGAGAGCGTGGCGCTGCAACCAGCGCTCGATGACGCCCTGGCGCTGCTGGCCAAGCGCCGCCGCTCGATGGAAGTGGAATTGATCCGCGATCTGCCGGAAGCCACGCTGTGGGTGCAGGCCGGCGAAACCCGCCTGCGCCAGGTGCTGGGCAACCTGCTGGCCAACGCTCTGGACGCGCTGACCGAAAAAGGCCAGCCGCGCAAACTCTGGCTGAGTGCCGAAACCACCGAGCAAGGCGTCAACCTGTACATTCGCGACAACGGCCCAGGCTTTTGCATGGAAGCCCTGGGCCGCGCCAGTGAGCCGTTCTATACCACCAAGACGCGTACACAAGGCCTTGGGCTGGGCCTGGCCATCTGTGAAACCCTGATGCGCGCCTTTGGCGGCGAACTGCTGTTTGCCAACCACAAGGAAGGCGGCGCGCTGTTAACCTTGAAATTGCGTGCCGGTTCGCCGGGCGTCAGTCTGCAACCGTCCGAGGACCGCAGTGTATGAGTATCGATAACCAGATTCAGGTGGTGCTGATCGACGACGACCCGCACTTGCGTCAGGCCCTGTGCCAGACCCTGGACCTGGCCGGGCTGAAGGTCCTGCCTTTGGCCGAAGCCACCGGCCTCACCGCGCAGCTGTCGCGGGATTGGCCGGGGGTGGTGGTCAGCGACATCCGCATGCCCGGCATGGACGGCCTGGAACTGCTGGCCGAGCTGCACGGCCAGGACCCGGATCTACCGGTGTTGCTGATCACCGGCCACGGTGATGTACCGCTGGCTGTGCAAGCCATGCGCGCCGGGGCCTATGACTTTCTCGAAAAGCCTTTCGCCAGCGACGCTTTGCTCGATAGCGTGCGCCGCGCCCTGGCGTTGCGTCGATTGGTGCTGGACAACCGCAGCCTGCGCCTGGCCCTTAGCGACCGCCAGCAACTGAGCACGCGCCTGGTGGGGCATTCGCCGCAGATGCTGCGCCTGCGCGAGCAGATCGGCGCCCTGGCGGCAACCAAGGCCGACGTGCTGATCCTCGGCGAAACCGGCGCCGGTAAAGAAGTGGTGGCGCGCGCGTTGCACGATCTGTCGAGCCGACGCAGCGGGCCGTTCGTGGCGATCAACGCCGGGGCCCTGGCCGAGTCGGTGGTCGAAAGCGAACTGTTCGGCCATGAACCCGGCGCATTTACCGGTGCGCAGAAGCGCCGCATCGGTAAGTTCGAGTTTGCCAATGGCGGTACGTTGTTTCTGGATGAAATCGAAAGCATGAGCCTGGATGTGCAGGTCAAGCTCCTGCGTCTGTTGCAGGAGCGCGTGGTCGAGCGCCTGGGCGGCAACCAATTGATCCCCCTGGACATCCGCATCATCGCCGCGACCAAGGAAGACCTGCGTCAGGCCGCCGACCAGGGCCGCTTCCGCGCCGATCTGTATTACCGTCTCAACGTGGCGCCGCTGCGCATCCCGCCGTTGCGCGAACGGGGCGAGGATGCGCTGATGTTGTTCCAACACTTTGCCGACGAAGCCAGCAGTCGCCATGGCCTGCCGCTACACGAACTGCAACCGGGCCAGCGCGCATTGCTGTTGCGCCACAGCTGGCCGGGTAATGTGCGGGAACTGCAGAATGCCGCCGAGCGCTTTGCACTGGGCCTGGAGCTGGCCCTGGACAGCTCGGCGGACAACCCCACCGGCAGCGTGCTGACATCCACGCCGGGCGGCTTGAGCGAACAGGTCGAACAGTTCGAAAAAAGCCTGATCGCCGCCGAACTCGCCCGCCCCCACAGTTCTCTGCGCAGCCTCGCCGAAGCCCTCGGCGTACCGCGCAAGACCTTGCACGACAAACTACGCAAGCACGGGCTGAACTTCGCCGACAGCGCCCAGCACAGTGCCGACGACGAATGACCCTTCCTACCCGCCAAGAGGCCACCATGAGCCGCGACAGCCGTTACCTGGAATCCATCCTTCACCATGACATTCCCCTGACCCGGGAAATGGGGCTCAAGGTGCTCGACTGGCAAGATCGCCAGTTGCAGCTGCACCTGCCCTTGCAAGCCAATATCAACCACAAGAGCACCATGTTCGGCGGCAGCCTCTACTGCGGCGCGGTGCTGGCGGGCTGGGGTTGGTTGCACCTGCAATTGCGCGAGGAAGGCATCGAGGACGGGCATATCGTGATTCAGGAGGGGCAGATCAGTTATCCGTTGCCGGTTACACATGACGCCACGGTGATTTGCCAGGCGCCGGAAGAAAAGGTGTGGAAGCGTTTTTTAGCCACCTACAAGCGCTATGGGCGGGCGCGGTTGACGTTGGACACCTGGATCGTGAATGAGGGCAGTGACGAAAGAGCGGTCGCCTTCACTGGCCAATACGTCCTGCACCGCTAGAACCCCTACACAAAACAACTGTGGGACGGGGCTAGCTCCCACAGTCAGCTCGCTTGAGGTCTCAAGAACGCGCCAAGCTCAGCAAACGTTCACGCCAGGCCGCCTTGGCCGGCAGCGCCAAAAAGAACGGATTGAGCAGCGATTCCCGCGCCGGATAACTGAACGGCTCACCGCTCAACTCCAGCACTTCGCCACCGGCACCTTCCAGCACGCCTTGGGCGGCAGCGGTGTCCCACTGTGAGGTCGGAGCCAGGCGCGGGTAGCAATCGGCGCTGCCTTCGGCCAGCAGGCAAAACTTCAACGAGCTGCCGATATTCGCCAGCTCCAGTTTGCCCAGCCCTTCGCTCAGCCCCTCCAGCAATCGCTCCTGCTCAGGGCTGCTGTGTCGACGACTGGCCACCACCGTAAAGCACTCGCCCTCCGCCGGCGCTTGGCGCACTTGAATCTGCCGTGGGGCTTCATTGACATCCGAACGCCACGCCCCCAGGCCCGCGCCACCGAAGTAGCAACGGCCACTGGTGGGCATCGAGACCACGCCAAACACCACGCGGCCCTGTTCGATCAGCGCGATATTGACGGTGAACTCTTCGCTGCCGGCGATGAATTCCTTGGTGCCATCCAGCGGGTCCACCAGCCACCAGCGTTGCCAGCTGGCACGCACGCTTTGGTCGATATCGGCATCTTCCTCGGAGAGCACCGGGATGCTGGGGTCCAGGGCCGTCAGGCCGGCGAGGATCAGGTGGTGCGCCGCCAGGTCCGCCGCCGTCACCGGCGAGTCATCGGCCTTGGAGGTCACGGCCACATTCGCGCGCCAGTACGGCAGGATCGCTTCACCCGCCTGGCGGGCCAGTTCAATGACAGGGGCGATAAACGGGTGGCCCAGAAACAGTTCGCTCATGCGTTGAAGGCTCCACGCTGGGTCAACAGATCGCGCACCAGGTACAACGCGGCAAGGGCGCGACCTTCACTGAATTGCTCGTTCTGCGCCAGGCTCGACAGCTCGCGCAGGTTGACCTTGTCCACCCGCATCGGCTCGGGCTCATCGCCTTCCAGACGTTCTTCGTACAGATCGGTAGCCAGCACCACTTGGATTTTCTGACTCATATAGCCAGGCGACAGCGACAACTCGGTAATGTGCTCCAACTGCCGGGCACCGTAGCCTGCCTCTTCCTTGAGTTCCCGATCCGCGGCCGCCAGCACATCTTCACCGGGCTCGATCAAGCCTTTGGGCAGCGACACTTCATATTCATCCGTGCCGCCGCAGTACTCTTCCACCAGCAACGCATGGTCCTCATCGATCATCGCCACGATCATCACCGCGCCGTAACCGTTCCCCCGGCCCACCAGGCGCTCGTAGGTCCGTTCAACGCCATTGGCAAAGCGCAACTGCACTTCCTCCACGCGGAACAAACGGCTACTGGCGACTATTTCGCGGGCGAGGACGGTGGGTTTCTGGCGCATAAGCAGCTCCTTGGCGTGATCGGGTTACTATACCGTGGCTTTTCCGATTGTCTGTGTCGGATATCTTTACTTACATGAGAACGCCCCATGCCCTCTTTGCCCTGGCACGCCATCGACACCGTCCTGCTGGACATGGACGGCACCCTGCTGGACCTGCATTACGACAACCATTTCTGGATGGAACACCTGCCTCAGCGTTACGCCGAGCTGCATGGCGTCAGCCGCGCCATGGCCGAGATGGAATTGCAGCCCCTGTTCGAGCGTAACGCTGGACAGTTGCAATGGTATTGCCTGGACTTCTGGAGCGCAGAACTCAACCTCCCGGTGCGCGAACTCAAGCTGGAGACCGCGCACCTGATCGCCCTGCGCCCGGATGCCGACACGTTTTTGCAGGCCATCAAACAGGCCGGCAAGCGGGTGATCCTGATCACCAATGCTCACCGCGATTCGCTGTCGTTGAAGTTGGAACGCATCGAGCTGGCGCCCTATTTCGAACGGTTGATCAGTTCCCACGACTACGGTTTCGCCAAGGAAAACCCGCAATTCTGGGACGCTTTGCAAGCTGATATAGAGTTCGACCCGGCCCGCAGTCTGTTTATCGACGACACCCTGCCGATCCTGCGCAGCGCCGGGGCGTTTGGCGTAAGGCATTTGCTGGCGGTAAAAGAACCGGATAGCAAGAAGGGGCCGAAAGACACTGGCGAGTTTGCAGCGGTCGGTGACTACCGCGATCTTATTGTCGGTCTCTGAGGTGAGAGGGGCGATGAGCCCCCACCCACCTTTCTTCCGTGTATTACTCAGGAATACGCAGCGTCTGCCCTGGGTAGATTTTGTCCGGGTGCGACAACAGCGGCTTGTTGGCTTCGAAGATCTTGTTGTACTGGTTGGCGTTGCCATACACCGCCAGAGAAATCGCACTTAGAGTGTCGCCCTCTTTCACCACGACGAAACGTGCGGCAGCCACCACCGGGCCGGATACGGTGATCTGGTCGTCCACACTCGCAACACCTTTAATGTTGCCCAGCGCCAGCAGAATTTTCTCTTTCTCTTCCTGGCTGGCGACTTCACCGGTGACGATCACCTTGTCACCCTCCACCTTGGTCTGCACATTCGGATTCCCCAGACCCACTTTGGCCACGTGTTCCTTCAACTGCTCACTGGCATTGGCATTACCCGGCGTCAACAGGTCGATCAACTTCTCGCCGGCTTCCTTAACAAAGCTTAAAAGACTCATGGTGCGCTCTCCTTGGGATATGAATTCCAGATGCCCAAGACTAGACCAGTCCTGCACACTTGGGTTCCAGACCGACCAAAGACCCAAACGCGCTAGAATCCCCCCGCCATTGGAATAAGCCCTGGAGCGAAGATGGACATCAAACAGCTGAAATTCCTCATCGCCCTCGACGAGACCCGTCACTTCGGCCAGGCCGCAGCCCGTTGCCATATCACCCAACCCACGTTATCGATGCGCCTGCGCAGCCTGGAAGAAGAGCTGGACTTGCCGCTGGTCAACCGTGGCCAGCGCTTCGAAGGCTTTACCGCGCCAGGCGAACGGGTACTGGCGTGGGCGCGGACGGTGCTGGCGGCCTACGACGGTTTGCAGGCTGAAGCGGCAGCGTGTCGCGGCAACCTGGTGGGCACGTTGCGCCTGGGGGTGGTGCCGTTGTCGAGCTTCGATCCCTTGGCACTGATGCAGCAGTTGCATAAAGAGCATCCGAACCTGCGCTTCGAACTGTCGGCGCTCAGTTCCGAGCAGATCCTCGAACAACTGGCCAGCAATCGCCTGGACCTGGGCGTGTCGTACCTGGAGCGTCTCGACACGGAACGCTTCGACTCCCTGGCCCTGGGCGAAACCCGCATGGGGCTGCTATATGACCAACGTTTCTTCAGCTTCGGCGACACACCGTTGAGCTGGGAAGCGCTGATCGAACTGCCGCTGGGCATGCTCACCAGCGGCATGCACTTTCGCCAATCCATCGACCACAACTTCCACAGTCGCGGCTTGCACCCACAACCGCTGCTGCAGACCGATGCCGTTCATCAGTTATTGCAGGCGGTGCATGGCGGTTTGTGTTGCGCGGTCATGCCCCTGGAGGGCGGGCTGGATGCCCTCACCGAACACCTGCGCCTGCAACCGATCGAAAACGCCCACACCCTCGCGCGGCTGGGGCTGATCATGCGTCGCAGTGCACCGCGTTCGGCATTGGCCGAGGCGTGCTTTGCGCTGTATCAGAAATCGCAAATAGAGCCTTGATCGACGTCATCTATCGGCGCATCAGTACTGGCAATTAGACGCGACGCTTTGTCGCGCCTAGTCTAAACACTGATCAATCCGCCGGTGGTACGCCAAATGAACGCCCAGCGCCCAGCCTGCGCGGCGCCTGCTGCACAAACGCCCGCGTCGGCCGCCAGCCAGAGCTACCAGTATTGCACCCTCGAACACTCAGACGTCGCCAGCACCGCGCTGGCCGAAGAAGTGGCGTTGGCGATCGCCTATAACGACATCAGCCAAGCGGTGATGCTGGTGACGCCTACGGATCTGGAAGACTTTATCGTCGGCTTCAGCCTGGGCAGCGGCATCATCGCCGACATCAGCGATATCTACGACCTGAAGCTTAGCGGCTCGGGCTCTGCGCAATACGCCCAGGTACAGATTTCCAGCCGCGCGTTCTGGAACCTCAAGCAGCAGCGTCGTCAGTTAGCGGGCACCAGCGGCTGCGGCTTATGCGGCGTAGAAGCCGTTGAACAAGCCCTTCCGGATCTACAAGTGCTGGCCGGCGCGCCCCTGCCGCCCGCCGAGTGGCTCGACGGTCTGCGCCAGCGCATCAGCGCGTTCCAGCCCCTCGGCCAGCACAGCGGTGCGGTGCACGCGGCGGTGTTTATGAATAATCAGGGCGAATTGTTGCTGGGCCGCGAAGACATTGGCCGGCACAACGCTCTGGATAAGTTGATCGGTGCATTGGTCCGTCAACAAATTCCAACCGACGGCGGCGTGGCGATTGTCACCAGCCGTTGCAGCCTCGAATTGATCCAGAAAGTCCTGCGCGCGGGCATCCAGACCCTGGTCAGCCTGTCGTCGCCCACCGGCTTGGCCCTGCAATGGGCCCGTCGGCACAACCTCAATCTCATCCACCTGCCGCAGAAAAGTGCGCCGCGGGTCTACAGCCCTGCGATGGAGAACCAGCCGTGAGCAATCATCATCAAGCCGACCAAACTCCCACACCGCGCTATAAGCCCTACAAAGGCCCGGCAGGCGGCTGGGGCGCGCTGATCAGTGTGGCGCAGGCGTGGTTGACCAGCGATAACGCGCTGAAAAACCTGCGCATGATGCTCAAGACCAACCAGAACGGCGGCTTCGACTGCCCAGGCTGCGCTTGGGGCGACTCGCCGGAAAGCGGCATGGTCAAGTTCTGCGAAAACGGCGCCAAAGCCGTCAACTGGGAAGCCACCAAGCGCCGGGTGGATGCGGCGTTTTTCGCCAAGCACAGCGTGACGTCGCTGCTGGAGCAAAGTGACTATTGGCTGGAATACCAAGGCCGCCTGACCGAGCCGATGCGCTACGACGCCGCAACCGACCGTTACAAATCCATCAGTTGGGAAGCGGCCTTCGACCTGATCGGCCAGCACCTCAATGCCCTGCCCAGCCCGGACATGGCCGAGTTCTATACCTCCGGCCGCGCCAGCAATGAAGCCGCGTACCTATACCAATTGTTTGTACGCGCCTATGGCACCAACAACTTCCCGGACTGTTCGAACATGTGCCACGAAGCCAGCGGCGTGGCCCTGGCGCAAAGCGTGGGGGTCGGCAAAGGCACCGTGACCTTTGATGACTTCGAACACGCCGACGCGATTTTCGTGTGGGGCCAAAACCCTGGCACCAACCATCCGCGCATGCTCGAACCCCTGCGCGAGGCGGTCAAACGTGGCGCCCAGGTGGTGTGCATCAACCCGCTCAAGGAGCGCGGCCTGGAACGCTTCCAGCACCCGCAGCACCCGCTGGAGATGCTCACCAACGGCGACAAACCGACCAACACCGCGTACTTCCGCCCGGCGCTGGGCGGCGATATGGCGATCCTGCGCGGCATGGCCAAATTCCTGTTGCTGTGGGAACGCCAGGCGCAGGCCGAAGGCACCGAAACGGTGTTCGACCATGACTTCCTCAACGAACACACCGCCAATGTGCTGGAGTACCTGGGCCAGATCGACGATACCTCTTGGGAGGAGATCGTCGAGCAGTCAGGCCTGAGTCTGGTTGAAATCGAGCAAGCGGCGCGTATGTACGCCAAAGGCAAGAACGTGATCATGTGCTGGGCAATGGGTATCACCCAGCACCGCCACTCGGTGCCGACCATCCAGGAAATCGCCAACCTGATGCTGCTGCGCGGCAATATCGGCCGCCCGGGCGCCGGCCTGTGCCCGGTACGCGGCCACAGCAACGTGCAGGGCGACCGCACCATGGGTATTAACGAGCGCCCGCCGGTTGCGTTTCTTGATTCGTTGGAGCGCCGCTTCCAGTTTCAGGTGCCGCGCACCAATGGCCACAACGTAGTCGAAGCGATCCACGCCATGCTCGAAGGACGCTCCAAAGTATTTATCGGCCTGGGCGGCAACTTCGCCCAAGCCACGCCGGACAGCACGCGCACCTTCCAAGCGCTGCGCAACTGCGACCTGACCGTGCAGATCAGCACCAAGCTCAACCGCAGCCATCTGATGCACGGCAAAGACGCCCTGATCCTGCCGTGCCTGGGCCGTACCGACATCGATATCCAGGCCGAAGGCCCGCAGGCGGTGACGGTGGAGGACTCGTTCAGCATGGTGCATGGCTCCAATGGCCAACTGCAGCCACTGTCGAGCCTGATGAAGTCCGAGCCAGCGATTCTGGCCGGCATTGCCGCCGCGACGCTGGGCAGCCAGCCGGTGGACTGGAACTGGCTGGTGGCCGACTACGGGCGCATCCGCGATCTAATTGCCGACACCATTCCAGGCTTTAAGGATTTCAACGAAAAAATCAAAAACCCGGGCGGCTTCTACCTGGGCAATGCGGCCGGTGCGCGCAAATGGAACACGCCGTCGACACGCGCCAACTTCCGCCCGAACGTGCTGCCCAAGGATCTGATCCACGAGCGCACCCACGCCACTGGCCGGGTGCCGGACCTGATCATGCAGTCGATGCGCTCCCACGATCAGTACAACACCACGATCTATGGCCTGGACGACCGCTACCGTGGGGTCAAAGGTCAGCGTGACGTGCTGTTCGTCAACGAAGCCGACATCATCCGTCTGGGCTTCAAGCCAGGGCAGAAGGCTGACATCGTGTCGCTGTGGGAAGACGGCCGTGAGCGCCGTGTGAAGGGCTTCACCTTGCTGGCATTTGATATTCCAGCCGGGCAAGCAGCCGCTTATTACCCGGAAGTGAACCCACTGGTGCCGCTCGAAAGCACAGGCGATGGCAGCCATACGCCAACGTCGAAATTTGTAGCGATTCGTCTGGAAGCGGCGAGCGAGAGCGGCTTGATCATGTCGCGCTCGGCCTGATCGATCATTTCGGACACAAAAAAGGCCGCTTTTGCATAAAAGCGGCCGTTCCGAAGTAGCTAATGACTCGTAAAAAACACTTAAGTTCCCTATTCAAAACAGTAACTTAGAGAATTGTGTACAACTCGTGTTACTGGTCGGATTTCTATTGTCACAATGTCAATACAGCCTCAGGATCGCGCCGTCATCCCCTTGAGGTTTCCCGAATGAAGTTCTCCTCGATTCTCTTGTTGTCCCTTGGCCTGGTCAGTGGCGCAGCCATGGCCGGTGGCACCACCGAAGCCGGTGTGGGCGGCGCATTGGGCGGGGTTCTAGGTTCTGTGGTCGGCCAGCAGTTGGGCGGCAACACCGGTTCGACGATCGGCGCAGCCCTGGGCGGCGCGGGCGGTAGCGCGGTCGGCGCCGACAAGCGTAGCCGTGGCGAAGCAGCCATCGGCGGCGCATTGGGCGCAGCGGGCGGCAACGTGGTAGGCCGCAGTGTCGGCGGCAGCACCGGCGCGCTGATCGGCTCAGCAGCAGGCGGTGGCGCCGGCGGTGCCTTGGGCAATTACATGGGCAATAAGAGCGATGACGATGACCGTCATTATCGTGGCCGCGACGACCGTCGCTACTACCGTGACGATCACCCAGGCCGTGGCCATGCTTACGGGCATCGCAAGAACAAGCACCACTACCGCCACCGTTGATTCCTTAAAAACACAGCAAAACCCCATGTGGCAGGAGGCTTGCCCTCCTCCCACATGGGTTGCTGCGGTCACACCACCAATCTCTGCAATGCCTCGCGCAACATTCCCGGAATCGTCACCGGCTGGTTCGTCCCCCGATCCACAAACACATGCACAAAACGCCCCGCCGCACAGGCATCCTCCTCGTCTGCTTTAAACACCGCCAACTCATACTGCACTGAGCTATTGCCCAGCTTGCCTACGCGCAGGCCGATCTCAATGCGCTCAGGGTAAGCGATCGACGCAAAGTAATCGCACGACGAACTGACCACAAACCCAACCACTTCGCCGTCATGTATATCCAGCCCGCCCTGGTCGATCAGGTAGGTATTCACCGCCGTGTCGAAGAAGCTGTAATAGGTGACGTTGTTAACATGGCCATACACATCATTGTCGTGCCAGCGCGTAATGATCGGCTGGAAGTGACGGTAATCAGCACGTTGCGGCATTGAGTCAGGCATCGGCACCTCTCTTCGAATGGGCGTTACAGTTCGTTCAAATGGGCCTGGGCCCAGGCGCGAACCTCGGCATAGGGATAGTCTTCCAACGCGGCAAAACCGGGAATAGTTCGTGCCTTCAACTTGGTGAACAACGGCACGCTGATACCGCCCAGGAAGCGCGTCAGGCGCTCGGCGCCGGGCAGGTGACCGGTGTGCTCATGATGCCTGTGGATAAAATCACCGCACAGCCCCATAAAGTTTTTATCCACAAGCGCCGGCAAGCTCGGCGGCGGCGGCAGGTGCGCCACCTGGCCATGGCAGACCGAACAATGCCCGCAACGTTGAGGCGCGTTTTCATCGCCGAAATAGCGTGCCAGTCGCTGCCCCAAGCAGTGCTCGGTGGCGAACAGCTCCAGCATGGCGTGAATCCGCGCCACCTGCGCAAGCTCGTGCTGCTTGAAGCCTGTGTATAACTCCTGGCTCAGCGCCTGTGGATCAAATTCGGTATTCAGCAGGCTGTAGACTTCGGTCATCTGCTTGCTTTCCAGCTCGATCAGACCCTGCTCCTGAAAATAATCCAGGGCCTTCACCACACGGCTGCGCACGGCATTGTGCTGCTGGTGGAGCGCGTCGAAATCTACCGTCGCCCAGGTTTTTGCCCGCTTGCACACCTGGATGATCGCCGCTACAAACTGCTGCCGTTCACCGGAAAACCGCGCCAACAATGCCTCGGGCTCGACCAGGTACTTAAAGCGGTATTCGGCGTAGAACGCATAGCGCGGCGCGATTACGCCCCTGAGTTCCAGTTGCACCAGCAGCGTCTTGAGTGGCAGTTCGCGGATATTGCTGTGATCCGCCAATGACCTGAGTAGGAACTCCCACTGCCCTTCGCCGCGCGCTGCCTGCAACTGCTCCAGCACCCGCAGGATGCCTTCCTGTTCGGGCGTATCGCCGTATACAAAGTTTTCCAGCACATTGAGGCTGTCGCGGTTGGCCAGCACCAAGCAGTCGGATGGCCGGCCATCGCGACCGGCGCGGCCGATTTCCTGGCTGTAGTTTTCAATGGATTTGGGCAGGTCGAAGTGCACCACATTGCGGATGTCACTTTTGTCGATCCCCATACCAAACGCGATGGTGGCCACGATGCAATTGGAACGCCCTTCCATGAAGCGCTGCTGAATGCCCTCGCGCTTATCGTGGGGCAGACCGGCGTGATAAGCCTCGGCCTGGATGCCATGACGGTTCAGGTGCTCGGCAATCTGCTCGGCGGTTTTCTGCAGGGTGACGTAGACGATACTCGGCTGGCCGGCCCGCTCGTTCATCCATTGGATCAACCTGCGACGCTTGTCTGCACCGCTCACCGGCTCGACTAACAGGTTAAGGTTGGGCCGGTAGAAGCCGGTGGTGACCACATCGTTCGCAGCGATGGCGAACTTCGTCTGCATGTCGGCAATCACCTCGGGCGTCGCCGTAGCCGTCAGCAACAGCGCCTGTGGGATATTGAACTGACGCTGGTAGTCCGGCAGCTTCAGATAGTCCGGACGAAAGTTGTGGCCCCATTCGGAAATACAGTGGGCTTCATCCACCACTAGCAGCGATATCCGCACGCTCTGCAGAAAGTTGCGAAAACGCTCGTTCTTCAAGCGCTCCACGGAAATCATCAGGATTTTCAACTCGCCGGAACGCGCTCGGGCCATCACGTCATTGGCGTCCTCGCGGCTTTGCGCCGAATCGATACTGCCCGCCGAAATACCGTGACGCTGCAGGAAGCCCAATTGATCCTGCATCAGCGCCAGCAGCGGCGATACCACCAACGTCAAATGTGGCAGCAACACCGCCGACAGCTGGTAACACAGAGACTTACCCGATCCGGTCGGGAAAATGGCGGCGGCCGAACGCCCGGCCAGCACAGCGCTGACGGTGTCTTCCTGGCCCGTACGAAACTGTGGATAACCAAAGACCTGCTGGAGGGTGTCGTGCATAGGCTGTCACTCCATTGACCGCTGAAGGTGGCTTTAAAACGTAGTTCAGCCGGTTCAGCGAATCGAGAAAGGTCGCATGGAAAAACGAGACAGGATGATACACAGGGTGCAGCCATGGCCTTGGGCCAAATTCGACAAGGGAGACTGTGGTTGTAGGAAAACCACAAACAACTGTGGGAGGGGTCACCCCTCCCACAGTAGTTCAGAACAGCGCTAAATGCTGAATCAGCGGTTCTGCACGCGCTCAATCGCCGTGTCATACACCGGGTTAGCCTTCTGTTCCTTGGCCAACTGGTAGTGACGCAACGCGTCAGAGAATTGCCCGGCCGCTTCGTAGATCCGGGCGATGTTGTAGTAAGCACCGGCACGTACAGTCGCGGCGTTCGCACCAGTGGCCAGGGCGATGGCCTTGCGGTTGGCCCAGATCGACTCGGCGGTGTTACCGGCCTTCTGATAGGCCAAGCCCAGGTTGCCGTAGGCTTTACCGAAGCTGTTATCCAGGTCGATGGCCTGACGGAACAACTCGATGGCCTGATCCAGGTTGCCGGCTTGGTAGGCCGCTTCACCTTGCACGTTCAGACGTTTCGCATCCGCTTGTGCGGAGGAGCTAACGGCTACCGCTGTTACCGCGACGCTGTCATCCAGCAGCGGTTTGACTTCGTCGAGCACGTCCTTGGCGTCCACCTTTACACCGCTGAAGGTGTTGATGTCCTGGAAGTCACCGCTGCCGGTCATGCGGAACACGGTCCACAGGTTGCCGCTGCGGTTCTTCGGCACATAGTAAGTGCGCACCAGGGACTGGCCCATGTACACAAACACCTTGGCTTCGCTGTTGGACAGCTGGCGCGAGCCCGGATTGGCAATGTTGGTGAAGTCATGCACGGCATATACATAACTTTCGCCGTAGTGTTTTTTCTGCAGGGTGATGGTTTCCGGGCCATAACTGTCGACGTCGTCCACGTCCAACTCGGCGTCGGTACCCTGCTTGTTTTCGAAGTAGATATTGTTGCCCGGGAAGATCATGTGGGAATCGAGATCTTCCGGCGTCTTGCCCCAGGTCAGCACGACACGCAGGCCGTCGAGATTCTCCATAACCGGGCTGATCGCATAGGTCATGCCCGCACAGGGACACTTGACCACCAGGTTGGAATAGCCAGGCTTTTTGATGATCAGCAGATTGCTCGCATCATCGGCGGCTTCGCTGGTCAGCGTCACTTGGCCTTGGGCGTTGGTGCGGCCCACCACGTTTTGTGCGCCATTGCGCTGCAGCAATACTTCGGCATCAGCGATTTTCTGGTCCTTGACCACCGCACTGAGCACTTCGATCGGCAATTGCTCAGCCTGGATCGAAAAAGCTACCGCACACAATGACATCGCCGAAGCAACACGAAGCAAACCCATGCTTAACTCCCTTTAATTAGAGGGCGGAATCGCCCTACAAGATTTTGCGGTGAAACATACGCTGAATTCAGCCCGATGGCGGAGTATTTATACAAAATGTGACGTGGTTTTTATCCCGCCTTCCCGCTGACGCATTGCGCTACAATCAAGCCTTGCCACCCAGGAGGACGCTGCGATGAGCGAACTGACCTTTGAGCAGAAACAGGATCACTACCACAAGATCCGCCGTTCCAATTACCTGGCCAGCCTGCGCCTGGAAGGGTTCGAGACCCAACCAGCCGACGTCGACAAACCCCTGCCGACCCGCGAAGCCGTGCTTGCCAAGTACCGCAACACTCCACGCTGATGCTCGACAAATACGGGGTAGGCCAGGACCCGTACTGCTACCCCGGTAGCAGCGTCCTGCGCAATCGCCTCGATTTGCACGATGAACATAAACTGCACCAAGCCGAGCGGGAATTATCCGAAATTGCCGTGAGCAACCTTCCGCTCTTCCCTCCCCCCTACGACCTCGAACGCCTGCAATACCTCCACCGCACGCTGTTCAGCGACATTTACGACTGGGCCGGCGAACTGCGCAGCGTCAACATCCAGAAAGGCGACACCCTGTTCTGCACCCCGGAACGCATCCAGCCGGAAGCGGCAAAGATCATTCGGCATATGGAAGAGGCAAACTGGTTCGTAGGAACAAGCCAAGCCGAACTGGTGACACAAATCGCCGAAGCTTATGGCGACCTCAACGTCATCCATCCTTTCCGCGAAGGCAACGGCCGGGCGCAGCGAATTTTGTTCGAACAGATCATCGTAAATGCGGGGTTTTCGGTGAATTGGTGGCTGGTGAAACAGGCAGCATGGATACCGGCGAATATTGATGCCGTGGCGTGTGACTATCGGGGCTTGGAGGCGATCTTTGAGCGGTGTATCAGTAGACCTGTAGATCAGTGATTGTGGCCAAGCCCGGCTTCCACATTTGACCAGTTCTATCCGGTGCGTCGCTGCCTAGCCACGAATGCCGGAAACAGTTGTAGGAAATCACCAAACGCCACGACATCCCCTTCCCAAACTGCTCCAAACGCCCGCTTACCCCTCTATAGAAGCTAGCCGTAACTGCATGAAAATAACGCGGTCTCTACTTTCTCGGCAGAACCCCGTGAACATCGAAAGGACTCAACACATCGGCCACTATGGCGTCACGTTCACAGTGATGCGCTTCACTGTTGTGCCTGAAAATCGGAATGCTTTGGGCAACCTATGCCTACTGGGAACAGGAAACACCGCAAACGAACTGAGGAGCCACATCAGGGATCTTTACGAAAGAATGCTTGCCCGCGACTTACCTTGCAAAATGAAGCTCGCGATTTCAAAGCCTCTGAATCGGCAACAGGCAGACGTGTTCAACACTCGAGCAGACATCATCTCAGGATTGATTGGAGGCGCTCTGGCTGCACCTATCAGCCTGGTATCTCGACCTATCGGAGGCATTGTTGGCGCGACAACCACCCTGACAGTGAAAGGCATCATTCGCAGCTATCACGCCGGCGACGTAGTTATAGGCCTGGACGCGCAGGTCAGCGGCGGAATCGGCCCTCAGCGTTCACTGTCGGCGATGGTCCGACAGTTCCAGGGGGGCTGATACGATGAGCGATTACACCCAGTGGACCAATCTGCTGCTCCTGCTCATACTGGCCGCACTCGTCGACAGAACAATAAAGCTACCAGCACTCAGAAAGTGGCTTGGACTCTGCCTTTTGGTAACTGGGCCAGCACTTCTTTTCTATGCCACCTCTTGGATCAGAGAGGCCCACTTAGAAAGCTTGCCAGTCGTGGCCTTTGTGATCGGTATCGGGTTATTGAGCACCCAAAATCTATATTGCAAGGCAAAAACCAGCCATCACTTAACCACAGCCCCCACCATGAACCTCGCCCCCAACTTCCCCGAAGACCCCGTTATGCAGCAACTCTTGCAATTGCTGCACGAAGAAATCGGTCTGCCTAAACACAAGACCATCCGCCTGCAAACCTCACTTAATTTCGACTTGGGCTGTGACGGCAGTGAAGCCAAACAGCTTATGGAAGCACTGGAGCAGGAGTTTGCCCTCGACCTGGGCGACTACGACACTTATCGCTACTTCAACCCGCCGGTCTTTGACGTGTTCCTCAAACGTCGCAGCAAAGGGCATGGCGACAAGGTCCCGCTAACCATTGGCATGCTCTACCTGGCCATCAAAACCCACAGTTGGGACACGCAAACACTGGAAAACCTGAGCTGAGCGCACAACACTGAGCTTTCCCACAAGGGTATCTTCGCCAGCCTGACGCCCATAAAAAAGCCGCCCACAAGGGGCGGCTTTTTCACAGTTTCCGAATCTTACAACTTCGGACCCGCAGCCTTGATCGCGTCGCTCACTTCAAACTTTTTGAAGTTCTCGATGAACAGACCAGCCAGGGCCTTCGCTGCTTCATCGTAAGCGGCTTTGTCAGCCCAGGTGTTACGTGGGTTCAACAGGCCGGTTTCAACGCCCGGTACGGCCAATGGCACGTCGAGGTTGATGGTGTCGAGATGTTCGGTTTCAGCACCGACCAACGCGCCGCTCTGGATCGCTGCGATCACGCCGCGGGTGGTCGGGATGTTGAAGCGCTTGCCGACGCCGTAGCCACCGCCGGTCCAGCCGGTATTGACCAGGTAGACCTTGGAGCCGAAACCGCGGATACGCTTGATCAACAGCTCTGCGTATTCGCCGGCCGGACGTGGGAAGAACGGCGCACCGAAGCAGGTGGAAAAGGTGGACTTGATGCCGCTGCCCGAACCCATTTCGGTGGAGCCCACCAGCGCGGTGTAGCCGGACAAGAAGTGATAGGCCGCTTGTTCTTCGCTGAGGATCGACACGGGCGGCAGTACGCCAGTCAGGTCGCAGGTCAGGAAGATCACCGCGTTAGGCTCGCCGCCCAAGTTCTTCTCGGAACGCTTGGCAACGTGCTCCAACGGGTAAGCAGCGCGGCTGTTCTGGGTCAGGCTCACGTTGGTGTAGTCGGCGTGCTTGGCATCGTCGATCACCACGTTTTCCAACACAGCACCGTGCTTGATAGCTTTCCAGATGACAGGCTCGTTCTTCTCGGACAGGTCGATGCACTTGGCATAGCAACCGCCTTCGATGTTGAACACTACGCCCTCGCCCCAGCCGTGTTCGTCGTCACCGATCAAGTAACGGCTTTCGTCGGCCGACAGGGTGGTTTTACCAGTGCCCGACAGGCCGAAGAACAGGGTCACGTCGCCTGCTTCGCCGATGTTGGCGGCGCAGTGCATCGGTAGTACATCGGCGGCCGGCAGCAGGAAGTTCTGCACCGAGAACATGGCTTTCTTCATTTCGCCGGCGTAACGCATACCCGCGATCAGCACTTTTTTCTGGGCGAAGTTGAGGATCACGCAACCGTCGGAGTTAGTGCCGTCGCGCTCCGGCACGCACTCGAAGTTGGCCACGTTGAGCACTTGCCATTCGTCGCGACCCGCCGGGTTGTATTTCGCCGGGTTGATGAACAGGCAACGACCGAACAGATTCTGCCAAGCAGTCTGGGTGGTCATCTTCACCGGCAGGTAGTGAGCTTCGGAAGCACCTACATGAACGTGGGAAACGAAATGCTCTTGCGCGTTGTTGAACGCCTCGACGCGAGCCCACAGAGCGTCGAATTTGTCGGCTGGGAACTTGCGGTTGATCGGGCCCCAGGCGATGGCGTCCTGAGTGGAAGGCTCTTCAACGATGAAACGATCGACTGGCGAACGGCCGGTGCGGTGCCCGGTTTCTACGACCAGCGCACCAGTATCGGCAAGCACGCCTTCACCGCGCTTCAGGGCTTCTTTAACCAGATCGTCAACACTCAGATCGGTGTATACGGCGTTGTTGGCTTGCGTCATGAGGTTCCCCGTCGGCCTATGGCCGAGTGCTCCAAACGTTTTGTAGTAGAAAGTCGCGCACTACTACCGCGAAAAAAGTGGGCCGGATTATGCCAGAAAAGCCCAAAAAGAGTAGGGCCCTCCCGTCAGAACAGCGCTAATCCGGCGATTCACAGGTGATTTACCTGTACTTAAACGTTTTAGTGGCGGGTACCGGAAGGGGTGTCGACGCCTGCACCAGCAAACAATTGGGCGATATCGGCAGCATCGAACAGGTAGCGCTGGTTACAGAACTGGCAATCGATCTCGACCTTGCCGCCATGCTCCGCCGCAAGATTTTGCGCATCGTGCAGGCCAAGGCTGACCAGCGCATTGCCCGAACGCTCGCGGGAGCAACTGCAATGGAAGCGCAGGCTTTGTGCATCGAACAACCGCACTTCCTCCTCATGGTAGAGGCGATGCAGGATGGTTTCGTTGTCCAGGCCCAGCAATTCTTCGGCTTTCAACGTGTCAGCCAGGGCGATGGTGTGGCGCCAGCTTTCCGCACGATCGTCTTCGTCTTTGATGCGATCGGCCGGCAGTTGCTGCAACAGCATGCCGCGGGCGCGCTTGCCGTCGGCGTTGAGCCAGAACTTGGTGCCCACTTGCTGGGACATCACGAAATAGTTAGTGAAGCATTCCGACAGGGTTTTACCGTGAAGGTCGACAATCCCTTGGTAACGCTGGCCTTCGGTCGGGTCAACGGTGAGCGCCAATACGCCGTTGGGCATCAGGTCGGACAAGCTCGCGTCCGGGGCGATCAGCTCGGCCTCGTAGCGGGCCAGACCACGAATATCGCGCTCGCTGGAACACTCGATCATCAGCAGCGGAATCGGGCCCTCGGAGCGCGCCTGCAGGATCAGCAAACCGTCGAATTTCATGGTCCCCACCAGCAGCGCCGCCGCGGCCATCAGCTCGCCGAGCAATTGCGCGACCGGCTCTGGATAGGCGTGTTTGGCAAGGACTTCGGCATAGCTGAGTTCCAGCGACACCAGTTCGCCGCGAGCGTCGCTGTCGTCGAAGATGAAGCGTTGGGTGAAGTCGGTATGCGGCAAATCAGTCATAGGTCGGATATCTGAAGTGATGACAAAATGGTTACAAAGTTTATAAAATTAAACGCTTTGGCACCAAACTGGTGCGATTTTACAGAGCGAAGAGGGACAGTTTATGAACAATCCGGGTTTGTTCCAAGCCAGGTGGAACCTCGGGGGGTGGGCGCTCTGCAATCTACTCGCTATCGGGCTGCTGTGCTTTTGGCTATGGCCCACGGGGCAGATGCTGTGCGTAGTTTTCGACGAATGGCTATTTCATCTGCTCAATGACCCGCTGGCCACAAGTTCAGCCTGGCTGCATGTGTGGGCCGTGGCGAGTTTGCGACCGTTCGATGCGGTAGTCGGGGTGATTCTGCTGGCGCTGTTGATTCGCGGCGATTGGGTGTTCAAAGCCATGCAGGTTCGCCAGGCGTTTTTCGGGTTCTTCAGCATCCTGCTATTGCTGCTGTTTATTCGCATGCTGTTTTCCAAACTTGCAGCGCAGATGGGCTGGCAACACAGCAGCCCGTCGATGATGATCAGCGGCGCTATCCAGATGAGCGACTATTTCCCAGGGCTGGAAAAAACCTGGGAGTTGAAGGATCGCTCCAGCCAGAGCTTTCCCGGCGATCATGCGTCGGTGCTCTTGATCTGGGGGATGTTCATGAGCGTGTTTGCCAAGCGAATCGGCCAAGTATTGGTGATCTGGGGCCTGGCGCTGCTGTTCATGATGCCGCGCCTGGTCGCCGGTGCGCATTGGGGTCAGGACGATTACATCGGTGGAGTGTTACTGGCGCTGCTGGCCTTGGGTTGGGGTTATTACACGCCTTTTGCCGCGAAGGTTTCCGGTGTACTGCTGCGGGTAACGGCACCGATTTTCGGAGTATTTGGCAAACTGCCAGTGCTCGGTCGACTGAGCGTCATGCGCACCTTCTCTTAACACCGCGACGCGGCACACAGCGATGACAGCGTGATTGGCGCAATCAATCGTCATTGCCACTGCCGCGAAACTTGAACAAGTCGCGGCGTTGCTTCTTGCTCGGTTTACCGTCAGTGGTCAGGCCTGACGCCCCAGCCTTGCGCATCGCCGCCGCTTGTTCGCGCTTGGCGATGCTGGCTTGGGTTTCGACGTACAGCGTCTGGGCTTCAGGTGCACCGCGCCGCACGATCGACAATGCCTGGACCACGATGGTCTTTTCGTCAAACCCCGTACGAATCTCAAACTCATCGCCAACACGCGGCTCTTTACCCGGCTTGCAGCGTTCCCCTCGGTGATGCACTTTGCCGCTTTCAATCGCGGCCTTGGCCAAGGCGCGGGTTTTATAGAAGCGCGCAGCCCACAGCCACTTGTCCAAGCGGACCTTGTCTTCCTCTTCCTGCTTTTGAGCCACTTGAATTCCTCTCTCTGAAAAATGTCGCAACTTTACCGTTGAAACCCTTCGACGCATAAATCCCAAGGCTCACCTAAGATACGCCAGGTAGCACCCCGTTTTCGCGAGGATACGCCGTGACCGACTTTCCCCTTTTACTCACCTCGCCGGGTCAACGGTGCGTGGGCTGCCAGCAGAGCGAACCCTTAGGGTTCGATTTTGCGTTCGCCTACCAGCCAATCGTAGACCTTCGGGACCATTCGATTTTTGCCAATGAGGCGCTGGTGCGTGGCGTCAACGGAGAAGGAGCGCTCTCGGTGCTGCAACAGGTTAACGAAAGCAATCGTTACCGCTTCGACCAACGCTGCCGTACCCAGGCGATTGCCGGGGCCGCTGCGCTGGGGATGCAAACGCACCTGTCGATCAACTTCATGCCTAACGCCGTGTACCGTCCGGAGTTGTGTATCCGCAGCACACTCGAAGCGGCTCGCGCGCACAATTTCCCGCTGAACCAGCTGATTTTCGAGACGCTGGAAAGCGAGCATGTAGATAACTATCGCCATTTGACGAATATTCTGCGTGAATATCGGGAATTCGGCTTCAAGACCGCCATCGATGATTTCGGCGCGGGCTATTCGGGGCTGAACCTGCTGGCCGATTTCCAACCTGACTTGATCAAACTCGATATGGCGCTGATTCGCGATGTCGACAAGGATCGTGTTCGCCAGGTAATCGTCCGGGGGATTGTCACAATCTGTGAGCAGTTGGGGGTTACTGTCATCGCCGAAGGCATCGAAAGTGCTGGTGAGCGAGACTTCCTGTCCGACTGTGGAATATTTCTGATGCAGGGCTATTGGTTCGCCAGGCCCGCATTCAATGCTTTGGCCGAGATCCCCTCCCAGGCCTGGGCGAATTGACCGGTTAGCCATATTGAAGACATTTGATCATTTGACCGTTGTGGGTCTGCGTGAGTGGGTGGCCCTTCCCGACCTGGGAGTGGCAGGCCTGCGTGCGAAGATCGACACGGGGGCCAGCACCTCCAGCTTGCACGCCACTGACATCGAGCCGTTCGAACGCGACGGCGAAAAGTGGGTGCGCTTTACCGCGCACTTGGGCAGCGTGGTGCAACTGCGGCATCGTCGCTGCGAAGCGCCCCTGGTGACGATGAAAACCATCAAAAGCTCCAACGGCCATGCGCAGGTGCGCTATGTGATCAGCACCACGCTGGCATTGGGCGACCGGGTATGGCGGGTGGAATTCACCCTGGCCTGCCGCAAAGCCATGCGTTACCGCCTGTTGCTGGGTTCCAAGGCGCTGATTGACGGCCAATTGGTGGTCAATCCCGGCGTCAAGTACGTTCAAGACAAGCCGGTGTTCCCGGTCTCTACTATTTCTGCCCCAGGTGCTGCATGAAGATTGCTGTGCTGTCGCGAAACCCGCGTCTGTATTCCACCCGCCGCATGGTCGAAGCCGGCACCGAACGTGGCCATGAAATGGTGGTGATAGACACGTTGCGTGCCTATATGAACATTGCCAGCCACAAGCCGCAGATTCACTACCGTGGCAAGCCTCTGGAGGGTTTCGATGCGGTCATCCCACGCATCGGCGCGTCGGTGACCTTCTATGGCTGCGCGGTCTTGCGCCAGTTTGAAATGATGGGCGTATTTCCCCTCAATGAGTCGGTCGCCATTGCTCGATCACGGGACAAACTGCGTTCCCTACAGCTGTTGTCGCGCCGAGGCATCGGCTTGCCGGTCACCGGCTTTGCCCACTCCCCCGACGACATCCCGGACCTAATCGAAATGGTCAACGGCGCACCGCTGGTGATCAAGGTATTGGAAGGCACCCAAGGCATCGGCGTGGTGCTGTGTGAAACCGCCACCGCGGCCGAGTCGGTGATCGAAGCCTTCATGGGCCTCAAGCAGAACATCATGGTGCAGGAGTACATCAAGGAAGCCGGCGGTGCGGATATCCGCTGTTTCGTGGTGGGTGACAAAGTCATCGCGGCGATGAAGCGCCAGGCCAAGCCGGGGGAATTCCGCTCCAACCTGCACCGTGGCGGCAGCGCCAGCTTGATCAAAATCACTCCGGAAGAACGCATGACCGCGCTACGAGCAGCAAAGGTGATGGGCCTGGCGGTGGCAGGCGTGGATATTTTGCGTTCCAACCATGGCCCGCTGGTGATGGAAGTGAACTCCTCACCCGGCCTGGAAGGGATCGAGACCACCACGGGCAAGGATGTGGCGGGGATCATCATTCAGCATCTGGAAAAGAATGGCGGGCCGAACATGACCAGGACCAAGGGCAAGGGTTAGGGACGCAGCTGTTTGCTTCAAGCTATAAGCTGCAAGAAAGGGCAAAAGCTGTCTGCCTTTTGCTTGCGGCTTTAAGCTTCGAAACTTGCCGCTGTTTTTTTATACCGCGTCTCTAGGCAACATCAGCCCAAGCGGCAACCGCACCCGCGCCTCCAGCCCGCCTCCCTCGCGATTGCGCAGCTCGACATTGCCGCCATGCATCGACGCAATCCGCCGCACAATCGCCAAGCCCAAGCCTGTCCCTTTGCCTCCGCGCGCACGATCACCTCGGGTAAAGGGGTTGAAGATGCCTTCCAGCTCCGCAGGATCAATGCCGGTACCGCGGTCCATCACACTCAGCACCACATAAGGCGCAGCGCTATCGCCGGACACGTACGCCGCCACTTCCACATCCGTACCGGCGTGATGAAGGGCGTTGCCAATCAGGTTGTTCAACAGGCGCTTCATCGACACCCGCCGCAGCGCGAACGGCTGGATCGGCTCCAGGCGCATGCGTACCTGTTCGCCATTTTGGTTATAGGGGGCCACGACTTCACGCACCAGATCGGTGAGATCGACTTGCTCGACTACCTCATCGCGGCCGTCACGGATAAATGCCAGGAACTGATCAAGGATGGCGTCCATGTCCTCAATGTCCCGAATCATGTCATCCGTCAGGTCCGTATGGTTGCCCATCAACTCCAGGGAGAGGCGCAGGCGTGTCAAAGGTGTGCGCAGATCGTGGGACACCCCCGCCAACATCAACTCGCGTTCGCGACCGGCCTGTTCGACGTCTTCCGCCATCTGGTTGAAGGCGCCGTATACCTCCGTCATTTCACTGGGTGTATCACTCACCGGCAGTCGCACACTGCGGCCCTGGCCCAACTGGCGGGCGGCGAACACCAGGCGCTTCAGCGGTTGGTTGAGCTGACGCACGAAGATCCACGCGGACGCCGTCGAAAGCAAGCCGATGGCCAGGAACCAGCCCAATACGTTCCAGATTTTCTGCCCGCGCAATGGATGCGGATACAGCGGCACTTTCAGCCAATCCTCACCCAGGCTTGGCGCACGCACCCACAACGCCGGTGACACATGCATGCGCAGCCGCACTTCGGTGTCTTTGCCCAATTCGGCCTGCATCTGACGCTGGTAAATCTCGCTGTAGGGCCAATGCTGCTCGCCTTCCGGCACACCGGCGCCCGCCACGCGCACCAGGGTGGCTGCCTTGGCGATTTTCTCGCGATTCTCGGGGTCAGCGGCCCAATAGGCACGCAGTGTAAGAGCAACGCCGTGGCTGTATTGCCGGTCCACCAGCACATCCTCGTTCATCAGCAGATAAACCAGCGTGAGTGCCTTGGAAAACAGAACGACGATCAGCACCAGCCAGAGGGTGCGGGAGAAGAAACTTTGCGGGAACCACAACGGGGTTTTCATAGAGGACAGCTGGACACCTTGCAAGAATGAGCGGCGCTCGCAGAATTGCAGACGCCGAGCATCCCGTCGACCTTTATGGGGTCAAATGCCGGGATGCCCACCTCTGCAAATCATCGGTCACTTGGTAGCGGTGCCATCCGGCACGAACACGTAACCCACGCCCCACACTGTCTGGATATAGCGCGGCTTGGACGGGTCCGGTTCGATCATCCGGCGCAGACGGGAGATCTGCACGTCGATGGAACGCTCCAAGGCATCCCACTCGCGACCACGGGCCAGGTTCATCAACTTGTCACGGGTAAGCGGCTGGCGGGCGTTCATCACTAGCGCCTTGAGCACGGCAAATTCGCCGGTGGTCAGCATGTGCACTTCTTCACCGCGCTTGAGTTCGCGGGTCGCCAGCGACAGTTCGTAATCGCCAAAGGTCACGCTTTCATCTTCGCTGCCCGGAGCACCCGGCACCGCTGGCGCCTGGCGACGCAGTACAGCTTTGACACGCGCCATCAACTCGTCAGGGTTGAAAGGCTTGGCCAGGTAGTCATCGGCACCCAGTTCGAGGCCCTTGATGCGGCTCAGCTCATCGCCCTTGGCGGTGAGCATGATGATTGGAATCTGGTTATTGGCGCCGCGCAGACGCTTGCACGCAGTCAAGCCATCTTCGCCGGGAAGCATCAGATCGAGCACGACAAGATTGAAGACTTCGCGCCCCAGAAGGCGGTCCATTTGCTCGGTGTTCGGTACCGCGCGGGCACGATAGCCCTTGGAGTTGAAGAAACGCTCCAGCAGGCTGCTCAGCCCTGGATCGTCATCAACGATGAGAATTTTTTCGCCTTCAGCAGTTTGTGCAGTGCTGCTCATTGGATGCTCCTCTTATCTCGGCGCGCATTATGGCGTAGCTGCCGTTATACGCACCGTGTGCATTGTTAGCAGATTTTTCCTCTACTGCCAGCGAACCCGCGCCCTACACCCCTCCGGCACAGTACCCCCCAAGAGCAGAACGCTGGTTATAATGCCGCGCCGTCGTGCAGGGCAACGTCAGATCGTTACCGTTTACTGCCGGGCTTTTTTCACCCGCTTGTCGCGATTTTTTCGATTTCGAGGGTCAATAGGCTGCCTCTTGACCCAGGCAGCGGCGCCGGTCGGGCCGCTCAACCAGCCTCGCAACGCCTTGTTTACCGGGCTCCCGAGCTGCTTTTCAGAATTTCAGGTGGTTTTATGGACAGCATCAACAGCCGCATTGCCGAGGAACTCGGTGTACGCCCACAACAGGTCGAAGCGGCCGTCGCTCTACTGGATGAAGGCTCCACGGTGCCCTTCATCGCCCGTTACCGTAAAGAAGTGACCGGCAGCCTCGACGATACCCAGTTGCGGCATCTGGAAGAGCGCCTGCGCTACCTGCGAGAACTCGACGAACGGCGCATCAGCATCCTCGCCAGCATCGAGGAACAGGGCAAGCTGACCCCGCAACTGGAGCGCGACATCAAGCTCGCGGACACCAAGACCCGCCTCGAAGACCTTTACCTGCCCTACAAGCAAAAGCGCCGCACCAAGGGCCAGATCGCCCTGGAAGCCGGCCTCGGCGAATTGGCCGATGGGTTGTTCAACGACCCGTCTCTGACTCCAGAAACCGAAGCCGCGCGCTTTGTCGATGCCGCAAAAGGCGTCGCCGACACCAAGGCAGCGCTGGAAGGCGCCAAGTACATCTTGATGGAGCGCTTCGCCGAAGACGCCAGCCTGCTGGAAAAACTGCGTAACTATTTGAAGCAAGAAGCCATCCTCAGCGCCCGCGTAATCGCCGGCAAGGAGGAAGAAGGCGCCAAGTTCCGTGACTATTTCGAACACGACGAACCGCTCAAGAGCATGCCTTCCCACCGTGCCCTCGCCATTTTCCGCGGCCGCAACGAAGGTATTCTCAGCTCCGCGCTGAAAGTCGGCGACGAACTGCCGGGCACCATGCACCCGTGCGAAGGGATGATCGGTCAACAATTCGGCATCCAGAATCAGAACCGTCCTGCGGACAAGTGGCTCAGTGAAGTCGTGCGCTGGACCTGGAAGGTCAAGCTCTACACCCACCTGGAAACCGACCTGCTCGGCGAACTGCGCGACGGCGCCGAGACCGAAGCGATCAACGTGTTCGCCCACAACCTGCACGACCTGCTGCTGGCCGCCCCGGCCGGCCCGCGCGCCACCCTGGGCCTCGATCCGGGCCTGCGCACCGGTTGCAAGGTCGCGGTGGTGGACGCCACCGGCAAGCTGCTGGACCACGCGACTGTGTATCCGCATGTGCCGCATAACAAGTGGGACCAGACGCTCGCGATCCTCGCCGCCCTGTGCGCCAAGCACTCGGTAGACCTGATTGCCATCGGCAACGGCACCGCGAGCCGTGAAACCGACAAACTGGCCGCCGAACTGATCAAAAAATACCCAGCCATGAAGATGACCAAGGTCATGGTGTCCGAAGCGGGTGCGTCGGTGTACTCGGCGTCGGAGCTGGCCTCCAAGGAATTCCCGGACCTGGACGTATCGATCCGTGGCGCGGTGTCCATTGCCCGTCGCCTGCAGGACCCGCTGGCCGAACTGGTGAAGATCGACCCTAAATCCATCGGCGTCGGCCAGTACCAGCACGATGTGTCGCAGTTGAAGCTGGCACGCGGCCTGGACGCGGTCGTCGAAGACTGCGTGAACGCCGTGGGCGTGGACGTCAACACCGCCTCGGTGGCGCTGCTGGCGCGGATTTCCGGCCTCAATGCCACCCTGGCACAGAACATCGTCAACCACCGCGATGAAAATGGCGCCTTTAAAACCCGCGCCGCGCTGAAAAAAGTCGCGCGCCTGGGCGAAAAAACCTTCGAGCAGGCTGCCGGTTTCCTGCGCGTCATGAACGGTGACAACCCACTGGACGCCTCGGCGGTCCACCCGGAAGCCTACCCGCTGGTGCAACGCATTGCCGCCGAGACCGACCGCGACATCCGCTCGCTGATTGGCGACGCCGCGTTCCTCAAGCGCCTGGACCCGAAGAAGTACACCGACGAAACCTTCGGCGTGCCGACTATCACCGACATCCTGCAAGAACTGGAAAAACCGGGCCGCGACCCACGCCCCGAGTTCAAGACCGCCGAGTTCCAGGACGGTGTCGAAGACCTCAAGGACCTGCAACTGGGCATGATCCTCGAAGGTGTGGTGACCAACGTGACCAACTTCGGCGCCTTTGTGGATATCGGCGTGCATCAGGACGGTTTGGTGCATATCTCCGCGCTTTCGGAGAAATTCATCAAGGACCCACGCGAAGCGGTCAAGGCCGGTGACGTGGTCAAGGTCAAGGTCATGGAAGTGGATATCCCGCGCAAACGCGTTGGCCTGTCGATGCGTATGAGCGACACCCCCGGAGAAAAAATCGATGGCGCGCGGGGCGCTCGTCCTGGCTCGGCGCCGCGTCAGTCGCAGAACAGCGCACCGCGCAAGGAAACCGCCACCGCGGCGCCTAGCAACAACGCCATGGCCTCGCTGTTCGCCAATGCCAAACAGTTGAAGAAGCGTTGATGGAGATCCCGGCCGGCTTGACCCAGAGCGCGTTCAGCGAACTGATCGGCTGCCGCCTGCAACGCCTGGAGCAGGGCGTTGCCGAGGTGGCCCTGAGCCTGGAGCCGCATCTGCGTAACCGCGCGGGCAAGCTGCATGGCGGGGCGATTTTCAGTCTGGTGGACATCACCATGGGACTGGCTTGCTCCAGTTCCCATGGTTTCGACCAGCAGAGCGCGACCATCGAATGCAAGATCAATTACATCCGCGCCGTGGAAGACGGTGAGGTGCTGTGCACCAGCCGCATCGTTCACGCCGGCCGACGCACGTTGGTGGTCGAGGCGGATGTGTACCAAGGCGAAAGACTTGTCGCAAAAGCACAGGGCACGTTCGCTGTCCTATAGCTCCCCACCCTCGATTTGAGTTAATTTCGGCGCTGCTGAAACAGCGTCGGAATTTTCTCGCTGTGCTATAGCCCAATTCATGGAATGAAGTAGGCTTTTTCAAAGCGGGTCAACTTGACTCAAAACCAGGCGATCACGCCAGTTTTAACTTCACCCTTGTAGACCGTCCTGCCCACCCCCATATTGGGGCGACTGACGCGTGAAGGAATCCAACTTGAGCGAACTTCTCAACCGCCGCCTGGCCCTGCTCGGCAAGCGCGAACACCTCTCCCTGCTAGAGCAGTGCCTGCACGGCATCGAGCGCGAATGCCTACGTGTCACGGGTGAAGGTCGCCTGGCGCAGACACCGCACCCCGAAGCCCTGGGCGCTGCGTTGACCCACGAACAGATCACCACTGACTACTCGGAATCGCTGCTGGAGTTCATCACCCCAGCCCTGCCCAACCCGGCCGATACCCTTAGCAGCCTGGAAAAAATCCATCGGTTCGCCTACACCAAGCTGGGCAGCGAATACCTGTGGAGTCCTTCGATGCCGTGCCCATTGCCGGCCGAAGAAGATATTCCGATTGCCTACTACGGCACCTCCAATATCGGACAACTCAAGTATGTGTATCGCAAGGGTCTGGCCCTGCGTTACGGCAAGACCATGCAGTGCATCGCCGGCATCCACTACAACTTCTCGCTGCCGGAAAAATTGTGGCCGCTGCTCAAGCAAGACGAGGGCTATGTCGGCACTGATCGCGACTTCCAGTCCGACGCGTATATCGCGCTGATCCGCAATTTCCGCCGCTACAGCTGGCTGCTGATGTACCTGTTCGGTGCTTCGCCGGCCCTGGATGCCGGGTTCCTGCGCGGACGTTCGCACCAGTTGGAAGTACTCGACGCCGACACCCTGTATCTGCCTTACGCCACCAGCCTGCGCATGAGTGACCTGGGTTACCAGAGTAACGCCCAGGCCGGCCTGACGCCCTGCTACAACGACCTGGCAAGCTACACCGACAGCTTGCGCAAAGCGGTGGCAACGCCCTACGCGCCGTACGTCGAAATCGGCACGCACAAGGACGGTGAGTGGGTGCAACTCAACACCAACATCCTGCAGATCGAAAACGAGTACTACTCCAACATCCGCCCCAAGCGCGTGACTTACACCGGCGAACGGCCGATCCAGGCGCTGATGGCGCGGGGTATCCAGTACATTGAAGTGCGTTGCCTGGATATCAACCCGTTCCTGCCGATGGGCATCGACCTGCCGGAGTCGCGCTTCCTTGACGCGTTCCTGCTGTACTGCGCCCTCAACGAGAGCCCGCTGTTCGCCAACAACGAGTGCAGCAACGCCACCTCCAACTTCCTCAGCGTGGTCAAGGAAGGCCGCCGTCCGGGCCTGCAATTGCAGCGTCAGGGCCAGGCCGTGGACATGAAGGAATGGGCTACCGAATTGTTGGAACACATCGCGCCGCTGGCCGCCCTGCTCGATGAAAGCCACGGCATCACCGAACACAGTCACGCGTTGGACGCCCAACTGGCCAAGGTCAACGACCCGTCCCTGACACCGTCGGCGCAGGTGCTGGCGGCGATGGCCGAGCGCAAAGAGAGTTTCGCGCAGTTCTCGCTGCATCAGAGCGAAGTGCACGCCGAGTACTTCCGCCGCGAGCCGTTGCCGGCTGAAGAGCAGGCACGCTTTGAGGAGCTGGCGCGCACGTCGCTGGCGCAGCAGGCGGAACTGGAGCAGAACGAAGTGGGCGATTTCGATGTGTTTGTCGGCTCGTACCAGGCGAGTATTCTGGCTATCAGTAACTAAGACCGAACTCGGTCCATTGGGAGGGGGCTTGCCCCCGATTGTACTGGGCCAGTCAACCCACCAGTGGCTGAACTACCGCCATCGGGGGCAAACCTCCTCCCACATTTGCCCCCAATCAAGCTCAAGGTTCGCTTCACCCTTACCCACATAAGCTAATTCGAAAAAGTTATTTATTTTTCGATTCTTAGATCATTTAGTCTCCTCTCACGCCGAGCCTCGGCCGCCTGATTGAGGAGATTCCCCTTGAAACTGCTTACCCCTCTGCGCCTGTTGGCCGCATTGTCCCTGGCCGGTGCCAGCCTGTTTGCCCAGGCGGCGGATGTGACCATTGCCTACCAGACCACCGTCGACCCGGCCAAAGTCGCGCAGGCCGACGGCGCTTACGAAAAAGCCACCAACGCCAAGATCGACTGGCGCAAATTCGATAACGGTGCGGACATCATCGCCGCCATTGCCTCCGGCGACGTGCAGATCGGTTACCTCGGTTCCAGCCCACTGACCGCCGCGATTACGCGCAAAGTGCCGGTGCAAACCTTTCTGGTCGCGACGCAGATCGGCGGCGCCGAGGCGCTGGTGGCGCGTGACGGTTCGGGGATCAACAGCCCGCAAGACCTGATCGGCAAGAAAGTCGCCGTGCCGTTCGTGTCCACCGGCCACTACAGTCTCTTGGCCGCGCTGAAGCACTGGAATATTGACCCTTCCAAGGTGACCATCCTCAATCTCGCACCGCCGGCGATCATTGCTGCCTGGAAGCGCGGCGATATCGACGCCACCTACGTGTGGGACCCGGCACTGGGCGTAGCCAAGGAAAACGGCAAGGTGCTGATCACCTCCGGCGAACTGGCCAAATTCGGCGCACCGACTTTCGATGCCTGGATCGTGCGTAAGGATTTTGCCGAGAAGCATCCGGAAATCGTCAAGGCTTTCGCCAAGGTTACGCTGGATGCCTACGCGGACTATCGAAAAGACCCACAGGCCTGGCTGGCCAACACAGGCAACGTCGACAAACTGGTCAAGCTCTCCGGCGCCAAGGCCAGTGATATCCCACAACTGCTGCAAGGCAACGTCTACCCGCTGGCCGCAGACCAAATCACCCTGCTCGGCGCGCCGACCACCCAGGCCGTAACCGACACCGCTGCATTCCTCAAGGAACAGGGCAAAGTCGACGCGGTACTGCCGGATTACGCCCCATACGTCAGCGCTCAGTTCATTACCCACTGATTCGGGAGTTTATCGCGATGGCCTTGCTACAACTGGAGCGCATCAGCGCACAGTACCCAGGCGCCCCGGCACCGGTGCTGGCGGATATCTCACTGGACCTGGGGCCCCAGCAATTGCTGGTGGCTCTCGGCCCGTCCGGCAGTGGCAAGACTTCACTGTTGAACCTGATCGCCGGCTTCGTCGCACCCAGCGCCGGGCGTATCAGCCTCGACGGCGTGCCGGTCAAAGGCCCGAGCGCCGAGCGTGGCGTGGTGTTTCAAGACGATGCGCTGCTGCCCTGGCAGGACGTGCTGGCCAATGTTGGCTTCGGCCTGGAATTGGCCGGCGTGCCTAAAACACAGCGTGAAGCCCGCGCGCGGGAAATGCTGGCACTGGTGGACCTGGCCGGTTTCGACCACCGCCGCATCTGGCAACTGTCCGGTGGCCAGAAGCAACGTGTTGGCCTGGCCCGCGCATTGGCCGCCGACCCGCGCGTATTGCTGATGGATGAGCCGTTCGGCGCCCTGGATGCCTTCACCCGCGAACAGATGCAGGAGCTGCTGCTGCAAGTCTGGCGGCGCACGGCCAAGCCGGTGTTTCTGATCACCCATGACATCGAAGAGGCGGTATTTCTCGCCACCGATCTGATTCTGCTGGCGCCCAACCCTGGCCAGATCGTCGAACGCCTGCGCCTGGATTTCGGCCAACGCTATGCCGCCGGCGAGTCGGCGCGAGCGATCAAGTCCGATCCGCGCTTTATCGAAACCCGCGAACATGTCTTGGGCAAGGTGTTCTCGCAACGGCAGGTGTCCCCATGAGCAGCTACGAACTTCCTGTCACCACCACCGAGCCGGCGGCACAAACGCCCATTCCGGTACGCCGCAGCCTGAGCACGCGCTGGATCAGCCTGTTGACCCTCACTACCCTGCTGATCGCTTGGTGGGCCGTGACTGCCACCGGTGTGATCGAGCCGCTGTTTCTGCCGCCGCCGGCCGCTGTGCTGCAAAAAGGCTGGTTGCTGGCGACCAGCGGTTATATGGATTCCACCTTATGGCAGCACCTGGCCGCCAGCCTCAGCCGCATCGGCCTGGGCCTGGGTTTTGCGGTGTTGACCGCCGTGCCGGTGGGGATCGCCATCGGAGCCAACCGCATCGCCCGCGGCATTTTCGACCCGTTGATCGAGTTTTATCGGCCTATTCCACCGCTGGCCTATCTGCCGTTGATCGTGATCTGGTGCGGCATCGGCGAGCTGTCCAAAGTGCTGCTGATCTACCTGGCGATCTTTGCACCCATCGCGATCGCCACCGCCACCGGCGTACGCACCGTCGACCCGGCCAAGCTGCGTGCGGCGCAGTCCCTGGGGGCAACGCGCGCGCAATTGATTCGTCATGTAATTCTGCCAAGCGCCCTGCCCGACATTCTCACCGGTGTGCGCATCGGCCTGGGGGTGGGCTGGTCGACGCTGGTGGCCGCTGAACTGATCGCGGCCACCAGTGGGCTGGGGTTTATGGTGCAGTCGGCGGCGCAGTTTTTGGTGACCGATGTGGTGGTGCTGGGGATTTTGGTCATCGCCCTGATCGCCTTCGCCCTGGAAATGGGCCTGCGTGCCCTGCAGCGTAAATTAGTGCCCTGGCATGGCCAGGCACACTGACTGTGAGAATCCCATGAGCAACGTTACCGTGAGCCCCTTGAGCACCGCCCTGGGCGCCCAGATCAGTGGCGTCGATATCACCCGGCCGCTGTCCCCCCATCAGCGCGACGCCATTGAACAGGCGTTGCTTACACACTCGGTGCTGTTCTTCCGCGACCAGCCGATCACCCCGCAACAGCAGGCACGATTCGCGGCGAATTTCGGTGACTTGCACATCCATCCGATCTACCCCAACGTGCCGGAACAACCCGAAGTATTGGTGCTCGACACCGCCGTCACCGACGTGCGCGACAATGCGGTGTGGCACACCGACGTGACGTTCCTGCCCACCCCGGCCCTCGGCGCGGTGCTCAGCGCCAAGCTGCTGCCGGCGTACGGTGGCGACACGCTGTGGGCCAGCGGGATCGCGGCGTATGAGGCGCTATCCGCGCCGATGAAACGGCTGCTGGACGGCTTGACCGCCACCCACGACTTCATCAAGTCCTTCCCTCTGGAGCGCTTCGGCAACAGCGCCGAAGACCTGCAGCGCTGGGAAGCTGCCCGTCAAAAGAACCCGCCATTGTCCCATCCGGTGGTACGTACGCACCCGGTGAGTGGGCGCAAATCGCTGTTTGTCAGCGAAGGTTTCACCACCCGGATCAACGAGTTGGAAGCCGCCGAAAGCGAGGTGATTCTGAAGCTGTTGTTTGCCCACGCCACTCGGCCGGAATTTACCCTGCGCTGGCGCTGGCAGGCCCATGACGTGGCGTTCTGGGATAACCGTGTGACCCAGCACTACGCAGTGGATGACTACCGACCGCAACGGCGGGTGATGCACCGCGCGACGATTCTGGGAGATGTGCCGTTCTGATTTCCGGCGCCCCCATGCAGTCCAGCTTATTACGCGCCGCCTCGCGTCGGCGCGTTTGATGCTCATAGCAAACTTTAAACAGCCAATATCGGCCGCATCCGATTTATTAAAATAAAACTCGCCATATTGCCTACTCTCGGCAACCTCGTTACACAATTAATTAACATCCCCGCCTTGCTATTACTTCAGAAAAATCCTCTATAGCTATCGTTATCTCACGTTACCAATTCCGCACTGGCACTCGGAACCCCAGACAGTTACCAACCACAGATCTCACGACACTGTCGCGACGTGAAAACGCTAACGCCTCACTCATCAATACCGCAAAAGCGATATAAAACTTAATCTTATATCGACGAAAAACTTATTTAATTGAGAAACAAATAGATGAACACATTACTAACATCTACTCACCCGTCAATCGCCGCCAATAGACAAAGCGAGAACTATAACAACACGTTACCCATGGCAACTGCGCCTCACAGGCACTCTAATTCAACATCACATAAACATACACTTGCCCAGACTACCTCAGCATCCGCACCCTCTCATATAAGTGTCGAAAAAACACTTGCACTGCTTGGCAATGCACTCAATGAAATCATGACATCACTGAATAACCTGCTAAACATACAACCATCGGTAAAAACGTTGGTTGATCACAAGCCTCTCCGGCCAGCCACCGAACTACCCCATACAACATTGGAAACCACCCAGGTAATTGACAAAGCGACCGCCCCCCAATCGCACGAGTTTCTTTCAGCCAAAAAAAGTGGCGAAAAACCGGATGACATCTGGGGTGGGCTGTTTTCTTCACCGGTGCTCACGCTGTATTCGAGCGGCGCCCCGCTCAGTTCCCATGTCGCGGGTATAAAACTGGCCATGCAACGGTTTGGGCAAAGTCCGCGGGATATTTTCAGTGAAGTCACCAGACTTGACACGGGCTTCAACATAACGATGCGCGACGGCTTCAAACTTCATATTACGTTTGAAGAACTAAAACTGGCTCAAGAAGGCTGCCAGATGCTCGGTGACGAAAGCATGCTCAAAGATGCAGCCTTTCTTTTCGGCGCCTTGGTAAAACGAAAGCAGATCGAATCATTTAATGCTTCGGCGCCCTCCGACTATGCCATTGCCATGTGGGAAACCAACAAGGGGGAGTCGGCCAAAAACGTGTTGGAGTTATTGGGCATGAAAAACCATATCCAGTCGGCCAAGTCCCATGACATCGCCGCGAATAAAGGTTTAGGCATTATTGTGAAAAGCCCTGTGGAGTCCCTCGCCATTGTCGATGGGTTGGCAGACTTCAACTGCACACCTTCCGGTGTCAGAAAACATCAACAAGCCTATCTACTTACTTGAATACTCCCGTAAACGTCCGGGACAAAACATCACATACTTAGGAATTGAGCCGATGAACACGTTCTCCAACTACCGCTCCAACGCCCTGTCCGCCAATGTTTCTCCCTCCCTGGACAACCGCAATGCGCTGCTAAAAAACCACGATTACGAGGCTCCCCAGCAACCCAATGCACACACCCAGCACAGCATCGAGTTGGTCTTAAGTTCGATGTTCACGTTATTGCAAAGCCTTGAAACTGCTCTAAAGAACTTGACCCACCCGCAACAGGCAGGGGTCATCCATCAAGACACGCCACTTTCCACGCCTGTCCGTCCCGGCGTTGATACAACACGGCAACTCCCGACCCGTCTTAATAGCCTGCTGCAAAAAGAGGTCACGCCAACGAACGACACTGAAAACCTGCAGTTCCCGGAACTTTCGTCAAAAACCAACGGCGCAGCGCCCAGCGATATCGAAAAGGGGTTTTATTCCGTGCCCCGCGAGTTTGGTGAAAACCGCTATACGGATCGCTACGCGGCAATGATCAAACTGATGATGATGAGGTTCGGACAGAGCCCCACGGATTGTTTCGAAAAAGTCACCCGAACGGGAGACACCTATGCCGTCGACATGAAAGACGGAGAAAGCGTGAACATCACCCGCGCGGAAATACAACTTACGGCAGATGCCGCCAAATTCGCCGGCCATGACAACGGAATGATCAAGGACGCCAACTTCATGCTGACCGCTTACGTAAAGCGCGTTCAGAACACCCATGAAGATCCGGTCATTCGCTCCAACTTCGAAGCCGCTTTGCGCAGCGTCATCACTACGCAAGGGTTTGAGAAAAGGATCCTGGAAGACCTTGGCATGGTGTCTTTCATGACCCACGCCAACGCACATGAAATGTCGGAAACCAAGGCACCGTCCTACCTGTATAACCACGGCCTGGTGCTGGATAAAGAGGCGCTGCCGTATGACGGGCACGGCTACATCCTGGTCTGAGCATCCTTGCTCGTTGGCTGTAACACAGGCGGTTTTCCAAGCATCAAGGCGCATTGCATGAACTTATCAGCACTCGTGGGCAGCTATGCCCAACCTTATTCGAACCTCGTCCCCCCTGCGATTGAGCACACCGGCACCGCGGGTCCTGGCGCGTATGACAATACGGCGACACAGGTCAACCGGTTCGACACGGGCTACATGCCCATGTCCAAAACCGCCGCTGGCATCAAGCCCAAGAATATCTGGACTGCTTTCACGCAAGGCAGGCAGGGGAATTGCGTCACTGTTTCGGCTATAAAAGCGGCGATGATGAAATACGGTCACAACCCCCGTGGCATCTACAAGTCTGTGACCGAAACACCCACCGGCTTCGATATTGTCATGCGTGACACGTTCAAGCTGAGCCTGACCCATGACGAAATAAAACAGGCGAAGACCGGTTCGGCTTTTTATGGCGACGACCCCGACGTATTGGCGGATGCGGTGTTTTTATATGCCGCCAGTGCCAAGCGCGCGCAGATGAAAAACCACGAGGGCCGGGCTAAGCGAAGCTTCGAAGCCGCCATGGGCACGCTCAACGACGGTGAAGGAGACCGGGATGGCTTTAAGCGCCTGGGCCTGTTAGGCAAAACGCGCTGGACTCATTTTCGCGATCTGGACAAAGGAGTCACCGGCACCGCCTCCTTCTACAACCATTCGGTGGCCGTGGTCGATGGGCATATCGACCTCTACGGTGAAAAAAGACCGTTTTCGACGTCCCCATTCCGGAATTGGCGCGGGATGTACCTCAAGCTGGTATAGCGCCCGCGCCTGACCGGATGATCAAACGCCCTCTCGCCGTCCAGGCGAGAGGGCGTCGTGCATTACTGCGCCAGTGACGGCTTTTCCCACAAGTTAATCCCACCTTCCTGGGCAAACCGATCGATTTCCGCCAGTTCTTCAGCGCTGAACGACAAGTTGTTCAGCGCGCCGACGTTCTCAACAATCTGCTCTGGCCGACTCGCACCGATCAGCGCGCTGGTCACCCGAGGGTCGCGCAGGGTCCAGGCCAGGGCCAGTTGCGCCAGGCTCTGGCCGCGACGCTGGGCGATCTCGTTCAGCGCCCGGACGTGGGCGAGGTTGGCTTCAGACAAGTGCCCGGCCTGCAACGAACCACCGCCGGGACGATTGACCCGCGCATCGGCCGGCACGCCGTTGAGGTACTTGTCGGTGAGCAAACCCTGGGCCAGCGGCGTGAAGGCGATCACGCCGGTGCCAAGCGCTTCGGTGGTGTCCAGCAGGTCTTTTTCCACCCAGCGGTTGAGCAGGTTGTAGGCCGGCTGGTGGATCAGCAACGGTACTTTCCATTCCTTGAGCAGCGCGGCCATCTCGCGGGTTTTGGCGCCGGAGTAGGACGAAATGCCGATGTACAACGCCTTGCCCTGTTGCACGGCAGTGGCCAGGGCGCTGGCGGTTTCTTCCAGGGGCGTGTCGGGGTCGAAGCGGTGGGAGTAGAAGATGTCCACGTAATCCACGCCCAGGCGTTGCAGGCTCTGGTCCAGGCTGGCCAGCACGTATTTGCGCGAGCCGCCGCCCTGGCCATACGGGCCGGGCCACATGTCCCAGCCAGCCTTGCTGGAGATGATCAGTTCGTCGCGATAGTGCTTGAAGTCTTCGCGCAGCAAACGGCCGAAGTTGATCTCGGCGCTGCCGTAGGGTGGGCCGTAGTTGTTGGCCAGGTCGAAGTGGTTGATCCCCAGGTCGAACGCAGTGCGTAACAGCGCGCGCTGGGTGGCGATCGGCGTGCTGTCGCCAAAGTTGTGCCACAGCCCCAGGGACAGTGCCGGCAGCACCAGGCCACTGTGGCCTACGCGACGGTACGGGATAGATTCATAGCGGTTTTCGGCAGCAATATAAGTCATCGAATCCTCTCTTGGACGGCGGCAAATAAGGCCCGGGAACAAGACTATTCCCAGGCCCTTTAACCAGCTGAATCGCTTAACTTCGCCATTGCTGTTTTACAGCAAAGTCCTACCCGAGAGGAACACGCACGCCTCTTCTCTAGCGCACCAGATGCAGGAACTGCAGGTGGCGCTCGTACTGGTCGAGGATGTCGTTGATGATCTGCTCCTTGGTGTAGCCCACCAAGTCGTAATCCTGGCTGCCCTCGCTCAGATGCACTTCCGCCCGGTAATAGCGGCGGTTATTGATAGCTTTCTTGCCCATGCCGCCCAGGGCAAACGACGGCGTGAAGTAGCCGCGCATCTGCACTTGATAGACAAACGGGCGCTCCTCGCCGTGGCCGATTTCCAGGCTGACGCTGTCGTTGGCCGGGTCCGGCTGGGTGACGACGTTCAGGCCCTTCTCGACAAACACCGCGGTCACTTCTTCGATGGCTGGGCGCACGGTCGATTCGAGGAAACGGTACACCTCGTCACGCGATGGAAAGTGCACCGCCTGGCTCAAGCGTTGACGCCAGCCGCCACGGCCCTTGCGTGACGCAGAGATCGGCGCCAGCGAGTGCAACTGGGCGATCTGCTTTTGCGATTCCATGTAGAACGCCTTGTGCAGCCCCCACATCATCAGCAGCAGAATCAGCGAGAACGGCAACGAGGTCAGCACCACCGCCGACTTGAGCGAATCGATACTGCCGGCGAACAACAATGCGCTGGTCACCAGCGCCGTCATCGCGCCCCAGAACACCCGCAGCCATTTCGGCCCGTCTTCGTCGGCGTTGCCACCCTTGGACGACAGGGTCGACAGCACCACAGTGCCGGAGTCGGCCGACGTCACGAAGAACACAAAGCTGATAAACACCGTGACAGCGATGACGGCCTTGCTCCAAGGGTAGGTTTCCAGCAACAGGTAAAGGCTCATCGATGGATTATCGATGGCCGATTGGCCGAGCGCCGCCATGCCGTGGTTGAGCACTTGGTCGATGGCGCTGTTGCCGAAGATCGACATCCACGCCAGGGTGAAGCCGAGCGGGATCAGCAGCACGCCGAATACGAATTCACGGATGGTGCGGCCGCGGGAAATCCGCGCGATAAACAGACCCACGAACGGCGACCATGCGATCCACCAAGCCCAGTAGAACACCGTCCAGCCGCCCAGCCAGTCGCTGGGTTTGTTGTAGGCGTAGACGTCGAAACTCTTGGTCGGCAAGGCGCCGAGGTAGTCGCCGATGTTCTGGATCAGAGTGTTGAGCAAGTGCTGGGTAGGCCCGGCGAACAACACGAACAGCAGCAGCGCGCAGGCCAGCAGCATGTTGATGTCGGACATCACCCGCACGCCCTTGTCCACGCCGGCCACGGCCACCAAGATCGCAGCGCCCATCATCAGGGTGATCAACCCGACCTGGATCCACTGGGTGTGGGCGATGCCGAACAGGTAGTCCAGACCGGAGTTGAGGTGCAGCACGCCGAAGCCCATGTCGGCCCCCAGGCCGAACACCGTGGCGATGATGCCAAAGCCATCCACCGCATAACCGATGGGGCCGTTGATGCGTTTGCCGATCAGCGGGTACAGCGCCGAACGCAACGCCAGCGGCAGGTTATGCCGGTAGGCGAAATAGGCCAGGGCCATGCCGACAAAGGCGAACACACCCCAGCCATGCAGGCCCCAGTGCAAAAACAGCACCTGCATGGCCTGGCGTGCGGCGTCGGCGTTCATCGGCGCGCCTTGGGGCGGTTGCACCAGGTGCGTCAGCGGCTCCGAGACGCAGAAGAAAAACAGCGTGATGCTGATGCCGGCGGCGAACAGCATGCCGGCCCAGGACAAGTAACTGAATTCGGGCTCGTCGTGGTCGGCACCGAGTTTTATCTTGCCGTAGCCCGATAACGCGGTGACCACCACGAAGACCAGATACAGGGTCATCGCCAGCATGTAGTACCAGCCGACCGTATTGGCCGCCCAGTTTTGCGCCGCCAGCAGCCAGGCACCGGCCTGTTGTGGGATGGCGATAACGGTCAAGCCGAACAGCAGAATAACCGTGGCGGCAAAGTAGAAAATGGGCGCATTCATGCGCACCAGGCCGCTGGAAGGGGTGGACGATGCACTCATGAGCGATGCACCCCTGGGACGTGAAATGTGGCTGGGAAAAACAGACTCAGCAAAGGTAAGCCTCCTGTTGTGAGCGGGCAGCGAACCACCGGTTTAACTTGAACGAACGTTCAAGTTAAACATGAATAGGTGGTTTTGGACTAATCGCAGGGCTGAGCGGTATGACGGCTGAGCAAAGGAAATCGTTCAGCGACTGCTCACGGAAATACCGCCCCGGTGTGGAATACAGTCAGTGTATCGGTGGCTGACAGGTCACTTGTGGCGAGCCTCCTCCCACAGGTGACCCGTGCAGGTTCTCTACTTCTGCGCCCCATCATCATGCTGCAGATTCGCTTGAGTGATATTCGCCCCCGCCGGCACATTGCGGGTCAGCCACACATTGCCGCCGATGGTCGAGCCCTTGCCGATGGTGATGCGCCCCAGAATCGTCGCCCCGGCGTAGATCACCACGTCATCCTCGACGATCGGATGGCGCGGGTGGCCTTTCTGCAGCTGCCCATCTTCATCGGCCGGGAAACGCTTGGCGCCCAGGGTCACCGCCTGGTAGATGCGCACGCGCTCGCCGATGATCGCGGTCTCGCCGATCACCACGCCCGTACCGTGGTCGATAAAGAAACTCGGGCCGATCTGCGCGCCGGGGTGGATATCGATGCCGGTGGCCGAATGGGCGATTTCCGCGCTGATGCGTGCCAGCAACGGCAAACCGGCGCGGTACAAATGGTGCGCCAGGCGATGGTGAATCACCGCCAGGATCCCCGGGTAGCACAGCAGCACTTCATCCACACTGCGCGCGGCCGGGTCGCCGTGATAGGCAGCCAGCACGTCGGTGTCCAGCAGGCTGCGCAGGGCTGGGAGCGCCAGAGCGAAATCCTGGATTAGGCGGATGGCGTGGGCGTCGATATCACTGTCATCCTCACCGCCCTGGCGCGCGGCGTAGCGCAGTTCCAAGCGTGCCTGGGCGAGCAGGGCATTGAGGGCCACATCGAGGGTGTGGCCGACGTAAAAATCCTCGCTTTCTTCACGCAGGTCCGCCGGGCCCAGGCGCATGGGGAACAGCGCCCCGCACAGCGACTCAAGAATCTGCGCCACGGCCTGGCGCGAGGGCAACTCGCGCCCACCATGCTCGCCGCTCAGGCGGCCATTGCGGGAGCGCCACTGATCGCGGGCGCCGCGCAGTTGGCTGACGATGGTCTGCAATTGCCAATGGCTGGAACGCTCACTCACGGTTTTCACTCCTGACAAAATGGCCATCACTTTACGGCAAGCGCACCGACCGACATTAAGAACCAATGGTGCGATGCTCATAACCATCGGACATAAGCGATTGACGGTTGCCCGATGAAAAGTGCCTGCCTATAGTCGGCCCATTACTTCGCCACCGTGTTTAACCATGATCAAACAACAGCTCGACCGTTTTGACCGCCTGGAACTGCTGGGCGGTGCCACCGCGCTGGAAAAACTCGAACGGCTATCGGCGTGGCTGGGCCGGGATATCTACGTCAAGCGCGACGACACCACCCCGCTGGCCATGGGCGGCAATAAGCTGCGCAAGCTCGAATACCTGGCCGCCGATGCCATCGCCCAAGGCGCCGACACCCTGGTGACCGCCGGCGCGATCCAGTCCAACCATGTGCGCCAGACCGCCGCCCTCGCCGCCAAGCTCGGCCTGGGTTGCGTCGCCCTGTTGGAAAATCCTACCGGCACCGACGATCCGAACTACCTGGGCAACGGCAACCGCCTGCTGCTGGAGTTGTTCGACGCCAAGGTGGAATTGGTGGAAAACCTCGATCACGTCGACGAGCAGCTCAACGCCGTCGCCGACCGGCTGCGCAGCAACGGCAAGACGCCGTACCTGGTGCCCATCGGTGGCTCCAATGCATTGGGCGCCCTGGGCTACGTGCGCGCCGGGCTGGAGCTGGCCGCGCAGATCGAAGACAGCGGCATCGACTTCGCCGCCGTGGTGCTGGCCTCCGGCAGTGCCGGTACGCACAGCGGTCTGGCGCTGGCCTTGAGTGAGGTACTGCCGCAATTGCCCGTCATCGGCGTCACCGTATCGCGTACCGAAGAGGCACAGTTCCCGAAAGTCCAGGGCCTGGCCGAGCGCACCGCCGAGCTGCTGGGCGTGGGCTTGCCCGAGGCGTTCAAGGTGATCCTGTGGGATGAGTACTTTGCGCCGCGCTACGGCGAGCCGAATGCCGGCACATTGGCCGCGATCAAACTATTGGCCAGCCAGGAAGGTCTGTTGCTCGACCCGGTCTACACCGGCAAAGCCATGGCGGGTTTGCTCGACGGTATCGGGCGTCAGCGCTTTGAGGACGGGCCGATTATCTTCCTGCACACCGGCGGCGCGCCGGCGCTGTTTGCCTATGACGCGGTGTTCAACTGAGTTAACCGGTTAAAAGTGGAAGGGGGCTTGCCCCGATGGCGGCCTATCAGTCAGAGATGCGCTGGCTGGACTATAGCTATCGGGGGCAAGCCCCCTCCCACATTAGAAACAGTTTATATTCTAAAAAAGAATATGATTTTGAATTTATATTATTTTCAAGTCTTAAAAACCGGCTTTATAGTCGCGCCGCAGGCGAAGACGCGCTTCGCGCTTTAAGGCAGGATACGCCTACTGCGTCACCTGCTTCGCTCACCATAAAAACACAGGGGCTCTTCATGTCTATTTCTGCATTGCGTCGCACGTTACTGGTTGGCACGCTGGGTCTGGCACTCGGTGCCGGTTGGTTGGGTCAGGCTGTGGCCGGCGAACAATTGGCCAATATCAAGAAGGCCGGCGAGATCAAAATCGGCCTGGAAGGTACCTATCCACCGTTCAGCTTCCAAGATGAAAGCGGCAAGCTCAGTGGCTTCGAGGTGGAGCTGTCCGAAGCCCTGGCCAAAGAGCTGGGCGTAAAGGTCAAGCTGCAAGCCACGCCATGGGACGGCATCCTCGCCGCGCTGGAATCCAAACGCCTGGACGCGGTGGTCAACCAGGTCACCATCTCCGAAGAGCGCAAGAAAAAGTACGATTTTTCCAAGCCCTACACCGTTTCCGGGATTCAGGCGCTGGTTCTGAAAAAGAATGTGGATAGCATCAAGACCGCCGATGACCTGGCCGGCAAGAAAGTCGGCGTGGGCCTGGGCACCAACTACGAACAATGGCTCAAGGACAACCAGCCCAAAGCCATCATCAAGACTTATAACGACGACCCGACCAAGTTCCAGGACCTGCGTATCGGCCGCATCGACGCGATCCTGATCGACCGCCTGGCCGCGCTGGAATATGCCAAGAAGGCTCCGGACACCGCCGCTGCCGGCGAAGCATTCTCGCGCCAGGAATCGGGTATTGCCTTGCGCAAAGGCGAGCCTGAACTGCTGGACGCCGTGAACAAGGCCCTCGACAAACTGCGCGCCGACGGCACCTTGAAGAAGCTGTCCGAGAAGTACTTCAACGCTGACGTCACTCAATAATGGAAGCAAGTTTCCAACTCGCACTGGATTCCGCGCCCTTTCTGCTCAAGGGCGCGTACTACACGGTGATCCTCAGCCTGGGCGGCATGTTCTTCGGTTTGCTGCTGGGCTTTGGCCTAGCCTTGATGCGCTTGTCGCGCTTCTTGCCGGTGCGTGGGATTGCTCGGATCTATGTGTCGTTTTTTCGCGGCACGCCGTTGCTGGTGCAGCTGTTTTTGATCTACTACGGCTTGCCACAAGTAGGCATCGAGCTGGACCCGATTCCGGCGGCATTGATCGGCTTCTCGCTGAACATGGCCGCTTACGCCTGTGAAATCCTGCGTGCCGCCATCGGCTCAATCGAGCGCGGCCAGTGGGAAGCAGCGGCCAGTATCGGCATGACCCGCGCGCAGACCCTGCGCCGGGCCATCCTGCCGCAGGCCATGCGCACAGCGCTGCCACCGTTGGGCAACAGTTTTATTTCGCTGGTCAAGGACACGGCGCTGGCCGCCACCATTCAGGTCCCCGAGCTGTTTCGCCAGGCGCAATTGGTGTCGGCGCGCACCTTCGAAATTTTCACCATGTACCTCAGCGCTGCGCTGATCTATTGGATCCTGGCCAGCATCCTGGCGCATTTTCAGAATCGCCTGGAAGACCGGGTCAACCGGCATGACCTGGAGTCTTGAAGCATGATCGTGGTTGAAAAACTGACCAAACAATTCAACGGTCAGGTGGTGCTCGCCGGCATCGACCTGGAGGTCAAGGAAGGCGAAGTCATCGCCATCATCGGCCCCAGCGGTTCCGGCAAAACCACCTTCCTGCGCTGCCTCAACTTTCTCGAAACGCCCACCAGCGGACGCATCAAGGTGGGCGATATCGAGATCGACGGCAGCCGCCCAATCAACCAACAGCAAGGCCTGATACGTCGTCTGCGCCAGCATGTGGGTTTTGTGTTCCAGAGCTTCAACCTGTTCCCGCATCGCACCGCGCTGGAAAACGTCATCGAAGGCCCGACCGTGGTCAAAAAGATGCCCCATGAGGCTGCGGTGGCTCTGGGCCGCAAGCTGCTGGCTCGGGTCGGGTTGGCGGGCAAAGAAGACGCCTACCCACGGCGCCTGTCCGGCGGCCAGCAACAGCGCGTGGCGATTGCCCGTGCGCTGGCCATGGAGCCGGAGGTGATTCTGTTCGACGAACCCACCTCGGCGCTGGACCCGGAGCTGGTCGGCGAAGTACTGGCGACCATCCGTAGCCTGGCCGAAGAGAAGCGCACCATGGTCATCGTCACCCACGAAATGAGCTTTGCCCGGGATGTGGCCAACCGCGTGATCTTCTTCGACAAGGGCGTGATCGTGGAGCAAGGCGAAGCCAAGGCGCTGTTCGCCAACCCCAAGGAAGAACGCACACGGCAGTTCCTGAGCAAGTTTCTCGCTCACTGAGCCTGCCTGTTTGTGGCGAGGGTGCCTGCGCCCTCGCCATACCCCGCGTTCCTACAGCAACGCCCCATCGAGCCGCATAAAACGCACCGCCTCGCGCCGCCTGAAATCCCCCTCCCAGTCAGACCCTTCTGAATATCCGCAAACCCGCCGTTTAGCCTTTTGCCGCCATTGACGCTCCTTGGCCAACCCTCTTATCTAGGCCTCAGAGGATTGGATCCTATCCCGGCTATTCACTGAATCGTGCCTTTCAGCCCCCCCTGCGCACCCGCGCCAAGGGGCCGGAACGATTGCTGCTGGCTGCATCAAGGAGATGACTTATGACGCCCACGCTCACCGCCCCAACGCTGCCCCAGGCCAACCGATATGGCATCAACGCTCGGGCGGCCACCCAGTTGCAGGTTGCCATTGCGCCGTACCTCGGCATGGACGAAGGCGACCTGATCGAATTGTTCTGGAACCGTTGCTTTGCCGCCTCGCGGCGGATCACGGCGTGCAAGGTCGGCACGCCTACGCACCTGCGGGTGCCGGAGAGTTTTGTGCAAGACGGCCTGGCGCAGGTGTATTACCAGGTTATGCAGGTGGGCCACGGCCCGGCGCGCTCGGCCGTGACCCAGGTGCGCGTCAAGACCAACGCCCCAGGCGGCCAGCCCCCGGCGCTGTACAGCGACGAAAACCAGAACCTGGCCCCCGTCGGCCTGCCCGAGACCATTCGCCGCTACGGCGTCAACAGTCGCCAGGTACGCCGTGGTGTGCCGCTGACCATTGAGCCCTACCTGAACATGACTACCGGCGACGCCATCACCCTGCGCTGGGGCGATGTGCGCATGGATCTGCCGAAGATCCAGGCTCGCGGCATCGGCCTGGCCGTGCAGGTTTGGGTGCCGGCGACGGTGATCGCGGAGGCGGGCGACGACTGCCGGCTGGAGGTGACGTACTGCATTCTGGATCGCGTTGGTAACACCTCGCACTGGGCGCCGTCACGCACGGTGCGCATCGCGGCGTCGACGTCGTCACGGCCGACCCGGGCCGTGACGCCCTATCGCCCCAGACCGCTCGGCTCCCCGTGCGAACCGGGCTGATCGCCTTCTATGCATATTCCTAAAAGTTAGTTTATTTAAATATTTAACAAGCTTAGGGTATATGCACCGGACCACCGGACATCTCTGAATTTTTGTTTTTAATTTCATTGAATGCGAGGTCGGTATGGTCAGAATTACCCCGGTGCGCAACGCCAGGGCATTGCGTGCAGCCAAGGAGCGGCGCTGATGTCTAACTTGGCTCTTACACCCCCAGTCACTCAGCTGGACGTCGCGCCTTTGCTGTTGCCGGCCGTGGTGCTGCGCAACGACGCAGAGGCGCTCGACGCCGCCCATGAGCTGGCCCAGGCCGCGCGCCTGCAAGCCGCCACGCGCGACCAGCAACGCAAACTGCCTTGGGCGCAAATCGAACAGTTCACCCGCAGTGGGCTGGGCAGCATTTCTATTCCCCGCGAGTACGGCGGCCCGCAGGTGTCCTTCGCCACCCTGGCCGAGGTGTTCGCGATCATCAGCGCGGCCGACCCCGCGTTGGGGCAGATCCCGCAGAACCACTTCGGCATCCTGCATCTGTTGCAGGACACCGCCACCGAGCGCCAGAAAGAGCAGCTGTTCCAGAGCGTGCTCGACGGTTGGCGCATCGGCAACGGCGGCCCTGAACGCGGGACTAAAAACACCCTGGAACTCAAGGCGCGCCTCACCGCCCAAGGCGACGGTTATGTGGTCAGCGGCCAGAAGTTCTACTCCACCGGCGCACTGTTTGCCCATTGGGTTGCGATCAAGGCGCTCAACGACGACGGCAAACAAGTCATGGCCTTCGTGCGCCGTGGCACCCAAGGGCTGCGCATCGTGGATGACTGGTCCGGGTTCGGCCAACGCACCACCGCCAGCGGCACCGTGTTGCTCGATCACGTCCCGGTGGACGCCGACCTGGTGGTGGACAACTGGCGCCTCGGCCAAAGCCCGAACATCCAGGGCGCGGTCTCGCAATTGATCCAGGCCGCCATTGACGCCGGCATTGCCCGCGGTGCGCTGCAAGACACCATCGCCTTCGTGCGTGAGCGCTCGCGCCCGTGGATCGACGCCAAGGTCGAACGCGCCAGTGATGACCCGTACGTGATCGCCGATATCGGCAAGCTGACCATCGAACTGCACGCTGCCGAAGCCCTGCTGCGCAAGGCCGGCCAGGTACTCGACCAGGTCAGCGCCGCGCCGATCACTGCGCAGTCGGCGGCGCGCGCGTCGATTGCCGTGGCCGAGGCCAAGGTGCTGACCACCGAAGTGTCGCTGCTGGTCAGCGAAAAGCTCTTCGAACTGGCCGGCAGCCGCGCCACCCTCGCCGAATTCAACCTCGACCGCCACTGGCGCAACGCCCGCGTGCACACCCTGCACGACCCGGTGCGCTGGAAGTATCACGCGGTGGGCGCGTATCGCCTCAACGGCACCTTGCCCGCCCGACACTCCTGGATTTAACCGAGCGGACGTCTGGAGACCTCTATGCCTTTCTCGACCAACGTCGCGGTGATCACCAGCGACGAACATGCCCTTGTGGTGGCCAGCGACCTGGCCGAAGACTTTCGTCGCGACAGCGCCCAGCGCGACCGCGAGCGCCGTCTGCCGTGGCCTGAACTGGATGTGTTCTCGCGCTCCGGGCTGTGGGGTATCAGCGTGCCCAAAGCCTTCGGCGGTGCCGGCGTGTCCAACGTGACCCTGGCCAAGGTCATCGCGCTGATCGCCCAGGCCGACGCCTCCCTGGGCCAGATCCCGCAGAACCATTTCTATGCCCTGGAGGTGCTGCGCGTAAATGGCAGCACCGCCCAGCAGCAGCGCCTGTACGCCGAGGTACTCGCCGGCCAGCGTTTCGGCAATGCACTGGCGGAGCTGGGCACTAAAACCGCCCACGACCGCGTGACGGCGCTGACCCGCGACGGCGATGGTTTTCGCATCAACGGGCGCAAGTTCTACGCCACCGGCGCGCTCTACGCCCAACGCATCCCCACCTCGGTGGTGGACGAACACGGCGTGCAGCAACTGGCCTTTGTGCCCCGCGACAGCCAGGGCCTGAACGTGATCGACGACTGGAGCGGCTTCGGCCAGCGCACCACCGGCAGTGGTTCGGTGGTGTTCGATAACGTGTGGGTCGCGGCGCAGGACGTGGTGCCGTTCCAGAGCGCCTTCGAGCGCCCGACCACCGTGGGCCCGCTGGCGCAGATCCTCCATGCCGCCATCGACACCGGCATCGCTCGCGCCGCCTTTGAAGACGCGCTGCACTTTGTGCGCACCAAAACCCGGCCGTGGATCGACGCCACCAGCGACAAAGCCAGCGAAGACCCGCTGACCCTGAAAAGCTTCGGCCACCTGAGCGTGCGTCTGCATGCCACCGAAGCCTTGTTGGAGCGCGCCGGCGAATACCTCGACCGCGCCCAGGCCGACAGCAGCGCCGAACACGTCGCGGCCGCCTCGATTGCGGTGGCCGAAGCGCGCGCCTTGAGCACCGAGATTTCCCTGGCCGCCGGCAGCACTTTGTTCGAGCTGGCCGGCAGCCAGGCGACCCTGGCTGAACACGGCCTGGATCGGCACTGGCGCAACGCACGCGTACACACCCTGCACGACCCGGTGCGCTGGAAGTATCACGCGGTGGGCAATTACTACCTCAACGACGCCAACCCGCCACTGCGGGGGACGATCTGATGGGCAAAAAGAAAATCCTGCTCAATGCCTTCAACATGAACTGCATCGGGCACATCAACCACGGCCTGTGGACCCATCCTCGGGACACCTCGACCCAGTACAAAACCCTGGCCTACTGGACCGATCTCGCGCAGACCCTGGAGCGCGGATTGTTCGATGGTTTGTTCATCGCCGATATCGTCGGCGTGTATGACGTTTACCAGCAATCGGTCGAGGTGCCGCTCAAGGAGTCGATTCAACTGCCGGTCAACGACCCGTTGCTGCTGATCTCGGCGATGGCCGCGGTCACCCGCCATCTGGGGTTCGGCCTCACCGCTAACCTCACCTACGAGCCGCCGTATCTGTTCGCCCGGCGCATGTCCACCCTCGATCACCTGAGCGAAGGCCGAGTGGGCTGGAACATCGTCACCGGCTACCTGGACAGCGCCGCCAAGGCCATGGGCCTGACCGAACAAGTCGAGCATGACCGCCGCTACGACCAGGCCGATGAGTATCTGCAGGTGCTCTACAAACTGTGGGAGGGCAGTTGGGAAGACGACGCAGTGCTCAACGACCCGCAGCAACGGGTCTACGCGCAACCGGGCAAGGTGCATAAGGTCGAGCATCGCGGCGAGTTCTATCAGGTGGAGGGTTATCACCTGTGCGAGCCGTCGCCGCAACGCACACCGGTGTTGTTTCAGGCCGGCAGTTCCGAGCGCGGCTTGGCCTTCGCCGGGCAACACGCCGAGTGCGTGTTTATCAGCGGGCAGAACAAAGCCGCGACCAAGGTGCAGGTGGACAAAGTGCGCGCCAGCGCGCTCAAGGCCGGGCGCAACCCCGAGGACATCAAGGTGTTTATGGGCATCAATGTGATCGTCGGCGCCACCGAAGCCCTGGCCTGGGAGAAACACGCCGAGTACCTGAGCTACGCCAGCGCGGAAGCGGGTGTGGCGCACTTTTCGGCCTCCACCGGCATCGACTTTTCCCAGTACGAACTGGACGAACCGATCCAGTACGTGAAGAGCAACGCCATTCAATCGGCCACCAAAACCCTGCAAAACAACGACTGGACCCGCCGCAAATTGCTAGACCAGCACGCCCTGGGCGGGCGCTACATCACCCTGGTGGGCTCGCCCCAACAGGTGGCCGATGAGCTGGAGTCGTGGATCAACGAAACCGGGCTGGATGGCTTCAACCTCACGCGCATCGTGACCCCGGAAAGCTACGTGGACTTCATCGACCTGGTGGTGCCGGAGTTGCAGCGGCGCGGGTCGTACAAGACTGAATATGAGCAAGGCACCCTGCGTGAAAAAGTCTTTCACGCCAGCGCCCGCCTACCCGACCAACACACCGGCTCTACGTACCGCCACTGATCAAAAGATCTGGGAGGGCACCTCCCACCGTACAACTGCCTTGTTTGCCCTGATCCCTGATGACTGGAAACCACTATGAAAAAGACCCTGATCAATAACCCAGTCAAAGCACTGGCCCTGGCCTTCGGGCTGTTCAGCTCGACGGTGTTCGCCGCCGACGCACCGCTGAAAGTCGGCACCACGGCAGCCTTTGCGATTCCGCTGGAGGCCGCCGTGGCCGAAGCCGGCAAGCAAGGCTTGAAGGTCGAGCTGGTGGAGTTCACCGACTGGATCGCACCGAATGTCAGCCTGGCGGCGGGCGACATCGATGTGAATTACTTCCAGCACATCCCGTTCCTGGAAAACGCCAAGGCCGCCGCCGGGTTTGACCTGGTGCCGTATGCGCCGGGCATCATCAACAACGTCGGGTTGTATTCGAAAAAATATAAAAGCTTCGCCGACCTGCCCCAAGGCGCCAGCGTGGCGATTGCCAACGACCCGATCAACAGCGGTCGCGGCCTGCAATTGCTGGCCAAGGCGGGCTTGATCACCCTCAAGCCGGGGGTGGGTTACAAGGCCACCGAAGAAGACATCGTCGCCAACCCGAAACACATCAAGATCCTGCAAGTGGAAGCCGTGCAACTGGTACGCGCCTATGACGATGCGGACCTGGTGCAGGGCTACCCGGCCTATATCCGCTTGTCCAAGACCTTCGATGCCGAGTCGGCGCTGCTGTTCGACGGCCTCGACCATCCCGAATACGTGATCCAGTTTGTGGTTCAGCCCAACAGCAAAACCGACCCACGAGTGATCAAGTTCGTCGACATCTACCAGCACTCGCCGGTGGTGCGCGCCGCGCTGGATAAATCCCTCGGCAAGCTCTACCAAGTCGGTTGGGAGGGCTGAACATGACCGTCGCCCACGCACATTTGCGCGACCTGGGTTTACCGCCCAGGGACGCCGAGCAGACCGAGCTGCATCCGCACCTGAACCGCGCCCATGTGCGCTTTATCAACCTGGGTAAGACCTACGACGGCAGCGTGCATGCGCTGCAAGGCATCGACCTGGCGATCCAGCGTGGTGAAGTGTTCGGCATTATCGGCCGCAGCGGCGCCGGTAAGTCATCGTTGATCCGCACCATCAACCGGCTTGAACAACCCAGCAGCGGGCGCGTGCTGATCGATCAGGTGGACATCGGCGACTTCGACGAAGACCACCTGGTGGCGCTGCGGCGGCGCATCGGCATGATCTTCCAGCACTTCAACCTGATGTCGGCCAAGACCGTATGGCAGAACGTCGAGCTGCCGCTCAAGGTAGCCGGCGTGCCCAAGCTGCAGCGCGAGCAGAAGGTGCGCGAGCTGCTGGAATTGGTGGGGCTCAAGGACAAGCATCAGGCTTACCCGGCGCAGCTCTCCGGCGGGCAGAAACAACGGGTGGGCATCGCCCGCGCGCTGGTGCACGACCCGCAAATCCTGCTGTGCGACGAGGCCACCTCGGCCCTCGACCCGGAAACCACCCAGTCGATCCTTGGCCTGCTGCGCGAGATCAACCGGCGCCTGGGCCTGACTATCGTGCTGATCACCCATGAGATGGCGGTGATCCGCGAAATCTGCGACCGCGTGGTGGTGCTGGAGCATGGGCGCATCGTCGAGCAAGGCCCGGTGTGGCAGGTGTTCGGCGATCCGCAGCATGAGGTCAGCAAAACCCTGCTGGCACCGCTGCAACAAGGTTTGCCGCCGGAGCTGCAAGCGCGCTTGCAGGACCAGCCGACCTCTGCCGAGGCGGCGGTGGTACTGCGCGTGCAGTTCACCGGCAGCGCCGCCGACGAGCCGGACCTGGCCGCGCTATTCAGCGCTCTGGGCGGGCGCGTGCGTTTGCTGCACGGCGGGGTGGAGCGCATCCAAGGTCACGCCCTGGGGCAATTGCTGCTGGCGGTGAGTGGTTCGGCCCACGGCGCCGACGCCTTGCGCCAACGCGCCGGGCGCTTTGCACAACAGGTGGAGGTGCTCGGTTATGTGGTTTGATCGTTTAGTACAGGGCGCCCTCGACACCCTGCTGATGGTCGGCGTGTCATCGTTGATCGCGTTGCTGGTGGGCATCCCGCTGGCGGTGTTCCTGGTCACCAGCGACAAGGGCGGCATCTTCCAGGCGCCGGCGTTGAACCGGGCGCTGGGGGCGTTCGTCAATCTGTTCCGCTCGATTCCGTTTTTGATCCTGATGGTGGCGCTGATCCCGTTCACGCGGCTGATCGTCGGCACCACCTACGGCGTGTGGGCCGCAGTGGTGCCGCTGACCATCGCTGCCACGCCGTTCTTTGCCCGGATCGCCGAGGTGAGCCTGCGCGAAGTCGACCACGGCCTGATCGAAGCCGCCCAGGCCATGGGCTGCCGGCGCTGGCACATCATTTGGCATGTGCTGTTGCCCGAAGCGTTGCCGGGGATTGTCGGCGGTTTCACCATCACCCTGGTGACCATGATCAACTCCTCGGCCATGGCCGGCGCAATCGGTGCCGGCGGGTTGGGGGACATTGCCTACCGCTACGGTTACCAGCGTTTCGATACGCAGATCATGCTCACGGTGATCGTGCTGCTGGTGGCGTTGGTGGTGCTGATTCAGGTGAGCGGCGATCGCCTGGCGCGGGTGTTGAACAAACGGTGAGGTATAGTCGGGACCTTTCAGTGCCCGGTATCGCTCGCCATGACCCTCAAACCCGACGACCTCGACCAGATCACCTCCACCACCCTCGGCCACTACAACAAGGTGGCCGAGGACTTTCGCGAAGGCACCCGCGACCACGATGTGAGCCAGAACATCGACGCCTTGCTGCGGCATATCCAGGGCGCGCCGCCGTTTACCGTGTTGGATTTTGGCTGCGGGCCTGGCCGCGATCTACAGACGTTTACGCGCCTGGGCCACATCGCCGTAGGGCTCGACGGCTCCGAGCGTTTCGCGCAGATGGCGCGCGAGGACAGCGGCTGCGAAGTGTTGCAACAAGACTTCCTCAAGCTGCAACTGCCCGCCGCGCGCTTCGACGGCATCTTCGCCAATGCGGTGCTGTTTCATATCCCCAAACAGGAATTGCCCCGGGTGCTCAAACAGCTGCATGCCGCGCTGAAACCGGGGGGCGTGCTGTTCAGCTCCAACCCGCGCGGCGACAACCAGGAAGGCTGGAACGGGCCGCGCTACGGGTCGTATCACGACCTGGAGGCGTGGCAGACGTTGCTGACCAGCGCAGGGTTCGTGGAGCTGGAGCATTACTACCGCCCTGCCGGATTGCCTCGCGAACAACAGCCGTGGCTGGCCAGCGTCTGGCGCAAACCTCACCAATAGCTTGGCAATACATACCCATGTGGGAGGGGCTTGCCCCCGATGACAGTGGGTCAGTCAGTACATCTGATACTGATACACCGCTATCGGGGGCAAGCCCCCTCCCACATTTACTGCACCTGATACACCACCGGCGTTGCACCCACCCGCAGCGTGAAAAAATTTTTAAGGGAAAGTGTGATGTTGCTGAATCACATCAACGGGACGCCAACGGCTGCCATTCGTCGCCACTGTCAATTCTGACAGTTACCCACCCCATCCGGATGGGGGTTTGATTCTCCTTGCACAACGCGCCAGTCCTGAGCGCGCTCCCAGCCAGGAGATTCATCATGTCCGACACCCCCCTTGGCCCCGAGAACAATTCGATCTCGGGCGGTCTACCCGCCGCGTCGCTTCCAGTGCCCTATCAATCACCCAGCCTGGAACGCCCTGAACCGCGACGAATTGAAGACCTGGATCACCCATATTCGGCCTTCCCCTGGGTCGA